>NZ_JBYTDU010000001.1:428447-1339117 GCF_058791715.1 Cytobacillus sp. EB106-05-05-XG126 | reverse complement strand
GAAAAGAAAATGGTCGTCATGAAGCATTCATGAAGACGAAAATGGAAGGGAGGAAAAGAAAACGGTCGTCATGGAGCGTTCATGAAGACGAAAATGGAAGGGAGGAAAAGAAAACGGTCGTCATGGAGCTTTCATGAAGACGAAAGCGGAAGCGGGAAAAAGAAAATGGTCGCCATAGAGAAATTATGACGACGAAAAGTAAGGCGAGGAAAGGAAAACGGTCGTCATGGAGCGCTCATGACGAAGAAAATTCAAGCGAGGAAAAGAAAACGTTCGTCATAAAGTTTTCATGAATACGAAGGGAGGAAAGGAAAAAAGTTGCATAGAGTGTTCATGATTAAAAAAAGTAGCAAGGAAAAGAAAACACTCGTCATAGCACAGGAATCAAAGTTATCCCCCAAACTGGCCACCAATGCCCAATTTGGGGTAATCAATGCCCGGTTCTTCCATATTTTAATTTTTCTCCCGGTGATCAAGATGCATTTCATCCTATTTTCAAGATAAATCCCAGCTGAGAATATTAAATTTAGTAGTAATGTACCTCTTTTATTACCCCAATTTACTGCTCACATCTCTCCCCTTTAAGATGAATATAGTAAGTATTCTTACTTTTCTATCAATTAAAGAACAGGAGGAAAAATATGAAGTCTCGCAATAAAAATCTATTAAAAGGGGCTCTGGCTGCAAGTTTATTATTCACTGCTTCCATTCCATTTAATGTCCTTGCACAGAAGCCGGAGATCACGGTGGACGAAGCGGAGAAAATCTTAAGTGCCCTCTCGAAAGAACAAAGGGATGCTTTAGAACAGCTTGAGATAGGACCTGGATTTGTTATTTCCCCTGAAGTAAATACAACCACTCCTGACCTGGTCGAAGTCATTGTGGAATTTAACCAGGCTCCTGCAAAGGTAGAGGTAAAGAGAGAAGCTTTAAAGGGCAAAAAACTTTCTATTCTTTCAGCTAAAGAAAAAGTAGAAAAATCCCACAGTGAATTCAAAGCACATGTCAGCAAGCTGAAGGCTAAGAAAAGTAGTTCATTGTATGACACCTCTAAAATTGAAGTGAAACGCGAATACAAGAATGCATTCAACGGGGTTTCCATGACACTGCCGGGTACAGCGGTGGAAGAACTCCTGCAATCAGGCGCAGTAAAACGGATTTGGAGCAATGCCAAGGTCCAGCTGGATCTTCCTTCAGCAAAGGAAACTAAAATGAAGCCGAAGATGGCAGACAGCATTCCGCAAATCGGAGTGGATAAGCTTCACGATGAAGGGGTTACCGGAAAAGGAATCAAGGTTGGAGTATTGGACACAGGAATTGATTATACACACCCAGACTTATTTGGTTCTTATAAAGGGTACCGTGCAGAAATCGGACAAGATCCTAAGGCGGTCGATCCTGCTTCTGTGAAAGGCTGGGATTTTATCAATAATGATGCAGATCCAATGGAAGCGACCTATGATGAATGGAAAGCCGCGAATAGGCCTGAGTATCTAAATGGTTCTGCTTATTATACTTCCCATGGTACGCATGTCTCCGGCACAATTGCTGCGCAAAAAGAAAATGCAGTTGATTATGCTGTTAAAGGAGTGGCGCCTGATGCAGATTTATTTGCTTACAGAGTTCTCGGTCCGTATGGTTCAGGTACAACAGATGGAGTGCTGGCAGGCATTGATAAAGCTGTTGAGGATGGCATGGACGTAATTAATTTATCTCTTGGTGCTAGTGTAAATGATCCTTTATACCCTACCTCAGTGACGATTAATAACGCGATGCTTTCAGGTGTTGTTTCCGTTGTGGCAGCCGGAAATGCGGGCCCGAGTGAAAAGACGCTTGGATCTCCAGGTACAAGTGCGTTTGGGATTACAGTAGGTGCGAGTGACGCAGCCATTTCCATACCTGCTTTTAAAGCCAGTGCAGGTGACAAGGTTTTTGAATCTATGAAATTACTTGCCAAGAATTTTTCTGATGACTTAAAAATTCTGGAAGGCAAATCGTATCCTGTTGTGTTTACTGGATTGGGTAAACCAGGAGATTTTACAGGGAAAGAGTTAGCTGGCAGAATTGCATTAATTGAACGCGGAGAGCTGACATTTGAGGAAAAAGTGAAAAATGCCAAAAATGCAGGCGCAGCAGCTGTCATCATTTTTAATAACACTGAAGGGGAAATTCCTGCCTACATAGGAGAAAACACCAAGTATATTCCAACGTTCCAGCTTACGAAAGCAGATGGAGACTATTTAAAAGGGAATCCTGAAGCATCTCTCACATTTGATCAGCTCGCTGAGGTTAAAACAGAAGAAGATTCTCTTGCAGACTTCAGCTCAAGAGGACCTGTCAACAGCAACTATGATATAAAACCGGATCTTGTGGCACCAGGGGTCTCCATATTCTCCACTTATCCGGAGTTTATGAACCATCCAGAAGATGGCCAGGATTACACATCTGCCTATGCACGCCTGAATGGTACGTCCATGGCCACTCCTCATATCGCAGGCGTGGCGGCACTTATGCTTCAGGATAATCCGAATCTTGATCCATTCGATGTGAAAACAGCATTAATGAATACATCGGATGATTTAAAAAAGGATTACTCCGTGTATGAAGTTGGTGCCGGCCGTGTGGATGCCTATCAGGCAGTTCATTCTAACGTTTCATTTAAGGTGCTGGATAAAACAGAGCATGTTGAAAACGGAGAGTACGTGGAGGCTGATGATTTACGGGTTCCATCAGCTATGGAAACCACTATTTGGACAGTGCTGATATAAAGGATAGCCGTACACTTCAAGTGACAAACAAGGGCAGCCAGGACCAATCCTATGATGTAACAGTGGAATATCATTCAGCACGGAACGGTGTGCAGGATGGAGTAAAAAATAATATTAAGGTAAACCTTCCAGAATCGTTTACAATTCAAGCAGGAAAAACGGAACAGTTACAAGCAGCGATTACAATTCCGCAAACAGCTGAAATCGGGCGTTATGAAGGATATATTCATGTGGTGAATCAGGATAATCCAAAAGAACGCTATCAACTTCCATTTGCGATCCGGGTGACTGATAAAGGCATTGATTTTGCAGAACCGCTTCAGCCGTCTATTACGACTGATACACCAATGCACCAATACTATGCGCCTGGTACGCACTATGTCTTTAAGTTTAAAAGCCCAATGGAGACATTCGATTTAGTTGTAAAGGATGCAAAAACCGGAAAGGCTGTTGGAATTGTCGGAAGCTATGATGCCAGAGCAGCCCTGCCTGATAAAGAATATCTCATTTTCTTTGGCCATAGAGGGCTTGTTTATCCATTCACTGGGAATAAGAAGCAGCCGATTGCCGATTACATTCAAAAACTGCCGGAGGGTGAATATATTCTTGACCTGATCAGCCGTGATGCTGAAGGAAAAACCTATCACCATGAAAGTGTCGGTATTGTAGACAATACTCCTCCGGAAGTAGACCTTGACATTGAACCGGGAGTGGTTGAGATAAATGATAGCATGTTAACAACTGAAGATGGCCACCATGCATACTGGGTTCATGGAAAGGTGATCGATAAAACAGTTGACCTATTGCAATCAAAAGGGATGGGTTATACCCAGAAAACCAATACAGCTGCTTATTATGAAAGTGAAATACCATTTATCAGCGGATTCCTGCCGCTGGATGACGATGGCGCAACGAAGTTCGGTGTGCTTCCGGAAGAATATGAAACGGCTCCTTACCAATTAAGGCTATTCCCATGGGATATGGCAACAGCAGCCAATATGTTTAAATCTCCCCGGTATGTGTTTATGAAGGAAGGCACTGAACATGCAGCCAGCCGTTTTAATAAAAACAGTGTGAAGCTGAATGATGAAATTACCATGACTCTTGATTTAAATAATGTAAAGAACTTTATCTCAGGTTCATATGAGATTCAACCTCATCTAGATTTCTTTGAGCTGCAGGAAGTAAAAGTAAATCCAGAGCTTCAGAAATTTGCAGATCAAAATGGAATTGAAATAAAAATAGATGAGCCAGTTGTCTCAAAATCTACTGTAAAAGTCGGAGCATCTCTTTTAAAAGCAGGCTTTGAAGGAATCAGCGGAGATATGCCATTCCTTGATGTGACTTTTAAAATGGTGGACGACACTAATTTCACAAGGTTTACCTCCTTTGGATTAAAGGAGCTTTCTTATCGGAAGCAAGATCAGTCAGAAGCCCTAACCATTCCGGCTTACAGCTTAAACCATTTTGAGTTTGTCTCATCACACTCACGTATTTCAGGCAATATAGCACCAGAAGCTTTCTTGAATTCCGGAGGCTGGATTGACAGCAAATATGATTTTACTAAGCTTAAGACAAAGGTTTACGCTAAAGATGCAGATGGAAAAACCTATGAAGGATCAATGGACAGCAGGGGGCTGTTTGAGGTCATTGTGCCAGCAGATAAAAAAGCCTATACGGTCTATGTAGAGGTTCCTGGCCATATGGCTGAATATAAGAATGTAATGGCAAGCATCGAAAAAGAGGGAGAGCAGCAAGGCCTGTATGTAAGAATTAATCCTGAAGATAACGTTGCAGGGGATGTTACCCAGGATCAGATTGTTGATATTCGGGATCTGAAAGAAGCTGTTGATCATTATGGCAAGAAAGCCCCTGAAAATCCGCATCTCGATATTAACCAGGATGGGGTGATTGATGAAACAGATGTCAGATGGATTGAAAAGAATTTCTTTAAGAAGGGCCCGTTAGCAGGAAATGGTAATCAGCCGAAAGAAACAATTGGGAAAAAAGGTCTTGCGGATTTCTTAAAATTGATTGGATTAGAGCCAAAAGAAAAATAAGATTTAAGCAGAAGGCGGGAGACAGGTTCTCCTGCTTATTTCTATTATCCTATAGAAAATGCCCGGCAATTTCACTATAATAATAGAAACTTTATACTGAGGTGCAGCATGATCATTGGGAAAATAATTAAGTTTTACAGGGAAAGAGAAGGTCTAACTCAGGGTCAGCTGGGGGAAGGGATTTGTTCTGTAACCCATTTGAGTAAAATTGAACGCGGAATTACCGAATACTCCGGAGAAATAACAAATCTTCTGGCCAGGAGGCTCGGCATTAATCACGAAGAGGAAATTCTTCGATATCATCAGCTTGCAAAGAGGCTGAATGAATGGCATGAAAGCATGATCATGCAGCGAATACAGGAATCTGAACAGATAAAAGAGGAAGTGCAGGTTGAAAAACTGATTCATATGCCTGATTTTCAGACTCTATATGGCCTGCTGTCAGCCAGGTACTATTTATCTGTAAGTGATTTGGAGTCAGCATCAAAGTTGATATCAGAATTTAATAAAACTTCCGCTGCCTTTTCACCTCATGATGCGAATCTGTTAAAGCACATCCAGGGTATCTATTATTTTCTTACAGGTCAATACCGTGACTGTATCAGCTGTTTAGCTTCCATTGACAGAGATCAGTATAACTATGAAGAATACTATTACCATTTAGCAATTGCTTACCATTCCATTCACTCAAATATCACAGCCTATTATTATGGCAAAAAGGCTCTTCAATATTTTCAAAGAACCTTAAACATTCTCCGCATTATCGACACAGAAATGCTACTGATTGTTCAGCTAAATGCCAAGGAACTTCATGATTTTAATGAAACAAAAGAAAAATATGAACAGTTAATTAAGCTTTGTGATGCGTGTAATTCAGGTGACCGGAAATCCAAGCTTTATCATAATCTGGCATTTGAATATTTTCGCCGAAAGAAGTATCGGGAATCAGCCGGCCTTTACGAAAAAGCACTAAAGCTTACCGATGAAAACTCCCCTCACTATCTGACTGCTTTAGATGGTTATATCCATACCTGTCATAAAGGGAAACTCAAGTCCCGAAATAAGTTAATAAAATTAGCTGAAGAAGGCATGGAGAGGGCAAAAGCTGCTGATTCATATACCTGGATTTATTTTCAGCTCCATCTTCATCTATTGAAAAATGAAGAACAGCATTACTACCAACTTATTGAAGAAACAGCATTGCCATACTTTAAAAAAATTGGCTACGGCATTTTAATCGACCATTATGAGAAAAAGCTTTTCAACTTTTACTCAGAAAAAGGCGATGCCCAAAAAGCAATCGAACTCGCCAGTTCGTTTATACAAAAACAAAAAAGCTATTATGATCATGAGTAGATAATAAAAGGCTTGTTCACCGCAATTCGGGAACAAGCCTTTTGATTCGATTTTATCTGATTGCCCCATGCGGAAGGATAGCATGGACTCCCTTTACCCCGTTGACTATCTGGGTAACTCTTAGATCGATTACGGCGCTTGATAAAGCTAATGCTTCCGCTTTTCCTAGTTTATACATCTCCTGGATCCATTCTACTATTCCCTTCAAAGCTTCCGCCGCTGCTAAATTTAAATCTTCATTAAAGCCAAATGCAATCCACCCAGCCGGTGTTTTGGCTCTCGGCATGGAAAGCTTTATATCATCTCTAACCGTTAAGGTAATATCAACCAGATCCATAGGGCATTCAATTGCTGTTCCAGATACTTCTCCATCTCCCTGGGCTGCATGGCCGTCACCAATTGAAAAAAGCGCACCTTCCACAGAAATCGGCAAAAACAAAGTGCTTCCTCTGCCAAGCTCCTTGCAATCTATGTTTCCGCCGCAATAACGGGGAGGAGAGGTGGAATGCACACCTGGTTCTGCAGGTGCAACTCCCATTAATCCTATGAATGGATTAAGCGCCACATGAAATGGACGCCCTCCAATCTGGCAGGTGCCCGTCATTTTTGCGGGAGACAGTTCCCAATCAAGCTGAATGCGTTCTGTTCCTGTTAATCCCAACTGATCATTTTGCCAGCTTTTATTGCCTCCTGCCCAGTTTCTGCCATACCAGCCGGGTACAAGATCATTGATTTTTACTTCTAAAACCATCCCTGGCTCTGCTCCATGAATCTTAATGGGGCCCACCATTGGATGACCTGGCTTCTCCTCATTCTCTTTGGAATTAAAAGTGGTTCTTTCATATCCTTTGAGCTTGAGTACCCCCATTGGATATCAGGCGTTTGCAGGCGAATGGAATCACCGGAATGAATGGTTAGAGCAGGTTTATATTCATTGCTGAAAGAACCGTGGAGATTTTCGTCCTTTATTGTAAGTGTATGAATCATAAATTGTTTCTCCTTGCAGGATTAAGAAATTTAAGATCTTATAAATTACTAGGCAGTTTTATTCTTCATGGTTTGTTTATTCATCTTTCTTCGGAACATCTTCGCGTTTGTTCCTATATATACTCCCGTAAGAACAAAGGCTGCGCCTATTCCATGCGCAATGGTGAACGTTTCATCCAAAAATACTGTAGCCATGATAACAGCAGACACAGGCATCACATTTATAAAAATGGAAGCCTTGGCCGCTCCGACCTCTTTAATTCCGTTATAATACATGACAAACGAAACCACCGTAACAAAGATACTCATATGTGCGATAGCAGCCCAAGTCGTAAAGCTGGCTTGCTGAAGATCCATCCACGTTGTTTCTGCTGAAGCAAATGGCAAAAGAAATAAGGTTCCATAGGCAACTGCATATGTGGTGGATTCTACTGAACTGAACTTCTTCAGGACTACTTTCCCCACAACACTATAGATGGCCCAGCTGACGACAGCCCCCAGCAGTACAAAGTCAATTGGTTCAAAGCCATATTGGAAAAGAGTGAGCAAATGGCCATCTGTAATAATAAACACTACACCTGTCAAAGCAACGGCCATTCCAATGATATGATTTTTCGTAATTTTTTCTTTAAGAAATAGTCCAGATAAAAGGACGATAAGAACCGGATTTGATGCAATAAATAATGAGCTTTTAATCACAGGTGCGTGCTTTGTGGCCAGAAAGAAACAAATATTATACAGCGCAATTCCTGTCAGGCCCAAGAGAGCAAACAGTCCATGATCTTTTAAATTTGGTCGTTTCCGGTCTTTCTCCATAATCCACATGAGCGGAAAAAGCAGGATGGCAGCTCCCAAAAAACGCAAAAATGCAACGGTTGCAGGTTCAAAGCTTTGAACAGCAAACTTGCCGGCAATAAATGCGCTGCCCCATGTTGCAGTAGCCAAAGTCAGCATTCCATAAATAAGCCATAATCTCTTTTTCAAACGAACTCGCCTTCATTTCTGTAAAATTTTATAAATAGTATTATAACACCTTTTTCGAAAGTCGAAATAGTTATTTTTTTATTACATGAACTTCAAATCCAGTTATGGGATAAAAGGATGGGTAGAGTATGTTGGTTTTTGTCTCACTTTATCGATTTAAAGAATAAAACAGTTCTTTTTTCTCAATCACTCTGCTAAACATTGAAAAACTGTATTTAAAATTGCTGGAAAATTCATTCTTTTTTCTCTATCCAAGGATAAGCCCATCCCTTATTCTTTCTTTAGAGTCCCGAAGAAAGGGGCGAAGAAGGAGTGAATACATATGAAAAAAGGAGCAGGGAAAATAAGCTTACTGACAGCATTTTTTATTTTGCTGTTCTCATCGCTTTCCTTTGCGGCAACAGTACCAGGAGGGCCATCAACTAATGGAAACACGAACATTAACAGCATGCTTTCCTATGAAGATGTGGTGAAAGAGCTTAACAGTATCGAACAGACAAGCAAAGGGAAGGTTGAAGTCTTTACACTTGATCGCTTTGGAAAATCGGAGCAGGGCAGAAGCATTTATGCTGCCAAGGTTGGGACTGGAGAAAAGAAAATCTGGATTCAGGCTCAAATCCATGGAAATGAAAAACTGGTTACAGAGGCAGCGCTTCAGCTGTTAAAAAATTATGCGAGCAGCAATTCCAAAGACGTACAGACCGTCCTGGAAGAGTCCACACTATACTTCATTCCGATGTACAATCCTGATGGTGCAGAGATGAATACCCGCGGAACTAAAATTATGGAAACGGGCCAGTCTCTGGACCTAAATCGCGATTGGGTAGAGGGAGGCTTTAAAGCCAAGGAATCAAAAGTTGTCTATTCTTATTGGGCAGAATTGAAGCCGGATTTTGCGATTGATTTGCATCATCAAGGTTTAAAGAAAATATATGGAACAAATGAAGCGACATCATTCTCCTTAGGAATATCTTTAGCACCAGACGGGCCAACATTGCCAAATGAAACAAAGTACAATGATATTACTAAACAGATGATGGCATATGTGTATGATGAAATGAAAGGATACGGCTACACGCATATTGACCGTTACCAAATTGTTGATAGTGAGAATCAAGTTGGCTATGACATCGACATTAAAGGCGGAGTTGTATCGGCCATGATGATGGGATTGAACTATAACGACTTGAATCCTGACAAACACAGCCATCCGGCTATATTTTTTGAAACAAAAGGCAATTCAAGCGATGGCAGCCTAGGGCAGAAATCAAACGGATATCTAACAAAACAAAACTATTTAGCTTTAAAATCCTTAGTTTATGGCTATGTCACAGGAGAGGTAAATAAAGTGGATCCTGCAAAATGGAATGAGATCCCAGCTTATCCTTTAGCAGGCTATTGGACAGATTATAATGGGATAGTACCTGTGGAATCTTCAGGGTTTTAAAAAAATGGAGAAGCTGGTCATGGTGCCAGCTTCTTTTATCGTTTATACTTTCTGCTATTGTTCTCACCAACCATCCCTCTTACATCTTCAACCATTTTGTCAAAAACTTGATTAACCCGATGCATCATTATATCCTTGGAAGAACCATTTTGATTATCAATTCCTTCATTAATTTTATCCTTTTTCATTTTAATCTCATCTCCTTAAAAAGTATGTTTTGTTTAAGTATCTAAAATATTCTTCAAACGGATTTATAAAGGTGATGAACTTCAGCTTGGGCTTCGGTTATGATTAAAAAAAGATATAAAAAAAGTCCGAGGATATGTCACTGAAAGTCAGGGTATTACATATTATACCGGCTAAAAAATTTACAATTGCTTCTTTCATTATATAAACTAAGAACGATTGTCATTTTAGTGTTTATTTAATGCTGATTCGGAATATATAACCTTTTACCGGGAAGGGGGGACCAAAATGTGGCCTTTTTCATCCAACAAATCGAAGAAAAATGTCATCAATGCAGCTAGTTACATTTCCATCAATGAAACAACGGAAGAAGCGGAAATTGAAAAGATGGTATCGAAGCTGGAACAGATCTTTTACAGCACATCAAGGGAAATTGTTATTTTGTGCATCGGGTCGGACCGGTCAACAGGAGACTCTCTTGGACCCTTGACAGGAAAGATCCTTAAAGAAAAGAACATTCCGTATCCGGTATATGGGACTCTTAAGGATCCGGTTCACGCATTAAATATCAAAACGGTTCTTAAAGAAATTAAGGACACGCATCATGAACCTTTTATATTTGGCATAGACGCCTGCCTCGGGGACGAACGGCAAATCGGCTATATTTTAATAAGAGAAGGGTCGTTTATTCCGGGGAATGCAGTAAATCGGGTTCTGCCGAGTGTGGGTGACTATCATCTTAAGGCCATTGTAAATACTCTGGATCCATTAACACCTGTACACTCCTTAAATAGCACGAGATTATATATGGTTTTAAAACTGGCTGAGATCATTGCGGAAATTATTTCACGGGTAGCGGCTAATGATCGGACTTCCAGAGGGGAGATAGAACAAATAAATGTGCCGTAAACATTGTATAAGAACTCCTGGTAAATCAGCCAAAAAATTGCTGTTACCCTGACAGGTAAGTTATAATGGGCAGTAAGGTTACTAAAGAGAGAAAGAGGGAAAGGGATGGTTAACAATTGGACGGAAGATAATCTTATCTCGATACGTGAGAGAGTTTATCTGCATATTAAGGATCTTATTTTAGACGGGGAATTCAAAGCGGGAGACCGGCTGGTGGAACGGGAACTTGCTGAACGGTTAAATATCAGCAGGACGCCAATTCGCGAAGCGCTGTTCCGCCTGGAATCACAAGGGTTTGTAAAGACAGTTCCAAGAAAAGGCGTAATCGTTGCCGATATTTCTGAAAAGGAAATTATTGAAGTGTTTACCATTTTATCATCACTTGAAGTATTGGCAGCAAAATTGGCCGTCCAAAAGCTGGATGATGAAATGAAAAACAAGTTCACAGGCAGCATAAAGAAGGTACAGGAATTTCTGAACAATCCTGAAGAGGATGCTGCTGAATTACATAGGGAGCTCAATCATCTCCTATATAGCTCCGCCAAAAATGTGAAGCTTTATGAGATGCTGAGCGGATTGTCCGATTACATTCGAGCATTTGCCAAAATCGGGCATAAAAATCCCGGCAGGGCAAAGCAGTCCATGGAGGAGCATTTAAAAATCATGGAAGCCATCGTTAATAAAGAGATGGAAATGGCTGAGTATCTGACCAAAATACATATTGAGAATTCAAAAAAAGCATATATTGAAGCGGTTCAGCAGAATGAAGACAAAAATTAAGAAAGAGCCTCAGCTCTTTCTTAATTTTTATTAAATTCCAATCACGAATGGCGAAGTTAGATTTTTTAAAACCTTAGCCACACTCATGGCGACAATTGGACTGGATTTTGGATTTTCCTCATAAGGAACATTCGAAACGGATATCTCTACTTCGCCAAAATAACCCTTAGCCTTGATGGTATGTGTGTTTGATTGGATAGTCGGATCGGCATACACCTTCACCTTTGTATTTTCAAAGCCAATCCCTGCAAGGCTAAGGGCTGCTGAAACATTCACGCTCTGCGGAAACAGCCTGGATGACTCCCGTGCATTCCCTTCATAAATACAAAATGGCTCAGTCAGCATATTCAGATCCACTTTTTCTTCCGCAATCGTGCCTTTCCAGCTGCGCGGATGCTTTCTTGTAATTAAGGTAATATCTTCAATCTCACCCAATGCTCCCGCTGCAATCCGGTCCAGGCCGGCTATAGCTGCAGAGGGAACAAAGATCTGCCGGTCATGCTGCTTGGCCCCAGCCTGCAGTTTTTCATAAAAACCGGTGTCTCCTAATGCTCCAACAGAAAGCACCACAAGATGGCTTCCATTTGCCAGCACCTTCTCCCCGAACATATGCAATGCCTGATGACCTGCTGATTCTATGATAATATCTAAATCTCCATTAAAAAATTCGTCTTCATCTGATGTAAGGGTAAATGCTTGTTTATCAGCATGCTCTGAATTTTTAGTACTTCTAACCAGCACAGACTTTAACTCCACGTTTCCGGCATGGCCGTCTTCTATTAATTCCGCTATGGTTTTCCCCAGCGTTCCATAGCCGATAATTCCAGCTTTAAACATATTTATCACTCCTTCTCGGGATCACCCTTAAAAAAACTGTATAAATTTGGTATACGATATACTTTGTGCAATTTTATTCTAGATTTTAACTTAAAACCATTAAGAGAGCAATAGATTTTATAGAAAATATTAAAACATCTAAATTTTCAAAATTATTTGCACAATAGTTATTTTTAGTGTTATTATAGTATACAAGTTTAAAATAGTGTAAAGAGGAGGTGGTAGTGGTCTCAAGGTCTTGACGATGTTTGCACATCTAAAGAGCATAAGAGATTGGTATAGCATGAAAAGAGCGGTGCACCAGCAGATAACCAAGTCATCCATGATAGCGCTTTTTTGTTTTTTGGTGATTTTGGTATACAATCTACCAAATGCTGTATTCTTTTTGGGAAAAGTTACAAGTCCTTCTAGTGAAGCAAAATGCCGGGGTATTACATAGTCAGCCATAGAAAAACAGAAAACCTTGCAATCTGTCTTTTGCAATATTTTATAGGGGTTATTATTTAAAACGAAAAACGGAGGGGAATATATGGAGTTAACATTTGCTCATTGGGTATATGCAATTGTTACTGTGTCTGTCATCGCCACGATGCTTTTTAGAAGAGGCGTTGTCTTGCCGGTTATCATCGGAACTTTCTTTGTGGCAGTCATTTATAAAGGCAGCCTGATCGCTGGCTTTCAGGCTGTATTTAACGCTAATCTCCTCGCAGCAAAAGAGTTATTCAGTATATTCTTAATCATTTCTCTCATGATCGCGCTACTCAATTCACTGAAGGATTTGGGAGCTGACAAAAGGCTTATTGGTCCGATTGAGAAGGTTATGGTGAATGGGCATATTTCTTATTTAGTTTTAATGGTAACAACGTATGTGATTTCTCTCTTTTTCTGGCCAACACCTGCTGTTCCGCTTATCTGTGCCCTGCTTGTACCCGCAGCAGTCAGAGCTGGGCTGCCTGTAATGACAGCAGCCATGGTTATTGTCATTGCCGGTCAGGGTATGGCGCTTTCCTCTGACTATATCATGCAGGTAGCACCGATGCTCAGTGCCAAGGCAGCTGGAATTGATAAGGCCCTGGTTGCGGATAAGACACTGGTTCTTTCCGTCATTACAGGTGTACTTGCATTGACCTACGTTTATGTGGCGCATAGAAAATCAATCGTGAAAAATGGGAAACATGACTCCTCGTTAAACCCTGAAGATGCTGCCTTTTTTGGTGTAGCGAATGAGCTTGCTGCTACGGCTGAAGAAAGTGCTGAAATCATTCAGAGAAAAAATACATGGGGCAAGGTTTTTGCTGTATTAGTGCCTTTATCGATGCTGGGTGTAATGATTTATATGTTCTCAACCAAATTAACAGGTGGGTCGGGTTTTGAAGGAACAGATGGAGCTGCTTTTATTGGCGGTGTTGCGACTCTTTTATTGGTGCTTGCCACTGTGGCATTTAATCGCATCCATGCATTAGATAAGATAAGCGAGCATTTAACGGAAGGCTTCGTGTTTGCCTTCAGGGCGATGGCTCCGGTAATTCCAATAGCAGGATTCTTCTTTATGGGAAGCTCGGACTTTACCGGCACCATTTTATCTTTAGATGAAAGCGCTGCCAAACCTGCTTTTTTATTTGATATGATACAGGCAGGCCAGGCTTATATTCCTGAAAATGCGTTTATTGCAGGATTTGGCCTCTTAATTGTCGGTCTGATCACCGGCTTAGATGGCTCCGGTTTTTCCGGGCTGCCGTTAACAGGTGCCTTATCAGGTGCATTAGCAAGTGGAAGCCATATTGATCCTTCCACATTAGCAGCCATCGGGCAAATGGGTGCCATCTGGGGTGGAGGAACAATTGTTGCCTGGTCTTCGCTTGTTGCAGTAGCAGGATTCCTGCAGATTTCACCGCTGGAGCTGGCCAGAAAAAACTTTATTCCAGTCGTCGCCAGTTTATTTATCGCAACCTTAATTGCCATATTAATCTGGTAAAATAGTAAGCTTGAAATAAAGAAGGCTATCCTGCAAAGTTAGAATAAACTAACTTAGGGGATAGTCTTTTTTATAAGAGAGGAGTGAGGATTTGAAAATTGGATTAGCAGGTATAGGGAAATTAGGTTCAGCGATGATGACTCACTGGAATAAATCAAATCTTCCAATTGGTATTTTTCATCCTGACAGCTCAAAGGCAGAACAATTTGCTGAAAGGTATCCTAACGCACATCCTTTAACTGATAACGAAATGAGACATATGGATATTATCCTGCTCGCATTGCCGGCTGGAAAAGTGATTTCTTTTATGGATAGCATAATTCCAGAGAATTCTTCGATTGTCTTCATTAATATGGCGACCGCTCTTCCAACGAAAAAGATTAAAGAAAGGTTCCCTTCCTGTAAGGTGTGTGGGTTGAAATACATGGGGCATTCAAGAGACTTAATGGAGAATGGAAAGGGATTATTTATTACTGAGGACCAACTCCCTGCTCCCATACAGGACCTGTTTAGACCAGTGGGGGAAATCATAAAAGACAGCGAAGAGAGAGTAGCAGAAATAAATAAACTGGCAACCTATTATGCTGTGAAAACGGCTGTTGAAATTGAGAATGATTTGACAGGCAAAGGATACGACCCAGCTTATATTAAAAGAGGTCTTACTTCCCTTGCACCGGAAGTCATACGCTCTTACAGCGAAGGTACTTTGGGGCATTTTGCAAAAGAAATTGTGAAGGAAATACAGGAATCTAATAAAAAAGCTGCTGATTAATTTTCAGCAGCTTTTCCTATTAGAGCAATCTTTCCAGCATAAACAAATAGAACATTACGCAGGCAACATAAACTGCCGCAAAGGGAAGATTCCAGCTCGAAACTTTATAAGAATCGACTTTGATAATGTTAGACATGAGACCAAGAGTGGCATTATATGGGCCTACTAAGAAGGCGGAAACTGCGCCGGACAGCATTGCGACTGTCAGAATATGAGGAGAAATACCGATGGCTTCCGGGTTTACTCCTTCAATCATCAAAGCCAGGGAAACGGCTGGATGGAGGCCCAGAAAGGCCAGCCCTAAAGGAATCAAAGGAAGTATGATCAGGAATATCTCGACTCCTGCCACACTTATAAAAGCTGCAATCCAGTCAAAAAGGATTTCATTTGCCTTCGAAATATTAATCGCTGAGATAAAAAAGCCTGTTGATAAAAAGATAAAAAATTGATCCTTCATGCTCATCGCGAAGGAATTGAAATGGTCAGACAGCTGATGGCCAAATTCTTTTCCTTTACGTAAAAAAAGGGACCAGCTGAAAGCAAATGGAATGACGATCAGCGATACAAGAATTAAGAATGGCAACGAAACTTGTGTCTCTGCAAAGGATACGAGGACATTAAATATTGCGATTGCCACCAGGATCTGAAAAACTCTGCCCGGACGACTGTCATTGGTCACTTCCAGGGCTGCAGCTGTTTCATGCACAGATTCATCTGCAGAGTGAGGGAGTTTCATTGGCTGGGACTGACGGGATCCAATAAACCAATCCATTGCTAATCCTAATATGCTCAGCGGAATGACATAAGGGAGGATGGATCCCCAGCTGACCCCCGTCATCGTTATCACAATCCCCACAATAGGCGTTACAGGCGCCCAAATTAAAGGCATTGCAAACCCTCTGGAAATAGCCCTGCTCATGAACCGCTCTTTATTCCTTACCGGAAAGCTCCCCAGAGCCGGCCTGATAGAATAATAAGTCATGGGCAGGGTGGCAAGATTCATGAAAATGCTGAAGAAGTAAGAGATTCCAGAAGTCATCATATACAAATGACCAGATGTTTTTACACGTTTTTGAATGATGGCCTGGATGCCTTCCCCGTATCGTCCCAGTTTAACAGGAATCCCCAAAATGGGTATTAAAGTAAACATGGTAAGCAAATCAAGCATTGGTCCAAAAGCAAAAATATACTGCTGCCACTCAGAGCTGCTTGTCCATAGCAGGAATGCACCAAAAGTCAGGAAAACGCCCCCGAGAATCTGTACAAATTTCTTCGTAAGCCGGAATGTCAAAACGACGATGAAAAAACACAAGATAGAAAGGAGAGAATCAATATTCCACTGCGGAAGCAAGGTGGACAGCAAATATAAAGCAATCACTGTCAAAAATAAAACTCTTAGCATATCAGCCACCCTCATTTAATTGAATTTCAACATAAATTGTATACCAAAATCCCAATTTTTATATAATTGTTCAAAAATCAGTCACAAATATTCTTATATTTTGGTATTTGGTATACAATTGTATTGTAAATCTTAAAAATTCATCTTATAATAATGATAACAGGTAAGAGAAAAAAAGGAGGCTGCCCCGATGTTCCATTTTCTTTTTGGATCCAAATATGCAATTGAGAAAACTGAAAGAAAATTAGCCCGTTTAAGAAGAACATTAAAATTCTAGTTATGCCGCCATCCTTTGGCGGTTTTTTCTTTTATAAAATTATTATTTGTGAACAGCAAACCCGGAAGAAGAGCGGCTTCTCCCGGGTTTTAAGAAGTTTTTATCGCAGACTAACGGCCAGTAAGACCCCCACATCAAGACTCAGATGAATCAAGGGAGGATAAGTGGGGGTCAAACTGCCCGTAAAGGCCCGAAAAGAAGAACAAAGACTAAAAACGCCACATCCTCCCAAAAGCTGTCGCATTTGGTCGTGCGATGCTCATGCTGACGAAGCCTTTCTTGTCCTGTGGGCCTCAACTAACAATCAGCAGGGAGAAAAGCACTTCCCACTGATTGAAGTTTCACTTTATACTGCTACTTCATCAGATTTAACCAGCTTCGAGTGAATGGAGTCTTCACTATTGCCGGATGCCTTTACAATCTCATCCAATTCTTCTCTGGCAGCTTCCAGCGTTTCAAAACGTTCAAAAAATTTAACACCGATATGATTTACATACTCTTTTCCTTCAAATTCTTCAAACAATTGGATTTTCATATTCTCATCCAAAACTTCTGCAATTGTGTACTTTGCCTTCAGTTTATCAAAAAAATAGAAATGATACGTCTCAACCGGCTTCAGTCCCTCGTTTTCAAGAATGGTCTGGAAAGTATCTTTATTCGTTAATACAATATATTTACCCAATTAAAACACTCCTTTTTTTATTTTGATATTTTCAGTGTTTTTCAATATGTAATTAGGCAGCATACCTCCCTTTTTTGTTGGAACATTGTATACCAATAACTTTAAATGTATTTTATACTAAATTTTCGAAAAATTCAATTGTATATTCTAAATTTTATAATAATTCGGTAAAAGTTCCGTTTGATTATGTTAAGCAGCTTATGAATGGCAGCTCCTATGGCCGATTAACGACGAAAATATGTGAGCCAAGTTAAAAATGGTTGTTAATCCTCCTGAATAACGACGAAAATAAGCGGGCCAATGCCAAAATGGTAGTTAATCCATCTTAAATCAACTGCAACCTTTCATAATCTATAAAACAACATCTTTTTCGCTTCCACTTCCAGGATCATTTCCAAAGAAAAAATAAAAAACCAGTTTGCTAATCTCCAAGAAAGGTTGTATACTTTGGAAAAGTATCTAAATTTTTAGAATAAACTGAAAGGGGTATTGATATGCCGAAGGTTACACTGCATGTGGATGGAGAGATTGTGGAGAAGCAGGTCAAGGATAATGCCAATTTAGTTGTTCTGGCAGGGATCCGCCAATTTCCGGAATTAAAGTATGGCTGTGGCATGGGAAGGTGTACAAAATGTACATGTGTCGTATTAAACGGGGGAGATGATCTCGCGCCGCCAAATTGGAAGGAAGAAAAAATGCTTGGCGATAAAGTGAAAGAAGGATACCGGTTAACTTGTCAGATGACCATCCAAAGTGATATTGAAATATCCCAGGAAAATATCTCTGTAAAACCTCTTAAGAAAACAACTGCAGCTATTTCAAAATAGTTTTTTATTTTTATTATTTAGTGGTATACAAAATACCTAAAAATAAGCGGGGTAATAAGAAAATGAATTGTTATGAGCTTACCAAGATGACATGGAAGGAAGTCGAGAAATCTTTAGAAAATGCAGAGTTTGCTATTATTCCGGTCGGAGCACATGAGCAGCATGGGCCTCATATGGCGGAAAGCTGTGATGCCGTGCTTGCGGAAAGAATGGCAATTAAACTGGGGCAAAGAATGTTTCCTTATGCTATTGTGACACCAACCGTTAATATGGGTGTTTCCGAGCATCACATTCATTTTCCCGGAACCATCACCCTTCAGCCGTCTACTTTGATTGCTGTTCTGAAAGATATGGTTTCTTCACTGAAACAGCATGGCATCAAAAAGTTTCTATTTTTGAATTCCCATGGCGGAAACCAATCTACACTGAATCTCGCAGCAATGACTATCACAAAGGAATTAGAAGTAGAAGTCTACTATGCAAAGACTACTGCCTCTGCCAGGAAATCTATCGGAAAATATGTTAAATCCCCTCTATTTGGCCACAGCTGCGAAAGGGAAGTGTCTGAAGCTCTGTATCTGGCTCCGGAACTGGTCAGAAAGGACCTTTTGGAAAAAGGAGAAATCAAGCAAGGCGGCAGATGGGAAAAGCTCCGTCCGGGGAAGGCTGTTCAGGGATTTTATTTTTACGAAGAAATGACTGGAAACGGCTGTATAGGTGATGCCCGGCAAGGGGGCAGGGATATCGGAGAGCAAATTGTAGAGGAAGCACTGGATCATCTTACTGAGGAGCTTTCTGAACTGCTTGATTTGAAAGAAGAACTTCTATATTAATTCTAACAAACTAGCAGCGAGAAAAAATAATCTTTAAAAAATTCTAAAAATTGTGTTTACAATTGAAAAAGAATAGGTTATGATTTCGTTAAGGTATACCAAAGACCAAAAACAAGATTAAATAGGGCTGAAAATTAGCAAACTATTTTTTTAAAAGAAGTTTTGGTATACAAAATATTAAATGCCGATAGGCTACATAAATTTCGAGGAGGAGTTTACACATGCCAGAATTATTATCTAAAGATGAATTTCGCAAAGAACTAGAGGAAGCCATTAAAGGAAACCACAGTCAGAAAGCTCCATTCACTGTAGCTTGGGCTGAAGGAAAACTGGAAAGAAAGCATTTTGCGAGATGGGCTGAAAATCATTACCACTATGTAGGGCCTTTTGCTGACTACTTAGCGTACATCTATCACAACACTCCAACCGATCCGAAATTCGAAGCAGCAAAAGATTTCACACTTCAAAATATGTATGAAGAAGAAATTGCAGCCGACCGCCATACAGACTTGCTGATTCGTTTTGCAGAGGCATGCGGAACAACTCGCGAACGCGTAATTAATCCAGAAAACATGGCACCGACTACACTAGGTCTTCAAAGCTGGTGCTATGCAGTTGCTGCCCGTGAAAACTTCGTTGTAGCTACAGCAGCTCTTGTTGTCGGCTTAGAGTCACAGGTACCGGACATTTATCGAAAGCAGACTCCTGCTCTTCGTGCCCAATACGGATTTACAGATGAAGAAATCGAATTCTTCGATCTTCATATCGTATCCGATGAAATCCATGGAGAACGCGGCTATAAGATTGTTTTAGATCATGCTGACACTTCTGAATTGCAGCAGCGCTGTCTGGAAGTCGTTCGCACAGGTGCGAAGATGCGCCGCATGTACATGGATGGCCTATGGAGAGAATATCTTGAACAGGATCTTGGCTCTTTAGTAGAAGCAAAATAATATCTATTATCCAGGCCGTCACACTAAATCTTGTCATCCGAGGTCTATG
Organism: Cytobacillus sp. EB106-05-05-XG126; assembly: GCF_058791715.1. NCBI lineage: Bacteria > Bacillati > Bacillota > Bacilli > Caryophanales > Bacillaceae > Cytobacillus > Cytobacillus sp. EB106-05-05-XG126. Next base: position 1,319,033 of record NZ_JBYTDU010000001.1, on the reverse strand, counting down.
TGGCGGCCTTTCTATAACCAGAGAATTTGGCGCAGTAAAGGGAGAAATAAACAGAGAGTAAGGTGATTTCATTTGATTACAACAAAAGTAGAAACCTTCCATAATTATATTAATGGTGAATGGCAGGAATCCGGGAGCCAAAAGAAGTTTTATAGTGTTAACCCGGCAAATACTGAAGATGTCGTCGGCGTTTTTCAGGCATCCAATGAAACAGATGTCAAGCTGGCGATTGAATCCGCGAAAGAAGCATTCCCGGGCTGGGCAAAGGCAGCGCCATCCAAGCGTGCAGCCATTTTAAACAAAGCAGCAGCATACCTTGAAGAAAATGCCGCCCAATTTGCAGAAGAACTGACAAGAGAAGAAGGGAAGCATGTCAGTGATGCAAAAAATGAAGTGCTCCGTTCCGCACAGACGCTTCGTTATTATGCGGTTGAGGGACAAAGCTTCACAGGTGAAACCTTCCCTAATGATGATCCCAATATGAGAGTTTCAACGGAAAGAGAACCGCTCGGCGTTGTAAGTGTCATAACGCCATGGAACTTTCCAATCTCCATTGCGGCGAGAAAAATTGCTCCAGCATTAATTACAGGAAACACAGTTGTGTTCAAACCTTCATCAGATACCCCTTTGATTGCTGTCCGGCTTGTAGAAGCACTGCATAAGGCAGGTATACCAAAAGGGGTCTTAAATTTTGTTACAGGAAGGGCTTCCGATGTAGGTGATTTATTAGTCACCCACCCTGCCGTCAAGGCTGTTACATTCACTGGTTCAACAGCTGCCGGTGAGGACATCCACAGCAAGAGCTCTTTCACCACCCGTACCCAAATGGAGCTTGGCGGTAAAAACCCGCTTTTAGTTATGGAAGATGCTGACCTTGATCTGGCGGCAACATTAACAGTAAATGGCGGGTTTTCTTTAACAGGCCAAGCCTGCACTGGAACAAGCAGAGTAATTGTGATGAAGGAAGTAAAGGAAGCATTTGTAAACAAATTGATTGAAAAAACGAGTGCCCTTAAAATTGGCAGCGGCTTTGAAGAAGGAGTTAAAATTGGTCCGCTGGCAAATGAAAAGCAGCTGAAAAACGTTCTGAAGTATATTGAGGTTGGAAAAGAAGACGGTGCAGACCTTGTATATGGCGGTGAACAGCTGACTGAAGCACAATATGAAAAAGGATATTTTGTTCAGCCGGCCATTTTTACGAATGTTAAACCGAATCACCGTATTGCCAGGGAAGAGATTTTTGGACCGGTTATTGCCGTGATCGAGGCAGATACATATGAAGAAGCTATTGCGGTTGCAAATGACGTTGACTACGGATTATCTGCTTCCATCGTGACAAATAACTTAAAAATAGCCAGCCAGTTTACTAAAGACATTGAGGCTGGCACGGTAAAAGTGAACCGGACTACAACAGGCAACTTAATCAATGCACCGTTTGGCGGATTAAAGCAGTCAAGCACGGCTACTTTCCGGGAATCAGGAAGAGTTGGACTGGAGTTTTTCACTCAAGTAAAAACCGTTTATATCGGCTATTAAAACTAAAGGAGAATGAAAGATGAAAACAGCTATAAAGCTTGAACTGGAAGAAGCAAAATTGATGATTGAAGCAGCAAAGGAAAAGTCTGCTGAAATCAATGTGTTTGAAACAATTGCGATTGTCGATGACGGCGGAAGTGTCATTGCCCTGGAACGCATGAATGGAGCAAGAATCACGGGTCCTGAAATTGCAATTGCCAAGGCATACACTGCCGCCGGCCATAAACGATCCACCCACCTATTCAATAAAGAACCGAACGGGCCTGCCCTGCCTGGCAATGAGGCATTTGGCATTCAGCATATGCTTAATGGCAAATTTGCTGTGTTTGTCGGCGGGTTCCCAATTGTGGTAAATGGTGAGGTTGTTGGAGGAATCGGCATCAGCGGAGGAAACGGCGAGCAGGATACCGCTGTTGGGACTGCTGCACTAAAAGCCCTTCAAACTTACCTGGAAAAAGACGGCTATGAAGTCGTAACCGAAGCAGATATTAAAAAATAATAGAAAGGGACCTCATTCGTTTTTAATAGTAGCGGAATGAGGTCCTTCTTCAGTCAGAAGCACCTAAAAAAGGGGAGGATCGCATGAAGCCTTATCTTGAATTGGCGGTTGGATTTGCACGTACCGGTGTGACAGGGTATGGAGGAGGTCCCTCGACAATACCACTGATCGAATTTGAAGCAGTCAAGAAATATAAGTGGATGACGGAGGAGGAATTCGGAGAGACTCTGGCTCTAGCCAATACTTTGCCCGGACCGATTGCAACGAAGATGGCTGCCTATATCGGCTATAAAGTCAAAGGCAGTTTGGGTGCTACTGTAGCCATCCTTACGCATATACTGCCTTCCATTATTGCCATGCTAGCCTTGCTTGGCGTTTTATACTCTTTCCGCCAGTCCCCAATTGTCAGTGGAATGGTGCAGGGAGTGACACCAGTCATCGGTTTTATGCTGGCAGAGATGGCCTATCGTTTTTACCAGAAAGGCAGCCAGGGGTTAGGATTGCCAAAAAACCTAATATTGGCCGCAGTGTCATTAATTTTCGTTCAATTTTTGGAATGGCATCCCGGTATTTTAATTGCAATTGTCTTAAGTACTGCTTTTTATATTGCCCACCGGAAAGAACAGGCGAATAAAAAGACAGCTGAAGAGTACATGCCAGTAAGGGAGAAAAGTTCATGATCTATTGGGATATCTTTTGGGCATTTTTTATAGCGAATTTATTGGGTTACGGAGGGGGACCCGCAACAATTCCCCTCATACAGATTGAAGTAGTCAATAACAATGGCTGGATGACACTCTCTGAATTTGGGGATGTTCTTGCCATAGCCAATGCGCTGCCGGGTCCCATAGCAACCAAAATGGCCGGATTTATCGGTTATGAACTAGGCGGAGTATTGGGTGCGGCGGTGGCTTTAGCCGCAACCATCCTGCCATCCGCTTTGGCAGTGATTGTGCTGTTTAAGTTTGTGAATTTATTTAAAGATTCTCCTAAAGTGAAATTAATGACCAAATCCGTACAGCCGGTCATAGCGGTCCTTCTGGCTGTCATGGCCTATCAGTTCTTTATGTCAGCCTTCGAAAAAAGCGGAATGCTGCACCTTATACTTCTTGCAGCCGTCAGCTATTTAACATTAATCAAATTCAAGGTTCATCCTTCTCTTGTTATATTCGGAGCTTTATTTTATGGAGGGATCTTTTTATCTTAAACAGGCGGTGAAACAATGGAAAAAATATGGGGGGAAAATAACTTAATATCTATACGCGAACATGCGTATTTGTATCTGAAAAAACTTATTTTAGAAGGAGAATACCAGGCAGGGGACAGACTGGTAGAAAGAGAACTTGCAGCCAAGCTCAACATCAGCCGCACGCCGATTAGGGAGGCTCTGTTCAGGCTGGAATCTCAAGGTTTCGTCAAAACAGTTCCCAGAAAAGGGGTGGTCATCTCCAATATTTCAGAGAATGAGGTATTGGAGGTATTTACGATTCTATCTTCCTTGGAAGTGCTGGCTGTAAAATTGGCAGCACAAAGAATGGATTCAAGTACACAACAAGAACTGGATCTCAAGATTAAGGAACTAATAGAGCTAAGTGAACAGGATGAAGAAAACTTCAATTCCGAACATATCCAGATGAACAGGCTGATTAATAAGGCATCCAAAAGCCCAAAGCTATATGAAATCCTATCAGGCTTGATCGATTTCATTCACATGGCTGCCAATATGGGATATGAAACACCTGGGAGAAGAAAGGACTCATTAAAAGAACATATCGATATTATGAAAGCACTTCGCGATAAAGATGCCGAAATAGCGGAATACCTGATGAGGATTCATATTGAAAATTCAAAGAAGGCCTATATGGCCTATATGAACCGAATTAAAAAGAGAGGGATTGTAAAAAACTAATAAATAATTAAAAGTTTAGTATTGTCTGAATATTATTAATATGGTATATTGTATACCAAGTACCGAGAAACGAAATCACAGGGAGGAATTCAAGCATGCCAAACATCCATTTTGTCAACAGCAGCAAAACTCTGGAAGTGCCTGAGGATTCAAATATATTAAGAATGTCGCTCCGATATGATGGTGATCTGCCAAATCGCTGCGGCGGCGGTATTTGCGGCACATGTGTTTTTAAAACGGAAGAAGGGTCCGAATATCTGGACAACGTGAAAATCCAGGAAAGAAGAAAGCTGGGAGAAGAGTGGCTGGAGAAAGGCTATCGTTTAGGATGCCAGACTTTTGTAACAAACGGGGATGTTACAATTTCCTGGGATGATAAAGTGACAGATCAGGTTAAGAAGAGAAAGCCGGATAAATTGAAGCAAGCCGTCTCAACAGGAAAATGAGATTCCGAAGAATGCATTCTGTAATGAAGGAACTTAACTTCTGCACGTTACAGAATGCAAAATAAATTTCCAATAATATAGAAGAAGGTGAAATTATGTGGGTTTGCAGCACTCATTTAAAAGAAGCCATGCAAATATTAAAAACACCTCATATTCGAAAAGCTCCTTATGAAATTAAATGCTCACTTTGTGAAAATCATGCTTTTGCCAAAGTGTACTATACTCACCGCTCATTTAAATTCACTAAACAACTTTATTCTTCATTAAAAGAAAGTGTTTCCCAGGAGGCTTAGAGATGGAAGGGGTAAAAAAGGGAATTGAAGAAAGACTGGAAGAGCTGAATATCCAGCTCCCTGAATTGACTGATATCCGAATGCCTTTTGAACCGGGCGTTATCTCAGGAAAGATTGTCTATTTATCCGGGCAAACACCCAGAGTCAATGGTCTTCAAAAATATACCGGAATTGTCGGGGCAGGCATTTCGATCGAAGATGCAAAGGATGCGGCACGAATTTGTACGCTGAATTTGCTGGCAGCCCTTAAAGGAATAATTGGAGATTTAAATAAAGTGAAAAGAATCATCAAAATGGATGGATATGTTGCCTCAACAAGTGACTTTAAATATCATCCGATCGTCATAAATGCAGCATCAGAACTGCTGCATGATATTTTCGGCAAAGAAAATGGACACGCACGTAAAGCAGTGGGATTGGCTTCACTGCCAGGTGGGGCTCCTGTTGAGATTGAAATGATTGTTGAAATAGAATAAATTCCGAACAAGGGCTGCTCAATTTAGAGCAGTTTTTTTGTGACTTAAAACTAATTTCATAGATTCACTGTCATGGTAAAATGATTGAGGATATTGAAGATAAGAAGGAGGGTACTATGAAAAGAGCATTACTGCTAATCGTAACCATTATTCTTTCTGCAGTTTTTCTAATTGCATGCAGTTCAGCTGAAGAGAATAAGGACGATAAAAAGGAGTCTGATCAAAAGAAATCAGCTGAAAGTGTGGAAGGAGTTGAGGAAGAAGATTCAGAGCAAACTGTAAAAAAGTTTCCTCCTGTTCCCAAGTCTTTCAAAGAATCTGCTGAATATGACATGACAGGAGAATTTGCAGGAAAAGAGTTTTCACAAGAAGCAAAAAATAAGCTTAATTCCTGACATAAATAAGGATTCGTCAGAGGAAGAAATAGAGGCAATGGAACAGGAGATATTTGCGCTGTTTAAAGAAAATCTTAGTTTGCCTAATGTGCCAATTGATCAATGGGAAGCAATGAAGTTTACAGATCCAAATGCCGGGGGGGGGGAGATCTGCAGGTTAAACAAAATTGTAATGTGGCTATATTGCTGGATTCCAGCGGCAGCATGGGTGCGCTCGAGAACGGGCGGACAAGAATGGATTTAGCCAAAGAGGCAATTTAGCAATTTGTTGAGAGTTTGCCGCAAAAAGCTAATGTCTCTCTCAGCGTTTATGGACATGTGGGCACAGGTCAGGAAAAAGATAAAGAAAAGTCCTGCAGAAAGGTTGAAGAAGTTTATCCGCTTTCAGCTTATGACCCTGCTGCATTCACAAACTCATTAAATCAGTTTAAGCCTGCAGGCTGGACACCTATGGCTAAAGCTGTCGAGCAGGTGATGAAGGATTTAAAGGAAAAGGATGGTGAGATGAATACCAACATAATCTATTTAGTCAGCGACGGGATTGAAACATGCGGAGGAGATCCAGTTAAAGCAATGGAAAGCCTTGGTGCGTCCAATCTCAAGCCAGTTGTCAATATCATTGGCTATCAGGTAGATAACCATGGTCTTAGTCAATTAAAGGAAATGGCAAAGGCCGCCAATGGCCAGTTTCTGAACGTTCAAAATCAGCAGGATCTAAAATCTGAATTTAACAGGACAGCTGAAATGGCTAAAGTGTGGTCTCAATGGCATGAAGATGCCAATGCAGCCATTAACAGTCTGTTTAATAATGTTCAATCACAGCTAAACGAGTGGCACAAAACAGAGCAGGAAAAGATGAACAGGGAACATAAGAATCTCCAATCAGCGGTAAATTATTTGAATGATCAAGAGAAAATTGATACAGATGTTTTCTTTAGATATGATGATCATTATCGGGAATATTTTTTGACAGTGGATCAGGAGTCGCGTGATTTATTCTTAGAGCTCGATAGTCTAAATCGTGACTCATTCCTTGATAATTGGGATGAGATAACAGATCGATTTTTAGAAAATGTTAATATGTAAATTTATAAAGAGTCTGCTCAAAAAGCATTAAGAGCAGGCTTTGTCTGTATATAGGACTAAAAAAAGGATTCTCTTCACTTTTACCGAATTAAAGTATAACAGAATCAAAGGGAGGATTTTATGCAAACATTAGAAAAACTAAAGCGCAGATTTTGGTATCTTACTCCTGTTGCAGAAACAGACCGTCCCATTTTAGGGGCTGTGGTCGGGGATCGAATGACTCTGATGATTGATGCAGGAAATTCGGAAGCTCATGCTCAACTATTTTTAAGCGAGCTGGAGAAACATCAAATACTTTCACCAGGGATGGTGGTGTTGACTCATTGGCACTGGGATCATATTTTCGGTTTGTCTCGACTGAACATCCCATCTATTGCTTCCCGACTGACCAAAGCTGAAATGGAAAAACTAATCCCATATTTATGGACAGATGAAGCTTTAGATGAACGTGTGGAAAACGGAGTCGAAATAGAATTTTGCGCGAGCGCCATAAAGAAAGAATATGGTAATGACCGGAGTATTAAAATTAAACTTCCAGATATCACTTTCGAGAATAAGCTTGAAATTGATCTCGGCGGTGTGACTTGCCAACTGCAGCAAGTCGGCGGGGACCATTCTCCAGATTCCGTAGTGGTATATATAAAGGAAGAAAAAATATTATTTTTGGGTGATGCGATTTACGCGAATCTTTACGCAAGTAAATGGAATTACATGGAAGACCCCATGCTTCAGTTATTAGATGCAATAGATCAATTTGATGCAGATACATATATTTTATCCCACGGGACTGCAATCTCAAAGGCAGAATACCAGGAGGAAGCGGCCATGCTCAGGAAAGCAGCCCACCTAAGCGAAAAATACGAAGGGCAGATTGAAGAAATGAAGAATGCCTATCAATCCTATGTCAATCGTGAACTGAATGAGAATGAGTTAGAAACGATACAGTTCTTTGCAAATGGCTATGAACTGAAAGGACCTTCCAGGAGGCTGCCATGAACAATTTTTCTGTTAATCTATCAACCGTTTTTACAGAAGTCCCTTTTTTGGACCGATTCAAAAAAGCCCGCGAAGCTGGTTTTGATCTTGTAGAATGCCAATTTCCATATTCTAATACAATAGAAGAAATCAGAAATGAGCTTAAAACCAATGATTTATCATTGGTTTTAATAAACCTGCCTCCAGGTCATTGGGAAGAAGGGGACAGGGGCCTTGCTGCAGACCCCAATCGCAGAGAAGAATTCAGAGAATCAGTTGAAATCGGGATCCGTTATGCGAAAGGACTTGGGGTAAATCAGATTCATTGCATGGCAGGGGTACACCCGAGTAATAATCAGAATATTTTTATTGAAAATCTCTCTTTTGCGGGCACTGCTATGTCTGAACACGGAATTAACTTATTAATTGAACCAATCAATCCAATCGACATGCCTGGCTATTTCTTAAACGATATCCAGCAGGCTGAAGAGATAATCAATAGTGTCGGTTTGCCGAATGTGAAGCTTCAATTCGACTTTTACCATATTGAAAGAATACATGGCCAAGCTCTTTCTTTTTTTCAAAAGTATGCTGAGCTGGTTTCACATGTACAGATTGCAGACTCTCCGGGCAGACATGAGCCGGGGACGGGGGAAATGAACTATAAAGAGATCCTCCTATATTTGCAGAAACACTATAAAGGCAGTATTGGTCTTGAATATAATCCGCAAGGCAGAAGCGCTGAGAGCTTTGCTAGGCTGAAGGAGGTGACCTCATGAAGATCGGGTTTATAGGAACAGGCGTGATGGGCTCCAGAATGGCCCAGCGGCTATTAGGCCATGGTTTTCAAGTGGCAGTACATAACCGGACATTCCAAAAAGTGCAGCCGCTTATTAAAAATGGAGCGATTTATGAAGAGACAGTAAGTGAGCTGTCCAATCAATGTGAAATTATATGCACGTGTCTTTCGATGCCTCAGGATGTTATGACCGTTTATATGAGTAAAGAAGGAATCATTGACAATGCCAAGCCCGGAACGATATGCGTTGACTTTACTTCAGTAGGGGCCGATACGAGTAAAATCATCAATGGGATGGCAGGTGCAAAAGAAATCAGTTATCTTGACTGTCCTGTCAGCGGCGGACCTGAAGGGGCCGAAAGCGGCACTTTAACGATCATGGCTGGCGGCGGGGAAATGGCCTTTCAGAAAGTTAAGCCGGTACTTGATGTGCTGGGTGACACTATAGAATATATGGGACCTTCGGGGTCTGGCAGCATTGCCAAGCTGATTAATCAGTACCTTGTTGCTGTCCACTCGCTGGCTGCCTCAGAGGCAATGGTAACCGGAGCTGCATATGGACTGGATTCTGAACAGCTATTAAAAGTCCTGAAAACAAGCTATGGCGACAGCAAGATCCTACGCAGGCATATGGAACAATACGTATTACCCCGCCATTTCACACCAGGAGGGGCAGTCAAGTATGTACATAAAGACGTCCGGCTTGCAAACCAGCTATTGCAGGAAGCCGGCCTTACTCAATTTACCGGGCGGATGGCAGAAAAAGCATTCCAAACAGCAGCAGAGAAAGAACTAAGCGAGCAGGATATGTCGGCAGTGATAAAGATTCTCGAGGAAGAGACGGGCACTGTTGTGAAGCAGAAAGATTAATGAGCGGGTGCAGAAATGCGTCCGCTTTTTTTTATCATTTTCCTGCAAATTCACGTAAGGGGTTTTTTTATTAAAATATCAGTATTTTCTGCTATAATAATAATCTGAAATAATAATAGAGAATCCGGGAGTGCAGCAATGAAGCGCAGAAAAAGCAAAAAGCGTACAAAACGCAGTTCAAATATAGCCTTACTGTTATTTTTTATGGTTTTGATTTTTGTCTTATTTGACCAATTCAAGCAGATTAATATAAAGGAAACTGCAGTTTCTTTGATGCCAAATTTGGTATCTAAAAACGTCCAGCATTACACGCCTTTACTTGAAAAGGAATTGAAAGAGGTCAATCTCGAAGAATACACACTTGTTCTGGCCGCAATCATGCAGCAGGAAAGCAAAGGGAAGGGCGGGGACCCAATGCAGGCTTCTGAATCAGCAGGATTGCCCCCAAATTCAATTCAGGATCCGGAACAGAGCATTAAACAGGGAGTAAAACACTTTCAGAAAGCATTAAATTATGGCAGTAAAAAAAATGTAGACTTCCCTGCCGTGATCCAGGCTTATAATATGGGAATCGGATATATTGACTTTGTCGCTGAACAGGGGGGAAAACACAGTGAAGAAATCGCAAAGCAATTCTCTCTCAAGCAGGCTGAAAAGAATCCGGAGGTTTATGATTGTGGAGACGATAAGAATAATTTCCGCTATCCATACTGTTATGGTGATTTCACATATACCACTAAGGTAACAAAGAATATCGAGATTCTCACAGCAAGCGGCACAGGAAAAAACGGGGAATATAAATCAGTTTGGTAAAACCAAACATAATAATATTATGGTAAACTATAACCGCACCTTATTGTGCGGTTTGTTTTTTAAGAATATGCGTTTTTCCATATACATCCACAAACTCTAGAAAGTGACCCTTCAAATCAAATGTAAAAACCTCATACAAAAATTCTGATTTGAGAATAGCTTTGCCATCTGCAAGGGTAAAAGGTTGTATTTGATATTTATATAGTGCCCCATATTTCTTTGGCATGGTCACAAACAATTTATTGTTTTCCCAATGGACTGATGAATATATTTCATTGGATTTGTATTCACCTATAAGATTTCTCCATGGAATAGGCTCTCTTACAGGTGAAAACCTTTCCGGCATGCGAACTTCCTTATTTAAGATGGTTTTGGATATATCCTCACAGATTTTGTCCGCTGGAGTGATATTAACATTACTCAACACGATAATGGTAAGATCCTCTTTAAAGTTCATCAACAGTTCATTTGTAAAGCCATTAATGTCCCCAAAGTGTCTGGCTGTCTCCGAATTGCCGCTAAACCAGCCATAGCCATATCTCCAATGGTTGGCTGTGAACATTTTTGAGGTCATGTTTTTGTTTAGCAGTACACCATTCCGCAATGCTTCTGTCCACTTGTATAAATCCTCAGCAGTGCTGTACATCCCATATGCTCCCTGTGGAATGCTCATATCTACAAATTCTGCGTTAATTACCTCTTCCCAGACCGAATGACCGCTGGCCAAGTCCTTCACAATCTTGCGGCCATGATCAATGCCTGTATTTTTAAGTTGAAGTGGTTTAAAAATATTCTCCAGGAGGAATTGTTCATAGGGTAAACCTGAAACGTTTTCAATTAAAGCAGTCAGGAGCAGATATCCTGCATTGCTGTATTGCATGTCTGTACCGGGCTTAAATTGCAGCGGTCTGCTTTTAATCCAATTGACGGATTGTTTCAGACTGGAAGGAAGGCGCATATATTTCTCACAGTATTCAGAAGAGAAAGTGAAATAAGCCACACCCGAAGACTGGCATAATAAATGGTGGATGGTCACACCGTTTTCAGAATGGAAATTGTTAATATAGTCATTAATTTTATCCGAAAGATTCAGTCTTCCTTGCTGGTGGAGCAACAGGACAGCCGCGGCGGTAAATGACTTTGTTAAAGAAGCGATTCGGAACCTGGTGTCTGACGTGTTTTAAATGGCATATTGATAGCTTGATAGTCCATATCCTTTATTCAGAATGACTTCTCCTTTATTTGCTGCAAGTGCAGATCCATTAAAATAATTGCCCTCGGCAAGGATGTTCATATACTCATTAATTTGCTGTTTCTTGTCCATGAAAATATTCCGCCTTTATGTATAATTGTTTACCATTCTTCATATATATTGGCTGTTGTCTGATTTTTCTCCTTCCCTGGAAAATTATAGATTCATAAGTTTTTATATAAAAAGTGAAACCAAATTGTATTTCATTCGTCTATATAGACGTGCAGCATTTATAAATGTCTTAAAATCAGCTTATACTGTGAATAGGGTTCTCACCCTGTTTTTATCGGCATTAAGAGCGGTTTATCTGGACATGCTTGACATTTTATTAAATGCGAGTATAGTTATATTCTTGTGCAGTGCTTTTTTGCCTGTTCATAGATTATTAATATGTTTCAGGTAAACTAATAATTAGGCTGATTGCCAACATTAAATTTTTAAATTACTAGCGAAGTATGTTACAATAATGTGCTAGAAGGCAGGTGTATGATTTTGAATACTTTACTTCATAAAAGTCAGGATATATTGAATAAATATATAGGCTTTTTCTTTTTAGCAGTATTTCTGCTCTGGATGAAAACGTATATTACTCAAATGACACAATTTAATTTAGGCATTGAAAGTGCCTTGCAGCAGTTCCTTTTATTCATTAACCCGCTTGGGTCTGCATTGCTGTTTTTAGGAATTGCATTCTTTTTTAAAGGCAGAAGAAAATATATCGCTTTGATGGTTATGTACTTCTTCCTGTCGTTCCTGCTGTTTGCAAATGCAGTGTACTACCGTTTCTTTAATGACTTTATTACACTGCCGACATTGACGCAGACACAAAATTTCGGTGATGTCAGCGGAAGCATCAGCTCACTATTAAAGCCAACTGATATCTTTTTCTTCCTTGATTTCATCGTGCTTGCCGGCTTGCTTATTTTTAAAGCCGTTAAAATTGAAACAAAGGATTTGACGCGCCGCAGATCAGCAGCCCTAATCTATGCGTCGCTTGCCATTTCCTTTGCAAATCTGGGCCTGGCTGAAACAGACCGCCCTGAGCTTTTGACAAGAGGTTTTGACCGTAACTATATTGTTAAATATCTGGGCATGTACAATTATACAATCTATGATGCAGTGCAAAGCACGAAGGCATCCGCACAAAGAGTTATGGCGGATAGCAGTGATACAACTGAAGTCATTAACTTTACAAAATCTAATTATGCTGAGCCGAATCCGAAATATTTTGGAAAAGCCGAAGGCATGAATGTGATCTACCTTCACCTTGAGTCCATTCAGACATTTTTAATGAACTATGAATTGCATGGTGAAGAAGTAACACCATTCCTGAATTCGCTGATAGAAGAGGAAAATACAACGTATTTTGATAACTTCTTCCATCAAACTGCACAAGGGAAAACAGCTGATGCTGAGTTTATCCTTGAGAACTCCCTATATGGGCTCCCTCAGGGTTCTGCCTTTACAACAAAAGGCATGAATACGTACAATGCAGCGCCGGCAATTCTGAAGGATAAAGGATATACTTCTGCGGTCTTCCACGGCAACTCCGGAAGTTTCTGGAACCGTAACGAAATTTATAAATCATTTGGATATGATAACTTTTTTGATGCAGATTATTATGATTTAAAACCTGAAAACATGGCTGACTACGGTCTAATGGATAAGCCGTTCTTTGAACAATCCATGCCGTATCTGGAATCGCTGAAGCAGCCGTTCTATTCTAAATTCATTACAGTGTCCCATCACTATCCGTATCATATGGATCAGGAGATGGCGACAATTGAGCCCCATACTACAGGGGACAAATCAGTTGATAATTACTTCCAGACAGCCCGTTATGCTGACGAAGCGCTTAAACAGTTCTTTGAACAGCTGAAGGCTTCCGGCCTGTATGAAAACTCAGTAATTGTCATGTATGGTGACCATTATGGAATTTCCAAAAATCATAATAAAGCAATGGAAAAAGTGCTTGGCAAGGAAATTACACCGTTTGATAGTGCCGGTCTGCAGCGTGTTCCTCTATTCATCCGTGTACCTGGCATGGAAGGCGGAGTAAATCATGAATTTGGCGGTCAGATCGACCTGATGCCAACATTGATGCACTTGCTTGGGATTGATACTAAACAGTATCTCCAATTCGGTACAGACTTATTATCAGAAAATCATGATGACCTTGTGCCGTTCCGTAACGGAGACTTCATGAGTCCAACCATTTCATCTGTTGACGGAAAGTACTATGATTCAACAACGGGTGAACTGCTGGATGAAAGCCGTTTTGAAGAAGCGAAAAAACTCCAGGAAAGTGCTGAGCAGAAATTGGCACTATCTGATAAAGTGGTAAACGGAGATCTTCTCCGCTTCTACCAACCGGAAAACTTCGAACCGGTTGATCGTTCAAAATACGATTACAAAGCAGAAAACAATGGGGTAATCAAAAAGAACGATGAAACCGAAGAAACGTCTGAAGCTGAACCAGCTGATAAATAAATTAAAATTGCCTGCGGGAGATCCTGCAGGCAGTTTTTTTACGCATTTCTTTTAATCCAAAAAAAACAAAACTTATGGACAAAATTAAAATATACTTTAATTAAAGTGCTTAACCACTGTTTTAATGTAATGCATATTTTATAATAATACATATAGATGTACATACCGAGGGGGAGTAAAAATGAAAAAGCTTGCCGGCAAAAAAGTTGCACTTTTAGGTTCACGGAAAATAGAAGATATCAGTAAATTGGTGGAGAATCAGGGAGGGGTTGCTGTCAGCAGGCCCGCTCAGGGAACATCACTGCTGAAAGATGAAAAACTCCAGGACCATGTAGAAATGCTGACTGAGTGCAGTTTCGATTGGATTATTTTTACGACTGGAATCGGTGTTGAAACCATTTATCAAACTGCTCTTGAGATGAATAAGAGTGATGCACTGATCAGCAGCCTGCAAAAAGCAAATATTGCTGCAAGGGGATACAAAACCGCCAATATGCTGAAAAAACTTAATATCATACCTGCAGTTCGGGATGATGACGGCAGCATGGCAGGATTACTTCGAGAGCTCTCAGCATATCCCCTAAAAGGCATGAAAGTAGCTCTGCAGCTTCACGGCGACCCCGCACCACTCCTAAAACAATGGCTCGAAGATAACCAGGCCGACTATGAAGAAATTCTTCCATATACCCATATTCCTCCGGAGGAAAAAGTGATGAGTCTGCTGCTTTCAGAGATCCTTGATGGAAAGCTCGATTCCGTATTTTTCACAAGCACTCCACAAGTGAGGAATTTATTCAGCTTCGCCCGCCAAAAGAATACAGAAGAACAATTGAAAACCTGTTTGTCGGAAAAAACTGTTGCGTTATCTGTTGGAAAAGTAACTGCTCAAGCTTTATATGAAGAAGGGATTATTAGAGTCATTTTCCCCGAAGTCGAAAGGATAGGCAGTGCGGTAATTGAATTAGCCCGTTTCTATACGGAAGAAGATTTTTAGGAATAAAGTTTGTATTCATAAATGTGCAGCATTGCAAAATTTATCATGGAGCCTTTATAGGCTCTTTTTCAATGACTAGATGTATATACAAATTTTTAAAAAATTTTTAAAAAATATTGAAAAGGCTTACACTTCGTGATATTATTACAACGTAAACGTTTTCGTAAAAAATAATACAGCAATTTAAAGCAGGTGGGATATGTCTTATACCATCAAAGATGTTGCCAAAAAAGCAAATGTCTCCATTGCAACAGTCTCCAGGATTTTAAATGGCCAGGGAGGCTATTCGGAAAAAACAAAATTCAAGGTTCTAAAAGTGATTGAAGAACTGGGATACCAGCCAAACGCAGTGGCAAGAGGATTAATTAACAAAAGAACACATACGATTGGGGTGCTTTTCCCGAAGCTTTCCAGTTCTCTGGTAACCGATCTGCTGGATGGCATTGAAAAGGCTGCTAATGACAACGGTTCCAGTGTGATCGTCTGCCATACAGAATCAAATGGCGAAAAAACGATGAAGTATCTCCAGCTGCTTATCGAAAAAAGGGTAGACGGGATAATTTTCGCAAGTGAAATATTAAAGGATGAGTATTATCAATTTGTAACTAAAACCAAGATGCCGATGATTTTGCTTTCGACAGAGTCCTATGCGTACCCGGTGCCTTTTGTAAAGGTCAATGATTTTCATGCAGCATATGCTGCAGCTAAGCATTTAATCGACAAGGGGCATACCAAAATTGGAATGATAAGTGGAAACAAGGATGATATCATCGCGGGTATTCCCAGGATTGAAGGCTTTAAGAAAGCTTTATCAGATCATGGCATACCGCTGGGTTCCCAAAATATTGTGTTCAGCAGGGGATTTACATTCCCTGATGGAGTTGAGGGCTTTAAAAAGCTTGTCGAACAGTTCCCGGATGTTACGGCGATATTTGCTGCAAGTGATGAAATGGCTATCGGTGCCTTATCCGCAGCATATCAATTGGGAATTAACGTCCCGGAAGAGTTGTCTGTTATGGGTTATGATAACTTGAGCCTGGCTGAGATGTCCATCCCGCCGCTGACTACAGTAGGACAGCCTCTCGCAAAAATGGGTGAGGCTGCTGCAGAAATGCTTTTTACCATCATGGAAACTGGCGAAACTCCGGAAAGCCGGATTATGCCGCATAAAATCATTGAAAGAATGAGTGTGAAAGAGAGGCAATAAGAACTCTCTTTTTCTCAGCTCAATTACGTAAACGTTTACGTAATTGAGCTATAAAACAAAAACACATAGGGGGATATACCATGTTTAAAAAAATGACTGCAGGTGTGATGGCATTAACTTTAGGAGCCTCTTTATTGGCTGGATGTTCATCTGATGGTGCTGATGACGGAAAAGTAACGCTTGAGCTCTTCTCCAATAAATCAGAAAGCATCGAGACATACAAAGGATTGATTAAAGAATTTGAAGCGGAATATCCGGATATTAAGATCAAATTGGATGCACCGCCAGAAGCGGAAACAGTCCTGAAAACACGGCTTACCAAAAATGATCTTCCTGATATCATGTCCATTGCTGGTAATGCAACATACGGCGAGCTTGGACGTGCAGGCGTTCTAGAGGATTTTTCAGGCACTGATTTAGCTAAAACAGTCCAGCCATCTTATATCGACATGATCAATCGTCTTGTAGGACCTGAAAGTGAAGGTACTTTCGGACTTCCGTATGCTACAAATGCGAATGCGGTTATTTACAATAAAGCGAAGTTTGAAGAACATGGCCTTGAAGTCCCTGCTACCTGGGATGAATTCATCGCCAGTCTTGAAAAGGTGAAGGCTGCTGGTGACACACCGATTTACTTCACGTTAAAAGATGCCTGGACTGGCATGATTGCATGGAACTCTCTTGGTGCGAATGTTGCAGGAGAAGATTTTGCCGAAAAGAAAAATGCCGGCGAAACATCATTCACCGATAAATATGATGAAGTTGCAGACAAGATGGCAACATTAGTTCAGTATGGCCACAAGGACAATATGGGTGTTGCTTACGGGGATGGAAACAATGCATTTGCGGCTGGCAAATCTGTTTTCTACCTGCAGGGCAACTGGGCAATCCCTGAAATTCTAAAAGCAAATCCTGACATGGAACTTGGAGTATTTCCAATGCCTGTAACAAACGATCCTGCACAAAACAAACTTGTTTCTGGTGTAGATGTTCTTTTAGCAGTCAGCAAAGATACTGAGCATAAAGAAGAAGCGATGAAATTTGCTGAATTCATGATGAATAATGATACTGCTCAAAAGTATATTGACGAGCAGAAAGCTTTCTCAGCCATTGAAGGAGTATATCAGGAAGATCCGGTGTTTGAAGGAATCAAAGCTAACTTTGAAAATGGCACCATCACAAGCTTCCCCGATCACTATTACCCTGCAGGCATGGGAGCCGAAAACCTTGTTCAGGAATTCCTGATCAAGAAAGATAAAGAAAAATTCCTGAAGAAAATGGACAGCGAATGGGAAAAAGTTCAAAACCGATAAAGGCATCGGGCCAGGGAATCTCATGATTTCCTGGCTTTCTAAAAAGGAGTTGTCACTATGAAAAAGAAAAACAGTGTGTTTCTCATCATCACCATACCCGCTTTCCTTCTTTTCTTTATTTTCCACAGCTTTCCCGCTTTGCAGGGGATTTTTTACAGCTTTACTGATTGGAAAGGGTATGGAGATTGGAATTTTGTTGGGTTAAAAAATTACTTAAACGTTTTTAAAGATGAACGGGCAGGGGATGCCTACTTATTTACTTTTAAATTTGCCATTGTTGCGACCATTTTGGTCAATATCATAAGCCTTCTTGTGGCCATCGGGCTTAATTCCAAGATAAAGTTTCACAAAACGCTTCGGGCAATCTACTTCCTGCCTTACATTCTAAGTATCTTGATTGTTGGCTTTATCTTTAATTTTATTTTTGCTCATTTCCTGCCGCAGATTGGCGATGTATTCGGATGGGAAATTTTGACCCGCAATATTCTTGGAAACCCGGACCTTGCCTGGATCGGAATTGTCATTGTAGCCGTTTGGCAGGCTGTGTCCTTTAATACGATATTGTATCTTGCAGGGCTTGTGACAATTTCAGAGGATTTATATGAAGCTGCAAGCATTGACGGTGCTGGTGTCTGGACAAAATTTTGGAAAATTACATTTCCGCTCATCGCACCATTTTTCACTATTAATATGGTTCTCTCATTGAAAAACTTCCTTATGGTCTTTGATCAGATTGTTGCCTTGACTGGAGGAGGTCCGGGAAAGTCGACCGAATCCATTTCCCTGCTAATTTATAGAGGAGGATTTGAAGGCGGAGAGTTTGCCTATCAATCAGCCAATGCGGTCATATACTTTATCGTCATCATCGTCTTTTCTGTTATTCAGCTGAAATTCTTAAATAAAAGAGAGGTGGAAAACTAATGAATCGCAAAAAAACGAGCTGGCTTGTGACCACTCTATTAATCTTAGGTTCATTGCTCATTCTTTTTCCACTGTATTTAACTATTACCATTGCGTTTAAAACACCGCCTGAAATGGCAGGGAATTTACTGGCTCTTCCTAAGTCATGGTCATTTGACAACTTTGCACAGGCCATTGAAATGACTAATTTCTTTAATGCATTTAAAAACAGTGCATTTGTTACAGTATTTGTAGTCATTTTTACAGTGTTAACGAACTCGCTTGTTTCATATGCCATCGCCAGAAACCTTCATAAGAAGTTTTATAAGTTCCTATACTTCTATTTTTTAAGTGCTATGTTTATACCTTTTCCAATCATCATGCTGCCGCTTGTCAAACAGACCAGTGCATGGGGAATGGATAACCTGGTTGGATTAATCATTTTGTATATCGTTTTCAACCTTTCTTTCAATGTGTTTATCTATATTGGCTACATCCGTGCCATTCCGGTTGAATTGGAAGAAGCGGCTATCATGGACGGAGCAACCACATGGGGTGTTTTCTGGAAAGTCATTTTCCCGCTTCTGGCACCAATGAATGCAACCGTCGCAATCATTACGAGCCTTGGTGCATGGAATGACTTTATGCTTCCGCTTGTCTTGCTCAGCGACCGGGAAATGGCCACACTTCCGCTGGTGCAGTACATTTTCCAGGGCCAATTCAGCACAGATTACAATCTTGCATTTGCCTCCTACTTAATGGCACTTGCGCCAATGATTATTGTGTACATCTTTGCTCAAAAATGGATCATAAGCGGTGTAATGAAGGGTTCTATAAAATAAAGATGAAATTATTCTTTGATCGGAGTTGTATAAATTGAACAAAACATGGTGGAAAGAAAGCGTTATTTATCAAATCTACCCAAGAAGTTTCAATGATTCAAATGGGGACGGAATTGGCGATATCAACGGAATCACTGAAAAGATTCCATACTTAGCCGAATTGGGGATCGATGTCATCTGGCTATCCCCCGTTTACAAATCGCCTAATGATGATAATGGCTATGACATCTCAGATTACCGTAATATTATGGATGAGTTCGGTACTATGGAAGACTTTGACGGGATGCTTGCAAAAGCCCATGAACACAGGATCAAAATCATGATGGACCTCGTTGTCAACCATTCAAGCGATGAACACCAGTGGTTCCAGGAATCACGAAAATCTAAAGATAATCCGTATCGAGATTATTATATTTGGAAAAAGACGGACAATGGCGAGCCTCCTACTAACTGGGGAGCAGCGTTTGGCGGAAGCGTGTGGGAATATGATGAACAAACCGGCGAATATTACCTGCATCTGTTCAGCAAAAAGCAGCCTGACTTGAACTGGGAAAATCCTGTTCTGCGAAATGAAGTGTATGAAATGATGTGCTTCTGGCTGGATAAAGGCATTGATGGTTTCCGCATGGATGTAGTCAATTTCATTTCAAAAGATACGAGCTATCCTCAGGGGAAGATCAGGGAAGGACACAAATATGGGGACGGCAGCGAGTATTATATGAACGGTCCAAGAATTCATGAGTTCCTGCAGGAAATGAACAAGGAAGCCCTTAGCCCGTATGATACCATCACGGTTGGCGAGATGCCTGGTGTAACAGTTGATGAAGGCAAACTCTACACCGGCCGGGACAGAAATGAATTAAATATGGTATTCCATTTTGAACATGTGGGCCTTGGAGATGGACAATACGGCAAATGGGACCCCCGCCCCTGGAAATTGACTGATTTGAAAGAGATCTTCAACAAGTGGCAAAAGGGCCTTGAAGAAGATGGCTGGAACAGTCTGTACTGGAGCAACCATGACCAGCCCCGCGCCATCTCCAGATGGGGAAATGATTCAGAAGAATACCGTGTAACTTCTGGTAAGATGATTGCTGTGTGCCTTCATATGATGCAGGGGACGCCTTATATTTACCAGGGCGAGGAAATCGGCATGACAAATGTTAAGTTCATTGATATCAATGATTACCGTGATATCGAAACATTGAATGCCTACCGTGATCTTACACCGGATTCCTTAACACATGATGAGATTTTTAAAGGCATTCATGAGAGAGGCAGGGATAATGCGAGAACGCCTGTTCAGTGGGATGCCAGCCCGAATGCAGGCTTTACAGACGGAAACCCTTGGATCAATGTGAACCCGAATTACGAGAAGATTAATGCAGAAGCAGTTTTAAAAGACGAAGACTCGATCTTCCATTTTTATAAGAAGCTCATTCAGCTTAGAAAGCAAAATGAAGTGATTGTATATGGAGCATTCGATTTAATAATGGAAGAGGATGAGCAGATCTTTGCTTTTACACGGACTCTGGGTGATGACCAGCTGCTTGTGATCTGCAACTTCAGTGATGGAACACCGGACTTTAAGCTGCCGGGACATGTCCTTTATTCGTCTAAGGAACTTCTGATATCCAACTTGACTGCAGATGAAAATGAAGAAATTGATAACCTGACACTCAAGCCATATGAAGCTAGAGTGTATCGATTGAAAAAATAAAGACAGGGCCTGTTTAGGGCCCTTTTTTACGAAGATTTGATGATAATGAGGTGGCCCTGTGAGTAAAAAATGGTGGAAAGAAGCTGTTGTATATCAAATTTACTGGAGAAGCTTTTTTGATTCCGATGGTGATGGCTATGGTGATTTAAGAGGGGTTATAAAAAAGCTTGATTATATTAAGAATCTTGGCGTTGATGTGATTTGGCTGAATCCCTTTTATCAATCACCAGACCGGGATAATGGCTATGACATTTCAAATTATTATGGAATTATGGAAAAAGCCGGTGACATGGCAGCTTTCGATGAGCTGATCCATGAAATACATCAGCGCGGTATGAAGGTCATTATGGATCTGGTTGTAAACCATACTTCTGACCAGCATCCCTGGTTCGTGGAATCACGCTCCTCCAAAAATAATCCGAAAAGAGATTGGTATATTTGGAAGGATCCAAAGGATGGCAGGGAGCCAAATAATTGGCGCTCCTATTTTGCTCCATCCTGCTGGGAATGGGACAAAGCATCAGGACAATATTATTATCATTCCTTTGCAGTCGAGCAGCCGGATCTTAATTGGGAAAATCCTGAACTGCGCCAGGAAATCTACAAAATGATGCGCTTCTGGCTGGATAAAGGCATTGACGGGTTTCGAATGGATGTGATTAATTTACTGGCCAAAAAAGAAGATTTATCAGAGGCAGAGAATCCTTATGATATAAGCTACCTGGCCAATAACCCCGGTATCCATGACTATCTTCAGCAAATGCACCGGGAAGTCCTTCAGCATTATGATGTGATGACTGTCGGTGAGATCCCGTTTGTTTCACCGGAAGAGGGACTGCTCTATGTGGATGAAAGCAGAAATGAACTGAACACTCTGTTCCATTTTCAGGTGGCAGATGAAATGCCGGTATGGGATATGCTGAGATTCAAGGAAATCCAAACAAGCTGGCATGAAGGCCTTAAGAAAAAAGGGTGGAATTCGCAATTCCTTAACAACCATGATCACACAAGACAGGTTACCCGCTATGGAAATGATGGCCAGTACCGTATTCAGTCTGCGAAGCTATTGGCAGCTATGATTCATACCTTGCCTGGAACTCCTTATATCTATCAGGGCGAAGAAATCGGCATGACAGGTGTGAGATTCGATTCCATTGAAGACTACAATGACATTGCTATGAAAAATAAATATCATGAAGAAGTTTCAAAAGGGCGTGACCCTCAGGAGGTTTTTGAAAGCTTATTGCTTTTGAGCCGCGATAACTCCAGGACACCGATGCAGTGGAATGCAAGCAGCCAGGCAGGCTTTACAGCTGGTGAACCATGGATCAAAGTGAATCCGAATTATAAGGAAATCAATGTCGAATCAGCTCTGAATGATACAGACTCCGTATATTATTTTTATCAAAAGCTGATTGAATTAAGAAAACAAAACGAGGTAATGGTTTATGGGGATTATAAGGATCTATTGCCAGATGATGAACACCTATATGTATATACACGTTCCTATAATGATGTAACCTGGCTGATAGTTTTAAACCATGATGACGAACAGCAGAGATTTACGTTTAATGGATTCACAAACCGGAAGCTGATTCTTTCTAATTATAGAAGTGACTTTGAAAAAAATGAAGAAGTACTGCATCCCCATGAAGCTAGAATATATAAGATAATTAATGGTTAAAGCAGAGGACCCGTGCGGTTCTCTTTTTTCTTTGCGAAAACTTCTATGGAAGTAATTCAGAAAGCTCCACCTCAATATCAGTAACATCAGGCAAACCACAGAACATCATTACTTTTTCCCCAACCCTCCCTATGCTATCATTAACAAGTAGTCTATTCTGGGAGGATTCATCTTTGAAAAAGGACTTACTTGAAAAAGCAGCAGAATTTATAAAAATGTATTATGGTGAACAGAATAAAAGTCCTGCTGAGCTAAACAGCAGGTTAAGGGAAATCGAATATTCTATTGCAAAGCAAGGGTATTATGAACATACTTTTGAAGAATTGGAATTTGGTGCAAAAGCAGCGTGGCGAAATAGCAATCGCTGCATCGGCAGGCTGTTTTGGGATCAGCTGAATGTTTTGGATAAGCGGAATGTGAAACAAGCGGATGAAGTATTTTCTGCTCTTTTTGAACATATACAATTTGCCACTAACAATGGCAGACTGCGTCCGGCCATCACCATTTTCTCTCCGGACACTTCCGAACAGGGACTTAGAATTTGGAATCATCAGCTAATCCGGTATGCTGGGTATGAGACAGAGGAAGGCATTATTGGCGATCCTCACTCCATCGCATTTACAAAGCAATGCATGAAATTGGGCTGGGAGCCGAAGTACGGCAAATTTGATGTGCTGCCATTAGTTATACAAATGAACAATCAGCCGCCCCAATTAAGGAAAATACCGGAAGAGATGATTCTTGAAATAGAGATTGAGCATCCAGAGTATAATTGGTTCTGTGATCTCGGTTTGAAATGGTACGCAGTCCCGATGATATCGGATATGAAACTGGAAATTGGGGGCATCTCCTATAATGCAGCCCCATTCAATGGCTGGTATATGGGTACTGAAATTGGTGCGCGGAACCTGGCAGATGATTTTCGTTATGATATGCTTCCTCAAATTGCCTCATTAATGGGGCTTGATACCAGGTCGAATTCTTCGCTGTGGAAGGATCGGGCCCTGGTGGAATTAAATGCAGCCGTACTGCATTCCTTTAAAAAAGAAGGGGTTAGCATAATAGACCATCATACCGCTGCACAGCAATTCAAGAAATTTGAAGAAAACGAAAAGAACCAGGGGAGGGACCTGACCGGTGACTGGACCTGGCTGATTCCGCCCGTTTCCCCTGCTGCTGCACATATTTTTCATAAGCAGTATAATAATAAAGTGAAAACCCCTAATTACTTTTATCAAGATACTCCTTATCAAAAATGAAAGCCGGCATTCAAAAATGCCGGCTTTCTCATTTGTTAATTCATCTCTCCATCACTGGTTCTTCGGTCCGTTTTCTCTGAAGGAATCTTAGATAGCTGGTCCATAGGCTCCATCATAGATTCAAGAAGACTTCCTTTAACTCGGTTTTCTTCATTAATATTTTTCGACTGAACATTCTCGCGGTTGTCCATCATTTCACCTCATTCTATATTTTCACATAGAGTTTACTTTCAGCTTTGTGATTATTCCAAAAACCCAAAAGTCATAGGTTAAATTCCCTCTCAATGGAAATAATGGAATCTAAAAGATCTTTTGGAGAAGACTAATGACCAATATATTATTAATTGCAACACTTGCAATGATTTCCTTATTATATATTTTTTTATTATTTATGCTTGTTATCGGCTGGCGCTGGATTATGAAGCGGGCAGTGAAGCAGGCAGGAAAAATTATTATGACAGACAGCTATCAGGAAAACCTCATTGAGCTGATTCCCGGCTTTAAGCATATGGGCATTCAAAATGCGCTTGAAAACAACCTTCGTGCTGAAACGGGGGATGTGCTTCACCGTCCATTTGGCTCCTCGAAAAAATGGCCGCATTTTGAAGAAATTACGTTTATCCCTGCACAGACATCCCCTTTCCCCATTGACGGTGAGGAAGACGTTGATGTGAAAGTGACAATTGGTCCAAAAGCGAAAAAGCCGATGAAAATCAAAATTCCACTGATGATTAGTGGAATGGCCTATGGAATCGCTTTAAGTGAGCAAGTCAAAATTGCATTGGCCACAGCTGCCAAGAATACAGGAACAGCCATCAATTCCGGTGAAGGCGGAATACTGCCTGAAGAGCTTGAAAGTGCGGGGAAGTACATTCTTCAGTTCTCCAAGACGGAGTGGGGTAAGGAAGAAAAGACTATTAAAAGGGCGGACATGATTGAACTTAAGCTGGGTCAGGGAGCTACACTGGGTATGGGCGGCAACATCTCCCCTGAAAATTTAACCGGTCGTGCAAGGGAAGTCATGGGGTTAAAGGAAAACGAAACTGCCCATATAATGGAACATTTTTTTGAAAAACAGACATTGAAGGATTTAAAAGAGCTGGTGGATGAGCTGCGTAAAATGTCCGGAGGTGTCCCGATCGGCGCAAAAATAGGGGCAGGCGGAAAGATCGAAGATGATATTGATCATTTAATCGAAATCGGGGTGGATTTTATCGCAGTTGATGGGGGACAAGGGGCTTCTGTCGGTGCACCTCCCTTATTGGCAGACGATTTTGGAATACCAACCCTGCATGCTATCACCCGTGCCTCAAACCATCTTGAAAAAAGAAAAATGAAGGGGGATATCAGCTTAATTGTTTCTGGAGGTCTTTTTACACCAGGACACTTTTTAAAAGTCCTGGCGCTTGGAGCGGATGCGGTTTATCTGGGATCTGTAATGCTGTTTACTGTTTCTCATAAACAAACATTGAATGCTCTTCCTTTTGAGCCGCCAACACAGGCTGTCTGGAACCAGGGGAAATTCAAAGATGTATTTAAAACGGAGGATGGGGCTAAGTCGGCGGAAAAGTTCTTGACCGCGAGCACCGAGGAAATCAAAATGGCTTTAAGAGCCATGGGGAAAAAGTCATTAAAAGAATTATCCAAGAAAGATCTTGTGTCTTATGATGAACTCACCGCGAAAATGATCGGAATCCCATTTTCCTTTGAACCATGGGAGGACAAATCTAAGAAGATATAAAAAAGCCTGGCACTTGTAAGCCAGGCTCTCTTTTTTATTCATTCATCAATATCTTTCTTGACCTTTGATTTTTTCTGCGGCTGAAACCGATGCGGATTTTGTGTTCTTAAATACACTGGCCTTAAAGGCTGAAACGGAAATCTGAGAAACGAATCCTTCAGATCCCGATACCTTGGCGGATAAAACGGCTCCATAAAAGGTCTGCCGAGAGATGTGAGCCTGATCATATGAGTTAACAAAATACATGAACAGAACAGCACACCTACAAAACCCCATAAATTTGCGAATAATAAAAACGGAAATCTTAGAAATCGGATGGTATTATTCATCTTATATACAGGTGTAGTAAAAGCGGCAAGTGCTGCAAGGGCGATAAAGATTAACAGGACATTACTTGTCAGCCCTGCCTGTACAGACGCAGTCCCAATAACAATCCCCCCTACGATACCGATTGTCTGACCAACTTTCGTAGGCAATCTGGCTCCAGCCTCTCTTAAAAGCTCTATTACCAGTTCAAGCATTAACGCTTCATAGAAAGGAGGCAAAGGGATATGCTGCCTTGAAGTTACCAATGTTCCTAATAAATCGGTGGGGACAAGCTCCATATGATAAGTAAGCGTTGCAACATAAATAGACGTAATCTGTATGGAAAAAATAACAGAAAAGGCCCGCAATATTCTGGCAAAAGAAGCGATAGTCCAATTTAAAAAATAATCTTCAAAGGAACTGAAGAATTCAGAAAAAGTTGTAGGGGTAATCAGTACATGTGGTGACCCATCTACGGCTATCACTATTTTTCCTTCAGCAAGGACAGCGGCTGCCCTGTCCGGTCTTTCTGTATCCAGCAGCTGAGGAAAGGGAGAATTCTTATTATCTGAAATGAGCTGTCCAATGTAAGAACTGTCAGTGATTTCGTCAAAATCAATATTTTCGATTCGTTCTTTTACCATGCTGACATTATCTGTATTCGTAATTCCCTCAATATAGAGAACGGCCACTGCTGTTCTGGATATGCTTCCGATTATATATTCCTCTATGATCAGTTCAGAGATGGGCAGCCGTTTGCGGATTAAATTCAAATTATTCTCCAGAGACTCAACAAAGGCTTCCTTTGCTCCAATAACCGTTTGCTCGACTTCCGGATGTGTGATTTCCCTGACATATGAACATTTAGCAGCCATAAAAGCCGCTTTTTGGTTCTCGGCTTCTGATGTAACCATTACATAGCCATTCAAAAGCATATGTTCTGCTTTTGAAAGATCATCGCATATTTGTATGCTTGCAGATGGCAAAAGTTTTTTCAAATCATCAATTTTGTTGAATTCACCAAGAAGAAGCTGAGGGAGCAAACTTTTTGTGATCATTTTTTGGTCAATCAGTGTTTTGAAATAAGTAAAAGAAAAGCAGAGGCTAGTTTGTCTGTTGCTATAATGTACTTTTTGAAAATCATGAGATCGTGAAAGCGTCTTTTCCAGCTCGTCAAGTTCGATCTCTGATACAGGTCTCTTCTTTTTTAACTCTTTTTTCATTCTGTAATCACCAATTTTTTCGGCATTAAGTGTAGTGTTACCGTTTTTGGAAGGATTATGAATGAATAGGCGGGAATAGCTAAAAAAAGCCTCCCTCAGAATGGGGCAGGCCTGGGAATTATACAGGTTCTTCTTCCGGATGTTTAAAGCAGATTGAAACCAGCTTTTCAAGATTCTCAAATTCTTTGGCATCCAAAAATGCTATGCACCTTCTCAAAGATTGGAGGGCGCTATCAATGAGAAATTTTCTTGGTTTTTTCGAATGAATCATTTCTTCCTGGATAAAGTCCAGAAGATCCATGCAATCGTTCTGATCTTCCTGCTTGATGGACTTCTTCAAAGTCAATATGGATTTGCAGAGAATATGCATATTTCTATGATCTGTCTGCCTAAATCTGTTTTCAATCAGTTCAGGCTTCAGCAGGTAATCACCGGCTGAACTGACCTCTTCAACAACCTTCCTTATCCTTTCTACACTATAACGGACCACTGGATTAATGCTTGAAGAGAATTCAAAGAATTTTGTATGGTATTTTACGTTATGATGGAGGATGCCAAGGAACATCACAGCACAGTCCAGTAAATAGGGTTTCTTGTCCTCACCAAAGATTTCAATAAACCGGCTGAAAATCCAATCCACCATCCTAAGCTGGCCTTCCTTAATAAACTGCTTGAGCTCAGGGTCATTTGAAACAAGTACTTCTTCAAAAAGGGCAACCAGCTTATTGGTCCGATTCATATTCATTTGTAATTCGATCTGCTGTGTGAATACTTCTAAGCTGCTTGGGTCCTGGCCAATAAGAAGCTTATTGCGTTCTGATTCCATTTTTTCATGCAATGTTTTAAAAATGGAGATAAGAAGCTCGTTTTTCGAAGAAAAATAATTATAGAAGGTCCCCTTAGAAATCCCGCTGTAATCTAAAATATCCTGAATGGATGTAGCCTGAAAACCTTTATCCAGGAATAATTGATGTGCTTTTTTTATAACATGCATTTTCCTGTTATTCATCTATAATCACCTGTCATTTTATTTGAACTATGTGTATAACTTAATAGTACCTCATTGTATTTAATTACACAAACCTTCTATTTTCCAAGGATTTTTTTGTTGCAAAAGTTGAACTCATGGTATATTATATGATTTGTGTGTAACGACAGTATAAAATAATGAACTGATTGTACAGGAGGAAATATAATGGAACAAGCAATAAACAATAAAACAGAGCGGCCGCCTTATGGGATTCTCGCTGTTTTAATGATCGGGGCATTTATTGCCTTTTTGAATAACACATTATTAAATATTGCCTTGCCATCTATTATGGCAGATTTAGAAATAGAAGCGGCAACAGTGCAGTGGCTGACTACCGGCTTTATGCTGGTTAATGGTATCTTGATCCCGGCTACTGCCTTTTTAATTGAAAAATATACAGTCCGCAGGCTATTTATTGTGGCAATGGGATTATTTACAATCGGTACGCTGGTTGCAGGTATTGCTCATGTATTCCCTGTATTGCTGACAGGCAGAATGCTGCAGGCATCAGGGTCGGCTATTATGATGCCACTATTGATGAATGTAATGCTGATCAGCTTCCCGGTAGAAAAACGCGGAGCAGCCATGGGTGTATTTGGCCTGATCTTAATGTTTGCCCCTGCAATTGGGCCAACTCTCTCAGGATGGATTATTGAACATTATGATTGGAGAATGCTATTCCACTTCCTTTCACCGATTGCGGGTGTCATTTTAGTTCTTGGAGCAGTCATGCTGAAAGACAAAAAGGAAAAAGTGAATATCCGTCTGGATATGTTTTCTCTTGTTCTATCAAGTGTAGGGTTCGGCGGAATACTTTACGGATTCAGTTCTGCAGGGAACAAAGGCTGGGACAGCCCTCATGTGTATTTAACAATTGCAGTCGGAGTCATAAGTTTGATTTGGTTTATTTTAAAACAAACCAAATCAGAACGTCCGATGCTTAATTTTGGTGTATATAAGTACCCGATGTTTGCATTATCGTCAGCTATAAGCATGACGGTAAATATGGCGCTGTTCTCAGGAATGATTCTGATTCCGATTTATGTTCAGACATTAAGGGGGATCTCACCGCTGGATGCAGGATTGATGATGCTTCCAGGTGCCCTTGTTATGGCTGTGATGTCGCCATTAACTGGAAAGCTGTTCGATAAAATTGGCGGCCGGATTTTGGCGATCATTGGGTTAGCCATTACAGTAGGAACTACGTATGTATTCAGCAGGCTGACTCTGGAAACAACCTATACTCAGCTGATTATACTCAACTCGATCAGGATGTTCGGGATGTCCATGGTCATGATGCCGGTTTCAACAAATGGCCTGAACCAGCTGCCTAGAAGGCTTTATCCGCATGGAACTGCAATGAACAACACGTTGAACCAGGTGGCAGGTGCCATTGGTACCGCTTTATTGGTAACAGTAATGTCAACTAGGACAGAAACCCATGCTGCAGAAATTGCGAAAGAAGCGATGAAAGGCGGGGCTATGGCTAACGGCGGCCAAATGACTGAAGCTGCTGTGGCGGAAATGCAGCAGCAGGTCCTAATGAAAGCCATGCTTGAGGGAATTAATGATGCCTTCTTCGTAGCAACCTTTATAGCTGCAGCTGCACTTGTTCTGGCTTTCTTCATTAAACGCGCAACACCAATGGAGGACTCGGTTGAAGAGCCTAAGCAGGAGAATATGGTGCCTAAATTGGCTAAGAATTAATCGGAAAGGGAAATCAAGGATTTCCCTTTTTTTTATGCGCAGGAAATGAATATGAAACATAATTGGCCCGTCGTGCGTCTAAATTGGTATGCAAAGATTGTTTTACTAAAATGCTGATTTGGAGGTTGAACATTTGTCGATTAGGGGTATAAATCATTTCTTATTTTCCGTTTCAGATTTGGAGAGGTCGATACAATTTTATAAAAATGTATTTAATGCAAAGCTGCTGGTAAAAGGCAAAACGACTGCATATTTTGAATTGGCGGGTATTTGGATTGCCCTGAATGAAGAACGGAACATACCAAGGAATGAAATTGCCCATTCGTATACTCATGTTGCTTTTAAAGTCGATGACTCAGATTTTGAAAATATGTGCAATAAACTTGAAAAGCTGAAAGTTCATATCCTGCCTGGTCGTGCGAGAGACATGAGAGATAAGAAATCGATATATTTTACTGATCCGGATGGACATAAATTTGAATTTCATACAGGAACATTAAGGGATAGATTGGAATACTACAGATCTGAAAAAGGACATATGGAGTTTTTTGGTTAAAAAAAAGCCTGCAATGCTATTTGAGCATTTGCAGGCTTTCTTATTATCTATTTTTTCCTACTAATTTAATTGATTGATGTCCGCTGTGAGGGTGAGGAGAAAACAAAATATGATCCAGATACAGAGCTTCCAGCTTTCGGTCACTTAAATTAAACAAGCTGTGATTATGCTGGAATTTAGAAAGTGATAATAATTTGCTGATTAACGTTTCTCTGTTTAATGGCATGTAATGAACCCTCCCTTTTTGTTAGTATTATTTTAATTCATATTTATCCGATTAGTCAAGTAGGAATTAAAATTTGTCTGTTAATTATGAACAATTATCACTTTGACTGCTCTCAGTCTCAAAGCCAAATTGATAAAAAGAATCACTAAAACAAAGTTAATAGCACAGGCATCCTGTCCTCAAGGTTGGCTACCGCATTTATTTATACAGATGCGGTACTGGAAATAATATAAGCTTTGTTATGTACCTGTTCATAGGTATAGCCTACAAGGGAGAGAGTTTTTATCCAATTGTAATATCGCCCATCATGTTGCCAAAAAACGTCTTCAGCTTTCACCGTGTAGCAGAAATTGAGATCCGCTTCAGTTCACCATCAGCAAAAGATTCTTAAACGTAAAGGGATACATTTCCAACATGCAGACTGTTTGCCCTTTCATGAAATGGTTTGCTCCAATGCGCTGAGTAATTGGGACTAATGCTTAATAGAAAATTTACTCTTATGAATTTTCTGTCTATATTTGCTGATTCCTAAAAATAACATGCTAAAATAGGAAGAAGACGAATATTTAAAAAAGGGGGGTTAGTATGAACAATACGGCACTATTAATCAATAATCAATTGCTGGACTTGATTTTTGAAAGTACATACTATGGAATTGTGATTGTTGATGCAGATGGAATCATTCAATATATGAGCAATAATTATTGTGATTTTCTTGAAGTTCAAAGAGACGAAGTTATTGGCAAACATGCAACGGATGTTATTGAAAATACAAAAATGCATCTCGTTGCACAAACTGGTAAACAGGATTTTGCTGATTTACAATTTTTGCAAGGCGATTTTGTCATCGCCAACCGCATTCCGATTATCGAAAATAATGATATTGTCGGAGCAGTCGGTACGATAATATTTCGTGATTTGGATGAATGGAAGAAATTGAACAGTCATATTAAAGGGGTATTATCTGAGCTCAATTATTATCGAAGCGAGTGGAATGAGTCGAATGGATTAAGATATTCCCTTCATGATCTGATCGGGGAAACACCGGAGATTAAAGATCTGAAAGATAGAGTCATGCGCATTGCAAGAGGCGATATTTCTGTTCTTTTGAGGGGGGAGAGCGGTACAGGGAAGGAAATCGTTGCCCAAAGCATTCATCAGCTGAGTGAAAGGAGCGAGAAGCCTTTTGTTAAAGTAAACTGCGGCTCCATACCTGAACATTTATTGGAATCTGAGCTGTTCGGCTATGAGGATGGAGCATTTACAGGTGCAAGAAAAGGCGGAAAAATAGGGAAATTCCATTTGGCTGATGGAGGGACTATTTTTCTTGATGAAGTAGGGGACATGCCATTGCATATGCAGGTGAAACTATTAAGGGTTCTCCAGGAAAGAGAATTCGAGCCTATTGGGGCGCTTCAGCCTAAAAAAGTGAATGTGAGAGTGATTGCTGCTACAAATCGTCCGCTTGAAAAAATGATCAATGATCAATTATTCCGGGAAGACTTGTTTTACAGGATTAATGCGGTGCAGTTATTTATACCGCCTTTAAGGTCCAGAAGATCTGATTTGCCGATCTTGACCGAACACTTTTTGAGGAAAGCGACTAAGCGGATAGGCAAAAGGGTGACTGGAACAAGTCCTGAGGCAGCCTCTCTGATTAGACAATATGACTGGCCGGGAAATATCCGGGAATTAGAGAACGTTCTGGAAGCCAGTGTCCACTTAACTGACAGTGAATTGATTGGTGTTGAGGAACTTCCTGATTATCTAAAAGGCGGGAAAAAGAAACCAGAAGTGAAAAATCTAAAAGTTTTATTGGAAGAAACCGAAAAGAATGCAATCGAAGCCGCTCTAAAAAGGTACAGGTATGACAAAAATAAAGCTGCAGAATCATTGGGAATTGGCAATTCTACTATTTACGATAAAATAAAAAAATATAATATTTCTTTTTAATGCCAAAAATCCGGGGACTCGGAATCCAATCCGAAATCCCGGATTTTTGCGTTTTTCATTTTAGTTTTAATATTTGAGGACATATATATGCAGTAATATTTCTGAAAAGTCGGAAAAGTAATATCGTGAATCTGGCGGGAATGGCTTATGCATTGAAATTCCAATGTGGCACAAAACTTGCATTATGTTTTTAACAGAAAACAATTTTGAAAGATATGTATACGCTTACATAACTAAAGGAGGAGGATTTCTTGGATCTCGGATATTTTACAAGGAAAATGGCACTTGATATTAATCGTGAAAATCCTGCCAAAGTGGCTATTAAAGAAGAATCCGGCAGAGAATGGAGTTACGAATGCCTACACCGGACTTCAAACTCTTATGCAAACAAGCTTAAAGATCTTGGTGTCCAAAAAGGCGATAGGATAGGGATTCTGCTCTATAACTGTCTTGAGTATTTCGCGTTGTATTTTGCAGCTGCAAAAATTGGAGCTATCGCTGTCCGTCTGAACTTCCGTCTGACCAGCAGCGAATTTGAGTATGCCCTAAATGATTCCGGTACAAAAATTTTATGCTTTCACTCGGAGCTGACTCCCAGGATTGAATCTATTCGCAAAAATACAGGAGTGGAAAGGAATATTTGCCTGGCGGGCAGGACTGGGCCGATACCGGTATGGGCTCAAAGCTGGAGTCTGCTGGAGAATGGCGGTGAAGATGAAATCAGTACAGACTCCATTCGCCTCAGCGATCCCGTAATGTTAATGTATACGTCCGGTACGACCGGTAGACCGAAAGGGGCCATCTGGACTCACGAAACCACTTTTTGGTTCTCTGTTATGCAGGCTCTTAAGTGGAACTTTAAAGGAAAGGAAATCGGAATGACTACCGGCCCGCTCTATCATGTAGGAGCAATGGAAGATATTGCGCTTCCCATTTTAATGATGGGGGGAACGGTGATTATAACTGAGAGCAAAGGTTTTGAAATAACCAGAATCTTATCAGTGATAGAAAAGGAATACGTAACGGATTGTTTCCTTTTCCCTTTTATGATTTATGAAATGCTCAATCTTGCTAATCTTAGGGATTACAAATTTATAAATCTAAAAACAATTTATACAGGCGGAGACCCGTTAATGCCTTGGGCACTTGAAAAATTAAAAGAGAATTTCCCGCATATAGGCATTGTTCAGGTTTATGGACTTACAGAAGGAACTCCCATTGCTGCCTGTCTCGATTCCGAGGATGCTTTAAAAAAGGGGAAAACGGTTGGAAAGCCATTGCCATTGACTGAAATTCAAATTATTGATCAGAACAGAGTGCCCCTTCCTCCAGGGGAAATCGGGGAAATTGCCATTAAAAGTCCTGCCGTGTCAGCTGGATATTGGCGAAAACCGGAAGCCACCAAAGAAACTTTCACAGGCGGATGGTGCAGGACAGGAGATTTAGGGGTGCTGGATGAAGAAGGATATTTATCCATTGCCGGACGAAAAAAAGATATGATTCGGAGCGGCGGAGAAAATGTGTATGCTGCTGAAATTGAAGATGTCTTATACCGCCTTGAAGGTGTGAAGGAAGTATCCATTATTGGTGTTCCTGATCCGAAATATATTGAAGCTGTATGTGCAGTCATAGTCAAAAAGGAAGGCAGCACGTTTACAGAAGAAGAAGTCATCGAACATTGCAAAAAGTATCTTGCAAGCTATAAAAAACCAAGAAAAATTATCTTTACAGAAGAGCTGCCCCGCACACCTTCAGGTAAGGTTCAGAAGTTCATGCTAAGAGAACAATATAGCTGAGATGAGGAGGAATGAAATTGGAAAAAACAAAAGCTGTTTCCTGGTCCATTCAAAACAAAATTGCCATTATTATAATCGATAATCCACCACTGAATGTTCTAAGTGAGGAAGTCATTGAGCTTTTATCAATTGCTGCGGATGAAATTGAAAGCGATTCCAATATCAAAGCTGTTATCGTAACGGGGGCTGGAGAAAGGGCTTTTGTCGCAGGTGGCGATATAAAGGGTTTTCCTGATTGGATGGGAAAAGGGATTGAACTGGCAAAGGAAAAGTCTCTCTGGCTTCAGGAGCCTTTAAATAAACTGGAAAGGCTGCCGCAGCCCACGATAGCTGCCATTAATGGGTTTGCTCTGGGAGGCGGCTGTGAATTGGCTTTAAGCTGTGATATCCGGATAGCAGAGGAGCACATAAAAATCGGGCTGCCTGAAATCAAGCTTGGCTTATTTCCAGGTGCGGGAGGAACTCAGCGGCTATCACGTCTTATTGGTAAATCAAAAGCAAAAGAAATGATTTTCACCGGTGAGCCACTGTCTGCAGAGGATGCCTGGCGGATAGGCTTAATTAACCGGATTGCCCCTAAAGGAAAGTCGTTTGAAACAGCCTTGGATCTGGCGGAATCTATCAGCAATCATTCACTTCCCGCCCTGGCTTTTGCCAAGAGGTCGATAGATAAAGGTTATGAGCAAAGGCTTGAAAACGGACTCATCACCGAGGCTGAATATTTTGGCCAAGTTTTTCAGACCGAGGATATTAAGGAGGGGGTCGGGGCTTTTATACAAAAAAGGGACCCTAAATTTACTGATCAATAATTTAAAGATTAGGAGGAATATAAATGTTTGGATTATCGCCATTAATGACTTTTATGTTATTTGTTTTTTGGCCGCTGTCATTGGCCGCCGCTGGATTATGGGGATTATTGGCATTTAAAAATAAAGAGGAAGAGGATGATGCTTTATGATTTTGGCAATCGGAATTATCTATCTGCTTGTGATCCTTGTTATAGGGTTATTATCGATGAAGCATCAGAAAGACATGGACACCTTCTATACCGGGGGCCGGAGATTTGGCCCGTGGCTTGTCGCCCTGGCTGTCTCTTCCACAACCATGTCCGGATACGGTTTTATTGGATTGACTGGGCTTGTGTATGAGCATGGCTATGCCATTTTTATGATCGGTATTTTTGCCACTGCCGGGATTTTTGTAAGCTTTTTGGTATTGGCTAAGCCGATGAGGAGAATTACACAA
The DNA here is from genome assembly GCF_058791715.1 of Cytobacillus sp. EB106-05-05-XG126. Lineage (NCBI taxonomy): Bacteria > Bacillati > Bacillota > Bacilli > Caryophanales > Bacillaceae > Cytobacillus > Cytobacillus sp. EB106-05-05-XG126. The sequence goes on along the minus strand of NZ_JBYTDU010000001.1, from coordinate 1,283,492 downwards.
AAATTTGGCGCTCTGACCATTCCGGATTTATTGGAAATCCGCTATAACAGTAAAACAGTGCGGGCCATTACTGCACTTGCCATTCTTGGAGGAGCAATAGGCTATCAGATGGCTCAATATAAAGCATTGGGCAATATGCTTGAAACTGTCTTAGGAGTTGATTATAAACTTGCTTTATTTATAGGAGTGGCCATATTAACGGTTTATGTTGTTGGCGGCGGAATGATAAGTGCCGTCTGGACAGACTTTATTCAAATGATTGTCATGATTGTTGGCTCTTTAATTGTTTTCATAGGCGGAATGAGAATGGTTGGAGGCATGTCCCAGATGAATGCTGAACTGACAGCTATTAATCCTGATATGGTTCAGGCCTTCCATACTACAGGCCCAATCGGAATTTTTGCTTTTATTTCTTATTTCTTCATTTATGTAATTGGACATCAGGGACAGCCGCATGTGGTAACCAAATTTTATATGATCAGAAAAATTTCCATGCTTAAGTGGGCTTGCATTATAGCGGCATCCACTTACGCATTAACAGCTTTATTATGGTTTGTAGGATTATATACACGCGTAATGGTAAACCGCGGGGAAATGGCAGCACCGGCTACTCCTGATATGGTGGCCCCAATGTTTATCGAAAACTTTTTCCCGCCTGTTGTCGCCGGGATCATATTTGCCGCTGTAATGGCAGCAATCATGTCAACCAGCGAAGCATTTCTTCTAGTAGCAAGCTCATCGATTGTAAGAGATATATACCAGCAGATTATTAAGAAAGGTGAAAAATTACCGGAGAAAAAGGAGTTGGCCCTATCCAGATGGTTTACTCTTATCATCATTGCTGTTACATTCCTGCTCTCACTAAATCCGCCTGATCTCGTTGGCTGGCTTGGCAATGCATCCTGGGGAATCTTCTCAGCCTCATTGCTGCCTGTATTGAGCATTGGTCTGCTGTGGAAGCGCGCAACAAAGACAGCTGCTATTTGCTCATCTGCATTAGGTTTCATCTCGAGCCTTGGTCTTTACATTCTTAAAGTAAAAGGGATTTATGTTCCGGCACTTGATACTGGTGCTATTGCTATGATCATCTCTACTTTATCATTGGTTGGAATCTCCCTCATCACAAAACCGGCATCCAGCCCAATTTTTGAAGATAAGCCCGGTCAGGCTGCTAAAACCGATCCTGCTGCAGCTAATCTTTCATAGTTTAAGAAAACTTCCGCAGGTGTTTTTTTAAATAGGTAAAAAGGTACAACTTAACTTGCAGAATGGCAGGAATACCCCTTTCCGCCAGTGAATACAATTAGAAAATGGAAACAGCTTTCTATATAGAGAAAGGAAGCAAATATTTAAAAAAGCTGGGGGAAAAATGACTAAGCGAAAATGGGGAATAGTACTTTTGTTTATTGTCTGTTTCATAGGATTAGCCGGGTGTTCAGGAAAAACTGCCGGCGATAATGAGCCGGAGAAAAAGGCCGCGGAAGAGAAGTCTGAAGAAGATAAGACAAAAGAGGAGGCAAAGGCAGAGGAGCAGGCTAAAGAGGAAGAAAAGAAGGAAGAAATAAAGCCGGTTGTGGTTAATGTCATCGATCCTGATGCAAAAACAGTGCTAAAGACCTTCAGCCCTGCTGAAATGGGATTTGGTGAGGATGATGAAAAATATAAAGCAGATCTTTCCCAATGGGCCAAGGAAATAGCGCGAGGAACGGATACAATAAAAGGCTATGACCAAAGGATGACCCTTGACAAAATTGGTCCCGATGGCAATATCATTAAAGGGCAGCCTGAGATTATTCTTGAAGAAAGCGAATTAGTGGATAAGATTTTCGCTGCTTCTGTAAGCGGCGGGGATGTTGAGCTGCCGCTCTATGTTTCAGAAAGCGGTTATGATCCTGCTGATGTACCTCATTTAGGAGAAGTAATCGTCGCATCCTATAGTACCAATTTTAACAGCGGCGTGGCAGGCAGGACAAAAAACATTGAACTCTCAGCAGAAGCCATCAATAATATCATTCTTGGTGAGGGAGATCACTTTTCTTTTAATACAACAGTGGGGCCCAGTGATGAAGCACATGGGTATCAGCCTGCAGAGGAAGCCATTAATGGCAAGCTCGTAATGGGGATTGGGGGCGGTATTTGCCAAACATCCTCCACTCTATACAACGCTGTTGATAAAGTCGGGGTCAGTTATGTAGAAAAACACCACCATTCTGTAACGGTGGGTTATGTCCCAAAGGGCCGGGACGCAACCGTTTCATATGGAGGCAAAGACTTCAGATTTGAAAACACAACCGGCATCCCGCTTCTTGTAAAAGCAAACTTCGGAAATGGTGTCTTAACAATTGAAATCAGAACAGCAAAAAAGTATGAGGGAATGCTTAAGAAAGCAGTTTAACTGCATCAGGCACCTAAGACTTATTTCCGGTTTAGGTGCCTGAGCTGTTTTTAATGCACTGAATAAGTTATGGAAAAATAAGCAAATAGCGGAGGGGTTTGTCCACACCATTCCAGTCACTTTTAATACAATAATATAGAAGATCTCCTCCCTAAGGATCTTTGGTCTGCATAGTCGCCGCTAATCTGCCAGCCGGATTAGCGGCATTTTTTTTGTATTATTATGAAAATAATAGCGAAAGAAGGAGAATTTTCTGTAAATATCTGAAGATCCAGGTAAAAAGTACCTGACTTACCAGTTGTGTTCATGATAAATTATAAGTAGAATATCCTATCATATCTGGAAATGAGGAAAAGGCATGAAATTATCTGTGGCAAAAAAACTGTTCCTCGGGTTTTTGTCTGTCCTTTTATTATTTGGTCTTGTCGCCGGTTTATCAAATTACGAACTCGGTAATGTTAACAGAAATTATCAAAGTTTAATAGATGATAATGTCTCTGAAGTGATGCTTGTAAAAACATTGAAGGCAGAGCTTATGAATGAAGCAGGGGGAATCCGCGGCTATCTCCTGACAGGCGACTCTACATATCTGAGTGACTATGAAAGTTCCCGCAAGAGGATGGAACATCATATCAATAAACTGAATGAATTAGCCGGCAATAAGAAGGAGAAGGAATTGGCGCAAGAACTGGAAGTGCTCCATAATCGCTATCAGAGCATTATTGACAAAGAAATTAAGTTTAAGCTGGAGGAAAATAATGCTTATATGTCATTAGTTGAAACTTCCGATAAACAGATCAGCCAGGATTTTAATAAAAAAGCGGATGAACTTGTAAAATTTTATGAATCCCAATTAAATGCCGGGATAAATGAAACTGTCTCTGGCGTTAAATTCTCTCAGACGATTACTTTAATTATTTCGATTACAGCCGTTATTGCTGCCATGCTGATCGCTTATTTTATAAGCAGAATGATATCCAGGCCGATTAACCTGGCTGCAGGAGCGATAGACAAAGTGGCAGGAGGAGATTTAAGTCAGACCTCTATTAAAGTAAAAAACCGGGATGAAATAGGAGTGTTTATTTTATCATTAAATAAAATGGTCCAGGACTTGAGGTCTCTAGTCAGCCAGGTAAGAAGCACATCAGAACAAGTGGCATCAAGCAGTGAACAGCTGGCTGCAAGTGCAGACGAAAGTTCTTTGGCTTCTGAACAGGTAGCAGCTATTTCGCAGAAAAATGCTCTGGGGACTGAACAGCAGCTTTACCGTTTTAGAGAGGTATCTTCTTCAATTAAGGAGATTGCTTCCGGAATGCAGCAAATTTCTTCAAGTAGCGAGCTGATGCTTGAAGCAGCGGAAAAGGCAGATTTTTTAACTAAACAAGGCACTAATTCAGTCGATAATGTTGTAAGGCAAATGAATGAAATAAATACTACAGTAGGCAGTGCTGCTCAGCATATTTATACGCTCGAATCCCGGTCAAAAGAAATCAGCAATATCGTAGAATTGATCACGAATATCGCAGAACAGACAAATTTGCTTGCACTCAATGCTGCCATTGAAGCTGCAAGGGCGGGTGAGCACGGGAGAGGCTTCTCGGTTGTCGCTGACGAGGTCCGTAAATTGGCAGAGGGATCCAAGCAATCTGCCATTCAGATTCATCAAATGATAGGGCTTATTCAGGAAGAAACAAAGCATGCCGTTCTGGCAATGCAAAAAGGAAATGAACAGGTAAGGGATGGCCTTGTAGATACAATGGTAGCAAGTGCAGCTTTTGATGAGATCGCCCATTCAATGGGTGATGTAACATACAAAGTTGAAGAAGTCTCATCCTCAGTGGAAGAACTGACTGCCTTAACCACCCAGATTATTGATGTTATGTCCAATGTGCAGGACATTTCAGAAAAAAACGCAGCAGCTTCACAGGATACTTCAGCCGCAACAGAAGAGCAGCTTGCCACCATGGAAGAAGTATCATCATCAGCGGGGTCTCTTGCAAAACTTTCTGAAGAATTGCAGGAACTTGTATCAAGATTTAAATTATAAAAGGGACTCAGCTGAGTCCCTTTTGAATTTTACTACAAGATTTTAATGGTTAATGGATACAGGTATGGAATGAACGGCTCCTCAATTTCTTTCCATTCCTTAATTTTAATCATCGGCATCTCTGTTCCATTATAGGCTGCTTTATCTATAACTCCGCTAACTTTGACCCACATATTATCATAGAGGTCCGGAGCTTCCTCCAACTCTGATAGAAAGCCAATCATACTTGCATCTGCCACACAATGCGTAATCAAAAATCTCGAAATGACAAGCTGATTGGAAGCAAGTCCTTCTTCTTTATATATAAATCCCTGAAATTCAATTTCCCTGCCAATGAATTTATCAATATCCTTACTGATTTCCTCATAATACAAGCTAAAAACTTTATCATCCATCTTAATAGCAGAAGCGGAATAAAGGTCCTTTTTTAATTGCTCAAACTCTTCATTGGATATTTCCTCTACTTCTTCATTTACAGACAGGTCATGTTCCAGCTCCCCGGCTTCCTCCAGCTCTTCTTCAAAAGAATAGTCTTCTAGGTCAAAGTCTGATTTATCAGAGCCTGACGAGGAGCTCATCTCTTGTTTTTGATTACCAAGTATGGCCAGTCCGCCTTTTTTTTCAGCTATGGAAGCATCAAGCGTCTTTGCAGGCAAGAAGAATCCTGTTAATAGCGGAAATAATATAATGGAATAAGACAGCAGCTTTTTTACTGTAAACGGTGTATCTCCATGATCATGATGATGAGAACAGGTATCAACATCATGATGGCAGCAGTCCTGACCTTGATGATGTTCGTGAACAACGTTTTCTCTATTAAAAGTCCATATTCTTGTAATTTGAATAAAAAATAAAAATAAAAACAGTATGGAAGCGGATTGGCTTAAGCGGACATATTTGGGATTAATATACTTGGTTATGTCGCCTGTATAATGAAGCTGAAAAATCAGGCCACAAAAAGCCAGTAGAATCAGTGCCCTTAATGCCTGCTGGAAATGGATTTTCATAGCAATCCTCCTAAATGAAATTCTGTACAAGAAGCAGCGTGAAAAAGACAACAGAAGCAGTCAGCGCTAATACGCCAAGAACAAACTTCATCCGAAACACACTAAGCATCATGATTGTATTTTTAAAATCGATCATCGGACCAAAGATCAGGAATCCCAGTACGGAAGACTTAGGAAATATGCTGCTGAATGAGGCACCAATAAAAGCGTCGGCCTCTGAGCATAGTGACAAAACATAAGCAAAGCCCATCATGATCAGTAAGGATACAACTGGATTATCAGCATTTTGCAGAAATGTTTTTGCCGGCATATAGACTTGTACAATGGAAGCTAATAAAGCGCCAATAATCAAATATTTGGCCATGTCAAAAAATTCATCGATTGAATGAGTCAGCATGGACCAAATCCGGTCCAGGAAAGGACGATTGATTTCACTGCTGTGGGGTAAATGAAGAGTTTTCTTCAATTGCCCGGACTTAAAGAAGATGCTCACACTAAAGGCAACTATAATGGCAATTAGGAATCCCAATCCCATTCGTAAGCCCGCCATTTCAAAATCGTTTCCAAAAGCCATGTATGTAGAAGCAATGACGATGGGATTAATCAAGGGCCCAGTCAGCATAAAACCAATCGCTGCATATACTGGAACACCCTTGGACATAAGACGGCGGATGATAGGAACAATTCCGCATTCACACGCTGGAAAAAGTGCGCCAGCCACACAGCTCATGACAACAGCAGCTGTTCTATTTTTCGGAATCCACCTTTTTATATGGTCTTCTGTAATGAAAATTTGGATAAACCCTGCAATCAGCACACCTATCAGCACAAAAGGCAATGCTTCTATTAAAATGCTGATAAAGATAACGTTCAGATTTAACAGGGAAGTCGGAATATCAAAAGACAAACCTAATCCAGAGCTGAAAGATATTAAATATACCAGAATGGCTATCAATATTATGCCTGTTATATCAATAATGTGGCTGCGAAAAATTCGGTTCATAGTATCCTCCTGAATTAAAATCGTAATGATTTCGTTTTATACTCTATATTAATTTTATGAAATTGTAAATGGGATTATGAGCATTTTGAAAGGATAGGAGAATTGGAGGATAAAAGGATATAAAGTTTATCCTTGCAATCGCATAAAAATTTTAATATCATTTAAATCGAAACAATTACGATTTATCAGATGCTTCTCCATACCCACCAGCAATTCTTGATTTATCAGAGCAAGGGGGGAATTAATCAATTGTAAATCGTAATGAATATTATTCTTATTCAAAAGGAGAACGTCCATGACAAAGAAGATACCCGTCACTGTACTGAGCGGCTATTTAGGTTCAGGAAAGACCACTCTGCTGAACCACATTTTAAATAATCGCGGCAATAAGAAAATGGCAGTGATTGTAAATGATATGAGTGAAGTCAATATTGATGCATCCATGGTTAAAAAAGGCGGTTTTTCAAGGACCGATGAAAAACTGGTAGAGCTTCAAAATGGATGCATCTGCTGTACGTTGAGAGATGACTTAATGATAGAAGTGGAAAGGCTGGTTAACGAAGGGGATATCGAATATATCCTGATTGAATCCTCAGGCATCTCAGAACCTATTCCGGTTGCCCAGACTTTTACTTATATGGATGAAAGTTTGGGAATTAATCTTTCAAATAGGTGCACGCTCGACACCATGGTTACAGTTGTAGATGCAAATCGTTATTGGCATGACTATGCATCCGGAGAAACACTGCTGGACCGCAAACAGGCCACAGATGAAAGTGACGTCCGGGAAGTTGCTGACTTATTAATTGACCAGATTGAATTCGCAAATGTCGTGGTGCTGAACAAACTGGATCTGGTTGATTCAGAAAGTGCTGATGAACTAAAGGCTGTATTGGAAAAATTAAATCCAGATGCAAAAATAATTAAAGCTGTAAATTCAGAAGTTGAATTAAAAGAAATACTCAATACAGGCCTTTTTGACTTTGAAAAAGTAAGCCAGGGAGCAGGATGGATTAAGGAACTGAATGAGGAGCATACGCCGGAAACTGAAGAATATGGAATTTCATCATTTGTCTATAGAAGAATAAGGCCTTTCCATCCAGAAAGATTTATGCGATGGCTTGAAGATTTTCCGGTAGATATTGTGAGAGCCAAAGGTTTTTTTTGGCTGGCTTCACGAAATGACATAGCCGGTCTCCTGTCTCAGGCCGGTCCATCTATAACACTGCAAGGGGTAGGGAAATGGATTGCAGCACTTCCAGAGATGGAGAGAAACCAAATCTTAAAAGATGAACCAGAACTGCTTGATAGATGGGATAAGGATTTTGGAGACAGGATGACAGAGCTCGTTTTTATTGGCCTGGGTATGAAGAAATCAGAAGAGATCGCATCAAGTCTCGATGGCTGTTTACTAACCGATAAAGAAATGATTTCAGATTGGAGCAGTCTTGCTGACCGGCTGCCAGCTTTTCAAACTAATATGATGGAGGAAATAATATGAGAGCATTGGCATGCACTGTAACAGGGGATCGCAACTATATAACAGCCAAAAGATCCTGAAAGAATTGAATTAATGAAATACTCTCCAAAGCTAAAAAGGTACACCATGCACAGGGAAACAAAATTACACAATCGTTCCCTTTAATATCTGGTTGAGCTCAGACATATATAACAGAGCAATTTGAAAAATTATGTTGCTTTTTCCTGGTCTTGCAGATATGCTCAAATTAGGAGATATACGGAAGGGGAATTGAAATTCTAAATGTGGCATAACTTGTAATCATTTTAATTTAATGAACGTCTGCCTGCTTTTTTGGGGAGAGGTTTGTCTATTTATAAAATGATATGAACGAGGAATGCTTGCTGTGGAATTTCAAACCATAAATTCGCAGATACCTTGTTGTGTATCTGCATTTTTATTGGAATCCAATCTCCATGCCAGTCCCGGCAGGCCCTAAATGGAGGGAACGCTGTATGATCGAAAAGCAGAATAAAGCCGCAATAGTTACAGGTGTCAGCAGCCATCAGGGTATTGGTGCAGCTATTTGCCGAAAATTAGCCAGCCAGAATTTTAATATTTTTTTTACTTATTGGGACGCGGAGCCCCTTTGGGAAAAAGTATTCAGCAAGGAATTATCGGAAACTGGCATCGTATGTAAAGGCCTCGAAATTGACTTATCGAAGGTTCAATCAGCAGAAAAGGTGCTGAAATCTGCTGCCTTGACAGTCGGAAATCCGATGATACTTGTTAATAATGCAGCCTATTCAACAAGAGATGGATATCTGGAGTTTGATGCAATAACACTGGATGCACACTATGCTGTTAATATGAGAGCCGTATTTCTTCTTTGCACAGAATTCGCCAAAAGATTTCCAGAATGGAATTTGCCTTACGGCCGAATCATTAATATGACTTCCGGCCAAGAGCTTGGCCCAATGCCCGGCGAATTGGCTTATGCTTCTACCAAAGCTGCCATAACGGCATTTACCAGGTCGCTTTCAACAGAAATAGCTCATTTAGGGATTACGGTAAATGCGATTAACCCGGGACCTACTGACTCTACATGGATGAATGAGGAGATAAGAAATCACCTATTGCCCAAGTTTCCAGCGGGCAGAATCGGCCAGCCTGAAGATGCAGCCAATCTGGCAGCATTCCTGGCAGGAGAAGATTCAAGGTGGATAACAGGACAGGTGATTCATTCTGAGGGAGGGTTCATACGCGGTTAACACGAAAGCAAGTGACATTTACTTAACAAATTAGAGCTATTTATATCATTTTCAATACAAAATACCCAAACGGGTTTATTGATCTCCTCCAATGTGTATAAATAGAAGTTATAGAGGGGAGAGAACAATGTTAAATTTATTAAATGACCCTGATTTTGTGCAGAAGTGTGAAACTGCTTCCCCGCTTGAGCTGGTTGAGTACTTAACAGGCGGCAATATTAGAGGATTGGAAAAAATCGCTTTGGGCACGCTTGCAAACAGAAAACAGCTGCCGCCAAATGTCGTTAATGTTCTGATCGTTTATTTTTTCAGCACGTTTGCCAATAAAGTATATGACCGAAATGATCTTGCCAGGCTTTATGATTACTGGGCATCGAATCATGTATACAGTTTTGGAAAAGCACACGAAATGACTGCCGAAGATATAGAAAAAGTCCTGGCCGGCTTAAAATTATAGATTATATAAAAAGTTCATCCCAATTGGATGAACTTTTTTGATATTATCTATTTCTTTTTATTGCTGTATGCACCTTCTATAGTCTGTTTCATCATTTGATGTCCAAGCACCGCCACGCCTGCTGCAACGATTCCATTAAGGAGCCCTTCAAAAGAAAAGCCAAATGCTAGACTGCCTGCAGAAACCGAAATCATTACAAGAATCCATACGATGGACCAATCGGGAACTTTGGGTGTCTGTTTCAATGCATACCCAATTACCCACAAAGCCGGGACCAGCATGTAATAATTCTGATTTAAAAAATCCAATAAGTTCAATCCACTCACCCCCTGGTTAATGTTTTTATATAGTTTATGAAATCCCCTTATAAGTTGTTTGTCTGCTTGTCTATAAACATAGTAGAGATTTTATTAATAAGCTTGGGAATTATTACGCTCGAAAAAGACGGAATAGTTTGATAAAATGCTATCAAAGACGCGCAGAATAGTTGACAATCATTTCTATAAGTGCTAAATTTGAATCAGCCGTTATGCATCGTGTTATATTTTGCTAGCTGCTTTTTCAACCGTTAGGCAATGGTCTGGATGAGTAATGAACGTAAAGTAATAAGCGTGTATATGGTGAATTTACACATGGCTTTTTCTAGCCAATAGGAGGATTTTTTTCATGAAAAACGGTAAAGTAAAATGGTTCAATGCTGAAAAAGGTTTCGGATTCATCGAAGGTGAAGACGGAAACGACGTATTTGTACATTACTCTGCTATCCAATCTGAAGGTTTCAAATCTTTAGAAGAAGGCCAAGAAGTTTCTTTCGAAGTTGTTGAAGGTGCACGCGGACCTCAAGCAGCTAACGTAACTAAACTATAATCGACACACCCATACAAAAACAGCCTGGCCATTAGGTCAGGCTGTTTTATTTTGCGCTAACTTGAATATTCCTCCACCAGTTCCATACCCTATTAGAAAAAGGAAGGTGTATCCAGATGAATTTTGCCTGGCAATCAGTGATTCTGGTTTTAGCAGGAGTTTTGCTTTTACGTGTAGCAGGCAGGAAGTCTATTTCCCAAATGACGCTGGCGCAAACGGTAGTTATGATTTCCATAGGTTCCATTATCATTCAGCCTATCATTGAGACAAGTGTATGGAAGACCATCGTGGCTGCTGGAATCTTTGTTGGATCACTAATTATAATGGAATACTTGCAGGTGAGATACAATTTCATTGAAAAATTTATTACAGGCAAATCCAAAATAGTGATTGAGAATGGGAAACTAAAAACAGCAAATATGAGGAAATTGCGCTTTACAGCAGATCAGCTGGAAATGAGGCTCAGAACCAACGGTATTACTAAAATTTCAGATGTTAAAATGGCTACACTTGAGCCAAATGGACAGCTTGGGTATGAATTAATGGATGATGCAAAGCCTTTGACAGTTGGAGAATTTAAAAAGCTGATGGGAGAAATAATTTTGCAGTCACCCGTTCAGCCTGCTCATCAAGCATCAGATGATATTTTTCAGGAGCTGAAAAAGGGCCATTCCCCGCCGAATTTTAAAGATCTTCACTAGTTTTTAGCCGCATTGCGGCTTTTTATATTTCAATCTCCGTCTTTCCCCCTTTAAGCATTATTCAAATTCAAATTCCATTAAGAAAAAAGTACTTGAAGTTTAGCGAGTTTCCTGTATAATTTTCAAACGTGAGTTATTTTAGAATAATTTAATACTATTCACTTATCAAGAGAGACGGAGGGGCTGGCCCGAAGATGTCTCGGCAGCGGGCTCTGCAGAGCGCTGTGCCAAATCCAGCAAGCATTGATGCTTGGCAGATAAGAAGAGAACGATTGATAGATCAAGGTCTCTTCTTGCTTGAAGGGGTCTTTTTATTTTGCTTGGAAAATCCATTATTAAAGGAGAATTCAATGAAAAACAAGGGCAATCCATGGGCTTTATTGCCGCTAGCCGCTTTCCTGCTTATTTTTATTGGCAGCGGTATAGCAACTGGTGATTTTAACAGCATACCAATTATTGTCATTGTATCCGCAGCAGCCGGAATTGCGCTGGCAATGAATAAAAAAAAGCCATTCATGGAAAAAGTAGAGATATTCACAAAAGGGGCCGGACATCCTGATATTATATTAATGTCCATCATTTTTATCCTGGCAGGGGCTTTTTCCTCTACGGCTAAAGGAATGGGTGCGGTTGATTCGACTGTGAACCTTGCACTCTCTTTTATCCCGCAGAATCTGCTCATGGTCGGAATTTTTATCATTGCATGCTTTATTTCATTATCGATGGGAACATCAATGGGGACAGTTGTTGCTCTTGCTCCAATTGGTGTAGCCATTTCAGCAGAGACAGATATTACAGTAGCTCTAGCCATGGCAGCAATAATTGGCGGTGCAATGTTTGGCGATAATCTTTCTGTCATTTCTGATACGACGATTGCAGCGGTCAGGACGCAGGGAACGAGAATGACTGATAAATTCCGTGTGAATTTTTTAATCGTACTGCCTGCTGCAGTTCTTACTGCTATAATTCTTGCAATTTTAACAGCAGGTCAGGAAAGCGTCGTGACCAGCGGAGATTTCAACTTCTTAAAAGTAGTCCCTTATCTTGGCGTATTGGCTGCAGCTTTGTTCGGCATGAATGTTATTCTTGTGCTTAGCGGGGGTATCCTTCTTGCAGGCCTGATTGGAATTGCTGACGGCAGCTATACGTTTGTTTCATTCCTGCAGATGATTGCTGAGGGAATGGCCGGTATGCAGACCCTTGCGATTATTGCCATCCTCATTGGCGGATTGGTGGAGATCATCCGGGTTAATGGAGGAATAGATTACTTGCTTCACATGGCTACCAGCAAAATAAAATCCCGCAGGGGAGCAGAATTTGGTATTGCGTCGCTTGTCTCTGTGACAAATCTATCTACAGCCAATAATACTATTGCCATCATTATTGCAGGGCCGCTTGCCAAAAAAATTGCTGACCAATATGAGATTGACCCGCGTAAATCAGCAAGTATACTTGATATATTTGCCTGCTTTGTACAAGGGACTATCCCTTATGGAGCACAGATGCTCGCTGCTTCGGGGCTCGCTGCCATTTCGCCGGTGAGCATCATGGCATATTCCATTTATCCAATATTAATTGGCATTTGCGGTATTATTGCCATTCTGATCAACTTTCCTAAGTTAAAAAGCAATAAATGAGAGCCTGCCGGGCTCTTTTTTCTTTGAACAATGCTGTGTTTTAAAAATAATTGATGATATAATTAGAACGAATGTTCTGTAAAATGTTGCTGAGCCACTGCCGTTTTTTGATTTGGTATAATGGTAACATTGCAGAAAGAATCTCAGGCAAGGAAAAGAGGGTGTTAGATATGAAATTTATCCATACCGCTGATTGGCATTTGGGCAAGCTGGTCCATGGTGTATATATGACCGAAGATCAGCGTCATTTTTTACATCAATTTATTAATGTGGTAGAGGAAGAAAAGCCGGATGCAGTCGTCATTGCAGGAGACTTATATGACCGGTCCGTACCTCCGACTGATGCTGTTGAATTGCTGAATGAAATTCTCTTTAAAATAAATGTAGAGCTCAATATACCTGTGGTAGCCATAGGCGGAAACCATGACAGCGCTGAAAGGCTGTCCTTTGGAAGTTCCTGGTATAAACAAAGCAAATTCTACTTGTCTGGAAAACTGGTAAATGATTTTAAGCCTATACATATCCATGGTGTGAACTTTTATCTGGTTCCTTATGCTGAACCCGGAATGGTCAGGCATTTGCTTGATGATGACCGAGTGCACTCCCATGATGATGCAATGAAGGCAATTGTGAGCAGAATGGAAGAGTACCTGAACCCAAATGAACCGAATGTTCTTGTCGGACATGCTTTTGTTCTGGGCGGTGCTACCAGTGATTCGGAGAGGACCCTCTCTGTCGGAGGATCAGGCTGTGTCCATTCAAGCTGCTTTGATCCTTTCTCCTATACGGCACTTGGACATTTGCATAGTCCTGATGCCATAAAGCATGACAAGATCCGCTATTCAGGCTCCCTATTAAAATATTCTTTTTCCGAAGCTAAACAGGAGAAATCCATTTCTATTATAGAAATGAAGGAAAATGGCGAATTTGACTTGCGTACCCGTTCACTTAAGCCCCAAAAAGACTTAAGAGAGATTGAAGGGCATCTGGATGAACTGATGGATCCTGCTTTCTATGAAAAACAGAATCTTGATGACTATCTGAAAATCACCCTTTTGGATGAAGGCGCATTGCTTGATCCAATTAATAAGCTGAGACAGGTCTACCCGAATGTTCTTCATCTGGAAAGAAGAATTGCCGTTACAGATTTGAAGAAAAAAAGCTCCTTCTTATCGATGAAGGAAGAGAAAAAGTCGGAGCTTGATCTGTTTAAACAATTCTATGAACAAATGACTACTTCTGAGTTTACAGAAGATAAACAGCAAGTAATGACGGATGTGATTGAAAAAGTGCTTAGGGAGGAGGCCCTGAAATGAAGCCATTAAAATTAACGATGCAGGCATTCGGCCCCTATGCAGACAGTGAAAGCATTGATTTTACCCAACTTGGAAATCGGACCATGTTTGTCATATCCGGAAAGACGGGTTCAGGCAAGACCACTATTTTTGATGGCATCAGCTATGCCATTTATGGAAAGGCAAGCGGAGAAGATCGAAATGGTCCTGAGCTTCGGAGTCAGTTTGCCAAAAATAATACACTAACCGAGGTTTCCCTGGAATTCTTTTTAAGAAATAAACGGTATCATATTATAAGATCTCCTCAGCAGGAAAAGAAAAAAGAGCGGGGCGATGGGACAACAACAGTAAGTGCAAAAGCAGAACTGTATATATATGATGAAAATGGAGAGCAAAAGCTTCTGGCTTCAAATGTCAGGGATGTTGATGAAAAGATAAAAGAAATTATGATCATTGACAGCAATCAGTTCAGGCAAATTCTGATGATTCCCCAGGGAGAGTTCCGAAAGCTCCTGACTTCAGAAAGCAAGGATAAGGAAATCATTCTGCAGCGGTTATTCCATACTCAAATATACAAGCGCATCGAAGAAAAACTTAAAGAAGATGCAACTGAATTAAAAAGAGCGGTAGAAGAACAGATTAAATTGCGAGATCAATACTTTAATCATGTGCAGCCTGTATACAGCGGGGAGCTGAAAACGTACCTCGAAGCAGGAAGTGTTAATGACACCCTGCTCTTGCCGCTCCTAGCAGAGGAAATTAAGGAGATGGCAGAAGGTCTTGCCGAGCTGACAGAAGCAGGCAGGAAAAAGAAGGAACAGAGAGATCATCTTCAGCAAAAGCTCTATGAAGCAGAAATGGTGCTTAAACAGCTGAAGATGAAAGAAGAGCTTAAGCAACGGAAAGAAGAGCTTGAAGAGCTGAAAGGCCAATATACTGTCAAAGAGAATGCCATTACTCTCGCCCACAAAGCAGCACTGCTTAGTCAGCAGGAGCAGCTCTGTCATGAACTGAAGAAAGATCTGGATGCAGCACATGCTGATATTGAGGGACTTCAGAAAAAAATAGGCACTCTTGAATCTCTGCTAAAAGAAAAGCAAGAAAAATGGGAATCTGAAAAGAACCGGGAGGAAGAAAGAAAACAAGCTGCCGAACAGGTCAATCACCTTCAAAGTATGAAAGAGGATATTCTCTCTTATGCAAAAGTGGAAAAGCTTGTCCGTTCTCTTGAAAAAAATCTTGAAAACCTCAGGCTTCAAAAAAAACAGAAAGATGAAGCCCTCCTAAAAGCTGATCTGCAAATAAAAACACTTGCTGCAGAAAAGCAGGAAATTGAAAAGAGCAGGCTCGTACAGTTTGAGAATGAACGAAACCTGGAGAAACTATCAGACGAAATAGAACGGCTTCAAAGATATGAAGAGCTTCATAAAGAGCATCTCTTATCACTGAATGCTTTCAGCAAGAAAAAAAGTTATTTTGAGCAGACTTCGTCCAGGCTGACTGACGCCAAACTGCTTGTAGATGAACTGGAGGGCAAATGGCTTCATGGACAGGCATCAATCTTGGCTGACAGGCTTCAAAACGGAGAGGCATGTCCAGTCTGCGGCTCAGAACACCATCCAAATCCAGCTGTCTCTCCTCAAGATATTCCTGATGAAAAAGATCTGAAGGAAGCAAAAAAACAGGCAGCTGAAATGGAAGCAGAGAAAGCGAAAGCAGAGTCTGCATTTTATGAAGCTCGGTCTCAGCTGAATTCCAGTGAAAGTGGATTAGCGGAATTAACAGCCCAAATACAGAAGCACCGTCCTGATTTTAAACCTGAAAGTCTGCTTGTGCTGAAAAATACACTTGCCGATCAAAAAAAGGATTTGCTGACACTTGATGCAGAACTGAAGGAGAAGTCTTCAAGACTGGAAAACTGTACTGTAGAGTTAGAAAATTCACAGGAGATGAAAGAATCTCTGGCTGCAGAAATTGACCTTCTGCAAAGCCAAATAAATGACGCTGCCATTATGCATGCGGAAAAGAGAAGCAACTTAGCGAGGATGACGGACACAATTCCTGAAAACCTGCGGTCTGTTGAAGCTTACGAGTCAAGTTTTAAAAAAGCGGCTGAAAAACTTGAAATTATGCAAAGACAGCTGGAAACTGCCCAGCAGAATTATCAAGATGCAAAGTCGGTTCATATGGCAGAACAGGCAAAGCTCGAGACACTTCAAAAGCAGGCTGTTAAAAACGAGCAAAAGCTTGCAGCTGAAAGGCAGAATTTTGTACAGCGCATGAAGGACCAGGGCTTTGAAGTATACGGAGAATATCGGGATGCCAAAAAATCAGAAGATCAAATCAGGCAGCTTGAAGGTGAACTTCGGGAATATCGGGAAGAAGTCCGTTCTATTCATGACAGATACGCTGAACTGGTGGAACTCTTAGAAGGGATTGAAAAACCTGACCTGGAAAGCTTGCAGCTATTATTGCAGGAAACCGATGATCAATTGAAACAACTGCAGGATCAATATACAAATCTGTTTATGAAGAAAAAGCAAAATGAAGAGACTTTGCAAAAAATCAAAGAAATAAATGAAGATATGAAGACCCTTGAGGAAAGGTATAAAGTAATCGGACACTTATATGAAATTTCCAAAGGGCAGAACACTTACCGTATTACTTTTGAACGTTTTGTCCTGGCGGCATTTTTAGATGATATACTGAGGGAAGCCAACGGACGTTTATCGAAGATGACCAGCGGGAGATATATGCTGCTTCGAAAAACAGACCGCTCAAAGGGCAACGCACAAAGCGGCCTGGAATTACTTGTGTTTGATCAATACACCGGGCAGGAAAGGCATGTTAAAACTTTATCCGGCGGGGAAAGCTTTAAAGCCGCGCTTGCACTTGCTCTTGGTCTGGCAGACGTGGTACAGCAATACGCAGGAGGCGTATCTCTTGAAACGATGTTCATTGATGAAGGATTTGGGACACTAGATCCCGAATCATTGGATCAGGCAATAGAAGCATTGATTGAAATTCAAAGCAGCGGAAGGCTAGTAGGCATCATCTCTCATGTTCCTGAGCTGAAGGAAAGGATAGATGCACGTCTGGAAGTAACTGCAAGCCAGACAGGAAGCCGAACACAGTTTCAATTTTTAAATTAGGATTCAGAGGAAAAAGGATAGACCTCCTATCCTTTTTCCCATACTATTAAAGTTGGTGATGACTCTTGAGTAAGAAAGTCGTTTTATCATGGAGCGGCGGCAAAGACAGCTGTCTGGCTCTGGATGTGCTGGTAAAACAGGGGTATGAGGTTGCATGTCTTCTGACAACGGTTCCGCAGGAAATTGGCAGAACCTTTGGGCATGGGGAAAAAAAAGAATTAATCCAGCTTCAGGCTAAAAGTTTATCCATACCTGCAGAGTTTATTTATTGTACCTTTGAAGATTACTCTGAACGTTTTGTGAGTGATTTAAGAAAAATAAAAGATACATATGGGATTACAGGCATTGCATATGGGGATCTTTACTTGGATGGACACCGTGAATGGGGAGAAAAAACAGCGGCTGAAGCAGGATTGGATGCTGTATATCCTCTATGGATGGAGGAGAAAGATAGTCTTAAGGCTTTAAAAGCCTTTGTGGTATCAGGCTATAAAGCCAAAGTCATACGGGTTCGGGAAGAGGTATTGGACAATTCATGGCTGGGCAAAGAACTTGATTATGACTTTGTAAGCAAAATAGAAGGTGAGCCCGTATGTCCGATGGGTGAATCAGGTGAATATCATACATTTGTGTATGACGGTCCTCTATTTTCTAATAGGATTCAGCTGGACTCTCCTGAAGTGATTCAGCTTGAGACAACAAAGAAATTGGAATTTGGCGAGTTTAGGCTCGCTGTAAAATAATAATAAACGTCAATGACGGGAATGTGCAGGTAATGAAATGATTGAAATTAAGACATCAGCAGTAAGCGATGGCGAACATAACAGAGGAGTCTTTGCTACTCGGGATATCAAGAAGGGTGAACTGATTCATGAGGCTCCGGTTCTTCCTTATCCAAACAATGAGCATCAGCATATTGAAAAAACGACTCTGGCAGACTATGCATTTGAATACGGGAAAAATCACAGTGCCCTTTTATTAGGCTATGGAATGCTTTTCAACCATTCCTACCAGCCAAATGCAGTATATGATATTAACTTTGACAACCATACGTTTGATTTTTTCGCCTATAAAGATATTAAAGCAGGTGAAGAGGTTTTGATTAATTATAATGGGGAAGCTGAAAATGATGATCCCCTTTGGTTTAATAAATAATTTTACTGGAGTCCACCTCTTTCCTGGCCGGGGAGTTATAGTCTCCAGGCCAGAAGGGAGGGTATAGTTTGTCTCATTTTTTTTCTCACAATTATCAAGCTTTCCCTTTCAGTACTTTTACCCTATCCCATATTGCCATGATTGCATTATTTACAGGAGTTGCGGTGTTTTTATACATATTCAGAAAAACTATAAAAAGATATGACCGGAAACTCAGGATGATTATGTTTCTCTTGCTTTTTGTATTGGAGCTCCTCTATCATTTCTGGCTTTATATTGGAGGCTATTGGGAAATTTCCTTCACTTTGCCGCTTCAGCTTTGTTCCATTAGCTTACTTCTTTGTTTAGTATTATTAGCAACGGAATCTAAGGCCGTCTTCCAAATTGTCTATTACATAGGCGTCACAGGTGCGTTAATGGCCATTCTGACTCCTGAGCTGTTTTTAGGCTTTCCTCATTTCCGATTTTTTCAATTTTTTATTACTCATATTCTAATCATCTGGACTTGTCTTTATTTCGTGTTTGTTCGTCAATTCAGACCAACAGGAAGGGGTCTGATCGAATCTTTTATCTTCTTAAACCTCTGCGCAGCTGCGGCATTTTTTGCAAATAAGCTAACGGGCGGGAACTATATGTTTCTGGCCCGTAAGCCGCAGAATAATTCATTATTAGATTACTTTGGGCCTTATCCTTATTACATAATAACACTGGAAATAGCGGCATTATTCCTGTTTTTATTACTGCTGCTTCCATTTAAAATGATTGGCAAAAATAAAGATGGAAAGGCGGAATCTGCATGAAACCTGCAAAAATAGGGATTGATGCCGGAGGTTCTTTGCTGAAGATGGCATTTGAAGAAAAAGGACAAATCCATTATAAAAACTATCTGATTGATGAGCTGGATAATTCAATGAATTGGCTTAAGATGACTGCTGCTGATGCCGAAGTTGCCTTGACAGGCGGGAAGGCTGAATATCTAAAAAAAGAGTATTTTCAAAATGCCCCGATCTTTCCTGAATTTGAGTCTTCCAGTATAGGTGCATCCTTTTTGCTTAAGCAAGATGGATTATCCTATCAGAATTTCATCTTAAGTATTATAGGCACAGGGACATCGATTTGCCTAAACAGCGGCGGGAATATCTCAAGGGTTTCCGGAAGCGGCATCGGCGGGGGCACATTGATGGGACTGGGACGTTTACTGACTGGTGAAAAGGATTTCACCAGGCTCGTTTCGCTGGCTGGCAGCGGGAAAGCGGAGAATGCAGATATAATGGTCAATGATATTTATTCACCATTCGATTCGCCGATAGATGGAAGCCTGACTGCCAGTAATTTTGGGAAGATTAAGGATGATCAGATAAGTAAGGAAGACAAAGCTGCCAGCTTAACTAACATGATTGCAGAAACGATTGTACTCCTAAGCACTCAGGCAGCAGTTCGGAACCAAATCGACGATATCATTTATATAGGAA
This sequence comes from Cytobacillus sp. EB106-05-05-XG126, assembly GCF_058791715.1. Classification (NCBI taxonomy): domain Bacteria; kingdom Bacillati; phylum Bacillota; class Bacilli; order Caryophanales; family Bacillaceae; genus Cytobacillus; species Cytobacillus sp. EB106-05-05-XG126. The sequence goes on along the minus strand of NZ_JBYTDU010000001.1, from coordinate 1,263,574 downwards.
GCACGCTTCGGCAAAATGCCCCCTTAAAGCACCTTTTAGAGAAATATACCGCTATGGTTGGCAAAAAACCTGTATTTATTCAAAACGGAGCTTACTGTGGAGCACTAGGTGCGCTGCTCTCCTGATAAAACCAGATGATTGAAAGATTCTTTTTTTCAGGATACAGTTGAAAAAGAATGCAAAAGAAGCAGGTGGCAGATTTAATGAAAAGATATTTTACAATCGGTATGGCTGGCCATATCGATCATGGAAAAACAACATTGACGAAAGCATTAACAAATGTGGATACAGATAGGCTTAAAGAAGAAATAGAGAGGCAGATATCCATAGAACTGGGATTTGCCCCTTTGCATGAAGATGAGGAAATTCAAATATCAGTAGTGGATGTACCAGGTCATGAACGCTTTATCAGACAGATGATTGCCGGTGTTGCAGGGATAGACTTAGTCATCCTTGCTGTCTCAGCCGATGAAGGAGTGATGCCCCAAACAAGAGAGCACCTGGAAATTCTCGACTTCCTCGGGATCCGTAATGGCATTGTCGCCATAACAAAGATTGATCGTGTCGATGAAGAGTTCACTGATCTTGTAAAAGAAGAAATTCTTGAGGAACTGAAAGGCACTATTTTTGAAGATGTTCCATTTATGTTAACAGATAGCCTGTCAGGCAAAGGAATTGAAGAGTTAAAGCAGCTGATTATCCAAACACTGAAAGAACAGGACACACGGGATGCAAAAGGCGCCTTCCGGCTTCCAATCGATCAGGTATTCACGGTGAAAGGGCAGGGTACTGTAGTCAGAGGCACTGTTTATGAAGGAAAAGTAGAAGAGGGACAGCTTCTAAAAATCATGCCAAATGGCATCGAGACCAGGGCACGCCAGCTGCAGGTGCATCATCAGCCTGCAAAAGCAGCATTTGCAGGGCAAAGGGCGGCGATTAACCTTGCTGGTGTTTCGAAGGAGGATATAGAGCGGGGGGAGGTCCTTGTTTCATCTGAGCATTTCAGCGTCACAAAAACCATTGATGTAGCTGTAAGAATGGTAGGGGATTTAGAGCATATCGTCAAACAGAGAATGCCGATTAAATGCCATATTGGTACGGCAGAAGTCATGGGCAAAATCGTCTTTTTTGACCGTAATGAATTATCCAATGCAGAAGGTGAAATTCTCTGCCAGCTGCGTTTGGAAGAGGAAGTGGTAGCAAAAAGGGGAGATCGGTTTATTTTAAGACGGCCAAGTCCCCAGGAGACCATCGGGGGGGGCTGGGTTATTGATCCCAATGGAGAAAAGTACCGGTTCGGCCAAAAAACCATTGAGGATTTAAGCAGGAAAAAAGAAGGAACACCGACAGATCGCATAAAAGCCGTGTTGTTCGAAGATAAGGTCCTTTCTCTTTCAGAGATTACAGCAAAGACTTCACTGGATGAATTGACGGTTCAAGAAATACTTAAAGAAGAAGATTTCCAGGGCATCAGCAGCAAGGAATTCACTTTAGCAGCCATCCAAGAGGCAATAGAGGAAGAAATAGCTGACCGCCTGAATGAGTTCCATCTGGAAAATCCAATGAGGCAAGGGGCCAATAAAGCAGAATTGCTGCAGGCAATGCAAAATATATATCCAAAAATACTGGTTGAATTTGTCTTAAATTCAGGTATTGAAAAAAATGCATTTCAACGAAAAGGTCAGTTTTTGCAGAATAAAGGTTTTCATCCTCATGTACCGAAAAGCTGGCAAAAACGTACTGTCAACCTTCTTGCTGAATTAAAAAGAGATGGCTATAAAGTAAAGCCGTTTGATGAATATTACGCTTCCGCAGGAATCCCTGAGAATCTAAAAGGCGATCTAAAACGATATTTAGAAGACCAGGAAATAGTCATACCGCTTGATTCACAATACTTTTGGCACGGTGATCATTTTAGGGCAGCAGTAGAAGAATTAAAAAAGAGAACAGATGCTGAATTTGAAGTAAGCAGTGCAAAGGAAGTATTAGGTCTTTCCAGAAAGTATATGATTCCATTTCTCGAAAAACTTGATTCTTTAGGAATGACACGCAGAGCAGAAAATAAGAGAATCTGGATGTAAAGAGTTTGTTAATAATAGATCAGCCTTAAGGGCTGGTCTATTTTTATTGTATAAAAGAAAGTTTAGTTAAAATATTCAGTTAAACAATGAAAAACTACCCGGTTACACCAGAAAAGTTACCCTTTTTTACCAATATATCCGTGTCGAAATTACTACAGATTGACCGTTTTATGTAATTATATGAAATTATAGATTATTTTTCCTGTTTATCCATAATTTTAGGGTAGGATTTTACTAGAATAATTACTAATATTAGGATGTCAAAGAAATTTAAGGAGTGTACAACTTGAAGAAACAACTACTTACATTGGCTGCGACAGCTGGTTTTTTGATTACACCGTTCAATGGAGAAGCAAGTGCTCATGAAAATAAATATATTGTTCAGACTGGCGACACATTATGGGGAATCTCACGCTCTAACAATCTTTCAATTGAAGAGTTAAAGACTTGGAATAGTATCTCAGGATCGACAATATATAAAGGACAAGCCCTGACCCTGTTGGCACCGCACAGCCATAACGATTCAACAAGCGGGTCTCAAAGCGCTGCAGTCAGCTACACTGTGAAATCAGGCGATACTTTATGGGGAATTGCAAGAAATCACGGCCTTTCGGTCAGGACACTAAAGAGCCTTAACGGAATCAGCAGTGACACGATATATCCAGGGCAAAAGCTGCAAGTTAAAGGCTCTTCTCAAACAGCTGCACCTTCTGCTCCGGCAGGCACTGGATCTTATACCATCCAAAGAGGAGACACCCTTTCGGGGATTGCATCTCGCCATAACTTATCGGTTTCACAATTAAAAGCAATGAACAATCTTTCTTCTGACTTAATTTATGCTGGCCAAACTCTAAAGGTCTCCGGTTCAGCAACAAGCAAGCCGGCTGAATCACAGGTTGCAGCTCAATCGACATCAAAGGTGAATGAACTCGTTTCTGAGGCAAAGAAATACATCGGTTCACCTTATGAATGGGCAGGCAGCACACCTGCAGGGTTTGACTGCAGCGGCTACCTGAACTATGTATATGGTAATGTGGGAATCTCTATTCCTCGTACAGTAGCATCCATTTGGGATGCCACAAAACATGTTGCATCACCAAAAGTTGGGGATTTGGTTTTCTTTGAAACTTACAAGTCCGGACCATCCCATGCCGGAATCTATCTTGGCAATTACAAATTTATTCATGCTGGATCATCACGAGGTGTAGAAATCAGCGACATGAATAATTCATATTGGAAGCCTCGTTATTTAGGAGCTAAAACAACTTTCTAATAACCTGCTCTTAAAAATACTCAACGCCTCTAATTCGGCGTTGAGTATTTTTATTAATCTCTCCGATCATTGAAAGTCTTTGACAGTGCTTCTTTTGCATCTCCCCATTTTTCCTGAGCCTGTCCTTTTACTTTATCCATATTTCCTTCAGCTTCTTTGGATTCATTATTGGTCAATTTGCCGTATTGTTTTTTAAGTTCGCCTTTTAATTGATCTGCATTGCCATTTGTCTGATCTCTGTTCATTTGTATTTCCTCCTCTATTACTGTTTGATTATTGTTTACCCAAATTCTATTATTCAAAACTACCCAAGTTTTTTTTCCTGGCAGCAGCTGCACTTATTTTATTTGCAGTAAGGACTAAAATAATAATTTATGACAGTTTATGAAAGGTGAAGTTTTCACAAAGTCTTGTTACAATAAGAAACAGCAATCTGTGGAACCCACAAAGAAAGGACAAAAAACCTTGCTTTTTAGAAAACTAAGAAATTTTATTGTTTTTTTATTAGTCCTTGCAGCTTGCGGACTTTTAATCTATCAATATATTCATTTTATAGAAGAAACTGATTTACCTGATGTGCCGCCACCAACTTCCCTTCACCCTGTGGTTGAAGATAAGAAAGACGAGCTGATTGCCGAGGCTGCTGATAAGGGCATTAACGTAGTCATCACCCAGGATTTCAGAAGCATTGAAGAACAGGATGCTTTATATGAAAAAGGCCGTACTGCTGAGGGAAATATTGTTACCCATGCAAAAGGCGGGGAGTCCTACCATAATTTTGGCCTGGCAATTGATTTCGCACTGATGTCCGTAGATGGCCAGGTGATCTGGGACATGAATTATGACGGCAACGGCAACAGCAGGGCCGATTGGATGGAGGTTGTTAAGATTGCAAAGGACCTTGGTTTTGAATGGGGTGGAGACTGGACACAATTCAAGGACTATCCACACCTTCAAATGGATTTCGGTCTTTCTATCTGGGAGCTGCAGAGAGGGAAGAGGCCGCCTGAAGCCGAAAGATAATAAGAGAAACTGCACTCGAGTGCAGTTTCTTTATTTGCTAAATGATCATCTCAGATTGTACATAGTGATACAGCAGTTTAGCCGTATTTTCAATCGAATCCTCATGTGTACGCTCAAAAGCATGTGATGAATCAATTCCTGGGCCGATCAAGCCGTGTACGATATCATGGCCGGAACGGATGGCTGCTGATGCATCAGAACCGTAAAATGGGTAAATATCCAGCTTGTACTCGATTCCATTTTCCTCGGCAAGCTGCACGAGACGCTTTCTTAATTCGTAGTGATAAGGACCGCTTGCATCCTTCACACAGATGGATACCGTATATTCATCAGTGGATTGGCCATCACCCATCGCACCCATATCCACAGCCAAATATTCGACCGTCTCCGCTGTAATATTGGAATTGCCGCCATAGCCGATTTCTTCATTGTTTGAGATGAGGAAATGGGTTGTGTACGGCAGCTCAGTGTTATCGGCTTTCAGCTGTTTAATCAGCTGAAGAAGGATCGCCACACTAGCCTTATCGTCAAGATGGCGTGATTTAATGAAGCCTGCAGGTGTCGTCTGCACACGCGGGTCAAAGGATACAAAATCACCGACCCCGATTCCCAACCCGCGGACTTCGTCAGCATTATGTACTTTTTCATCAAGGCGAATTTCCATGTTTTCCTGGTTTCTTTCAGCTTTCCCGGCATCTTTATAGACATGAACAGAAGTCTGATGCATCAGAATAGTGCCGGTGAATTTTTTGCCTGATGATGTTTCGATTTCACAGTACTCTCCTTCTATCGAGTTGTATTTAAATCCGCCGATTAAATCAATCTTCAGGCGTCCGCTCGGCTTTATTTCCTTAACAATCGCGCCAAGGGTATCAACGTGCGCAGTCAGCATTCTGTGATTATTTTCGTCTTTTCCAGGAAGGGTTGCAATAAGTCCTCCTTTCCGGTTGCGCTTCGTTTCCACATTAAGCTCGTTTAAAAACTTTTCTACATATGTAATCACTTCATTTGTATTTCCGGAAGGACTTGGAATTGAAACAATCTTTTTTAATAAGCTGATCGTTTCTTTTGTACTCGGGTACGCCATTCAAAAACTCCTCTCAAATTATTCTCACGCAATTCTTATTATACTGTTATTTGTCCGGATAAGCATGTGCTATAAATAAAAAACTGCCATAACGGCAGTCCATTTGATTAAATCTCTTCGGATAGCAGGCTTTTCCTTGTTCTTAATCGGTAAAACCTTCTGAAGTCTTTTACGAGAACCTTTATGACAGAATAAAAAGGTATAGCAATCAGGATTCCGATAAAACCATAAATCGATCCTGCAGCCATTAAGATAATAATGACTGTAAGCGGATGGAGGTTAAGTCTTTTGCCCATCACATGAGGTGAGACGAGATTGCTTTCAAGAAGCTGAACTGAAATCAGTACCATGATAATTTTCAATACCATTCCCGGTCCCTGCAATAACCCGATGAATACTGCAGGAATGATTCCGAGTACAGGACCCAGAAAAGGAACAACAGTCAGGAACATCGCAAACACAGCTAATATCAATGCGTATTCCAATCCGATAATCTTATACCCGGCATACATTAACACGCCATCGACGACTGCCACAATAAACTGGCCGGTTACATAGGAAAATAAGGTCTTGTCTATATCCCCCAAAATCCGCTGGCCTTCTTCCTCGTGTTTGTCAGGAAGGTATTTTAAAAGAAAAGGCCTAAGCTTGTGGTCATCCTTAAGGAAGTAGAAAAGGATAAAAGGTACAACAACGATGACAGTGACAATACTAGTAATGGTAGAAAAAACTTTCATTACGTTTTCTCCTGCCCCTGATAAAAGTGTTTCCAGGAAGTTCAGTACTTTATTTTTTACACGGTCATAGGAGAACATGCCCATATTATTTTCCTCAACCACTTTCTCCGTTTCATCCGATAAGTCTTCCATCTTAGCCGGCAGATTTTCGCTGATTTCTGCTATCTGGCTGCCAATTGTTGTGCCCAGCAGATTAAAACCTAAATATCCTAAACCCAGGACCGCAGCAAAAATAAGCAGAATGCTCGCTGTTTTTGGCACAGCCCTTGAAACCAGCCTGACGAGGGGTCTTAGAATATAGTAAAAAATGCCGGCAATTAAAACAGGGAAGAAAATAGTTGCAATCAGGGCACGGATCGGCCATAAGAAATAATCAATTTTCCCAAGGAGGAAAATGATGATTAACACGGAGATGGTGCCTGCTGCATATTTAAAAAATGGTTTATTGATCCACATGCATATACCCCAACCCTTATATATGTATTTACTACTCACTGTTCCTTTTTTTAAACAGGATTAAACACCGGTTTAAGAATCTATGTAAGAGGAATAGTTTAAGAATGAACTATATTACAGGTGAGGGAATCTGACGATGCTATTTTTTAAAAATGTAACCATGCAGGAAATACTGCTGTTTTTATTGTTTGCAGGAGTGATACTGGCTGCCAAATGGACAGTTAACTTTCTTGTGAAAATGAGGAGGGGCAAGTCTGTTCAGAACGACCGGATCATGCAGGGAGTTTCTTCACTCGTGAACTGGGCTGCTTTTTATGGAATTATCATTCTATTCTTGTTCTATTTTTCAAAGGAGAAGTGGCTTTTTTATACCTTGTTCACAGCAGGGGAAGTAGATGTGACGCTATATTTAATAATTGTAGCGTTTTTGACAGTCTCACTCGCAAGTCGAATCGTAAAAGTATTCACCAAATATGTATTAACATCTGTTTATGAATTCTATGGGGTTGACCGGGGGCTCGGCTATTCATTCAACAGAATGATCTATTATACTGTCATGATTGCAGCGCTCGCCATCAGTCTGACAACGGTTGGCCTTGATTTAACAGCGGCTGCTGCCATATTGGGTGTTCTCGGTATTGGGATAGGGTTCGGCATGCGCAATATTGCCGGTAACTTTATTTCAGGCATTATTATCCTCTTCGAACGACCCATTGAAATTGGGGAAATGATTGAGATAAACAACAAAATCGGTAAAATAGAAAGCATCCGTCTCAGATCCACTATCGTCCGCACAGCTAAAGAGGGAACCCTGATTGTGCCAAACCAATACTTTATCGAACAGATCATTAAAAACCGTACAGGCTCAGAAATGCTTGCCCAGGTTCAAATCAGCGTAGTGTACGGGACTGATACTGAAAAAGTTGATAAGCTTCTGAGAGACGCTGTGGATATGGTAATCCCCAAAACAGAAGGGGTTTTAACCGCTCCTGCACCTGATATCCGCTTTGTCGATTTTCGCAGTAAAGCCATGGACTTTCTGATAGAGGTCCCTGTTGCAAACTTTGAAGCCAAGCAGAAATTTGAAAGCCGGCTAAGGCATGTAATTGCAGAGAGCTTTTATTTGAACGGAATTGAGCTTGCCTCAGCACAGCTGCTGCCCAGTGAATGAAGGATAAAGTTAGCAGGAGAAATAACGAAAACACCAGCTGCTAAGGGCTGGTGTTTTCCAGCGTAAAATCTATTTTCCTAACAGAGCTTTCACTCCAAGATAAAGAATGGCAAGACCAAAGATGATCATAGCCAGACTGCCGACAATGGTGAAAAAGCTGGCAATACCTGAGGTAATAACTGCAGAAACAGGTACCATTGTCATGCCGTAGCCAGCAAGCATACATGCAAGATATAATAATGCCAATTGATACATTACAAATCCCTCCTTTCCATACTAACGTATGAAAAGGAAGCAATCTTGCTTGGTCTAATATCCCGAATCTTCAGAATAACTCAAAAATAATTCTGTAGAATTATTTATTGTGCATGCTTTGCTTCCTGTACTGCAATGATTTTCAGGGCAGTTAATTCTTCCTCGGATAACCTTTCTGTTAAAAGACTGTATAGTTCGTTTTTCTCTGCAGCAGTCAATCCGCCTTTAACTTTTGAAGCACTCTTCTGGATTTCATCAATCGAGAAGCTTTCTGAAATCTTTTTCATAGCCTCTTCTTTTGTCTTGATCGGCAATGATGTCTTTTGAAGATCTACAGCTATTAAATCATCCTCACTGCTTCCAAGCAGTGCCTCTACATTGGGGTCACTGGCAAGCATCGCAAGGTCATCCTCAGTAATGCTGCCGGCAACTTCTGTCATTACTTTATTTGATATGGAGTTCATTGAAGCAAAATAAATGAGAAAACCCAATAGAATAAAAGACCCTCCAGTGATTGTCCAAAAAATAATTTTTTTCAACTTTATGGACTGCTCAAGAAGCGAACAGTTCCATTCACACTCCTCTCATTTTCTTTCTTCTTAAATTGTATATGGTTAGTTCCTTCTTTTGCAAATCTTTCTTATATGCAGAACGTATGTGCTATAATAGATGAATAGTAAAATAAGGGGCCGTTTCAATGGATAATAAGATAAAAATATCAGTAAGATCACTGGTTGAATATGTATATAAAAGCGGCAGCATTGAAACAGGCTTCCGTTCTGCAGTGCCGCTTTCAGAAGGAACAAGAATTCATCAGAGAATTCAAAAGCAGTATGGGGAAGAGGATCAAAAAGAAGTGTATCTGCAAGCAGGATTAACATTCGATCACCTCGACTTTCAGCTCGATGGAAGATGTGACGGGCTTATCATTAAAAATGGCGAACGGATTATTGATGAAATTAAGTCTGTATCTCTCCCTCTATCTGAAATTGATAAATTTGCATATCCTGTCCATTGGGCTCAGGCTAAATGCTATGCTTTCATGTATGCGAAAGACAATAATATTTCAAATATGACAGTTCAATTAACATATGTACATGCTAAAACAGATGAAGTGAAAAGATTTCTGCAAAGCTATTCGTTTTGTGAACTGGAAGAATTCATAGTGCATCTTCTCGAATCCTATTCTCCCTACGCAGAATTAAGGGCTCGGCATCAAAAGGATTTAATAAAAAGTCTTCAGGATCTGACTTTTCCTTTTCCAGCTTATCGAAATGGCCAGAGGAAATTGGCAGGGGCAGTATACAAAACCATTGCCGAAGGGAAAAACTTATTTGCCAACGCACCTACAGGCATTGGCAAAACCATTTCAACCCTTTTTCCAGCATTAAAAGCCATTGGGGAAGGACATATTCAGAGGATCATCTATGCCACGGCTAAAACCATTACCCGTCAGGCTGCAGAAGGGGCCATTAGCCTGATGAGGAATAATGGTTTGAATCTTAAATCGGTCACAATCACGGCCAAGGACAAAATTTGCTTTAAGGAAGAAACCAAATGCCACAAAGACAGCTGTGAGTTTGCCAATGGGTATTACGACAGGATTAATAATGCAATACTTGATCTCCTGAAAAATGAGAACATGATAACCAGAACGACAATTGAAAAATATGCACTGAAGCATAAAGTCTGCCCTTTTGAATTTTCATTGGATGCTGCATATGCAGCTGACACCATTGTTGGTGATTATAATTATATTTTCGATCCGAAGATCTCACTGAAGCGATTGCTGGAAGAGGAGAAAAAGAAAACGTCGCTCCTGATCGATGAAGCACATAACCTTGTGGACCGCGGAAGGGAAATGTATTCAAGCTCGCTTGAGAAATCAGCCTTTCTTCAATTGAGCAGAAGCTTTAAGGGGAAGGATGAAAGGATTCAAAAAAGTGCAAAACAGGTTAATGGAATTTTTATTGCATTAAAAAAGAAATGTGGTGAAAATCAGGAAATCGCAGAAAAAGATCCTCCTGAAGAACTTTTTGAAGTTCTTGAGGAATTTGTTCAATATGCCGAAGACTATCTGGGGCAAAACAGAGACAATACGGACGAAGAATTGCTGGAAGTATTCTTTGCTGTCCAGAACTTTATCAGAATAGGTAAACTGTATGATGAAAGGTTTGTAACGTATATTCAAAAGCAGAGAAATGACCTGAACATCAAGCTATTTTGCCTGGATCCATCGAATCTTCTGCACAAGGCCAGAAAAGGATATAAATCATCAATCTTTTTTTCTGCTACCTTAATGCCTCTTAATTATTATTTGGACATGCTTGGCTTTCAAGAGGAAGACTATATTTTAACCGTACCTTCTCCTTTCTCAAAAGATCAGGCTAAGGTATACATACAGCCGATTTCCACAAGATATCGCGACCGGGAAGGGTCTATCGGACCGATCGTCAGTACTATTAAGAGCATGTTAAAGGAACAGAAGGGGAACTACTTGATCTTCTTTCCATCCTATCAATATATGGAGGATGTCTATCGTCGGTTACTCGATGAGGAACTGCCGGCACATACAATCATTCAAAGGACTGGAATGGATGAAGGGGAAAGGGAGAAGTTTCTGTATGCATTTCAGCCAAATCCTACTGGAACTCTGTTGGGGTTCGCCGTCATGGGCGGGATTTTTTCAGAGGGAATTGATTTGCAGGGAGATAGGCTGAACGGTGTTTTCGTAGTGGGTGTAGGGCTTCCGCAGTTAGGGTTTGAACGCAACATTATGAAAGCTTATTTTAATCAGCAAGGAAAAAACGGCTATGATTATGCCTATACTTATCCTGGAATGAACAAGGTTTTGCAGGCAGGGGGCAGATTGATCCGCTCTGAGGACGATACAGGAATGATTGTTTTAATGGATGACAGGTATGTGCAGGCAAAATATCGGGCCCTGCTGCCAGAGGAATGGAAGGATTTTAAAGTATTAAGAAGTTAAAAACATCCTGCTCAAAGAGCAGGATGTAAATCGTATTATTTAGTAATGACAGGACCTTTCGGGGCTTGCATTTTTCCGAGTGCTCTTTCGAAAACCGGGTAAAAGAATTGTACAACAAGTCCAAGTGTTAATGTTACCACGATTGTGCCTACTCCGATTGCACCTCTGAATAAAAATGCAAGCAGCAAAGCAAAGCTCTCGCTGATGATCCTTGAATTCCTTAAATTTAATCCGAATCTGGTGTGAATGGCTACCATTAATGTATCCATCGGGCTTGCCGGAAATTTAGCCTGAAGATAGATGGCAACTCCCATTCCCATCGAAAGGATTCCAACGAATAATATGATTGATTGCATTGCCAATGTCTGCGGCGATAGGTCACCAAAAATGATGAGAAGCCAAAAGTCAATCAGTGCGCCAATAATCAAAATGGAGATGGCTGCAAGGACTTCAGGCTTTTTTTTCATTAGAAAGGCATTTATAAAAATGAGCACGATTCCATTTATAAAAACAAAGGTGCCAACTGTTAAGTTAAACATTTGCGATTCACCAACAGCCAGGGCATCCCATGCAGAAGCTCCGAGGTTTGACCTGATAATCAGAGCTACACCCATTGTCAGGATCAGCATCCCAATTATAAAAAATAATAGACGTTCTTTCATGAAGACTCTCCAATCCAACTTGTTTAATTTTAGCTTGGCCCTTTTTAAAATCAATACTCCTTCAGCATTGAAATTATGAAGGGAAAATTCATTTTACCATTAAAATATATTGGGTAACAGGTTGTTTTAGTAAAAGTTGTTGGTTTTTGCAGGAAAAAGGCGAAAGATATAAAGGAGATAACCATTTTCATCGATTTGAAATTGTGCTATATTATTTTACATTCGTTCACCATTTATTAATGCTGCATCTACAAAATTTTTACATAATAAAAACTTAGCCGCTGCTAAGTTTTTCGTATTGTACAATTTAAGAGGTGAAACCACACTAATGAGAAAGTTATTTAAATCGCCTGTCAAATTGGTGAAAAGCAGCCTTGCTGTATTCTTTCTGACTGTCATTCTTTTTTGGCTAAAAACATATGTAGCCTATCGCATTGAATTTAACTTAGGGATTAATAATGACATACAGCGATTTCTCCTGTTTTTGAATCCGTTAAGTTCTACACTGGTATTCCTGGGATTGGCTTTGTTTTTTAAAGGGAAATGGCAATCCGGCATGCTTATTGGCTTGGATTTCTTCTTATCCTTCCTGCTTTATGCAAATGTCGTTTATTATCGATTCTTTAACGACTTTATTACGGTTCCTGTTCTAATGCAGGCAAAAGTAAATGGGGGGCAGCTGGGAGATAGTGCTCTGTCGTTAATGACTCCTTGGGATATCTTTTATTTTACAGATACACTGCTGCTTCTTTTTCTGGCAATCAGGAAGTGGTACAAACCTGGAAAGAAAATTAGCCGAAAACCAGCCTTGGCTGTTATGGCTGCCGGGATTATTGTTTTCTTCATCAATCTTGGAATTGCCGAGAATGATCGCCCTGAACTGCTTACACGTTCTTTTGACCGCAATTATTTGGTGAAATACCTGGGAGCATACAATTTCACGATTTATGATATTGTGCAGAATGCGAAGTCTGCCAGCCAGAGAGCTCTTGCGGATACGAACGATGTGACTGAAGTGGAGAACTATGTTAAAGCAAAATATGCACCTCCAAACCCTGAATACTTCGGAAAAGCCAAGGGCATGAATGTTATTTATGTATCCATGGAATCACTGCAGACTTTTATTATAGATTACAAGCTGAATGGAAAAGAAGTTACCCCATTCCTTAACTCACTGGCACATAGCGGCAAGACATTTTACTTTGATAATATAGTCAATCAAACCGGACAGGGAAAGACTTCCGATGCTGAGTTCATCATGGATACATCGCTATATCCCATGTCACAGGGAGCCGTTTATGTAACAAAAGCTCAAAATACATTCCATGGCACACCTGCTATCTTAAAGCCACATGGCTATACTTCAGCAACTTTCCATGGAAACTACAAGACATTCTGGAATCGTAACGAAATGTATAAAACCATGGGCTATGATAAGTTTTTTGATGCTGAGTATTACAATATGAGCGATGAAAACACGAAAAACTATGGATTGAAAGATAAGCCTTTTTTCAAGGAATCCATGCAGATGCTAACCAGTCTTCCGCAGCCATTTTATACAAAGTTCATCACTCTTTCTAACCACTTCCCTTTTAAGATGGATGAGTGGGATACTGATTTTCCTGCTGGAGAAACAGAAAATGATGTGGTTAATCACTACTTCCAGTCGGCGAATTATATGGACCAGGCACTCGAGCAGTTCTTTAACGATTTAAAGGATTCCGGACTGTATGATCACACAGTAGTTGTCTTATATGGAGATCATTACGGAATTTCTGAAAACCACAATGAGGCAATGGCAGAGGTGATCGGAAAAGAAATTACTCCGTTCGAATACGCCAGGCTTCAAAGAGTGCCAGTATTCATACATGTACCGGGAGTAGATGGCGGCATTATCCATAATGTCGGCGGGCAGGTAGATGTGCGTCCAACTTTACTTCACCTCCTGGGCATTGATACGAAAAATCACCTTGAAATGGGATCAGATCTGTTATCGGCAAAACACCGTGAAGTTGTCCCATTCCGAAACGGCAACTTTATTTCACTGGAATATACCCAAATTGAAGAAACCTGCTATTTTACGGAAACCGGCGAAATAGCTGAGGCTAATGCGTGTAAGTCACTTTCTGATCAGGCGAAAATAGAGCTGGAAATGTCGGACAACATTGTTTATAAAGACCTGCTGCGCTTTTATAAGCCGGAAGGATTTGTTCCAGTGAACCGGAGTGATTATTCATATATTAAGAAAGAGGTCCCGTTTAAAGAGGAAAGAAATGGGCCTGGTGTACAGAAGTAAGATTCAGGAGCGGAGAGAATACTCTCTGCTCTTTTTTTAACCCTTAAATATATGCAGAAAGTATGGAGTTTACTGAGAAAATGCAAGGGTAGAATATCATTGAAAAGATATAATGAAAGGGTGATAAGGATGTACAACCAATCTTTTGAAGAATGCATCCAAGCTTGTTTAGAGTGCATGAAAGCCTGTAATGTATGCTATGATGCATGCTTGGGAGAAGAGGATGTTAAAATGATGGCAGAATGTATTCGACTTGACAGGGAGTGTGCTGATATCTGTGCCTTTGCTGCTAAGGCAATGCAGTCTGACAGCCCCTTTGCCAAGCAAATTTGCAATCTATGTGCAGATATATGTGATGCCTGCGGAAATGAGTGCAAAAAACACGATCACGATCATTGCCAGCGCTGCGCTGAAGCATGCTTTAAGTGTGCAGAAGAATGCCGTAAAATGGCTGCTTAAATCAGCAGACAAAACAGACATCCAGCAGGGTGTCTGTTTTAAATCCAGTTTATTTGCAATATTTGGTTATGGAGACTGTACATATTTTCCGTCTGAAAAGGCAGTATTAATTTAGACCTTTGCATACCTGTTTCATAATTTCTGCACAATTTATTGCCATACTAACTTCATGAAGAAAAGGAGGAATTGAATATGTTAACAAGAAAAAAATTCGCCATTTGGTTTGTTTCCCTGGCTGCAGCGTTAACTTTAACTGCATGCGGCGGAAGTGACGGGGATACTGGAGAGGAAAGTGCCAGCAAGGAAGAGAATACAACGAATAATGAAAGCAGCGGCCATTCAGGAGGCCATTCAGACATGGATCATTCCGGCTCCGGAGAAGTTCCTGAAGGAATAAAGGAAGCTGAAAACCCTAAATATAAAGTTGGAAGCAAAGCCTTTATAACAGAAGGACATATGGAGGGAATGGAGGGAGCGGAAGCAACCATTGCAGGTGCATATAATACAATCGTATATACGGTCTCTTATACACCAACCACTGGCGGTAAAAAAGTTGAAAACCATAAATGGGTAGTTCACGAGGAGATTGCTGATGCAGGTGAGGAGCCATTTAAAGAAGGCGACGAGGTAACATTAAATGCAAGCCACATGAAGGGAATGGAAGGAGCAACTGCCGAAATCGATTCTGTGCAGGAAACAACTGTCTATATGGTTGACTTTACTACAGCTGACGGGCAGGAAGTAAAAAATCACATGTGGGTAACAGAAAACGAGCTTTCTCCTGCTGAATAATATAGAAAGTTAAAGAGCTTATCTGCAGAAGATAAGCTCTTTAACTTAATTTATACTTTTTATATGAATAGTAAACTAAAGAGAAGAACGCAACTAAAAGAAGAAAGGCTATTTGCAGCTCCCTTTCAAATTTTAGTATATGTGAAACCGCAAAGGCTTCCATGAACAATGCAGGTACTTTACCGATCGTGCTGGCAATGCCAAAGGGCAGAAGCCTCATTTTGCTGTATGCAGCTGCCAGTGTGACTGCACCTGATGGGACAAAAGGCAAGACCCTCAGCAAAACAACCATGAAAAACGCATCTGGACCTTCCGCACTCTGAAGCTTTGAAAAAAATTTGTTATTCTTTAGCTGAGGAAAAGAGGAGGTAAGCTTGGTGATCCCTTTGCGATAAAGTATAAAACTTATAATTGCTCCGGCTGCTTCTCCGATGATCAAAAGGACTAGACCCACTTTTAAATCAAAAGCCGCAACTGTTCCAGCCGTAATAAAGGCACTTGGGAGGAATCCCGTTATCGCTGCAGCAATGTTCATGAAGATACTAAATAAAGCCGCCAATATCGGTTCATCTGAAAGCGATTCGATGATATCAGAAAACATCTATTAATCCTTTCCGGTCCATTTATAGCCTAAACCCCAGACAGTCGTCAGATACTCATCTGCAGGAAACCCGGCTTTCCTTAATTTTTCACGTAAATTTCTTACATGCGAATCAATGGTGCGATCTTCGATTGACACCCCATAACCCCAAACAGAGCCTATTAAATGCTCACGTGAGAAAACTCTGTTCAAGTTTGAGAGAAAAAGGCTTAACATTGAAAACTCTTTTGGTGTTAACAGAATTTCCTTATTTTTATAGGAAAGCTCAAAAGAATCTTCTTTAAGTTCCAGCCCTTTAAAGGTTTTGGTTTTTCCATCTTTTTTGCTTCTTCTCAAAACCGCTTCAATCCTTGCAGATAATTCCTCTTCATCGAACGGCTTCAGAATATAATCATCTGCTCCAATGTTCAATCCTTTTACAATGTCCGGCTTTTCGCTTTTGGCAGTGAGCATGATGATAGGAATATCCCAATATTTTTTAATTTCCTTGCATACACTCCATCCATCCATATCAGGCATCATGACATCTAAAAGGACCAGATCTGCAGAATGGGTTTCCAAGTAAAGCAAGGCATCTGAACCTGAAGTCAATTTTATGCAATTGTAGCCGCTGGGCGCTAAGTATAGAGAAATTAGATCAAGCATTCTAGTTTCATCGTCAACCAAAAGTATTGTTTTCATCTTTCCGTTTCTCCCTTAAAAACAATTTCAAATTCTGTTCCGTCACCTTCTCTGCTGAATACAGAAATAGTCCCTCCATGGGCATGGACAAGTTCTTTCACAATGGCGAGTCCAAGACCTGTACCCCCAAGAGCTCTTGCACGTGATTTATCCACTCGGTAAAAACGATTAAAGATAAAGGGCAGTTCCTCTTCAGAGATTCCTCTTCCGGAATCATTTATTCTGATGATGACATGTTTTTTAGTCCTGCTTACCTCTACTGTTGTTTTGTTTCCAGCTGAGGAATATTTAATCGCGTTATCCAGAAGATTAAATATGATTTGCTCCAGCCTTGATCCATCCGCAGAAAGGATGATTGATTCAGGGCAGCTGACAGATAGCTGCATGCCTTTTTCAGCGAATGCCGGAGAAAATTTTGTTTCAATTTTATTCATGAATTCGTTCAGGTCTATTGGTTTTTTTATAATATCAAAGGTATTTTTATCGATCTTAGCCAAATCGAAAAGGTTTTTAACCATATCTGAAAGCCGGTTGGTTTCCTCCAGGATAATCGATAAATACTGATTTCTCTCTTCCGGGCTCAGGTTCCGCTTCTGAACTATATCCGCATATCCTTTAATATAAGTAAGAGGAGTGCGAAGCTCGTGGGAAATGCTGGATAAAAATTCACTTCGTTCTTCTCTGAGATAATTCAGGTCGCCCGCCAATAACTGGATGGACCGTGCTAAATCCCCAAGTTCATCGTCACCGGTTTTAGGAAGGGAAACTGAAAAATCACCGCTGCTTATTTGTGAGGTGGCTTCCTTCATTTTAATCAGCGGTTTCGCCAGAGCCTTTGATAAAAAGATAATGATCGTAATGGTAAAAATGACGGCAACGAACCCGGCGATTAAAAATTGTTCATTTAAGCGTGAGATTAACGACTGAATCCAGGCTGTATCTTGAAACATATATACATGGCCAATCAGCACACCATTCTGTTCAATCGGGCTGACAGTTGAAATATAATCTTCTTCTTTCCAATTGTCACCGATTGTTTTGCCCTCCCTTTCAGAAGATATAGTCGGCTTTTCTATGTACCTTTGGATCAAACTGTTATCAACAGAAGAACCAAGGATCTCCTTGGTTGAATTTGTAATAACTACATCTGTAGTGGCTTCAGATTCCATCAGAGCTACATGGGAAATCGTATTTTCATCAAAATGCTTTTCGAGTATAGCACGGTGTGAATTGCCGCGTGTCTGCAAGGCTATGAGCTCTTCTTCCACACGTGATTCAACAAGGGTACTATGTAAAAAGAAGAACATAGTTGTTTCAAGGCCAAAAAGGATCAGAAGGAACAGCAGACCGAGCTTCACAGACAGTTTTTTCAAAGAACTCACTCATTTCAAATCAATTACTTCTATTATAGTCGAAATGTTTGAAGAAACGATGCAGAAGAGGTATATGTTTTAATAGGACTGTAGAAGGTAAAATAGAATAATGATTAATACTAACGAAAAAAGTATACAGTCATACAGGAGGTTTTTTTAATGAGCGAATGTAAATTGGATCATACTCCGGAAGATGTTCAAAAGAAATTTGAACAGCAGAGAGGTTTTCTCCCGGAAGATATGAACCCGCTGTTTCAGTCATTTTTCCAGCAGGAACATACACAGGATATTTTAAATGAAGTCTTCCATCTGCTGAAAAAATTTGATCTTGCTTCTGAAGAAGAACGAACAGAGCGTGTCAGCAGGCTTTACCTTGTACTAAAGAATGTATAATATTGAATTGCCGCATATAAATCAGATGCGGCAATATTTATTTATCTTACAATTTTTTTGTAGCTATTAAAATTTTATTTTAACTATATTGTTTTTATGGTATTATGAAATTGAAGAGAAATATAGAGTAGTATAATATTGAAAGCGATTTCATAAAAGGAAGTGACAAAGTTGAAGGAATGCCATAGACCTGTATTTGATTTGGCGATCCGGACTGCTGATATGCTTGTGCGAATGTTTGGTTCCCGCTGTGAAGTGGCCGTTCACGATTTCAGCGACTTAAAAAAATCGCTTATCCATATAGCAGGAGATATAACAGAAAGAAAGATCGGCTCACCCATCACCGACCTTGTATTAAATGAATTAGCCAAACATAAAAACGAAGTTAATGATATTGCGAATTATAAAACTCAGTCAAAAAAAGGAAATGTTATGAAATCATCTACGATTTTTCTCCGGGATGTTGAAAATAAAGTAATTGGCGCATTATGCCTTAATTATGATATTAGTCTGCTCATGCAATTCGGAGGAGAAATTGAACAATTTATCAGCTTTGATGAACATTCGTCTAAATCGGAAACCTTTTTTAATTCCGTTCAGGATGTTATTCACGAGATGGTAGATCAGGTTCTTCAGGGCTTTAAGAAGGCACCTTCATTGATGACGCTTGAAGAAAAAGTTGAATGTGTACGCCAGCTTGAAGATAAAGGGACATTCCTCATTAAAGGGGCAACTGATTATGTCGCGTCGGTTCTGGGGGTTTCGAAATTTACCATCTATAATTACCTGCAGAAAATCAGAACAATAAATGAGCTTCAGCCTGAAGCAGCCTTGGAGCATAAATAAGAGTAGTTATTAAAATAGATGCTGTTATCATTACAGCTGTATCCAATTATAGACCTTAACAGTAAAGGGGCATACAAAATGAAATACAGATCAGCATTTGATATTATCGGCCCGGTTATGATCGGTCCTTCAAGCTCTCATACAGCAGGAGCTGCACGCATTGGACGTGTTGCCCGGACTCTTTTTGGAAAACAGCCGTCCAAAGCAGAGATTTCCTTATTTGGTTCTTTTGCAAAAACCTATAAAGGACATGGCACGGACGTGGCGATTGTTGGCGGTATCCTTGACTTTGATACCTTTGACGAGCGAATTCCTTCTGCCCTTCAATTAGCTGAAGAAGCTGGGATTGAAGTCATTTTTACAGTTGAAGATACTGTTACAGACCATCCTAATACGGTAAGAGTGAAGCTAACTGAAGGTGATCGTGAAATTGAACTTGTAGGAATATCCATTGGCGGCGGAACTATTGAAATAACTGAACTGAATTCCTTTGAACTTAAATTATCCGGGGAGCATCCTGCCATTTTAGTTGTTCATAACGATCAGTTTGGTGTTATCTCCGCTGTAACGAATATTTTATCCAAGCACCAGATCAACATCGGCCATATGGAAGTTTCGCGCAAGGAAAAAGGAAAAATGGCCATCATGGTTATTGAAGTGGATCAGAAGATCGACCAGGATGTGATGACGGAGCTTGAAGGGCTTCCAAATGTAACGCAAATAATCAGAATGGTTGACTAATAGTTAGCTGGTCATCAGGAGGGAAAGTCTAATGTTATTTAGAAATGTTGCTGAGCTTGTAGAGCTCGCTGAAAATAAAGGTGTAAAAATAGCTGAAATCATGATTCAGCAGGAGATAGAAGTAACGGGATTAACACGTGATGAAATTATTGCCAAAATGGACCGCAACCTGACTGTCATGGAACAGGCAGTTGAGAGGGGACTCAAAGGGGTAACATCTGTTACAGGACTTACAGGCGGCGATGCAGTTCTTCTGCAAAAATACATTCAGAGCGGAAAGGCTTTATCAGGAAATATTTTATTGGATGCTGTCAGCAAAGCAGTCGCAACCAACGAAGTTAATGCAGCAATGGGTATAATCTGTGCCACACCGACAGCAGGTTCAGCGGGCGTGGTGCCGGGTACGTTGTTCGCTGTAAAAGAAGTCCTCAAACCCACACGGATGGAAATGATCGAATTCCTGTTTACTTCCGCAGCTTTTGGCTTTGTTGTGGCAAACAATGCCTCCATTTCAGGTGCAGCTGGAGGATGTCAGGCTGAGGTGGGGTCTGCAAGCGGCATGGCGGCAGCTTCCATCGTAGAACTGGCAGGCGGAACACCAAAGCAGGCCGCCGAAGCGATGGCAATTACACTTAAGAATATGCTGGGCCTTGTATGTGATCCAGTTGCCGGACTAGTAGAAGTTCCATGTGTAAAGCGGAATGCCATGGGTGCATCCAATGCCATGACAGCTGCGGATATGGCACTAGCCGGAATTACGAGCAGAATTCCATGTGATGAAGTCATTAATGCAATGTTCCTAATCGGACAATCCATGCCTTCAGCACTAAGGGAAACAGCTGAGGGGGGACTCGCTGCTACGCCTACCGGCAGAAGACTGCAGGAAGAGATTTTTGGTAAAAAGCAGTAATTTTATTTTATGGCCTGTAAACACCAATTCATTAGTGAATTGGTGTTTAAATTTGGAAGGAAAAAAGGTATGCTTATTTAGGGAAATTTTATAAAGGGGAGAAATAAGAGTTTGAAAGTTATAAGATGGACTATTATTACTATTGTTATTGTGTTTATGCTTTTAATGGGCATAGCTGCTCCTGCAGCATTTATCGGGTTAGCAGTCTTTTTAATTGGTTTATATTTAAGTAACCAGCACCGTAAATATAAAATAAATTTTAAAAAATCGGGCTGGATTATGGCAGCAGGCTTCATTTTATCCATATTTTTAGCAACTGCAGATTCCGATGCAACCGAAACGGTAAATGAGCCTGAGAAGGAACAAATACAATCAGAAGAGAATGAAGCAGAGAAAAAAGCTGAAGACGAAAAGCTTGCCCAAGAGAAGGCTAAAGAAGAGGAAGCAAAAAAGCAAGCTGAGGAGCAAGAACGGCTAGAAGCAGAACAGGAAGAAAAACAGAAGCAGGAAGAGGAAGAAAAGCAAAAACAGGAACAAGTACAAAGTCGGGCTGCAGAGAGCTTAGGCCTGGAATTAGTTACCGTTGGCAGAGTAGTAGACGGTGACACAATTGAAACCTCTGACGGCAGGAAAGTCCGCCTGATTGGAGTGAACACTCCCGAATCAACGACAAGAGTAGAAGAATACGGAAAAGAAGCAAGCCAATTCACCACATCTGAGCTGACTGGCAAGAAAATCTGGATGCAAAAGGATGTTTCAGACACAGATCGGTATGGCCGCCTGCTGAGAATTGTTTGGCTGGACATTCCGGCGGATGATATGGACGAAGGTGAAATACGTGAAAAAATGTTCAATGCCCATTTGGTACTGAATGGTTATGCGGAGCCATCCACCTACAATCCGGATGTGAAATATAGTGAATACTTTAGAGAATTTGGCAGGGAAGCAAGAGAAGCCAACAAAGGGTTATGGGCCCTGGGAGATGAAGGAACGACTAAAGGGGACCTGGATTCTAAAGCTGTGAGCGGTTCATCAAGTAATACCGTTAAAAGCGGGTCCAATGACAGCAGCGGTACAGCCGGTAATTCAACTTCTTCAGAAAGCGGTTCAGAGTCCTATCAAAACTGTACGGAGTTGAGAAAGGTATATCCAAATGGTGTGCCATCTACACACCCTGCATATGATTCAAAGCATGATAGAGATAAAGACAATTATGCTTGTGAACGATAAGAGAAGGGCTGGCTCAGGATGTAGAGCCAGCCTCTTTTAATAGGCTGCAATGTGAAAAATAAAAAATTAAGAGCACTGGCGCCAGTGCTCTATGAGGTTCTTTTATGGTGGCCATTCAATTTAATAAGAGAGCCTCTTTTAATCCAGTAATGAAAGTTTTCTGCCGGAAAAACTCCGCGTCCATTTGATCTGTCCATCTGAATGACAACGCTGTTCTGGGTCACCTCCAGAATTTTAAGTGTTTGGGAACGGTTAAGATTTGGCATGAAGGTACTTGTGATTTCAAATTGCATATCCTTATCCAGGTTCAATGATGGCACCTCCTGATTGTTTTATTAAAATTATTATCCCCATACAACGTTTTTCTATCCAATTATTGGCCGGTATATTTTTGGTCCATACTCTGAGAACTTATAAGATAAATTAAACTTTTGAATATTTGCAATTAACGTTATAATTCACTTAGTACATGATTTTTCATAAGAAGGTGAAGTATGTGAGAGAAAAGATTAAAGTTGGATTGATAGGGATGGGTGCCGTAGGGGAAAGAATACTCCGTCAATTTCGGCAGAATGAGGAGTTTGAGATTGCAGCACTTTGTGATCGAAATGCTGAACGACTAGATAAATTTAAAGCTGAGCTGCCAGATGCAACAATGCATACCAATTATTTGGATGTACTTCAGGATGAAACCATCAAGCTGATCTATTTAGGTGTTCCGCCAAAATTTCATCATACAATTGCAATGGATATTATAAAGAGCGGCAAGCATCTTCTTTGTGAGAAGCCTCTGGCCAATTCCATTGAAGAGGCCAAGGAAATGTGTGAAGCTGCTGTGAATGCCGGGATCATACACGCAATGAATTTTCCCATGGCATATAGTCCAGCTTTTAAATTGTTTAAGGATAAGTTACATAATGGTGAGCTGGGTAAGATTAAGAAAGTTGAACTGCACCTGCAGTTTAAGCAATGGCCGCGTGAATGGCAGCAGAACGATTGGATATCAAGCAGGGAACAGGGAGGCTTTATCAGGGAAGTAGCGCCCCATTTCATTCACATGATTCACGATACCTTCGGAGAATTGGACAATGTCCATTCTTTTGTTGAATTTCCTGAAGATGAACGATTATGTGAAACAAGCTTTTCGACATTTTTAACGCTGCCAGGCGGTATTCCGGTTGTGTTTAACGGAATAGCCGGAATCGGGCAGCAAGAACATCTGTCTTTTAAAGTTTTTGGTGATAAAGGAACTTTAGATATGCAGAACTGGAGTATTCTGGTTCAAACTACCGATGAAAAGAACGGAGAAATTATAAAGCTTGATGAGCCAGAAACCAGTCTTCCTGCAGAACTCCTCAAAGCAATAAGAGGAGATAAAGCATTTTTGGTATCCTTTAAAGAAGGCCACCAGGTGCAAAAGGTATTAGAAAGAATCCTATTGAATTGATCAGAGGCACATTTGTGTCTCTTTTTTCACTTATAAGCCAACAGTCATTATCAAGAAACAATGCTCGAAAAAAACAGGTGTCTTAATGTATAATAATTTAGTGAGAGTTCTTCAGAACACTGAAGACTCTATAACTTATTTGATCCAAAGTTGAAAGAGAGTGGGACATATGGGCCGTAAATGGAACAATATCAAAGAAAAGAAAGCCTCAAAAGACGCAAATACGAGCCGTGTTTATTCCAAGTTTGCACTTGAGATATATGTGGTTGCCAAGCAAGGGGAGCCTGATCCGGAAGCAAACCAGGCCCTGAAATTTGTGCTTGAGCGTGCAAAAACATATAACGTGCCAAGAAATATTATTGATCGTGCAATAGAAAAAGCAAAAGGCGGAGCGGAAGAAAACTATGATGAGCTTCGCTACGAAGGATTCGGGCCTAGCGGATCCATGATTATTGTTGATGCATTAACGAATAACGTAAATCGCACAGCTTCTAATGTACGTGCTGCATTTGGAAAGAATGGCGGAAATATGGGTGTGAGCGGATCTGTTTCCTATATGTTCGACTCAACCGCTGTTATCGGCATTGAAGGCAAATCAGAGGAAGAAGTACTGGAAATACTAATGGAAGCAGACGTAGACGCACGTGATATTCTGGAAGAAGAAGATACGGTAATTGTATATGCAGAGCCCGATCAGTTTCATGCAGTTCAGGAAGCATTCAAGTCAGCAGGCATCAATGAATTTGCTGTTGCTGAATTAACAATGCTCCCGCAAAATGAAGTCACCCTTGAAGCTGATGCACAGGTACAATTTGAAAAACTGATCGACGCCCTTGAAGACCTGGAAGATGTCCAGCGTGTATATCATAATGTTGATTTAGGTGAATAATGGAGAAGAGGAGTCCGCTTAATAGCTGGGCTCCATTTTTATTCATAAGTTTTCTATAATCATGTTATGTAAACTATAATTCATTATCATTTTTACTAAGTGAAATTAAGGTTGTCGAAAAAAATGAACCTCTATTAATAATAGTGGCGGTAAGTGCAGTTTTATGGTGATATCAGGTGATATCTGTCGAATATCATATTGCTAGCACACGCTATTTATGTCTGCCTGATCTAGATAATGCTATTAACTTCCCACTAAAAGATTATAATTCTGGTTATTGGAAAATAACTGAAATAATAATTTTTGTGTTTTAATCACTTCAGCGATGGGAACAAAAATAGGGAAAGGAGAGTTTTACACACATGAATACGTTTAAAGTTATTTATACTTTTGAAAAAGGCGTTACCGTAACAGAAGAGATTGAAGCAGAAAATAAATCCGAGGTAATCGGGAGCATTAAAGATCTGGAAGGGTATGTTGAACTGACATGTTCTGAAGGTCACTATCACCGATTTGATTTCGCTGATGTAAAGTTAGTCACAATCACAGAATAAAAGGAAGGCCGGAATCGGCCTCCCCCCTGAGCCCGCCTGATTAGCGGGCTTTTTCACTTTCTAACAAGATCCCCAATCAGAATGTATCTCTGTGGCGCATCTCCTATAAAATTAAATGGGTAACAGGTGGTTACAGTCAGAGTTGCTCTAGGTTTAGGAACAATAACTGTTCTATCGTCTGCATCGACAATTCTGATCTTACGCACCTTATAGGTAAATTCCCCGGCAGAAGTCCTCACGACAAGAAGATCGCCTTTCACTACTTCGCCAAGTTTACGAAAGACGGTATCCCGGTGGCCGGACAGGACAGAATTGTCTTCTTCTCCAGGAAGGACGCTGCCTGCATAATGGCCAACGCCTTTTTCCAGTTCATCTTCATCAGTGCCATGGAAGATTGGCAAATCCGCTGATATCTTCGGTATTGACAGGACACCCATTTCTTCGCCCATTTTAGGACGGACATTGTAAAGGTTATGAGGCTCCGTTTTTTGTGCGGTCTTCACTTCTGTTTTTACATTGCTGCTCGGGGGAGCTATATGGGCTGAAGTCTTTTGATCATTCAAATATGGTTTAAGATTTGAAGCGGCAAGCCAGACTCCACCCAAAATAAAAGCCAGACCAATAACTCCTTTTAACGTGAGTTTTCTTTTCACGCCTCTTTCACTTTCCGTCTGAGTAAAATGGCAATCCCAATTAGGAGAAGTCCAATGCCTGCTAATACTCCTTCAAAATAGTTTCCTGCTGTGTTTGGCAGTTTTCCGCCTTTCACAGTTTTTACATGCTTTGAAACTTGTTTCACTTTATCAGGATCTTGTTTTTTAATTACCGTTTCGGCCTGATTCAAATCGGTCACTGTGTCTTCTATTAGCTCAGAACTGAACATCTCAGCTGTAATAATCATATCTGCCAGGAACTGGCCTTGTGTATTATAAAGCTCTATAAGCAGGTCATAGCCTTTTGTATCTTCTAAAGCAATCATTTCAGCTGTTGTTAAATGGATTTTTTCACCATCTTTAAATAGGTAAAACTCGGCATCAAGCTGGAATAGATTCATCATTTCCTGCATAATGCTGATTAGTTCTGCAATTTCTGTTTCTGTTAAGTCATCGGCACTGTCAAACTCGCCAAATGCCATTAACCGGCTTTCAAGATCCATCATTTTATCAAGCAATTCTGGATCTTCGAAATCCAGAGTCATAAAATGTGCAAATAATGCTTCAAGTTCTTCATCGGTAAGATCTATATCTTCAAGTATTTGAGTCATTTCATCTTCACCGGGCAATTCATCGCCGCCCATATAAATGGAAACCATGATATCAAGATCCTCAATATATTCGTAGTTTTCAAGGGAGTCATCGTTCTCCTCAAGCAGAGAAAGGAGCTCTTCTTTTGTAAGTCCGTAATCATTTAATAGCTGCTGAAGAGTTTCGTCGTTAATTTCAGTGCCTGTATAGGTTAAAAAAGAAACAGTTGAATCCAATGCATCAATATATTTGAAAACATCGCGAACATCATCAGCCGCTTCCATTTCCCCATTCTCGACCAGCAGTGCCGTTAATTCTTCCTCATTTTCAAAACCATAGTCAGCCAGCAGCTGCTGAAGGTTTTCTTCAGTAATAGGCTCACCAAGATATTCAATCATTTCTTCGATGGTCTCGAAATCTTCAATACTCATATCCCAAAAGTATTCCAGATGGTCATTTAAGCCTTTTTCAGACCAATTTGTTTCCTTCAGGAATTTTGTCACTTCCTCATTGCTTGGAGCTGCCAGGCTGACAGCCGGAAACAGGCTCAACAAAAGGATCAATGCTATAACAATACTTAGTCTTTTCAATGGTGGTTCCTCCAAATAAGATAATTAATTCTAGAATAATATAATGGAAAAAATATTTTTCGGATAGAATTGTTATTTGGAATTTTATTAGCTATAATATTTGGTTTTTTTGCAGCAGAAAGGGACGGAAGAAATCCTTGTTTATCAAGGAGTTTAATAATTGGGGGCATAGAATTCAGAACAAAACTGTGCGTAAAGTTCCTTATTGCACCATTTCTTCCTGTAATTAAATAATGTTTAAAAACACTTCCCTGCGAAGTAATAAATGCCAAATCAGGGATTGATTAATTTGTTTTAAGTGTGTAATATTACACTAAAAGAATCGATTATAACTAAAAGAGGTGGATCCTTTGAACCCACAGACAGAAAAAGATCATCACGACATATTTCATGCTGAACTCACTAAATTGAAAGAGAAGGACTATATTTCACCAGAACATTATGAAATGACTATGAAAGCCTATCATCAGTACTATCAGGACCTTGAAGAGATGAAAAGAGAGCACATAAAGGCTGCAAATGCTGCAGAAGAAATCAGACTAAAGCCCATTCAGCCGGCAAAAAAAACTGTGAAAAAGAAGTTATCTCAGGAAGAAATCCGTGAAAGGAACATTTCCTGGCTGCTGAATATTGGAGTCATCCTGCTCCTGATCGGCGGACTTTTTGTTGCAACAAGCAACTGGGCGACAATGTCGAATTTTATGAGAAGTGCATCCATTGCAGTGGTTTCCCTTCTTTTCTATGGCTTTGCGTTTATTTCCGGAAAGCTGCTGAAAATTGAAAGAACATCGTTTGCTTTCATTGTTCTTGGGAGTTTATTTTTGCCAATATTCATTTTGTCTGTCGGCTGGTTTGAACTGCTTGGCCCATATCTTTCCTTTTATGGGGAAGGACGCTATATACTTGGAGCGGCTGGCAGCTTATTGATCTTTCCAATATACAGTATATTTGCTAAGAAACTGAATTCCCGTCTTTTTGTCTGGTTTGCTTTTATTGCCCTGACTGCATGTGCAGGTTATATCCTGGCAGCATTCAGCCTTGAAAATGACAGTTTTTATCTAGGTTTAATGATTTTTAATGCTCTTCTGTCTGCAGCCTTTCATCGCATAAAAAAGCATACTTTCCTTAAATTATTTACAAGAGAAATGGTTTACTTTGCTCAAATCAATTTAGTGATCTCTACTTTATTGATGCTTATCTTTTTCAATAGCCATGTTTTTTACAGTGCGAATATCCTGCTGACTGCAGCAGTTTATTTATCAATGGTGTATGTAACAGGCAGGAAGGAGTTTCATTTCGTCTTCAGCTTACTGATTGTCTATGGTGCCTATCAGCTGATTGAAAACAGTATGTTAAATGCAGCTGGCCCGGTTTTCTATGCGCTTGCAGGAATTGGTTTTCTGTTTGTTCCTATGGTAATGGATAAGCAATATTCCTGGGAGAAGATTTTCAGACTGACCAGTGCAGGAGTTTCGATACTTGCTTTTCTTTATATTTCAATCGAAGGAATCCTGATAACGGCCGGGGAACCCTCTGTATCACTGCTGCTGGCTTATACAATACTCGCGGGGCAGTTTATATATTTGGCAAATATTATGGGAAACAGGCTGTTTGCTTACCTGGCACCTGTATTTTTAGCTTCTGCCCTATTCCAAGCAGTTCTTATGCTGGATAAAGCCATCCCGTTCAACAATCTATCTTTACCTGTTTTCTTCATTGGCTTTGCGCTTTTTATCAGTTTCGGGTATCTGCTTAAATATCCGCTAATTAAAGTCGTGGAATCAAGCTCACGCGATGTGGCTGTCAGTATTATGCTGTTTTCGGCTGTGATAGCTGCAGGACTTCTTGATTGGCTTGCTGCAGGCACCGTGCTATTAATCTTCAGCTTTGTGCTGTACCTCATGAATAAGGCTGAAAATCGGATTTTTTATACAGAAACGATTCCCTGGGCTATTCCATTGTCAATCGGGTATGCCTTTATGTTTTATGGTGAACATCTGCGAAGTTACTCAAGCTTTTATCAGAATGAGCTGGGTATGGCCATGAATACCGTAATGGCAAGTATAGCCCTCCTTATCCTGTATGTCATCCTTTCTAAGAAAGGGCACAAAACTCAAGCCAAAAACGTGTTTTTAATTTCACTGGGATTTTATACAATCTCACTGTTTACAGCCGCTGCTTTGACGATCAATGAAGTTTGGATGAGACCTGCAGTATTTATAGGCGGTATAATAATGTACCTTGCCCTATATCAATTCCATAAGCAAAGCTGGATTCCGTTTGTGACAGCATCGATTTCACTTTTTACTTACTTTATGATTTTGATTGGTTTACCATTTAACTTTACATTTTTTAATTGGGTTCAATTTCCGCTAGGGGCATGGATCCTGCTTGGTGCGGCTTTTTATATTTCTAAAATAGACGTTGTCCTGGCAAGAGGGTTCAGCTGGATTGGCCATATCTTCATGCCTTTTGCCATGATTCTAACATTTTTCCTTTACAGGGAAGATAGTATCTGGCCATTTATAGCCACCCTGGCAGTCTATTGGATCAGTTTCAAGGTTTCTGCTAATGAGTGGAAAGTAAAGATATTCCTCTACAGCTCATTTATGACTTTGTTTATGGTGATTTTGACAGGTATGGAGCATATTTGGGAGGAGAACTATAGTGAGTATGCTATATTATCAGTCAGCTGTGCCGTACTCTTATTCTGGATGACTGGTAAAACTCAGGATAAACAGAGGAGTGTTTACTTTTTTATACCCTGGTCTGTGATTGGGTTATTGGCTTTTCTGGCGTCATATCCCTTTGGAGTTCTCCCGTTTATCGTATCTATTATCTATGCAGCAGGGTTAATCTTATATATGCATAGAACCAAGCTTGATATATTAGGTGCTATTCCATTGTTTTTACTGTATGCAGCAGTACTTAAATTCTTATTCATTAACGGTATTGCTCCAGATATGAAAATTGTGATTTCCGCTGGCTTCGGCATGGCTGCGGTTTTCACCGGCAAAATGGTATATGCCAAAATTTTCATGGGCAAAAAAGCTGATAGCTACACCATTATTTCCCTGCTATTTTTTCTTACCGCTTATCTTTTTCCGGCGGTTTCCCTATGGGCGGAAGTTCTCCCTGGACTCCTGATCAGCGCATTTTTATTTTTTCAGAGGAGCAGAGTGGCATCTAAATACTATAGGCTCCCTGAATTGCTGGCAGGAGCAGTATTACTGGAGCCATATTATAGTGTATTAAGGAATATTGAAATACCGGATCTTTTTATTAGAGAGGCATATGTTCTCCCTTGGATCATCCTGATTATTTTTGTCAGGAAAGTCCTGAAGGGGCAGTACTCAAAGCTGACCAGTAAAATTCAGTGGGGAGTTCTCATAGCAGTATCCTTGCTGCTTGTGCAGGATGGCCTTACAAGTAATACGGTTTATGATGCACTTATAGTCGGTACGCTCTCGCTAACCTCGATGCTGGCCGGCACTTTTTGGAGGATGAAGTCTTATTTCTTTGTAGGTTCCGGGGTTCTGCTCCTGAATGTACTGCTTCAAACCAGACCGTATTGGGGGAACCTCCCTTGGTGGGCATACCTTTTAATCGCAGGCTCTATTCTCATTTCTGCAGCAAGCTATAATGAATGGCAGAAACAGAAAACAGCAAAAGGTGAAGAGCCTTTAATTTCTAAATGGAAAAATAACATAGTCAATAAGTTAAAAGAATGGTCCTGAGAAATTTAACCTAGCCCTCCATTATATGGGCTAGGTCTTTTTATAAACTTTAAAATAAAAAAGTAAATTTTCAGAAAATAAGTTGACTTTTTCCTGTTTACACGGTATCTTTGTGTTAAATATATAACACTTATTTTATCTAACGATATATAAACGTTATATTAAATTATTATCCTAATATTCTGGGAGGTCATGTCTTGATTCTGCATGATATTGAAACGGAAAGCCGCGATATTATAGAGGAATTGCAGCTGGACCGGCTCAGGCAGACAGTGGAGAGAGTATATAACCATGTGCCTTTTTACCGGAAAAAGTTTTTGGAAAGTAATATTGCACCTCAAGACGTTACCAGCCTGGATGATATTCAAAAGCTGCCCTTCACTGTGAAAGCAGATTTGCGGGAACATTACCCATTCGGGCTTTTTGCTGTGGATAAAAAAGAAATTGTGCGTCTGCACGCTTCATCAGGAACGAGCGGAAAGCCGACTGTAGTGGGCTACACCCGGAATGACATCGAAATGTGGAGCAATCTGATAGCTAGGGCAATCTCCATAGGAGGAGGGGAACCTGGTCAGATATTGCATAATGCTTATGGGTACGGGCTGTTTACTGGCGGATTGGGCCTGCATTATGGCAGCGAACAGCTTGGCATGGCAACCGTACCTGTTTCTGGAGGAAACACAGAGAGACAAATTATGCTGATTCAGGACTTTAAGCCGGAGGTTATTTGCGGAACTCCTTCATATGTTCTCAATTTAGCAGAGAAGATGGAGGAGCGGGGAATCGACCCGGCAAGTACATCATTAAAATTTGGGATATTTGGGGCTGAACCCTGGTCTGAAGAAATGCGGAAAGCACTTGAAGCTAAGCTTGGGATTAAAGCATGTGATATTTATGGGCTGAGTGAAGTGCTGGGACCGGGCATAGCTATGGAATGCCATGAAGCTCAGGATGGGCTGCACATTGCAGAGGATCACTTTTTTGCAGAGGCGATCGATCCAATAAAAATGACACCGCTTCCAAACGGAGAAGAAGGTGAGCTTGTTTTTACCAGTTTAACGAAGGAAGCTTTTCCTGTCATCCGCTATCGGACTGGGGACATCGCCTCCCTTTCAAAAGAGAAATGTGCTTGCGGAAGAACCACGATCCGCATGAGCCGTGTGAAAGGACGCATTGACGATATGCTCAATGTTAATGGTGTAAACGTCTTTCCGTCCGAAATTGAACGGTGTATTCTTCAAGTGCCTGAGCTTGCCCCCCATTATCAAATCCATGTGCATAGAAAGGGAAGCTTAAAAGTTTTAGAGCTTCATGCTGAATGGAGCGAAGAGTTTTATAGGGATATGGGAGAAGCGGAATTCGTAAAAAAGAAGATTCAGGAAGCATTGAAACAAAACTGCTTTATTACCATCAGACTTGTTCTCCATCCGCCCAAAACGCTGCCGAGATCGGAAGGGAAAGCTGTCAGGATTGTAAGCCCGGCAGTGGGAAATGCAGTAACCTGAATGAATTATTTTAAACTCACTGGGGGTGAAACACATGTCAGAAGCTCTTTTCTTTCAAGAAATGACGGAAGAACAAAAATATGAGCAGTTCATGAAACGCATTAATGCAGGAGAAAAAATTGAAGCGGATGATTGGATGCCGGAAGATTATCGAATGACATTAATCAAATTAATTTCAATGCATGGTATCAGTGAAATTATGGGAGCACTTCCTGAAAAGGAATGGGTGCCGAAAGCTCCTTCATTAAAACGCAAGCTGGGCATCATGGCAAAGGTGCAGGATGAGATGGGACATGGTCAGCTGCTGCTTCGTGTTGCGGAGGATTTAATGAAGCCCCTCGGCAAAACCCGTGAAGATATTATGCAGGATTTATTCAGCGGCAGACTAAAATTCCATAATGTCTTTCATATGGAAGCACCAACATGGGGGGATGCCGGTCTGATTGGCTGGCTGGTTGACGGTGCAGCGATCATTACCCAGACCAATATGCTTAACGCCTCTTATGGACCTTATGCAAGAGCACTTAAGAGAATTTGCGCGGAGGAGGTTTTTCATGCCCAGCATGGTGAAGCCATAATTATGGCCCTGGCTGAAGGAACCGACGAGCAAAGAGCGATGGTTCAGGATGCGGTTAACCGATGGTGGGAAGCGCTGTTAATGTTCTTTGGCCCGGGTGATGCTTCTACAACAGGCACTTCCAAACAGGACACAACGATAAAATACAGAATTCGGACAAAGACGAACGAAGACTTAAGACAGGACTTTTTTACAAAATATATTCCCCGAGTTCTCTCGCTTGGCCTCACTCTGCCAGACGAGACGATGCATTTCGATCAGGAGCGGGAGCTTTGGGTTTATAAGCAGCCTGATTGGAATAGGTTCAAGGACATTATTAAAAATAATGGGCCAAAATCTCAGGAGCGGCTCGGCCTCCGGCGCACAGCTTATGATACTAACAAATGGGTGCGTGAAGCTCTCAATACTGCAAACTAAACCGTTCAGATGGGAGGGGTACCTTTGGGTAACGAAGGATTTTATCAGGAATATGAAGTTTTTAGTCAAAGAACAGATACCTCGCCTCTGCAATATCAATTTTCCCTGCTGGCGCCAAATCGGGAGCTTGCACTCGTCATGGCGCAGGAAAATTTTATGAGGAGAGAGCCGGCCGCTGATATCTGGGTCGTCAAACGCTCTGATATCCGGAAGATGACTCCGGAAGAAAAGCAATCACTTCAGCGTCTGGACAACAAAGAATACCGCACGACAAAAGGATATGGCTATCTGAAGAAAAAGTGGCGCCACTATGAGCAGGAAATGCTTGATGAAAAGGAAATTCTTTCATGGGGAGGGATGAAGAAAGGTGACTGAGCCAGCAGGAAATATGCCTATCGACGCTAAGATTAAGCCGCCATTGACATCATTATTGTATCAGCTGGCTGACGATGATTTCATTCTTGCCTACCGGGGATCAGAGTGGCTTGGCCTGGCCCCTCACATAGAGGAGGATGTCGCCTTTTCATCCATCAGCCAGGATACCATGGGCCATGCGGCCATGTTTTATCAGCTGCTGGCTGATCTCGGGGAAGGCAATGTAGACAGTCTTGCTCATGCGAGAAAAACATCTGAAAGGAGAAATGCTGTCCTTTTGGAATTGGTAAATGGACCAGGTCATTATTTGTCTTCGGCACAATATGACTGGGCATTTGCGGTTGTAAGAAATTATTTTTATACACAAGCGAAAAAAATCAGAATGGATTCTCTGAAAAACTCTTCTTATCAGCCTTTAGCCGAAGTGGCATTAAAGGTCAATATGGAGCTTTATTACCACCTTCTTCACTGGAAAACATGGTTTATACAGCTGATGCAGGCTGGCGGGGAAGCCAGAACGAGAATGGAAGCGGCCATTGGAAGGGTATTAGCGGATTTCGAAGGAGTCCTGAATTTGGGACCCCTGGCAAAAGAAAAGGCTGAACATGGCCTCATTGAAAAGGAAGAAGTTTTAAAGCAGCGCTGGCTGTTTATCATGAAGCCTGTTTTTGAATCTGTCAAACTGGCAGTCTCAGAAGCAGACCTGGCTATGAAGACTGGAAACGGACGTATAGGAGAGCATACTGCCGACCTTGATGACGCTTTATCCACTTTGAGCGAGGTGTATAACATAAATCCAGCTGCAAGCTGGTAAGTTTTTTAAAGGGTGATGTAAATGGAGCAGGATCAAATATTGCTAAAAACCGCGTTAGAAGCGCTTCATAATGTTAAAGACCCTGAAATAGATACCATTTCAATCGTTGATTTAGGAATGGTAGAACAGATTAAGGTGGAGGGTCAGTCAGTTTTGGTTAAACTGCTGCCTACTTTTATGGGATGCCCTGCCCTGGATATTATTCAAAAAAACGTTGAAGGCGAGCTGGGGAAAGCAGGGATTTTTGAAAAAATAGAAGTCCAGTTTATCTATCATCCGCCATGGACGTCTGACCGGGTAACAGAGACAGGCAGGATAAAGCTAAAGGAATTCGGAATCGCGCCACCTCCAAAATTCATGAGTGGAACGGGCGAATGGCATGTGGATTGTCCTTTTTGCGGGTCCGCATACACGACGTTGGATAACCTTTTTGGCCCCACAGCCTGCCGCAGCATCTTATACTGCAAATCCTGCAAGAACCCTTTTGAAGCTATGAAACCAGTATCGACTATGATGTAGCAGATATCTTTAAAAAATAAAATCCAGTACGTAAAACTATTAAAAATTGAGAGGAAGTTGACAAATGGTAAAATTAATCGCTCTTTATAAGCATCCTGAAAATAAGGAGGCATTTGATGATCATTATTTTAACACACACGCGCCCCTTACAGCCAAAATTCCGGGTCTCCGAAAAATGGAAGTTACAAAAATTGTGGGCAGCCCTATGGGAGGCGAAGGGAAGTACTATTTGATGTGCGAAATGTACTATGACAGCCATGAAGCATTGCAGGAAGCCATGAGAACAGACGAAGGCAAGGCATCAGGCAAAGACGCCATGAAATTTGCAGGTGATATTATCACACTTATGATCGGTGAGGAAGCAGATGAGTAAAAGCTATGAAACCATTGAAGTTTCACAGCAAGGAAAACTTGGTTTAATCGCTTTGAACCGGCCCAAGGTTCTAAATGCTATTAATCGCACGATGGTTTCAGAGATTCTTGCTGCAATGGAGGGCTTTGAGGCAGACTCAACCGTCAAGGCCATCGTATTAAGCGGCAATGGAAGAGCCTTTGCAGCCGGGGCAGACATTGATGAAATGGCAAATGATCATGCGATCGATTTTGAGCTTCGCAATCAATTTAAAGATTGGGATCGGCTGGCCATGATCAAGAAACCGATTATCGGAGCGGTGCAGGGCTTTGCCCTTGGCGGAGGCTTTGAGCTAGCGTTATGCTGTGATTTGCTTTATGCGGCGGATAATGCGGAATTTGGGTTTCCGGAGGTGAACCTTGGCGTTATGCCTGGTGCAGGCGGCACGCAAAGGCTTACTAAGCTTGTCGGAAAAACGAAAGCAATGGAATGGCTATTTACCGGCAAAAGAATCTCGGCGAGGGAAGCGCTTCACCACGGCATCGTCAACCAGCTTATAGCAGAAGAGCTTCTGCTGGAAGAAACAATGAAAGCGGCTGAGCATATTTCCAGCCAGGCGCCAATCGCCATACGCCTCATAAAAGAAGCGGTCCTAAAGGCAGTTGACACTCCTTTAAATGAAGGAATGGAATTCGAAAGAAAGAATTTTTACCTATTATTCTCGACAGAAGACCAAAAAGAAGGAATGAATGCCTTTATTGAAAAACGCAAGCCTCATTTTAAAGGAAAGTAGAGGAGGTGTACATAGCGAATGTTTGAAACTGTTAAATACGAGGTCGGAAACGGTGTAGCATGGATTACCTTAAACCGGCCGGATAAGCTGAATGCGTTCACCGAACAGCTGAATAAAGAGGTTCAGCATTCCGTAAAACAGGCAAGCAGAGATAAAGAAGTCAGATGTCTTGTCATTACAGGTGAAGGACGTGCATTCTGCTCCGGCCAGGATCTTCAGGGTGTAAATGAGGACATGGATCATGGTGAGGTTCTTCGGCAGTTCTATAATCCAA
Organism: Cytobacillus sp. EB106-05-05-XG126; assembly: GCF_058791715.1. NCBI lineage: Bacteria > Bacillati > Bacillota > Bacilli > Caryophanales > Bacillaceae > Cytobacillus > Cytobacillus sp. EB106-05-05-XG126. The sequence continues at coordinate 1,227,431 of NZ_JBYTDU010000001.1, read as the reverse complement.
TGGTGATGGAGATTCATAGATGCGAGAAACCTATTATCGCGGCTGTTAATGGGGTGGCAGCAGGTGCCGGAATGAGTCTTGCGTTAGCCTGCGATTTCAGGCTCCTGTCTGAAAAAGCCAGTTTTTTAGAAGCTTTTATTCATGTTGGGCTGGTGCCTGATGCGGGCAATCTATACTTTCTGCCAAAACTGATCGGTCATGCCAAAGCTATGGAGCTTGCTGTGCTTGGTGAAAAAATTAATGCAGAGGAAGCCAAAAAGCTGGGCCTTGCTACTAAAGTAATTCCTATGGAGCAATGGCAGGCTGAATTAACTGCTTTTGCAGAAAAGGTTGCCAATATGCCGACAGCGGCCATTGCCGTAATCAAGAAGAATCTGAAAGCGAGCTGGGAATCCACTCTGGAAGAAAGTCTGGAGCGGGATGCACAGGGCCAGCGGATTGCTGGCCTAACTCTTGACCATAAAGAGGGTGTCGCCGCATTTATGCAAAAGCGGAAGCCTGTGTTTCAAGGGAAATAGCCTTTGTAAAACTATAAAACTTAGAATTACTTTTAGAATATTTGCCCGTTATATGGTTTGCGAGCATCTCGTATCGGGTGCTCGTCTTTTTTTAAACTGAAAGGGGGATTATGCCTTGAAAAATATTGTCGTGATTGGTTCAGGTGTCATGGGGCGCGGGATTGCGTATGTAAGTGCAGTCGGGGGCTTCCAAACAACCCTTGTAGATATCAGCCAGGAGCAATTAATCCGTGCGGAAAAAGAGATTGACAGCATCTTTGAAAAAGGATTCGCGAGGAAGAAAATTACTGCCGCTGATATGGAAGAAAGCAAGAACCGGCTTAACTATTCTGTAAGTCTTGCACAGCATGTAAGTGAAGCAGATCTTGTTATTGAAGCAGTCCCTGAAGTGATGGATATAAAGAAAAATATTTTTGAAGTGATCGATCAGCACGCTTCAGAGCATTGCTGTTTTGCAACAAACACTTCTACCATGAGTCCAACTGAGATTGGGTCCTTTACCAATCGTCCGGACAAAGTGATTGCCATGCATTTCTTTAACCCGGTCCATAAAATGCCGCTTGTAGAAATTATTAAAGGGCTTGAAACGAGCGAAGAAACAGCACAGTTAATAAAACATGCTGCCGAGCAAATGGGAAAAGAGACAGTCGTCATAAATGAGTTTCCGGGCTTTGTGACGAGCAGGATCAGCGCGCTCGTGGGAAATGAGGCATTTTATATGCTCCAGGAAGGTCTCGGTACTCCCGAAGAAATTGATAAAGCCATTAAGCTTGGTCTGAACTATCCCATGGGCCCTTTCGAACTGGGCGACCTTGTCGGCCTCGATACACGCCTGAATAATTTAAAATACCTTCACAGCAAGCTGGGGGAAAAATACCGGCCGGCACCGCTGCTTGAACAGTATGTGAAAGCTGGCAGGCTTGGTCGTAAAACGGGCAGAGGTGTTTATGATTACACTGCCAGAGAGGAAGTCAGGCAATGAGAAAAGCAGTAATCGTTGATGCCGTCCGAACTCCGATTGGAAGATATAAAGGCGGGTTAAAGGATATCCGTCCCGATGATTTGGGAGCCATCGTTATTAAGGCCCTGCTGGATAGAAACCCCGTAGTGGACCCTGCAGAAATTGAAGAGGTCATAATGGGAAATGCAAATCAGGCAGGAGAAGATAATCGCAATGTCGCCAGGATGGCAGCGTTGCTCGCCGGTTTGCCTGTCGAAGTGGCTGCTTCAACGGTTAACCGGCTTTGCGGATCTGGTTTAGATGCTGTAAATTATGCTGCACGTGCTATTTTAGCAGGAGAAGGAGATATTTTTATTGCTGGAGGCACCGAAAGCATGACCCGTGCACCATTTGTCATGGCAAAGCCAAGCAGCGAGTTTCCAAGAGGGAATATGGAAATGTATGATACAACCATCGGCTGGCGATTTACAAACAGCAGGCTTGAGAATATGTATGGTGCTGAAAGCATGCCTAAGACGGCAGAAAATGTTGCAGAGAAATATGGCATATCCCGAGAAGAACAGGACCAGTTTGCACTTGAAAGCCAGAAGAGGGCGAAATCAGCTATTGAAAACGGGCTATTTGACGATGAAATCATTCCTGTTGCATACATGGATAAAAAAGGGAAGGAAATCACGATTTCACAAGATGAGCATCCCCGTCCGGAAACAACTTATGAAAAGCTCTCAAGTTTAAAGCCCATCTTCCAGGGGGGAACTGTTACGGCGGGCAATGCTTCAGGGGTTAACGACGGTGCCTCTGCATTGCTGCTGATGTCTGAAGAAAAGGCCCGTGAACTGGGATTAAAGCCTCTCGGGACTTACGTTGTTTCCGCAGCAGCAGGACTTGAGCCGTCGATTATGGGAGCAGGTCCTGTTTATTCCACTCAGAAAGCCTTAAAGAGGGCGGGACTTGCCATGAGTGATATTGATTTAACTGAATTAAATGAAGCGTTTGCTTCACAATCCCTCGCCTGCATCAAAGAACTGGGCGCAGATCCGGAGCGGGTAAACGTGAATGGGGGAGCGATTGCATTTGGCCATCCGCTTGGGGCGAGCGGCGCCCGTATCCTGACAACTTTATTGCATGAGATGAAGCGCAGGAATTCTAAATACGGCCTGGCAACGATGTGTGTGGGTGTCGGGCAGGGGATATCAACAATTGTTGAGCGCTGACCATAGAGGCATTATACTCTATGGTTTTTAAAGCTCTTAACGATTTTAGCGTGGAAGCAGGAAGGTAATTATTTAGTATGCCGAAAAAGTATTTTCAAAACTGCCTAATTTTAGTACAATAATATATAACGAAAATTATCCGTTCAACCGACATGATGAAATGAGGATGAAGGCAAGTTGAATACACGATCAATGATTTTCACACTTTATGGTGATTATATTACACATTACGGAAGCAAAATTTGGATCGGCAGTCTTATAAAGCTTTTAAGTGAATTCGGGCATAATGACCAGTCCGTCAGAGCGGCTATTTCAAGAATGAATAAGCAGGGCTGGGTAAGAGCAGAAAAGATCGGCAATAAAAGCTATTATTCATTAACGCCAAGAGGCCAGAAAAGGATTGAGGAAGCGGCTAAGCGTATTTTTAAATTAAAGCCTGAGGAGTGGGATGGCGAGTGGCGCATCCTTATGTATACCATCCCGGAGGAAATACGCAATGTGAGGGATGAATTGCGCAAGGAGCTTGTATGGAGCGGTTTTGGATCCATGTCCAGCAGCTGCTGGATCTCTGCTAATAATCTCGAGAAACAAGTATTTGATTTGATTGAGAAATATGATATTGCCAACTATGTGGATTTCTTTATTGCCCGTTATGCAGGTCCGCATAAAAATATCGAAATTGTAGAAAAAAGCTGGAACCTGACAGAAATTAATGAAAAATACCAGGAGTTTATTTCTCAATACAGCCAGAAATATATAATTGATAGAAATAAGATTCTGAAGGGAAATATGACTGATGCAGAATGTTTCGTAGAAAGAACGAAGCTTGTGCATGAATACCGGAAGTTCCTATTTGTGGACCCTGGCCTGCCTGAAGAGCTTCTGCCTGATAAGTGGCTGGGCAGTCATGCTGCTGCGTTATTCAGTGAATATTATAAAGAGCTGGCAGAACCCGCATCCAGATTCTTTGAAAGTGTTTTTAAAGAAGGAAATGAACTGAAAAACAGAGATGCTGATTATGACGCATTAAATCACCCTTACATGGTTGAGTAAAAAATGAGCCATTCTTCTGCAAAGGAAGCAGGATGGCTCTTTTTTTGTATTTCTTCAATTGTCAAACTATTAAAATTAGTATAACATTATTTTAACGAAGGAGGAATTTTATTGAATAGATTAACAGACATATTAAATATTAAATATCCAATTATTCAGGGCGGCATGGGGAATATAAGCAATGCCATTTTAACAGCGGCCGTTTCGGAAGCCGGCGGGCTGGGCACGATTGGAGCAGGAACAATGATTCCTGAGGATGTTGAAAGAATAATTGAGGAAACTAAGAGTTTAACAGATAAGCCATTTGCTGTTAACGTTGCATTAAGTGTCTCCCCATATGTAAAGGAAATTCTTTCTCTTGTCATTAAGCATAAGGTTCCTGCAGTTTCCCTTTCGGCCGGAAACCCTGCTCCTTTTATTCCAAAGCTTCATGAGAATGGGGTGAAGGTCATAACTGTTGCTGCTTCCGTAAGACAGGCGATGAAAGCAGAGGCAGCAGGAGCTGATATCATTGCGGCGGAAGGGTATGAGGCAGCTGGAATCAATAGTGCTCTTGAAACGACTACACTCGTATTGATTCCTCAAATAATAGGCAATGTCGCAGTCCCGGTAGTGGCAGCAGGAGGAATCGGCGATGGCAAAGGGCTTGCTGCCATGCTTGCACTGGGGGCGAGCGGTGTTCAAATGGGCACCAGATTCATAGCAACCAAAGAAGCGCCATTTCATCCGGAATATAAAAAGAAAATCATTGAAGCATCTGATCATGAAACCCTTATAGTGGGGCGTACAGTAGGCAGAATTCGAAGAGTTCTTTCCACCGGTTATGCCAATAAATTATTAGGTTACGAAAAACAAGGGATTTCTATTGATGAGTTTAATAAACTCACTTCTGAAGACTATCATAAAATTGGAGCGATAAATGGAAACGGTGACGAAGGTTTTATGAACAGCGGCCAGATAGCCGGCCTGATTTCCGATCTGCCGAGCGTAAAGGAGCTCTTGGATAAGATGATAGAGGATGCTGATCTTCAGCTCCAAAAGGCTAATAAGCTATTAAACTAGCAAGCAGGTTTTAAACACCTGCTTGCTTTTTTATACAGATCATTTATTAAAATATATCAAATTTTTCGAATATTATTGACACTCTCGGGTTCTGGGTGATAATATAACGTTGTATTTACGATATCTAAAGTAAATATCATATAAATGGTAAATACCATTTATTTGCTTCAACATGTAAGCGTATACATAAGGTGTGTAAGCTATCAGCAAGCTGATAGTTAAATAAAGTAGTATAGGGGGTCATATAATGAAAAAATCGTTGAAAGCTTTTTCTTTATTAATGGCTGCAGGCATGCTTGTTTTGAGCGGCTGCGGACAGGAGAAATCCAGTGGTTCTTCTTCAGAAGGTAATGAAAAGAAGCAGTACACAATTGGTATTACACAATTTGTCGAGCATCCTTCCTTGGATGCAGCGACAGAGGGATTTAAAAAAGCTTTGGAAGATGAGGGATTTAAAGAAGGGGATAATGTAAAATTTGATTTCCAGAATGCTCAGGCGGATATGAACAATACCCAGACGATTGCTAATAATTTTGTCGGCGATAAAGTAGATATGATTTTTGCAAATGCTACTCCAAGTGCTGTTAGTGCTCTTAATGCGACTAAAGATATTCCAATTCTCTTTACATCTGTTACAGATCCTGTTGGGGCCGGTCTTGTTGAATCATTTGATCAGCCTGGAGACAATATTACAGGCACAACAGATAACCACCCGGAAGGAACATCAAAAACGATTGATTTTATGATTGATGAAGCGGGTGTTAATAATATTGGCATCATCTACAATTCCGGAGAGCAAAATTCCGAGGTTCAGGTTAAACAGGTGAAAGATCTTGCAGAACCAAAAGGAGCCAAGATTGTTGAAGCCTCTGTTTCAACCTCTGCAGAAGTAAAACAGGCTGCCGACTCCCTTGTTGGAAGGGTGGATGCCATCTATATCCCTACGGATAATACAGTTGTATCGGCTTTGGAATCGGTTATCTCTGTCGCTGACAGCAAAAAAATTCCTTTATTCGTCGGTGAGCTTGATTCCATGAAACGCGGAGCTATAGCAGCCAGCGGATTCAACTACTTTGATCTTGGTTACCAGACAGGCAAAATGGCAGCTGAGATCTTAAAAGGAAACAAAAAGCCTTCTGAAATTCCGGTTGAGCTTCCTGGAAGCCTAAAGCTGGTCATCAATAAAAAAGCAGCTGAAGCACAGGGACTGGAAGTAAAAGAGGAATGGGCTGATTTCGCAGAGTTCCATGAAGAGTAGGAAAATCAGCCGGCTGGAAATGCAAATATCCGGCCGGCTGCTTTTTAAGCTAAAACAAAATAAAGGGTGTGATTCTTAGTGTTTACAGCGATATTCGGTGCATTCGAGTCAGGTATTATCTACGCAATTATGGCACTTGGAGTATATCTTTCGTTCAGGGTCCTGGACTTCCCGGATTTAACGGTCGATGGAAGCTTTGTGACTGGAGCAGCTGTAGCTGCAACCATGATTGTCAGCGGGGCTAATCCTTTTCTTGCTACGGTCACTGCATTATTTGCTGGTTTTATTGCCGGCTGCCTAACGGGTATTATTCATACTTTTGGAAAAATTAATGCTCTGTTATCTGGAATCCTGATGATGATAGCCCTGTATTCGATAAATCTTCGTATCATGGGTAAATCAAATGTTCCTCTCCTGAACACAGAAACAGCCATTACACATGTAAGAGATTTTTGGGATAAAACAGGAATCGATTCTTTTTTCAATTCTATTTTGTCCATGGTAGGGCTGGGCGACAGCCTCCCGAGAACATGGGGAATTATTCTCTTTATGCTGGTTGTCACATTGGCTATAAAATTTTTGACAGATCGCTTTCTTCAGACTGAGATTGGTTTAGCTTTAAGGGCTACTGGTGACAACAAGAGGATGATCCGCAGTCTTTCTGCCAATACCAACATGATGGTGATTTTGGGGCTGGGCCTTTCCAATGCAATGGTTGCATTCTCAGGGGCACTGATTGCCCAGCAGGGCGGATTCGCCGATGTTGGTATGGGTATTGGAATGATTATTATCGGACTGGCTTCAGTTATTATTGGTGAAGCCTTGTTTGGAACAAAAACAATTGCCAGAACGACTTTAGCGGTCATTGGCGGAGCAATTATCTATCGTATCGTGGTTACTATGGCGCTAAGGGTAGAGTTTCTTGAGCCGGGTGATATGAAGCTGATTACAGCAACTATCGTCATCCTTGCATTAATAATGCCGAAGATTATTGACCGCACGAAGGAGAAGAAACGGAAAGCTAAAAGACTGGCAGGAAGCATGAACATAAGTGAATTGCCTTCAGGCAGAAAGGGTGAGACTGGTGCTGCAATTAAATCAGATTCATAAAGTCTTCAATGAAGGGACACCAGATGAAAAGATTGCACTTGATACGATCAATCTAACATTGAATGAGGGAGACTTTGTCACAGTCATCGGAAGTAATGGGGCAGGGAAATCCACTTTAATGAATATTATTTCGGGCGTCATGATACCTGATGTTGGGTCTGTGTTTATCGATAGTCAAAATGTCACAGGCATGTCGGAATATAACCGGGCAAAGCTTATAGGCAGGGTTTTTCAGGATCCGATGGCTGGCACTGCCCCGTCCATGACTATTGAAGAAAATCTGGCCATGGCGTTTTCAAGGAATAAAACAAGAACATTACGAAAAGGTGTGACGAAAAAGCGCAGAGACTATTTCCGTGAAGTTCTTGAAAGCCTTCATCTTGGCCTTGAAAACCGTTTAAATGCTAAGGTCGGTTTATTATCGGGAGGAGAACGGCAGGCACTTTCATTATTAATGGCAACCTTCACAGAGCCTTCCATACTTTTGCTGGATGAACATACAGCTGCCCTTGACCCGGCACGTGCAGAGCTTATTACAAATCTCACAAAAGAAATTGTTCAAAAGTATAATTTAACAACCTTAATGGTCACTCATAATATGCAGCAGGCGCTGGATTTAGGAAACAGACTGATTATGATGGATAAAGGCCAGATTATACTTGAAGTAGATGATGGACAGAAACAGCATCTGACAATTGAACAGCTGTTGAATGAATTTCAGCGAATCCGCGGAACAAAAATGGCAAGTGACCGTGCACTGCTTTCTTAGAATAATAAAAAGGATTAGCCAATTTGCCGGTTAATCCTTTTTACATGGATCAAATCAAAAGAATTTTTAAAGTTTTTACAATTTATTGACTATTCATTTAACGTAATGGTATCATATCGTTAAATAAACGTCATACATATTTATAATCAAAAAGGGAGGGGTGTTATGAAACCTGGGCTGCAAATTGGAAACCAGGCAGTTATCCGTGCAGTGGTCTCACCTGAAATGTTCGCACAATTTGAAGGAGAGGTCATTCATCCTGTCTATTCCACTGTAACCATGATCTATCACATGGAGTGGGCCTCCCGACTCCTGATCACCCCCTATTTGGATGAGGAAGAAGAAGGGATGGGTGGAGCTGTTTCTGCCAGGCATTTATCTCCGTCACCTGAAGGATCCTCCATTGTTATAACAGCTACCGTATCCAAGCTGGAAGGAAATTCAGTTTACTCAACTGTAACCGTCCATAATGGAGAAAACCTTGCTGGCGAAGGTGAAGTCAGACAGGTGATTCTGAAGAAAAGCAGGATTGCACAGTTGTTAAAGAAAGATTAAAAGAATAGCAGTATCAGAGCCACATAAAAGGGATTTTAATTTAATTATATTGTAAGCGCTACCATATATATAAAGGGGAGAATGTAATGACAGATATGTTTCAAAAAATTAAAGACCATGAACAGGTCGTATTCTGCAACGATGAATCTACCGGACTAAAGGCAATCATTGCTATCCACAGCACAAGGCTGGGGCCGGCATTGGGAGGCTGCCGCATGTTTCCATATAAAAGCGTTGATGATGCCCTTGAGGATGTCCTCCGATTATCAAAAGGCATGACCTATAAATGTGCGGCTAGTGATTGTGACTTCGGAGGCGGGAAGGCTGTCATTATCGGGGATCCATTAAAAGATAAAACACCTGAGCTGTTCCGTGCCTTTGGCCAATTTGTTGAATCATTGAACGGACGCTTCTATACAGGAACAGACATGGGTACTTCTACAGAGGATTTCGTTCATGCCCTAAAGGAAACGAATTGCATTGTGGGGGTTGATGAGGTTTATGGGGGAAGCGGCGATTCTTCTGTACCAACAGCGCAGGGTGTTATTTACGGCCTGCAGGCAACAAATAAAGCACTGAGCGGAACAGACGACCTTTCAGGCAAGAGTTATGCCATTCAGGGACTTGGCAAAGTGGGATATAAAGTCGCAGAAAGGCTGCTGGAGGAAGGGGCAGATTTATTTGTGACAGATATCAGCCAGCAGGCAATCGACCAGCTCCTCAGCAAGGCGAAAGAAATTGGAGCAGGTGTGAAGGTTTTATCCAGCAAAGAGATATATGAGGCCGAGGCAGACTTTTTTGTACCTTGTGCAATGGGCGGGATCATTAATGATGACACAATCGACCTGCTCAAAGTAAAAGCAATTGTCGGCTCTGCCAATAACCAGCTAATGGATATGCGCCATGGCCAAATCCTAAAAGATAAGGGTATTTTATACGCTCCCGATTATATTGTAAATGCAGGGGGATTAATCCAGGTTGCAGATGAATTATATACACCTAATAAAGAAAGGGTACTCCGCAAAACGAAAGCTATTTATAACTCTCTTCTGAACATCTACGAACATGCTGAAGCAAATGGAATTACAACAGTTGAAGCATCCAACCAATTCTGCGAGAGCCGCATTGAAGCACGCACACGCAGAAACAGCTTTTTCTCCCATATGAAACGCCCGAAGTGGGCAGTAAGAACCTAATTTTTTTGCTTGGATAACAATATTTGTACCGTATAAAAGTTCTTAAAATAATTTACCAGCCAAAGGGTGAGAAGATGGAAAATCACTTTCCGATCAGGCGAATAATGGACGAAAATGGAACAATCATCAATTCCGAAGATATAGAAAAAGTAACTGAAAAGCTTGTAAAAGAGTTTTATAGACATATGGTTAGAATCCGTACTTTTGACCGCAAAGCTATTTCACTTCAGCGGCAGGGCAGGATAGGCACATATGCTCCTTATGAAGGACAGGAGGCTTCCCAGGTCGGAACTGCTGTTGCGCTGGGGGAGAACGATTGGATGTTTCCTACCTATCGCGACCACGGAGCAGCTATGACCTTTGGCCACTCACTGCGAAACATCCTGTTGTTTTGGAACGGAAGAAATGAAGGGTGTGTGCCGCCTGACGGAAAGAAAATTTTCCCTCCAGGCATTCCGATTGCGACACAAATCCCTCATGCAGCAGGAGCTGCGTTCGCAGAAAGGAAAAAAGGCACTGCCAATGCTGCTATTGCTTATTTTGGTGATGGTGCCACCTCAGAGGGAGATTTCCATGAAGGATTAAATTTCGCCAGCGTATTTAAAGCTCCGGTTGTCTTCTTTAATCAGAACAATCAATACGCCATTTCTGTTCCGTTTGAGAAGCAGATGAATACAAAAACGATTGCCCAGAAAGCCCTTGCATATGATATTCCGGGAGTCAGGATCGATGGGAATGATGTTTTCATGGTTTATTTTGAAACACTGAAAGCCTTAGAGCGGGCCCGTAAAGGTGAAGGGCCGACACTAATTGAAGCTGTGACATGGAGATATGGTGCACACACTACAGCAGATGACCCATCCAAATACCGCGATCAATCGGAAAGCAATAGCAGAAGACAGGAGACTGACCCTATTTTAAGGCTGGAGCGCTGGATGAAAAATGAAGGAATATTTGATGAGAAATGGCAAAAGGCAATAGAAGAGGAAGCAGCAGCTGAAATAGATAAAGCTGTAGCTGATATGGAAGATTTTCCTCCTGCAGATCCTGCAGTAATTTTTGACTATGTCTTTGCTGAGCCTACATGGCAAATCAAGCAGCAAAAAGAAGAATATCTGAAGCTGATTGGAGGCGGCCGTTAATGAAAACAGCAGTTGGAGCAAAAACCATGACATTAGTGCAAGCCATTACGGCTGCTTTAGATACTATGCTGAATGAAAACGAACAGGTTTTGCTGCTGGGCGAGGATATCGGCAGGAACGGCGGAGTTTTCCGTGCAACTGATGGTCTTCAGGCTAAGTATGGAGAAGGCCGTGTTATCGATACGCCTTTAAGTGAAGCCGGTTTTGTCGGAGCGGGGATTGGTATGGCTGTGAATGGATTTTTGCCGGTGATCGAAATTCAGTTTCTCGGCTTTATCTATCCCGCATATGAACAAATTATGACCCATGCTTCAAGGCTCCGGATGAGGACAATGGGACATTTTACTGTTCCAATGGTTATAAGGGCTCCATACGGTGCAGGTGTAAGGGCTCCGGAAATTCACTGTGATTCAACAGAAGCTATTTTCACTCACATGCCCGGCATCAAGGTCGTCTGCCCATCCAGCCCTTATGACGCTAAAGGACTGCTGATTGCTGCGATTGAAGACCCGGATCCAGTTCTGTTTCTTGAGCCGATGCGCTGCTATCGTTCGGCCAGAGAGGAAGTGCCTGAAGGGAAGTATACGATTGAAATAGGAAAAGGCAAAAAGCTCATGGTTGGTGACGATGTAACGGTCATCACGTGGGGAGCGATGGTGCCAGAGGCATTGAAAGCGGCAAAGCAGATGAAAGAAAATAACGTACATTGTGATGTAATTGATTTAAGAACCCTATTTCCAATGGATAAAGACATGATTGCAGAATCTGTGCAAAAAACAGGGAGAACAGTTATTGTCCATGAAGCTCATGCCACCGGCGGAGTGGGAAATGATGTGCTTGCCATCATTAATGATACATCCTTTTTATATCAGAAAGCACCTGTTGAACGGGTTACTGGATTTGATGCGCCAGTTCCATACTTTGGTTTTGAGGACCATTACCTGCCAACTCCGGCAAGGATTCAGCAGGCAATAGAAAAAGTAATGAAGTTTTAGGAGGGGAAGCCGTGGAGGTGAAACTGCACGATATTGGTGAAGGAATGACGGAAGCAGATATTAATTGCTTTTTAGTTAAGCAGGGGGATGTAGTCAAAGCAGACGATCCGCTTGTTGAAGTACAGACTGATAAAATGACTGCTGAAATACCTGCCCCGAGAGCAGGCATTATTAAGGAATTTACAGTGCAGCCCGGCGATACGGTTAAAGTGGGTTCGACCATTTTAATTTTAGAGGAGGCAGGTGAGGAAGGCGCTGAAAAAGAGAATGCCGTTTCTATTCCTGTTTACACACATTCGCCGCAGAAGCAAAAGCATTCTTTTGTGGCATTCAAAGGAAAACGGGTTCTTGCTTCTCCATTCACAAGAAAAATAGCGCGCGATAATGACATTGATATTGAGAAAATCAGAGGAACAGGTCCTGCTGGCCGTATTTTAGATGAAGACATCTATCAATACATAGCTTCTCTTCAGACGAAGCCGGCCCATGATGAACAGGAACAAGCAACTTTGAATGAAAATATAAAAAGCCCCTCTGCTGAGAAAGAGATCATTCCGTTTAGGGGCAGACGGAAGCAGATTGCAAGGAAAATGGCACAATCACTCTTTACCATTCCCCATTGTACCCACTTTGAAGAAATCGATGTAACCGAGCTGATTGCTTTCAGAAAAGATCTTAAGCTTCTAAACCTAAATATATCTGCTACAGCCTTTTTCCTGAAGGCTTTATCAATTTGCCTGAAGGAATTTCCTGTGTTCAATGCAGTGCTGCATGAAGAAAAGGAAGAAATACATTTGGCAGGTGAACATCATATCGGTATTGCGGTTGATACGGACGAAGGTCTAATCGTTCCGGTCATAAAGCATGTTGAAAATAAAACGATTAGAGAAATTCATGCAGAAATGAAAAATCTTACGGGAAAAGCAGTGGAAAATAAGCTTTCTGTTAAAGAAATTTCTGAGGGGACATTTACAATCAGCAATGTAGGGCCTCTTGGCGGAAGCTTTGGAGCAACTCCGATTATCCAGCATCCGCAAACCGCTTTGGTATCTTTCCATAAAACAAAAAAGATGCCTGTTGTGACCGATGATGACCAGATTGTCATTCGGTCAATGATGAATATATCAATGTCTTTTGATCATAGAGTTGCAGACGGGGCGACAGCTGTACGCTTTACAAACCGCTTTGCTGAATTGATTAAAAATCCGAAAATGCTTGTTCTGGAGATGGTATAAATGGTAGTTGGAGAACTGGCACATGAGCGTGATGTCATCGTAATCGGCGGCGGCCCCGGGGGCTATCATGCCGCAATCCGCGCTGCACAGCTGGGGCGAAATGTTACATTAGTTGAACAGGATCAGCTTGGCGGGATCTGTTTAAATAAAGGCTGCATACCTTCCAAGATTCTCACACAGTCTGCTGAAAAATTCACTTCATTCCAGGAAGGGGAAAATTGGGGGCTTGAAGGAGGAAATATTTCATTAAACTTAAACAAGCTCCAGGAATACAAGCAGAAGAAAATTAAGCAGCTCCGGGCAGGAATTGAAGCCCTCTGTCAAGCTAATAAAATAGAAGTTCTTAATGGTTCAGCCTTTTTTCTGTCAGAGGATAAGATTGGGATCGAAAAAGGAGACCAATTTGACGTTTTCCGATTTCAGAATGCCATCATTGCGACCGGCGGAAGACCGGAAAAACCTCTTTGGTTCAAAGAAATAAGTGAATTAGTATTAGATCAGCATTCCATTTCAAATTTGAGTGAAATACCCGATAAACTATTAATCTATGGCAGTGATTACATTGCTCTCGAAATAGGTATGGCCTATCAGGCTTTGGGATCTAATGTGACTCTGATCCTCGAAGATGGGAGAGAGGATTTTGATTTTGATCAGTCCATTTGCCGGGAACTGAAGAGGATATTAAAAAAGAAAAAAATAGACATTGTAAGAAATTCGGATGTATTGGGACTGCAGCATAATGAAGGAATGTTAACAGTAACTTTTGAGAGTAAAGGAAAAAGAGATACCATTTCAGGCACACATATATTTGTTTCATCTTCCATTCGGCCAAACACTGACCAGCTGGGACTCTCCCGTATAGGGGTGGAGCAATGTGAAGCGGGGTTCATAAAGGTTGACAGTCAAAGCCGGACAACACAGAAACATATTTTCGCAGTCGGTGATGTAACAGAAGGTCCTGCACTTGCGGTAAAAGCTATTAAACAAGGAAAAACAGCCGCTGAAGCAATTGCGGGAATTAAATCGGAATCAGATTTCCACTTCATTCCGATTGCTGCACATACACAGCCTCCTATTGCGAGTGCGGGGTTAACGGAACAGGAAGCCATTAACATGGGCTATGACATTGAAATTGGTGTATCCTCATTATCTGCCAACGGATTCAGCACATTGAGCGGGACAAAAGATGGATTTATAAAAGTGATCAGCTGCAGGAAAAAACAAGTTCTTCTGGGGATCCACATGATAGGCTCCGGAGCAATAGAATTAATTTCAGCTGGAATTACTGCATTGGAAATGGGAGCAAGGGATGAAGATTTAATTTTCCCTAACTACCCGCATCCAAGTATAAATGAAGGCTTGCTGGAAGCTGTAGAAGCTTTAAAGAATTTGGCTGTTCACATACCGCCCCAAAGAAAAAAAACGCAAAAAGTAAAAGTGTAAATTCCTTTAATGCAGAAGTGCATTATAGCTTTAACTTGAACTCTTGAGAACATTTACCCGTTTCCTATATGATGAATTCAAAATATTATTAATATTAAAACGGAGGGGTTAGCATGCAAGATGAAAAATTGTTGAAGGAACAGAAGGTAGCCGATTTCTTTCCTGTGAAGGAGGTAGATTATTTAGAAATCTATACAGGAAATGCCAAACAATCCTGCCATTATTTCTGCACAGCTTTCGGTTTTAAGCCAGTTGCTTATTCAGGTCTGGAAACCGGCAATAGAGAAACAGTCTCTTATGTCCTTCAGCAGAGAAAGATTCGCCTGGTGATCACAGGAACATTAAATGACAGTTCCAGAGTTTCAAATTTCATTCATAAGCATGGAGATGGTGTAAAAGATATAGCATTAACTGTTGATGATGTTGAAAAGGCATACAAAGCAGCGGTTGAAAGAGGTGCAATCGAAATACAGCCTCCAGCTGAGATAAAAGACGAACACGGCACGGTCAAAAAGGCAGTTATTGGTACATATGGAGATACCATTCATACACTTGTTGAACGGAATGATTATAAAGGGGTATTCATGCCTGGCTTTGAGCCTTATCAAACTGAAGTTCCATTTGAGGATGCAGGTTTTATCGGCGTCGACCATGTTGTTGGAAATGTAGAGAGAATGGAGGAATGGGTGAATTATTATGCAAATGTAATGGGCTTTAAGGAAATGAAGCACTTTACAGATAAAGACATTACAACAGAATATTCCGCTCTGATGTCCAAGGTTATGCATAATGGAGGCAGAATTAAGTTCCCAATTAACGAGCCTGCAGAAGGGAAGCGCAAATCCCAGATTGAAGAATACCTTGAATACTACAACGGGGCTGGAGTACAGCATCTGGCCATTCTGACAGAAGATATTGTCAGCACTGTCAGCATCCTCCGCAAAAATGGAGTAGAGTTCTTAAGCACTCCAGATTCTTATTATGAAATGCTTTCTGAGCGCGTAGGGAAAATTGATGAAGAGATCGACAAATTGAAGGAATTAAATATTCTCGTTGACCGCGATGACGAAGGCTATTTGCTTCAAATTTTCACAAAACCAATCGTAGACCGTCCGACCTTATTCATTGAGATCATTCAGCGTAAAGGTGCCAGAGGGTTTGGTGAAGGCAACTTTAAAGCACTCTTTGAATCTATTGAACGTGAGCAGGAAAGACGGGGGAATTTATAACTTTTCAGCTTAAAAGGGAGAAAGCATTTCTCCCTTTTTTAATAAATTTTAGAAGGAGGCAGACCAGATGGCTAGAATCCAGACAAAAAGCGCTGTGGAGAAGATTGTTTCTTATCCGCTTGGCAGCTCGCCGGAAGAGATCAAAGAAAAGTACAATTTAATGGCTGTCCGGAAAATGTCTGATAATGAAAATGTGTATGGCTGTTCACCCGAAGTCAGGAACAGCATCAGCAAAGCGATGAACAGTCTTTACTTTTACCCGGATGGCACAGTTTCCCTGCTCAAACGCAAGCTGGCCGGATTCTATAATATAGGTGAAGATAACTTTCTGGTCAGCAATGGTTCAGAAGAGATCATCCGATTATTGACTAGAGCATACATAAGTGCTGGAGATGAAGCTGTCATGGCTCAGAATACATTTCCACGATATGAAACAAACGTCCTTATTGAAGGAGGCAGTGCGATAACAGTATCGCTGGAAAATGGAACACATAACTTAAGAGCCATGTATGAGAAGATGAATGAAAAAACAAAAATGGTGTTTATCTGCAATCCCAACAATCCTACAGGAACCATAGTCGGAAAAACAGCACTGCTGCAATTCATTGATAAAGTTCCTTCAAACATCCTGATTATTCTTGATGAAGCATACTATGAATATGTGAATTCCGAGGATTATCCTGACTCTATTCCGCTTCTTGCACAGAGGCCTAACTTAATCATCCTAAGGACTTTCTCCAAAATCTATGGTCTTGCAGGACTCCGTGTCGGCTATGGAATCATGCATCCGGAGATCGTGAATGACCTTCATAAGGTAAAAGATGTTTTTAATGTCAACCACCTGGCACAGGCAGCAGCTTCTGCAGCACTAAATGATCAGGACTTTATAAAGGATTGTGCACAAAAAAATGCCGAAGAGATGAAATTTGTGTGCCAAAAACTAACTGAATTACATGTCGGCTATTTTCCTTCCCAAACTAATTTTATATATATTTTCAGCCAGCTTCCTATTGCAGACAACTTGATTGCAAATGGCTTGGTTGTCCGGAAAATGAAGCTTGACGGCTATCTTGATGCTTTTCGGATGACGTTAGGAACAAGGGAAGATAATGAAGCGGCATTGGCTGTGATAAACAAACTTCTGAATGAAAAGGCGGTGTAGGGCATATGGAATTAAATCCACAGAGTCTCGAGTGGAAAGACGCATATAAGCTGATGGTTGGCTCAATTCTGCCGCGTCCCATTGCGTTTGTTACCACTATGGACACAGATGGAAATGTTAATGCAGCTCCATTCAGCTTTTTTACAGCCATATGTGCAGATCCGATGCTGATTTGCTTTTCACCTATGCGAAAAGGGACAGATGGCTCTAAGAAAGATACGCTTGCTAATATTGAAGCCACTAAGGAATTCGTTATTAACATCGTCAGTGAAGACTTTACTGAAAAGATGAATATTTGTGCAGCGGATTATCCGGCTGGTACAGACGAACTGGACGCAGCGGGTCTCGAAAAAGAAAAAAGTGCCTCTGTTAAGCCTCCTAGGGTTAAAGAATCAAAAGTCCACTTAGAATGCAGTCTCTATCAGGTACTTCACTTTGGAGAACAACCCGGTTCAGGAAGCCTGGTGATTGGAAAAGTGGAGCATGTGCATGTTGCTGAAGAGCTTTACGAAAATGGAAGGATTAATTCCGAAAAGCTGAAGCCTGTTGGCCGGATGGCAGGACATTTCTATACGAGGCCAATGACTGATGTATTTGAATTGATTCGAAAAACGGACCCAAGGTGATGCTATGAAATTCATAACCTTTCAAAAACCGGATGGATCTATAAGAGCGGGCTGGCTGAAGAATGAGGAGTATGCTGTTGATATGCATGAAGTGACCAATGGTGTTCTGCCCAAAACAATGCTGGCATTCCTTGAGAATCATGAGTTTTTTATGGAATACCTATCTTCCAGCAAAAAACTGAAGAACACGGATAAAGGGGTATATCCTTTATCCGAAGTGAACTTAATGGCTCCACTGCCAAATCCAAAAAGCTTTCGGGATTTCTATGCTTTTGAAGAACACGTGAAAACGGCAAGAGATAACCGCGGACTTGATATGATACCCGAATGGTATGAAATACCCGTCTTTTATTTTTCAAATCATCTGAGCATTAAGGGTCCAAATGAAGAAATTTCGCGTCCCAAGCATTGTGAATGGCTTGATTACGAGCTCGAAATTGCCTGTATCATCGGCAAAGAAGGAAAGGATATTAAAGCTGCTGAAGCGGATGATTATATATTTGGGTATTGCATCCTGAATGATTGGAGTGCAAGAGATATTCAGCGAAAAGAAATGAAGGTAGGTCTTGGCCCTGCCAAAGGGAAGGATTTTGCCACTTCTGTCGGGCCATATATCGTTACAAAGGATGAGCTTGAGAATTTCCGTGTTGAAAATGGCTATGATTTGCTGATGACAGCAAAAGTCAACGGAACTCTTCTTTCAGAAGGGAATATGCAGGATATCTACTATTCATTTTACGAAATGCTTGAGCGGGCTTCAGATGGTGTAACCCTATGTCCAGGTGAAATGATAGGCTCCGGGACTGTTGGCAGCGGCTGCATCCTTGAGCTGGGCACCGATGTGCACCGCTGGCTTAAGCCAGGAGATGAGGTTGAGCTTGAGATTGGCAATCTCGGAATATTAAAAAATCGAATCGCAAAAGAGTGAGGTGGAAATATGTTTTATCGCCAAATGGGGAAAATCCCGCACAAACGCCATACAACCTTCAAAAAATCGGATGGAACCCTATTCAGGGAACAGGTAATGGGGACAAAAGGTTTTTCCGGCACCCAATCCATTCTTTATCATCACTATATGCCGACAGAAGTAGCACGTACTGAACTGATCGGAAAATATGTTCCAGAGTATGAAGATCAGGAGAGCTTAAAGCATCGGCATTTGTTTACAGATCAAATAGAAAAGAAAGGGGATGCACTTTCAGCAAGGGAATATCTGCTCGGGAATGATGACCTTTTAATAGGCACTATAAATATTACTGAGTCCATGAAAAGCTTTTACCGGAATGGCGATGGAGATGAGATGCTCTACATTCACTATGGAACCGGAAAAGTTGAGACCATGTTCGGAACTTTATCCTATCGTCCGGGAGACTATGTCATTATTCCGATTGGCACTATTTACCGCGTAATTCCGGATAAAGAGCAGATGACTAAAGTGCTCCTTGTTGAGTCTTTCAGCCAGATTACAACACCAAGAAGATACCGGAATGAGTATGGGCAGCTGCTTGAACATAGTCCATTTTGCGAACGGGATATCAGGGGACCGGAAACACTGGAAACATATGATCAAAAAGGAGAATATGAAGTTATCACGAAAACCAGGGGATATTTGCATTCTCATATTCTGAATCATCACCCGCTTGATGTGGAGGGCTGGGACGGCTATCTTTATCCGTGGGTCTTTAATATAGAAGATTTTGAACCGATTACCGGAAGGGTGCATCAGCCTCCGCCGGTCCATCAGACATTTGAAGGCCATAACTTTGTTGTATGTTCCTTTGTTCCCAGATTATATGACTATCATCCAGAGGCCATCCCTGCCCCTTACTATCACAGCAATGTCAACAGTGATGAACTGCTGTACTATGTGGAAGGCAATTTCATGAGCAGGAAAGGGATTAGAGAAGGCTCCATCACCCTTCATCCAAGCGGGATTCCACATGGCCCTCACCCTGGAAAAACAGAAGCCAGCATAGGGAAAAAGGAAACTCTTGAGCTTGCTGTTATGATTGATACATTCAAGCCGTTAAAGCTGGTGAAACACGCTAAGCTAATAGAAGATGAGAAGTACATGTTTACTTGGGTGGAGTAGAAAAAAAGCACTTTCCTTTCGGAGAGTGCTTTTTTAACTTGCGTTCTGCCAAATAATGGCTAGAGTTCCCTCGCCGGCATGTGCAGCGATCGTTGAACTAATATCACCAATGAAAATATCGAGGCGCGGAAAATGGGACTTTATTTCTTCGGCCAGCTCCTCCGCCTTTGCAGGCACATTCCCATGCATGATTTGAACCTGGGGGATTGTGTGGTTTTCATATGAATTCCCAAGCAATTCTATCATTCTTTTGATTGCTTTTTTTTCTGAACGGACTTTATCAAACAGTTCAAACTCCCCATCCCGGTTAATGCGGATAATTGGCTTTATTTTTAATATGCTTCCCAGCAGGTATTGTGTGCCTGACATTCTGCCGCCCTTATAAAATTGCTCAAGGCTTCCAAGCAATATATAATTCTCGGATTTCTCTGTCTCACTTTGCAGGATATCTGCAATTTTATGCGCCGGCATATCATTTTCAGCAAGCTTTAATCCTTTATTGATCAATGTTGTAATAGCATAAGACATACATTTAGAATCGACTGTGAAAATAGGAAACTCTGCCAGCTCTGCTCCGGCTATACAGCTATTTAGCGTGCCGCTAAGCTTGCTGGATACATGAACAGCAACTGCAGCATCATATTCCGGCTTCAATGATTCAAATAGTTCCGCAAATTTTCCGGCGGAGGGCTGTGAAGTTTTAGGAACTTCTTTTTCATTGCGAATCCGGCTATACAGCTGATCTGTATTTAAATCAATACCATCTTCATAGGATTCCTCACCGAATGTAATAGTTAGAGGAACCACATATACGTCAGGATGTCCCAGCATCTCCTTAGTAACATAGGCTGTGCTGTCTGTAATCCAGGCAATTTTCTTTTTTATCATAAATGTTTTAAGTCCTTTGTCAATTATTTTGGAATAAATTGAACCGCTTCCATTATTGAAAACTCCCCTCATTATACACGAATAGACCATTACCTGTATTGCTTTTTTAGTGATCCATTTATAGGAAATATCCTGTGTATGTCAGTTAGAAGTATATATGGAGCACTTGAAGGCAAATAAGAATCTTTTGTGAACAATGAATGTAATGATAAAAAGTATCTTAAAATGAAAAAATCCCCTGCGTGGCAGGGGAGAGTCCTTAATCTTTATTAAAAAACTTTCGTAGTCCAATCCTCACAATTCCAAATATCGGTCGCAATTTCACGATAGAAATCAGGTTCGTGGGAAACCATCAGGATACTTCCGCGGTAAGCCTTTAAAGCACGCTTTAATTCTTCTTTTGCATCCACATCCAAGTGATTGGTAGGTTCGTCCAGAATTAATAAATTCGTTTCTGTGTTTAATATTTTACACAATCGAACCTTCGCTTTTTCGCCACCAGAAAGGACTTCGACTTTACTTTCAATATGTTTCGTCGTTAATCCGCATTTTGCAAGAGCAGCACGAACTTCAGCCTGATTCATACTTGGGAACTCGCTCCAGATCTCTTCAATACAAGTGTTATAGTTGGACTGTTTAACTTCCTGTTCGAAGTAACCGATGTGTTGATACTCACCGCGTTCCACTATACCCGAAATTGGATTAATCAAGCCAAGAATACTTTTTAACAGAGTAGATTTGCCAATACCGTTAGCACCCACAAATGCAATTTTTTGTCCGCGTTCCATTTTCAAATTGAGAGGGCGGGAAAGTGGTTCATTGTAACCAATAACAAGATCTTCAGTCGTGAAAATCCAGCGGCTGGCTGCACGAGCTTCTTTGAAAATAAACTCTGGTTTCGGCTTCTCTCTCCCCAATTCAATAATTTCCATTTTGTCGAGCTTCTTTTGACGGGACATCGCCATATTGCGAGTCGCAACACTTGCCTTGTTGCGGGCAACGAAATCCTTTAAATCGGCAATTTCTTGTTGTTGCCGCTTGTATGCAGACTCTAGCTGCTGCTTTTTCATTTCATATACTTTTAAGAAGTTATCATAGTCCCCAGCATAGCGATTCAACTCTTGGTTTTCCATGTGATAGATCAAGTTAACAACACTGTTCAGGAATGGAATATCATGTGAAATCAAAATAAATGCATTCTCATATTCCTGTAAATAGCGTTTCAGCCATTCGATATGCTGTTCATCCAAATAGTTTGTAGGCTCGTCCAGTAATAGGATTTCGGGCTTCTCCAGCAAAAGCTTAGCCAGCAAAACTTTCGTACGCTGCCCACCGCTGAGATCATCTATATCTCTATCAAGTCCAACTTCGTCTAATCCCAGGCCACGGGCAACTTCCTCAACTTTTGAATTAATTTGATAAAAATCATTGCTATCTAAAGTTTCTTGCAGCTCTCCAACTTCTGCAAGTAATGCATCGATATCAGCACCTTCATCACCCATTTTTGCATAAAGTTCATTGATCTCTGTTTCAGCATCAAAAAGATATTGAAAAGCAGTACTCAAAGCTTCACGCATCGTAGTGCCTTTTTTGAGTACAGCATGCTGATCTAAGTAACCAACACGAACTTTTCGTGACCACTCAACTTTCCCCTCGTCGGGCTGCAGCTTCCCGGTAACTATATTCATGAAAGTAGACTTACCCTCACCATTTGCCCCTACTAGCCCAACGTGTTCACCTTTTAAAAGCCGAAAAGACACATCATTGAAAATCGCACGATCACCGAAACCGTGACTTAAGTTTTGTACGTTTAATACGCTCATTTTTTTACCCCTTCTCTAATATTCCATGTGGATATCTTACTAGATTTAAACTGTTTTTTCTATCTAAAGTTATTTCCTGTGAAAAATGCAATTCAATTATTGGGATAAAATGAATTCTGCCCTTATTTAATTATAGGCTCTTTTAAAACTGATGGTTAATTTTATAGCATTGAAAAATAGGCGGGAAGTAATATTGGGAGATCAGCAAATAGGGGGTCACATTAACACTTCAACCGGAAAAAAGGTGCCAATTAGGTTATTGGCACCTTTTGCTATTTCTAATGGTTCACTTGACTCCCTGCGGAACTGCCAGGCCAAGGCCTTTAGCAATACGTGTACCGTAATCAGGATCCGCTTTAAAGAAATGCTGAATCTGGCGCAGTTTAATTTCTTCTTTTTCTACAGGCTTCATGGCAGCAACAATGTTTGCCACAAGACGGGAGCGTTCCTCTTCACTCATTAAGCGGTATAGATCACCGGCTTGTGTGTAGTGGTCATTATGGTCATACGCAACGCTTTCGGCTAAACCGGATACAGGGTATGCAGCCTGTTTGTGCTCCTGTACTTCAGTTGGTCCCCCAAAGCTGTTCGGCTCGTAATAAACAGATCCTCCGCCATTGTTGTCAAAGCGCATCTGGCCGTCACGCTGATAGTTTTGCACTTCGTTTTTGGGGCGGTTGATTGGCAGCATCTGATGGTTTGCCCCTACACGGTAACGGTGTGCATCATGGTAGGCAAACAGGCGGCCCTGGAGCATTTTATCAGGTGACACATCAATGCCAGGTACTAGAGTTCCGGGAGAGAAGGTAGCCTGCTCAACTTCAGCAAAGTAGTTTTCCGGGTTTCTATTGAGAACCATACGTCCTACTTCGATTAATGGGTAATCTTTTTGTGACCACACTTTCGTGACATCGAATGGGTCGAAACGGTAAGTATTTGCATCCTCAAGCGGCATGATTTGCACGCAAAGCTTCCAGGAAGGATAGTCTCCATTCTCAATTGCATTGAATAAGTCCTCTGTATGGTAATCCGGATTTTCGCCCGCCATTTTAGCTGCAGCTTCTACACTGAGGTTTTTAACACCTTGCTCTGTTTTAAAGTGATATTTCACCCAGACGCCTTCGCCTTTATCATTAACCCACTTGAAGGTATGACTTCCAAATCCATGCATATGTCTTAGTGTTGCAGGAATTCCCCGGTCAGACATTAAGATGGTTACCTGGTGGAGCGACTCAGGGGATAATGACCAGAAGTCCCAGACGGCAGTCGGATTTTTCAAATGAGTCTTAGGATCACGCTTCTGTGTATGAATAAAGTCAGGGAACTTGATTGCATCCCGGATAAAGAATACAGGCGTGTTGTTTCCTACAAGATCGTAGTTTCCTTCTTCTGTATAGAACTTAACAGCAAAGCCGCGCGGATCGCGTACAGTATCTGCAGAACCAAGTTCGCCGGCTACAGTTGAAAAACGGATGAATAAAGGCGTTCTTTTGCCTACTTCAGACAGAAATGCGGCTTTTGTATATTTAGTGAGGTCATTTGTAACTTCAAAATAGCCATGTGCACCCGCACCTTTTGCATGAACAACACGCTCAGGCACACGTTCTCTATTAAAATGGGCGAGCTTTTCCAGCAAGTGTACATCCTGGATCAAGGTTGGCCCTCTTGAGCCGGCAGTCATTGAATTTTGGTTGTCGCCAACTGGGGCTCCCCAGCTTGTAGTGAGATTGTTCTTTTTTGTCATTCTATAATCACCTCATAAAAGTTTAATAACTTGCTTTATATTTTTAATGATAACACTTCTCAAAGTAAAATCAATACTTTTTTATAATAATTATAAATAAATATAAATTATTAAGAGAAACATCTTATAAAATGAGCAGGCAAATGCTTGTTTTAAAAGGGCATTAGTATATTTATATTTCCGTTTTTACCTAAAAGAACTTGTTTTTTGAAAGGGGAAGGAGTAGGAGTAGGAAGGATCTCTAATATAATAAATCGGGCGGTTTGGCAACCGCCCGATTTATTAGCTAATATTCTCCCTTATGATCGGCATGCTCATGCATCTTGGGCCGCCGCGACCTCTTGAAAGTTCCGAGCTGAGAATTTCAATAACTTCAACTCCATTTTGCCGGAGTATATCATTTGAAACATAGTTTCTGTCGTAAGTGACAACTACACCGGGAGCGATGGCGAGTGTATTGGAGCCATCATTCCACTGTTCGCGTGCCGATGCAATCGGGCAGCCTCCTCCGCAGGGGATTAACACTAATTCATTAAGATGAAGCACTTCTTTCAAGGTTTCTTTCAGCGAGTTTTTCTCTGTAATCTTAAGAGTATCAGAATTATTCTCCTGTTCCAGTATGTAAATTTTCATACTGCCATCTCTATCTTCAATTGCAGGATGGTAGGTGAATTTATCATGATCAATCATAGTGAAAACGGTATCCAGGTGCATGAATGCGCGAATTTTAGGGATTTCAACTGCCACAACCTTTTTAATGGCATCCTGACGGGAGAATAACTCTCGTGCAAGTTTTTCAATTCCTTGTGCAGAGGTTCTTGCACTGACGCCAATAGCAACCACTTCAGCACTTAAAATCAGTTCATCTCCGCCTTCAAGAGAGTAGAGATCATCACGCTTAAAGTAAGCAGGGATTTCATGTTTATTAAAACGCGGATGATGATTCATGATGCAGTCCATAAAAATGGATTCCCTTCTCCTTGCAGGCTCATGCATTCGATTAATCGTTATGCCTTCACCGATAACCGCAGCCGGATCCCGGGTAAAATAAAGGTTGGGCATAGGGTCGAGATAAAAAGGATAATGATCCGGCATCATTTCATGAAGATGAATTTTCTTATCCTGATCAATATCCGATTTAACGACACCAGCCATCACTTTCTTAACCAGTTCATCGGGAGGAAGAGCTAAAAGATACTCTTTCACTGTATCGTAGGAACCATTGATATTTGATTGACTTTCCCGTAAGACCTTTTCAATAAAAGCCAGTCTGGCCTCGTCCTGCTGTATGGCTTCTGTCATCAATTTATCGAGATATAAGACCTCAATTCCGCGGTTGCTTAATATATTGGCGAAATAATCATGTTCTTTTTGAATGGCAGGCAGAAAAGGAATGTCATCGAATAAAAGTCTTTTCAAATATTGAGGCGTAAGATTTTCAATTTCTTTACCCGGTCTATGCAGAAGGACCGTCTTTAATTCTCCTATTTCCGAAGTTACATTTAGCGGATGTTTCATTATAATAAATACCTCCAAAGGCTTAATGCCTGACCTATTGTTCTATGTTTGATTGGTTCCCTGTGCAATCATAGAGTAAACAGATCAATTATGTGTATATTTATTCAATTGAGCTAAATATGCAGGTAAATTTTTTCGAGATAATAGGGAAAACTTATTATAAGGAAATTTCATAGAAACACTAATAGAAAATCTGTCCTTCATAAGTGTACAAAATGAAAAATTGTGTTAAAGTATAATGTGAAAAAACCTTTACATAGCTAAGTTTGTTTAATTAAAAAATGTCCTCTCTGAAAATACAGTTGTATATGAGTTGGCGACATTCAATAAAAAGTACTGGGGGATACTGATATGACCAGCAAAATTTTAGATGCTTTTTTACAAGAAAACCTGGAGGATTTAAAGGATAGAGGACTTTACAACGTAATTGACCCACTTGAAAGCCCAAATGGTCCAATAATCAAAATCAACGGCAGAGAACTAATTAATCTTTCATCCAATAACTATTTAGGTTTGGCAACTGATGAAAGACTAAAAAAGTCTGCAATCGAAGCAATTGAAAAATATGGGGTTGGAGCAGGTGCTGTCCGCACGATCAATGGAACACTTGAGCTTCACACGAAACTAGAAGAAAAGCTGGCTGAGTTCAAGCATACAGAAGCAGCTATCGCATACCAGTCCGGATTTAATTGTAATATGGCTGCTATTTCTGCTGTTATGGATAAAAATGATGCCATTTTATCTGATGAGCTGAACCATGCTTCTATCATTGATGGATGCCGCTTATCCAAAGCCAGGATTATTCGCGTAAATCATTCTGATATGGAAGATTTAAGAGCTAAAGCGAAGGAAGCGAAAGAATCAGGACAGTACAACAAGATCATGGTTATTACTGACGGAGTCTTCTCGATGGATGGGGATATCGCCAAGCTTCCTGAGATCGTGGAAATCGCTGAAGAGTTCGATCTGATCACATATGTGGATGATGCACACGGTTCAGGTGTTCTTGGAAAGGGAGCAGGCACTGTTAAGCACTTCGGCCTTTCCGATAAAATCGATTTCCAGATCGGCACACTTTCAAAGGCGATTGGTGTTGTTGGGGGATATGTGGCCGGCAAAAAGGACTTGATTGATTGGCTGAAAGTACGCAGCAGACCATTCCTATTCTCTACATCTTTAACACCTGCAGATGTAGCAGCAAGTACGAAAGCTATTGAGCTGCTGATGGAAAGCACAGAGCTGAATGAAAAGCTATGGGAAAATGCCAACTACCTTAAAGACGGGCTGCAAAAATTAGGCTTTGATATTGGCGACAGCGAAACACCGATTACTCCTTGTATTGTTGGAGATGAAGTAAAAACACAGGAATTCAGCAAAAAGCTCAATGAAGAAGGCGTTTATGCAAAATCAATCGTCTTCCCGACTGTCCCTAGGGGAACGGGACGTGTCAGAAACATGCCATCTGCAGCACATACGAAAGAAATGCTGGATCAGGCAATTGCGATTTATGAAAAAGTCGGCAAGGAAATGGGAATTATTTAAGTTCGGCTATAAATGGCTTCAAAATTAAGGCAAAGAGGAAACGTTGGAGGAATAAGATGAAACGGATTATGATTACAGGAGCTTTAGGCCAAATCGGCTCTGAACTAACCTTGAAATTAAGAGAGATTTATGGAACGGACAATGTTATCGCAACAGACATCAGAAAAAATGACTCGGAGGCTGCTAATTCAGGACCATTTGAAATGGTTGACGTTACCGATGCAAAATCAATGCTGGATACAGCAAAGAAATACAATGTAGATACAGTTATTCATATGGCAGCTCTATTATCAGCTACAGCTGAGGCTAACCCTGTGTTTGCATGGAATTTAAATATGGGCGGGCTTATGAATGCACTTGAAACAGCAAGAGAGTGTAATGCACAATTCTTTACGCCAAGCTCTATTGGTGCATTTGGCCCTTCTACGCCTAAAGACAACACTCCACAGGATACTATTCACCGCCCAACTACAATGTATGGCGTGAATAAGGTTGCGGGCGAATTGCTGTCAGATTACTACTATTACAAGTTTGGTGTGGATACTCGAGGTTTGAGGTTCCCTGGTTTAATCTCGTATGTAACTCCTCCAGGGGGCGGAACGACTGATTACGCTGTTGAGATCTATTATGAAGCCATTAAAAATGGCCGCTATACATCCTACATCGACAAAGGCACATATATGGATATGATGTATATGCCGGATGCGCTGAATGCCATCGTTGATTTAATGGAAGCTGATGCAGATAAACTCATCCACCGCAACTCCTTTAATGTAACAGCGATGAGTTTTGAACCTGAACAGATTGCGGCTGAAATCAGAAAGCATATCCCGGGATTTGAAATTTCCTATGAAGTGGATCCTGTGCGCCAGGGAATTGCAGACAGCTGGCCAAACTCGATTGATGCTTCTGCAGCAAAAGAAGAGTGGGGATTCAAAGCAGATTTTGATTTAGTAAAAATGACTGCTGATATGCTTGATAAATTAAGAACAAAATTATAATCAAATTAAAAGGGACGCCGCTGGGCTGTCCCTTTTACAATTTTATTTTGAATTGCCCAAGAAGAAATTCTCTTTTTTCCTCCTCGGTTAGTTCGAATTTATTTTTTCCGGATTCTTCGGACCTGGTGACAGTTAATCCTGAAATTGTAATACGGCCATTTTTTGTAGCGATAGTAGCCAGATCGCCATGTGTAAAATGGGATTCGGGTGAGGTCTGATTAAATAAACAGGCATCATGAAAGTCGCCAAGCTGCACCGGCTTATCAGAAAAACGGTATAGAATTTTCCATTGGCCATCCTCAAGCCGCTGAAGATCAAATTTTTTTCCAGCTGTTGATTTTATCCTGTATGTTCCGCTGACATCGGTTTTTTCCTCACCGGTTAAAGGCAGAGGCTGCCTGACGGAATCACCAAACCCTACATCAACCAAATAAGGAACTTGGTGCAAGTAAACCAGTATAGCTGCATGAGAATCTTCTCTGGCCCATCCATCAGGCTTTTTAACGGTGCAGGAAATAAGATGTGATTGAAATCCCAGTTCTGACAGGAGAAGCTGAAATAGACCGTTTAATTCATAGCAAAAGCCTCCCCGGCTCCGTTCCAGTATTTTCTCAGAAAACAAATCTGTGTCCAGCCTTATCGGGATTTTTCGTGTCACATCCAAGTTTTCAAATGGAATATTGAGCATATGCCCTCTCTGCAGTTTTGTCAGATATTCAAGATCCAGATTACGGTCAGCCGAAACTTTAATTCGCTGCAGGTATTTTTGTGCATCCATCAAATCACTCCATAAATTTTTTTGCTTTCTATTTTGAAGGAAAAACAAATCGATTTGCAGTAATAAAATAGTTATACTAGAATGTCATTATATTTAATTTTAACAAATACACGGGGGTTAAAATATGACTTATGAAGTAAAAATTGAATTTTGCATGATGTGAAACTACGCACCTAAAGCCGCGAGTTTCGCGGAAGAGCTATTTACTCATTTTCGTTCTGATATTTCAAAAATGGAGCTGGTCCCAAGCAAGGGCGGAGCTTTTGAAGTAACAGTGAATGGAGAAAAGCTTTATTCTAAGCTGGATACAGGCGTTTTTCCTAAAACCAAAGAAATCATCGAAAAAATGCAAAATTAAAACGGTAAAAAACCTTCTCCGGGCGGAGGAGGTTTTTTGCTGATCTATGTAAACAAAGGGTATAAGGCAACCTCTAGCTCAGTTTATCAATCGATGATTATCTCTCTATTGCATCCCGGTCCCGCTTCATTTTTATTGATAAAAATCTCTAATATCTCATTTGCAAACTCTGCACTAACCATTTTATTTACAACTGAGAAAGGCAGTTTAACTTTTCGCATGCATGGATGACCGCGCCGAATTGCTTCTGTGTCATCTATTTTAGCAGCTTTGATGATTACGCTGTCTTCTTTTAAGGAAACGGTTACATCTTTTGATGCACATCCCGTTAAAAGCGCCTCAACGATAATCTGCGCTTCCGTATCGTATAAGTCGATGCGGAATGTTATCTGATCCAAATAAGAAGAAAGCGGGTCCAGGTAATAATCCTCCATCCATTTTTCCAATTCACTCAAATTAAAAGGATGGAAATCTTCCTTTTTGTTCAACTTCAAAACCCCCTTGTTTCATTCTATAGTATTCATTTCATGCAAATTAGTGAAAAATGATATAATAACGGGGCAAATGCTGGAGGGATATTATGAAGAGTACAGTCAGAAATATTTTGCCGGTGCATGAACTGCAAAAAGACCGGCGTTTTACTAATTTAATGAACCAGTATGGAATTGACTTTATACATACAACCAACATGCTGAAAGAGGTAATTTCTGAGATAAGGAATACTATTCTTGCTGGGAATTGGACCGGTGAGGAGCCCGGTACGGAGAAGTTTACGGACCTAATATTTCAAAAAGCAGAAGAGGTAATTACTGTTCGGTATGGATATACACTTAAAAGAGTTATTAATGCTACTGGCACTATTCTTCACACTAATCTTGGCCGGGCACGGTTAAGCAAGTCTGCAGCGGATCATGTGCTTGAAGCTGCCATGAACTATTCCAATTTGGAGTATAACCTGGTTGAAGGCGAACGGGGATCCAGGCATAGTCACCTGGAAAATCTGGTCAAAGAACTGACAGGTGCAGAAGCAGCCATGGCAGTCAATAATAACGCTGCTGCCGTTTATTTCATTTTAAGAGCTCTTGCGGAAGAAAAAGAAGTAATCGTTTCCCGTGGACAGCTAGTTGAAATCGGAGGCTCCTTCAGGGTATCAAGCATAATGGAAGAGAGCGGGGCAAAGCTCGTTGAAGTGGGAACAACAAATAAAACCCACCTGGAAGATTATAAAAAAGTGATAAATGAAGATACAGCCATGATTATGAAGGTGCACACGAGCAATTTTAAAATTATCGGTTTTACGAAAGAAGTCGGCACCGGGGAACTTGCCCGCCTATCAAAAGAAAAAAACCTCATATTTTATGAAGATCTGGGAAGCGGTGCACTTTTTGATTTTAAAAGCAAAGGAATCGGAAATGAACCAGCAGTCAGCGATGTTTTAAAAATGGGGGCAGATATCGTTTCTTTCAGCGGAGATAAGCTTTTGGGCGGTCCACAGGCAGGAATTATTGCCGGAAGAAAGGATTTAATCGAAAAGCTGAAAAAACATCAGCTTGCCCGGGTTCTCCGGGTAGATAAAATGACCATTGCTGCTCTCGAAGGCACGCTAATTGATTACTTAAAAGGCGAAGAGGGTTTAAAAAATATTCCTGTGGTCCATGATGTTTTGATGACCAGTGATGAACTCAAAGTGAGAACGTCCCAATTTCTTAACAGATTACAAGCCGCCGGGAACGATTATGTATGCTCAATGAGACAAAGTACAGGGCAGGTTGGGGGAGGCACGATGCCTGAGGTAGAGCTTCCATCCTGGATTGCAGTTTTAAAGCACCGTCAATATTCAGCAGATCATATCGGCCGCCAGTTAAGGATTAATTCTTCCATAATAGTCAGGATTCAAAAGGAAGAAATTCTGATTGATCTTAGGACAGTTACTGCTGAAGA
This sequence comes from Cytobacillus sp. EB106-05-05-XG126, assembly GCF_058791715.1. Taxonomy (NCBI): domain Bacteria; kingdom Bacillati; phylum Bacillota; class Bacilli; order Caryophanales; family Bacillaceae; genus Cytobacillus; species Cytobacillus sp. EB106-05-05-XG126. Next base: position 1,196,218 of record NZ_JBYTDU010000001.1, on the reverse strand, counting down.
AGAGGACACCATAATAAATGCTTTAATTGCTGTATAAAGAAAAAGCAGCTGCCTGATGATGAGGCAGCTGCTTCTTTACATTCACATATCGTGGTGAGAATTATGTTTTTGTCTGGTGTGGTTACGGTTTTTTACTTTCTTAGAGCCGCTTAATGGTTCAGGCTGTCCATCATTGTTATGTCCTTTAGGTGCATTTCTGCGCATGTCTTTGCCATTGTTTTTGTTCAATTGAAGCCCTCCTCGGATAATAGGATGTTTCTTCCGCTCCAGGCAGCTGATATGCCGGCTGCCGTCTTAATGGCTGACGGGTAGAAAAGATACAAGGTGATATTCACCTTCATCTCATGTGTTAGTTTGTCTCTTTTCATTGAAAAATTGCCTTGCAAAATGTGGCTGAATGTCAAGAGTTCCTCCTGAGTGATTTCGCGGAATATTTTATGATGCTATTGCACAATTTAATGGTACAAATTTTATTAGGAGTGAAATAAGCATGCCATATCATAAAGATAAACAGCAGGCATTTCAGGCTGCACAGCAGGGAATGGAAGATGCACAGGAGCTCTACGCTGAAATTGTAAAAGATTCTGCCAGTTATGGACATCAGCTAAAACATCTAAAGCAGGAAGTAAATGAAGCATACGCTCAAATTGAAAATGCCCTGGAGGTTGCTTCTGACCATCAGCGTGCACAGCTGGAGAGATTCCAGCAGGATTTAAGATCCATGGTTGATGATGTAAACCAATACTAGAAATTTACCCGGCTGCAGTTCAGCCGGGTATTATTATTTATCGCAGTCTAACGGGCAGTAAGACCCCCACTTCAAGAATCAAAGGAATCAAAGGAAGATAAGAGGGGGTTAAACTGCCCAGTCTAGCTGCGACTCCTAGGGGCTCGCTTGTCACCCCTGGGCAAGTCGCCTCGCTTTATAATGTAAAGGCCCGAAAGAAGGACAAAGACTAAGAACGCCACGTCCTCCTAAAAGCTGACGCTTTCGGTCGTGCGATGTATCGCTGCCGTAGCTTTCCTTGTTCTGTGGCCACGTCTTTGTGACCCACATCCTCCCAAAAGCTGACGCATTTGGTCGTGCGATGCTCATGCTGACGAAGCCTTCCTTGTCCTGTGGGCCGCAACTAACAATCAGCGGGGAGAAAAGCACTCCCCACTGATTGAAGTTTCACTTTATTGATTCTTCTTGCGCTTTTTATTGTTTTGCCTTTGAGCTTCTGTTAATGGTTCATTCGCATATTCCTCATTATACCCTGCGCCCATGCCTTGACCTTTTGCGGCGTTCATACCGTCAATAATATGATTAGACTTTCTTTTAGCCATAGTCACTCACCTCCCTGGTACTATTTTTCCTTGGATAATGTCAATTTATGTTGTTTTTTAGACTGGCGGATTCCCTTTTTCGTTTTTGCAGAATAATAACCAGGCAAGGTAAGGTATTTTTGTCTAATTGAAAAACACTATCAATTACGGCATTTAAAAGGCTTAAGGAAGTAAATAAGAAATTATGATAAGAAAAACTTATCAAAAACAATAACTTTCTTGTTATTTACTTATATAGCAGGTTGTATTAATATAGGAATTGTGAGAAAAGTAAGGATGGATGAAAATTCAAACTTTTCGACAATTACCTAACACTTGGTATATGATGTTTATTGAAAGAGGGGGTAATACATTTGGCAAAGAACGATGTGTTCAATTCCCGCAAATCCTTTGATCTGGACGGGAAGCGCTATCATTACTATCATTTAGGTGCTCTGGAAGAAGCTGGCGTAGGTAATGTTTCTAAATTGCCTTATTCAATTAAGGTATTATTGGAATCAGTACTTCGTCAATATGACGGCCGTGTAATTACAAAAGAGCATGTTGAAAACCTGGCAAAATGGGGAACTTCTGAAGTAAAAGAAGTAGATGTTCCTTTCAAACCATCACGTGTAATTCTGCAGGACTTCACTGGAGTTCCGGCAGTAGTTGACCTTGCTTCATTGCGTAAGGCAATGGCTGACATGGGTGGGGATCCTGATAAAATTAATCCTGAGAAGCCTGTTGATCTGGTTATTGACCACTCTGTACAGGTAGATAAGTATGGAACACCTGATTCTCTTGAAGCCAACATGGAGCTTGAGTTCGAGCGAAATGCTGAGCGTTACCAGTTCTTGAGCTGGGCACAAAAAGCATTTGACAACTATCGTGCAGTTCCGCCTGCAACAGGTATTGTTCACCAGGTAAACCTTGAGTTCCTTGCAAATGTTGTTCATGCGCTTGAGACAACAGAGGGCGACTACGAAACTTTCCCTGATACTCTTGTAGGTACTGACTCCCATACAACCATGATCAACGGTATCGGCGTTCTTGGATGGGGTGTAGGAGGAATTGAAGCTGAAGCAGGTATGCTGGGCCAGCCTTCATATTTCCCTGTTCCTGAAGTTGTAGGGGTTAAGCTTACTGGCGAGCTTCCTAACGGAACAACTGCTACTGACCTTGCATTAAAGGTAACTCAAGTACTGCGCAGCCAGGGAGTAGTTGGCAAGTTTGTAGAATTCTTCGGCCCTGGTGTTACACAGCTTCCACTGGCTGACCGCGCTACAATTGCTAACATGGCTCCAGAATACGGTGCAACTTGCGGTTTCTTCCCTGTTGATGCAGAAGCCCTTGATTACATGCGCCTGACTGGACGTCCTGAAGAGCAAATCAAGATTGTTGAAAAATACTGCAAAGAAAATGGAATGTTCTTCGATCCATCTTTAGAGCCGGTATACACAAATGTAGTTGAAATCAATCTTTCCGAAATTGAAGCGAACCTTTCAGGTCCTAAGCGTCCGCAGGATTTAATTCCGCTTTCAGCAATGAAAAAGGAGTTCAATGACGCGATCACTGCTCCACAGGGCAACCAGGGCTTTGGCTTGGATAAGAAAGAAATCGACAAAAAAGTCACTGTTGAATTTGCAAATGGCGATTCAACCAAGATGAAAACGGGTGCTGTTGCCATTGCGGCCATCACTAGCTGTACAAATACTTCAAACCCTTACGTTTTAGTTGGTGCAGGTTTAGTGGCGAAAAAAGCAGTTGAACTTGGAATGGAAGTTCCTAAGTTCGTAAAAACTTCTTTGGCTCCGGGATCAAAGGTTGTTACCGGATACCTGCGTGATTCAGGACTTCTTCCATACATGGAACAGCTTGGATTCAACCTTGTTGGTTATGGCTGTACAACATGTATCGGTAACTCCGGTCCATTAAGAGAAGAAATCGAAAAGGCTGTAGCTGAAAGCGATCTTCTTGTAACATCTGTTCTTTCAGGCAACCGTAACTTTGAAGGACGTATCCATCCGCTTGTAAAAGCTAACTACCTGGCTTCTCCGCCATTAGTTGTCGCTTATGCACTAGCTGGTACGGTTGATATTGACCTTCAAAACGAGCCAATCGGAAAAGACAAGAATGGCAATGATGTCTTCTTTAACGATATCTGGCCTTCAACTGCTGAAGTTAATGAAGTGGTTAAACAGACTGTTACACCTGAATTGTTCCGTAAAGAATATGAGCATGTATTTGACGACAATGCTCGCTGGAATCAAATTCAAACTAGCAATGAGCCTTTATATTCATTTGATGATAATTCAACATATATCCAGAATCCTCCGTTCTTCGAAGGCTTAACTCCTAATGCTGATGAAGTTAAACCTTTATCAGGATTGCGTGTTGTCGGCAAGTTCGGTGATTCTGTAACAACTGACCATATTTCTCCGGCAGGTGCGATCGGCAAAGATACGCCAGCAGGAAAATATCTTCGCGAGAACGGTGTTGAACCACGTGACTTTAACTCTTATGGATCCCGACGCGGTAACCATGAGGTAATGATGCGCGGAACATTTGCAAACATCCGTATCCGCAACCAAATTGCGCCAGGCACAGAAGGCGGATTCACAACTTACTGGCCAACTGGTGAAGTTACATCTATCTATGATGCTTGCATGAAGTATAAAGAAGATGGAACTGGCCTTGTTGTTCTTGCCGGCAAAGACTATGGAATGGGATCTTCCCGTGACTGGGCTGCCAAAGGTACGAACCTGCTTGGAATTAAAACCGTTATTGCTGAAAGCTATGAGCGTATCCACCGTTCTAACCTTGTTCTAATGGGAGTTCTTCCACTTCAGTTCAAGGAAGGCGAAAGTGCAGAAACTCTTGGCTTGTCAGGAAAAGAAACGATCGATGTTCAGATCGACGAAAATGTTAGACCACGTGACTTTGTTAAGGTTACAGCTACAGATGAAAACGGCAACCAGACTACATTCGAAGTTCTAGTCCGTTTCGACTCTGAAGTTGAAATCGATTACTACCGTCATGGCGGAATCTTGCAAATGGTTCTTCGTGATAAATTGGCTAACTAATTTGACCCGCCGCTATGTGTTTGTTCACATAGCGGCTTTTTATTTACAAAATTTACGGGTTTAGGTATCTTGATTGTATCTTTAATTGTGGAGGGCTGATATTGGGTGCTTTTTTGATTGGACCATTATTAGTGAAGTACGAATGGGTTATTGTGCTGCTTTCAGGATTTGTTACTTATTTCACTCTTCTACAAGTCCTAAGAGACAGCGCGGAATATAAAAAAGTCTTTCTGAATGTCATCTTGAATTCAGTTCTTATCGGCTATTTTACTTATAAGTTTAGTTCAATCCTTTTCCAAACAGAAAATATTCTAAGCAGTCCGATGGGATTTTTATATTTCTCAGGAGGACGAAAAGGAATTATTTTAGGAGCTTTTTTTGCTATATTTTATTTAGTATTGGCTATTAAGAAATACAACTATCCGCTGAATAAATGGATTCAAGGAATTGTTTACGGATCTGTCACATTTATGCTGTCTTATTGGCTGTTCAGAACCTTATTAATTTTGCTTTTCTAGGTTAAAATAAAATCAAGGAAGCAAAAAGGCTTAATAAGCCAGGAGGGAAAACAGCATGTTCAAAAAAATGTTTGCAGCTTCTGTGTTATTAATCATTATTACCGCGGTTTTTGTAGTGCAGGCTTTTGAAAAAGGTGATATCGAAAGTCAGCCCGTTAATCAGACAGGATTAGGAATAGGCTTGAAAGCCCCAGATTTCGAATTGAAAAACCTGCAAGGGGAAACCGTCAAGCTCTCAGATTACAAAGGAAAAAAAGTCATGCTAAACTTTTGGGCAACCTGGTGTCCTCCATGTAAAGCTGAAATGCCTGATATTCAAAAATTCTATACTCAGAAGGGAGATGATGTTGCTATATTGGCAGTGAACATCGATCCTCAATCTGATGTTGCAGGTTTTGCTGAAGAAATGAAAGTGAACTTTCCGATTTTACTTGATGTGGACGAAAAAGCTTCTAACGCCTATCAAATAATAACAATTCCAACCACTTTTTTTATTGATGAAGAAGGAATTATTCGGAATAAATATTTAAGTGCGATGTCCGTGGAGCTTATGAATCAGTATATAGATGAAATGTAAAAAAACATTTGCATAAGCAGATGTTTTTTTATAGGTTTATGCTGTAATAAAAAGGGAAAAATTAAATTAGAATTAATATTTTCTGAATATTTCACCAATAAACTTCGAACCATATGTACTTTTTTCACGTAGTCTGGGTATATGCGGATTAAATTTTCGAAAAGTTGTAATAATTTAACGGTTTTATGGAGATAATGATTGTTACAATGTTATTAAAGGAAGGTGAAAGATTTATGAGAAAGCCTAGAAAACGCTCCTTTGCAGAATTAGTACTAGAAAATAAACGCCAGCTGCTTAAAGATCATGATGCTATGGAAAAAATTGAAGAGCGCCTCGAGCTTAAACGTCTGAACAAGGCTGAATAGAATTACTTGCCAATCATGAAACCCTCCTCAAATGCACAAACTTTAAATGAGGAGGGATATAATGAGTAATCCAAAAAGACACCCTAATCATTTCAATCCGAACCATATTGGTACACAATCACGGGGATTTGGCGGCAACAAAGGCAAGAAGATGCAGGACAAATCCGGACAGCATGCTCAAGTGATACAAACTAAAGGCGAATAATTAAGAAAAGCGGAAGCGCCTTGCCCACGAAGGAACGCAGACTAAGAACGCCACGTCCTGTGGCAACGTCTGCATGACCCGCATCCTCCCAAAAGCTGTCGCTTTTGGTCGTGCGATGTTTATGCTGACGAAGCCTTCCCTTGTCCTGCGGGCCTCAAGCACAAGACGAGCCTCCGGGAAAGGCGTTCTTTGCCTTTGGGGAGGATTGTCCGAAATGTGGAGGCAACTGCTTAGGGACGACAAGCATAAGACGAGCCCTGCAAGAAGGTGTTCTTTCCTTATGGAAGGGATTGGCTAGTCTTTCGTCCCTATGAGCCGAAACAAGACAAGCTCGTGACCTCGAGGGGGTAGGCGCTGGAGCTAGACAGTTATCGACGTTCAAAATTATATATAAAACCTGCCATTTATATAGGGCAGGTTCTTTTGTTTCTGATCATTTCTGGTAAATCAGGCAGGCGACCCACACTTTTCCGCCAATATTTTTCTTGTTCTTTCACAAACTAAATTTGTACCATCACCTAACAAAGGGAGGAACATACCATGGCACATAATAGACCAAACCCTGATGACCGCAGCGATAACGTTGAAAAGCTTCAATCCATGATCGTTCATACAATTGAGAACATGGACGAAGCTGAAGAATCAATGAAGTATGCAAATGCAGAAGATCTTGCCAGAATTGAAGCTAAAAATGAACGCCGCCGGGAAAGTCTTGCTTCATTCCGTTCGGAAATAAAAGATGAATATCAGGCACAGCAAAACGGCAATAGCAGTGAGAACAATAATTATTGACATCTTCAAGACCTAATCCAATGTGATTAGGTCTTTTCCTTTGGAGCAAAGGTGCGCATCCTTATAGATAATAACAGAAATATGGTAAGATAAGTTGAGGAAACTAAGAAGAAGAAGTGATAATCGATGACACAGCAGAATAGACAGGCAACATCAGAAGAAATTAAGATCGGCTATTGGAAGAATGAGCTTGATCAATACGGATACATACAAAATGAAGCAGAGCTGCTAAATGTAATTAAGAATATCAATGAAAAGACAGACCCAGGTCTGCTTTCGGAATTATTGGCCATGGCTGCTATCTCCAGGCTAAACAACAATACTGATGATACTCTTGCCAGTGCATGGCTGCAGAAAGCTGTTGAACTGGACACTGGAAATTCAATGGCAGCAGCCCAATTAGGAAAATCCGAATGGAAAAATAAAAGCAATCTGCTTGAAGCCCTGACTTTCCCTCCAATTCGCGAAACCGATAACAGGGCAGCTAAAAAGAAAACAGCGGAGCAATTTATTGAAATTTGCCGAAGCTTTATAAACAAAGCTGATGATGAGTTAGAAGACCTGCAGAAAAAGCAGCATGCCTATGAGGATATGGAATACCGGAAGCTGGCTGAAATACTTGAAAAAGCTATTGAGGAGACAGCTTTACTTTTAAAGGCTTCGGAGGAATATGAGCAATCCATATCAGGTGTTTTCCATACTTCAACTTATTATACCGATATGAAAAACCACTTGAATGCCATCAGCAGGCTTAAAAATGAGTGGAAAGTGATATTTGAATCAGAGGAAGAGGAGTCTGATGTGCAAACCGATCCTCTGGATGAACTAAATGAAATGGTTGGCCTGCACTCTGTCAAAAGCAGAGTTCATGATTTTTATCGGTTTTTAAAATATCAAAATGAACGGAAGTCACTTGGTTTTCAGACGAAGGATGAACTCAGCCTCAATATGATACTAACCGGGAATCCAGGTACGGGCAAAACGACTATCGCACGGCTTTTGGCAAAGATTTATCACAGCCTTGGTGTTTTGCCTCGGGAAGAAGTAATCGAAGCTGACCGGTCACAGCTGGTTGGAGGGTTTGTCGGGCAAACAGAAGAAAATGTCAGAGCGGCAGTTGAAAAGGCGATCGGCGGTGTACTATTCATTGATGAGGCTTACAGTTTAAAGCGTGAGGGACAGACTGGCAGCGATTATGGACAAACTGCTATTGATACCCTTGTATCGTTGATGACCGGAACTGAATACGGAGGAAAGTTTGCGGTTATTATGGCCGGTTATCCTGAAGAAATGAGACAATTTCTGGACAGTAATCCTGGTCTCCGCAGCCGTTTCCCGGAGTCAAACTTTATTGCGCTGCCTGATTATTCAAATATGGAGCTTTTGCAGATTGCTGAGAAGCTGTCAGCCGATAATGATTATGTTCTAACAGAAGGAGCAAAACAGGAACTGGGCAAACGTATTGAAAAAGAGCGGGTTGATGATACATTCGGTAATGCCAGGACTGTAAGAAACATTGTTCTGGATGCGATTTTTAAAAAAGGCTCTCAAGCAAAAAGTAACGAAAACATCATGTCTTATACACTTTTGGAAAAAGAAGATTTTGAAAGTGAAGAAGAAGAAAAGCTGATGAATCCTCGGGAGCAGCTTGACCGGCTGATCGGACTTGAAACAGTTAAAAAAGAAGTTCAACATTTAGTGTCCTTTGTTAAAATGCAGCAGGTGCGCCGTGAAAGAGGTCTTCCGGTTGTCCCTATCCAGCTTCATTCAGTATTTACCGGTAATCCGGGAACAGGAAAAACGACTGTAGCAAAGATCTATGCAGAATTGCTGAAGGAATGCGGATTTCTGAAACGCGGACATTTGATAGTTGCGAGCCGTGCTGATTTTGTAGCCGGCTATGTTGGCCAAACTGCTATCAAGACAAAGAAAAAGATAAGAGAGGCATTGGGTGGTGTCCTATTCATTGATGAGGCATATTCACTTCTTTCTCAGACATCAGGAGATTTTGGCAAAGAAGTCATTGATACGTTAGTGGATGAAATGACAAAGCATAATGAAAATCTTGTTGTTGTTTTGGCTGGCTATCCGAATGAAATGGAGAAGCTAATGTCAAGTAACCCGGGGTTAAAATCGCGATTCAAAAAGTTCTTTCATTTTAAAGATTATTCAACCCCAGAGCTCCTGGAAATTATTATTTCGTATGCTGGAAAATATGAATACACACTAACGGAGGAAGCAAAGGATTACCTTAACCACACTTTATCAAAGATTGAAGTAAACGGGAATGGACGTTTTGCGGCCAATCTTGCTGATGAGGCCATTCAGGCACAGGCCATGAGAATTGTTTCAGCACTTGCTGAGGATATTGAGCAGGTAAGCATTTTGGAGATGCCGGATTTCGAAATAGCTTTAAATAAAATAAGTAAAGGGGAATAGGGATGCTCATCTCAACAAAAGAAATAGAGGTAAGGTATGCAGAAACAGATCAAATGGGAGTAGTATATCACGCCAATTACCTGGTATGGATGGAACTTGGCCGGACACAGATCATTAAAGATCTTGGATTCAGCTATGCTGAAATGGAGAAGGATGGAATTATCTCTCCTGTTCTGGATATTCTTGCTTCTTATAAAAAACCATTGCGCTACGGACAGACTGCAACAATTAAAACCTGGATCGAAGAGTATGACGGTTTCCGCGTCAGCTACGGATATGAAATATTCAATGATGAAGGAGAGCTTGCCGTAACAGGCTTGTCAAAGCATGTTTGCGTCAAAAAGGATAATTTCCGCCCAATTTCAATTAAAAAGAAATATCCTGATTGGCATGAAGCATATGAAAAAGCGAAAAAGCAGCCTGAAGGTGCTGTCAGATAAGTGAAACTTCAATCAGTGGGAGTCTTACTGCCTTAAACTGCGATAAACTAAAGGATGGAGAATAGAAATGGCATTCGGCCTTCGAAGAAAAGATCTTCAAGAATGGAAGAGGAAAATAGACCGTGGAGAAATTGCTTTTTTGACTCATTATTGGCTGGATGAGCGATTCCCTGGGTGTAAAACGGTCACAAAGGTCGGCTGTTCAGATTTGAAGAAATTGATAGATTGGGGAGAATCGCATGGGCTTAAGCCAGAGTGGATTGATTATCGGACTGATGGCTACTCACACTTTGATTTAATTGGTGCCAGGCAGAAGGAAATCCTTAAAAAAGAGAAGCTATTGGAGCAGCTGGAACAGCTGGAATAAGAAAAGCGGAAGGCGCCTGGAGCTAGACAGTTATCTAACTTCAGAATATATACTTATTTTCTGAAAAAAAGAAGCAGGCGGTGTCTGCTTCTTTTACTCATTGTTATATTTGAATTCAGGTTCCTGTGCTTTTTCATTAAATGTCACGAATAAATCGTGATTATCAAAATACCATAAGTCCTTTTCTTCGATAAAGTAAGTAATTCCGTTTTTTTCGGTCTTCACTCCAGCGTCATGTGGCTGTTCATTCGAGACCCCTAGTGAAAATCCCTGCTGCACAGTGCTGCAGCCTCCATACCTTGCAAAAAAGCGGACATAGTCACCCTTTTTTAAGAGCATTTCTTCCTGATACCATTGGGCAGCCTGATCTTCGATATGTATGTTCATTTGAAATTCCTCCTCCTGGGTGATAGTCATATTATAGGCTAGTTTTTCCCTATGCGCGAATAAAATGTCTGCTTCATTTCTTTTTTGATGCCATGTCAGCATTCAACTAGCCCGGAAAAGATATTAAACCGCTTAATATCATAAATACGTTCATGGCCATATGCCATATGAAGGCAGGAAAGATGCTTTGGGATTTCACTGTGACGGCCGCGTAAAATATGCCGCCGACAGCAAACAGAAGACACAAAATAAATGAGTAGCCAAGCATCATATGAGAAAATCCAAATGCCAGCCCGGAAAAAAGAACTGCTGCCTTTTCTCCTGAAAGTTCAGCCATTCTGGATAAGATAATTCCTCTCCATAAGAGCTCTTCCATTAGTCCATTTACAATTGAGAAGCCAATCAGAAATATTAAAAAGTCCCTTGAAAACGAGTTATCTGCTGAAAAAATAGAATAAGCAAATGCGGCAAAATTAATTACGATAGCAATCATAAGAAAATGCTTTATTTTTATTGAATGGAAACCGCTCCATATGAATGGGAAAAATATGAGGGAATTCCAATCCGGTTTTTGCAGAAAGGGGATAGCCGTTTTATTAAACTTTATTGAAATATAGACCAGAATCAGGATCGGGATTACCAGAAGAAGCCTATTCAATATCAATAAGATATAGTATGGAAGGGGCAGTGCATCAAGCAGCTTATCGCCATAAAGAAACAAAAGGCTGCCTGTTAAGTATCCGGCAATGGTCCAGGAAAAAACACGCTCCTGCTTTGAGAGAAACAATAAAAAAATGATAAGGCCAAACGAAAGAATGAAAGCGAAAGAGAAGAGCTTCACTTGAAAAAGCAATACGCCAGCGGTGAATACGCTTAGCTGCAAAAAAGGAAAAGACTTATTAACATAAGCGGTTTTCATATTCGAACCTCCCAGTATACAAAATATTTTACCATTCTTTACAAAAAAAAAGCGCTAATAAGCGCTTTACTGAACGTTTCCAGTCATATGTTTCATAATTTCGGCAAATTTGGACTCTGCATGTGGTAAACCAAAGCTGCCCGCATCCTCGAGCGGTACGATCCGGTAATTACTCAGCTGTTTATTGCTGACGTAGGTCGGGACGAATTCCGGATTGGTAAGTGTGATATCGACCCCGTTTTGGTCAATATATTTTGTAACCTCCACAGTGGCAAGCCCGCCTATATCTTTATAATCGCGCATCTGCCCGGATAAAAAATTGCCAAGCGAGTAAACGACCAATGACCGGCCGCCGTCTTTTCTGTCAATCCACTCCATAGGCTGCAGAACATGTGGATGGTGGCCGAAGATAATGTCAACACCTTCATTTACGAGAGTCTCAGCTAATTTCTTCTGCTCCTCTGTTGGCTGAAGCTGATATTCATTTCCCCAATGCATACTCATCACAACGACGTCAGCTTCGTCTTTAGCCCGGTTAATTTCTTTTTTTATGGCGGTTTCATCAATGAGATTAACGAGATATTCCTTACCTTCCGGAACAGGAATTCCGTTTGTGCCATAGGTATAAGAAAGATAGGCAACTTTAATTCCGTTTTTGCTGAGTATTTTCAAGGTTTGCTGCTCACGTGGTGTTCTGCTCGTTCCCACATGCGGCAATCCAATTTGATCCATATAATCCAGAGATGCTTCCAAGCCCTTTACACCCTTATCGAGTGAATGGTTATTGGCAGTTGAAACGATATCAACGCCTGCATCAATGAGGGCATTCCCCACTTCCTGAGGGCTGTTGAACATTGGGTAACTGGAAATTCCTATCTTTGGGCCGCCAAGAATAGTCTCTTGATTGGCAAGTAAGAGATCAGGCGTACTTAATAGCGATTTTGCATGTTCAAACATCGGGTTGAAATCATAGCCTGTTTTTGTTTTAGCATCATTATATACCCAATCATGAATAAGGATGTCTCCGATAGCTCCCAAGGTCACCCTTTCAATAAGGATTTTGTTGCCCTCGGCAGTTTCTCTGTTTTCAGCATGCAATTGAACAGGTTTGGCTTCAGCTGCCTCAGCCTTATATTCAGTGTGCATTTTATAGATTAAGAGACCCGAGCAAATTACTAATGTGGTACAGAAAAATGCAGATAACAGGAAGGCTTTGGTGTATTTCATCAAAATTATCCCCTTAATATGAAGCAGAATATATTAATAGTCTAATTTTAATATGAATTTTTGCATTTTTCATCATTTTTCTGCAATTTTCCCATTCAAATTCAATGTTTTTATTTGCTAAATGCCATAGGAAGTTCAATTGTAAAAACACTGCCTTGTGAAAGTGTGGAATGGACTTTAATTCTGCCTTTATGTTCCTCTATTATTTTCCGGCATAAGGATAGACCGATGCCAGTCCCTTTTTCTTTCGTTGTATAAAATGGCAAAAATAATCTGCTGATCGTTTCTCCTGTCATTCCCGGTCCATTATCCTCAATGATGATTTGGATTTTCCGGCTGTTTGATTTGGCAGTCAGGCAAACCATTCCTTCTCCTGCATGAGCTTCTTCACATGCCTCCAGTGCATTTTTTATTAAATTAATCAGTACTTGCTTTATCTTATTAGAATCACCATAGATGGCGGGCTCTCCAGGACATAGGTTAACTGAAAGGTTTATATTTTTAATATTTGCCTGATTTTCGAAAGAAATCTTCATTTCCTGAATCAATTTGTTTAAGTCTATTTCCGTTTTCTTGTTTATTCCAGGTTTCGATGCATTTAGAAATTCATAAATCAGATCATTTGCCCTATTAATCTCATCAATCGCAATTTGGGCGTACTGTTCTTTGCCGATTTCAGTTAAATAAGGCTTTAAGAGTTCCATAAACCCTTTTACTGTTGTCAGCGGATTTCTGATTTCATGGGCTAATGCTGCTGCCAGCTGGCCGTCGCTTTCCAGGATTTTTCCTTCAGCTATTTTTAAATTCTTCATTTTTTCCTTTTCCATCTCATTATTCATCCTAACATTAGCGTTTTCGGCAAAATTTAAGCCTAAACTAATGTATGGCGAAAGATATCAATATATGTTCTTTTATGTATAAAGTATATTCATGTTATTAATTAAAAAATATTTTTTAATCAAAATAAAAAACAGCAGATAAAAGGTCTGCTGTTTTGCATTTACGGCTGGTTTTCAGCCAAGCCATTTTATTTTGGGCTCGGTTTTGTCCCTGATTCGTTTAATGTTTGCCCTATGCCTGTAAATAACAAAGAATCCCAGGATAGAAACGACTATTATCAAGGGTATGTCACCTAGTACAAGTGCGTAAATGATAGATGCTGCTGCTGCCAGAATAGAGGATAAAGACACATACTTGGTTATGTAAAGGCTTAAGAAGAAAACACCCAATAGGATAAGAAACATGAACGGTACGTAGGCTAATAGCACTCCGCCTGAAGTTGCCACTGCTTTTCCTCCGCGGAAGCCGGCAAACAGAGGATACATGTGTCCAATTACTGCAAAAATCCCGGCAAGAAGGTGATGCATATCTGATCCAAAGAACAATGGCAGGGATGCAGCAAGGGTGCCTTTTAAGATATCAGCTATGGTCACGATCATGCCGGCCTTAACTCCAAGGGTCCGAAAAGTATTGGTACCGCCAAGATTTCCGCTGCCATGCTCTCGAATATCCATTCCATAAAAAAGTTTTCCTACAATTAAACCAGAAGGAATGGAGCCAAGTAAATAAGCTAAAATAATGATAATTCCATAAATCATAAGAACTCTCCTTCATACTTTCTATGTTAGTATATTGTACCATGTGAGCAAAGCAGCATACCATGTGCAATTAAAAAGTAGTCCAATTTATTTCTGAGGGGTGCTTCAAACTCTCTGGCTTGTGTTTGATATGTTTGACACCGGGTATAAGTAGACTGTCACAGCAATCAAATCCAATTAAAGGAGAGATTCAGCATGGAACAAAATATGAATAACGTAAATGGACAAGCAGCAAATGTAGAGGGAAAGCTAGATAATATGGGGAGCGAAAAGAAAGATGAAATTCTTTCAAGCTTTGACGGATTTAAAGATTATTTAAGCGGAAAGGTTTCCATGGGACAGAAAATGGGCATGGATGAGGAGCAGCTTGCTAATACTGCTCAAAAGGTAGGCGATTATCTGGCTTCCAAAGAAGAACCGAGAAACCGTGAAGAAAAGCTTCTTCAGGAATTGTGGAAGGTAGGAACAGAAGAAGAAAAGCATAAGCTGTCTCATATGCTTGTAAAGCTTGTTAGCTAAAAAATATATATTAATGGCGAAGGCACCGGCCTTCGTTTTTTATTTTGCCTGAAAGCGCATAGATGAGTTTACAATAGTCAAAAATGGTCTATATATAGTTATCGCAGTCTAAGGAGCAGGGGGAGTCTTGGTGAAAAAGGTTCTGGGAAAAGTAAAAACAAAAAAGGTATGGATACCCATTTTGAGCCTTGTGCTGGTATTGGCAGCAACCATTATCTATCAATCCAATAAATCTTTGCCAAAGGGTCTTTCATTTGAGGGGGAAGTATATTCTGCAGAAGATGTTCAATTCTTATACGATTTAACATATGAAAAAGAAAATGGCAAAAGAGAAAGTGAACAGCAGATCTTTCAGCGTATTATAGAAGCAGTTGACGAGGCAGAGGATTTTATAGTGATGGATATGTTTTTATTCAATAGCTTTAACGACGGTGATAAAGATTATCCTAATATTAGCGGTAAAATAACTGATAAGCTGATCGATAAAAAGCTTAGCCGCCCGAATATGGATATTACTGTGATCACAGATCGGATTAACAGCACCTATGGATCGCATGAAGTTCCGGAATTCCGGAAACTCAAAGAGAATGGCATAAATGTTGTTTATACTTCATTAGTTCCTTTAAGGGATTCAAATCCCATTTATTCGGCATTTTGGCGTGTGTTTATACAATGGTTTGGCCAGGGTGGAGAAGGCTGGCTGCCCAATCCGCTCGCAGAAAATGCACCTAAAGTGACATTCCGGTCTTATCTTGATCTTATGAACATAAAAGCAAATCACCGTAAAGTCTTTGTGACAGAAAAATCAGGGATTGTAACATCTGGAAATCCCCACAATGCCAGCGGATTTCACTCAAATATAGCATTTGAAGTAAAAGGGCCAATCTTAGGTGATCTCGTAAAAACCGAGCAGGCGGTGGCCGATTATTCAGCATCCGGTAAACTGGCAGATTTCAAGCCTGAAAAGAGCAACAAAACCGGCCCGCTTAAGGTCCAGGTACTGACTGAAGGAAAGATTTATAAACACATTCTTCAGGAAATTAATAAAGTTAAGAAAGGGGAAACCATCTGGCTTGGCATGTTTTATCTTGCTGACCGAAAAGTAGTTGATGCACTTAAAGAAGCAGCCGACCGGGGAGTTATAGTAAAAATGATCCTGGATCCCAACCAGAACGCTTTCGGATCTGAAAAAATTGGGCTGCCTAATATACCTGTTGCAGCTGAATTGGACAAACTAGGCCATGAAAACATAAAAATCAGATGGTACAATACTGGATTTGAACAATACCATCCGAAAATCATGTATGTAACCGGCAAAGAAAAAAGTTTGATCATAGCTGGTTCAGCTAATTTTACAAAAAGAAATTTGGATGATTTAAACCTGGAGACAAATTTAAAAATCAGTGCCCCAGCCCAATCCCAGGTTATAAGGGATGTTGACAGGTATTTTAATAAGCTTTGGAATAATAACGGTGCCATTTATACAAAGAACTATTCATCCAATGAGAAGATGCCTGGGGTTAAATATATTACTTACAGACTGCAGAAGCTTACTCACTTTACAACATACTGACAAAAACATGAAACCTTTCTTATATAAATTCCGTTAATATAGGAGGGGTGAAATAATTGGAAAACATTCTAAATTTCCTTCCCATTTTTTGATAATTTCGTTACGATGAATGCAGGGGAGGAAAAGGAATGTATGAAATTGAAACAAGACCACAAAAGCCTTCCGCTAAAAAACTTATTATTGCGGGGCTTTTGTTTGCTTTTACACTGATAATTTCGAGTGTCATCCTATTATTATATCCTTTTGCTTCAAAAGAGAAGGTATCTTACTTTAAAGGAGATCATCCGATTTTGTTTATGGGCAAACAAGCGGGAAATGCTTATATAGAAGGCAAAACGATCTACCTGCCGTTAACTTTTCTGCAGGAATTTGTTGACGAAGCTATTATTTTTGATGAACATTCACAATCTATCATTATTGCCACTGCAAATAAAGTAGTGCAGCTGCCGGCTGAATCTTCGAGCTATTATGTGAATGAGAAACCTGTGAAATTGGACTTTTCTGTTGTTAAACAGATAGAAGGAAACAGGTATTTAGCGATTGAGCCCTTATTGGCTTTCTATCCAATAACTTATTCAATACTCTCTGATACAGGTGCAGTTTGGGTTAAAAAGAATGGAGAGACCTTTGCTGCCGGTAAAGTGCAGGAAAAAGATATTCATGAAGAATTGCTCCGGCTGCGGACAAAAGCAAGCCTGGATTCTCCATATACGGCCACCGTATCTCCGAAAGAGAATGTATTTATAGAACAGGAAAAAGAAGACTACTATTTTATAAGAAAAGAAGACGGCAGAGCCGGCTATTTGAAAAAGAAATACATAAAAAAGGGGGAGAGAAAGGAGATAGCTATTTCTCTTGAAGAAGCAAAAAACACAGTGCCGAAAATGGAAGGTCCAATTCAGCTGACCTGGGAAGCTGTATATACAAAAAACCCGAATACTTCGAGCATCCCGAAGATGGCTGACGTGAATGTCATTTCACCAACATGGTTTGAGCTAGCGGACGGAAAAGGGGCTATCAAAAACCTGGGTTCGAAGGATTATGCAAAATGGGCCAAAAAACAGGGATACCAAATTTGGGGCTTGTTTTCAAATGCATTTGACCCTGAATTAACACATGAAGCTTTTGGTTCTTTTGAAACAAGGCAGAATATGATTCGCCAGCTTCTGCATTTCAGTCAATTATATGAATTAAACGGGATTAATCTTGACATTGAAAATGTTAATCCTGAAGACGGGCCTTTCATAACGCAGTTTGTGAGGGAAGCCACTCCATATTTTCATGACGCAGGTTTAGTAGTATCGATGGATATCACCTTCATTTCATCAAGCGGCAATTGGTCGGCTTTTTATGAAAGGGATAAGCTTGCCCGGATAGCAGATTATATGGTAGTCATGGCTTATGATGAGCATTGGGGCAGCTCACAGGTTGCAGGAAGTGTTGCAAGCCTCCCGTGGGTGGAGAAAAACCTGAAACTTTTGCTTGAGGTTGTGCCCAATGAGAAATTAATATTGGGTGTGCCTTTATATACAAGATTATGGGAACAAAAATCAAATGGGGATGTTTCTTCCAAAGCCCTTTCTATGGGAAAAGTGAAAGAATGGCTCAGCCAAAATAAAATTACTCCGGTATACGATCCGGTAAGCGGGCAAAATTATGCGGAGCATTATTCAGAAAAAGATAAAATCACATACAAAGTGTGGCTTGAAGATGAAATCTCACTGACAAAACGGGCTGAATTAGCAAAGAAATATCATTTGGCCGGTGTGGCAAGCTGGAGCAGGTACTTTGCTGATGAAACAGCCTGGTCTGCCTTAACTTTAACAAATAAGGGAGCAGCTAAAAAATGAAAGAAAGGCCGGAGAACATCCCGGCCTTATTTTTCTGCCTCGGCTTTAATGTGGCTAAAGGATTTTACGGAGAATAGACCTTTATCAGTTAATTTGAGTTCAGGAATAACTGGAAGCGCTAAAAATGAGAGCGTCAAAAACGGGTTGAATTCCATACTGCATCCGATTGTCATAAGTGCATGATTCAATTGGGATAAACGTGCATGGATAAATGAAGAATCCCGATCAGTCATGAGTCCTGCAATAGGCAGGGGCAGTTCGGCAAGAATTTTCCCATCCTGGACAACAGCAAGGCCTCCACTCATTGCTTCGGTATGCTTAATGGCAGCCAGCAAATCTTCATCAGAAGTGCCTGCTGCGACAATGTTATGGGAATCGTGGGCAACTGTTGAAGCAATCCCGCCTCTTGTAATCCCTAATCCCTTAACAATGCCAAGTCCAATGCTGCCTGAGCAATTGTGGCGCTCCACAACAGCCAGCTTTAAAAGATCACTTTGAGGATTTGGCTGGAAATATCCATCAATTGATTCTGTCTTTTCCACCAGATGTCTGGTCACAATGCTGTTCGGTATAATGCCAATGATATTGCAGTCACCCTTGCCAATGCTAATACTTAAATCTTCATAGTTCAGGCTGCTGATTTTGACACTGTTCAAGATGCGTTCTGCAGGTGCAATTCTGTTTGGAACAGAATTCTTCATGGACCCGTTTTCTGCAGCAAGTATTCCGCTCTTTAATACTTTATCAACCTTGACATTCCTGAGATCATTAAGAAAAATCAAGTCGGCTTCATAGCCGGGAGCAATAGCCCCTTTATCTTTCAGTCCGAAGCATTCTGCTGCATTCAGAGTAGCGATTTGTACCGCAAGGATAGGATCCATCCCTTCCTTAATGGCCATTCTGACATTATGGTCGATGCTGCCTTCATTGATCAGGTCATCCAGGTGCTTGTCATCTGTAACAAATAAACAGCGCCGTGCGTTTTGTTCGCTGACAGATTTGAGAAGTGACAATAAGTCTCTTGCTGCAGACCCTTCCCGCAGCATAACATACATCCCTTTGCGAATTCGGTCCAGTGCTTCTTCAGGAATGATGCATTCATGGTCTGTTCTTATGCCGGCAGCCATGTAAATATTGATTTCATCCGCATTAAGTCCTGCTGCATGCCCATCAATGCATTTCCCTTTGCTATAGGCTGCTTCCAGTTTTTTCAGCATATCATCAACGTTGTTCATAACAGCGGGATAATCCATAACTTCACCGAGCCCCAGCACTCTTGGGTGACTGTAATACTTTTCTAGATCCGTGTCACTGAGGGACGCGCCGGCATTTTCAAATGGAGTTGCAGGCACGCAGGATGGAAGCATAAAAAATACATCAAGCGGGATATCTTCCGAAGATTCCAGCATGAAATCAATGCCGTCAGTTCCGCTGACATTGGCTATTTCATGAGGGTCTGCAATCACAGTCGTTACTCCATGTGGGAGGACAACATTACTAAACTCGGCAGGAGTCACCATCGCCGACTCAATATGGACATGCCCATCAATAAAGCCGGGGGCGATATAGCTGCCCCCAGCATCAATAATTTCCTTGCCTTCATAGCTTCCTAAGCCAGCTATAAATCCATCGGAAATTGCTATGTCTTCCTCAATGATTTCACGTGTAAATACGTTTATAACTTTTCCGTTTTTAATAACCAGATCGGCAGGAGTTCTTTTGGCTGCCACATCAATTCTTTTTCGTAACGTTTCAATGGTAAGCTTCATTTGTACTCCTCGCTTTTTAAAAAATGGCCATCGTCAGATTAATGTCCGCCCATAATGAAATTAATAATAAAGGCAGCACTGACAAAATACATGATCCAATGGATTTGCTTATGCTTGCCTGTAAGAAGCTTGAGCAGTGTGTAAGAGATAAAGCCGAATGCCAGTCCCTGTGCGATACTGAAAGTTAAAGGCATGAGAACAATCGTTAAAAATACAGGAATAACATCCGTAAAGTCATCAAAGCTGATATGTTTTATTTCACTAAGCATTAAGGCGCCAACAAGAATAAGAATAGGCGCAGTGGCGACAGACGGTATGAAATAGATGAGCGGAGCAAAAATGAGCGAAAGGAAAAATAGTACAGCTACAGTTAAAGAAGTTAAGCCAGTGCGTCCGCCTTCCGAGATCCCTGTGGCGTTTTCCACATAAGCGTTTAAAGCAGTGCTTCCGAAGGCTGCACTTGCCATCGTTCCAACTGCATCTGCCTGAAGGGCACGATCCAGGTTTTCAATTTTTCCATTTTCATCTGTGAGGCCGGCTTTTCTTGATAATCCGATGAGGGTAGCTAAATTGTCAAATAATTCTACGATCGTAAAGGAAAAAATGACTGAGATGATGCCATATTTTACTGCTCCCATAATATCCATAGCTAAAAACGTCTCAGACATGCTAGGGAGATTGAGGGAAACGATGTCACCTACGGCTTTTGGATAGGCAATAAAGCCAACAATCATGGCTGCTGCACTTGTACCCAAGATACTAATAAGCAGGGCGCCTTTTACTTTCTTTGCCATCAGGAGGGCGGCAATAATTAATCCGAATAAGGCAAGAAGCGGTCCCTTGCTTGTGATGCTTCCCAGGCCGACAAATGTAGCTTCATTAGCGACCACAAGTTCTGCATTTTTCAACCCGATAAAAGCAATAAACAAACCAATTCCAACACCTATGGCTGACTTTAAGACATCCGGGACACCATCTACAATCTTCTGCCGGACTCCGGTAACAGTTAAAATTAAAAACACAATCCCCGATATAAATACAGCACCAAGCGCTGTTTGCCAGGAAAGACCCTGACCAAGTACAACTGTATAGGCAAAAAAGGCATTCAGCCCCATACCCGGGGCAACTGCTACAGGGAAATTTGCCCACAGTGCCATTAGAAGAGTACAGAAGACACTTGCGTAAATAGTTGCAGCCAATGCGGCTTCTTTTGGTATTCCTGCATCAGCTAAGATAATCGGGTTGACAAAGATGATATAACTCATTGTCATAAATGAAGTAATGCCTGCCAGTATTTCTGTCTTAACATTTGTGTTCCGTGCGGAAAGCTTAAAGAGCCGTTCTAAGAGGTTCGCATTAGAGGCAGGCGGAAGGCCCGACCCAAGATCCTTTTCAATCATCGACATGAAAGGTCACTCCTTATTCATGGTTAATGTTCATCCTGAGACACGAACTGACTAGACCATGGAATAGGCGGGAGATCTATTTTCTTGAGGTTAGATGGGTTCAATAAAAACATCCATAATTCCACCGCATATTCCGCCATCTTCATAAAACAGCCCTTTTGTTAAATCAACGCGTTTTTGAGTTGGGGTATTTGTTTGTATGACCTGAAAAGCCTTCTCAATTACTTCTGCTTCACCGCAGCCTCCGCCAATTGTTCCTTCGATTCTTCCGCAGGGGAACACAATCATTCGGCTTCCAGTTTTTCTTGGGGTAGAGCCCTTCGTGCGGATAATTGTAGCGAGTGCTGCTTTCTCACCTCCTTTCCTGATATCGAGGGTGCGCTTTATAAGCTGCATTTGGTCCATTTGCCAGCCCCCTCATGGAAACCCATTTTTGCAAATCTTTTAATTTGCGAACTTAAGGAATCTCCTGATTTTTGATTTTTCACTTTCAGAATTTCTGCCATGATACTGACTGCAATTTCTGCAGGAGTTTCAGCACCAATATCGAGACCCACAGGGGTGTATAAATTTTCAAAGCTTTCATCCGGAAAATCCCGCTGAAGTTCTTCAAATACACCCGAAATACGTCTTCTGCTACCGATCATGCCAATATATCCTGCCTGACATTTCCTTTTTAAAAGTTCATCCAAACTGAGAACGTCATACTTATGTCCCCGGGTAAGAAGGAGAATATAAGTTTTTTCTGAAATGTCGACATGCCTGAAAAAATCCAGATAGGATTGGCAAACCACTTCATTTGCATTTGGGAAGCGTTCTCTGTTTGCAAACTCTTTCCGATCATCTATAACTGTCACGAAAAATCCGAGCATACGTCCCATTTCTGCCACGGGTTCACACACATGGCCGGCACCGGCTACTATCATATGAAGAGGAGAAGGGAAGTACTCAGCAAAACATTCAACTAAACGATCCTTCCACATAAATCTCACAGTGCCGGACCGTTTTTTGGTGACCAGTTTATTGCAATGTACCAATAATAAATCCCTCACATCCAGGGGCAGAAGGGAGGCTTCAGTGCAGAAATCTCCGTCTGGCCATAATAAAGCTTTCGCTCCAATGAGTTCTTCATCAGGATAATCTGTTATAGTCAGCAGAAATGTATCTTTCCGGTTTTTGATTGATTCTTCTAATCTGACAAATAAACTGCGGCTCATCAATAGGATCACCTTGAGGATTGGATTTTTTGTTTTTTGAGATCTTTTAATGCATTAAACACTCTTTCTGGAGTAGCGGGCAGATGGCGGATTCTGGCTCCTGTTGCATCATATATGGCTGACATGATGGCAGCAATAATCGGAATCATCACCACTTCTCCGATTCCCTTCGCCCCAAAGGGCCCTGATTGTTCGGGCTCTTCTACCGGAAAGGTCTCAATCAAAGGAGTCTCTCGAATAGTAGGGATGATATAATCAGTGAAATTCCGCGTTTTATGATAACCATTTTCGATCAGTACATCTTCATAAAGGGTATAGCCGATGCCCATTACGGCTCCGCCTTCAGTCTGGCCCTCCAGCCCCTGCGGATTAATGACTTTGCCCGCATCCGGGATGGATACAACCCGCAGAACTTCTGTTTCACCTGTTAAAGTATCAACTTCCACCATCACTACATGTGTCAAATATCCGTATAAATGGTGGGGAGCACCGCCGGAACCTTTGATTTCTTCTTTTTCTTTCGGCAGGTAGAAGTGACCTTCTACTCTAGTTGCCTGATGATGATCATACAGATATTTATAGATAGACTTATAAGGTATGATCTCTCCATGGGCTGAAATATGGTTCGGTTTTAAGTCAATTTGAGAAGAATCTAAATTCAGCATTTCAGCAGCAGTTTGAATAAGAAGCTCAGTCATCCTGGGTGCTGCTGCCGTAACAGCTCTTCCACCGGTATAGGTGGAGCGGGATGCAGTTACAGTACCGCCATCAAGTGTTTTTTGTGTATCACCTTGAACGATTTTAATATTGCTGATATCACAGTTCAGCATTTCAGCGGCTATCTGGGCATAGGCGGTGCTATTGCCTCCTCCAATCTCCTCGCATCCCACACCTACAAGGAATGTTCCATCCGGCAGAAGTTCAATAGAGGCGGCACCATAGTCAGGAAGGCCAATGCCCATTCCGATGCCATGAAAGGATGTTGCCACGGAAACTCCCCGTTTTTTCCATGGCTCACTTACTTCGGATTTATACTTTTCCCGGTTCTTCCACAGCTCACAATTCTCTGCTGTTTCCAGGGTTTTATAGGTGCCAACACTGGATTTGACAATATGGCCGACACTTGAAACCTCCCCCTGGTGATAGACATTTTTTTTGCGCAATTCGATAGGGTCCATTCCCAGCTTTTCTGCAATCATGGCCATATGTGTTTCAATTCCCATGCATACCTGATTGACGCCAAAGCCTCTGAAAGCACCGGCAATGCCATTATTGGTATACACACAGAAGCCTTCGAGATCCACATTGGGAATTTTATAAGGGCCGCATGAATGTTCGATCGCCAATGCAATGACTGCCCCTCCAAGTGATGCATAAGCACCGGTATCTCCAATGGCTTTAACCTGATTGGCAAGAAGTGTCCCGTCTTTTTTAGCAGCGGTCTTCATCTGAACTTTAAAAG
Organism: Cytobacillus sp. EB106-05-05-XG126; assembly: GCF_058791715.1. Classification (NCBI taxonomy): domain Bacteria; kingdom Bacillati; phylum Bacillota; class Bacilli; order Caryophanales; family Bacillaceae; genus Cytobacillus; species Cytobacillus sp. EB106-05-05-XG126. Next base: position 1,172,197 of record NZ_JBYTDU010000001.1, on the reverse strand, counting down.
GATGCCTTTTTATACCCGCAATGACAGACTCTTCCCGGCTCAAATGGATTTTTACAGGCCGTCCCTTTGTATGCAGTGCAAGGAGGGCAAGGTATATTTGAACCGTGATCTCATCCTTTCCGCCGAAGGCACCGCCAATTGGGCTTGAAATGACTCTTATTCTTTCAGGATTATAAGCCAGGGACCTCGCAATCTGCATTCGATCGCGGTATGCGTATTGGCCAGGACAGCGAATCGTTAGGAACCCTTCGTCATCCATTACCCCCCAGCCGCCTTCTGTTTCGATAAAAGCATGCATTTGCCGGGGAGAGTAGAAGGTATTCTCTACAATGATGTCAGCTTCCTCGAAGGCCTTCTCAATGTTTCCGTTATTAATTTTGACATGGCTGTGCAGATTGCCATCCGGATGAAGCTTCGGAGCAGAATCTGTCAGGGCATATTCAGCATCTGCAACAACTTCAAGGGGCTCATAGTCCACTTTAATTAAACTCAGTGCCTGCTCGGCGATTTCCAGTGTTTCTGCAGCTACCAGGGCTACAGCGTCCCCTGTGCACCGGACGACATCAGAACACAGAACAGGCTGGTCGGGAACGACAATCCCAAATCCATTAAAGCCGGGAATATCTTTATGGGTTAGTACACATATAACACCAGGCAGATTTTTGGCTGCTTCAATATCAATGGAATTAATTTTTGCATGCGGATACTCAGACCGCAGCACTTTGCCCCAAACCATATTGTCAAAATGGTAATCGGTCATATATTTTAATTCTCCGGTTACTTTTTCCGGGCCATCAATTCTTTTCACCCTTTTTCCAACCCATTTGGTGTTCACTGGTTATTCCACCTCCTGATTAAACGGTACAATCCTCTTTCTAATAAAGCGCTCGCCATATCCCTTCTATATGTAGCAGTTGCTCTTCCATCTGTGATGGGCATGACCTCTTTCCAGGCAATTTTGGCGATATTCCGGATTAATTCATCATTAAGCGTTCCCAGGGGAAGCATAGATTCACACTTGCGTGCCCGGATAATAGTTGGTGCCACAGATCCGAAAGCGATTTTTCCTTCCCTGCATTTCAGATCCTGATCCATTGTGAGTGAAATAGCAACATTCACAATGGAAATAGATTGTGCTTTGCGGGGGCCGAGCTTCTGGAAAATGCCTATTTCATTTGGTTTTTGCGGTTTAATGAGGATTTTTGTGATCATTTCATTTTCTTTTAAAACTGTCCTGCCGGGACCAAGGATAAACTCCTCGATGGGAAGAATTCGTTTTTTCGACATAGAAGAGAGTTCAAGCATTGCTCCAAGAACATACAAAGCCGGAAGGGTATCGCCTGCAGGAGAGGCAGTGCCAATATTGCCGCCGATTGTTCCCATATTCTGCATCTGAGTGGCACCGATTTCCTTCGCTGCATCCACGAGAACATCCGCTTTTCTTTGCAGAAGCGGAGAATGAATAATATCCGTATGTGTGGTCAATGGGCCAATTTGAATACAATCTTCACCTTCTTTGATATACCGCAGCTCATTTAAGTTTTTTATATTGATCCAAATCTCCGGCCGCCATTTGCCTTCCTTCATCCGGACTGCAGCATCTGTACCGCCTGCTATCAATCTATGAATCCTGCCTTCCTCGGATAGCTGCATCAGACATTCGGATAGAGAGGAAGGGGTAATCATGTCAATCTCTGAAACAAGCATCGGCTTACCTCCTGGTATATTTTTTAAGCTCAATTTTATAATCTTCCTGATGATTCAGGTTGAGATGAATCTGCTCATCTTCCACTGGCACCTCAAGGAGGAATTTTTCATGCTGGTGAATTACATGTCTCAAGCCCATTTTCTCTTCCTTTAACGATAAAAGCTCGTTCCTCAATCCAGAGGAAAAGAGGATTGGGTGACCTCTTTTGCCCTGGTGGCTGGGGATTGCAATCAGGCAGCGGCTTCTTCTAAGATTCCCGGCGAGCTTATTAATGATGACAGAATGAAGCGGCTGGTCCACGGATGTAATCAGAATCGTTTCTGATAACGTGTCTGCAGCTTTCACCCCTGCAATGATGGACGAGCATTTACCATCTTGAAAATGTTCATTTATTATCAATTTAGCAGAATACTTTTTTGCGATTGAAAGGAATTTTTCAGCCTCATATCCCAATACAACTACAATATCTGTGAACACCGATTTTTTGAGAGTATTCAGCTGATGCTCGAATAATGTCGTTCCATTCCATGGCAGCAGTCCTTTTAGAGTACCCATTCTGCTGGAATGGCCCGCTGCAAGCAAAATGGCTGTATGTGTCATGGACTACCTCATTGTTTCCGGCTCAGATATCTTTTGGCTGGCAGCTGTCTGAACGGCCTTAATGATTTTGGTATAGCCTGTACAGCGGCATAGGTTGCCTCCTAATGCAGTTTTAATATCCCCGACGGATGGAACATGATCAATTCCATCCAAGAAAGCTTTTGCTGATACGATGATTCCCGGAGTACAATAGCCGCATTGTGTTGCTCCTTCAGCTATAAATGATTCCTGAATCACATCCAGATTTGGTGATAATCCGACTCCTTCACAAGTGGTGATCACCTGGTTTTCAGCCTGGCCAGCGAGGACAAGACAGGAGCATACAACCTCATTATCGATTAAAACAGAGCATGATCCGCATTCTCCCTTTCCGCAGCATTCCTTGCTGGCAGTCAGACCCAGATCCTCCCTCAAAACATCAAGGAGCGTTTTCGCAGGCGGGCAAAGGACCGTACATTCCTTTCCATTAACAATAAATTGAATACTTTTCAAATCTTCGCCTCCTCATAGATTATGAAACTATAATGGCAATGAAAAAATAGTGTGAGCAGTTTGTAGGGATATTAGCCTGGCGAGCATGCAGAGGTATTTAAATTATGATATTATGCTTCTTCTTCTAAATAGACTAATAAGCACAAAAAAATTCCTGCACAAAAGGTTCCCTGTTTGAAGCCCACAGGAAATATACCTTTCGTAGATAGGAATTCCGGTTCCCAGTAGAAACCCTCAAACCGATTATTGAGGTTATACGAAAAATTCTATTTAATTTTTCATGGTGCTGAAGGGAGGTTTTATTGGAACAATTATAGAAATAGAGGGGGAGTTGAATTGTAGTGTAATAGTTAAGTTAATATTTTGTCAAGTACGAATTTTCTGAAAAAAGATATTGACTTATAAAATAGCCTTGTTTAATATATTGATTAACAGGAGGATTACATGACTGTTTCTACCTCAAAATTCTCTCAGACCATAAAAAAAGATCTCGCTTATCTCTATAATCGTGTGAACCAGGAGATCTATGGAACAGGCGTAAAAAAACAGCGTATTGAAACTTTTGATGATAGAGTCATCATCTTTGCCCAGCATAAGCGTGTTCAGGCACTGCATATGCTGAGCCAGAACTTCCATCACCTGACCATTTCGGTTGATTCAGCATTGATTGTTGAATTCAAATCGCTTTTTAAAGGGATGATTGAAGATGCTCTTCATTTGAAAGTCAAGACGATTTTAAAAGATTATGATCCTGTTACTGAAGAAGCATGCACCATTATTTATTTTGAAGAATAGCAGTTTTACATTATGTTAGGGAGAGCTGTGCATGCCGCAGTTTTTCTTAAACCTGAATATAGGAGCGGTTCCTTTGTCTTTTGTTTAACGGAAGCTGAATGAAACCGCAGTAATAGAACATCTATGGTTTACTTTGATGTTATCTATTGCTGCGGTTTTTTTTATACAAATATTTCTTTTGGGAGGTGATGCCGTTTTTTAAAAGCTGGAGTAGGCTATGGCATAACAAAGAATTAAACCTGGGGGGAAAATCTTTGGAAAAGCTAAATCCTTGGAAGGTAGGGACTTTGGGATTTCAGCATGTGCTAGCCATGTATGCAGGTGCTGTCATTGTACCGCTGATTGTGGGACCGGCAATTGGGCTTAATGCCCAGCAGCTTGCTTACTTAATATCGATTGATTTGTTTACCTGCGGGATTGCTACATTGCTTCAAGTTATAGGGGGGAAGCATTTTGGCATTAGGCTGCCTGTCATTCTGGGATGTACTTTTACAGCAGTCGGCCCGATGATTGCCATCGGGAATTTGCAGGGCATTACTGCCATTTACGGGGCTATTATTGCTTCAGGTATTATCGTCATGATTCTATCACAATTTATGAGTAAAATTATGAGGTTTTTCCCGCCGGTCGTTACCGGTTCAGTCGTCGCTATTATCGGGGTATCACTGATTCCTGTTGCCATGAATAATGCTGCAGGCGGGCTGGGATCACCTGATTATGGAAGCTCGAAAAATCTATTCCTGGCTGCATTTACACTGGTGCTGATTATTTTAATGAACAGGTTTTTTAAAGGCTATATGAAAGCGATCTCTGTCCTGCTGTCATTGGTGGCAGGGACAATAGCAGCTTACTTTATGGGGCTTGTCAGTTTTGCCGAAGTCAGCCAGGCTTCCTGGTTTCATGTCGTTCAGCCGTTTTATTTCGGATTCCCGACATTCAATGCCTCAGCCATCCTTACGATGACTTTAGTAGCAATTGTGAGCATGATTGAATCTACTGGAGTATTTCTTGCTCTCGGAGATGTCTGTGAAAGAAAACTGGACTCTAAAGACATTAAGAAAGGGCTGCGTGCAGAAGGACTGGCTGTTGTTATAGGGGGCATTTTTAACGCGTTTCCTTATACCTCCTTTTCCCAGAATGTAGGGCTTGTAGCTTTGACTAAAGTAAAAACACGGAATGTTGTTATCGCAGCTGGTGTCATATTGATGACTTTAGGTCTTTTGCCTAAAGTGGCTGCTCTGACTACGATTATTCCTATGGCTGTCCTAGGAGGAGCCATGATTCCGATGTTTGGGATGGTTATCTCATCAGGAATCAGAATGCTTTCTGCAGTGGATTTCAGCAAAAATGAAAACTTGCTGATTGTAGCCTGTTCAATAGGAATCGGACTTGGTTCGGCAGTTGTACCGCAGATTTTTGAGAGTCTGCCGACAAGTGCACGCCTGCTGGTTGAAAATGGAATCGTACTGGGAAGCATCACAGCAATTTTATTAAATTTGGTATTTAATTATAAAGATTTAAATATAAGTGAAAGTGAAAGAATCGAACAGCTGAAAGGAGATCACTCAGCTGAAATGATTTAATAGCAGCTGCTGTAACCATCTGCCTCTTTTTTTGAGGCAGAAATCAAATTAATAGATAGGAGCAATGTAAATGGATTTAATTCTGAAAAATGCAAATATTCCGCAGGGAGATCGTCAGGTTTTAACGAATATTCTAGTAAACGAGGGAAAGATTGTCGGCTACACGAATGACATTTCTTTTCTGAATGCAGCCAAGGTTATTGATATTCAAGGGAAATTAGTTGTTCCAGGCTGTATTGATCCACATACCCACTTTATGGATCCCGGGTTTACTCACAGAGAAACATTTGCAACCGGCAGCCGTTCTGCAGCAGCTGGAGGCTTGACAACCATTATCGATATGCCATGCTGCAGCAAGCCATCTGTTAGGGATGGGGATAGCTTCAATAAAAAAATCGGTCCAATCAGGGATCAGGCTTATATTGATTACTGCTTCTGGGGCGGCATGACTGGTGAAGATGCACGTGAAGGCTGGATTGATAATATTTATCCTCAGATAGACCAGGGAGTTGTTGCATTTAAAGTTTACATGACTCCTTCTGTGCCTACCTTCCCTAAAGTATCTGACGCAGAAATGCTGGAGATTTTTAAAAACGTTGCAAAAACCGGTCTTCCTATTGGTGTTCATGCTGAAAACTATGATATCTGCACATTCAATTCGAAAAAACTTGAAAAAGAAGGCCGCCTTGACGGACCGGCATGGGCTGAAGCTCGTTCAAGCCTCGCTGAGAAAGTGGCCATTGAACTGATTCTCAGCTTCGCGGAAGCTACAGACGCACGTGTACATGTCGTACATATGAGCACAAAGGAAGGCGTCGAGCTGGTTAAAGCTGCAAAGAAGCGTGGTGTCAAGGTTACTGCTGAAACCTGCCCTCACTACCTTGTTTTAAATGCTCAGGATTCCATGTCAGAGCGGGGCTCCTATGCCAAAATTGCTCCTCCGCTGCGAGGAAAAGAGGATAACGAATCCCACTGGCAGGCACTGGCTGATGGAACAATCGACTTCGTCGGAACCGACCATGCCCCATATGAAATTGCCACCGAAAAGGATTATCCAGGTGCAACGATTTGGAACACCTTCCCTGGCATTCCGGGTGTAGAAACGATGGTGCCGATCCTTGTCAGTGAAGGCTTAAATAAAGGACGCATATCCTTATCGAGATTTGTAGAAGTAACGAGCCGCAATGCCGCCATTCATTATGGAATTTACCCTAAGAAAGGCTCAATGGAAATTGGCAGCGATGCTGATTTCACGGTTATCGACCTTGAAAAAGAGTATGTAATTGATGAACAGAAAACAGAATCAATGGCTAAATACAACCCGCTGCATGGCATGAAACTAAAAGGAAAGCCAGTACAAACCATTATCCGCGGAAGCGTGGTCTTCGAAGAAGATAAGGGGATAGTCGGAGAAGCGGGATATGGAGAATATGTTCCTCGCCAAAGCATCCAGAGACTTGAAAGAACATTGAAGTATGAAAAATACGAGGCGGTAAATGTGAAAACAAAAGATCCTGTAGCACAGCAATAAATATATATCGAGGGAGGCTGAAGGGATTGGAACTTAGGGGAAAAAAGCACTGTGTAGTCATTATTGATATGTTAAACGACTTTATCGGCGAAAAAGCAGCATTAAGGTGTGAAAATGGCGAAAAAATTGTTCCTAAAATTCAAGAACTTATTGAATTCGCACATAATCACAATATTCAAGTTGTGCATGTTCAGGAAGCTCACAGAAAGAATGACCGTGATTTCCGTGTAAGACCTGTCCATGCAGTAAAAGGAACCTGGGGTTCGGAGTTCATTCCAGAGCTTCAGCCCGATGAGAGCAAAGGAGATTATGTGGTCCAAAAGAGGCGGCATAGTGCATTCAGTTATACTGATTTTGATCTCTTCCTGAGAGAAGAAGAAATTGATACGGTCGTCCTTACTGGAGTCTGGACCAATGTATGTGTACGCAGTACCGCCTCTGATGCCTTGTATCATGGCTATAATGTGATTTGCGTATCAGATGCCACCGCTTCGCAGGATGATGATATGCACGTATCAGGTCTAAGGGACATTGACATTTTCGGAGATATATTATCAACAGAAGAATACAAAGAACTGGCTAAAAAGAAATTCTCCCAAGACGAATCCGTTGTATAACTCTTCTCAAGTTCCAAGGAAAAAACGAATTTTAGTGGGCATAACCGGAGCAAGCGGATCATTGTATGCATATACACTGATCCGCGCTCTTCATCAATTAGAGATCGAAACGCATTTAATTGCTACGGAGATGGGAGAAAAAGTAATGCAATTTGAATGCGGGATCAAGATGGACGAGCTGAAGGAGTATGCCGCTATCCACAGCAACCGGAATCTTTTCGCTGCGGTTGCCAGCGGATCCTTTAAAACAGACGGAATGGTGATTGTGCCATGTTCTATGAATACATTGGGTGCGATTGCAAATGGAGTCGGCGATACGCTTCTAAGCAGGGCTGCCAGTGTGGTTTTAAAGGAGAATAGAAAGTTTATTATTGTTCCGAGAGAAGCTCCTTTTAATTTGATTCACCTGCGCAATATGACTCTCCTTGCTGAGAGCGGGGCTTGCATAATGCCAGCATCTCCAGGCTTTTATCATAAGCCGACGGAAATCTGGGAGCTGGCCAACTTTATGGTGGCGAGGATATTGGACATGCTGGATATTGACCATGAGCTCTTGGAGAGATGGGGGGAAAAGGCATGAACCCTGTAACAATGAGGGCTTTGCTGGACAGATGGGATAGCATGGGACTTCTTCATCGGGTGAAAAAAGAGGTGGACCCTCTCTATGAACTGGGAGCAGTGATAAATACGAAAAATGGCAGACAGCCTTTTTTATTTCAGAAAATCAAAGGCTATCAATCTTCCATGGCTGCCGGTTTGGGAGGAGACAGAGAGCTTTTGGCGGACAGCATGGGAATCACCCCATCTGAACTTATTTCTAAAATCATTGAATCAATTGTTAATCCTATTCCGACAACTTTAAGGCAAACTGGTCCTGTCCAGGAGAATCTTGTAACCGGGGAATTCGACCTGGCAGATTTGTTTCCTATCCCAACCTATCATGCAGAAGACTCAGGTGCATATTATGTAGCAGGAATTCTGGTAGTTAAAGACTTATCCGGCAAAAAGAGATATACCTCGATTCGCAGGATGCAATACCTTGGCGGTAATCGAACGAACATTCTTATAACCTCACCGGAACTGATGGAGCAATATGCCCATTATGAAAGCATCGGCGAACCGATGGAGGTGGCTGTTATGTTTGGTGTTGTTCCAGCTGTTGTCCTAAGTTCTCAGATCAGTACGCATTTGTACCATACCGACAAATTGGATGTAGCAGGTGCACTGCTTGGCCAGTCTCTGGATGTGGTTCAGTGCAAAACGGTCGATTTGGAAGTACTGGCTGATGCGGAAATTGTTCTGGAAGGCAAGATGCTTCCATTTGAAAGAGAACTTGAAGGTCCGTTTGGTGAACTGGCCGGTTATTATGGCACCAGAACGCCACAGCCGATAGTAGAATTTTCAGCCGTTACTTACCGGAATAACGCTATCTCACAGACTATTTTTCCATCAAGTTATGAAGAAAGGCTGCCAATGGCGCTTGTCAGGGAAGCTACACTTTTAAGCACCGTCAGGCAAGTTGTTCCAAATATCAAAGCGGTACATATCCCGATGGGCGGTGTCGCCCGCTATCATGCAGTCATACAAATTGAAAAGAAGCATGATGGTGACGGCAAACAGGCGGCACTTGCAGCTTTTGCAAGCGATAAGGATTTAAAGCATGTGGTTGTTGTGAATGATGACGTCGATATCTTTGATTCGGATGATGTTGAGTGGGCTATTGCGACAAGAGTGCAGGCGGGGGATGATATTTTTATCGTACAGGGTGCGAAGGGATCACCGCTCGAGTCTTCCCATCATTTAAAAGGAGTCAGTGATAAGATGGGCATCGATGCCACCTATCCGCTTGGAAAAGAAGAGTTATTTAAAAGAACTTCAATCCCCATTGAAGTGAATCTTGAAGACTATCTTTAAGATTTTGCAGTAGAGGAGGTCAAAAATGAAGGCAATTGGCTTGATAGAAACAAGGGGCTTGACAGCAGCTATTGAAGCGCTGGACTCAATGGCAAAAGCAGCAAATGTCAGCTTAGTTGATTTAAAGAGAGTCGGATCCGGACTTGTCACCGTCATAATTGAAGGGGATGTGGCAGCAGTCACAGCTGCTGTTGAGGTTGGGAAGACTGCTCACACCACGGCTGGAGGAGAACTGGTTTCGGCAAATGTAATACCCCGCCCTCATTCAGAACTTCGTAAAATTTTATAAGAGTATGTGTCAAAAGTGGAGGTGCATAATGTGTGTCTGACTTTATTAAAAGTGTTGTAGAAGAAGTAATGAAGCCCTACAGCAAGCAAAAAGAAAATCCTATTAATGGAGCTCCCAGTTTTCCCCCGCCCCGCAGCCAGCCGGGATTGAAGTCGGGTATACCGGGCATAAACCGGCCAAATTATCAGAAAGAAAAAATGAAAAAAAGAATAGCTGTTAATCATGCGGATGCGCCACAGTCTGCTAATCCACACCAAAACGTTAGAAGGCAGACAGTTTCACTTTCTTCACCCATGCCTTCCGCTAAAGAAAAAATTGCACAGCTTCAGACCCTGTCCCTGGTACAAGGGAAACAGCGGGTTACTGCCAGGGCTGAATCCGCTGAAACAAAACCCGGCCGAAATGCAAGAGAAAGCCAGCTTATCGGACAAACGCCGGAGGGTGTGAAAGTCTGGCTATTCTCTGATCTTCACCCCACCTTGGAAGGCTCCTTCCAGCGGGAATTAAAAACAGCCTCCATCGGGGTAGTGACTGCAAAAAAATGTACGCCCGGACAGCTATTTTTACTGAATAACCTTTTAAGAGAGTTTCCTTCTTTAAAATATTGCCTGTCATGGGACAAAAACAGCGGGCAATCCTTTTCGCTGGAGCTTTATGAAGAGAATTATGAAGTACTGTTAAACGCCTTAAAGAGCTTCTTCAAAAAACTTTCCCAAAAATCATTTAAAACGATTACAGCACATAAAGAAAAATCCCCCAGTCCATGGCTTACAAAACAATTAGGGATTAACTCGTCAATTGGCGGTGTAGCTGTCATTGAAGGAATTGACTATTATTCGGGTATTTTGCTCCTTGACCGGCACATGAAAAAAAATACGGCTGAACACATCAATTTTTTAATAGAGAAGGAATATGTGCTTCTTCACGGTCAGTTTGATGAGGTATCCCGTATCACGGATCAGCTTTGTAAGGAATTCGACAGGATTAAATAAGGCTTGGCCAGCAGCACAGTCACAGATCAGCTCAATAATTCCTGAAAATTTAGCCGGTCTGACAATTTCACATGAGGAGGATTCTTCAGTTGCAAGCATTGGGTTTGATTGAAACCGTTGGTTATTCAACAGCAGTTTCTGCAGCAGATGCAGCCGTAAAAGCAGCAGATGTAGAAATTGTAGGAATTGAAAAAGTAATAGGAGTGGATGGCTACCTTGGCGTCACAATCCATTTTAACGGTGATGTTGCGGCTGTAAAGTCTGCAGTCGATGCCGGTGTGAGTTCAGCAGAGAGAATAGGAAAAGTAATTTCTGCTCATGTAATCCCGCGTGCACACAGTGAAGTGGCAGGGAAGCTGCTTCCGAATTTCAAACTGAAAGACATGCATCCGGAAGCAAGTGCTGAAAAAGAGGTTAAATCCGTAGATAAGCCACATGAAAAAAAGCAAGTTAAAAAACAAATTGAACCTGATGAAAATGATAATGATAAACCATCAGTTTAATAAACTTAAGGAGGAAACACACAATGGGTGAAGCATTGGGATTAATCGAGACGAAAGGCCTTGTTGGCGCAGTAGAGGCAGCGGATGCAATGGTTAAAGCAGCAAATGTGGAGATCTGCGGATATGAAAAAGTGGGATTTGGCCTTGTAACAGTTATGGTCAGAGGAGATGTTGGAGCGGTTAAAGCAGCGACCGATGCAGGAGCCGAAGCTGCCAGCCGAGTAGGAGAACTCATCTCGGTCCATGTCATTCCGAGACCGCACAGCGAAGTTGAAAGAGCTCTATTATCAAAAAATATCGGTGAATAAGCATGAGGAGCAAAAAGCAGAGTGTTATGGCAAAAAACACTCTGCAGGCGCTTTATATGCGAAATGATAACTGGAGAGACAGAAAACCTCATATCCTGGCTCTATTAACCTCTCATTTGATAGGAATGGATCCGGGATTTTCTTACTTGAAAAAGTTAACAGAGGAAGATATTACACTTAGAATGACTGCTGAAGAAGAAATGCTGACCCAATTTCCGCTTGAGGAGTTAGTTTCTCTGACCGGAAATGACGATTGGATCTCTGCTTCCATGATTAATGATCAGCTTCTTGATCATTTTGATGAAATTCTTTTGCCAATTCTATCATTTTCTCTGATAGCAGATCTATTGAACTGTAACGAACAAAGGCCTTTGGTGCGGATTATACTAATGGGTTTATTAAAAGGAAAACGGGTCACGGCGTTGAAGGCTGGAGGTGATCCTTTCAGTCAGTATTGGAAACTGAAAGGAATGGATAAAGGGCCGGACATATTAAAAAGAAAGCTTAATGGGCAGATGGCAGAGCTGAAGGTGCTTGGCATAAGATTAATAGATTTCAATGATAGGGCAGACTTTGCTGTTCATCAAATGAAGAAAACGGTTATTACCGATGAGACAGTCCGGGTTGCCTATTTGAACAATCTTGATCAGCTGACTGTTCCAAAAGGGGCTATCATAACCCCCCTGGCAAAAGATACAGCAAAGGAACTTAAGATCGAAATTATTTTACATTAAGGGGTAGGTCTTTATGCAAATGGGAATAGTGGTTGGCCGTGTAACTGCCACAAGAAAAGATGATAATCTGGTAGGCACAAAACTATTAATTACCCAGCCTATAGGATTGGACGGCTCAATGTTACCGAACCCCATTATAACCGTTGATACTGTTGGTGCCGGCATTGGCGAGAAAGTCATCTATGTGACTGGAAGCATGGCATCAAGAGCGGTTCAGAATAAAGATGCACCTATCGATGCTGCCATTATCGGAATTATTGACAGTGTAGAATGAATGGAAACAGGGGGTTAATAAATGGATGCAAAAAATATCAAAAAGGCAGTGCAGTACCGCAAGCTTATTGATGTTTTGCTTGATTCCAGCCAGTATGCCGATGTAGTTCTGAAAGGGGGATACTTTATTAATGTAATTACCCGTGAGATCTATGAAGCAGACGTTGCGATGAAAGGCGAATATATATTAATGGCAGGGGACGCAAAAGACTTAATTGGGCCAAAAACGATAGTTGAAAACATTCAGGGGAAATTCGTTTGTCCAGGGTTCATTGATTCTCATATGCATTTTGAGAGTGCGATGCTGACTTGTACGGAATTCTCCAAGCTTTCCATTCCGACAGGAACCACCACGCTGATAGGTGATCCGCATGAAATAGGGAACGTCCTGGGTGTTCACGGAATGCAGGCAATGATTGAAGAAGCTAAGACACTTCCAAACCGGGTATTATTCACGGTACCTTGTGCTGTGCCTGATGCTCCCGGTCTTGAAACATCCGGCTTTGATGTGACATCAAAGGATATGAAAGAGCTCCTGGCAGACCCATATGTGCAGGGAATTGGGGAGATTCAAAGCTTCAGCAATATAGGTCCCGTGTATGAGCATGCACCGGAATTAATAGACGATCTTGTTGCCGCAGTTTCATATGCAAACAGCATAGGAAAAACCGTTGAAGGGAACGCCCCTGGATTGTTTGGCAAAGAGCTTGCCGCTCATATTATCAGCGGAGGTAACCATGTGTCCTGCCATGAAACTACAACGAAAGAAGAAACAGTCGAAAAGCTGCGCAATGGCGTAAGTGTGTTCATGCGTGAAGGCTCTTCCCAAAGGAATATGGCAGACTGTATTCGTGCCATAACAGAGGATGGGCTGGATTCCCGCCGTGCAATCCTCGTATCAGATGATATGGTGCCTGCTGATCTATTAAATTACGGACATATGAATGATATCGTCCGCCGAACCATTGCAGTGGGGATTGATCCAGTGGAAGCCATCCAAATGGCGACCATTAATCCTGCCACCCACTTTGGCTTTAAGGATGTGGGGGTCATTGCACCAGGCAAAAGAGCAGATGTCGTTGTGATCAGTGATCTGAACAATATGACAATCGATCAGGTATACCTGGCAGGGAAAAAAGCAGCTGAAAAAGGCGAATTAACTATAGATATTGCTCCTTACATATATCCGGAAAGTGTGAAAAAGTCAGTGAAGCGGAAGCCAGTAACAGTGAAGGAAATCGCCATTGAAGCTCCAGGCAGCCGTGCAAAAGTAAGGGCAATTGAAGCGATACCTTTCCAGAACTTAACCGGCGGAAGCGAATATACGCTGAATGTCAAAGAAGGCATTGTGCAGCCGTGCCTAAAGCAGGATGTTCTGCCTCTGCTGGTTGTTGAGCGCCACGGCAGAACCGGAAAAATCGGCAAGACGTTTCTTCATGGCTTTGATTTGAAAAGCGGAGCCATAGCAGAAAGTGTAGCCCATGATACACACAATATCATTGTTACAGGAACTAACTACGTAGACATGGCCATGGCGGTTAACCGTGTCATTGCCATGGATGGCGGAATAGCGATGATAAAGGATAGCAAAGTAGTAGGTGATCTTCCTCTCCGGATTGGCGGTTTAATGACAGATGAATTAACTGGAAAAGAAATGAGTGAAAAGGTCGACGAATTATCGCAGCTTGCCAAAGAAGTTCTGGGCTGCGGTATGGAAGTTCCCTTTATGCATTTATCATTCTGGTCATTGGTAACAAGCCCCAAATGGAAAATTACAGATATGGGGCTTATCGATGTAGATAAGTTTGAGGTCATTCCGACCATTATTAATTGATCATTAAAGCGGCGTTCTCTGCCGCTTTTCATATATACAGCAGGTAAAGGAGGAATAGCATGGGAGTTAAGCTTGTCGATTTAACACAGGAAATTTATCAGGGGATGCCTGTTTTTCCCCTTCATCAGAAAACAATGATCTTCCCGAATATCTCCCACGAAGAAAGTGAAAAGCAAATTGGATTTATGTTTGCTACTAATAATCTATTAATCAATGAACATGGTCCAACTCATAGTGATGCAACTTATGAGTATGATCCTAACGGCCAATACATCGATGAAATGCCGCTTGAGTATTTTTACGGGCCGGCAGTTTGCCTTGATGTATCCCACATCCAGCCTCATCAATATATAACAGACCGTGATCTCGAGGATGCACTGAGGAAATCACAGCAGTTTATTGAAAAAGGAGATATCGTCCTCCTCTATACAGGCCATTACAATCGGTCTTATGGTACGGACAAATGGCTCACCACTTATACCGGCCTGGATTATCAGGCAGCAAAATGGCTGGCTGATAAAGGTGCAGTCAATATAGGCATTGATGCCCCGGCCATTGACCATCCGGATGATCCAAAGTACTCCGGACATCTTATTTGCCGTGAATACGGAATAACCAATACTGAAAATCTTTGCAATCTCGACCAGATCGCAGGCATGCGATTTCTATATTTCGGACTCCCTCTCAGAATTCGGAAAGGAACGGGATCTCCGATTCGTGCGGTTGCAGTTTTCATTGAATAACAACAAAGGCTGGTGTTTTAAATGAAAGAGGTTTTTAACAGAGGCAAGATCCTGGACGAAATTATTATCCCGCCGTATGAAGGAAGAAGCGCACTGATTCACAAAGGGGAAGAGCTGATTATTATTGATATGGAAGGAAAACAGGTTGGGGACTTTGTCTGTTTTAACTATGAAGATCCCGAGGAACATGTTTCACCTGTCCATATGCGGGCTTCACTAAGCAGCATACGGCTGAAAACGGGAGACTGGCTATACAGCAACCGCCGCCGTCCGCTAATGCAGCTTTTGGAAGATACTGTTGGAAAACATGATTTCTTCTTTCCGGCATGTGATTATTACCGCTACAAAGTTGATTTCGACAAAGAGGACCATCCTAATTGCCATGATAATATTGCGGATGCATTGAAAAAGTATAATATTCATCCTGCTGTTATTCCGGATCCTATTAATATCTTTATGAATAATGTTCTTGGTGATGCCGGGGATTATGTCATTGCCGAACCCCTTTCCAAGCCTGGCGATTACATAAGGCTGAAAGCGTTGTGTGATGTTGTCATTGCCTGTACAACATGTTCACAGGACATGGCGCCTGTTAATGGATTTAAGGTGACCCCTATTAAAATGCAAATTATGGAGGCGGATTCATGAATGATATTCAGTTTCTTCAGCATCTGCTCCAGATTGACAGCTCCAATCCGCCCGGAAACGAGCATTTAGTGACTGAAGCCTTTATTAACAGATGCAAGCAAAATGGTCTGCCGTTTAAAGTGACCATGCTTGATGCGACTCGAAGCAATTTTGAAGTTACGCTTCCAGGAAAAAGCGGTAAACAGCTATTCTTATGCGGGCATATGGATACAGTTTCACCTGGAACAGGAGAATGGGTTTACTCCCCTTTTTCAGGAGAAATCGCAAATGGCCGGATTTATGGCAGAGGAGCTTCTGATATGAAGAGCGGCCTTGCAGCAATGTTCTTGGCTTTGGAGCAGCTGTATCTCTCCAATACTGATCTGCCTGCAGACGTTACCTTTCTGGCAACAGCCGGGGAAGAAGTCGACAGCTGCGGTGCCAGGACTTTTTTAAAAGAAAACGATGGCCGAAAAATTGATGCACTTGTCATTGCCGAACCGACAAATGAAAAAATTGTAATTGGCCATAAGGGAGCCCTTTGGCTTGAGATCACAGCTTATGGGAAAACCTCTCACGGTTCCATGCCGGAACAGGGAATCAATGCAGTAGATCATATGCTGAAAATAATCCGGGTATTGGATGAAATGAAAATTGAATGGAAGACAGAAAAGAAGCCCCTCGGACAAAGCAGCCTGGCTGTTACCATGATTGAAGGCGGAGTGCAGACCAATGTCATTCCAGATAAATGCAGCATCAGAGCAGATATTAGAACAGTTCCCCCTCAATCCCATTCCCTTTTTATAAACAAGCTAAAATCCAAACTCGATGTTCTCTTGGATCAGGGAGAAATTTATAAATACAGTATTGAAACCCTTCTTGACCGTCCATCTATTTTAACTGATCCTGCCCGGGACATTATTCAAATTGCGCAGATGGTAAAGGACGAATCGGAAGCGGACCATTACGGGGTGTCCTACTATACAGATGGTGCCGTACTTAATCCAAGAAGTGAAATTCCTACCTTGATTTATGGCCCAGGTGATGAAAAGCTGGCGCATAAGCCAAATGAGTGGGTTAGTCTGGCGGCATATCAGCGCTCCATTCAATTTTACAGACAGCTTATTATGTCATATGGGAAGCTGGAGCCGTCAGAAGTCAGTCCAATACGAGGGGGAGGAAGAAATTGAGCAGTATTCTGATAAAAAACGCTGAAATTATTACAATGAATGCAGCTGAAGAAATCATTTTCGGGGATTTATATATTGTAGATGACCGCATTGCCGACATTGGACAGAATTTAACACATAAAGCGGATAAAGTAATCGATGCCACTGGAAAGACGGTCATTCCAGGATTTATTCAGACACATATCCATCTGTGCCAGACATTATTCCGCGGGCAGGCTGATGATTTGGAGCTTCTTGATTGGCTGAAGCAGAAGATCTGGCCGCTTGAGGCATCACATGATGAAGAGTCTATCTATTATTCTGCTATGCTCGGAATTGGCGAATTGCTCCAGAGCGGAACAACAACTGTAGTGGACATGGAAACCGTTAATCATACGGAATATGCCTTTCAGGCCATTGCCGAAAGCGGCATTCGGGCACTTGCCGGAAAGGTCATGATGGATAAAGGGGATGAGGTCCCTGTTCCGTTAAGAGAAAATACCTCTAAATCCATCCAGCAAAGCGTTGATCTCCTTGAAAGATGGCACAATCGTGAAAACGGTCGCATACAGTATGCCTTCTGTCCCCGATTTGTCGTTTCCTGCACAGAGGAATTACTGACAAATGTCAGGGATCTCTCTGCACAATACAACGTAAGGGTCCATACTCATGCATCCGAAAATGCCAGTGAAATTCTCCTTGTTGAAAGAGAGCTTGGCATGCGGAATGTAGTCTATCTGGACAGCATTGGCCTTGCAAATGAACGGCTGATACTGGCACATTGTGTTTGGCTTAATGAAGAAGAAAAAAGAATCATTAAAGAACGGGGCGTAAAGGTCAGCCATTGTCCGGGATCAAATCTAAAGCTGGCATCAGGTGTGGCAGAGATTCCATCATTACTGGATCAGCAGGCATTTGTCAGCCTTGGTGCTGATGGGGCTCCCTGCAATAACAACCTGGATATGTTTAATGAAATGAGATTGGCTGCCATCATTCAGAAGCCTGTGCACGGACCAACTGCAATGAATGCGAGAACCGTCTTCAGAATGGCGACAATCGGCGGAGCGAAGGCAGTTGGAATGGAACAGGAAATCGGAAGTCTGGAGCCCGGAAAGAAAGCAGACCTTGCTATCCTTAATCTGAATGATTTTCATATTTATCCGTCATTTGATATCGATACTATCTCGAGGATAGTCTATTCAGCCACTCGTGCAGATGTTGAATCCACCATTGTGAACGGCAAAATGGTGATGGAAAATCGGAAGCTGAACACAGTCGATAAAGAAATGGTTTTAAAAGAAGCGAACACCAGCATAAAGAGGCTGCTCAAAAGATTAGAGACAGCAGTTTATTAATCTTCTAATTCGGCTGAAAGCAAATCAGCCGGTTTTTTTATGGTAAAATATAGTAAAGGGTGTGGTGTTGTGGAAGTGGAAGTTTTAGATCATGCAAATCTTATGCAGGCAGCTGAGTTTATTGCAGAAATGAACATCTTGCCAGAGTGTCATATAGGTTATTTGGGGACCAGTCAAAACGATATTCTTCAAAGTCTGGAAGAAATGAATTATGATGCCGAATCAGCTGCGTTCATTGTCCGGGAGGGTGATGCTCTTGCTGGTTTTCTGGGTGCAGATGCCGATCTTAATAAAGGAACAGCTGAGTTATGGGGACCTTTTGTACAGGGAAATGAGCTTATGAGACTACTATGGGAAAAAGCTCTCCATTATTTTGAAGGAAAGCTGAATACATATTTTTTATTTGCTGATACAGCCAACCATGATGCTGCCGAATTTGCATCAAAAAACGGATTCGTGCTGCAATCGGCCCAAACATACATGGAACTGAAAGATAATTCATTCAATGGTTTAAGAAAGGTAAGTTTATTGCCGATTCACTTTCATAGTGCATTTATTCATTTGCATGATGCTTTATTTCCTCAAACATATTATTCAGGAAAAGAGATTATCGGAAGAATGAATGATGATCACAAAGTCTTTACGTCTCTTGATGCTGACGGATTAAATGGCTATTTATATGCAGAATACAATCGTGAAGAAAAAGAAGGAAGCATTGAATTCATTGGTGTGGACCCCTGTAAGCGCAAGAATGGGATTGGACGGAATCTGCTGGAAATGGCGGTTCATGATCTTTTTGTGAATAGTGGAGCTAATAGCATTAAGCTTTGTGCAGGGACAGCAAACGAGAAAGCGCTGTCTATTTATAAAAAAGCAGGGTTTACAGTTGAGAGGTCATTGAATTTTTATAAACTCGATATTCGGGAATAAGAGCAATAAGTTAGTGTGCTTTTGCGATTTTAGGTAAAATATAAATAACCAGATAAAATTGGAGGGAACAAAATGGCTATTGAAAACCCGAGCAGGGATGAAATCGGTGTCCTTTTAAAAAAGTCGAAGCGGATTGCTGTTGTAGGATTAAGCGGAAATCCTGATCGTACATCCTATATGGTATCAGAGGCGATGCAAAAAGCCGGCTATGAAATCATTCCGGTTAATCCGTCGGTTGATGAAGTACTTGGTGTAAAGGCAGTGCCCAGCCTTAAAGACATCGAGGGGCATGTAGATATCGTTAATATATTCAGGCGATCTGAGTTTCTTCCGGAAATTGCACGGGAATTTGCTGAAATAGATGCTGATATCTTCTGGGCTCAGCTCGGAGTGGCAAACCAGGAAGCATACGATTTTCTTAAAGAAAAACGGTACACTGTCATCATGGACCGCTGCATTAAAGTTGAGCATGCTCTGACAAAGTAAACTAAAGCATGAGGTCTATATAAGATCTCATGTTTTTTATTTTTTGTATAATCCCTGTAAATAAAGGGTTCGTGTAACGGAATTAATCATGATAAATCTCTTAAATCCCAAGATCTTATTTGCCAAAACCAAATAAATAGATAAAATAAAGCATAGACCATCCTAATTTATATGGTAAAATATAAATTATAGAACGCCTGTTCGAACATTGTTTTTTCAAGATGAAAATTGGCTGTACAGCCGAATTCTTATAGGGGTGTTCCAATGCCGTGTTTTCGGCGGCAAGTGTTTTGCAGGAAATGAAAGGGGTATGTTCGTGGCAAGAAATCAGGAAGCTTTTGACTACAATGATGATGCCATACAGGTACTCGAAGGGCTGGAAGCGGTTAGAAAACGCCCTGGGATGTACATTGGAAGTACGGATGCAAGGGGTTTGCACCATCTTGTATATGAGATTGTCGATAATGCTGTCGATGAAGCACTGGCAGGTTACGGGGATCATATCATTGTCAGAATACATAAAGATAATTCTATTAGTGTACAAGATAAAGGACGTGGAATGCCTACAGGTATGCATAGAATGGGCAAGCCGACTCCAGAAGTCATATTAACTGTCCTTCATGCAGGGGGAAAGTTTGGCCAGGGAGGCTATAAGACGAGCGGCGGGCTTCATGGTGTTGGTGCATCTGTCGTCAACGCCCTTTCCGAATGGCTTGTGGTTAAAATTAAACGTGACGGCTTTGTATATGAACAGCGTTTCGAGCTGGGCGGCAAGCCGGTGACCACATTGGAAAAGACTGGTAAAACAAATCAATCAGGGACTACCATTCATTTTAAGCCGGATCCGTCGATTTTCTCGACAACCACATATAATTACGAAACGCTCTGTGAGCGTCTTCGTGAATCTGCTTTCCTTCTTAAAGGAATGAAAATAGAAATCATAGATGAGCGTAATGATTTTCATGACGTTTTTCACTATGAAAACGGCATAGAAGCATTTGTAGAATATTTAAATGAAGAAAAGGATGTTCTGCACCCTGTCGTAAGCTTTGAAGGCGAAAGCAATGCAATTGAAGTGGATTTTGCTTTTCAATTCAATGATGGCTACTCAGAAAATGTTCTTTCATTCGTCAACAACGTCCGCACAAAGGACGGCGGTACGCATGAGGCTGGAAGCAAAACTGCGATGACAAGGGCTTTTAATGAATATGCCCGCAAAGTGAATCTTCTGAAGGAAAAAGATAAAAACCTGGATGGAGCGGATCTGCGTGAAGGATTCACGGCGATCATATCTGTTCGTGTTCCTGAGGAGCTTCTGCAGTTTGAGGGTCAGACGAAAGGCAAGCTGGGGACCAGTGAAGCACGTTCTGCTGTTGATTCAGTTGTTTCCGAGCATTTATCTTATTTCCTTGAAGAAAACCCTGAGACAAGCTCTCTGTTAATTAAAAAGGCGATAAAAGCATTCCAGGCAAGAGAAGCGGCCCGCAAAGCACGTGAGGAAGCAAGAAGCGGGAAAAAGAGGAAAAAATCGGAAGCGATGCTTTCGGGAAAACTGACTCCGGCCCAATCGCGGAACCCTCAAAGAAACGAATTATATCTGGTTGAGGGTGATTCCGCCGGTGGGTCTGCCAAACAGGGACGGGACAGGCGTTTTCAGGCTGTGCTTCCGCTTAGAGGTAAAGTAATCAATACAGAAAAAGCAAAGCTTGCGGATATCTTTAAAAATGAAGAAATCAATACCATTATCCATGCCGTTGGGGCAGGTGTAGGCGCGGATTTTAATCTGGATGATGTCAACTATGATAAGGTAATCATCATGACAGATGCCGACACTGATGGAGCGCATATCCAGGTGCTCCTGCTCACGTTCTTTTACAGGTATATGAAACCGCTGCTTGAAGCGGGAAAGGTATTCATTGCGCTGCCTCCTTTATATAAAGTCAGCAGGGGGTCAGGCAAAAAAGAAGTGATTGAGTATGCATGGAGTGATGATGATCTTCAGGATACCATTAAAAAAGTGGGTAAAGGCTATATGCTTCAGCGCTATAAAGGGCTTGGAGAAATGAACGCCGACCAGTTGTGGGAGACAACTATGGATCCGGAGTCGCGCACATTGATCCGCGTTAAAATTGATGATGCAGCCAGAGCTGAACGCCGTGTAACCACCTTGATGGGCGATAAAGTTGAACCCCGCCGCAAATGGATCGAATCGAATGTGGCATTCGGCCTTGAAGAAGATGGAAGCATACTTGAAAATGAAAATATTTCAGTACTAGAGGAGGAGGGTGTTGACTCATGAGTTCTGCTGAAAAATTCCGGGACCTTCCTCTTGAAGATGTATTAGGCGACCGCTTTGGGCGTTATAGTAAATATATTATTCAGGATCGTGCCCTTCCAGATGCACGTGATGGGCTAAAGCCCGTTCAAAGACGGATACTTTATGCCATGCACGTAGAAGGAAACACACATGAAAAGGGCTTTAGAAAGTCCGCAAAAACAGTCGGGAATGTAATCGGCAATTATCATCCGCATGGCGATACTTCAGTTTATGACGCGATGGTGCGGATGAGCCAGGATTGGAAGGTCCGTAACCTTCTTGTGGAAATGCACGGCAATAATGGGAGCATCGATGGAGATCCCCCAGCAGCCATGCGTTATACAGAAGCCCGTTTATCTCCCCTTTCTTCCGAATTGCTGAGAGATATTGAGAAAAGAACCGTTGAATTCATCCCTAACTTTGATGACACGTCCAATGAGCCAACCGTTTTGCCGGCAGTTTATCCGAATTTGCTTGTCAATGGCTCAACAGGCATTTCTGCAGGGTATGCAACTGATATTCCGCCCCATCATCTAAATGAGATTATTGATGGCGTTATTTTACGGATGGATAAGCCTGATTGTTCCATAGATGATCTGATGGAGCATATTAAAGGCCCGGACTTCCCTACGGGGGGCATTATCCAGGGAGTCGATGGAATAAAAAAAGCTTATGAAACAGGAAGAGGCAAAATCATTGTCCGCGGAAAGGCTGAATTTGAGGATTTGCGCGGAGGGAAAAAGCAGATCGTTATCACTGAGATTCCTTATGAAGTGAATAAAGCGAACCTGGTTAAGAAGATTGATGAATTCCGCCTTGACCGGAAAGTTGAAGGCATTGCCGAAGTCCGTGATGAAACAGACCGGACCGGCCTCCGAATTGTAATCGAGTTAAAAAAGGATGCAGATCCTGAAGGTGTCCTTCACTACCTGTACAAAAACAGTGACCTGCAGATCCCATATAACTTCAATATGGTTGCCATTCACAATCGCCATCCGAAATTAATGGGATTACGAGAGCTGCTGGATGCTTATATAGGCCATCGTAAAGAAGTCGTTACACGGAGATCCCAGTATGAGCTGCAAAAAGCTGAGGCGCGACAGCATATCGTTGAGGGACTCATGAAGGCTCTTTCTATCCTGGACGAAGTGATTGCAGCGATCCGCGCTTCTAAAGACAAACGGGATGCGAAAGATAATCTGATTGCAAAGTTTGAGTTCACTGAACCTCAGGCAGAAGCAATTGTTTCCCTGCAGCTATATCGCTTAACAAATACCGATATAACCGCCTTAAGAGCAGAGGCCGAGGAGCTTGCTAAGCTAATCGGCGAGCTTAAAGCTATTCTCGAAAGCGAGAAGAAGCTGCTCTCGGTTATTAAAAAAGAGTTAAGGGATGTTAAAAAGCGCTTTGCGGATGAACGACGTACCAGAATTGAAGCGGAAATCGAGGAAATCAAGATCAACCTTGAGGTTCTGGTAGCAAGTGAAGATGTTATTGTTACGGTAACGAAGGAAGGCTATGTCAAGCGTACCAGCCAGAGATCGTTTGCCGCCTCTAACGGACAGGATTTCGGCATGAAGGATTCAGACAGAATTATTGCCCAGCTTGATATGAATACAACTGATGTTCTCCTTGTATTTACGAATAGGGGCAACTATCTGTACTGCCCTGTTCACCAGCTGCCGGATATCCGCTGGAAAGATCTTGGTCAGCATATTGCCAATATCATTCCGATTGACCGGAATGAATCGATTGTCCGTGCCATTCCTGTAAAAGATTTTGAAACGGAAGAATATCTTTTGTTCATGACCAAGAACGGCATGGTAAAGAAAACCGAGCTGAAATCATATAAGGCACAGCGATATTCTAAACCGCTGGTTGCTGTCAATGTTAAGCGCGATGATGAAGTTCTTGACGTTTATTTAACTGATGGCACGAAGGAAATTTTCCTTGCGACCCACCAGGGATATGGCCTCTGGTTCCACGAGGAAGAGGTCAGCATTGTAGGGGCAAGGGCTGCCGGAGTTAAAGGCATCAATCTCAAAGACGGCGACTTTGTTACAGGCGCTCAGCTTATAGAGGACCCGAAAGAACAGGCTGTTGTGATTGTTACACAGCGGGGCTCCATTAAAAAAATGAAGCTGACTGAATTTGAACGCACCTCACGTGCCAAGAGAGGCGTAGTGATGCTTCGTGAATTGAAATCAAACCCTCATCGCATTATTGGGTGTGCAATTGTCCGCAGCAAAGATGATTTATACATTGAAACAGAAAAAGGCCATATAGAAGCAGTTAATGCTTCGGCAATCCGTTATAATGACCGCTATTCAAATGGATCGTTCATCCTTGACGATTCCGAAAGCGGCAAAGCAAAATGCATCTGGAAAGCTGAGGCAGAAAATACTGTCAATGCAACTGAATAGAATTACTAGCCCCTGTGAATACAGGGGTTTATTTGTCTGCTAAATTAATAATTTCCGGTGTGTATATCATCTTTTTAAATTAAAACTGAATCCAAAATAGTTTGAATAATGTTATTCTTATGAAAGTTTATTTGTATAAAAAATTAATACTAGTTTAAATGAAAACGATTAAAAATATTTAATTGGCTTGTGCAGAAATCCATTTTAATTCGCTTAATATCAATGTTTTTATTGAATTTTCTCTCCTGCGAATGAATATTCGACTTGTCTATTAAAAATTCTTTTGATAGATTATAAGGAGTGTGTTGTTTTTGCAAGATAATAAAATATTTAGGGGGAATAGCATGGCTTTATTGGAAACAATCGTAGGCTTTCTAAATGATCTTTTATGGACGTACATTTTGATTGCCGCATTAATTATTCTAGGTCTATATTTTAGTTTTAAGAGCAAGTTTGTCCAATTAAGATATTTTGGTGAAATGTTCAGAATATTGGGCGATAAAGCAATGATATCTGCTGAAGGCAAAAGGGGAATATCATCTTTTCAAGCCTTCACTATAAGTGCAGCCTCCCGTGTTGGTACAGGGAATATTGCCGGCGTAGCAACTGCGATTGCTGCAGGTGGACCTGGCGCTGTCTTCTGGATGTGGCTTATCGCATTTATTGGGGGAGCTTCAAGCTTCATTGAAAGTACTCTTGCCCAGATTTACAAAGTCAAAGATAAAGATGGTTTCCGCGGTGGACCTGCCTACTATATGGAAAAAGGACTTAATAAACGCTGGATGGGAATAATCTTTGCAATCATCATTACATTCTGTTTCGGATTGGTTTTTAACTCTGTCCAATCCAACACCATCTCTTTAGCGTTTAATGAAGCGTTTGGCACCAGCCGTCTAACCATAGGAATTGTACTGGCGGTATTAACGGCGGCTATCATTTTCGGCGGTGTTAAACGGATTGCGTATGTATCTCAAGTCGTTGTGCCAATCATGGCAGTTATATATTTAGTTGTTGCTATTGTGATTGTCATCATGAATATTACTGAAATTCCAAATCTGGTAAGCAGCATAGTGAAAGGGGCATTTGGAATTGATCAGGCTGCAGGCGGAGCAATGGGTGCAGCTGTGATGATGGGTATTAAAAGAGGTTTATTTTCAAATGAAGCAGGTATGGGTAGTGTACCAAATGCCGCGGCAACAGCAGCCGTTTCCCATCCTGTAAAACAAGGACTGATCCAAACCCTTGGAGTATTTGTGGATACGATCTTAATCTGTTCTGCTACCGCGTTTATTATCCTGTTATCAGGTGATTATGCGAATTCAGATCTTACTGGCATAGAATTGACTCAGGCAGCTCTTAGCACACATGTTGGATCATGGGCACCTATTTTTATTGCAATTGCTATTTTCCTATTTGCCTTTACTTCGGTTATTGGAAATTATTATTACGGAGAAACCAATATTGAATTTATTAAAGAGAGCCGCACTGCCTTGTTTACTTATCGCATTGCTGTAATCGGTATGGTCATCTTCGGATCTGTAGTTGATCTTGCCATCGTTTGGAGCCTTGCTGATTTATTCATGGGCTTAATGGCGATTATTAACTTTATAGCGATTATATTGCTTGCTAAAGTTGCTTATGCCGCTTTGAATGATTATAAGGCACAGAGGAAAGAAGGAAAAGACCCTGTGTTTTATGCTGATTCTATCCCAGGTCTAAAAGGGATTGAATCCTGGGAAACAAAAGAAAGTGCTTTAAAAAAAGCCGCTAAATAATTTATAACTCACAGCCTCTTATCCTTAGGATAGGGGGTTTTTTGTGATTTTACATGTTATTTCCAAAACTGGGCAAGATAATAAAAAAATAGGGAGGATACGTAAATGAAGAAGGAATTGCTTTTTGCGTTTGCGGCTTTCTTTTTTATGTCTTTATCCGCTATAACCGGTGTATATGCAGGTGAACAAGAACAAAGGACTGTAACGCTGTCAAAAGATAAAGTGGATGTTACCGGTGATAATAAGGCAGACACTATCTATATTAAAGGTGTCTATTATGAGGAAGGCGCTTCATTTTTAAAGGAGATTTCACTTGAAGTTAAGGCCTCAGACGGTAATACGTATAATGCGGAGCTTGAAGGTGGATATGAACCTCAAATACAGTTTGAGGATTTAAACCATGATTCCATCAAAGATATGTATATTAGTATTCCAACTGGCGGAAGCGGAGGGCTCTCAAATTTTTATTTATATACCTTAAAGGACTTTAAGCTGGTTGACCTCTCTGTTCCAGATCCTTTAGTTATCAATAGTCAATTTGAAAATGGCTACAAAGCGAATATCAGCATCCAGGATACAAAACAATCGTATACGTTCGATTTACGGGACAGGAGTGAAGAGTATGAACGGCTCGGTCTGTATGTCAACGGCAAGCTTAGCGAGCCAACGGAGCTTATGGTAAATCCATATAGCACTTTGAAGATCATCCCTGTTGAAGGGAAACAGGGATTAATGGGAATTCAGAGAATAAGCGGGGCATATAATGCAGATACCATTGCCTTTGTAGAGTCCTTTTGGCTGTATGAAGATGGGATATGGAATTTAAAAGACACCAAAGTAATGAAAATGAATTCCCGTAAGCGTTAGTGACTGGGCATTTGTCACGTTTCTATATGGCTCCCATATACTGGGCATAAGGAAATTTGTATAGGGGGCCTTCATGTGAGCAAATTTAATCCATCTAAGCTGTCGGTAAAATATTTGCCTCCTGCGACGGAATTCAGACCCGTAGACAGCAGGAAATATACACTTACACACTCAGATGCAACCGGGGAGTTATTTTTGGCAATAGGCGGATGCTATGATTTTAGTGCCATTAATCCTAAATTCCGTGATGAAGTTTTTGCTGAATGGATACCGCAAATGGGGCAGTATGTTCTGAGCGGGAGGGTGTATATCAGCAGCGGGGAATTTGATCATCAATACTCAAAAATAAGGTTTCTCATTTTCCAGAAAGAATTAGATCTGGCGCTGACAGCCATGGTCTATGGTGACCGGTCATTTTATTCCAACTATCCATGGCTGCTTGATTCACCAATCTTTATATACTTTGAATCTGTTTATCCGGAATTCAGCAAGCTGATTTTTTACGGGACACCCAGAAAGTATTTAACTGCCGCACTGATGCCAGTGTGAAAAGTATTTAGGGAACGTATGTTCTAGTGTTGTTCAGAACGCATTTATTAATGTAAAAGACACTGTACTAAATTATCAAAACAATGGAGCGATCGAAATGAAAAAGGAACCAGAGAAAACATTTGAATTAAGTTATGAATCTGATGGGAAAATGGGTGAAAAAGAAAATTACAGTAAAAAGGAAAATAAAGATCAGGCAGAAATATTCTTTAATAGTACACAGGATAGTGAATAAGTTCAGATAAAGGTTGCGCGTAAAAATATTATGTAAACTAGATGAGCTAAATATAAAATATAAGAGGGGTTTATAAATCTTCAAAAATATCCCTTAAATAAAAATTAAACTAATATCAGCAGGAGCATCAGAAAATAAAACCAGGAATTAAGTGAAAATGAATCTGGCTGTAAATATCAGCTGAAAATTCATTTCAAAATTCTATAAATGCAAATTAAACAAGCAGAATTAATTTGATGAAAAATTTAATGCTGTCTCACTATCTTAAGTATACTTTGATAATGAGACAGTATTTTTATTTCAATTCATTACTTCCTATAATATATATTATGTTCGGGGCGTCGAAATAAAATTTAAGAATAAAGCAGCATCTGCTACTCTACCCTGTTCTTATAGCTGCTGTTTTTTATTTTCTCCAGATTGATAAAACGTACGCTGTATTCAATAACATCATTAATAAAGAGTTCATGGTTATTAGCGAATTCTTTAACTTTTTCTAATAAGACTTTATCGTAGGTTGTCTTGTATTGAACTCGATCCTTTGGCCGAGTTTTTTTATCATATGAAATAAAATCCTGTTTCAAGACTTCCTGAAGTCCACTTTCAAGCAAATAGTTAATATGAGTGTCATGATCTGCTGATAGAGTTTCTAATTGATTTAGTATAGTTTTACTGATATTTGTCCGGAATTTTACTCTTGACTCATCAGTTTTTTGAATTAACTTGCCATTTACTAATTCCCACATTATTAAGCCCGCCTCCTGTAAAATGGTTACTTATTATTTAAAGTCGAAATGTATCAGCATATTTCCCTTCTTTTGTGATTCCAAGTGCTCAACAGCATCATTATATAGAATATTTGCAAGCAAAGGAAGATAGGCTTTTCCTTTTACCCATACTCGACGATATATGAGGTTTCCCGAGCTGCTAACCTCAATAGTTATTTCGCTTCTTAATTTCCAATTTTGAAAAACAGTTAGTAAGCCTTTGGCAAATGTTTGGCTAGCTGTTGTAATATTCATCACATACCCTTTTTTCTGCACCCAGCCATCTCCATCTATAACGCCTCTTATAAAAGAAGGCATATATTCTTCTGGAACTTTGGGAAATGGAACAATCAATGATTTATTTGATGTAATACCTAACACTAACAAATCATTTTTTATTTTTTTTGAATTAATGACTAATGTCGGAGTTGCTTTTTTTTTCCTGCAGGTGCCAGGATATAGTCTGCTTCCATATAATTTGCGGCTAATCTTAATGTATCTTCATTTTTTTGAGTTAGAGTTATTGTGTTTATAGTTTTATTTATACACCCGTCTGTAATTATTAATCCCAGGACCCACCCCATTTCATTAGACCATGTCTTAAAGAAACCCTCGTTAACCCTATTCTTTCTGGGCTGTCCAGATGAACGGCTTCGATTCATTTCTATGTTATGTTTATATAGTACATTGCGAATGGCTCTGTCGCTTACACCTATGATTTTTGTCATTTCCTTAAAACTCATTCCGCTTTTGTACATATTTATGATCTGTTCATCATCAATATCAGGATTTCGAATTTTAAACCCCCTCCTTATTATCTTCCATTATAACAAACATATGTTCTTTTTTGCAAAAAATAAAAAACGCCCACAAAATTGTGGGCATTTCCATCTATTGCTTCTTCTTCTCAAAACCAAGCTCATCTGCCATTTCAGTGAGTGCTGACAGGTTTTGGTTCTTAAAAGCATTGTTCATATTTGATTTGCTCATGATTTGCTGCATAGGATGCACATTGGCGTTGTGGTTTCGGCTTCGTGTAAAAGCTACCGCTGCTGTGCTCAGCACTATACTGATCAGCGATCCCCACAGCCACCCCCAGTTGCTCTTTCTTTTTACGCCAAACATATTCATCATTGGCTTGCGCATATTCCCCATATTATTGAAAAGCGCTGAAATCCAGTTATTCAACTGCAAGCACTCCCTTATTTATAACCGATTTTGAAAGAGACGTTTTCTCTTCCGGTTCTTAATTTTCACTTATTGGAATGCAAATATGCTGGCAATTTTTTTGATGGTCCTTTTAACTCCAGTTAAACAAATACTTCTTGAATACCCAGCAAAAATAAGCAGACTAATCACATATAAAAGTTGAAAAAAGCCAAAATACATGTGTGATTTATTAATTCAGAAAGCAGGTAATAAAATGACAGTTGGAACTCAAGTAAAACAAGCCATCGCAGGGTTAAAAAGCGCTCAGGCAAGCCTTGAAACCTTTGCTCTTGCAACCGATAATCAAAATGCTAAGCAGCTGTACCAAAGCGCTGCCCAGCAGACGCAATCCATCATTGATAGCCTTGAACCAAGGCTTCAGGAGATTCAGAAAGAAGAACCTCAATATAATCAATAAAGCAAATGGCTGGCTTTTGCCAGCCGCGTTTATATAAAAAACTTTTATGAATGGTGTGATTTTCCCGATGACCATTGCTTCGGATGTCAGTCAATGTCTTGCAGCAATACGTTCTATTGAAGCGCAATTATCCAGCCTTGCATTAACTTCAATGGACGAAGAAGCTAAACTTCTTTTTCATGAATCTATGCTGGAGATAAGCACAATAAAAAATGATTTGGAAAACAGAAAAAAGGTTATTGAGTTAGAGGAGCCTCAATATAAACCAAATTAATCAAATATGGAGATGAAATTATGCCAGAGTGGCTGCTGATTGGTGCTCGTTCTATATTGTTCGTAGGTGTTCTATTCGTTATTACTAAACTAATTGGGAAAAAACAAATTTCTGAGCTTTCATTTTTTGAATATGTATCAGGCATTACCATCGGGAGTATAGCCGGTGAGATTATTATGGGATTAGATAACCACTGGGCCAGCGGAATACTATCCATTATGATTTTTGGTCTTGTAACATTATTTGCTGATATGCTCGCTCTGAAAAGCAAAAGCTTCCGTGATTTTTTTGAAGGAAAAGGAACAATATTTATTAAAGATGGGAAAATATTAGAAGACAACTTAAAAAAGGAACGATACTCCATAGATGACTTATCCTCTTTGCTCCGACAAAAAAATGTCTTTAAGGCAGCCGATGTGGAGTTTGCAGTTCTGGAGCCTCGCGGCGACCTTAGCATTATGCTGAAGAAGGAAAACCAGCCGCTCACTCCAAAAGATCTTCAATTGAACTTGCCTCAGGAAAAAGAACCGCAAACGGTTATTATGGATGGTAACATTCTAAACGATCCATTGGCCGGATCAGGAAAAAACAAAAAATGGCTGAAAGCTGAGATAGAGAAATTAGGCCTCACTCAGGAAAATATTTTTTTAGGACAAATTGATTCTTTTGGTGACTTAACAGTGGATGTATATGATGATTCAATTAAGGTTCCTGCACCCCAACAGCGTCCTCTGCTACTGGCCATGTTTAAGAAGTGTGCAGCAGACCTGGAGATATTTTCATTGCAGACTGATTCAAAAAGTGCACAGAAAATGTATGAAAGAAATACTGAAAAGCTGAATCAAATTATTCAGAAACTGGCTCCGTACCTAAAGTAATCTATCCCCTTCCCTCCTTTGTTCTTCCATCAATCAAAAAACAAACACCAAACATTTGGTGTTTGTTTTTAACAGGTTCCTTTTCCTTCGTTCTTCCATACTGCCTTTTGCATAATCAGAGCTGCAATCGCTATTAATGCAACGAAAAGTAAGCTTACGAAAAAACCAAATCTAATTGATTTTTCAAGTAATGTTCCGCTGACCGCAGCAAGGATTAGGATCATTCCAAAAATGGCAAGGAGCTTGCCAAATATTTTATTCTCCAAAATCCGCAGCGCCGAAATAATGATGAAAGACCAATTAAATAAAATCATGATCCCTGCAGCAGTGGTAATGTATTCATAGATTTTTCCCGGCAAAAGCAGCGCAGTTACAATGGACGCTATTAAACCCGCTGTGGCAAGTGCCAGCGATGGCAGCGGCAGGTCCTTCCACTTTTTTATCTTTTTTGAAAAAAGACTTGGTGCATCGCCATCATTTGCTAGGGTAACCAGCAATGATGTTACTCCAAACAGTGAAGCTGTCATTGTAGAGAAGCCGGCAATGATGATGGCTGCATTAAAAACGTGCGGGAAAAATTCCAGGTTATAATGTTCCATGGCAGTCACAAACGGACTTTCTTTTTCATTAAATTCACCATGTGAAGCCATGTATACGGCTAAGCCAAGTGAAATGACATAAATGATGACCAGCACGATCAGCATGATAATGCCGGCTTTGGGAGCATCTTCTTTCTTTTTCAACCTGGTAGCCATTAGCCCGATGACTTCAATTCCTCCGTATGCATAGAAAGCATAAATTAAAGATGACCAAAATCCTTTAAAGCCTTCAGGAAACCAGTCCCCTGCAGAACCTGGGAATCCCGGATGTTTAACATCTCCGTCCATTACACCGGTTAAAGCTGCAAAAGCCAGGATGATGAACATGATGATGGCTGCAGTCTTAATAACTGCAAAGAGGTTTTCTGCCTTATCAAAGCCTTTGCTTCCTGTTAGGACTACAATAATCGAAAGAATAGCATAGCCCGCTGCAAAAATCCAAAGCGGGACATGCGGCAGCCAAAATCTTGTTAAGATGGATAGAGCGGTTAACTGGCTCCCCATAATTAATATATTTGAGCACCAGTAATTCCAGCCGCAGCTAAATCCTGCCCACTTCCCATACGCTTTATTGGCATAATAGCAGAAAGATCCTTCCTGCGGGTCTTCTGCTGTCATTTTAGCTAAAAGATTATAGACTATATAAGTTCCGATAGCCGCTAATATAAATGAGAATACAAGGGCTGGTCCTGTAATCTTGATACCAATGGCAGACCCCAGAAAAAATCCGGTCCCGATGGTGCAACCCACACCAATCAGTGATAATTGCCACCATTTTAAATCACCTGATTCACTTTCTTTCGAGGAATTGCCGCTTGGAAGAAAAAAATCCATGATGTACCTCCCTCATTGCGTCGCATACTGGCAAAAAAATAAGCCGATTCAGCTGCTGATCGGCTTCCGTTTCGATGCCACATGGAAAATTGCCAAAAAACCCTATTTCTTTTTCTCAGAACTGTCGCTCTTTAATCCTGTTACAGTTCTGAACAGTTGAGTGTGCATGCTTCCCTGGACGATATCCTCAAGGAAAAATTGCTCGATCAGTTTTTTGTATTCCTCATCTTCAAACATCTTTTTGTTTTGCAGCTCCATCTCTGCCAGACCCTCATATGTGGAAAGAAAAGCATATGTATGATCATCGCCTGATATGGGTGATAATAATTCGACTTTATGCTGGTAATTTTCGTTACGGTAATTTTGTATCATTCTGAGATTTTTCAGAGCTTCAACAAAGTTATCCTGTTTTAATTGAAAAGACTGATAAACAAAAACTGACATGATAATCCCCTTCCCAAGAGTTTCAGAGCGTTTTAGTTGAATTCATGCTATTTTACAGATTTAAATTCCAGGTAGCTTAATGAAATATATTGGAGTGGCACTTCCTGGAGGAGTTCAGTTTGATTTCCTTCCTTTATAGTTTGTTATGTTTGTCAGAAAATATTCTTTGCTGTTTTTCGGAAGCTTTCTTTATGAAAAAGTTCCCTTTTATTGATTTTTTTTCTGATTTTTTATTCGGAGGAGTGCTAAGAATATCGAAGGGGCAAATGTCCCGTGAAAAATTATTAGGAGGCTGATTATATGCATACAGTTCAACATGGTGTACAGCAGGCAGGTCAAGCGCGTCAGCTTGCACAGCAGCTCATTCAGCAGACACAGCAGGGAAGCCAGCAATACCGTATGATGCTTCAGCAGGAACAGCAGAATATTTAAATGCTTGAACAGATTCTGCAGCGTGAGAAGCAGGCTGCTCAATTAATTGAACAAAGTCTGCATAGTCACGAGCTGGCAATTCAGCGTTGCCAGGAAGTTGTAAACATCTGCAATCAAATGGAAGGGCAGCTCACCAGGCCTGAAATGACAACTCTCCAGCAGCCTTTTAATAATCAGTTTCAGACTGGATCCCAATATAATTATGCAGGCACTTTTCGCCAGCAATAAATGAAAAAACAGCCCGATTAATTCGGGCTGTTACAACTTTACACCATAACCTTGCAGATATCATTCGTAAATTCCACAGGGTCGCTGATTGGCAGGCCTTCAATCAGCAAGGCCTGGTTATATAAGAGGTTTGTATAGAGACTTAACTTTTCCTTATCATTTTCCATTGCGTTTTTTAAGGCCAGGAACACTTCATGGCTTGAATTGATTTCCAGTACCTTGTTAGCTTTTACATTTTGATTGTCAGGCATGCTGCTGAGGACCTTTTCCATTTCAATGGTGACTTCCCCATCTGCACTAAGGCAAACCGGATAGCTTTTAAGTCTTTTGGAAATCCGGACATCTGTCACTTTTCCTGATAAAATCTCCTTCATGGTGCTGAACAATACCTTATGTTCTTTTTCTTCTGATTCGGATATCTTTTCTCCCTCATTCTCTATGCCGAGATCGCCGCTTGAGACTGACTTAAATTCCTTCTCTTTATAGGACATCAGCATTTTAATGGCGAACTCATCAATATCCTCTGTAAAGTACAGAATTTCATAACCCTTATCCGCTACCAGTTCGGCTTGCGGAAGCTTTTCGATTCGTTCGTATGACTCACCAGCAGCATAATAAATATATTTCTGGTCTTCCTTCATTCGGGATACATATTCATCAAGTGATACCAATTTCTTCTCTTGTGAAGAATAGAACATCAATAAATCCTGGAGTGTTTCTTTATGGGTTCCGAAATCACTGTATACACCGTATTTTAATTGTCTTCCAAATGACTTGTAAAATTGTTCATATTTTTCCCCCTCATTTTTCATGAGACTTTGGAGCTCATTTTTAATTTTTTTGCTGATGTTTTTCGCAATAAGCTTCAGCTGCCGATCATGCTGGAGCATTTCCCTTGAGATGTTAAGGGATAAATCTTCAGAGTCCACCATCCCTTTCACAAAACTGAAATAATCAGGCAAAAGATCTCCACACTTATTCATGATTAATACGCCATTCGAATAAAGCTCCAAGCCTTTTTCGTATTCCTTTGAGTAATAATCAAATGGAATATTCTCAGGTATATATAAAATCGCATTATAGCGGATGGTACCATCTACATTAATATGGATATGCTTTACCGGCTTGTCAAAACCATAATGCTTCTCCTGATAGAACTTTTCGTAATCCTCATCTGTCAGTTCACTCTTATTTTTCCGCCAGATTGGGACCATGCTGTTAATGGTCTGCTCTTCAATATTTTCCTCATACTCGTTTTCGGCACCACTTTTAGGCTTACTAACCTTAACATCCATTTTAATAGGATAGCGGATGAAGTCAGAGTATTTTTTTATGATCGACTTTAAACGGTACTCCTCGAGGTATTCATCATAGCTTTCATCTTCTGTGTTTTCTTTAATTTTTAATATAATTTCAGTACCGACCGCGTCTTTTTCAAATGGTGCAATCGTATAACCGTCAGCACCATGGGATTCCCATTTGTACGCTATATCACTGCCAAGTGCTTTACTGATCACTGTTACAACATCTGCGACCATGAAAGCAGCATAAAACCCTACTCCGAATTGACCAATAATATCATGCCCATCTATAATCTCATTTTCTTTCTTAAATGCGAGAGAACCGCTTTTGGCGATGACACCCAGGTTGTTTTCCAGTTCTTCTTTAGTCATGCCAATGCCGGTATCTTTGATTGTTAATGTCCTTTTCTCTTTATCAGGAACGACTTTTATGTAGTAACTCTCTTTGTCAAACGTTAAAGAATCATCTGTAAGTGCTTTGTAGTAGATCTTATCGATGGCATCACTGCTGTTGGAAATAAGCTCCCTCAGGAACACCTCTCTTTGAGAGTAAATGGAGTTAATCATCATTTCCAATAATCTCTTGGATTCTGCCTGAAACTGTTTCGTTTCCATGTTAGTCTCTCCCCTTACCATTCTTTATTGCATTAGCACTTAAACCTTAAGAGTGCTAAACAATATTTAAATATCATATTTGCTGATTTGTGTCAATTAGCTTGAACCAACTTTCTTTCTAAATGATTTCTTCCGCACATTCAACAAGATTGCGTATTGTCTCTTTTAATTGCCTCGACAGCTGCTCTGTAGTCCATTTCGCACTCTGATTGTCCAAATCTGATTGTATTAACAGCATCATCCAAACTGAAAAAATAGCTGAAAATAAGTAATATTCCCTTTTGAATTTCACCCTGTCAGGAACAGAGATTTGGGTTTCTTCGCAATAACAGTCCAGAATCTTATTTCGTAAATAATCTTCATCAGAGTCATCAGGCTTAGGGAAATCCGGATGTGACATATCAATTAAATGAAATAAATCCCAATAAGGAATGTTTAAGTGGCAATGTTCCCAGTCCAGAACCACCGTCTTACCGCCCGCATATCCAAAATTCCCCTGGTGCAAATCCCCATGGCAAAGAACCTTCGCAGCGGAAAAGGGATTACCTGTAATAGCACTGAAAATGTTGCTGCCTAAACGTTCTGAAACATTATGTAACCTGAAAATAGTAAAAACTTTCTCTTTGTTCTGCAGAATATGGTTTGCCATTTCCTCAATAGCCGGTTTCGGGCCATTCAACTGTGTATTAAAAAACCGCTCAGCGGGTAAAGAGTGCCACTTGGCCATTAAAGCGGTTAATTCCATTGCTATGACAGAATCAAAAGTATGTGTGATGGTACCAAGATCTTCTAAAATAATCCAATTATTGCTTAGTGTGTTTTGAACGGAGTACGACAGGATTTTTGGAAACTTTAGCGGGAGTTCTGCCAGTATATTTTCGAAAATCCATACTTCTTTTCCCAGCTGAGTATTGTTTGTGAGAGGTTTGAAAATATAGCTCTTGGTTTCATCAATAAAAAAGCGCTCGACAAACCGGCCGTTCGAGCCCTGGTATAATATCTCTCTCCTTAAAATGTAACGGTCATTTAGTGTCCCGTTTGCAGTCACAATATTAGTAAACAAGCTTTCGCTCCCCCTTATAGGCATCCTACCTAACAATATATATAAAACGGCTTTTAAAAATAATACTTCTTTACACAAAAAAAGCACCCTCAGAGAGGATACTTTTTACAGCAAACTGAATTCGTAGCCTTTTCCCCTAATCTCAGCAATTAACTCAGGCAGGGCTTCTACAGTCTGGCTTAATTCATGCAAAAGAATGATTGCTCCGTCTTCCAGGTTCTCTAGAACGTTTGTGATAATTAGTTCAGGCTCTTCTTTGAGCTCCCAGTCCATGGACGAGATTCTCCACAATATGGTGGAGAGCCCGAGCCCTTTGGCTGCAGCAATGGTATGTTCATTATACTGTCCAAATGGGGGCCTGAATAGCTTCACATCATGCCCCGTAATAGATTCAATCTTTAATTTGCTTTTCCTTAAATCCTGGATTTGTTCATTAGGAGTCAATTTAGCATAATTGGAATGCTTTGAAGAGTGGGTTCCTAACTGATGGCCTTCTTCAAGAACTCTTTTCCACGGACGCCCGGGGTATAAAAGCCTTGATTGCCAGAAGAAAACTGCTGGAACCTTTTCTTCTTTCAATATATCCAATAGTTCCGGAAGAACTCTTGCCGGCCCATCGTCAAAAGTCAGTGTTACTGTTTTCTTCGATGGATGACCGGCATTAAATAACTTGATGTCAGGGTCGTTCGAAACGTACACGACGTTCGAGCTATCCACAACTCATGGACAATTGGGCATTTTTCTTCCTCCTGTTCTTAAGTTGATCGGATATATGATTTTTCGCTATAACTTTCTGCATCATATGTAAATACATACATATCATCTGTGAACTGTTCCGGTTTTCCATCAAAAACAACTTCCCCATCTTTTAAAGCAATAATCCGGGTTGCATAGCGTTTAGCCAATTGAACATCATGGACATTAATTATGGTTTGCAGACCATGCCGGTTATGCATCTCCTGCAGCAGGCTGAAGATTCGGTCTGAAGTTCCAGGATCCAGGCTGGCAACAGGCTCGTCTCCCAGAAGGAACCTTGGCTTTTGAAGGAGAGCCCTTGCAATGCCGACTCTCTGTTTCTGCCCTCCGCTAAGATGTTCAACCCTGCGGTCGGCAAAGTCGGTTAAGCCCACCTCTGCAATGACTTGTTTAGCCTGAGCCTTTTCTTCCTCTGTAAACCAGCCAATGAGGTTTTTAAAACTGCTCCTGTAGCCGAACATGCCTGTCAGAACATTTTGCAGGACAGTCAATCGCGGAACTAAATTAAAATGCTGAAAGATCATGCCCATCTCCCTGCGGATTCTCCGAAGCTTTTCATCATTAAGTGCAGAAAAGGATTGGCCATCCCAGATGATTTCCCCTGATGAAGGTGTCTGCAGGCCATTTAGACAGCGGATCAGCGTGGATTTTCCGGCACCGCTTTTACCTAGCACGCAAACAAAGTCTCCAGGGTGTATCGTCAGATTTATTGAATTAAGCGCATGATGCTTCATGCCGGGATAACGGACAGTTATATTTCGAATCTCAAGCATTTCCGGCCTCCTTTATATCACTCGGTTCCTGACATAGCTTCCAAAAAGGTCCACTAGAATAACGATAATCATAATCACCAGGACATCGAGCGAAACTGAATTGTATTGGAAGGTTTTAAAATCATTAAAAAGTCTTTGGCCAATTCCTCCCCCGCCAATGAAGCCTAAGATAAGGGAAGTCCTTATGGCAACCTCAAACCGGTAGAAGTAATTTGACAATACATTTGGCCATATTTGAGGCAGGATGCTGAATAGAGAAGCAAACCAGCTCTTTGCCCCAACAGCTTTCATAGCCTCCTGCGGACCTGGATCGGATGCTTCAATGAGTTCTGAGATCAATTTTCCCAGAACCCCAATGTTATGAAACATAATGGCCAGGACAGCCGGAAAAGGACCTAGCCCAAGAGCCGTCAAAAGAATCAAACCAAAAACAATTTCAGGGATGGAACGGACAAAGCTGAGGCCTACTCTGGTTATATGGTAGACAAATTTTGAGCCGGATGTGTTTTTGGCGGCCATAAAGCTTAAGGGAAGCCCGATAATAAGCCCGAAGAAGCTTCCCAGAAAAGCCATCGCCAATGTTTCCAGACTGTCTTCGAGTATCCTTGGAAGGAGTGAAAAATCCATCGGGAACCAATGGGACAGGAAATCAATCATGTTGCGGAAGTCTTTGAATTTCGATAAGTCGAATTCTGTCAGCTTCATGCTTAGAAAAATAAATAAAGCCAACACGGTATATGTTAATATGCTGCGTTTTTTAAACCACAATCTTATCAGCCCTATTCTTTAATAAGTCCCTCTTTTAGGGCAGCCTGACGGATGCTTTCATAATCTTCGTTGCTTGCTTCAGTAAATCCGCTTGCACCGAATGCATCCAGAATTTCGGGATCTTCAATTGCCAGAAATGCTTCCTTCAATGCTTTAATTGTTTCTTCATCGGTGTTTTCATGTACAGCCCAAGGGTACTGGAAAAGCTTTTCTGATTTCCAGATCGTTTTAATCTGCTCTCCATCTACTTTTCCTGAATCTACTAATTGATTGTAAATGGCACTGTCGATCGCACCGGCATCCACCTGTTTATTTTGAACTGCCAATGCAGTAGCATCATGTGAGCCCGTGAATCGGACGGATTTAAAGCTGTGGTCATCCTCGGATTTATATACTTCGCGGTCCTTCAATTCAATGGATGGGATAAGAGATCCTGAAGTTGAATTGATATCACCGAAGGCAAAGTCAGCTTCACTGCTGTTTTTCAGTAAATCTTCAAGTGAATTCCATGGATTGTCTTTGTGGGTGATGAT
Organism: Cytobacillus sp. EB106-05-05-XG126; assembly: GCF_058791715.1. Classification (NCBI taxonomy): domain Bacteria; kingdom Bacillati; phylum Bacillota; class Bacilli; order Caryophanales; family Bacillaceae; genus Cytobacillus; species Cytobacillus sp. EB106-05-05-XG126. Next base: position 1,132,656 of record NZ_JBYTDU010000001.1, on the reverse strand, counting down.
ATATGAATAATAGAATGGCTCTCCATCAATCAGCTGTGTAATAATGGCTTTTGCGCCGCTCTTCTCATGGGCAACAACATATGTTAACGGGCCGAAATATGCCATATCAATTTTATCGTAGTTCATGGCTTCCACTACCCCGTTATAATCCGGATAAACTTCGACAGCTACCTCCCGATCGAGTTTTTCAGATAAGGTTGACTGCAATTTTTCCATGGCAGCTTCCATGGATCCCTCTGTTTGAACAGGGATGACCCCAATGGTGAACGTTTCTTTCGACTTTTCTTTTCCATTCTCGTCTGTATTTTTTGAGTCTGAGTCGTTTCCGCTGCATGCAGACAGAAGCATCAGTGAAAAGATGGTCAGGAACATTAAGAATTTTTTCATTTTTGCACTTCCTTGTTTATGTTTTGTAGTAAAGGTAAAAAAGGACTCTTTTCGAGTCCTTTTTTAGATAACAGTAATCCTTCCGGGATTCTGATCTGTGACTGTCCCGATGATGGAAGCCCATTCTACCCCTTTTTCCTTTAGGTCATTTAGCAGGGGTTCAGCTTCTGATTCAGGAACGGTTATTAAAAGTCCTCCTGATGTTATAGCATCACAAAGAATCACTTGGTCTACGTCATCAATATTTTCATATTGAATCCGGCCGGACAGCCATTTATGATTCTTTTTAGAGCCGCCGGGAATTATGTTCTGCTCGGCAAGCTCCCTGGTTTTTGGAAGAACAGGCACGGCTGTGCTTTCAATGGTTATTCCTGTGCCGCTTCCTTCTGCGATCTCCATGGCATGGCCCAGAAGGCCAAAACCAGTAATGTCTGTGCAGGCATTAACCTGGTAGTTATCCATTGCTTCAGCTGCTTCTTTATTCAAAGCAGCCATAACTTCCATCACACGGTCAATGCCTTCCTTATCCAGCATATCCCTTTTAATTGCTTGAGTAAGAATGCCAACGCCAATCGGCTTGGTTAAGATCAGTTTGTCGCCAGGCTTGGCTCCAGCATTTGTTCTTACCCGCTCAGGATGTACGGTTCCTGTAACAGATAAGCCGAATTTTGGCTCCTGGTCGTCAATGGAGTGCCCTCCAACTAACACAGCACCGGATTCTTTCACTTTATCGGATGCACCAGCCAGAATGTCTGCAAGTATGCCTTTATCCAGTTTGCTGATAGGGAAACCTACAATATTCATGACGGTTATAGGCTTGCCGCCCATTGCGTAAATATCACTCAGCGAATTGGCTGCGGCGATTTGGCCGAACATATATGGATCATCAACGATAGGAGTAAAGAAATCCAGTGTCTGCACAAGGGCAGTTTCATCATTTATTTTATAAACGCCTGCATCATCCGATGTATCCAGTCCTACTAAGAGGTTGGGGTCAGGTACAGACTTTGGCAAATGACGCAGAACCTGCGCCAGGTCTTCAGGACCAATTTTGCATCCTCAGCCGCCTTTTGTTGATAAAGAAGTCAGTTTTACGATTTCTTCTCTAGACATATTTCTCTCTCCTTACTCATTCAATGTTTACTTGGGGATTTTTCTAAGATGGTTTCGTAAATTTTTTGAAGTGTTTTAGCTTCATATTCCGAAGAATGACTGCCCTCAACATAGAGTTTGGCAGCTTGCCCCAATTTAATCCTCAATTCGTTATTATTCACTAGTTTGTCTGCATTATCAAGAAATTCGACCGGATTAGTGTAGATTAAACCAGTTTCCTGATGTGAAATGATATTCCTGTTGCCCAGGTTATTGGCTGCAAGAACTGGAAGGCTATATTCCATTGCTTCTAAAATGGCAGCAGGCTGGCCTTCAGAATGGGATGTGTTCAATACGGCATCCGCTTGTCTGTATAGCTCTCCCATATGGTGATGTGGGATCTGGCCAAGATATTGAACCCATTCTTTATTTTTTTCAGTAAGGGTCTTTACGATATTTCCCTCTTCTTCTTCAATAATAGGACCCGCCAGCCAAAGACGGATGCGGGGATTCTTTTCATATAACAGTTTAAGCTTTTCTATGGCAAAAGGAATATTCTTCACCTTGCGGATTCCTGCCGGCAGCAAAAATAAAAAAGTGCTGTGTTCTTTTTTATAGTCGGCTCCAGCTTCAGAAAATATTACAGTTCCCTGATGGATAACGCTGATTTTATCTTTTGCTTCAGGAACTTCACCTGCCAGTACAAGCTTAGCTTCTTCATCAAATACATGTATAGCTTCGGCATTGATAATGGTTTGAATGACTGCGGTTTTCTTAACTGGATCATGAAGGTCGATATTTAAATCAGTGCCGGTCATGGTTACGACATATCTTTCAGGTTTTTCACCAAGCCCCTTAATAAATTGGCCAAACCGATAAGCATTAAAGCCATGCACAATATCGGCTTTTGGCAGGCTGGAAAATTTGCAGCCGTCTGTGATATTGATTATTTCAGTCTCAATGCCCAGCTTATTAAGGTTATCAGATATGCGCTGAACAGTAACTGTATTTCCTCTTGCCTGGTGAAAATTCGGGCTTGCCAGAAGTACTTTCATCCTTTCATCCTTCACAATTATATTTTCGCTATCTTCGTTTTAATTAAAGTTTGCATCAATTATTGCAGGAATATTTCATCCTGTCCATTAATTGTATTTCAGCAGGCTGTTCTTTTAATTATGACGGTAAAAAAGCCTGTTTCTATAACAAGAAACAGGCCCAATCCAGCTATTGGTTTCCGAATTCTTCTACAAGATCTCTGAATTTCCGAAGTGAGTTTTCAATAGGATATGGTGAAGTCAGATCCACTCCGGTTTTCTTTAACAGGTCCAGCGGATAATCGGAGCTTCCGCTTTTTAAGAACTCCAGATAGCTTTGCAGCGTTTCATTGTCTCCTTCGAGAATTTTTGCTGCCAAATGGATGGCAGAAGCAAATCCGGTAGCGTATTTATAAACATAAAATGGACGGTAAAAATGAGGAATCCTGGCCCAGCCGAATTTCACTTCTTCATCAAAAACAATTTCATCCCCGTTATATTCGCGGAATAAACGTTCATATATTCCGCTGAAGACCTCAGCGTTTAGCGGCTCCCCCTTTTCAGCTAATTCATGAGTTTTCATCTCAAATTCAGCAAACATAACTTGAGTGAAGAAGGTTCCTTTAAACTGATCAATAAAATGATTAAGGAGATGCCTGCGTACATTTTTATCCTTCTCCGTGTCCAGCAAATAATGAATCAGGAGTACTTCATTTACTGTAGAAGCCACTTCCGCCACAAAAATGCTATAACGGGCGGTGATCTGCGGCTGGTGCTGTGAGCTCAGCTTACTGTGGACACCATGCCCGCATTCATGAGCAAGTGTAAAAAGGCTGTCCAGATCATCCCGATGATTCAGAAGGATATAAGGATGAACTCCATAAATGCCGAGGTTATATGCCCCTGACCGCTTCCCTGGAGTTTCACGCACATCAATATAGCGGCCTGACTTAAACTCCTTCAGAATAGTAATATAATCATCACCAAGAGGCTCGAGCGCTTTACACATTGTGTCATAAGCTTCTTCATAGGATATTTCAGGTTTGACTCCCTTTACTAAAGGAACGCTCAAATCATATTGCCTCAGCTCGTCAAGACCTAACTGTTCCTTGCGGATCATAGTATACTGATGCATTGCCCCAATATTTTTTTTAGTCGTCTCAATTAGATTGACATACACTTCCTTTGGCACCTGATCACCAAATAATCCTTTTTCAAGTGCTGAAGGATAATTACGGATTTTGGCCATGGTAACATTGTTTTTTATAGCGGCAGAAAGGGTGGAAGCAATGGAGTTCTTCAGCTGCACATAGGGCTGGTAATAGGCCTTATATGCTTCTTTCCTCTTTTCCCGGTCTTCTTCTTCCATGATTTTCGCATACATGCCTCGTGTCAGTTCAACCTTCTCGCCATCTTCTTTTGTTACATCGCCAAATTTTATATCTGCATTATTCATCATTCCAAAAGTATGACTGGGAACAGAAAGTGCTTCGCCGAGATGGGAAAGAACTTCTTCTTTGTCCTTATTAAGGACATGCGGCTTATAGCGGAAGGATTCGAGCAGGTCCTCCTCAAAGTATTTCAAGCCCTTCTCCTCAGCAATATAGCCTCTCAGAGTTTCCTCATCCAGGCTTAAGAGAAAAGGCATAAAAAAAGAACTGGAAGAACTGACTTTAACGCTCAATTGCTTTGCCCTGTCTACATAGGCTTGCGAATCTGTCAGACGTGTGTCTTCATCTGTTTTCAGCATCGCATATGCATACAGCTTATTAAATATGTAAGAGAGTTTTTCTTTTTTTTCAAGGTATTGATAAAGGGAATTGCCATCATGAATCTGTCCGTCAAAGGTTTTCAGCTTATCGGCAAGTTGTTCAATATGTTTGTAATCTTCTTCCCATTTCTCCAGACTGGAGTATATATCTTCCAGATTCCATTTCTCATTCAGCGGAACGTCATTTCTGTCTTTGAATGTCTTCATTTTTACAAACTCCTTTACTGCAAACTGTTGTTTATTAATTAACTATATTCCAAAGTTATCGCAAAAACCCTTCCACATTTTTGATTTTATCATTAATGGCTATTAAAATAATGTTGAAAGGATGTGGACGGATTGGCCATTACTCTGCCTCATATAGAAGACTCAAACAATACTGCATATTTCCCTCCTGCGGGTCATTTTGAAACGTTTCAGGACGATGCCCATTATGAAGAAAAAGTCAGGGAATGGGGATTATCTACTACAAGGGAAGTTAAAAAGGAATTCTGGTATAAAGAAAAAACACAGCAGCGTCTTGTAACCGTGAAAGGGTATCAGACATACGGCGAAACTGGTGATTATTATACAATCATAATCGAGTTTCAGGATGGGAATCTGAGCTGCATACATCCTGCTTACCTTAAAGAGATGCAGTCTCCAAGCTTCGGAAAAGCGCTGGCTGCTGATTTTGGGGATATCTCCTCAGCTCCTTCTGAAAAGGAAGCTTCCAAAAAAGATAGTGTCCAGACTGAAAAGATAACAAAGAAATCTGCTGAAAACAACAAAAGTGATAAACCGGCAGCCAAAAAAGCCAAAAAGGAAAAACAGCCTGCCTTGGAGCTGCCGGCAGAAAAGGTCCATTTTACAGCTAAAGTTAAGCAGCTTGCCCTGAGCTGGAACCATTTCAATGAAGCCAATGATGAAGTCATCATACTTGAAGATCTTGTCATTCAGGAGGATGAACCGATTGAAGTCGGGCTTGGCTGGTGCTCTCATTCGAAGACGTTAAAGAAATTTGAACTTCAGCCAGGTGAAAGCCTCGAATTTGACGGGAAAATAGTTAAAAAGAAACTGCCTAAAGGAAAAGACTGTGACGAGGAATTCATTATCGAAGAACCTGTTTTATATAAGGTAAATAATCCGTCAAAAATCAAAAAAAGCTAAAGAGCCGTGTCGCTCTTAGCTTTTTTTGATTACGAAAGAATCCTTTTCTCTCCCTCGATCTCCTGGATTGGACTGATGTTTTGTGTAAATTCAAGGGTTCCTGCATAGCGCCCGTTTTCATCCCGTACGGCAAAATAACGGATATAAACATATTTATCTCTGAACTTGATCCAGAAGTCTTCAGAGTCTTTTCGCCTTTCCCTGAAATCCTTCAGCAATTCTTCCACAACATGGACACTGCGGGGCGGATGGCAATTCTGAACGGTTCGCCCAATCACGGCTTTCGTTCTGGCAAAGATTCTTTCCTTGCCATGAGAGAAATAGCGGACAACGTCATCATGATCAATAAAGGTGATATCGACAGGCAAGTGATTGAATAACAGCTCCAGCTGCTTTAAGGACAAAATGCCAGTTTCCATTTTAATGTAGCCTTTTGATATGGCATTCCCCTCAATCCCTTTCCGTTCGGGCTTCCATTCCTTTTCAGGGCCGGTCAGACAAAAGCCAATCTCGTCGCTTTCATGGGCGATCTTTACCCATTCATCTTCTGTAAGGTTTTTTAAAGCCATTGGGAAAAGGATATTTTCCTCCCTGTAAATCATGGCACTAACTTCATTGAAAACGAAACGGATTGCATTGATGACCTTTTGCTTGTCCCCCTCGTAATGGGTGAGAAGGTTCTTGGCTTCCTTGATGCCATCCCTGATGAAGTCATCGATGCTCCACATATTATTTGTGGGACCATAAATTCCGTACTTCTCCAGGTAAGGAAAAAGCAGATTTTCCTTTCGGCTGTAATGCTTATCAAGATCAAGGAGCAGGATGCAGTCTTCTAAAAGTGCATAAACATTGTCCTCATGATCCTCCTGAATGAACGCCTCGAGATGGACCTTCACATTTTCTCTCAGATGCTTATCAATTGCCCTATTCTCCCGGGTGAAAGTATGAATGGGATGTCCGGGCTGTTCTTCCGGTTTAGGATGAGCAGCTGCTTCATCATGGCTATGAATAGAATGGCTCTGATGGTCCGGATGCTCACGGTTATTAATTAATTCGCTCACTGTACAATTCCTCCTATATCATTCCCTTTTAAAGGCTATTAATCGTGCTTATAAGGAATGTACCATGAGGAAAAAGTTCGTAATGTGATGAGAATCATATATTAAAAAAAGTTTATTGTTTTATGCAGGAATGGAATGTCAGCAATAAATTACCACCCCCTCCAAGTTCCCTTTTTTGTTACACTTTTAAAGGATCGAAAGATGGAGGTTTACTATTAGTGAAGAGAAAATATCTAGTTTTGATCATGATTGCTATTATTTTTTGCGGCGGATTTGCTGCCGGCATTTATTATACAAAAAACACAAGCGGGCTCCAGTCTATTAAACAGCCTGCTCCTGTTTCACAATCGGACAAACTTCCTGTCCCAAAAGAGATTCCGGAGTTTTCAGAGATCCCGGAAAAAGTGCTGATGGGCTATGTCCAGGATTATCGCGATCCCGCTTCGATCGATTATTCAAATCTGTCCCATGTCATATTTTCTTTTGCCCATCCCGATAAGGACGGAAGCATTTCTTTTAATGGTGAGACGGCGCGGAACAATCTGCAGAGAGTGGTGTCGAATGCTCACAAGCAAAATGTGAAGGCAATCCTTGCTGTGGGTGGCTGGTTTCATATCAATGGCGGGGAATCATATGATTATTTTAAACATGCAATAGCGGATGACTCGTCGAGAAACAGGCTGGTAACAGAACTCTCTGGGCTGGTTCAAAAGGAAAACCTAGATGGAATTGATATTGATTTTGAACATCCCCGTTCAAAGGAGGATGCAAAATTCCTGGCTGTTTTTATCAATCACCTGAGCGAAGTGCTCCATGCAAACGGCAAGGAGCTGTCGGTTGCTGTTCATGCCAAGGTCCATAGTATAACAGGTACAGAGAGCGGATATGTTGTGTATGAGCCAGACATGTTCAGAAAGATTGATTATGTGAATATCATGGCATATGACGGCCAGTGGGATGGCGGATACAATGCTGCTAATCTTTCTCCCTATTCCTTTACAGAGAATATCGCCAATTATTGGGGTAACCTCTTTGATTCTCAAGGGATTTCCAAGGATAAGCTGGTTCTGGGTGTTCCTCTTTATGCTCAGCCGGAGGATCCTGCCGTTAAGCCGGTATCCTATCAGGCCGTCATAAACAATAATCCAAAAAATGCAGCAAAAGATAGGATCAGCATGAATGGCATCAGCTATTACTATGAAAAAGAAAACTGCCCTGGCATTAAATCGCGGATTTGGCGGAATGATGATCTGGGAGGCTGGCCATGACGCAAAGGGGCCATACAGTCTCATTGGAACGATTGCTGAAGTTCTTCAAAACACATCAGAACCTGTAAAGTATTATTCTGTGATTCATACAAAATGAAAAAAGAGCAGGGAAAATTCCCCGCTCTTTTTTCATGAGAGTAAAAACTTCTTTATTTCCTCCCGCCGATCCTGATAGACCTTCTCCCCGAGCATAATCAATTCTTCCACAAACTTTATTTCGTCAAAGGGCATTTCTTCACCCAGCTCTTCATTTATGCGCAGGTAATTTTCTCCGAGTAGATGCCTGCAATGGTAGGTAACAGATTCGGAGGATAAATGAAGAGCCAGGTCCAATAGCTTGGGCGTCACTTTCATGGACGGGAGCTGGAAAGGCAGCCAATGCTTTACACCCCAATATTTATCATGATCAATCGTAAAGTCAATTTTTTGAAGACCGGTCCCAAGCGAAAGGATTTTTATTTTTTGCAGCTCCACCTTGAAGTGATGCATAGCCTCGGTAATGCAAACGAGTGATGGATTATTCGCCCATAGCCCTCCGTCTATGGATAAATAACTATTGCTGATGTTGTTCGGCGGGAAATACACAGGTGCTGAACAGGAGGAAAGGACTGCATCCCAAAGCTTCATCGACAGGCTTTCATTGCCTGGGCTGCCGTAATTGGAACGGTGGACAAACGGCTTGCCATGGGTCACATCGACAGCTGGTATCAAAAGCGGTTTTTTTATATCGGACAATTCCGTTTCGCCAAAGGCTTTCCGAAAAAAGCGCCGCATATACTTATCACTGTATACGCTTTTAAAAAGGCCGACCTTAGCCTGTTTGACAAAAATCTTTTTCCCGAATGATTCGTATCCTTTCAGGACCTCTCTCATATCTTTTTTCAGGATCAGTGAAGAGGCAATGATCGATCCGGTGCTTGTGCCTGCGATTATATCAAAATAGTCGCCTGCAGGCTGTTTCATTTCCTTTTCGAGAGCTTTCAGGATGCTGACGGCAAAAACACCGCGTATTCCCCCGCCATCGATGCATAATATTTTCATTGGATCACCTGCTGTTTCCGTAATCGTTCTTCAGAAGATAGAAGTATGTAAAAAAAAGAGAAGGAATTGTCCTTCTCTCTTATTCCTCGTGTATCATTTCTTCGAATACGGCAGAGACTCTGTTAAATTCTTCGTCGCTTTCAATGGGTGTAAAGTCGCCATCCTCATCAAGTTTTAAGAAGAATACGTCAATATCTTCTTCTGTGTCTTCCTCAAGATCTTCTACAAAGCTGACAGCAGCATATTGATTGCCATCAACCTCTGCAGACGCGAGGACCTCCACTTCCATTTCCTGATCATTTTCATCACTGATTGTAAAAACTTCTCCGACTTCTATCTTGTCCATTTTTTAATCTCCTCTCCGTAATAGGTTCTTTCTATATTTTCCCGTTTTAGATGATTTTCATGCCTGAAACAGAAAAAGGATCGGCTTAATGATGCCGATCCAATTATCGAGGATTATTTAATTCCTGCTGCCTCTTTCTTTTCCACTTTTACACTCCATCCAAATGGATCCGGTTCGGTTCCTTTTTGGATGCCTGTCAGTGTATCATAGATTTTCTTGGACAATTCTCCGGTGTTCCCCTCATTGATTTCAATAATCTTGTTGTCCCAGAAGAATTCGCCAATTGGTGAAATAACAGCAGCAGTGCCCGTTCCAAATGCTTCTTCAAGCTGGCCATCGGCATGTGCCTGGTAGATTTCTTCAATAGAAATTTTTCTTTCTGATACCGGAACATTCCAATGCTTCAGTAACTCAAGTACAGAGTTTCGAGTGATCCCTTCCAGGATGCTTCCATTAAGTTCTGGTGTTACAACTTCTCCGTTAATTTTGAAGAAAATGTTCATGCTTCCCACTTCTTCAATATATTTATTTTCTTTACCGTCAAGCCATAGAACCTGCGAATATCCTGTTAAGCTTGCAAGCTCCTGTGCTTTCAGACTAGCTGCATAGTTTCCTCCGGTTTTAGCTGTGCCTGTTCCCCCTTTAACTGCACGCACATATTCGTTTTGAACAGCAATTTTAACAGGATTGATGCCTTCCTTATAGTAAGCGCCTACCGGCGAAAGAATAATGATGAATTTGTATCTCGTTGATGGTGCCACTCCAAGATATGGCTCAGTTGAAATAACAAATGGCCGGATGTACAGCGAAGTTCCTTTTACATTCGGAATCCAGTCCCGGTCAACTGAAATTAATTCTTTTAAGGCATAAAGAGCAAGCTCTTCATCAATTTCAGGAATACATAACCTGGAGTTTGATTTATTCAATCTCTCCATATTTTTTTCGGGACGGAAGAGCAACACCTCATTATCAATGGTCAGATAGGCCTTTAACCCTTCGAATACACTCTGACCATAATGGAAAATCATTGCAGCGGGATCAAGAGAAAGCGGCTGGTAAGGTACAATTCTTGGGTCATGCCAGCCCCGCCCTGCAGTGTAATCCATTTCAAACATGTGATCCGTGAAATTCTTGCCAAACACCAGGTTATCAAATGCAGGTTTTTGTTTTTTCTCAGGTGTGTAGTTGATTTCAATTTTTAATTCTGTCATTTGTCAAAACTCCCTATCTGTAGATGATTTAAAAACCTAATGCCTGCTCTTCGTGCTGCTCTTAAAAGAGTGTAAATAAAAACGCCCAGTCATCCTCCGAGCGTGGACGAAAGGGCTTGCTTCCCGGCAACAACCAATATGGATGCTCAACAGCAACAGCTGAAGTCATAGAAAAAGACTCGTATGCTGTTTTTGTAAGGGTTGCCTTTCGCTCTTTTCTACTTCAAGGCAGTAGTGCAGTTATTTGTTAAAGTTTTTATAAGTTTTTCTAATATTATGATATTCTACTATTTAATTGTCAATACGAATTGACAATAAATTTAGAATTAATTCGGATTACTGAAAATTCTATGTGCAAAAGAAAAAGAAATAAAGGTGAAAAATCATGTTTTTAAATTTATAATCAATATATAAATACAAAAGGGGATTTATGATAATGAACAGTAAAGAGCTTGAAGAAAAAATTATTCAAAACTATCAGGGCGAAGAGAAAATGATGATCCTCGTATTTGCCCAGTGGTGCATCAATCACGATTTAAATCCGGAGGAAATCTATTTAAAGGCATATCCGGATCAGGGGGAAAACAGTTCACTAAAGGAAGCGCTGGAGCTGACCGTTCCAAAAGAAGAAGCAGGCGATGTGCCTGATCAGACTCTGCTTGGTGTTCTATCCTTGTTCGGAAATGATGATCTAGCCTTCATCGTGATGGAAGAAATAAAGAAATTGAAAAAGGACAGCTAAGCCTTAATAGGCCGCTGTCCTTTTTCATTGAAGATTCTATCGCAGCCTAACGGGCAGTAAGACCCCCACTTCAAGACTCAGAGGGAGCAAAGGAGGATAAGTGGCGGTCAAACTGCCCGTAAAGGCCCGATTGGTTCAACTAACAATCAGTGGGGGTAAGGAAAACCCCCACTAATTGAAGTTTCACTTTATTTAAACCAGCCCTTCTCTTTCGATTGGGTAATGGCTTCAATCCTGTTCGTAACTTCGAGCTTGTCAAGAATAGCCGAAATATAGTTGCGCACGGTTCCTGTCTTAATGCTGAGCTGGTCGGCAATTTCTTTCGTGTTCTTGCCGTCCGCTATCAGCTCCAGCACCTCTTTTTCCCGGTCTGTCAGCGGGTTTTCTTCGCCATAGACATCATCCATTAATTCAGGTGCATAGATGCGCCTTCCTTGCAGGACGTTTCTGATAGAGCTTGCCAGTTCCTCACTTGGGCTGTCTTTTAACAAGTAACCTCTTACACCGGCCTTGAGGGCACGCTGGAAATAACCTGACCTTGCGAAGGTTGTCAGAATAATAACTTTGCAGCCGCTGTCTTTTACTTCTTCTGCCGCTTCCAGCCCGCTTTTTTCCGGCATTTCAATATCCATAATGCATACATCCGGTTTAAGAGTTTTGACAAGGGATATGGCCTCTTTTCCATTCGAAGCTTTCCCAATGACTTCCATATCGTCTTCAAGATTTAGCAGAGATCCTAACGCACCAAGCACCATCCGCTGATCTTCAGCTATGACGATTTTTATCATGCCCTCTCCTCCTTGTTTGGTTCCTTCACGACTGTTGGTACTTTCATTATAATCGTTGTTCCATTATCAGATACAATCTCAAGACTTCCGTTGACAAAGTCGAGCCGCTCCCCTAAGCCAAGCAGTCCGGACCCCTTGCCGACATCTGTTGAGGGATTCATGCCGACTCCGTTATCCCGGACAGTAATGCTGACTTCATTCCAGGTTTGTTCTATGCGGATGCGGCATTCTGTCGCCTTACTGTGTTTTACTACGTTTGTTACAGCCTCTTTCATGCACATGCTTAGAATATTCTCAAGGAAGAGTGACACATTTTTTAATTTAATATCTTCATCCCCGATGAATTCGATAGAAGCCGCCTTTAAAATTTGCTTAACTAGGATAATTTCTTCCTTCAGCCTGATTCCCCTCATCTGGGAAACCATTTTTCTTACTTCGTTTAATGCTGTTCTGGCGGTTTGCTGAACGTCTATAAGCTCTTCCTTTGCCTGGTCCGGATCTTTGCTGATGAGCTTCCTGGCCAGATCGCTTTTTAACCCGATAAGAGACAATTTTTGTCCGAGAGTATCATGAAGATCTCGGGCAATCCGCTGTCTTTCTTCCTGTTTGACAAGGTCCGCAATCCTTTTGTTGGCATCCTCGAGCTGTTCCTCAAGCTTTTCCTGCTTTTTCTTATTGTGAATGTTAAAAGGAAGCAAAATCACACTGATCCAAATGATAATAATAAAAGGGATCTGCTCGAGAAATAATGGCTTCTGGGTGACAAAATTAATGTTAATGGAGATGGTGGTTGCGATCAGGTGGATGACATACAGCGTTAAAAAGGCAATCCTGTTTTTGATATGGCCATTGTAATAGGCAATATAAAATGCAAAATAAATAAATGAAAAGAGAATGGTCATTGTGATCGATATGCTGATTAAGATGCCAGTCCATAAATAGACAGGCCATTTCCGTGATATAAAGGCAAAACGCAGGGATATAAAAAAGAGTATAGTCAGGATAATTCCGACGGCTATGGTGATTTTAGATGTGGATCTGAAGATGAAATAAAACGGCAGAATGCTGAATACACTCCATATATATGGAGAAATGCCTGAACTTTTCAATGCAGTTAAATATTTTTTAAACATGTGAGGTACCCTCTTTTTATTCATGAAATAATGAAACAGCTCCTTTGCTATCATATCACAAAGGAGCTGTTCTTCAGCTTATACATTCAGTTTACGGCTTCACAGATGCCGTTTTAGTTCTGTTCTGTTTTTGGCTGACGGCAGACTTCTTTGCTGCTCCATAACCGGTGAAGTCCTGGGCTTCTTCATCCCATAAACGGAATTTGAGTGACTTCAGGCTGGTTGAAAGAGTAATCGTCGGCACGTTCTGAAGTTCAGCTGTATTATAATGAGCGCTTTCAAGGTTGTAGTTAGGGACGCGCGGGCTTAAGTGATGAATATGATGGAACCCAATATTCCCTGTAAGCCACTGAAGCACTTTCGGCAGCTTGTAAAAGGAGCTTCCTTCTACAGCAGCTTTTACATACTCCCACTTATCATCCTCTTCAAAATACGAGTCTTCAAATGTATGCTGTACATAGAAAAGCCAAATCCCGGCTGCTCCTGAAATCATAAAGATCGGCCCCTGCACCATCAGGAACGCTTCCCACCCGATAGTCCAGCACATGAACGCATACAAACCGGCGATGGCCGCATTTATAAGATACGTATTGATGCGTTCATTCTTTCTTGCCCCTTTTCTGTTAAAACGGTTTTTTAACAAAAATACATATATAGGGCCTAAACCTAACATAACGATTGGATTGCGGTAGATGCGGTATGCTGCACGAGTCGACCATGCCGCATCCTGATATTCTTTCACTGTCAGTGTCCAGATATCTCCTGTACCGCGCTTGTCCAGATTACCGCTGGTTGCATGGTGAACATTGTGGTCATGCTGCCATTGGTGATAAGGAAAGACGGTCAGGATCCCTGTGATTGTGCCAATGATTTTGTTTGCTTTACGGTTTTTGAAAAAGGAATGGTGGCAGCAATCATGGAAAATAATGAAGATCCTGACCAGAAAGCCTGCTGCAGCGACAGATATGCCAAGCGTCAGCAAGTAAGAAATGCTCAGGCTTTTATAAGCAAGGAACCACAGCAGGAAAAATGGTCCCAGCGTATTGACCAGCTGCATAATGCTTTTTGTTAAATCTGATTTTTCATAAGGTGCCATTTGTTTTTTTAAGTTGAGTTGTTTTTGTTTTGAAGTCATTTGTTAATTCCCTTCATCATGACGTTAATTTTAATAATAAAGGGTTTGCAAACTGCTTTGTAGACATAGGTGTCATGTCCAAACCATGACATTTATCATGGTTTGGACAAAAAATTAAGAGTTCATCCTAATATCTGGCTATAAATATTTATTTTTTGCGGGTTTTTTCCACTTCTGACACAAGGTTAAAAAGGAATTCGTAAACTAACTGATATGCATCTTGTATAGATAGTTCCTCTTTAAAGCCTTCAAGGTCGTTCAGCGAAAAATTAAAATCCCAAAGCCCATCCTGCTGGCTGAACATCAGGCTGTATTTTGGTGTGCCTGTAAGAGTATTTTCATCTATAAATGCTCTTATAGCTGATTCTGCTTTTTTTGGCAGCTTTAGTCCCAGCATTACTTCATAGTTGCCAAAAACATCATCTGTTTCAAAGGAAACAGCATCCGCTCCAATCAGGTCAAACCATTTCGACTCCAGATACATAAATTCATTTTTATGATTTTTGAAGTAGTCTATTGGCTGATTTAAAAAGCCGGCAGGCTCCTGTCCGAGAACTTCCTCTGTTTCTTTATCTCCTCTTTCTATATAAGCATCATTAAAGCGGTCTTCTGGATTCTTGATTCCAGCTTCATGACCATCATTCAAGAGTCCGTGCTTTTGGGCATATTCCTTTTCTTTTTTATAAAGTTCAGCGGGCTGTTCTTTCAAGTGCTTTTCCATCCGTTCTTTTAACAAGTTGCTTTCCTCCTCAATTATCTTTACCTTCCCCGTCTTTTGGATGAATTTCTTGAAGCTGTGGGAGAAGGCTTCTTTTTCCCTTGGGTTTTTGTGCGGCCTGTTCGAGGTGAACTGCTTTTGCCTTTTCTGCCTTTTTCATGGGAAAACCTGTCATCTTTTGATTTTGATTGGCCTCCTTTTCTGCTGTCATTTTTCTTTCCAGCGGAGGTTTGTCGTTTGGAATCTGGCCTCTTTTTCTCAGATGCTGCTTCAGGCTTGATATCGTCTTTGCTGTTGCCAGGGTTTTCCTTAGGAATATTAATTTTCAGGCCTTTTTCAATTGATTCAAGGAGCGGCTTGTCTGCAGACGAATAAAACGTAATGGCCAGTCCTTTCGTACCCGCCCGGCCGGTTCTCCCGATGCGGTGCACATAGCTTTCAGGATCGAGTGGGATATCATAATTAAAAACATGTGTGACACCTTCGACATCAAGCCCTCTAGCGGCTACATCCGTCGCAACTAATAGCTGTATCTCCGCATCCCTGAATCGTTTCATTACTTGTTCACGTTTCGATTGTGATAAATCCCCATGAAGCTGATCGCAATCAAAACTGTTCGATTTCAGGACTTCATATAATTTGGTTACTCTGCGTTTTGTACGGCAGAAGATTACGGCTAAAAATGGTCTATGGGTTTGGATCAGCTCTATCAGTGTACCCTGCTTGGCGCGGTCGACAGTATGTATCGCTATTTGTTTAACTGAATGGGCTGGCCCCTGTGTTTTTTCAATTTGGATATACTGCGGCTCTTTCATGTGTTTGTTAGCCAGTTTTCTTATTTCTGCCGGCATAGTTGCAGAAAAAAGCATCGTCTGCCTTTTGGCAGGCGTTTCTTTAATGATTCTCTCAACCTCATCAAGAAAGCCTATATGCAGCATTTGGTCGGCTTCATCCAATACTAAAAAATCCACTTGTGATAAATCAATGGTATTTCGTTTGATATGGTCCAGCAGCCGGCCAGGTGTCCCAACTACAATCTGGACATTCTTTTTCAGCTTTTTCAGCTGCTTGTCCACATCCTGCCCTCCATATACAGCTAAGACATCTATATCACTGTCTTTCGTAAGCTTCATTACTTCGTCTGTTATCTGTAATGCCAGTTCCCTTGTCGGCGTTACAATCAGGGCCTGGATCTGAATGGCATCCGGGTCCATTTTCTCCAGAATAGGCAAAATAAATGCCAATGTTTTTCCGGTTCCAGTCTGAGCCTGGGCAATGACATCCTTTCCTTCCATAACAGCTGGAATCGCCTGCGCCTGAATAGGTGTTGGCTTAGCGATGCCATGCTGCAGCAGAATATCAGATAGCTCTTCCGTAATGCCAAGTTTTAAAAATTCCTGCAAATAAAACCCTACTTTCTTTTCCTGGTCTTTATTCAATATGTCCTTATTTATATTGTGTGTTTAACGGCAAAATAGCAAGCATTCTATTGGAGAAAAACGCAAAAAAAATGGTTGATTCAAAATAAAAAGCCCATTTCAGACCAAATGGCCTTCAATGGGCTTCTAACTCTAAATATTAATCATTCCCAATCCTTTGTCGGCTCTCTTTCTTCCGCCATTTCCATCCCATATGCCAGCCGCGGATTCAGAGCAGATTGGCTGCTCTCTTTCTCTTGACTGATATCCTTTTTGTTTACCAGGAATCTGTGGACAAATACCTCGGATAGAGTGATAATCCCTGCCGCAAAGACACTCCCCCATGCGATTTGCAGGTAACTGTTAAGCAGCACACTTCCAAACACCCAAACAGATGCATAAACTAAGAAAAAGTCAGCAATGAGGGCATTCCGGTTTCCAAGCCGCGGAAGGATGATGCGGTCTCCGAGCAAATAGGACATGGCTGTTACCAGAATACTGAAAGAAATAATATCTGCGAAGGTAGCATCAAAGAATAAATCAAGCGCTATGGCAAAAGCAATCATGGCTGATGCTAATTTAAGTATTAAGATAAGTGTTTTGTTCATAAGAATACCTCCTCTTTTACCTTAGCTTTTATCATTATGAAGATTCCCATTCATTATCTGTTCCTCCGCAGCAAAAGCAATTTTTTCAAAAAAATAAACAACTTGTTCAGTGTCCCTCAATATAATGGCAGTAATAAGGATTACATTTTAAGTTAAAGGTTGTGGAAGAGTGATACTCCGAGACAAAATACTTAATGTGGTGATAATAGGTGAATGCTGAATATAAATTTCAAAATCTTCAGGAGAGGAATATGACTTTTGAGCAGGTATTCAACCGTATCTTACTTTTTATAAAGCGAAATCCTGATGGGAACTTCAGGCTGATGATTGGAACAGATTCACAGGTGCATTGCAATCGCACTGTGTTTATAACCGGGATTGTGATTCAAAATGAGCGAAAAGGCGCCTGGGCATGTATTCGGAAAACTGTTATACCAAGGAAAATGCTGCATCTTCATGAGAGAATTTCCTATGAAACCTCGCTGACTGAAGAAGTGGTCTCTTTGTTTACAGAGGATTACAAAGACAAAATGTTTGAAATCGTTCTGCCATTCCTTTACAAAGGCGGATCATTCTCAATGGAAGGGCATATGGACATCGGATCAGGCAAAAGAAATAGAACCAGGGAATTTGTGAAAGAAATGGTGTCCAGGATCGAATCAATCGGCCTCGAGCCAAAAATAAAGCCGGAAGCATTCGTGGCCTCCAGCTACGCTAATCGATATACGAAATAAAAGAACTCAGGGTTAATGAGTTCTTTTCATTGGGGCAAATTATACGCCAGCATGCTCCCTGTATTCCTGTTCGGCCTTTAATGCCACAGCCTCTGTCAGTTCTGCAGTAATTTCAGGAAGAGCTGTATTAAGCAAGGAATTGGCTACTTTAGCCATCATTCCCTCTGCTGAAATCTCAAGTGATCCTGTCATGGTATTTTTCTTATTCCTTCCTTTCTCCGCAAGAAAGTACCCATGTCCTGTAAACTTCTCGTTAAGTCCTGTTAAATGAAATGTAACCTTTGTTGGCTCCTGCCAGCTCGTTATATCCACTTTTAATTCAATTTTTTTCTTAATAATCCCCATATCGCTTTTGAAGCTCCAGGTTGATTCTTTGTCACTCAGTACCTCATGTGCAATATATCCGGGCACTAATGGTGCCCAGTTCCCAATATCGCTGACAAAGCTCCATATTGCCCCTATCGGAATGTTTACTTCTGCCTGATGTGTGCAGCTTGCCATTTTTACCGCTCCTTTAAGACTTACATAGTTGTTTTCCATGAATATGTATTCGGAAAGGACGGGTAAAATTCATGAATTTATTGTCTTTTTCATTCCTATGAGTGAAACTTGAAGTGCTGCCAGCAGGAAAGCCTGCTGTTATGCCAGCAGGCTAATAAATCTTACCTTCTATAGTAATGATACCTTCTTCTTGAACGTGAAGAATGACAATCATCACAGATTTGATATTCGTGTTCCCAAGGCAGTTTTTTGCCGCATTTTCTGCACTTTCTTGAGAGCTCCTTAATGTCCGTTTTCAGTCTTTCATGAACATGGTCACTGATTTCTTCCCTTAATCGTTCCCAGTATAACGCTTCGGTTCTCTGCTCAAGACGATACAGAAACAGCAAATGCAAGCCGATTGCTTTATAGGTCAGCTCCAGCTCTTCCAAATTCCGGTTCTTGATTCTGGGTTCTGGCAGCTCCTCCCCGTAAATAATGGCATACATCGTTTCTTCCCATTGGCGGACAAGATCATTTTCTTTTTTAGAGAAAGGAAGGTGGAGAAAGCCATACAGGTCCATTAGGCCGAGCTTGGCTTCAATTTCTGTGCCCCGTATCCTTTCATATAGATCTCTCTCCTCTGTTAATGCTGCTTTTTTGGTTCCTCTTGGGCTCTCAAACTTATCCCAAAGCTCAAAGAATGACCCGAGATCGCGGTAATACCTTTGAAACCTTTCAAATACTGTATTGGTTGGGGCTATGGCAAAGCTGTGTACCGGTGCATCTTCCATTTCAAGCAGGGCTTTCATTCTTTTAATATCTTTTGTAAAAGCAACCTTCCCAATATTGTAAAGTCCTTTTCGGCCTGCTCTCCCGGCAATTTGCTTCACTTCCTGAGAGGTAAGGGTTCTTCGTTTCGTTCCGTCAAACTTATCATTTTCCAGGAATACAATTCTCCGGATAGGCAGGTTAAGTCCCATCCCAATGGCATCAGTGGAAACGATGACGGAAGTTTCACTATTTATAAAACGCTGGACTTGTTTTTTTCTGGTTTCCGGAGGCATCGCTCCATATATCATGCTTACTGAGTGCCCTTCCTGCTGAAGTCTTGAGGCCGTTTCAAGCACTCTCTTTCTTGAAAAACAGATTAGTGCATCGCCTTTTCGGACATGACTGAATTTAAATTCCTTTGCTTCCACTTCAAGAGGAATTTCCCGGCTGTATTCATTCAGTTCAATATCTGCGTCGCCAAGCAGCTGCAGCATCATGCTTTTAGCACTGCGGCTTCCAATAATATGGACTTCATTGGCATTTGCCTTGGTAATGGCTTTATACCAGGAAAAGCCTCTGTCTTTATCCGTAATCATCTGAGATTCATCGATAACAATGACGTCATAAAAATCCTTTTCATAGAACATCTCTACCGTGCTGGATAGATGCTGTGAACCGGAAACTGTCTTCTCTTCTTCACCGGTTTTCAAAGAGCATGGTACACCATCGCGGTTCAATTTATCATATACTTCGAGTGCCAAAAGCCTCAAAGGCGCCAGATACAGACCGCTGTTTGCTGATTTCATACCTTCAAGGGCATGATGGGTTTTCCCGGTATTGGTTTCTCCGATATGAAGTACATATTTCCTGGCCCGTTCCACTGAAGGACTGTATTCCTGCCCGAAAATATATTCGATCATACGTTCTTCTTCCTCTTTCTTCCGCTGCTGCTCAGCCAGTTCTTCTGCTATTTTGCTTTCCCTGTCTACAATGTCCTTCTCCAGTTGTTTTTGATGGACTTCAGGATCAAATGGGATATCCGCAAGCTTGACCAAATCTTCAACATATTCCTCCTGAATGGTTTCGAAAAAGCTATCATTAAGATTTTGAAGAGTATGGTCAATCAGCTTCTTTACAGACTTTCCGGTCAGCGGTTTATCATATGCATCTTCATATTCCTCGAATAGATGCTGCGGAAGGTTCTGCAGGATGAGTGCTTGCAGAGTATCAGAAAGAAATCCTGATATATGGTTTTTATAAACATAGTAATAAGTTTCATATTCGAAATAGCCCTTGCCCCAATATATTGCTTTATGGATATTTCCTGTCAGTTCCTCAAAGAAATCTCCCATTAAATTATAATCATCGGCGTGGAATTCTCCTATTTCCTCAAGCTTTTCTTCAAGAGCGAAGGTATCCAGCTTTTGATACCTTGTCTTATTTTTTAAATCCGAAACCACCTGCTTTGAAGCCGTATGTCTGACATGAAGATAAAGAAGGCTATAATCTCTTTCAATAATTTCATCTATTTTCTTTTCGATTTCTTCGCGGATTGTATACTTCTTACGCTGGAGCTGCTCCTCTTCTGCTTTCTGCAGATAATGGGCCCTTGCTTTCTCATAGCGATCAGCCCAAGCATCATTATTGCTTTCAAATAGGTCATTGAGCCAGTCCAAACTGTTAAAGGGCTGATAATCTCTCATTTCAGTCCGGAACAGGTGATTGATTATTTTCCTGTCAACATTTTCGGTATCGTACCCCTTCTCACTTAAATACTTCTTTTTTTCCTGCTTGGATATTTTGGCGGTGATTTTATTCAGCCACACATTTACCCAGATTTGATCGATATAATGAAATCTTTCAGAAAGATATTCTTTATAGGAGGGCATCGATTCCTGACCGCCCAGATAACGGTCGGCATCCTCCAGAATTTTTATTTTTGTATGCTCTTCAGCATTATTGTATATCTGTTCAAGCTGATTCATGATCCGTTCCCCTTTAAACATCGCCAATACGCGATGTAATCATTATGACTTAGGTTATGTATGATGTTGAAAATTTAAGTAGTCTTCATTTTACCATCTTTTCAAAAAATATCATTGACATAAAACTTAAAGCGGCATATAATTTGTTTATAATTAAAATATCTTGAATTCGAGACAAGTGAATTCGAACTATTGGAGGAGAAAAAAATGGCAAAAACAAAATGGGCAGTGGATCCAGCACACAGCAGTGTGGATTTTTCTATCAAGCATATGATGATCGCGAACGTGAAAGGCAGCTTTAATAGCTTTGATGCTGAAATTACAGCAGATCCTGCAGATTTAACAACAGCTGATATTACATTCAATGTTGCACTTTCAAGTGTGGATACACGAAATGAAGATCGTGATAATCACCTGCGTTCCGCAGACTTCTTTGATGTTGAAAACCATCCGAAAATGACATTTACTTCAACCGGCATTGTAAGCAAGGGTGACGATGAATATGATGTAACAGGCGACCTTACGATTCATGGAGTAACAAAAACAGAAACCTTTACTGTCACATATGAAGGATCAGGCAAAGATCCATGGGGCAATGAAAAAGTCGGCTTTACTGCTGCCGGGGCTATCAAACGAAGCGATTATGGCTTAACCTGGAATTCAGCACTTGAAACTGGCGGAGTCCTTGTAGGAGATAAAGTAAAAATCGACCTTCAAATACAGGCAGCAAAAGCAGAATAAAGCGGAAAAAGGCAGGTATACCGTCGAAGCGGTATCCTGCCCTTTTTCTTTTCCGTTATTGATCGGCTAGCAGCGTGGCAATTCGATCTTCAATGACTTTACCTTCAGCGCCATCGATTAAGTTGTTCAATACAATGGAAAAGATGAGCTCTTCCCCGCTGGCTGTCTTTACATAACCTGATAACGAACTGACTGTCGAGATTGAACCTGTTTTTGCTTTGACGTTCCCGGCTGCATTGGAGTTTTTCATGCGATTTCTAAGAGTACCTCCCACCATCCGGTCTGTATCCCCGGCAATCGGCATTGAGTTCAAATAAGAGGAGAACCAATCTTCGTCCTGGATTTCAAAAAGCAGTTTGGAGATTTCATTGGCCGGAATTAAGTTTACATGTGAAATCCCGGAACCGTCCCGGAGCACGAGAGTTTCCTCATTCATTCCAAAAGCTTTTACCTTTTCTTCTAATACTTCCAGACCTTTTTCCCAGCTGCCTTCCCCTTTGACAACCTTGCCCATTTCCTTGATTAATGTTTCTGCATGGCCATTATTGCTTAATTTCATAAATGGAATAAGCAGCTCTTTAATAGGCATGGATTTATGCTCAGCAAACAGCTTTGCTCCTTCAGGGGCAGTGCCTGCTTTTGTCTTCCCTTTCAATTTAATGCCTTGTTCAGCGAGAGAACGCTTTAATAAATCCAATGCATAGCCAGTCGGCTCCCATACAGCGATCCATTCCCTTGAACGGCTTCCTTCAACTGGAATTTCTCCTTCTATAGTAACGCTGTTCGTGCCGTGATCCCTTTCAATATGGATATCCTTCTTTTCACCTTTAGCGACGGTTTTGGCATTATTAACGATTTTTATGTAGTCTGTTTCCGGCACCATTTTTACAATCGGTTCCTGCCCGGCTTTTTCCGCGGGATATACTTCTACAATGACTGTGCCCGCATCATAATCCTCATTAGGGGACGCAGTAAGTGCTGAGACTTGTCCGCCATAATACCAGGATTCGTCGCTCCATGACAGATCGGTTGAATAGCGCACATCATCATACCAGGTGTCATCTCCGATCAGGCTGCCATGAATAACCTGTACACCTGCTTCCTTCACTTTAGCGGCAAAAGCATCAAAATCTTCCTTTAAAAGAGTTGGGTCTCCTTTCCCTTTTAAGATCAAGTCACCCTGCAGTGTCTTTCCCTTTATTGAACCTGTGTGAAGAAGTTCTGTGGTGAACTGATAATTTTCACCCAGCGTTTCAAGAGCGGCAGCTGCTGTAAGGAGCTTCATATTAGATGCCGGCCGTAAACGCACATCCCCGATATGGTCATATACAAGCTCCCCGGTTTCTGCATTGCGTATACTGACTCCTGCAAGTCCTCCCTTTAGAATAGGGTCATTATTAAGAATTTGGTTCAGCTGCTGAACTAGTTCGCTTCCTTCTTCTGTTGCCTGGACATGAGGAGATTCGGGCTGGGCAAAAGGAACAAGTGCCAGCATAAATATCAGCATTAAACTGATATGCATTTTTACACTCTTTTTCATATGTATTAAGCCACCTTCCAATTTGTTTCATTACCATTTCTTCTTAGAAAGGTGAGTTCCCTTTATTTCCATAATGAGGAAAAAGAATCAATTTTTAATTTACGTAACTATTTTATTCTCAACTAAAGAAGTTATGAGGACTGGCTATTATTTCCTATTTAAAATCCAAATAAATATTATGCTAATAAGAATATTTATTCTTAAAAAGCTATTAGAAAATGGTATGATAAAAACAGGTGAATTTTATAAGGGGTGGAAAGAATGAGTGTACATAAAGCAATCTCCGAACATGTGGGAAAGCAGAATAAGATAATCACGAGGTTTGCAGCCTTGGACCAGCAGCGTGAGTATTATATTGAGCAAGCATTGGATCTATGCAGGCGGGGACTTCCATTCTCTGCGGATAAGATAAATGAAGTAACTGCTGAAATCAATGAACTTTCTAAACAGGGAATTATACCTGCAAGAAAGTATGTAACAATTGAGATGATTGAGGAATATGCATCAAAGACAAAATAGGTACATATGATTATAAAGAAGCGTGACTTTCGATTGGATGCACGCTTCTTTATATTGGCTGTGAGGATTCATGGGCAAATTCCTGCAAATCTATTCTTTTATTTATATTAAAGTAAATCCCCTCATTTTCTAATAGTTCTCTCTGAATATCATACAAATCTTCGTCTTTAAACCCAATTTCCCCTTTCCCATTCACAACCCGATGCCAGGGAAGCTTTTGCTTTTCACTTTGGGTATGAAGAATCCGGACCACCTGTCTTGCTCCCCGGGGGCTCCCGGCCAGCCTTGCGATTTGTCCGTATGTCATGACTTTTCCTCTTGGGATGTTTTTAATGATCTTGATAACTTTTTCTGTAAATGGCTGCATGTGTGATAGCTCCTCCTTCTTTTCTATTATAAAACAAACCCGTCTGAGTTCAGACGGGTTTGTTCATTATCCCAGCATTTTCTTTGCATGCTCCGGAAAATCAATAAACGGGTTTCGGTTCCCCTGGAGTGCTTGAATGGCAGCGTTTCTATGCTTTTCATATATAGTGACGGGATTTTCTTCATGCCAACTAAGCAAAATCTGCATATCCATCTTCTCGTCAATCAAAAGTGTTTTTTTATATCTGACAGCAAAATAGAATACAGCTCTTGCGGCAATCCCCTTTCCATATTCCGGCTCAAACTTCTCCTGTTCTGCCATCCCGCATCCATTCCTGACGCCCGCCGCCTCTATTTCCGGGACATAGGCTTCAAAATCATAGTAAGGGAAGTTGCTTCTCATGCTATTGCATGCCGGCTCACAGGCAAAAAGATGATGGAGATCCCCTTTCATTGGCTGTCTTCCATCAAACCATGATTGCGGGACGACATGCTCGGTATTAAATATAACTCTTTCATTGCTGTGGAAGCCGCCTTCATGAATCGTCTGCAGGAGCTTGAGATCCTGATCAATGGCTTTAAGAGGATCGATGCCTTTCCCCGAATATAAGCTTTTCAGCTTGAGGTTTTCCTGCAGATCCACCCATGGATATACATATTGGTGAGGTGAGTAATCCAATTGCCGGTCATGAGTACGAACCAGCAGATCATGAACCTGTTCCGGGAGATCCCCTTTTTCAAAATCAAGGGTTCCATAGTAATCCTCTTGATTTATGATATCCTCCTCAGCGTTATAATAGGGTTCATTCTGTACACTTTCAATATACTTTGACTGAGCCTCTGTCCATGCCGCTGCTATACTATTCACTTTGATCATATGGCATTAAGAACCGTTGATTTGAACTCCTGGTCAAAGATTCCGGCTAAATGATCTGGAACCGTTAAATAAACGAGCCCGTTTCCTTCAAGTTTGGGAGAATTGCCAAGCGGAACCGTCCTTCTGATTAATTGGGCATAAAGTTCAGGTTCTGAAAGCTTTCTTTCAAATTGCCTGTTTGCAAAGTCCTTGATCAGGGCCAGAGCTCCGGAAACATGTGGAGCAGCCATTGAAGTACCGCTGAGGGTTGCATACTTTCCGTTCAGAAAGGTGGATAATATCCCTTCCCCTGGCGCCACTAAATCTATTTCATTATGAGAGTTTGTAAACTCGGAAGAATCCCTTTCGAGGTTAATAGCACCTACACTAATCACCTCATTATAGCAGCCTGGATAAGCAAACTCATCGGTCGAGTCGTCCCCATCCCCTTCATTTCCTGCTGCGCATACTACAAGGATGTTCTTATTTACTGCGGCTTTAATCGCATCATGCAGTTCAGGAACATCAGCTGGCCCGCCAAGCGACATGGAGATGATATCTGCATTTTGCTCGATGGCATAATGGATGCCCTTAATAATCCATTCGTATTGTCCGGACCCATTTTTATTTAAGACCTTTACAATAAGGAGATCAGCTTCAGGAGCTACCCCAATAACACCAGCATCATTTTCATGTGCAGCAATAGTCCCTGCCACATGTGTTCCGTGGCCATTATAGTCCTTGAAACTATTTGGATCGCTGTTATCATCGTCTGTAAAGTTTCGCCCGCCCTTAACGCGGTCCTTCAGATCAGGATGGCTAATGTCGCAGCCGGTATCCAAAACAGCAATTTTAATTCCTTTTCCTTTTGTTTCGCTCCAAACCTTTGGCGCCTGAATCAATTCTACGCCCTTTGGAACTTCCTTTACATCCTCTTCCTGCTGAATCACCTTATAAGGAATGACACGAACATATTGCTCCATTTCTTTCCCTCCTTAAGAGATTAAATAGAAGCTGGTTCTTGATGATACTTACATTTTAACAATTCTGAATATTTAATAACAGTATCGTTGGTAGCGAAAATTAATAGAATTACGAGAGTGAAAAGGAAGAATTTGTGATATTTGGACTATAAAGTGGCATTATTCCTATCTCAAAGCATTCATGAAACGGGTTTATCTCAGAGTTTTTAAAAGCTCAGGAATCTCCGCATAAATTTGAATGATTTCATCGATCTTCATCCTGACAAGACCGGAAGATGAAGGAGCAACGAAGTCGATAGTACCGGGAACTACAGGCTCTTCCTGAATTCCCCATGGCAGTTTTTTTTTGCGGCTGTATTCCTGGTATACACCTTTTCCAACAAAGCAAATAACTTTTGGCTTGAGTTCAGCTATTTTTTTTATCAGCTCTGCTCTTCCCTCTTTATATTCTTCCTTCGTTAT
The DNA here is from genome assembly GCF_058791715.1 of Cytobacillus sp. EB106-05-05-XG126. NCBI lineage: Bacteria > Bacillati > Bacillota > Bacilli > Caryophanales > Bacillaceae > Cytobacillus > Cytobacillus sp. EB106-05-05-XG126. Next base: position 1,106,314 of record NZ_JBYTDU010000001.1, on the reverse strand, counting down.
TTCATCTGCTGCTTTAGTAGGCCTTGGTACAATATTTGTCATTCCATAGCCCAATTCCAGTAATTTATAATCTTCCGTTGCGGCATATTTACGGGGAGTTATACCTGATTCATGAAGAATTTTCCAAAAGCGATTGTTTGGGTTTGCAAAATGGTGGCCTGTCTCTCCTGATCGAATGCTTGGATTGAAGCCGACAAAAAGCAAATCAAGATTTTTTTTCAAGTGGTCTTTAATAGGCTCCATTTAATCATCCTTTCGATATTGCAAGCTAATGTTCATTTTACCTAAAACGTCTGGTAAACAAAACAAAAAGAGCCCTTTAAGGCTCTTTTAAAACTGTTTATCCTTCAAGAATTTCAACTTTCTCCATAACATCGCCATTTCTCATTGCTTTAACTGCTTCCATCCCGGAAGTAACTTTTCCGAAAACAGTGTGAACACCGTTTAAGTGTGGCTGTGGCTCATGAACGATAAAGAACTGGCTTCCGCCTGTATCGCGGCCTGCATGAGCCATAGAAAGAGATCCTTCTACATGCTTATGAGGGTTTCCTTCTGTTTCACACTTGATTGTGTACCCTGGACCACCAGTCCCTGTTCCATTCGGGCATCCTCCCTGACTTACAAACCCGGGAATTACACGATGGAAATTCAAGCCATTATAAAATCCTTCATTAATAAGTTTTTTGAAATTCTCAACTGTCCCTGGTGCTGCTTCAGGATAAAGTTCAAATTCAACCTTTTCCCCGTTTTTCATTAATATGTATCCTTTTTCTGCCATACTAATCATCTCCTTATGTAAAAATCAAATTAATAATACCATTAATCTCATCAGGAATAAAATCAAAAGACGTTTTTTCACTGATTGAATATAAAAAACAAAGGGTAAAGATAAGATAGATTAAAAAGCAGATATGTCTTATTGGAGGTTTTAAGAATGAAAAAATGGGCTTTTGTCTCGGATTTTGACGGTACAATTTCTAAAAGAGATTTTTATCTAATAATGATGGATAAATATTTTCCGGAGGGGCGAAAGCTGATGCCCAAATGGAAGGCTGGAGAGATAAAGGATATCGACTTCTTGAATAAAGTCTTCACTTCCATTAATCAGGAAGAAGAACAAATTATCAGTGATATTTATTCTATTGAAATAGATGAATATGTACCAGATTTTATTGAAAATATTCAGCAGAATGGCGGAGATTTTTATATTTTAAGTGCAGGCACAGACTATTATATCCACCAGATCTTAAAAAAGTATGGTGTTAAAGATGTTAAGGTTTTTTCAAATGAAGGATATTACCATGAAAAGAATGTCCATATGAATATTGATAAAAATCATCAGCATTATCATGAACAATATGGCATTGATAAATCAAAGGTCATTCAGGACCTGCAGAAGGAATATGAAACTGTGTTTTTTATGGGGGACAGTGAACCGGATTCCCACCCTGCAGAGCATGCTGATATCACTTTTGCCAAAAATGGGCTTCAGGACCTTCTTCGGGAAAAGGACATAAGGTTTGTTCCAGTAAAAGAATTTACAGAAGTGAAAGAGTATTTAACTGAAAAAGGCATTTTGCCAAAATCCTAGAGCAGGATCCCGGTAAAGCAGCTGGCTTTACGCGGGATTTTTCTATGTACGTTAACCAAATAACTCCAAAAATAAGATTAAGATAAATATGATCATTGCATAAAATGATAGATGCAGAAATACAGTTGTTAATCTAAATTTGATTTCTTCCACATTTAATGACTGTTGTCTTCGAGTCCTTGCCCTCACTGCCGCAACACCATCCCTGCACATAATTATTTAATTATTTGATCATCCTCATGAATTATAATTCTTCATGAAACATGCACTTCCCTTCAAAAATAAAAACTGAATTTCCTGGGGAAGCGCATAACCTGACAGATATCTAGGTTATTCTTCTTTTTTTTCAAGATATTGATCAATCTTATTATCGAGAATTTCAAGGCTTTTCATTGCCCGCTCAAAATCAAGTTCACGATAGTGATGGGCTCCACCGGGTTCTTCATCTTTTTCATCTGCCAGTTTGACCAGGGATTGCAGCGGTGTTCTGACCACTTCGCCTCCAGGCAGAAATGAATCCGTGTGAAAAAGGATGGCCAAGGCAATTTCTTTTGCTTTTATCGGGTTCTCGCCAAGTCTGATCAGGAGTTTATGTGCCCGCTCAGCACCCTTAATGGCATGAATGTCATTCTGCCTGTATAGGTCGTAATCCCATTTTCCATTTTTGTACCAGGTATAATGGCCAATGTCATGCATAAAGCCAGCTTTGGCTGCTGAATCAACATCTTCTTCCATTTCTTTGGCAATCTGGAATGCGTGATAGGCGACTGCAATAGCATGAGCGATGCCGGAGCGTGTAATATATTTTTGTGCGATCCGATGCTGATAGATATCGGTCAGTTTAACATCCCTCATGTAGTTCTCCTCCAGTTAATAATTAAAATTTCTTATTGAGATTTTTTTGCTTATTCATTACTTCATATGATTTTTCAATAATATCTGTTAACACATCGCCTTTATAAATCCTGCCGAGTTTCGTGTTTACCTGATAATAATCAACAATTTCATCAAGCTTATTTGAAGTTTCTTTGGATATGCGGACATTTAGCTGAATACGGGTTTCTCCACTCATTGTAATCCTCCTGGCTATTAATATCTTTCTGCTATCAACTTGATAGCGAATGCTGTCGTTTTGTTAGTGGGTGCTATAAATATTTAGATTACACTGTTTTCCTGAATTATTCCAGTATAAAGTTTCCTGAGAGAAAAAAGAGAACAGCTATGTAAGCCATTCTCTCTTTAACGCTTATTTAATTGCTGAATTGATCCCATTTGTCCTTCAGGAATCGGCCGAAATCTTCAAGCTCCTGCTTTCCTTCCCTCAATTTTTCCTTCCAGATTGGAAGATCCTCTCTCAGTTTTCCTTCGAATTTTTCAGCTTGTTCTTTAATGGTTTGTCCAATTTCTTCTGTTAATTCCTTTTTCTCGAGCTTTTCATTCACCGATTTAGTAGCAAATTCCCCTTCCTGCATGTATGGCAGGCTTGACTCCATTATTGATCTGAAAACAGGGACTGCTGTTTCAGAACTGCTTTTTGACAGATAATGTTCCCTGTCGGTCTGGTCATACCCGAGCCAGACAGCGCCAACCAAATTCGGTGTATAGCCTACAAACCATTGATCCTTAGTTCCGTTAATGTCTTTATATGGGAGCTGGGTCGAACCCGTTTTCCCGGCGATTGGAACTCCTTCTATCTTCGTAGCGCTTCCTGTGCCGGTTTCTACTACATTTAAAAGCATGGAAGTCATTTGGTTAGAAACGGTTTTCGTCGTAACTTTAACGGTTTTTTTGTCACGTTCCGCAATGATGCTTCCGGTCGGGCCCACGATTTTCGTAATTAAATGCGCATCATTACGCTTGCCGCCATTTGGAAAAGCTGCATATGCTTCGGCGAGCTTTAAAGGTGATATTCCCTTTCTCATCCCGCCTAATGCAATTCCGAGATATTCATCTTCTTTTTCCAGAGGGATGCCGAACCTTTCAAGAGCATCCAAACCTTTATCCAGTCCAATTTGATTAAGCAGCCAGACGGCTGGGACATTGATGGAGTCTTCCAGAGCTTTATACATGGTCACTTCCCCTGCATATTGTCCTGAAGCGTTAGCCGGTGTGTAATCTCCGTATGTTACGGGTTCATCCTTCAGCATCGATGTTGGTGAGTATCCCTCTTCAAGGGCAGGTGTGTATACGGCTAAAGGCTTTAGTGTTGATCCAGGCTGGGCTTTGATGTGTGTGGCCCTGTTGAATCCTCTGAAAACATGTTCACCTCTGCCGCCGACAAGGCCTCTGACTCCCCCTGTCGCCGGATCAAGAAGGACAGCTCCACTTTGAACGATTTCTCCATTCATGCCAGCCGGGAAGATTGAGTCCTTTTGATATACATTTTCCAGGCTTGATTGCAGATTTTGATCCATTTCTGTGTATATTTTATATCCTCTTGTAAATATCTCTTCCTGTGTTAATCCGTACGTATTTATTGCTTCATCAAGGACTGCATCAACATAGTAAGGGTATTTCCTTTCCTTCTTGCTTCGTGTTCCTTCCTGTAAGTGAATCTTTTCATTTATAGCGTTCTCATACTCTTCTGCTGAAATCATCTTATGCTCTTTCATCTTCCCAAGGACAACATTTCTTCTTTTGATTGCACGTTCGTAATGATTGTATGGGTCGAGAGCAGAAGGCGATTGAAGCAATCCTGCAAGCAATGCACTTTCGCTGATGCTCAATTGCTTTGGTGTTTTGCTGAAATACTTATTTGATGCCTGTTCGATTCCCCATGAGCCGCTTCCGAAGTAAACCTGATTTAAATACATTTGCAGGATTTCATCTTTTTTATAATTTTTTTCGATTTCAACTGCCAGGAACAATTCTTCAGCTTTTCGCTTGTAGGTCTGTTCAGGTGAAAGTAAAGCATTTTTGGCGAGCTGCTGGGTAATGGTACTTCCTCCGCCGGTTATCCCCCCTGCAAACAAGTTGCCAAAGAACGCTCTGGCAATCCCTTTTATATCAAAGCCGTTATGCTTATAAAAGCGTTCATCTTCAATCGCGATAACGGCATTACCCACATGTTCAGGCAATTCTTCAATATTTGCTCCCTCTGCCCTATTTTCTGCAAGACTTGCAGCAGCATCACCATCTTTATCGTAAATAACAGTTGATTGCCTTAATCCCTCTTTTAAAGTTTCCACGTTAGCTGTAGCTGCCAGAAACGCAAAAAAGAGAATGGTTAAAAGTAATATAGTTAGTGATAAAAGCAGCAAAATTTGTGTCAGGTGCTTTTTGCGCCAAAATCCTGCAAAAGCTTCTTTGTAATGCTGAAATTTTTCCATGGTGACTCCTTCGCTATTTCTTTAAGTTTCCTTATTATTTCCCCTTATTATATATTAAACGAATAAACTGTATAAAAAGTTTCAGGTTCAGCATAAGGGACTGCCCGCAAAAAAGACTTGTTTCTTCTTTGAAATAATGCTATATTAATTAAGCGATGAGCTAATTGCATAAGACGACAGACACGCTCGTTTGGGCAATGCACTATGTGGAGTGCAGTCGTGTCGCCGCAATACGTAGAAAAAGACGCCTCTCTGAGGCGTCTTTTTTATTGGCTTTTTTTAATAGATTTTTGTTTATGAATTTTGACCGTTGTTTTCACGCCCCAGGCACGCATCGAACCCGCGGGGAGGAATGCGTGCCTCCTTGGCTTCGCCTGCGGTGTCTCACACTTCCCTCTCCTCCCGCAGGACATTGAATAAGCTTCCTCGATTGAACATCGCACGAAGAAAATGCGTCAGCATTTTCAAGGATCAAGTGCCCACAGCGAAGATCAACTCAGCAAATTAAATAAGTTATGAAAAAGCAAAAAACTTTACGAAAACAGCTTCTTTATTTAATTAAAGTTGTAAGATATGAGCCGGCTGCAGCTGATTGCAGCCTGGCTGCTACATATGGCGGCAAGGCGTTTTTATGAGTCTCAGCCGGCATGCCAAGCCACAAAATATGTCCGTCAATTAAGAGGAACGGGAACGGGAGGCATATTGCTGATATCTCATCAGGAGAAATGAAAGGGACAGCATGCTCTGCAAGCAAGATCAGTTTCGTTTTTGGACTCCTGTTGGAAACTGCCTGCCCCCACTCTTCTCCCAATCCATGCCCATTAGGCAGAGAGATAATAATCTCCTTTCTTGCTTTAGAAATATCCTCAAACACTTTCTCCAATTTTTTTGCATGCATCCATTGAAGGCGAGGATGCTGATTTTTAATCCACCTGCCAATCTGATCAGGATGAATGGCCTGTCCATTGTGTGCTTGATGATCTGCCAGCTTCCGCCATGTTTTATTCCTGAATACTTTGCTTTGTATAAATTGCATATCGCAAATGTGAATGAACTTCCCCTTGGTTCTTGTTATGGCAACATTCAAAAGCCTTTCGCTATCTTTCCCAATCAGCAGCATTCCAGCTCTGTCATGGGGAGCGGCATCGGCAGAGTCAAAAATCATGACATCCCGTTCACTTCCCTGAAAACGGTGAACAGTCGCAGCAATAATATCAGCGGAAGCTCTTTCTTCTTCATATATTTCGCAGAGAAGCTGTTCCATTAATAATGCCTGTGCGCGATAAGGAGTAACATATCCTATCGACCGGCTTCCTCCTATGTAAGCTTCATGTATCAGCTGAAATCCAAGCAATAGATTCCAAAGGTTGATTCTTGAATTTGAGCTGCCATCTTTTATGCCAAATTCACCTGATCCATTGGTATTGATCAGGATTGAGGCATTGCCGGGAAAAGGTGTGCAGGCTGTGATAGGCGCTCTGGCGGCCAATACATCGGGGTGGTCACCTACGAGTGAATGATAAATATGTTTATTGGAAAAAGCGGATATGTCCGGGTGCATACGGCGCTGTTCTTTTAACAGAAAAAGGTGAGGATGCAAGTGTCCATCCTTGACTGCATCTGACACGCCTGAGTGGTGAAAGATATCCTCTCTCAGCCATTTTTCCGACAGCTTATGTTTTGAGGCAGCAATAGGAGGAAGCTGTTTAAAATCCCCGCAGATGATTACCCTTTTTCCAAGCGAAGCTGCAAAGGCAGCCTGGGGAACATAAGCCATGCTGGCTTCATCGATGATGACCAAATCAAAATTTTTCTCATAAATTGCAGGGTCACTTGCTGCTTTTGCAAGTGTTGTTCCAATAATAGAAGCGTTTTTTACAAACTCTATTTCTTTTTGCCTGATTTTTTCAAGCACTCCGGACAGCTTCTTTTCAATTACAATTAGCTGATCGGAATCTCTTTGGCTGAACGATCGTGATAAATCCTGTTTAAGCAGGCGGCGGTCCTCCACTAGAGCCGCTTTTTGCTCAGAGAGATTAGAGTGCTGCTTGTTTAAAAGAAATTCGGCTGTCAATGAATGATGATTGATCAATGCCGGACCGATTTGTGACCCGTAACGAAGCAGGTCACCATCAGCAATTGTTCTTTTGCCTGATGCAAAGGCTGAAATCTCTGCCATAAGGACATCTATTGCTTGATTGGAGTGGGCCAGAATGAGAACATTTTGCCCTTTAAAATATTTATTGGCGGCCACACGTGCAAGTGTGTAGGTTTTTCCCGTGCCTGGCGGTCCCCAGACATATGTCACTGGATTATATTTGGAACGCAATATCAGTTCATGGGTACTGCTCTTTACTTTATCAGCAGGGTGCTTGGGAGACATGGAAGGATCCATCAATTTTTTTATTCTGGCCCTCTTTCTTTTACTGTCTTTTATGTCCTCTAAGCGCTGAAAAAGCTGATCCAATAGTTCCCATGGGTCATGATGCAAAAAGGCCTCCGATAAATCGCTGCCAATATCCTCTTTTAATGCCAAAATGACATTATTTCCTTCCGCAGAAAGAATTCTTCCTTCCACCCTCTTACTTCCCCAGTCTATTTTTATGGAAGATCCAGTTGGTATTTTAAGGGCTGAAGGGGTATCGAAAAAATACGTATAGGCATCTGATTTTGAAAGAAGCCGCCCATTTAGAATTAACCAGCGGGAGCTTCCGTATTTTTTTAAGTGTAAGATCTCTGCCTGAATGGCTTTTTGCCAATCCCTTATAAGCCCAAGTGTTGAAGTCATTTTTTATCGTCCTTTGTTCACTAAGATATTCAATTAGACTAATATATCATTTACCTGCCAATACGCAAAAGAAAAGATGAAAACTTAAAGATTGCCGATATCTCAGGTTAATTCTCCAGAAGTATGAGATAATGTATAAATAACACTTAATCGAATTAACGAAAGAGGGATCAGTGTGAAGCGCAGAAATAAATTTGAACAAAATGATGTTGTGATTCTGGTTGATACAGGAGAAAAAGTGACAATCAACAAAACATGCTATGTGGCAAAAATGAAGAAATACACGTATACAATTAAAGAAAATCCGAAAATGTTTTATTTCGAAGAAGAAATGAAGGAAATATTTTAAGAATTGACTATAGAATAGTAAAATTTTTATCCGCAAAGGCCCAGTTTTGCGGAAAACGCAAGCTCAATTGCCAGTATGTCATCCCTAATAGATTATACTGGTCAATTAACTTATATTTTTCAGTAATGCTGCGGATATCTTCAAACCAGACCACATGCTCTTCTGCTCCATTCCAGTATCTGAACCATGGGGATGCTGCATATCCATCGAATTGAATTATCGCTCCTCTGCTTAATGCTAAATTTTGAATGGCTTGCATGGATAATGAGCGGGTTCGATTATCCGCTGTTCTCCAGTCATAGCCATATAACGGCAAGGCAATTTGCAGTTTTTTCGGGTCAATCTGGGTGATCGAATATTTAATAACCTCCTCGACCCACCATAGTGGAGCGACGGGATTGGGAGGACCTGTGGGATAACCGTAATCCATGGTCATGACTGCAACTATGTCTGCTCCTTCTCCAATGGCTTTATAATCATATGCCCCTATTATCCGATTTGTTGGGATATCTTCCGTCTTAGCATGTACATTAACATGAAGAACTTTTGATCCTAATGCATTTTTCAATTCTTTAATGAAAGAATTGAAATCCTGGCGCCTTTGCGGCGGGATAAATTCAAAATCCAGACTGATGCCTCCATATCCTTTTTGAGTGACAAAATTCATCAGGCTTAAGATTAAGTTCCTTCTATAAACTGGTCTTTCAAGTACCCCTCCAATTAATTCAGCATTAAAATCCCCTTCTGCAAGGTTTCGGATCATCAGCAGCGGAATGACATTCAAACGCCTGCTTTCTGCCAATATGGCTGTATCATCAAGCTCTATATAAGCATACCCTTCCTTTGTCAGCGAGTATGAGGATATGGCAATGTAGGTTAAATGCTTTGCAGTTTCCCTGAAAGCAGGTAAAAAGGTTTCAGGAGCATATGGGACTATAAAACCCAGCGTCCTCATAACTAATTTACTTGCTGATGGGATGTTTAATTTCTGGCAGATATACAGCCCTTCTGGACTGATCCCCGGGTTTGCTGACAGAATGGCACTAATGGATGTCTGGAAACGCTGGGAAATGGTCCATAGTGTGTCTCCCTGCTTTACTAAGTAAGACCTGATAAAAGGTCCATCTTCCGGAATATATAGAGCTAAACCAGGGATAATGCCAGGTCCATTTTCAAGCCCATTTGCCGTTATTAAGCTCATGATCGGAATATTAAACTTTTGTGAAATGCTCCAAAGACTATCGCCTGCCTGAACGATGTGAATTCCCATAAAGCACCTCTTTTCACTTGCTTTTAAGTTAGTTTATGGGTGTGGCAAGCCTGAATAGTACTAACTGAAAAATAAGGCATTATTAGAGCGCTTTCTATAATATCGGGGATTGTTTCGGTGCTGCTGATGGATGGAAGGATGCTTGCAATTCGCATTACTCAAAAAAACAAGTGGCTCCAAGAATTCTTGATAGCCACTTTCTGATGCTTCTATAAATTACAGATAATCTGATTCATGCCCTCCCAGTGAATCCATGTGGCTTGCAATCATAGCAATGATCGTGCTTGCCTCTTCTTTACTGAAGATAAAGTGATCTTCATCCTTGATCATTTCCTCATCATCTGTCCAAATGCGATTGACCCTGCGCAGGACGCCATCACCTGTTTCCTGGACCACTCCAAACTGATAGGATACCTCCACTTCATCTTCCTTGAAAAAGGCGGTCACTTCAGGAGTTTCCCACTCTACATCTACTTCTTCAAAGATATCTCCTTCGCCGCCGAAGTCATATTCATCAGCGATGATAAAATCTTCGTCTTCTGATGCATAAATTTCTTCATTATCTTCAAATTCGAATTCATCGTCATCTGCGCCATTCATGTAGTCATGAAGGCTTTCGTGGACGGTATCAATGATGTCTTCAATATCAAAAAGCATTGTTTTAGATGTATGGCCAAGTTCGAAGTCAAAGTCTTCTACATAGAATTCTTCATTATGCGGATCAAAGAAAAGTGTGCAAAAGTACTCTCGGTCATTATCATCGGTTTCAATGAAAAATTCCATTCTGGGATGCTTGGCACCCCGGTCAACCGACATATGGCCAATCTGATCATATTTGCTGCAAATGGATTCAAGATGGTCCTGCAACTCACCGCTTACCCTGTCAAACCATTCTAGTGACATACTGCATCCCTTCCTCTCAAGGTTTTTCTCAAATCTATTGTTCCCACTTGCCTTTTTTTCAAGTATGGGATAATTAGCCAATAGAATTGGACGCGGGATGTCACTAAAATAGGCACCCGATACAAGTCGGGTGCCTGAGATAAAGTGAAACTTCAATCAGTGGGGAGCTTTATCCCCCGCTGATTGTTAGTTGAACCAATCGGGCCTTTACGGGCAGTTTGACCCCCACTATCCTCCTCTGATTCCGCTGAGTCTCAAAGTGGGGGTCTTACAGCCCGTTTGACTGCGATAAAGTGAAACTTCAATCAGTGGGGGTTTTCCTTATCCCCCACTGATTGTTAGTTGAGGCCCACAGGAAGTGGGTCACAAAGACGATGCCACAGGACGTGGCGTTCTTAGTCTTTGTTCGTTTTTTGGGCCTTTACGGGCAGTTTGCCCCCCGCTTATCCTTCTTTGATTCCTCTGAGTCTTGAAGTGGGGGTCTTACTGCCCGTTAGACTGCGATAAAATTAAACCTGCAGTCCGTAGTTTCGGCAAAGGGCTGCCAAACCACCTGAGAATCCGCTGCCAATGGCATTGAATTTCCAGTCGTTTCCATGACGGTATAACTCACAGAAAACTACGGCTGTTTCGATCGAAAAATCTTCTCCAAGATCAAAGCGAAGCAGCTCCTGATTATTGGATTCATCCACTAATCTTACGAATGCATTGGAAACCTGGCCGAAATTTTGCTGCCTTAATTCTGCATCATGAATCGTAACCGTTATGCCAATGCGATGGACGTGTGAAGGTATTTTAGTAAAATCAACAACAAGCTGCTCATCATCACCGTCCCCTTCACCAGTACGGTTGTCTCCTGTGTGAATAACTGCCCCGCTTGGATGCTGGAGATTATTGTAGAAAATAAAATCATGATCATTCGCACATTTACTGTTTTCATCAGCCAAAAATGCTGATGCGTCAAGGTCGAAGTCATGGCCGCCGCTATATTTGTTTGTGTCCCAGCCCAGGCCGATTATGGCTTTAGTCAGACCGGGATTTGTTTTAGTAAGATCAATTCTTTGACCTTTTGATAATTGAATACCCAAGATACTCACTCCTTCATAAAACAAATCCATTTTTCATGACAGATCACCTGTGTGCAGGTTCTTCCTAAAGAGAAAGCCAGGAAAAGCTGCTGCTCTACCTGGCAAAAATAGAACTTAACCTACCTGCAAGCCGAAGTCTGTTGCAATGCGGGCAAGTCCGCCCTGGTAGCCTGATCCGACAGCAGAGAATTTCCATTCTCCATTGTGACGGTATAATTCACCTACAACAATGGCAGTTTCAATCGAGAAATCTTCGCCCAGATCGTAACGGATTAATTCTTCATTTGTTTCTTCATTGACGATTCGAACAAATGCATTTGAAACCTGTCCAAAGTTCTGGCCGCGTCCTTCGCCATCATGGATAGTAATAACGAAAGAAATCTTCTCAATGGCGGCAGGAACAGCGCTAAGATTAACTTTGACTTGCTCGTCATCGCCATCTCCCTCACCTGTTCTGTTATCTCCTGTATGTACGACTGAGCCATTGCCGCCTTCAAGCTGGTTGTAGAAAATAAAATCTTTATCTGATGCACATTTGCCATTGGCATCTAATAAGAAAACACTGGCATCAAGGTCAAAATCCAAGCCGCCATCATATTTATTCGTATCCCATCCAAGTCCTACTATTACTTTAGACAATCCGGGATTCGTTTTTGTTAAATCAATTTTTTGCCCTTTCGATAAAGAAATACCCACGTTCATCCATCCTTTCAGGTTCAAAAATTTTTAACAGCTTCGCTGAAATACGCAGCTGTCAACTATGTACACCTTTAGTGTAAACGTTTCAAAAGAAATCGTAAACCGATTTGCTATTGAGCTGGGAAAAAAGTTCTATATTATCTCAACAGTTTGATGGATAATTCTGTTCCTTCCTTTTTTACCCGTTATTCTTTATAATATCTTGTTGGGCAGCTGGGTACAGAAAGGGGGATCTCACATGGCTGAACTAAAGCAGCTGGTTTTCTTTGATTTTGAAATGCTATGCAGCAAAAGTGGCATGCTGTTTGAAGATATGGAGGCCATTCGTCTTGGTGCGGTAAAAGTGGATGTTGAATCAGGCAAGGTAACTGGATTTGACAGGTTCATCCGTCCGCAGCAGAACTCACCATTAAGTACTTTCTGCAAAGAATTGACTGGGATATCTGACTCTGATTTAGAGAAAGCGGATGACTTTCCTCAAGTGTTTAAGGATTTTCTCTTTTGGGTCGGCGGAGTTAAAAAAGCCAGATTCTTCTCCTGGTCGTCCAGTGATATCCTAAGACTGAAAGCAGATGCTTTGAGGCATAATCTTCCCCAGGCTACTATTGAAAAAATTACTAAAAGATATGTTGATTTTCAGGCTGTTTTCACAAAAAGAGCTTCCCGTACGGCAGCTTCTGTTGAAAAAGCGTTGTCCTTCTATGAACTTTCTTTTATCGGCGAACCCCATCATCCCATGTATGATGCTTATAATACACTGCGGATATATGAGTCATTTGAAGAGCATTTGGTAAAGACCGATTTAATTATGGTGCAGCAATTTATCTTTCAGGAAGCTGAACTCCCTCGTGTAGAAAGGCTCAGTCAGGAAATTAAGTATATATTCCAAAAAGACCTGGTGGAATTCTACTCCAATTTGAATGATGCCTTTCGTATGAAAGATGCCTGGAAATTAATTAAAAAAACAAAAAAGCTTGTTGAGAAATATGAGAATATCCTGCTGAGCCGTTCAGGCATTTTTGATAAAGAATTGATTACCGGAGTAGAAGAATTACTCAATTTTCATAAGGAACTTCAAACCGCTTACAGGGAACATTGTTCGTACACATCAAAAATTATGATTCTGCATGAGCAAATGGTTGAACCGCTGCAGAAAATATGCGTATAACATGGAGGTGACATAACTGTTGCCTCTTTTTTTATGTGGTTTTAAGATCGTTTAGCTTGGTATTCTTAAGATTTTCAGAGATAATAACAATACTAAAAATGAGGAGATGATACGTTTGGATAGAGTGCAGATGGCAGAAGATCTGTCGTTTTCAAGAATCGTCCATGGCCTTTGGAGACTGGCAGACTGGAAATTGTCAGATGAAGAGTTAATCACATTAATAGAACAGTGTTTTGAACTGGGCATAACGACATTTGATCACGCTGATATTTATGGAAGCTATACGTGCGAAAGCCTGTTTGGAAGGGCACTGGAGAAAAAGCCGGAGCTCCGCGGAAAAATGGAAATTGTTACGAAATGCGGGATTGTCCTCGAGTCACCAAACCGGTCCGAGCATAAATCACATCATTACAATACCGGAAAAAAACATATTATCGCTTCTGTTGAGAAATCATTGCAAAATTTGAAAACAGATTACATAGATACCCTGCTCATTCATCGTCCTGATCCTTTTATGGATCCTGGAGAAGTTGCTGATGCATTTTCAGCATTAAAATCCGCGGGCAAGGTTAGGCATTTTGGGGTTTCGAATTTTAAAAGCCATCAGTTCACGATGCTTCAGTCCTTCCTTGAAATGGACCTGATTACCAATCAAATTGAGCTGTCTGCCTTTCATCTCGAGAATTTTGAGGATGGCACATTAAATTTGTGCATGGAAAAAAGAATTGCTCCGATGGCCTGGTCCCCCTTGGCCGGCGGAAAGATCTTCAGCAGCACCGAAGAAAAACCTGCGCGCCTTAGAACTGCATTGCTTAAAGTCGCAGAAGAAATCGGGGCGAATGATATTGATGAGGTTTTATTTGCATGGCTCTTAACCCATCCTGCCCGAATCATGCCAATCACCGGGTCCGGCAGGATCGAAAGAATTGAAGGTGCTGTCCGTGCATTATCTTATAAACTTAACCGGGATCAGTGGTTTGAGATTTATCAAACTTCCCTGGGGCATGATGTCCCTTAATAAAGAAAACAGCCCAATTCATAAATTGGGCTGTTTTTTTACATATTATTGAAAAACACTTTTAAAAGCAGGAGGAGATAATTCCACCTCTTCAAAAACTTTAGTCATGGAATTGATATATTCCTCTTTAAATGGCTCTGCTTCCGCCATATCTTCAGATCCTGCTTTTTTAGCATAGTATTGGGATAAGCTATCAACCGCAGCTTCAATATCCTTAGTATAGTCTGTTAATTCCTCCGGCACTGACACGGCTTTTGCGTCCTTTTCGAATGCTGCAGCTGCTTCAGCTGGATCCTGACCTTCAGCAGTTAAGCTGGCATCTGTGTTACGGATTACTTTTGTCACTTCTCCCTGATAGTTCAGCAGAGCCGAACGCACTTCTTTGGATTCATCAGCAGACTCTGCCGTTTCAGCTGCCGCCTCTTCCTTTTCTTCCCCTTTAGAAGCTTCTTCGTTTGAGCATGCTCCCAGCATGAGTGTCAGTGCAGCTGCTGAAAGCAAGAAAGGTAATCTCTTCATGCTTTTGTCCTCTCCTTCTTTTTGTTCAGAGGTAGTTTTGGTTGACTCCCTATGTAGTCAGATTGATGACATCACTGCCAATTAACTGACAATTAATAATTTACCTATTTTTTGAATTTTTTGCAACACTTTTTATTGCGATTTTCGAAATTTTTTAATAAATAGATCAATTAAGCTACGCTTAACAGAAAAATGGTTAGGCTTTTATAGGACAGTGCCCATCCCTCACACAAAGATCTGGCATAGGCTATAAAAAAGGTGAAAACTGAGGAGTGTTCCTATGGCACAAAAATCAAATGAGGATGCTAATCCTAAGCTTTATTTAAGCCATTCAGACACTATTTCGAATCAGGGTACTTACCGTCTCAACTTTCTCCAGGAAGTAATAAAAGAGCAGCAGACCGTTAATACCCGCTTGTCTGAAACTTATGAAGAGATGAAGACTCAGCTTGAGGATTCGTTTTTTGATATGAGGAAGCTTGTAAAAAGTGCTGCCGGCAAACAAAGTAACCATATTGGGCATTTGACAGCTAAGATTGAAAAGCAGGATGCTTTTTTGGCGGGTTTTCTGGAAATGATGCATGAGCGTGAAAAGGAGAATAATTTATTGAATAAAAGGCTGTCTGCCTTGGAGGGAGTAAATAAGGATATTCTGGAAATTCTTGAAAATGAAGAACCGGTAAATCAGAAGATACTTGAACAAGTTTCCTTTCAGGAAGCGGCAACACAGGCACTTTCCCGTAAATTTGATAAATTCGAGGCATTTTCTGAAGAGGCCGCATCAAATTTTAAAGCACAGGAAGAAATGAAAGCAGAATTATGCAAAAAGCTTGATGTCCAGGAAGTATTCCACAATACAGTAATGGAGCGGTTAGACCAGCAGTTCGCATCATTATCGGAGGAAGCTGAGAAAAAGTTTAAGACACAGGAGCAATTGAAAGAAGAATTAAGCAAGAAGCTTCGTGAACAGGAACAGGCCAGTAAGTCGATAATGGAACGCTTACACCGCCAGGAGGCAATCACCGAAAAAATCAGCAGGCAATTGGATCATTTAAAATCAATAGTTTACGAGCGTGCCTCCCACCTAACTGAACGCTTCGAGAAAAGCTTAAAACAGCTGGCAAAACCAGTCCACAGTTTCTTTGTCAACCAGGAGGAAAAAGCAAGGGATGGCAAGAATAAAGAGTAAAAGAAAGAAGGCACCTGGAGAAGTGCCTTCTTTTCTAGTTTTAATCTAAAATAGTAACTTTAACTGTTTTTCTGCCAAAATTGATGGCATCTTCCTGAGATGGCATAAAGATATCAATCTTGTTGCCTTGAATGGCTCCGCCAGTGTCTCCTGCGACAGCTTCACCATATCCTTCAACATGGACTTTAGTTCCCAGCGGAATAACATTAGGATCTACTGAGATTACTTTTTGATCTGGATTCTCTTTTAAATTGATTCCGGTTGCTGTAATTCCTGAGCAGCCTTCACAATTAGCTGTGTAGGCTGTTGCTTCCATATTCAGCACTTTTTGAGTTGCTTCATCATTTGCATTTTCCTCAGGTTTTTCAGAAGCAGGCTCGGCAGCTGGTTTGGATTCCGCTGCAGGCTTGGCAGGCTCAGATGCAGGCTTTGATTCCGCTGCAGGATTAGCCGGTTCCGGATTAGACTCTGCGACTGGCTTTGCTTCTGAAGCCGGCTGTGATTTTTCAGCTGGCTGTGTTTGTTTTACTGCAGGCTGTTCAGATTTTTTCTCTGAAGCAGCTGCTGTTTTTGCAGGCTGTTCGGACTTTGCCGGAGCAGCCTGAACTGGAACAGCTGCAGCATTAACAGCTTTGGCATCCGGATAAAGAATTAATTCATCGTCCGGACGAATTAAATCAGAACTCAAGCTGTTCCATTCTTTGATTGCCTCAGCTGTGACACTATGCTCTCTTGCTATATCCCATAAAGTATCGCCTTTTGATACTATGTATTTCTTTTCAGGGTATACATTAAGTACATCATCCGGGTGGATGATATGCGAAGACAGCCCGTTCCATTCTTTAATCATGTCAACTGGTGTATTATATGACTGGGAAAAATCCCACAAAGTATCGCCTTTTTTTACTGTCACTTCTTCAGCTTGTACATTCGCACCTGCTGTTCCGGTAATTGCGGCAGCTGCTACAAAAGTTAAAATTGATTTTTTCATATGTTAGAACCTCCCGTATAGCTCGTTTTTAGCTAACGGGGATAATAATAACATGGAATCTTTACTAAAAAAGAACAAACAGATAATAATCCCGTTACGGATATAACAGCCTCATAACAAACATATTTCAAAGTCAGGTGCCGTTTTAGACTGAAAGTGGTGCTTTTCCTGTTATCATGGGATTCGATCCAATGTTTTTATAATCTGTCCATTTATTGGCAATATCTATTTTTAAACAGGAGAGGAATTAATTTCTAATGAAAAAGCCAATCCGATTAGGATTGGCTAGGCAGATTTCGCAGGCAAAACAATATTGAATGTCGTACCTTTATTTAATTCACTCTCGATAAATACTTTGCCATTATGGCTTTCAATAATTTTAAAGCTGACCATCAAGCCTAAACCATTCCCATTTTTCTTGGTTGTAAAAAATGGTTCTCCGATATTTTTCAGTTTTTCCTGTGGTATTCCGACACCTGTATCCTGTATCGCTATCTGCACCTGGTTATTTATGATAGTTGCTCTGACTGTAATATCTCCTCCATCAGGCATCGCTTCAATTCCATTTTTGATAAAATTAAGGAAAACCTGTTTAAGGCGGTTTTCGTCACATTCAATCTGGATGATATCCCGTTCATATTCGAAACGAATTTTCACTTCCCGTTTCCGGGCTTCGAATTCCAGAAAAGAGATGACATTCTTTATAATAGGTATGATATCTCTTTCTTCCAGTTCAGCGGCTTTTGGCTTAGCAAGAACCATAAAATCTTCTACTATATGATTTACCCGGTCAATTTCATCTAAAATGATGCTTAAGTATTCCTGTCTCTCTTCATTCGTTTCATCCAGCTGAAGGAACTCTGTATATCCTTTCATTGTTGTCAGCGGATTGCGGATTTCATGGGCAACCCCTGCAGCAAGCTGGCCCACTGCTGCCAGTTTATCCTGCCGATGCAGCACTTCCTCTGTTTTTTTCCTCTCGGTAATATCGTTTCTTATGGCTAAGTATTGATAAGGTTTTCCGTTCGCATTCATGAACGGCACGATTGTTGTATGGACCCAGTAATAAGACCCATCCTTTGCTTTATTTCGTATTTCCCCTCTCCATACTTCACCAGAGCCAATTGTTTTCCATAAGTTCTTAAAAAAATCTTTTGAATGCAGATTTGAATTTAATAACGAATGGTTATGTCCTATCAGCTCTTCCCTGCTGTACTGGGAAATTTCACAAAACCTCTCATTTACATTGGTTATAATCCCTTTTTCATCAGTGAACGCAATAATGGAAGACTGATCAAGAGCAAATTTAATATCGTTAACCTCTTTCAAGGAATTTTTGAGGTTGGCTTCAGCAGTTTTCAAGGCAGATATATCTGTCCGGATGGAAACATACTGATACGGTTTATTCTTTTTGCTGAGGAAGGGTACAATTGTTGTCTCGACCCAATAAAAGCTTCCGTCCTTTGCTTTATTTCTTATTTCTCCCTTCCATATTTCCCCCGACCCAATCGTTTTCCATAGTTGGTGGAAAAACTCTGGCGGATGATATCCTGAATTTAAAATATTATGATTTTTGCCCAGCAGTTCATATTCTTCATATTTGGAAATCTCAACAAATTTATCATTCACATACGTAATAATCCCCTTTGGGTCAGTAATAGCCACAATAGATGATTCATCAAGTGCAGCCTGAATATCGTGTAAGTTAGTGTCGCTTGCTTCCAGCCGCTTGCTCATTAGGGTGCTTGAAGCAATGAGGCCGCTAAGGATTAGAATCGCTGCAAATAATACCAGGAAAATCAGAAAAGTCCCCGGCGAGTCTCCCTCCCTGCTAATCTCCCCATTTGGATAGAATGAGGACGATCGGATGAGCAGAAAATACCCCTCTACAACGGCTCCGGCAATAATGAGTGCGCTTAAAGGCTTTATCCATATATGTCTTGAATAGGAAAGGCTTTTTGAGTAAAAGAGCATCCAAAGTGAAAATAAAAAAGAAGCAAAAATAATCAGGGTGGAAATGAGAAATACAATGGAGCCAAATTGGACATTCATCCCGATAGCATACATTCCTGTTACATGGATGGATAGGACTGCCATCGTTAAAAAGAAGCTGCCCGCAAGAAGATTGCCTTTCTTCAGCTGTCGTCCGATTACTGCACTAAATGCCATTCCGGTAAAGGAGATGCCAAAAATCATGGACAATAAGGTAAGAGGAATATTGTAGCTTCCGGAAGCATTTATGTTGATCGCGACCATGCCAATGAAGTTCATGATCCATATGCCGATTCCAAGTGAAAAAGTTCCGCCTAAGAACAAGAACCTCTGATTGCTTTCAGATGATTTTATTAAAGTAAATAAATCTAATGCTGTATAGGAAGCCATAATGGTCAGTATAACGGCCGCAAATATTAATATCGGATTAAAAGATACAATTATCTCAGTCATCGCAGGCTTTAAGCCCCCTCATTTTTACTTTATTCAATATGATTGTAATGGAATCATTCATGCCATGGAAGAGGCGGGGAGAAATAAAGTCTGAAGCTCATTAAAACTGACAAGCTTAAGAGCGGAGTTTAACCCTCTTTTATGCCTGAAAAAATAATAAATTAAATTTTTAAAAAATTTAATCAAAACACTTCACATTAAAATAAATTTGGTATATACTGTACTACAACAGAAGAAAACAAAATAAACTGTATTATAAAAAGGAGGAAATAGTAATGATTAAAAGTCCGGTTGAATTCTTCAGAACGCTTCCCAAAAAGGTATGTCCCGAGTGTGGCCAAACAGTAAAGGAACAGGCTGAATCATACTTAATGGAATGTGATCGCTGTCTGTCAAAGAAAATGGAATAGCACAATCAGCGGAAGGCTTCCTGGTCCTTCCGCTTTTTATTTTCTAATAGAGCGTATTTAGGCTGTTACATAACAATAAGATTTGAAATATTTGAAAAGTCTATAAATTCATCGATTCTTCCTGTATAATTGTTCCATAATCTCTTTGTTTAGAGAATCGAAATAGGAGGGATCATTACATGGTTCAAACAGCTATTACCCGATTAAAACGTCATGAGGTACCGAAAGAGCGTACATGGAAAGTGGAGGATTTATTTGCATTGGAGGAAGATTGGCAGCAAGAGATGAGGAGTATTGAAGAGGATCTTGCTGTTTTTGAGCAATACAAAGGAAAACTCCATGAAGGTCCGCACGCTTTGCTTGGCTGCCTTTCCGCTCAGGAAAAGCTTTCTATCCGTCTAGTCCAGGCCGGCACATATGCAAGCTTGCGCCAGTCCGAGGATGGCACTAATCCGGACAATCAGGCAAACTCATCACTAATGGCCTCTTTACGGGCAAAAGCAGCATCCGCTCTATCGTTTATTGATTCTGAGTTATTGTCTCTGCCTGAGGGTTTAATTGAAAAATACATAATGGAAGAAAGCGGCCTCGAACCGTTCAAAAACGGGCTGTCAGAACTGCTGGAAACAAAGAGGCACAGACTTTCTCCGGAAACGGAAGAAGCACTGGCTGCATTGGGAGAAGTATTTGGTGCTCCCTATAATATCTACCAGGCTGGAAAACTTGCTGACATGCCATTTGCCTCATTTAAAGACAGTCAAGGAAACGAATTGCCAAACTCTTTTGCTCTTTACGAGGATCGTTATGAGTTTTCGCCGGATACCACCATCAGACGGAATGCCTATGCCTCGTTTACAGATTCATTGGAAAACTACAAGAATACATTTGCTTCTGCATATTCTGCGGAGGTAAAAAAGCAGGTTGCGCTCTCGAAACTGAGAAAATACAGCTCAGTCACACAAATGCTTCTCGATTCCCAGCATGTAACAGAGGAAATGTACAACAATCAGCTGGACATTATCCAAAAGGAACTTGCTCCCCATATGCGCAGATACGCTCAGCTGAAGAAAAAAGTCCTGGGATTGGATAAAATTCTTTTTTGTGACCTGAAGGCCCCTATTGATCCGGAATTCAATCCGGAAACAACATTTGAAAAAGCATCGGAAGTCATACTGGAAGCTCTCAAGATAATGGGCCCGGAATATACCGATATAATGAAGAAAGGCCTGTCAGAACGGTGGGTTGATTTAGCTGATAACGTCGGAAAATCCACAGGCGCTTTTTGTGCAAGTCCGTACGGTTCCCATCCTTTCATCCTGATTACATGGACAGACACGATGCGCGGTGCTTTTGTTCTCGCTCATGAGCTTGGGCATGCGGGTCATTTTTATTTGGCCAATAAATATCAGCGTATCATGAATACCCGCCCTTCAACCTATTTTGTCGAAGCACCCTCTACACTAAACGAAATGCTGCTTGGCCAGCATTTATTGGCTGGTACTGAAGATAAAAGAATGAAGCGCTGGGTTATTCTTCAAATGCTTGGAACTTACTATCACAACTTTGTTACACATCTTCTTGAAGGAGAATACCAGCGCAGAGTATATCGTCTGGCTGAACAGGGTGTTCCGTTAACGGCGAAAACACTCTCAGCTCAAAAATTAGACACACTTGCTGAATTCTGGAGAGATTCGGTTGAATTGGATGATAAGGCCGCTTTAACCTGGATGAGACAGCCTCACTATTACATGGGACTTTACCCATATACCTATTCAGCCGGTTTGACTGCTTCCACTGCTATGGCACAAAGCATTCAGGAGGAAGGCCAGCCTGCTGTCGACCGCTGGCTTGATGTCCTTAAAGCCGGAGGAACGAAAAAACCGCTTGAACTGCTTAGGAGTGCCGGCATTGATATGTCTAAACCGGATCCGATCCGCAAAGCAGTAAGCTATGTTGGATCATTGGTGGACGAATTGGAAAACAGCTATGTGTAACAAGAACCCCCTCCGATTTAAGGAGGGGGATTCTTGTGTTTCCTCTGATTGTTTTAAAGTGTTCTGACAGGTATATTAAGCGGTTGCAAGCTATTCGTTTTTTCTATAAAAACAAAGCTGTCATACCTTAGAGAAATTTTAGTGGGAACATAATTACCATACTGTTCATATTCAGGATTATATACAACTCCGATGGCCCGATGTCCAATAGTATTTGTGAATAGATCTCTGTTTTCATCGTTGAACAGCAATACTTTATCTCCGGGTCCAGCCATTTGAAGGGCATCCTCCCAGCTTCCCGCCTGTGCGGGCGGCACCTCCATAACCTGCATTTCACTCCCCCATTGTTCGGCGGCTATAACGGTACCTGAGTAAGTGCCAAAGCCTAATGCGAAAACTTGATCTTCTCCGTATTTTTCGCGGAGGATTTGCCCAACATTCACAAGCCCCTCTTCTTTCATATCGGTTGCTCTTGCATCTCCAATATGTGTGTTGTGTTCCCAAACGATAACCTTTGCACTTTTTCCGTAAAACTCCGATATTTCCTCCAGTGCACTTACCATGTGATGGTCCCTGATATTCCAATCATCAGGACCGCCTTTTACCATCGCCCGATAATAGTTTTCTGCATTCAGGGCAACAAGGCTGTTTATCAAAAGGTTCAGTGATTCCTCTTCAAAGTTATTGGTTTCCTCCCACTTGTTTTTTATTCTTAGCAAAAGGTCGGCAACCTCCTTATCGCAGGCGTCTCCATAAAATTCAGCAGCCACTGCATAATTTTCCGGTTTCCGGTGGAATGGCTCAAAGCAGGAAAATGCTTTTTTAGCAGCTTCCAGCTCGGCTGCTCCCTTTGATTCCAGAAGTTTTATTATCACATCCATAGACTCCCATAAGCTATATATGTCGATGCCATAGAAACCCGCCATTTGGCTTTGCTCTTTAATGTGCTGATTATAATCATGAATCCAGGTAATCAGCTGTTTTATTTCTTCATTCGCCCACATCCATGTCGGCCACCGGTTAAAATCCTTCAGTGCTTCAAGGGGGTTCATAGGCGCATACCCTTTTACATACCTGTTAACTGTAAAGCAGGAAGGCCAGTCCCCTTCCACAGCGATACAATTGAACCCTTTCCGTTCAATGAGCTTCTTGGATATTTCCGCTCTTATAGAATAAAATTCTGATGTTCCATGTGAAGCTTCTCCCAATAAAACAAATTTCGCTTTCCCGGCAGCTTCAATAATGCGGTCAAACCAAGATGGATCGCTGAGACAGCCTGCTTCCGATTGAATAGCTGTAGTCAGTCTTTTAGTTGCATTCATTTTTATCACCTCAATTTAGCCTTATAGCTAACTTTCCCATTTGAATTAGGATTATATGGCTGAATATTAGATCACTGCGGAGAGAAAACTTTAAAGAAAGCCGCTCGAATATATATCAGAAGGTTAGTGAATCATGAAAGAAATGGATGAAAAATACCTGACATCTGCACCGAAAGAAATGATGGTTACCATTGAAAATGACGGCAAATTTCCAAATCTGAAAAATGCGGTCGGGGATTCTGTTGATGAACATGAAAAGCTGGAAACGGCAAATGCTATTCTGGGCGCAAAAGAAATCGGCCAGCAAAATGAAAACCTATAAATGGGGAGTGAATCTCATGGAAACAATAGATCCTAAAAAAGTAAAATCGGGAGATGAGGTATATGTCATTTTCCATAATCCTCACACTCCAAGTGTAGCAAACGTAAGGCCTGCTGAAATTGTTCCGCATCCAAAAGATCCTAATGCAGTAGCCCTCTTTCTTAATGAGTCATTTCATTTAATAGAAGAAGATGATGCACTGTTTTCTTCTGAAAAGGATGCAGAAGAGGCTTTTCAGGAATTATATGGAGAGTACTGACACAAATAAAGAAAGACTGTAAGGAATCAGTCTTTCTTTATTTGCTGATTATAAAATTTGCGGTAATTCCCTCATTTCGGCAGTTGTTTCATCACCGCATAATGGACATTTTAAATCTGAAGAGGCAAAATCTTTTCTCATCCAGCCATTGCAGCTATTACAGGAATACACCTCTGTGTCGAGCATTACAACCTCTGGCTTATCATCTTGGCCTTTTTTATTGAAAAAAATTGGAATCGCCCCCTTTTTTTCTTAGTATGGACAAGAAACGGGAAAATTATTGAAAATGATAAAAACAAATTGGAAGAGGAGGCTATTTAATGGTCCGCCAACAGAAGAAGAAAAACCTTACTATCGCAGGAACAGATATTGATGAGGTAAAAAGGCTTAATAGCCAATCCGGATTATCCTATAACGAAGTAAAAAGAATGCTGGCAGAAAATTATTTAAAGAAATGAAGTTTTCATTGGGTTAGATCATGAAAAAGGCTGTCCGCTTGTTTATCATGATGTAACCCTTGTTAAGGGCCAAAAATAAGCATGCTTTTGAGGAGAATAGTGTAAAATTGGCTCGTTCGTAAAGTACTTGTCAGGTAAAAATGATGCCATTGTATTTTCGTATATCGAACATGAAGCTTCATGCAGCTGCCATTTTGTATGATGGATATCCCCGCGAAAAACTTCTTCACCTTTTGTTACCCATAGACAATATCTCTCAGTCAGCCATTCATCAAGTGACCCTGCCTGTGCATTAAATGGGCTGGAAGCTGGCTCATATTGGACTTTGAATTGTACGCTCTCTTTATTTTCGTTTTTTCTCCTGCTTTCATAATTAATGAGTCCTTCTGTTTTATCAACTTTCATTTCGGCATTCATATAGGGCAGGAAATATAGCATTCTGGCTCCTGTAACCGCTAAAAAATTATCGGCATCCAGGCTGAAAAAATACACACCTTTCTTGCCCCCATACTCTACATAAGTTCTTACATTCAGCTCATTCATTGATTTCATCATTGGCAATGCCGGCAAGCCGCGGACTCTCATTCTGCTGATCCAGAAAGGTACTATTCCGATCCAGGCTTCGCCCTTAAATGTATCCAGAGTTAACTGAGAAGGAATATGCTTCTCCATTATTTCTGCCGGTACCGGCCAATGTGCAAACAGAACATCATTCCATATTTGCTCCATCACCCAGGGTTTATCAGGCAGCGGAAAAGGTCTGTGCCCTGTTATCTGTAATTCTTCCTTCATGCTTTTACCGCCCTTCAGCATTTTTATTAACGATTATTCCTTCAAAATGCCGGCAGTAAACTTAGTAACGATAAATGAAGTTCAGATAGTCTATAGTTCTAAGCTTTAGCATTGCTCTGTATTATTAATAGAGGTGATGGTCCATGAATAAGCGTCTATCAGTACCTTATTTGAAAACACTCAGTCTGACACCGGAAAACCAGGAGTCTCCCATTCATTTTCTGAAGAATTGGAAAACGCCGCAGGATTATTTCTATCTAAGGAATCATTTTGCATACCCGCAAATTCATACCCGAAATTTAGTATTGTCGATTGCCGGCAATGTTCATAAACCGATGGAAATATCATTTAATGAACTTATCCGCTTTCCATTCAAAGAAATTCTGGTCCCTCTGGAATGCTCCGGCAATAACAGAGCAAATTTCAAACCAAAGGTTTTTGGTGAGCAGTGGGAAGAAGGGGCAGTCAGTCAGGGGAAATGGAAAGGAGTACCTTTGAAAGAGCTGCTGGATAAAGCGGGACTATTGGCTGGAAGTAAAGAAGCTGTGTTTGCGGGAATGGATTTCGGTGAACGCAAAGATTTCAAAGAATCCTTTTACTTTGCAAGAAGCCTGCCGATTGAAAAGGCACTCCATGAAGATACGATCGTAGCATATGAATATAACGGCAAGCCCATACCTTATATGCATGGTTATCCTTTTCGGCTAATTGTCCCTCAATGGTATGCAATGGCCTCCGTTAAGTGGCTTAGAAATATATTTATTATCAAGCATGAATTTAATGGCCCATTTCAAACAAAAGATTACGTTTATTATCCTTATGATGATAGCGATTTAGATAAAAAGCCTGTTACAGCCATAAATGTTAACAGCACAATCCAGCACCCATTGGATCATTCCATTGTTAATGAGGGGTTACATGCTATAAAAGGTATTGCCTGGACTGGAACTGGTACAATTAATGAAGTCGCAATAAGCTTTGATCATGGGGATACTTGGAGAAAAGCGTCGCTTAAATACAGAGGAAACGAAAAATACTCCTGGGTAAAGTGGCATTTTAATTGGGAGGTAAAAAAGGGCGAATATACCATTCTTGTGCGGGCAACAGATACAGAGGGCAATATTCAGCCAATAAAGCCTTACTGGAACAGGAAAGGATACGGATATAATGCTGTGCAAAAAATAAAAATTCAAGTGGTATAACCCGTTTTTCCATGCAAAATCCCCAAAGTGCAAAAAGAGAAGATGTTTTTAATACATCCTCTCTTTCTAGTTCCATTCAATTAGCAGTGCTAATTAATTTTCTTCATCTGTCCTCTTGCCTGCTTCCGGTTCTCCAGGTGTCTGATTGCCTGTTGTAGCCTGATAGCCCACCCTATAGGAAGAAGTCCTCTTTTTTCGGAGAACTTCCGGCATTTTATATTGGCTCAGGTCTTCTTGAGCATCTCTCGGCGCCATTGAAATGCCTCCTTTCTATCCGTTATTCATCATACCCTTTACGGGGGATGGAAATATCCACGCCAACTACATCCTCAATAACGGCATCCGCCTGTCCTTCCATATAGGTATCACTTACCTGCTCATGCGTTGTTGCGAGTCCTGAAGAAAGCTGATCATTTCTTTTATAATCCTCAGTTTCATAATATCTGCCAGCAATATTCGTGCCTTCATTATTATCTTTTTTATTCATGCAGAATCCCTCCTTATAAATAAGAACTATCCTTATTTTGGACATTAAACCGATTATCATACGATTCAAATTAAACTCTATGTGTGAAAACAAAAAATCTGCCCTGATTAAGGCAGATTTTAAGCAGTTTACATGTTCATTTATCCTTTAATATCCCCAGCCTACGCAAGCAGCACCAACAATGATTAGAAGTATAAACAGGACAACGATTAAAGCAAAACCGCCGCCATATCCTGCACCTGC
Source organism: Cytobacillus sp. EB106-05-05-XG126 (assembly GCF_058791715.1). Taxonomy (NCBI): domain Bacteria; kingdom Bacillati; phylum Bacillota; class Bacilli; order Caryophanales; family Bacillaceae; genus Cytobacillus; species Cytobacillus sp. EB106-05-05-XG126. Next base: position 1,079,478 of record NZ_JBYTDU010000001.1, on the reverse strand, counting down.
ACCCATTCTAACACCTCCTGACGTCTAGTGACAGTGTATGAACATGATGTTTGTCCCGAATGGGCAGTTGTAACGGAGCAATAAAATAAAATTAAATTAAATCAAATCAAAGATACTTTTACTTCAACGGAGCATGAGGTAATGATTTAGAAAGAAAAATCGCCGAAAATGTGAACAAAAATAGGAGATTAATCACCTAAGTTAATTTGGTAAGAAAAAAACTCTTTACTGCAAACGGATTCATGTTAAAATGGACATGTAATCAAGTTAGATGTCTGACGTCTATTCACAAACCTCTTTTATCAGAGGTCTATATTTTTGACGTTTCGTAAAAACGTTTTCATTCTACTAAATTCAACAAATGAGGTGTCAACATGAGTTTTATCTGGGGTATATTTGGGATTGTGACCGTATTGGGAATAGCTTTCCTTCTTTCATCCAATCGTAAAGCGATCAATTTACGCACAATTCTTGGCGGTCTAGCCATTCAGTTTGCCTTTGCCTTTGCCGTGCTAAAATGGGATCTTGGGAAAAAGGCACTGGAAAAATTAACTTTTGCAGTAAATGACATTGTAAGTTACGCCAATGAAGGAGTTAATTTCCTCTTTGGAGGATTATTTCAAGAAGGTTCAGGTGTTGGATTTGTATTTGCATTCCAGGTCCTGACAGTTGTTATCTTCTTCTCTTCCCTAATCTCCGTTCTATATTATACAGGGATCATGCAATTCATTATTAAAGTGATTGGCGGAGGCCTTTCTAAGCTGCTCGGAACCAGCAAGGCAGAATCGATTTCTGCTGCTGCCAATATTTTTGTCGGACAGACAGAGGCACCTCTTATCGTCCGCCCTTTCATCAGCAAAATGACAAAGTCGGAATTATTCGCTGTCATGACCGGCGGTTTGGCTTCCGTGGCAGGTTCAGTTCTGATTGGTTATTCACTGCTTGGTGTTCCACTGGAATACCTGCTTGCAGCAAGTTTTATGGCAGCTCCTGCCGGCCTTGTCATGGCTAAAATGATGCTGCCTGAAACTGAGAAATCTGAAACAACTGATGATATTACCATTGAAAAAGATACACAATCTGTCAATATCGTAGATGCTGCGGCCCGGGGAGCGAGCGATGGTTTAATGCTTGCCTTGAACATTGGTGCCATGCTTCTTGCTTTTATCGCATTAGTTGCTTTAATCAATGGAATCATCGGTTTTGCAGGCGGACTTTTTGGGCTGGAAAACTTAACACTTGAAATGATTCTTGGCTTTATTTTTGCCCCTCTTGCATTTGCAGTAGGAGTCCCTTGGGCTGAGGCTGTACAGGCTGGCGGCTACATCGGCCAAAAGCTTGTGTTGAATGAATTCGTTGCCTACTCAGCGTTTGCTCCTGAAATCAGCAGCCTGTCTCCTAAGACTGTTGCAGTTGTAAGCTTTGCGCTTTGCGGATTTGCGAACATTTCGTCTATGGCCATCCTCCTGGGCGGCCTCGGCAATCTGGCACCTGACCGCAGGAATGATATAGCCAAGCTTGGCATTCGTGCAGTAATAGCTGGAGCTCTTGCCTCTCTTTTAAGTGCAGCGATTGCAGGAATGTTAATTTAATAGTCTGATAGCATACTGGATCACCGGTATGCTATTTTTTTTGATGTGAGGCGAGAATTGTCGAACATTATCTGAAAATTATTTTAATTCAGAGTTGATTTTATATTTTTATTAATGTTAAAGTATTGATGTAAGCGTTACCAATAGTATTCTTCTAAATTTTTGCAGCATGGAAATACATAGTCTACTATTTTAAGGAGGAATTATATGAGTCAGTTAACTGCAGGTTTAAAAGAAAAGGTAGAAAAGTTCTTAAGCGGGAAGAAAAAATTATATATCAATGGTGAATTTGTTGAAAGCAAATCACAGAAAACATTCGATACGTATAACCCAGCGACTGGAGAAGTTCTGGCTTCTGTTTTCGAAGCCGGTGCAGAAGATATTGATCTGGCAGTAAAAGCAGCCCGAAAGGCTTTTGATGAAGGCAAATGGTCTAAAATGAGCGCTTCTAAGCGCAGCCGCCTGATGTACAAGCTTGCTGATCTTATGGAAGAAAACAGTGAAGAATTAGCACAGCTTGAGACATTGGATAATGGAAAGCCAATCCGTGAAACAACAAATGCCGATATTCCTTTGGCAATTGAACATATGCGCTACTATGCAGGCTGGTCTACGAAGATTGTCGGACAGACTATTCCTGTCAACGGGCCATTCTTCAACTATACCCGCCATGAGGCTGTTGGTGTAGTGGGGCAAATCATCCCTTGGAACTTCCCTCTTCTTATGGCAATGTGGAAGCTGGGTGCAGCCCTTGCAACGGGATGTACGGTTGTTCTTAAACCAGCGGAGCAAACACCTCTTTCCGCTTTATACCTTGCTGAGTTAATGGATCAGGCAGGATTCCCTCCAGGGGTTATCAATATTGTCCCTGGTTTTGGAGAAACAGCTGGCCAGCCGCTTGTTGACCATCCGCTGGTAGATAAAATTGCGTTTACTGGTTCTACAGAAGTAGGTAAACGGATTATGTCAAATGCTTCAAAGACTTTAAAGCGGGTTACACTTGAGCTTGGCGGCAAGTCTCCGAACATTATCCTGCCGGACGCTGATTTATCAAAAGCAATTCCTGGAGCTCTTAACGGTGTTATGTTCAACCAGGGACAGGTTTGCTGTGCCGGATCCCGTGTTTTCATTCAAAAGAAGCAGTTTGATAATGTTGTAGCTGACATGGCTTCACATGCTAAAAAAATCAAGCAAGGTGCCGGAATTCATGCTGACACTGAAATTGGCCCGCTTGTATCTGCTGAGCAGCAAAACAGAGTTCTTGGGTACATTGAAAAAGGCCTGAGCGAAGGTGCTCAGCTTGTAGCAGGAGGAGATAAGCCGCAGGAGCAAGGTTACTTCGTCTCCCCTACTATCTTTGCAGATGTTAATGACGAAATGACAATTGCGAAGGAAGAAATCTTCGGACCGGTTATTTCGGCCATGCCTTATGATGATATTGACGAATTAATTAACCGTGCCAATAACAGCGAATATGGATTAGCTGCAGGAGTTTGGACTCGTGATGTTGCAAATGCACACTATGTGGCCAATAAACTCCGTGCTGGTACAGTTTGGGTGAACTGCTACAACGCTTTCGATGCTGCATCCCCATTTGGCGGCTATAAGCAATCCGGTATCGGCCGTGAAATGGGCTCATACGCTCTTGATAACTATACAGAAGTTAAGAGTGTATGGATCTCCATGAAATAATAGCCGAATCAAAAAAAGGAACCTTTCGAGGTTCCTTTTTTAATGGAAATTCCTTTAAAGTTTCTTCCCATTAAGAATAAGTTCACAGATTATCCATAGGATTTTTGATGGATATTATTTATCCTTATATTGGGAGGGGAAATAATGAAAAAAGTATATATGATTTCCGCTATTATTGTCGTATTAGGCATTGCTGCCGGCATTTCTTTTTTTATCATTCGTGATATGACATCAAAGATACCTGAGCATATTACACTTTTAACCGATGATGAGAAGGTATATGACTTTGCAGAATCTGATGAGAAGCTGAAGCTTGTTGAATTTATTTATACGCACTGTCCGGATATATGTCCGACGACTACCCAAAGGATGAATCTCCTGAAAAGTGATCTTACTAATGAGGGTGTATTTGGGGACAAAGTGCAATTTATTACTGTTACGATCGACCCTTATAGGGATACCGCAGATGTTCTTAAAAAATATAGAAGCACCTTTGATATCGAAAATGATGAGAATTGGATCTTTCTTACTGCTGATCCTGATACATTGAAAAAGGATCAGGCAGAAATTCAGGAGCTCGCAAACACATTCCAATTTCAATACCGTGATCCCGGTGATGGCTTCTATGTTCACAGCACCTTTGTGTATTTGCTTGACGAGAATAATAAATTTATTAAGAAGTTCCCTATGGGAGAAGATTTTGACAGGAATGAAGTTTTCAAAAAGATAATGAAGCAAATATAACAAAAAAATGGCGGATTTTAGGATCCGCCATTTTTTTTAACCTAGTTCGCAGAAGAAGATAAATTTTTGTTTTGGTCAATGAGTATTAAAGTTTTTGATCTTGGCTTTGAGAAGCTTACTTTAATACCGGATTTCTTTAATCGGTTTACTAAATCAACCAGCTGTTTTTTAGCCATCTAAAAAACTCCTTTTTCCCTGCCTGTATGATTAATATTTTACATGAAATTTATGAAAAAACTATGAACAAAAAGAAACAATTTATACTTTTTCAAGGTTTTAATAAAAGTGTATGCCTGGTTTTTACTTCAGTGAGAACTGTTTTATGATAGTTCCCATCTGTCCAGTCTTTCATCTGATCATGGTACCACTGGCTTAAAGGATGTCCGGATTGCCCTGGTCCCACTAGATGGTAGGCAGTATTCATGTATTGTGTATCAATCACAAATCTCCATGAGCCTCCATGATTCACAGTGCCATCGTCTTTGTTGGCTGCCGCCTGCACAGTGACTGAGCTGCCGCCAACAGGAATTCGGCCCTCTCTATTAAACAAATAGTTTAAAGGTTTTACACTCGAAAGCGGGTGGGAAAAAGCTAATTGATGATAGTTACCCCATTTCCATTTAGTCGGGCTGCTTCCTTGAAGATCTTCGGCTTCCTTGACCGCTGTACTCAATGATTGGGAAAGGACTTCCTGCAATCCGCCCTTTTCTTCAATCCAGATGCTTTCCCGGCCATTTGCTGCATTTCTCAATAATTCATCCACTGCCTGCTTTTGTCCTTTGAAGAGCTTCCTCATTTCGGGTGGTATCTGATCTTCAAAAAGAACATCGGATATGCTTTTCATCCAAAGATTGAAAATAAGAGGGGCTGCCTCATCCTTGCTGTCAATATAATCCCATTTACTCAGGATCGATAAAGCTTCCTTTTCAAGAGCGGTGGATGGTTCTTTCATTCCGGACAGGAAAAGCGGTATGAATTCCTTTGCCTGCAGGTTTTTCTGATCCATTTGCAGTGACATCATATCTTCAGCTGTAAGATCATCCTTGCTCTTGAGAAATTCCTGAATGCGCATTTGTCTATAGGGCTGTGCCCAATCATGACTGATATGGTAAGGATAGCTGTCATCTATAACCTTATTGTTTGCCGTTGATATATACCCTTCTTCGGGATTGACCGTTTTAGGCAGCTGATCATAAGGAATGTAGCCTTTCCACCCATATTCATCCGACCAGCCGGGCACTGGCAGCAGTCCGTCTCCTTTCTTTCTGATTGGGATTTTACCATTTGCTTTATAAGCAATAGTTCCATCATAAGAAGCAAATACAAAGTTTTGGGCAGGTGTATGAAATAACTCCAATGCTTGTTCAAACTGATTCCAGTCTGATGATTTATTCATTTTTAGAATGGCTTCCAGCTCTTTTGAAGGCTGAAGCGCTGTCCATTGTAAGGAAAGAACGGTATCCTTGCCGCTGTCTCCAGCAAATTCCGATATCACAGGTCCGTGGCGTGTAATCGTTATTTTATAGCTAATTGGCTCTTTGCCTTTTACCTTAATTGGTTCTTCTATTTCTTCTGCCTTTTCCCACTTTTCATTGAATAGAAACTCGTTTCCTTTGGCAGGATTCCTTTTTTCGATATACAAATCCTGAACATCTGGTCCTGTATTGGTTACTCCCCATGCAATATCTTCATTGTGACCGAGGATGATGCCCGGGATTCCGGCAAAAATGACACCGCTGACGTTCATTTCAGGAGACTCCAGGTGCATCTGATACCAGATAGAAGGTGTGCTGAGAGACAGATGAGGGTCATCAGCCAAAATAGGCTTTCCTGATGCCGTTTTACTGCCGGCTGCCACCCAGTTATTGCTTCCGTTAAATTCAGGAGGCGTGATGACAGATGCAAAGCTTTCTTCAATATTTAAGTTGTGTTTTCCTATTATGTATGGGGCTTCATCCGGATAGGAGGGGAATAATTCATATGCTTTATCTTCAGGAAAATGCTGAAGGAGATAATAGCGGAATGCCTGGCTTTCCCAGTGTCCGCCAAGATCATATGCCATATATTTGCCAATAGTGAGCGAATCCACTGGAGACCATTCTTCCGGTTCATAGCCGAGTATGGAAAATTCAACAGGCATTTTTCCATTTTCTTTAACCTCTTTAATATAAAGATTAACTCCTTCTGCAAACCAGCCTAAAATCTGTTTTGCATCGGAGGAGTATGCATCATAGGATGCTTCTGCAGCCCTTCTCAAACCAAGAGTTCTAAAATATTTATCATTTTCAACCGTAGCCTCTCCAATTACTTCACTCAATCTTCCCGATGCCTGACGCCTGCTTAAGTCCATCTGAAAAAGGCGATCCTGAGCCTGGACATAGCCTTGTGCAATAAAAAGGTCCCGTTCATTAGCAGCAAGCAGGTGCGGGACTCCGCTGCCATCCCGATTGACCATTACTTCCTGAGAGATGGAGCCTATTCTGATTTCCCCATCTGTTTTAGGCAGAGAGCGGGACAAAAAACCATACATAATGAAAAAGGCTGCAGCCAGCAGCACTAATATGATAGCAATGCTCCAAAGCGAGTACTTCTTCCACTTTGATTTTGGCTGGAGCTGGATCTCAATATTGCCTTCCATAAACATTCCTTCCTTTATTATTAAATTTTAAATTCGAACCGGCCGGAAAGCTTTTGCTCATCAGCTTCATTTTTAACGGATACTTCTCCTGTCAGCCTTTTTTCGTTATCTTCCCATTTCTCTCCAGTCACTCTCCCTTCTATTGTCAGCTTCTCACCGGGTCGTGTCATTTTGCTGAAGCGCACTTTGAACCTTCTCAGGTCCTTTCTTGGAAACCACTCAGCCAGTGCTTCGCCTGCCATTCCCATTATAAGCATCCCGTGGGCGATCACTCCGTCCAATCCGGCCTTTTCTCCTACAGGGACTACTGTATGAATCGGATTGAAATCTCCGGATGCCCCTGCATACTTGACCAGCTGTGTATGTGTGATCTCTGGTTTATGAATCATTTTCAGCTCACTCATTTTTGCTTCCCCCTCTTTCTATAATGGTGGATTCTGAATAGAGAACATCTTTTCCATCACTGTTTTTGTAATGAATACCTATTGTAATAAACCGCAGGTTCCTCTTTTCAAAAGAAGAAATTACTTTAGGGGCTGCAGTTACTGTATCACCAGCACATATTTCCCCCATATAGCGATATTCCTGGCCGCCGTGAAGAACCTTGAGCGGGTTAAGTCCGAATAGCTCAATTAGGGTTTCGAAATCCATGCCACCCCACATCTCGATGGCTGTTGGAAATGTTGGCGGGATGGGGATGTCACGGTACCCCTCTTTTCTCGCAGTGTCGGCATCATAATAAATAGGGTTTTTGTCTCCAATTGCCATAGCGAATTCTTTGATTTTTCCCCTTTCAATTGTAAACTGGAAAGGTTTTAACTTCACATCTGCTTTTAAAAGAGATTCCATTAAAATCGCACTTCCTCTCATCCTTTTATAATCTTTATGTATTCGACTTTTTCCTCCTGCTTCCTGTTAATTCTCTAAACTTTTATCGAAGAGGTTACATGATAATAAGAAGAATTCGCGATTACGCGCTGAAAGTGGTATAATTTTATGGATTATGTATTTGGAGGAATAAAAACAATATGATAACTGTCAGTAATGTAGGTCTTCGATACGGCGACCGCAAACTATTCGAAGACGTTAATATTAAATTCACACCTGGCAATTGCTATGGATTGATTGGAGCAAATGGTGCAGGTAAATCAACTTTTCTTAAAATTTTATCAGGTGAAATTGAGGCACAATCCGGAAGTGTTCATTTAGGCCCCGGAGAACGCCTGGCTGTCCTGAAGCAGAACCATTTTGAGTACGAAGAATTTGAAGTATTAAAAGTAGTCATCATGGGCCATGCCCGTCTTTATGAAGTGATGCAGGAAAAAGATGCTATTTATATGAAGGCTGATTTCACGGATGAAGATGGGATGAAGGCTGCTGAACTAGAAGGTGAATTTGCTGAATTAAATGGATGGGAAGCAGAATCTGAAGCAGCTATTTTGCTGAAGGGACTTGGAATCGGAGAAGAGCTTCACGACAAAAAAATGGCTGACCTTTCCGGTTCTGAAAAAGTGAAAGTTTTGCTTGCGCAGGCGCTTTTTGGCAAGCCGGATGTTCTTTTGCTGGATGAGCCGACAAACCACTTGGATATCAAAGCAATTCAATGGCTTGAGGAATTCCTGATCAACTTTGAGAATACCGTTATTGTCGTATCCCATGACCGCCATTTCTTAAATAAAGTTTGTACGCATATTGCCGATCTTGACTTTGGGAAGATCCAGATTTACGTTGGGAACTATGACTTCTGGTATGAGTCAAGCCAGCTTGCACAAAGAATGGCTCAGGATGCCAATAAGAAAAAAGAAGAAAAAATCAAGGAACTGCAAAGCTTTATTGCCCGCTTTAGTGCAAACGCATCAAAATCCAAGCAGGCAACTTCACGTAAAAAGCTTCTTGATAAGATTTCTCTGGATGACATTAGACCATCCTCAAGAAAATATCCGTATGTCGGATTTTCGCCAGACCGTGAAATTGGAAATGATTTGCTTCGGGTAGACGGCATCAGCAAAACAATTGATGGTGTTAAAGTTCTAAATAATGTCAGCTTCATCATGAATAAAGATGATAAAATAGCGTTAGTTGGCACGAACGAATTGGCGAAAACGACCCTGTTTAAAATACTGACTGGTGAAATGGAGCCGGATGAAGGAACGTTTAAGTGGGGTGTTACGACCTCTCAGTCCTATTTCCCTAATGACAACTCTGAGTTCTTTGAGAACTCTGATTTGAGCCTTGTAGACTGGCTGCGCCAATTCTCGCCTGCAGATGACAGTGAAAGCTTCTTGAGAGGTTTCCTTGGAAGAATGCTGTTCTCTGGTGAGGAAGTCCTAAAGAAAGCAAGCGTTCTTTCCGGTGGGGAAAAAGTCCGCTGCATGCTATCTAAAATGATGCTGAGCGGTGCTAACGTGCTTCTTTTAGATGAGCCGACCAACCACCTTGATTTGGAATCCATTACGGCGTTGAATAATGGACTGATTAACTTCAAAGGCTCCATGATTTTTGCTTCACATGACCATCAGTTCATTCAAACCATTGCCAACCGCATTATTGAAATTACACCGGCTGGCATTGTCGATAAGCAAATGACTTATGATGAGTATTTAGAAGACTCAGCCATTCAGAAACAAGTAGCTGAAATGTATCAGTAAACAGTAAAAGCAGGAGGATCAGCCTCCTGCTTTTAACTTTGTCAAAAATCCTGTTTTTTCTTTTTATGGCGTGCAGAGGAAGCTGTTCTGCTGCCTGTTTCCATGTTGGTTGTCCCTTGCCCTTCGACATTTGGAGAGCTCAATCCAGCCTTTGAAGGGTCTTTTTTGCGTTTGCTCATAGTTAAACACCTCCTTTCTTACTTTTTCGTGTTAAGGCTCTTTTTATCCATGGAATAAAAATGGAGTACAAAAGCCAATCTAACAAACGGAGGAGGTGTTAACATTGACGAAAAGAGTAGCGGTTGAACAATCCTTAACAAATGTTTCTGAAGCGCTTCGCCAAAAAGGATACGAAGTGATTGACATGAAGTCGGCGCATGATGCTGAGAACTGCTCATGCTGTGTTGTGAGCGGTGTTGATTCAAATGTAATGGGTATGCAGGATGTTTCTACAAAAGCATCTGTCATTGAAGCAAGCGGCCTTTCAGCGGACGAAGTATGCCGCCAGGTGGAGCAAAGAATGCAATAATGAAAAGTGAGCCAAAGACTAAAGATAACTTCTTTAGTCTTTTTCAATGAAAATAAAGTGAAACTTCAATCAGTGGGGGTTTTCCTTATCCCCCACTGATTGTTAGTCGCGTTCTAGTGTCGCTAAGATCTCCGCTAGCGCTTCGATTAATCGACACTACGAACCCGATTGGTTCAACTAAGCCTCTGCCTGCGCGTCGGCAAGTTTCACTGTATCTCACCAATCGGGCCTTTACATTATAAAGCGAGGCGACTTGCCCAGGGGTGACAAGCATAAGACGAGCAGCTGGAGGGAAGTGCCTTTCTTCCCACCAGCTGATTGGCTTATGACCTCGAGCCCCTAGGAGCCGCTGCTAGATTGGGCAGTTTGACCCCCACTTAACCTCCTTTGATTCCTCTGAGTCTTGAAGTGGGGGTCTTACTGCCCGTTAGACTGCGATAAATAAAGACGGGCTTTAAGCCCGTCTTCTCCTTCTTCTAGCTTTTGCTTTAAGATTTTTCCTTAAAACGAGAATAAAGATCCCGAATAAGAATAGGGCTAATCCTGCTTTTCCATAGTACCCTGTTGTCTCTTTTTCTGGCTCCTTATCTGTTTTGAGCTGACTTGAAACCACTTCATCCTGTTTATCCTCGATCAGCTTTACAGATTGAATGATTCTCCCGTTTTCATTCTTTATCTGCAGCTTCCCTTTTTCTGTAATGTTTTCTTCGTAGTTCCCTTTTGGCAAAGTGATGGGTATTATTTCATCGCCAGTTGTATAGGTTTTTCCATTAGAGGGAAAAACATCAGTGCTGCCGAGTGCCGCAGCTTCAAAGTTGCTGTGTCCATAATTCAAAAGGTTTTTTGTATCATTATAAATGTCCCGCTTATAATCCGCTTTTAACACAATAGCGGTTAACTTTATTGAATCATATTCTGCAGAGGTAGCGAGAGTCTGTTTGGCTTCATCCACGAAACCGGTTTTCCCCCCTGTCACTCCCTCGAATGGAACCTCCCCTTTGAGCATCCTGTGATGAGTAAAGATGGTGGTGTCCCATGATTTTCCTGTCCACTTCAATTCCTTTGTCCCATAGATTTCTCTGAAGGTCTCATTTTTCAGGGCGTAATTGGTTAATTTCGCAAGGTCAGCTGCGGTTGTAAAGTGGTTTTCATCATACAGACCGTGAGGATTAACAAAGTGGGTATTTTTTAACCCAACATTCTTTTTCAGGTAGCGATTAAGGTTCTCTGAGAATGCTTCTATATTGCCGTCCAAATGCTCAGCAATGCTCCAGGCGGCATCATTTCCTGAGTTAATCAGCATTCCCTGAACGAGTTTTTTTAAGGGCACCTGTTCCCCTTCCTCCAAATACACTTGTGTTCCTTCGGCCTCCGCTGCATTCCTGCTGATTGTGGCCAAATCATTCAAGTCGCCATTTTCAATGGCATAAATGGCTGTTGCTATTTTCGTCAGACTGGCAGGGTACATCTTTTTATCCGCGTTTTTTGCATATAGAACAGCTCCTGATTCTGAATCTGTTACAATTGCGGCTTCACTGATAATTTCAGGCCCTTTTGTTTCCTCAGCAGCTGCATTTCCAGTCGGAAAACTGAATAAAAGCAGGATAATAGCAACCAATTTTTTCATAAATACACATCCATTTCAAACCGATAATCAATCCATCCTGATTGTATCAAACAATAAATGCATAGCCCTATCATATTTATAAATTGTTACATAATTGAAAATTTGATACCTTATTTTGAGAAGACTGATAATGAAAGGAAATTATTGATTTACCTTTTCGAAAAACAAAAAAGCAATCCAATTGGACTGCTTTTCAGCTGGAGCATCCGCCTCCACAGCTCGAACAGCTGGAGCCGCCTGAATCATTTCCTCCTCCAGAATCATGATCATTGCTGCTGCATGAGAAGCCTGAGCAGTAAACCATTCCGGCAGCATTGGCTTTTGCGAGCTCCTCGGGGAGCAGTTCATTCATATTGTCCTCGAACCAATCTGGTTCATAAACCGAAAAATACACGGCTGGAAACAGCAGATAGGAATACTGGCTGACAGATGTGGGCTTCGTAAATTCCAGCGGCTTTTTCCCAAGGTTCATTAATTCTGATTCAGAAATTTCATACTTCAGTTTTTCTATAATCTTCTTTTTCAAATTAAGCCAATCATTTCCTGTCCTGAAATACTTATTTAGCAGTTGAGTCTCATTCATGCTCCTGAAATCATCAAGTATTTCTTTTTTTATAGGATTTTGCAAAAAGCCTCCCCATATTCTGCTGCTATTATGGCCTGCCTTAAAAAGAGTTAAATACACCCAGTCAAAAAAGGCCCTTTCACCTGGAATGGGGGTGCTGTTCATATTTGGGGAATGGTGAAGATATTCACCGAAGAATTTCTTGGAAAACTGATCATAATCACGGGTGAACATCAGCATTTCATGCCAGATCTCATCCGCTTTACTGCTGAACATAGGCACCGTTTTCAGTATGGCATTTATCACAAAATATCTTTTCAGCTCAAAAAATGTCCAATCATATGCGTAGTCTTTCCATTTCGGGTGCTCTCTCAATACACGATTTTTTATATTCTCCCTGTACCCTTCAGGCAAAGATTTTTCTAATTGCTGGATCATCGGCAGATAGTCGTCTGACTGAATTCCCAGATGCTCAGGAAATGGCTCATCTTTTAAAAAGGAATCTCTTTTCGAACCACCCACTAGAGCTTTAATGACTATGGCAGCGAAAGTCACACCGAAAATAAATAAAAATAGTTCCATTGAACCTCCCCCATTCTATTTATGTTCTAATTATATATGAATCTTACATTATTTAACAGGGAGGATTACTTCAAAAAAAAACCGCCGAATATGGCGGCAGTGCTAATTTTTTGCCTTTATATAAAAGCGCTTTAAGAATTCAACATAAATATCATCATGAACAAGCCATGCTTGGTATTTTCTTTTAATGAAATTTTCTGCTGCCTGAAAATCCGGGTAAGGTTCCTGTATTGGCTTTCCATTCATTTCAAGGATCCATTTGCCGTCAGCTTCAGCAAAAATAAAAAATTTGTCTCCTTTCTTATTTTCATACAGTGATCCCTGTTTCGCGCTTTTATTATTGTATTTGTTTTTAAATGCATCCTGTCTCAAAGGGTCCAGGGGAAAAATGTCCTGAACGAATAGTTTATAAGCATCTTTTCCCATCGAACAGCCTGATGCTTTGGCATGTCCGCCCCCTCCAAACTTTCCGGCCACGGCAGAAACATCAACGTGGTCATGGATTGTCCTGAAACTGATTTTTTTGCCCCCGAGATTTAAGATAGCGATATAGTCGATATGGGGATACTCTTTACCAAGCTCATTGCCAAGCTCCGAATGATAAGATTCTGCATGGACAATGCCTGTACAATATTCGCCGATGAACGTTTGTATCATTTCCCGCTTCTTCCGCCTGACGTAACGCTCAATTTTCTCCTCTTCCATATCCAGCAATTTCTGTTCAAACTCATCAAATTCGAATGTATCAGAGCTCATGATTCTTTCCGTCATTTTTTCTTCGAATTCTTCTCTGGAAATCATGAAAAATAAATCATTCAGATTTTTTGCCTTTATATTTTCATTTTGGTCCCATTCCCAGGTGTCATACTGTCGGACGAGCTCGACAAATTCATCGAGGGCCTGAGACGGCTGGATCATTTCATGCTCCTGGAGATACTCATACAGCAAAGAGGTTGCAGCCGTGAGCCTGCCATCTTCATATTGCACTTTCACTCTGCCCCAGCTGTAATCATTAAAATGAAGAGCTGTTTTATGATGGTCAATTAATCTGACGTTTCCGCCGCCTTTTGCCAGATCATCAAGCCTGATCAAGTTTTCATCGTTAACGGATAAATCTGTGATCATTAAAAAATCATCTTTTATATTTTTTTCATTTTCCAGCAATTTTTCTATCTGATAATCAAGTCCCATCACAGAGTTATAGCGAACCTCAACATCTTTTCCAAAAGCGATCCTGGCAACAATGCCGCACCCGACGCCATCAAGGTCATTATGTGTATACAGCCTGTACAAAATCCATCACCTGCTATTCTTAGACTAATTCCTCTGTTAGTTTGGTTACGGAGGAAAATTCTATGCGAAAAATCCCCGCTGAATTGAGCGGGGATTTAAAGCTAAAGCAGCAAATAGGCCAGTGGAGCAGTAATCAGTATGGTCAGAATTGTTCTTTCTGCCCAGATGACAAGCAGCTGCGGAATAGTAATAGGAATTTCTGTTGATAAAATACACGGGACAAGTGCAGAAAAGAAAATTATAGCTGATACGGAAACAACACCGATTACAAATTTAGTGACTAGTGCAGCCTCCGCTGCAAGCAATGCTGGAAGGAACATTTCAGCAATTCCCACCGCACTGGCCTTTGCTGCCAATAACGGATCAGGAAGCTGTACGAGAGCCGTAAAAGGATAAAAGATATAACCCAGCCAATCAAATACAGGAGTGAATTCGGCAAGAATCAGGCCCAATAAACCTACTGACATAATGGAGGGCAAAATCGACATTGTCATGACAAACCCATCTTTTAAATTATCCTTTATGTTTTTCCATAATGTGGGTGACTCAGCTGCTGTATCCATCGCTTCTTTCCAGGCTGCATGAAGACGGTTTCCTGTAAAGGTTTCAATTGGAGGATCCTGGTTATTGTAATATTCTTCGCTCATTGATTTAAGAGGCCAGATTCTTACGGTAATAGCCGTTACGATGAAAGTGACAGCAAACGTCGTCCAAAAATAGGTGTTCCAGATGTCCATCAATCCAAGTGTTTTAGCCACAACAATCATAAACGTTGCGGAGACCGTTGAGAATCCGGTAGCAATAATGGCTGCTTCCTTAATGCTATATTTTCCTTCTTTAAATACCCTGTTGGTTATGAGCAGTCCGATTGAATAGCTGCCTACAAAGGAAGCAACTGCATCAATGGCTGATTTTCCTGGTGTTTTCCAGATTGGCTTCATTATCGGCTGCATAATGACACCGAAAAATTCAAGCAATCCATATCCAACCAGCAGGGCAAGAAATACTGAGCCGATTGGAACAAGAAGTCCGACAGACACCACCAGTTTCTCAAACAAGAAAGGTCCCATGCTCGGGTCAAATAGCCAGGCAGGGCCGAAACCGAAGACAATCATAATGGCTGTGAAAAATCCGATTACCTTAAAAAAAGAGAAAACAGTATTTACTTTATTTTTGTTCCAGGCTTTTGTATAGAATGGATAAATGGCGCCGAGCAGTATGACAAGCAACGCATAGTATGTTACAGCTGCAGGCAGGTATGTCTGAATCGCAGTTACGATATGGTCCAGCATAATGGAGGATTTCCCGTTAACAGTGACTGGTATAAAAAACATAAATATGCCAATGGCACTGAAGAGAAAAAACTTAGCCTTATTTTTAATCGTTGCGTTGGGATTTAGTTCAGGCTGGCGGGATTGACTTAATATCGTTTCTTTTTCCATTCTCATTCCCCCTCATAATATTGCGGGTAAGGAGCAGAGTGAGCCCCTTACCTTCTGTTCATTAAAGCTGTTAAAAAGGTCAGAAATGTATACGTGCCTGCTTTAACGGTTGGCTGTGCCTGGTGATCTCTTGTTGGATCAAGGCAGACAATATCCATGGCTGCCGTTTTGGAGGAAAGACCAGCTGCATATACGGCCGTAAATAGTTCTTCAGTGCTCATGCCGCCTGGTGTGGATGCAGGGACCCCAGGCGCAAAACCAATGTCCAGCACATCCATGTCAATCGTGACATAAATTTTGTCCACTTTTGATTCCAGCTGCCGGATTGATTCTCTAACCGTTTCCTCAATCCCCCGTCTTCTGGCTTCCTTTAAGGTAATATAATTGAGCTTATGTTCTTTAGCATAATGGACTAGCGACTGGCTGTTGAAAAAGCCATGAAGGCCAATATTGTAGACATTTTCCCCTTTAATTTTGTTGTTCTGAATCAGGTTGCGGATGGGCGTCCCATTTGTCGGTCCATGGTCTTTAAGACTTCTGAGGTCCAGGTGCGTATCCAGCTGGAGAATGCCGATTTCTTTTTCAGGCTCCAGTTCCTTCAGGCCGCTGACCAGCATGGCTGTGATGGAGTGATCTCCTCCGATCGCTATTGGGAATGAATCAGGAAATTGCGTCCGTACGTCCTTCATCGTTTGTTTTATATTGGAATGGCATTGCGGAATATCTGTGAAATGCATTTTAACGTCACCAAGATCCGCAACCTTCAGTTCTTGAAGATCCCTTTCAAAATCCAAATTGTACGTGGAAAAGCCTTTCCAGGATCTCCTGAAGGATTCAGGAAATTCAGATGCTCCTGATGCACTTATTGATGACCGGGAAAGAGGGACACCGAAAAGCACGACATCCCAGTTTTCTTTCTTTAATTCCTCATCCCTCTGGTTTTGGCGTATCCATTCACTCACCTTTACGTCAGTTCCCAGTTCGGTTTGCGGCCAAAAAAACCCGGGAGGATTTATTGTTGGTAGCATAAGCTTCCTCCCTTCACGACCACTTCCCCATTTTTAATCACTGTGTCTGTATGGTTCATGCCGTAGTGATATTGCATTTGCATGTAGTTTGGTACATTGAGCAGAAGCAGATCAGCTTTTTTGCCGCATTCTATGCTTCCCACTTCTTCTGCCCGATTGATTGCATGTGCTGCATTAATGGTAGCGGCGGCAATCGCTTCTGCAGGTGTAAGTCCCATGTGCATGCATGCAAGATTCATCATAAATGGCATGGAGCAGGTTGGCGAAGATCCGGGGTTGCAATCGGTTGATAAAGCAACTGGAACACCCTTATCAATCATGCGGCGGCCTCTGGCTGCTTCAGCCATCAGGAAGAATGCTGTGCCTGGAAGAAGCACACCGATTACTCCCTTTTCAGCCATCATTTCCATGCCTTTATCAGATGCTCTAAGCAGATGATCTGCAGAGATGGCACCAACTTCTGCAGCAAGCTCGGCCCCCTCATAAGGTTCGATTTCGTCAGCATGGATCTTAGGAATAAGGCCATGTTTCTTCCCTGCTTCAAGAAGTTTTCTGGACTGCTCCGGTGTGAATACCCCTCTTTCGCAGAAAATATCATTGAATTCGGCAAGCTTTTCTTCAGCTACTTTCGGCAGCATTTCTTCAATAACCAAATCTATAAATGCATCTGGATTCTCTTTGTATTCGGCAGGAACTGCATGTGCCCCCATAAAGGTGCGGACAACATCCACCGGATGCAGTTCATCCGCTTTCCGGGCTGCCGTCAGCTGCTTTCGCTCTGTTTCCCAATCCAGTCCATATCCGCTTTTTGCCTCTATCGTGGTTACTCCGTGTTTAAGGAAGCGATCAAGACGGACAAGGCTCGCATCTGTCAATTCCTCTTCAGAGGCGTTTCTGGTCATAGAAGTGGTAGCGTGAATTCCGCCGCCATTGTTCATGATTTCCATATACGTCGCCCCGTTCAGGCGCATATTGAATTCCTCTTCCCTGCTGCCTGCATAAACAAGGTGTGTATGCGGATCAACCAGTCCTGGAAGAAGGATTTTTCCTGTCGCATCAATGATTTCAGCTTCCTGAAGCCGGCTTTGATATTCAGCTTGGAGTTCCGCTGTTGTCCCTGCTGCTTTAATTCTGTCCTCTTCAATCCATACTGCCCCGTCTTCAATGATGTGAAGCTCGCTCATTTTTTCTTTTGTCAGCGGCTGTTTGGAGCTGCCCTTTAAGGTAATCATTTGATTTGCATGTTTGATAAAAATAGGTTTTGAGTGCATTTTGTGCTCCTCCTTAAAAAATGGAAGTTCCAATCCGAAGGAATCACGGATTGGAGGGCTTCCTCATTGAAAATATTAATGGTTATTTGCAAGTTTAAGAGTTTTATTTGCAGATTTGACTGACCTATTTGCAAATTAGCATGGTTTATTTGCAGATTTTTCACTTCTATTTGCTAATTTCATAAAATTTCTTTATTTCATCATTGGAATGTTTACGCCTTTTTCTTTTGCTGTTTTGATAGCAAGGTCATAGCCTGCATCTACATGGCGTACAATTCCCATTCCAGGATCAGATGTGAGGACACGTTCAAGGCGCTGTTCTGCTTCCTTCGTGCCATCCGCAACGATGACCATTCCAGCATGTAAGGAGTATCCCATTCCTACTCCGCCTCCATGGTGGACGGAAACCCAGCTTGCTCCTCCGACAGCATTGATCAGTGCATTCAGGATTGGCCAGTCTGCCACTGCATCACTGCCGTCCTTCATGGCTTCTGTCTCGCGGTTTGGAGATGCAACTGAACCGGAATCCAGATGGTCACGGCCGATAACGATCGGTGCTTTAAGTTCTCCGCGGGCAACCATATCATTGATGATTTTTCCAAATTTTGCGCGCTCCCCATAACCAAGCCAGCAAATTCTTGAAGGCAGTCCCTGGAATTGAATTTTCTCACGTGCCATCTTAATCCATTTGCAAAGATGTTCGTTATCTGCAAATTCGCGCAGGATCACTTCATCTGTTTTATAGATATCTTCGGGGTCTCCTGATAATGCTACCCAGCGGAAAGGCCCTTTCCCTTCACAGAATAACGGACGGATGTAGGCAGGCACGAATCCAGGGAAATCAAACGCATTCTCAACACCCTCATCTTTCGCAACCTGACGGATATTGTTTCCGTAATCAAATGTAACTGCGCCCTTCTTTTGCATGTCCAGCATAGCCTGAACATGGACAGCCATGCTTGCCTTTGATTTCTGAACATATTCCGCAGTTTCTTCCTTTCGCAGAACAGCTGCTTCTTCTAAAGAATAGCCGATTGGAACATAGCCATTTAAAGGATCATGTGCAGAAGTCTGATCAGTCAGTACATCCGGGGTGAAATTCATCTCAAGCATTTTTGGCAGAATTTCAGCTGCATTGCCTAATAGCCCGATAGAAAGCGGACGGCCTTCCTGTTTTGCCTCTGTTGCCAACTCAATAGCCTCTTCAATTGAATAAACCTTTGTATCCAGGTATTTCGTTTCAAGCCTGCGGTCAATGCGGTGTTCATCCACATCAATGGCAATGCAGACACCATCATTCATGGTTACGGCGAGCGGCTGAGCGCCACCCATTCCGCCAAGGCCTGCTGTTAACGTAATCGTCTGTTTCAGTGAGCCGGAGAAGTGCTGCCTGCCAAGCTCGGCAAATGTTTCATAGGTTCCTTGGACGATTCCTTGGCTTCCGATGTAAATCCAGCTTCCCGCTGTCATTTGGCCATACATCATCAGGCCTTTCTTATCAAGCTCATGGAACGTATCCCAGTTTGCCCAGGCCGGCACCAGATTCGAGTTGGCGATCAATACCTTTGGTGCATCTTTATGTGATTTAAATACCGCAACCGGCTTTCCGGATTGAACAAGTAGTGTTTCATCGTCTTCTAATTCATGCAGTGTTTTTACAATTGCATCATAGCAATCCCAATTTCGGGCAGCCTTCCCTATGCCGCCGTAAACAACCAGTTCTTCCGGAATCTCTGCAACCTCTTTGTCTAAATTATTCATAAGCATACGAAGTGCCGCTTCCTGAATCCAGCCCTTTGCGTGGAGCTCACTGCCTTGATAATTTTTAATTTCCCTTTTTGTTTCCGCTTTCATTGTTATCCCTCCAATGTTATCTCATATTTAAATTTTATAATGAGAAATGTCTGAAAAGTAGAATAATTAGGTTTGGTTTTTTGTAAAAATATAAGATTATATTCTTGAATTATGTCTATTTTTATATTAATATTGGTGTTTTTATAAAAAACAACAAAAATAAAACCCCCATTTAAAAGGAGGTTTTGTGCATACTTTTTCTAAATTGATTAGGTGGTATACCTTTAATTTTACTGAACACTTTATTGAAGTATTGCTGATTTCGAAAACCGCAGACAGATGAGATTTCTTTTATGCTCATTTCTGATTCCAGCAGCAGCTTGGCAGATTGCCTGATCCGGGTTTCATTAAGGAGCTCCCGAAATGATTTGCCGCATTTTTTTGCCAGCATGGAGCTAATATAGTTTGGATTTCGATCTGCATATTCAGCTGCCCTTTCAAGCGTAATTGAAGAGTCCCAGTAATTTGTTTCTATAAAGAATTGGACTCTGTCTGTAAGATCCAGCTTCAGTTTCTTATCAGATCGAATGGTCTCAAACACATATGAAATGAAGCTGATCATTTTGTTAATAATCCGGTAGATCAATGGCGAATATAGGATCGTCTGGAATAAACGAAGGTATTCCTTCTCCATTTCTCCGTCCGCAAGGCGGAATGTCTTCATATGCCTGCGGATTTGCGCAAGAATACTGGTCAGCCGGATTCTGATTAGGCCGGGTTCCGGATATGGATCTTCCAATATAAGAAATTCTTTGGAAAACCATGATTTGATCCCTTCTAAATCAGCCTGATTCAGGAAATCAATCCAGCTGCTCTGTTCCTCGGGAGTTAAGAACGGATCAATTGAAAGCCATTTAGGCAGCGATGCTTCCTCAATTACCTGATTAAACCCCCTGAAAAATGTTAACTCCATCAGTTTTCTATTCGCATCATAATGGCTTTTGAGAGTATTCTGACCTTCCTGGCCAGTATGAATGCTGATGGCAATTGGTTCAGGTGAGGTTTCCTGCCAATTCCTCATAAATTTGACGCTTTCCTCTTTCCACGATACGCCCGATTTTTCAGCAATTATCAATACCATGTCACTTAAAATAAAATAATCGACTCGTTTCTGGAACGCATAGCTTTCCAGAAATTCATATAAAATTGGAAGCTCGAGCACATTTTCAGTTTTTATGCCAATGGAAAGAAAAGGCTCTGCCGGATCTTTCGTTTCTAAAAATATATCCTGGTAATTGAAATTTTTATCTGCTTTTATGCTGGAGCTTTTTTCAGCAGCTGGAGCTTTCAGCTTTTGTCGCCTCTGAATGTTTCGTGCAGATTTCAATAAAATATCAGCTGAAATGGGCTTAAGTATCAAATCGGCTACACCCATGTCAATGGCTCGCTTTGCCTGTGCAAAGGTCGCTTCCATTGTAAGTGCAATAAGATCCGGCCCTATAATTTGAATGGTTTTTAAGAAAGAGCTGTATCTATCTTCCTTTATCAGATCAAGTTCAAAAATCAGCAGATCGGGCTGAAAAGTCTCAAGCTTTTTAATAAGCCCTGCCTCATCTTCAGCAGACTCCACATCCCATGCGTTCATGGAAGATTTCAACAGCCACTCTATACCCTTTGTATCGTACTCATCCCGATTGGCCACAAGTACCTTGTACATGCTGCCACTTCCTTTCTTAAATCTATTATGAAATAATTTTTCAGCAGCTGTAAAGAAAAATCGGAAAAATCCCGCAAATAGTAGACAAGTTATGATGCCCTTAAAGCATATCTATATATGGACAACTAATTTTGGAAGGAGTATGACCATGCCTTTTCTTGTATTAAAGAAACGCAGCATCATTGTCTTTGTCATCATATTTTCAGTCATTGTTTCTGCATCTGTATGGTTTTTTTCAAAGTCTGACAGTTTGGCGGTATTAAACCAGAACGAAGGCGAAAAAGTCCGGGAAATCCATATGGTTACAGGAGAATTTAAAGCCAAGCTGCCTGATGGCAAGGAAATCGAAGCATATCGCTGGGATCCGGGAACCATTTTTCTGGAAAAAGATGAAAAGGTTAACCTGAAGATTTGGGGAGTCAACGGAATGGAACATCCTTATATCATCGAAGGAACCGATATTAAGGGTGTTGTAAAGAAAGCCGAAGAAACAGTGGTCCCTCTTCAATTTGATAAAGAAGGCGTATACCGTCTTATTTGTCTTACTCATCCGGATAAGGATAATAGCGGACCTATGATTGCTTATATTGTAGTAGATTAATGGGCAAAGCAAAAGCACCGGATTATTCCGGTGCTTTTCTTTACTGTCTAGCGCAAGCAGCTTGCCCCCTCGAGGTGTCGGGGGTGGGCAAGGCGCTGGAGCTTTTCCTCTTATCTCCCAATAAACATTTGTGTCCAATAGTGTCCGTAAGTTCCGCCCTGTGCGTAACCTACTCCGATTTCTGTGAAGTTCGCAGATAGGATATTTTTGCGGTGACCCTCACTGTTCATCCACGCTGTTACCACTTCCTGAGGAGTTCTTTGCCCGGCAGCAATGTTTTCCCCAGCAGTTCTGTAGGTAATTCCGAAGCTCTTCATCATATCAAACGGGCTTCCGTATGTAGGTGAGTTATGATCGAAATATCTCTTATTAATCATATCCTGAGATTTGTACCTTGCTACTCTCGCAAGCTCCCAATTTGATTTCAGCGGCTTTAATCCGTACTTTGCCCTTTCCTGGTTAACAAGCTGAACTACTTGTTCTTCAACGCCTGTTGTGGCTTTTGAAAGAGTAGGGATATTCACCTTTTGTCCGGGATAAATGAAGTTCGGGTTTGAAATCTGCCCGTTGGCATTAATGATTTCAGGAACACCCACATGATACTTCATGGCAATCTTCCACATCGTATCCCCTGGCTGAACGGTATGTACTGTTGATGCTTTTGCATCAAAATTGAATCCAAAGACAAGTGCGACAGACAACATTAAAATGAATGAAAGTTTTGATAGTGTTTTCATATTTATATTTAATCAAAAACTTCTACTCTAATAAACAGGTAATTGTTGGCGCCGAATGTAAGAATTTCATATAATTTCTATCAGTTTTTATGGTCGGATTTTCATCTGTGTATAACAGTTCACAGACTCTGGATGGTTTTGTAATACACTTTTTGTCTGAAGTTGCATAATAACTATATTTCACAATACGTTCAAAATGTTTGTGATTTATTTCACATTAAATCTGTTATATTGATAGTATAGTAAAGTTGTAACAACTGTTATACAAATAATCTCTTTGAGGTGAACTGGCATGGAAAGATGGAACGGCTTTAAAGAAGGCATTTGGACACGTGAAATTGATGTTAGAGATTTTATATTAAAGAACTTTACACCTTTTTCCGGGGATGAATCATTTTTGAAAGGTCCTACAGAAGCTACATCATTATTATGGGAAAAAGTAATGGCTCTCACCAAAAAGGAGCGGGAACAAGGCGGCGTGCTCGATATGGACACAGAAATCGTCTCCACTATTACCTCACATGGACCTGGTTATCTCGTTCAGGATAAAGAAAAAATTGTAGGTGTCCAGACTGATCAGCCGTTTAAGCGCTCTCTTCAGCCATTTGGCGGAGTCCGCATGGCTGTGGCTGCCTGTGAAGCATACGGCTATGAAGCCAGCAAAGACATTGAAAAGATATTTACGGACTATCGCAAAACACATAACCAGGGCGTGTTTGATGCCTATACGGATGAAATGAAGCTTGCCCGTAAAGCTGGCATTATTACCGGACTGCCTGATGCATATGGCCGGGGCAGGATTATCGGAGATTACCGCAGGGTTGCCCTTTATGGGGCTGACCGCTTGATTGAAGCGAAAAAAGCTGATATGAAATCGACCTCAAGTGTAATGACGGAAGAAAATATTCGATTGAGGGAAGAAATTTCAGAACAGATCAGGGCTCTGAAGGAACTGAAGCAGCTGGCAAACAGCTACGGTTTTGATATATCAAAGCCTGCAGGAAATGCTCTTGAAGCTTTCCAGTGGCTGTATTTCGCTTATCTTGCTGCCATCAAGGAACAAAATGGTGCCGCTATGAGTCTTGGCCGTGTTTCCACTTTTCTTGATATTTTCATAGAAAGAGACATTAAGAACGGGGTACTTACCGAGACGGAAGCTCAGGAGCTGGTTGATCACTTTGTCATGAAGCTGCGTCTCGTAAAATTC
This sequence comes from Cytobacillus sp. EB106-05-05-XG126, assembly GCF_058791715.1. NCBI lineage: Bacteria > Bacillati > Bacillota > Bacilli > Caryophanales > Bacillaceae > Cytobacillus > Cytobacillus sp. EB106-05-05-XG126. Next base: position 1,055,771 of record NZ_JBYTDU010000001.1, on the reverse strand, counting down.
GCCAGAACGCCTGATTATAATGAATTATTCAGCGGTGACCCTACGTGGGTTACAGAGTCCATTGGCGGGATGGCGCTTGATGGCCGCCCGCTTGTAACAAAGAATTCTTTCCGCTTCCTTCATACCCTTAGAAATCTTGGTCCTGCTCCGGAACCGAACTTAACGGTATTATGGTCCTCCAAGCTTCCTGAGAACTTTAAAAAATATTGTGCCAGGATGTCAATCGAAACAAGTTCAATCCAATACGAAAACGACGATATCATGCTTCCCGAGTATGGCGATGATTATGGAATCGCCTGCTGTGTTTCTGCCATGGAACTAGGAAAACAAATGCAATTTTTCGGAGCAAGAGCCAACCTTGCAAAGGCCCTCTTATATAGCATTAATGGCGGCAAGGATGAAAAACTGGGCATTCAGGTCGGCCCGGCCTATGCCCCAATAACATCAGACATCCTTCAATATGAGGAAGTGATGGAGAAGTTTGATTTCATGATGGAATGGCTGGCAGACCTATATATTAATACTCTGAATATCATTCATTACATGCATGATAAATATAGCTACGAACGAATCGAAATGGCTTTGCATGACTCCGAAATTCTCAGAACAATGGCCACTGGCATTGCGGGTCTGAGTGTTGCGGCCGATTCGCTAAGTGCCATCAAATATGCAACCGTTAAGGCAATTCGTGATGAGAACGGGATAGTGATTGATTTTATAACAGAAGGAGATTTTCCAAAATACGGAAATAATGATGATCGCGTCGACAGCATCGCTATAGACCTGGTGGAACGGTTTATGAAGAAGCTGCGAAAGCATCAGACTTACAGAAACTCTATGCACACGATGTCGATATTAACCATTACATCAAATGTGGTATATGGCAAGAAAACTGGCAATACACCTGATGGACGGCGTGCCGGAGAGCCATTTGCCCCAGGTGCAAATCCAATGCACGGAAGAGATACGAAAGGAACGCTTGCTTCCCTGTCCTCTGTTGCAAAATTACCGTACAAACAGGCGCTCGATGGCATCAGCAACACCTTCTCCATTGTTCCTAAAGCACTTGGAAAGGATGATGAAAGCCGTGTTCGCAATCTGGTATCCATACTCGACGGTTATGCCATAAAATCCGGGCATCACTTAAATGTCAATGTATTCAATAAAGAAACACTTATGGATGCCATGGAACATCCGGAGGAATATCCGCAGCTGACCATCAGGGTTTCAGGCTATGCAGTAAACTTCATTAAGCTGACTAAAGAGCAGCAGCTTGATGTAATAAATCGAACATTCCATGAATCCATGTAACCAATCGGATGGCGCGCCATTTTAATCGGCCCCCTTGTTCAAAAAGCTTTAGCAAGGTGCAGTTTCGGCTGCCCCGGTGCTTATGGAAAGGAAGATGATCATGCACGGCAACATTCATTCAATAGAGACATTCGGTACAGTAGACGGACCAGGCATCCGGTATGTTATTTTTACACAGGGGTGCCTCCTTCGCTGTCAATTTTGCCATAATGCAGATACTTGGGAAATTGGAACAGGGAAGCAAATGTCCGTTTCAGAAATCATGAATGACCTGCAATCCTATCTCCCCTTCTTCGAGGCTTCCGGAGGCGGCATCACAGTCAGCGGCGGTGAACCTTTGCTGCAGATTCCATTTCTTATAGGGCTTTTTAAAGAATGCAAGAAACTTGGCATTCACACTGCCATAGATTCATCAGGGGGCTGCTATTCCAGCTCCCCGCTTTTTCAGACACGGCTGAAAGAGCTTATGAACTATACGGACCTGGTACTGCTGGATTTGAAGCATATTGATAGGGAGAAACATAAAAAACTGACAGGACTTACAAATGAGCACATCCTTCAATTTGCGCGGTTTCTGTCTGATCATCAGGTGCCTGTATGGATCCGCCATGTGCTGGTGCCAACAAGGTCTGATGATGAACGGGATCTGGAACGATTGGGCCGTTTTATAAAAGAGTTGAACAATGTGGAAAAAATTGAGGTTCTCCCCTATCACAAGCTTGGTGTATATAAATGGGAAGCGCTTGGATTGGAATATCCGCTGAAGGATATTGATCCGCCGAGTGAGGAAAAAACTGAATGGGCCTATCGGCTTTTGGCTGGGTTATAAAAGTTGTTTTTGATTTAGGATTTTAGTTGCAGCGTTTTATGTGGTTTGCCCCAATTTCGATTGGGGCTTTGTTTGTGTCTTGTAGTTGTTCTTTTGGGTGTCGGGTTAGGACGCAAAAATGATGCCGGCTGAGTCTGAAGTTGACTGGAGTTCGGACACAAAACCGCGAACGGATGCCGGCTGAGTCCGAAGATGGCTGGAGTTCGGACACAAAACCGCGAACAGATGCCGGCTGAGTCCGAAGCTGGCTGGGGTTCGGACACAAAACCGCGAACGGATGCCGGCTGAGTCCGAAGTTGGCCTGAGTTCGGACACAAAACCGCGAACTGTTGCACGCAGAGTTCGAAGATGGCTGGGGTTCGGACACAAAACCGCGAACTGTTGCACGCAGAGTCCGAAGATGGCTGGGGTTCGGACACAAAACCGCGAACAGATGCTCGCTGAGTTCGAAGTTAGCTGGAGTTCGGACATAAAACTGCGAACGGATGCCGGCTGAGTCCGAAGTTGGCTGGAGTTCGGACCCAAAAATGCAAACGGATGCCGGCTGAGTCCGAAGATGGCTGGGGTTCGGACACAAAACCGCGAACGGATGCCGGCTGAGTCCGAAGTTACCCGGAGTTCGGACTCAAAATCGCAAACTGGTGCACGCAGAGTCCGAAGTTGCCGGAGGTTCGGACTCAAAACTGCGAACTGGTACACGTTGAGTCCGAAGTCGCACGGGGTCGGACTCAACATCGCAAACAGATATACCGAGTTCACCAAAACTTCAATATTATTTACCCCTCAAATAAACTATAATTAAAGTGAGGTGGATAATTATGACAAATGCATTAAAAAGGCCTAATTGGCTGATGTTTGGTGTGCTGTTATCTATGATTCTGTTTTCCAACTACTTTCTTTACAGGACCACGCTTTTTGGTCCGGTTCCAGACGGTGCGGCGGTTGGCTCCCTGTTTGACTTGCTGGTTGTTGTACCCTTATTGGCGTATTTCCTTATCCTTCGGAAAAGGTATTCGCTGAAGTATTTAGGAGCAGTTATTTTAGCAGGATACGGAGCTGCCTATTTTATTATCCCTGCCAGCCAATTTTCGCAGTTTGCCTTTTTACCTTATGTAATTGTTTTTTCCCAAGCGCTTTTTATAGGGCTGGAGTTGTTTATTGCCTATAAGATTCTTACTAAGCTGCCTGTACTTTTAAAAGAATACCGCAGGCTAAACGGTATTAATTCTCTATTTCTCTTTAATGTTAAAAGGGCGGCTGAAACGCATTTGCCGAATAATAGGTTAGGAACTGTATTTATGACTGAATTCGCTATGTTTAATTATGCCCTGTTTTCATGGAAAAAGAAGCCCTCCATAAAGCATGGAGATAGTTTCACATACCATCAAAAAACAAGTGTAAATGCTGTTTATATTATGCTGATCCATGCGATAGCCATTGAATCGATCGGACTTCATTATTGGCTTCATTCATGGAATGCTATTGTGGCATATATCATCTTAATAGCAAATATATATGGCATTATATACTTTCTGGCCGAGATCAACGCCACCCGCTTAACCCCTTTCGTCCTTACTGATTCTCATTTGCTGCTGCAGTCAGGATTCTCAAAAAGCATGTACCTTCCATTGGAAGATGTTAAAGAAATCAACTATTATGATGGTCCCGAAAAGTTGAGCAGAAAAGAAATGAATGATATATTTGATGCCAGATTGCCTGATCTTATCCAGGAAAAGCCGATGTTCGAAATTATACTTAAGGAGCCGGCAGTTTATGAGCTTATGTACGGTATGAAAAGAAAAGCAAGCCGCATCGTTCTGAATGTGGATGAACCGGAGAGATTTTATCGCAGTCTAACGGGCAGTAAGACCCCGCTTCAAGACTCAGAGGAATCCATGGAGGATAATAAGCGGGGGTCAAACTGCCCGTAAGGCCCGATTGGTGAGATACAGTGAAACTTGCCGACGCGCAGGCAGAGGCTTAGTTGAACCAATCGGGTTCGTAGTGTCGATTGATCGAAGCGCTAGCGGAGATCTTAGCGACACTAGAACGGGACTAACAATCATTGGGGATAGAGTACACCCCCACTGATTGAAGTTTCACTTTACAGGAAGTTTCAAACAAATTAGCTCAAAAGTAAAGGAAAATCCCGAGGGATTTTCCTTTTTTGTGTGGGCTTATTTCCACCAATTATCGTGCATGGATGCAGGCATCTGGCGCTTATGTTCGGAAACGAAGTAACGGTTTTCAATCTTTTCTGCTGCTTCCGGACTTACTGATTTTCCTTCCAGGTAATCGTCCAATTCATCATATGAAATACCCAGTTCTGTTTCATCAGCCTGTCCCGGTTTCTGGTCCAGAAGATCGGCAGTCGGCACTTTTAAGTAAAGTCTTTCTTCTGCTCCAAGCTCTTTAAGCAGTGCCTTTCCCTGTCTTTTAGTCAGTCCGGATAATGGCAGGATATCTGCTCCGCCATCACCATATTTTGTGTAAAATCCTGTCACTGCTTCTGCTGCGTGATCTGTTCCGATAACCAGCAAGCCAAATTGGCCGCCAATTGCATATTGGGCGATCATTCTCATGCGGGCTTTCACATTGCCTTTGTGATAATCCTTTAACGGTTCCTCCGGCAATATACGATCATATTCGGTTTTTACTTCATCAACTGCATTTTTAATATTAAATACAACCTCACGGTCAGCCTGGATAAAGGAAAGCGCCAGCTGGGCATCCTTTTCATCCTGCTGTACACCATATGGCAGGCGGACTGCCATGAATGTTGCCTCCTTGCCTTCTTTTCGCAATTCTTCAACAGCGAGCTGGGCAAGTCTTCCGGCGAGAGTGGAATCCTGGCCGCCGCTTATGCCCAGTACATACCCTTTGGCATTCGTTTTAACAAGGTAATCCTTTAAAAACTGGATTCTGTTTTTTATTTCTTTTTTTGGATCAATTGCTGGATTCACATTTAAATTTTCCATAATTTCTTTTTGCCTATTCATTGCAGGTTCCTCCCTCTTCCTATAGCTTCAGCTCTTTATATTTTGTTTAACCTGGCTGATCATGTTCATTTTATTATCCCAGCACTCCTGGCTCAGGTCGACCGGGTATTCCTCCGGATTTAAAGAACGGCGGTACTCATCCCATAATACGTTGAGATTTTCCTTTGCAAAGCTCTGCATCTCTTTTAAGGATGGAACTTTATAGGTAAGCTTCCCTTCCTGAAAAATCACTTTATGCAATTCTCTCGCTTCGAAATTGGTAACGAATTTGCTTACGAACGTGTGAACTGGATGGAACATCTTAAGCCTAGGTTCTGCTTGAGGATTCTCATGATCCAGTGCAATATAGTCTCCCTCTGATTTATGGTTGTCTTTGTTAATAATCCGATATACTTTCTTTAGGCCGGGAGTGGTTACTTTTTCCGGATTGCCGCTAATTTTTATTGTGTCAGTCATCTTGCCATCTTCATTTTCTATTGAAACGAGTTTATAAACAGCTCCTAATGCTGGCTGCTCATAAGCCGTGATCAATTTTGTGCCAATGCCCCAAATATCGATTTTCGCTCCTTGAGCTTTTAGGTTAATGATGGTGTATTCATCCAGATCATTTGATGCAATAATCTTAGTGTCATGAAAACCGGCTTTATCCAGCATTTTCCTTGCTTCTTTGGACAGATACGCCAAGTCCCCGCTATCCAGTCTAATTCCTTTAAAGTTGATTTGACTTTCCATTTCCCGGGCGACTTTAATGGCGTTCGGGACTCCGGATTTCAGCGTGTCATAGGTATCTACGAGAAAAACACAGTCTTTATGAGTCTGGGCATATTTCTTAAAAGCGGTATACTCATCCTGATATGCCTGTACAAAAGAATGGGCATGGGTTCCTGCAGCTGGAATGCCAAATTTCTTGCCGGCTCTAACGTTAGATGTCGCATCAAAACCTCCTATATATGCTGCTCTTGTTCCCCAGATGGCAGCGTCCATTTCCTGTGCCCTTCTGGAACCAAATTCCATAGCTGTCCCATCCCCAATGACTTCTTTGATTCGTGTAGCTTTTGTCGCAATCAAGGTTTGGTAATTTATAATATTTAATAGTGCTGTTTCTACGATCTGGGCTTCTGCCAGCGGAGCTTCTACACGCATAATCGGCTCATTGCCAAACACAAGCTCTCCTTCTTCCATTGATTTAATGGTTCCTGAAAAAGTCATGTTTTTAAGATATTCGAGGAAATCGTCCGCATAATTCAATTCGTTTTTTAAGTACTGCAGGTCACTCTCGGTGAATCTGAAATTCTCAATATACTCGATCACTCTTTCGAGCCCTGCAAAAACACCATATCCATTCCCAAAAGGGAGCTTCCTAAAATATACTTCAAAGACCGCTTTTCGATTATGTATATTGTCTTCCCAATAAGTCTGCGCCATATTTATCTGGTACAAATCAGTATGCAAAGCTATACTATCATCCGCAAATTCCCTGTGCATAATCGCAACCTCCTGTGACAAATCTTCCTTATGTATTTCTTTTATTGGCTAGTATCCCCCATTCCCATCTTTCTCAACTTAAATGGATGAAAAATTTGCCTATTATTTTAATAGTAGTGAAGTTCAAAGCCTTAAGCAAATTTTTCAGCCTGAATATATACGGATATTTACCCATTTAAGACTTTTTTACACATTCTCAAGCGCTTGTTCGTTATTTTGAACAAGCGATACTATCCTGTTATAACGCTTCAAGGTTATTTCCCGAATATCAGCAGCTGCGATATTATTTTAAAATAAGAAACCATTCTTCGCTCCCCTTTTGCTGGAATCACCAACCTTCCGCCCTCAGCATAAGATGTCATGAACTGACAAGGAGGGCTGTGAGATATGGATAGACGGGGTCTTTTGCCTTTCGTTGTGACCGCATTTTTTGCCGTAATGATTTCGCTCTTTACTTTTTCGCTTATGGATTCAAAGGATGCCGAGCCGCCAAAAACAGAGACCGTTCCAGATGGCCATAGTAAAAGCCATGAAAGTGATATCTCGAATGAAGTAAAAAATAATATCAAAGGCAATAAAGCCAATGTGAATAATTCAATCGACAACAATTTAAATAATGGTGAAGATAGTCAAATTGATAATAATGTTACGAATGATATAGAAGTAAATGTGGATGTGAATGTAACAAATACGATAAAAAATAAGGCTGATAAAAATCAGGACTCCGGTCAAAAAGATAATGAAAAGGAAAACAGCAGCGGCGATAAGGATAAGGGAAATGACCAGGACGGCCAATCTGGGGATGATGAAGTCGTTTGGGGTGTAGACTCGGCAAGTCTCACTTCAAGCGACTTGATTTCTTGTGTTCGTGAAAACTTTGGATCTCCTAAAGTATGGGGACGGTATTTAGGTGAAAAAGAAGGTGTATCAGCAGGCATTACACCAGAAGAAGCCGAACTGCTGCAGGGCAATGATATTAAATTACTCGTGATATGGAATCGATTTAATGATGCAACAGGCCTTGAAAATGGACAGAGTGAAGCAAGAGCAGCTGTTCAATTGGCAAAGGAGCTGGGAATACCCGAGGGTGTCGCGGTTTTTGCGGATATCGAGCCTAATTATCCTGTCGACTCTTCTTTTATAAAAGGCTGGTATCAAGCCATGTCAGAATCACCCTATGAACCTGGTATTTATGGAATTTTTGATAAGGAAAAGGCCCTGAGGAAAGCTTTCGATCAGGCTGCAGCCGAAAACACTCTCCTTCTTGAAAACACATATATATGGACTGCAGCGCCGAATAAAGGAATCACCGCTGAGGCACAAGCTCCTGAATATAAACCTGAAGCTCCGGATAACTCACTGATTGCAGGCTGGCAGTATGGAATTGATGCGGAGGCATGTAATATAGATACGAACTTATTTAACAAAGACATTCTGGATGTTTTTTGGTAAATAAGAAAAGCGGAAGCGCCTTGCCCACGAAGGAACGCAGACTAAGAACGCCACGTCCTGTGGCAACGTCTGCATGACCCCCATCCTGGGGGCCTCAAGCACAAGTCGAGCCTCACGGAAAGGCGTCCTTTGCCTTTTTGGGAGGATTGGCTTGTGACCTCGAGGGGGTAGCCGCTGGAGCTAGACAGCAAAAATAAAGAGCCCCTAAAGGCTCTTTTACATTTTAAAGCTGTTCTTTGGCATCCCGTTATTCCAAAACTGATTCATGATAAACGGTGTGCCGATAAACACAGGAACGATATAATAGCTGAGACGGTAGAACATGAGAATCAAAAGCCCCAGTTCTGATGGGACACCCTGTGATTCCAGTCCGATCAAAAATACAAAGTCAAAGGATCCTATTCCGCCTGGTATCATACTCGCAATACCGGCACAAGCAGAGATGATGACAATCGGAAACAAAACAAAAAATGGAATCGATACTTCAAGGGCTCTGGCAATTCCCCAGATACATATAATAATAAATAGCCACTCAAGTAATGAAACCGTCAGCAGTTCCCCTGCAAACCCCTTTTTGATGTGCTTTGTATTCCAAAATGACGACTTAAAAAAGTAAACGCCCAGCAGCAGCGGTGTGTAAGCGGCGACAGCCCAGACTGCGAGTTTTATAAGCTTTACATCATCATACAAATGTAAATCGGTAAATAGGACGACCCATGACAATATAGACAAGCCTGTAAGGTAAAAAAGTGACAGTTTGGCAATTATTTTAATATACGGTGTACTGCCTGTCAGGTAATCTTTATAAAAATAGGACCTGAGTGTAGCCCCTGCCACACCTCCCAGTCCAATAAAGTTCGAGAATGCGTTAGCAGATAAAGAATAAAATAAAAGCTTTTTTTTAGGAACCCTAATTCTGAAAAGCCTTTGCAATATTTCATCATAAAAATACATTGGAAAAAGGGCAGCCAGTCCCAATAAAAGGATAAAAAATATTCGGCGGACAGTTAGCCGGTCAACATAAAGCTCAAGGAGAGCCCAATTAAAATCAGTGAATATCCCTTTTGCTTCAAGCATGACAAACAGCAAAATGAATAAGGGTACAAGGAGTTTGGCAAGCGTAATAATTGTTTTTTGTTTTAACAAGGACAAAATACCCCACCATTCATTTAGAGAACTAGAGATAATTTAATCTCCCTGATAGAGTGTATCATAAAAGCTTAATATATATATACTTTTTCCTATTATATTCCTATTTAGTGACAATAGAATGGACAAGAAATAAGTTTTTGCAAATGGTTCAATATCTGCAATTGTTATCAATACAGCATTCAATTATACTTAAATATGTGAATAGAGGTGAACTGACATCTTTGAACTATTAATTGAATCGTCTTTTATTTCATCAGAATATACTCTTTATTTAACATATATCATTGGATTAGCTGCTAAGCTGTTAATCATTTGGAAAATAAAGCATGCTTTTTATAGTACTGGAAATATCTGGAATGAACAAAATGAATATGAAAACCTTCCAGAGTTTTGCATGGATCGGACCTTTATTTGCGATTCGATTCAGTCGTGGATGGCAAAACTGATCCTGAAAAAAGGCGATCAAAGCGATGAGCCGGAAGGCCTCTCCCCTATTTTATAAAAAAATATAGCGGGAGGTTTGACCTGAATGAGAAAAATAAAACGGTTGCTGGCCATTACTATGATCACCGTATTGCCAATATTCTTATCTGCCTGTCAGGCTCAAGGAGGACAAGGAACAAGCTTTTTCCATCAATATTTTGTCAATCCATTTGCATTGGCCATACATGGAACGGCTGTTTTCTTTCATGGCAATTTCGGACTGGCCATAATCTTCATTACTATCGTGATCAGGCTGATATTAATGCCTTTAATGCTTAAACAATATAAAAATCAAAGCTTGATGAAAGAAAAAATGGATAAGTTAAAACCTGAACTTGATAAAATCCAGCAAAAGCTGAAAATAGCGAAAAAACCGGAAGAGCAGCAAAAGCTGCAGCAGGAAATGTTCGGTTTGTATCAATCGCATGGAGTGAATCCTTTGAATGCGGCGGGATGCCTTCCAATCATGATTCAAATGCCCATTTTAATGGGGTTCTATTATGCCATAAGAGGAAATCAGGAAATTGCGGCACATTCATTTCTCTGGTTTAATCTGGGTCATTCTGACATTTGGATCACGATCATTGCAGGAATAGTGTACTATCTTCAGTACCGGTTCACTCTTAGCAATATGACTGCGCAAACGCCAAAGCAAATAAAATTCATGGGTTTATTGTCTCCTGTAATGATTATGCTGGTTTCTTTAAATGCTCCTGCAGCTTTGCCGCTATATTGGACTGCAGGCGGATTGTTTTTAGTTTTTCAATCATGGCTTGGAAGAAGATTATATACAAAAGATAAAACTGATCATGTGCAGTTTATGTCAGAATCGTAATGACATGGGGAGCAGGCTTAATGCCATGCTCCTCTTTTTGTTTAAAGAAATTTGAATAACAGTATCTATTCTTGGAAAGATAAGGGGGAAAATCAAAAGGAGGAAAGTGTATGATTAAGCGTAAATTAATGATGGCAGGAGCACTGTCAGCAGCATTACTTGCAGGCTGTGCAACGAATAATAATGATATGAATGAAACAGCTCAGAGAAACAGAGACTTGACAGAGCCGACTAAAGTGAACGACAGCAACTATGGCGAAAATGGACGCACCACTGAGCCGGGGATTGATCTTACCCGCACGGGAACGGACAATGACAATCAAAATGATTCCCCGAGAATGAAGGTTGCTGATAAAGCTGCCGATAAAATTACCTCTATACCAGAGGTTGAATCAGCAAATGTCATCGTAACTGACAATAATGCCTATGTGGCCGCACGCTTAAATGATGGAAATGGAGAATTGACTAAGGATGTTGAGGGTAAGATTTCAGATCAGGTGAGAGCCGTCGATCAGGATATCGATAATGTATATGTGTCTGTTAACCCTGACTTTTATGATCGAATGACAGGATATTCAGAGGATATTCGGGCAGGTCATCCAGTAGAAGGATTTTTTGATGAATTTACACAAACTGTGCGCAGAATTTTCCCGACACAAAGGTAAAAAGAAAACGGCCCATAACAGGCCGTTTTCTTTGTGGGTTTAAGCATCCTGGAAGTAGTCTTTATAAAATCCGCTTACTTTTCCGGAATTGTCTACAATGAAATAAAATTCTTCCGTTTCATTTTTTACATCATAGATATTCCCTGCTGTTAAAGCCCGGTTTACAATGTATTTTGCTGCGTCTGTGTGCACACATTTTACTTTTTTCAATGTTTCGCGTTCATGCCAGTTTAAATGAATCACTATTGCCACTCCTTCAAAGTCTGCATTATTTTCTATGTTTAGTTTTTATCGCAGTCTTACTGCCTGTAAAGGCCCGATTGGTTAACTAACAATCAGTGGGAAAGAGAACCCCTACTGCTTGAAGTTTCACTTTATTATAATGAATAGGAACGGTTGTCTGCAACCAGATTCTCTTTAGCAGCTGGCATTAGCTTCATTATTTTCCGAAACTGCCTGATTTTATCTGCCTCAAATGTATAAACTTCTCCAGTTAACGTGTTTTTCATTGTTATATAGTTAATTTCACAGATCTGGTCTATTCGTACAAATTCTAAATGATCATAATGTTCCTTATCATATACCACTTCATAAAAGCCATTATCTGCTAAAATTTCCATTTTGATGACCCTCTTTCTAAGATGATGGCAAAGGTTATATACCACCCGCTTAGCCTGTTTCAAACCACCAAATGAAATTTTGCAGGGTTTAGCTTAGTTTTTCCCACTCGCTTAGGTGCATTGGATTTAGATGAGGTTTTGCCTCCCCCTCTAAAACAGCGATATATTCTAATGAGTGGCCGTCCGGATCATAAAAATAGATTGAAGCAGCCGGCATCCATGTATGGACAATCGGTTCTGCCGGTGATAGGCCAAAGCTTTCCCTGACCTCGATCTCTTTTTCGGTTAAAAACGGAATAATTCCCCGGAGCTTCTCAGGCGAAACAGAAAAGGCTATATGATTTTTCCTTATAGGGGTGTCTTTTGTTTCCCAGATGCCCAGCATGTTCTCTTTATTTTCGCCCAGAAAGAAAAATGCTGCTTTTCTGTCTTCTGTCGTGTAAGCTACTTTAAAGCCGAGGTTTTCATAAAATTTGATGCTTCTTTCCAAATTGCTTGAGTTTAGATGTGCTTCATATAATTTTGCTCCCTGCATGGTAAGGTCCTCCAATTCATTTTTTATCTGTTTTTATTGTATAAAAAGCGATAACCATGCCATACAGAAAAAAGGATGAACTTGTGTTCATCCTTTAGTCGTATGTTATCATGCATCCAATCGAATCTTAACTCCCAGTTTTTCCAGCTGCTGTTCAAGCTTTTTGTAATAATCATCACTTACTCTTCCTCTTGCACCGCGGAGAATTTCAAGAGCGTAATGGTCAGGCGGGGGCAGCTCCCCTTTTTTATTATAGACATGAAAAGTCAGGACATTTTTGTACAATTTATCCTCTGCCTGAACATTTACAAAGGCAGGACGGTACCATTGTCCGTAAAAACCTTCCCTTTGGAACAGATATTCAACAGCTTCATAGGGAAGTTCATATAGAACCCCTTCAGTGACACCGCCATTTTCTATAATATCTGCCCTTCCTCCATCATCCCTGGAAAACAGGTATTGCATCGAATAACCGGCCAATATTCCCCCGCCGACAATCGTTTTGAAATGGTGATCTACCTTGGCCACGCAAAATCGTTCATCATCCATACAGGATCCGTAAGCAAAATAATAGGTCTTCTCCGGCTTATCCTTCATAAGCTGGTAAAGCTTCCAATCACCGTGAAGAATTGGTTCTGCCAGCAGGTCATCCCTGGAGGATACATATACTAGTGCATTTACTTCCCCCTTATCCGTATGGACAGTCTGTTCCACCCTATCGTATAAATTGTCTTTTCTGCCCGGGATATAATCCTCCAGTTCATCCAGATCGGAAAAATGATCCAAATGCACTTCATAAAGTTCCCCATACACTTTTTGGTCAAGCGATGGTTTCATAGAGGGATAGCCAAGCCCAGTATCAAATAATTCCCCGTATACCCATGCCTGCTCGGCAATGCAGGGGCTTCCTTTTAAAACAAAGTGATTGGTTTCATGCATTCTTAAGGTTCCATATACAAACAATTTCTGCGTAGTCATAAGCAAACATTCCCCCTTGGTTCTCTCTTTTGTTTACTATAGTATCATTTTCTGAAGATTCTTTTCAAAAAAAGAAGACGGAGAAACATCTCCGTCATTCCTGGCATTGGCAGGCATCCAAATTTTTAATTACCGGAAGCCTGCAAATTAATTTGTTATTTGAGCTTTTATGGTGTGGTGTTAATAAATCCATTTCTTTTTGTTTTGTCTTCATTAAAGCTTCCATTACATACATTTCATCATACATATGCTCTCGCTCCTTTTCCCATATCTTTAATACCATTTTAATTTCTTAAAAGCTTTATCACATTGGCTATGAGGAGGAGATATTTTAAGCCTTTTGAACGAAAGAAGATGGAAATTGAAAAAACCTGCGGGAAGTTCTCCCGCAGGCTTCATATGCCTATTGTTTTAATGTATTAGCATTTTCAATGACTTCTTTTGCTTGTTCACGCAATCTGAATTTCTGAATTTTTCCTGAAGCTGTCATTGGATATTCATTTATAAATTCGATATAGCGGGGGATTTTATGGCGTGAAATCTTCCCTTTGCAATAATCGCGAAGTTCTTCTGCAGTTAAGTCAGAGCCCTCCTTAGCTATTACCCAGGCGACCACTTCTTCACCATATACAGCATCAGGAACCCCAACCACCTGAACGTCCAGAATCTGAGGATGAGTATACAGGAATTCTTCTATTTCACGCGGATATATATTTTCTCCGCCGCGGATGATCATATCCTTTAATCTGCCTGTGATTTTACAGTATCCGTTCTCTTCCATTACAGCTAGATCCCCGGTATGGAGCCATCCATCTTCATCAATGGCCTCTTTTGTAGCATCCGGGTTTTTATAATATCCCTTCATGACATGGTATCCTCTTGTGCACAATTCCCCCTGAGCGCCGGCAGGGACTTCATTATTTGTGCCCGGTTCTACAATTTTCACTTCCACATTCGGCAAAGCCCTTCCGACTGACTCTACTCTCAGTTCAATAGGATCATCTGTCCTAGTCTGGGTTATGACTGGCGATGACTCTGTTTGGCCATAGGCAATGGTTATTTCTCTGGCACCCATCTTTTCGATTACGCCTTTCATGACCTCAATCGGGCAATTGGAGCCAGCCATTATGCCGGTACGGAGGGTCGATAGATCATATTTGCTGAAATCAGGATCATTCAGTTCTGCGATAAACATTGTCGGGACCCCATGGAGGCCTGTACATTTCTCATCCTGGACCGTCTGCAGAACAGCTTTAGGACTGAATTCCTGAACAGGAACAATGGTGGCGCCGACGGATATGCATGCCATCGTTCCAAGCACACAGCCGAAACAATGAAAAAATGGAACAGGAATGCATAAGCGGTCATCTGTAGTTAATCGCATACAATTTGCAATATTGTATCCATTGTTAACTATGTTATTGTGGGTTAGCATAACCCCTTTCGGAAAGCCTGTCGTTCCGGATGTATATTGCATATTAATGGCATCATCAGGGTCAAGGCTTTGCATCCGCTCATCGAGTTCACTGTCTGTGACCGATTCGCCCATCCTGATGATATCTTCCCAGCTATAGGTACCAGGGAAGCGCTTTTCTCCCATGACGATAACGTTTTTTAAGAAAGGAAGTGTTTTGCTTTTCAGCTGCCCCGGCTCGGAATCTTTCAGTTCCGGAACGATGCTGTACAGCATTTCTATGTAAGAGGTGTCTCTGAACTTCTCCATTAGTACAATCGTTGTACTGTCAGATTGCTTTAATAGATACTCGAGTTCAGCAGCTTGATAGTTTGTATTAACGGTTACAAGGACAGCCCCCATCTTGCCTGTTGAAAACTGGCACGTAAGCCATTCCGGCGTATTTGTTGACCATGCGGCAATATGCTCACCTTTTTCAAGGCCCAGCTTCATTAACCCTTTGGCAGCAAGCCTGCAATAATCATTAAACTCCTTATAACTCATTCGGAGCCCGCGATCTGCATAAACTACAGCTTCATGATCAGGGTGAAGGCCGGCTTTCTCCTCCAGGAGCTTCCCTACTGTTAGATTCAATAATTCCGTCATCCAGAAATCCTCCTTGGTATATGATCTAATTATTATGCAAAAGATTTCTCTAAGATGCTGATTTAAAACGCTTACATTTTATGTTAACACATATTGCTGAATATTCAATATTTTCATATAGTAATAGTTTATAAATTTTCATAAGATAAAAAAACTGCCCTAAAAAAGGGCAGCAGGTTTAAGTTGAAACTTCTCTCTCGTTAAAAATAAAGACCTTCAAATAGTGATAGTTCTTTGTTAAAGCCTGGCGCTACTTGAACAGCAAAGGGTTTCTCACCCCTCTTACGAAGAACTTCCATTGCCATTCCATTCTCGTATAATGGCTGGCAAAAGATGATATTAACTGAACCAATCAGAATGGCTGCTCTTTTGTCTTTTCCGTCACTGCTTATGTAAATATCAGCCCGGGAAGCTGGAATGATCTCCTGCCATGCTGCCGCAGATTTTTCACAGTCTTTAGAAGCTATATAGACTGCTTCTATTTTTTTAGCAGCCAGCTTTTCATCAATTAGGCCGAGTTGTCTCAGTTCCGCAAATCTTTTATCATCTTCCTTGCCCCAGTCAATAAAGAAAGGGTATTGATAGTCGTAATTTTCCTTTAAGAAGAGCATTTTCCAGGAAAGGATGCTTCCGTCCGCCCTCTTTCTGCTTCCATCAAAGATTGGGAGGGTCTCAAAGCCCTTTGCCGTTAATTCACCCTGCAGCTCTTCAATATTATTAGTTCGGAAGCAAAGCTGTCCGATTCCTTCTCCACTTCTTATTTCTTCTGTTAGCTGTTTAATGAGCGGATTATCGCTCATTGAGGCAATATGATTCTTTTCAATCGATAAAAACTCAAGGTATGAATGCCCAATGTACAAGAGGCTGTTATATGTTCCCCAATTTTCATGGCTCCCCCCTGATATTGCCATATATCCTTGATCCCTCCATTTTGCAGCAGCAGCATCCGGCTCAGCCTTTATAAAGTGGACAATATGATCAAGCGTCACATTCATATGCAGATTCTCCCTTTATTCAGTAGTTATATAAATTTTACCTTTTTCTGTATAACACAGTCTACTGTCTGATAGTGTGAAATGAATATGCAGAAAAATGTCACCAGAATGTAATAAATCTTTTCTTTATAAAGGGTTCACAAAATCTTAAAAAACCTTTACAATAATAAAAAATAGAATATTCAATCCATTTAACCAGGAGGTATGCATAATGAAAATTATGAGTAATGAGCAGCTGGTCGTCTCGTATCGTGATGCATTAAAGTCAGGGTCTGAAAAGGAATGGATTAGGATATTAAAAACGGAGATTCAAAAACGGGGCTTAAGACCGTTTAAAGAGTAAATTTCAAAATCCATATTAGTTAGCCAAATACTTAGTGAATATGTAGAGCGGGAGCTATTCCCGCTTTTTTTATTATCTTCGGACGTATGCTGTAAGTTTGTTTGCTTTTTTTATATTTTCAAATTCCTCTTCACTTATAACCCCTAATTTCTTTAACACCGCACTATACTGCAGAATTTTCATTTGCCTTCTTTTCAAGGTTATCACCTGCTTTTTAATATACTATTCATAACCTGTACTTTGTTTCCTTAATGCAAATAATTTTCCATAAAGAAAGCGGAAGCGCCTTGCTCACCCCCGACACCTCGAGGGGTAGGCGCTGGAGCTGGATGCAGACACTCTTCACAGAGTTATTAATAACGTTCATTTTTATAGTTTCGTATGCTCCTAAAAAAACCAGAGCGGAACTCCACTCTGGTTTCATTAGTTATTAGGCTTCAAAAAGAAGGCTTTCCGGATCTTCAATCAGTTCCTTGACGCGTTTCAGGAATGTTACAGCTTCCTTTCCGTCAACAATGCGGTGGTCATAAGATAGTGCGATGTACATCATTGGACGGTTTTCCATTCTTTCAGCATCTATCGCAACCGGGCGCAGCTGGATGGAGTGCATTCCAAGGATACCAACCTGAGGTCCGTTCAGAATTGGCGTAGACATCATGCTGCCAAATACACCGCCATTTGTGATGGTGAAGCTTCCTCCCTGCAGATCTGAAAGAGCGAGCTTATTGTCTCTTGCCTTCACTGCAAGGTCCATGATATCCTTTTCGATTTCCGCAAAGTTTTTGCGGTCTGCATCACGGACAACCGGAACGACAAGACCTTCAGGAGCTGAAACAGCGATACCAATATCATAGAATTTTTTCAGAACGATTTCATTGCCTTGAATTTCAGCATTTAAGTAAGGATTCTTCTTAAGTGCTGCAACGACCGCTTTTGTGAAAAATGACATGAAGCCAAGCTTAACATCGTTTTCTTCAAAGAATTTATCTTTCCGCTTCTTGCGAAGGTTCATTACATTTGTCATGTCCACTTCATTGAATGTGGTCAGCATGGCTGCTGTTTGCTGTACTTCTACAAGGCGATTTGCAATTGTCTGGCGGCGGCGGGACATTTTAATCCGTTCCACTTCTTTTCCGCCTGATGCCTGTTCAGCCGGTTTGGAAGCTGCTGCAGGTTTTGATGTTTGAGCCTGCTGTTTTGCCTGGTTAGGTTTAAAGGATTCAACATCCTGTGTTCTGATTCGGCCCAGTGGATCGGCTGTCGGCACCTGGCTCAGGTCAATGCCTTTTTCTCTTGCCAGTTTTCGTGCTGCCGGTGAAGCGATTGGACGCTGTCCGCCAGTTTTTTCTTCAGCAGCAGGCTGTGCTGGCTGCTCCTCTGCCTTAGGCTCTTCCGCTTTTGCTGCTTCAGGCTTTTCTTCCGCTTTTTCCGGAGCAGGTGCAGCTTGTCCGCTTTCATTAACGACAGCAATGGTTTCACCTACATTAACCGTGTCGCCTTCCTGTGCTTTGATTTCCTGTAAAACTCCGCTATGTTCAGAAATAATTTCAACATTTACTTTGTCCGTTTCAAGTTCGACAACATAGTCACCTTTATTGACAGTGTCACCAGGCTGTTTCAGCCACTGTGCCACCGTACCTTCTGTAATGGATTCCGCCAATTCTGGAACTTTGATTTCTGCCACCTTAATTTCCTCCTTCTTGCTTGCGTGTTAGGGTTTCTTCTATTATGCGTGCTTGTTCTTTCTTATGAACAGTCGGGTCACCTTCTGCCGGGCTTGATCTGCGTCTTCTTCCGATGTAGCTGACTTCGATTTCGCTGCCTGCGATTTCTTTCAGTCTAGGTTCAACGAAATTCCATGCACCCATATTTTTAGGTTCTTCCTGAATCCAGACAATTTCATCCACATTTGGATAACGGGTTAAAATGTCTTTGATCTGATTCATTGGGAACGGATAGATTTCTTCCACACGTAAAATATGGAACCAATCCTGATCCGGATAGTTTTTCAGGTTTTCGGCTAAATCAATTGTGATCTTTCCTGTTCCAAGAATGATGCGTTTCACTTTTTCATGATTTTGACCTAAACCAGGCTGTTCGATAACGGATCGGAATTCTCCTTCGCTCAATTCAATTCCATTTGATGCGACAGTCGGATTGCGCAGCAGACTCTTCGGAGACATGATCACTAACGGGCGAACTTCCTCTTTTCCGAGTATGGCAGCCTGTCTTCTTAAAATATGGAAGTACTGTGCTGATGAAGAAAGATTGGCAACTGTCCAGTTATTTTCAGCTGCAAGAGTCAGGAATCTTTCCAGGCGCGCACTTGAATGTTCTGGTCCTTGTCCTTCATAACCGTGCGGAAGGAGCATGACAAGACCTGATTTTTGGCCCCATTTTGCTCGGCCGGCAGCAATAAACTGGTCAAACATTACCTGTGCTGCATTGGCAAAATCACCATATTGAGCTTCCCATAAAACAAGGGTTTCCGGAGCAAATACATTATATCCATATTCAAAGCCTACAACAGCGGCTTCTGATAATGGACTATTATGGACAGCGAATGATGCCTTGGCAGTTGAGAGCTTATGCAAAGGTGAATACGCTTTTCCAGTTGTATGATCATGCAGGACAACGTTTCTTTGAGCAAATGTTCCTCTCTCTGAATCCTGGCCAGTCAGTCTGACAGGTGTGCCATCAGATAGGATGGTTGCAAATGCCAGTGTTTCTGCGAGGCCCCAATCAATTTTGCCGTCCCCTTCAAGCGCTTCCAATCTGCGCTGTAAAATTTTGCCGAGTTTATCAAATACCTTGAAATCCTCCGGCCATTTTAATAATTCTTCATTGATTTGTTTTAGTTTATCAATTGAAACGGCTGTATTAATTTTTGGCAGACCCTTTTCGACAGTTTCAGGAGGATCGGTTAATTCAGCTTCCTTCTTTTCTTTTGGCACTTTTTCATAGGCTGCCTTCATTTTTTCCAGCACTTCATTATGGACTCCTTCAGCTTCCTCTTTACTGATGATCTTTTCATTTAAAAGCTTTTCAGCATACAGCGCTTTCACGGTTGGGCGATTGCGTACAATATTATACATAAGAGGATTCGTCGTCATAGGCTCGTCCATCTCGTTATGTCCAAAACGGCGATACCCGATTAAATCGATGAGGATATCCTTCTGGAATTTAGCACGATACTCACAGGCAATTCTTGCCGCTGCAACTACTGCTTCAGGTTCGTCCGCATTAACATGCATAATTGGCATTTCATACCCTTTGGCCAGATCACTTGCATATCTGGTAGAGCGTGAATCATGTGATTCGGTTGTGAAACCAATTGTATTATTGGCAATGATATGGATTGAACCGCCAGTATTATAGCCAGTCAGCTGTCCGAGATTAAGTGTTTCTGCTACAATGCCCTGACCAGGGAATGCTGCGTCTCCATGAATGATAATGGCTAGAGCAGCTTTTGGATCTACTTCAGGATAACCGGCCTTTGTTCTGTTGTCCTGTGAAGCTCGCGTGTAGCCCTCCACTAGTGAACCAACAAATTCCAGGTGGCTCGGATTGTTAGCTAATGTCAGTCTGGCTATTGTCGTATTCTCATCTTTGATTTGTTTATCAAGACCAAGATGATATTTAACGTCACCTGTCCAGCCGTAATTGATCCCGATGGATCCCTCAGAAGGAACCAGTTCTTTATTCGGGGCATGCTGGAATTCTGCGAAGATCATCTCATATGGCTTTCCAAGCACATGAGCAAGCACATTTAACCTTCCACGGTGGGCCATTCCGATGTTAATCGTTTTTGCTCCATCAGAAACGGATTCAGAAACAATTTCATCCAGTAACGGGACCATTGTATCCAGACCCTCAATGGAGAATCTCTTTTGTCCGACGAAAGTTTTATGAAGGAACTTTTCAAATTCCTCAACTTCAGTCAGTCTTCTTAAAACTTTCAGTCTTTCCGCTTTTTGCATTGACAGCTTGTGGCTGTTGGCCCCTATTTTACGGCGAAGCCAGTCTTTTTCGTTTTCATCAAATATATGCTGGAATTCAAAAGCAATGGGTCCCATATAAGCGCTCTTCAGGAATTCAATTGCTTCAAGTCCGTTGCGTAAAGGATATGTGGCATCTTTGGTAATGACACCAGCAGGGATCTCTTTTAAGTCATTTTCAGTTAAGCCATATTTGCTCAGTTCAAATAAAGCAATTTCCGATTTATTGTTACCCAGTGGATAAATATCGGCAGCCAAGTGGCCATATGTGCGGATATTATCTGCCAGGCGAATAGCAGCAAGTGTTTTCTCAAGCTGTCCGGCATTCATTGGCTGATTTGCAGATGAAGCCATTTGCACCGTTCCTTCACTCGTAAGAGGGGAACCATTTTTTTCAAAGTACTCTTTCATTTCAGGATCAATCGAGGATGGATCCTCTAAATATCTTTCATAAAGTTCAATAACGTAGCCAAGGTTTGGGCCATGAAATCCCTGTTCAAAAGGTCCCTCACCATTCAATGGCTTTTTCATGGAAAATTACCTCCATAACTGTTTTGTAAGTGAATAATTCAATACGTTTTTTCTCTCTAAAAGTACAATACCCATCATAAGAAGGGATTAACAATTCATTTTTACGAATAATAATATTTTTCAGAGGATAAAACGTTTCCACAGCTATTCTAACACGTAAAATCTAGTTGTACAAAGATAAAAACATGAATATAGTGGAAAACTATTAAAAAAATTTTTTAATAATTACTTATTCTAATAAAATGATTTGTAAATGGGTAAACATTTATAAATAAGAAATAACTGAACATATAAAAAAAGCCGAAAAGTTTCGGCTTTAAAAAGTTTCTACCAGGTTAATATAGATTTGTTTCGATTCATTGGTATTTTTTCTGTTTTCTTTAAGGGAAGATTCAATGGCTTCTCTGGTATCTACGGGAAAATCAAAATGACCGCATGTTGTACATTTTTGGAATAAGCTGCCGGCAACATTCACTTCAATGCCATCAATTGTCCGGAAAACGGCTGGCCCATCTGTTTCAGCAAATCTGTGACGGCAGTGACTATGTTCTTGCATAATAGCTTCCCTCCAAGAAATATTATTTTCCTCATTATTATAAAGGAAATATTCTGAACTTTAAAGCGATCTACCTATAACAGTTTATGCCAGGCTCATTTTAAAAGAATAATATGTGTCTTTTTAAGGCACATTAAAATTATTCAAATTCAGGAGGTTTTTCCATGAATATAGGCAGAGCAAAAGAGATTGCTGAGTCTGCTGAAATGCACAGTGTTACTTTAAATGGCATACCGATCATCATTCAGCATGTAGATGAGCAGACTAAGACAGCACGCATTTACACAAAAGCAAATTCTGAAAAAGAAATGAATGTGTCGGTTAACGATTTGATTGAAGAATGAATACCCTAAAAAAACTTTCCAGAATGTAATGGAAAGTTTTTTTGGTTCAAGATCATATTTTAGGCAGAAGGACTCAAGATGCCTGGCCCGATATTTTTTATAACATGAAATATTCAAAAAAGTGTTGACTATTAACGGTTTACTGTAGTAAAGTTTAGAGAAAATTTAATATTTGATTTCTTATCCAGAGAGGTCGAGGGTAAGGCCCGACGACGCCTCAGCAACCAGCAATCGTATTTTGATTGAAAAGGTGCTAATTCCTGCAAGTTTTTTAGAAACTTGAAAGATAAGAAGAATGGCTGTTCACATTAAAAAGTCTTCTTCTTATAGAAGGCTTTTTTTATTTTAAAGAAGGAGTGTTTACCAGTATGTACAATATTGACACCAAATTAGCGCAAATCGGAAACAGGAGCGAATCAGCAACAGGAGCAGTGAATCCGCCTGTATACTTTTCAACCGCCTACCGGCATGAAGGCATTGGACAGTCAACTGGCTTTGACTATAGCCGAACAGGCAATCCTACCCGCCAGCTGCTTGAAAAGGCGATCGCCGATCTTGAAGAAGGCGATCAAGGCTATGCCTGCAGTTCTGGAATGGCTGCCATCCTTACGATTCTTTCCCTCTTTAAATCAGGAGATGAGTGGATTGTTTCCAAGGATTTATACGGCGGAACCTACCGTCTGCTTGAACAGGGCTTCAAAAAATGGGGACTGCAGAGCAAATATGTGAATACGAGCACTCCGGAAAATGTTGAAGAGCTAATCACCGAAAATACGAAAGCTATTTTTCTGGAGACTCCCACTAATCCGCTCATGGAAGAGACAGATATTCAGTTAATAGCTGATATCGCGAAACGGCATAATATTCTCCTGATCGTTGATAACACATTTTACACCCCCCTTCTTCAGCAGCCTCTAAAGCTTGGTGCTGATATTGTCATCCATAGTGCGACAAAGTATCTTGGAGGACATAATGATGTACTTGCCGGTTTAGTTGTCGCAAAAGGCAAACAGTTATGTGAGGATCTTGCCATGAACCACAATGCTGCCGGTGCAGTCCTTAGCCCATTTGATTCCTGGCTTTTGATCAGAGGCATGAAGACACTCTCTCTTCGCATGGAACGTCATGAAAAAAATGCCCGGGAATTAGCGGCTTTCTTATCAGACCACGCTGCCGTAACGGAAGTTCTTTATCCAGGCAAAGGAGGAATGATATCTTTCCGGGTCCAGGATGAATCCTGGGTGAATCCTTTTCTGCAGAGCCTCTCCCTCATCTCCTTTGCTGAAAGCCTTGGCGGAGTCGAGAGTTTTATAACATATCCCGCAACACAAACGCATGCGGACATCCCAGAAGAGATCCGCATTGAAACAGGTGTCTGTAACAGGCTTCTGCGTTTCTCGGTTGGAATCGAAAATGCAGAAGATTTGAAGGCGGATCTTCAACATGCTTTTGCAAAGGTTTTAAAGGAGGCAGTACGATGAGTACGAATTACACATTTCAAACGAAATTACTTCACAATAATCAAAAGTTCGACCCGGAAACAGGAGCTGTCAGTGTACCGATCCAGCATGCCTCCACTTTCCATCAAAAAGATATAGATGCATTCGGAAAATATGATTACAGCCGCAGCCTGAATCCAACAAGGGAAGCACTTGAAGAAGTCATCGCCGAGCTTGAAGAAGGGATTAGAGGGTTTGCCTTTTCTTCTGGAATGGCTGCCATTTCCACAGCATTCCTCCTCTTGTCACAGGGAGATCATGTGGTCATTACAGAAGACGTATATGGCGGAACCTATCGCATGACAACAGAAGTCCTGTCCCGTTTTGGCATTGAGCACACATTTGTTGATATGACTAATCTAGAGGAAGTAAAAGAAGCAATCCGTCCAAACACAAAAGTTTTTTATGTAGAGACTCCTTCCAACCCGCTGCTGAAGGTGACAGATATACAGGCCATCAGTTCACTGGCAAGACAGCATGGAGCCCTGACATTTGTGGATAATACATTCCTTACCCCTGCCCTTCAAAAACCGCTCTCTTTAGGGGCGGATATCGTGCTGCACAGCGCAACCAAATTCTTATCCGGACACAGTGACGTCGTAGCCGGCTTAGCTGTTGTGAAGGATCCGGAGTTAGGTGCAAGATTGGCTTTTCTCCAAAATTCCTTTGGAGCTGTTCTGGGTGTTCAGGATGCCTGGCTTGTTCTTAGAGGCATTAAAACGCTGCAAGTAAGGCTGGATCAGTCTGTGAAATCAGCTGAGAAGATTGCTCGTTTCCTTCATGATCACCCAGCAGTAAACAAAGTTCATTATCCCGGTTTTGCAGAACATCCCGGCTATGAAATTCAGAAAAAGCAGGCTGTGAATGCAGGTGCCGTCTTGTCTTTTGAACTTGAAGATGAAAAGTCGATGAGAGTATTTGTGGAAAATGCGAAAATTCCTGTTTTTGCAGTAAGTCTGGGAGCAGTTGAATCCATCCTCTCCTACCCTGCCAAAATGTCGCATGCAGCCATGCCTGCATCTGAAAGAGAACAGCGCGGAATTACAGACAGTCTTCTCCGTCTTTCTGTTGGCCTGGAGAACGCAGACGATATTATAAAAGATTTTAATGCAGCTTTATCTGCAGTCGAACAAACAAAGCAATCCATTTTACAGCGGGGGTGATACTTTGAGTTTCCTGGATAAATTAAAGAATGAAATCATCATAGCAGATGGCGCGATGGGAACTCTTCTTTACTCCTATGGCACCGACAGCTGTTTTGAGGAATTAAATCTATCGCAATCTGAGCAGATCCAGCACATCCATGAAGCGTACATAGGCGCAGGGGCTGAATTGATCCAAACCAATACGTATGCGGCGAATTATCTGAAACTGCAGCGGTATGGGCTTGAAGACTCTGTGAAAGAGATTAATAGTGCGGCAGCCCGGATTGCCAAAAAAGCTGCCGCGGGACGCGCATATGTTGCAGGTACAATCGGCGGGATCAGAGGATTCAAGCCGAACATGATTACATTGGAGGAAATTAAAAGAAGCTTCCGTGAGCAGCTTTATTGTCTGCTGCTTGAGGATGTAGATGGTATTTTGCTTGAAACCTATTATGATCTAGAAGAACTTGAGACGGTTCTGGCTATAGCCAGAAAAGAAACCGATCTGCCGATTATCGCACAGGTTTCACTTCAGGAAGCTGGAGTTCTTCAGAACCAGACTCCTATAGCAGAGGCATTAACAAAGCTTGACGGCATGGGCGCAGATGTGGTGGGAATCAATTGCAGGCTTGGCCCCCATCATATGCTGAAAACGCTCGAAAGTGTACCTTTGCCAAAACATGCCCATTTATCTGCATATCCAAATGCCAGTATTCCAGCTTATACGGACGGCAAATTCCATTATGAAGGTGATGCGGAATATTTCCGGCAGTCCGCAATAGAATTCCGGAATCAGGGTGTCCGCCTTCTTGGAGGGTGCTGCGGAACAACACCTGACCATATCAAGGCGTTTGCTGATGTATTAAAAGGACTTCCGCCAATCGAGGAAAAAGAAATAAAGGCAGTTAATAAAATTATAGTTTCAGAGAAACCGGAATCATCCAGAGAGCTCCCTCCTCTTCAGGATATTGTCAGAGAAAGGCCATCGGTAATTGTTGAGCTGGATCCGCCAAGGAAGCTTGATACTGCCCGCTTTTTCGAAGGTGCAAAGGCATTGAAGGGTGCTGGAATCGATTCTATTACTCTTGCAGATAACTCTCTTGCTTCACCAAGGGTATGCAACTCTGCACTTGGCTATCTTGTCAAACAGCAGACTGGATTGCGTCCACTTGTGCATGTAACCTGCAGGGATCGAAATATAATTGGTCTTCAATCCCATTTAATGGGTCTTCATGCCCTCGGTTTAAATGATATTCTTGCCGTAACAGGAGACCCTGCCCGTGTCGGTGATTTTCCTGGCGCCTCTTCTGTGTATGATGTTTCTTCATTTGAATTGATCAGTATGATCAAGCAGTTAAATGAAGGATTATCGTTTTCAGGGAAAGACCTGGGCCAGAAAGCTGCCTTTTCAGTGGCAGGCGCTTTTAATCCCAATGTCCGCTCATTGGAAAAAGCGGTTGGGCGGCTCGAAAAGAAACTGGAGCACGGTGCGGATTATTTCATCTCGCAGCCTGTTTTCTCTGAAGAAAAACTGCTTGAGGTTCATGAGGCTGTGAAGGATTTAAAAGCACCTGTCTATATAGGCTTGATGCCTCTTACCGGCAGCCGGAATGCAGAGTTTCTCCATAATGAAGTTCCGGGAATCAAAATTTCCGACAGTATTAGAAGCAGGATGGCTTCATTAAAGGATGATCCAGCACGAGCTGGCGCTGAAGGCATTGCCATTGCCAAGTCGCTGATTGATGCAGCGGCAGAGCTGTTTAATGGCATTTACCTTATCACTCCATTTATGCGCTATGAAATGACTGTCGAGCTATCAAACTATGCCCGTGAGACAACCGAACGGCTTTCAAGGAGGAAACAGCATGTATAAACCATCACTGCAGGAACAGCTAAAAAAGAAGATTCTGATCATGGACGGAGCAATGGGCACCATGCTTCAGAGAGCCAATCTTTCAGCGGATGATTTTGGCGGCGAAGAATATGAAGGCTGCAACGAAAATCTAAATATTACAGCTCCATCTGTTATTGAACATATTCACCTTGAATATTTAAAAGCCGGTGCAGACATTATTGAAACCAATACCTTTGGTGCAACCAGCATTGTTCTCGCAGATTACGATCTGGAAGAAAAAGCTTATGAATTGAATAAAATTGCTGTTGAAATTGCCAGAGAAGCTGCAGACCGTATATCAACTCCTGAATGGCCGAGATATGTGGCAGGCGCTATGGGACCAACGACGAAGACACTGAGTGTTACCGGCGGGTCTACATTTGAAGACATGATAGCTGCTTATGAAGAGCAGGCCAGAGGGTTAATAGACGGGGGAGCGGATCTTCTTCTCCTCGAAACCAGTCAGGATATGCTGAATGTGAAGGCTGGTTTTATCGGCATTGAAAAGGCATCAAAAAAGACGGGAATAAAACTGCCGCTCATTGTTTCCGGAACAATTGAACCGATGGGCACGACCCTTGCAGGCCAATCGATTGAAGCCTTTTATATTTCGCTTGAACATATGAAGCCTCTGGCAGTTGGACTCAACTGTGCGACAGGTCCCGAATTCATGCAGGACCATATCCGTTCTTTGTCAGGATTGGCATCCACAGCAGTCAGCTGCTATCCCAATGCAGGATTGCCTGATGAAGAAGGACAGTATCATGAAACTCCCGAATCATTGGCGAGCAAGCTTGAGGGTTTTGCCAAAGAAGGCTGGCTGAATATTGTAGGCGGCTGCTGCGGAACCACACCTGAGCATATCCAGGCAATTGCTGAGTCTGTTAAAGATTATAAACCAAGGAATTATGAGGGGAACTCCCTGCATAAAGTTTCCGGAATTGAACCTCTGATTTATGATGATCCAACTTTAAGACCCATAATGGTCGGTGAACGAACAAATGTAATTGGTTCCCGCAAGTTTAAAAGACTGATTGCAGAAGGAAAGTTCGAGGAGGCTGCTGAGATAGGCCGTGCCCAGGTAAAAGGCGGTGCCCATGTTATTGATATTTGCCTGGCAGATCCAGATCGTGAAGAAATGCAGGATGTTGAGAATTTCATCAAGGAATTAGTGAAAAAAATAAAAGTTCCGCTCGTGATCGATTCAACAGATGAAAAAGTGATTGAAAAAGCTCTCACCTATTCACAGGGTAAAGCCATCATAAATTCGATTAATCTGGAAGATGGAGAAGAACGCTTTGAGGCGATTGCCCCTCTCGTTCACCGCTATGGTGCTGCAGTGGTTGTCGGAACGATTGACGAAGAAGGAATGGGTGTTACGGCTGAACGTAAACTTGAGATTGCAAAGCGTTCTCATGATTTGCTTGTAAATAAATATCATATCCCGCCTCAGGATCTTATTTTTGACCCCCTCGTCTTCCCTGTCGGGACAGGGGATGAGCAATACATCGGGTCTGCAAAGGCAACGGTAGATGGAATCAGACTTATTAAAGAGGCTCTGCCGGAGGTTCAAACCATTTTGGGAATCAGTAACGTTTCCTTCGGCCTCCCTCCTGTTGGCAGGGAAATTTTAAATTCTGTATTTCTTTATCACTGCACCCAGGCAGGCCTGGATTATGCGATAGTGAACACAGAAAAACTCGAAAGATTTGCTTCCATATCTAAGGAAGAGGTTTTAATGGCTGAAAAGCTGCTATTTGAAACTACTGATGAATCACTTGCCATTTTCACTGATTTTTACCGGGATAAGAAAAAAGAAAGCAAAAGTGTTCTTCCGGATATGACACTTGAAGAACGCCTCGCCTATTATATACTTGAAGGAACAAAAGAAGGGCTGCTGCCGGATCTCGAACTTGCTCTCCAGGCATACCCTGCTCCGCTTGATATCATTAACGGGCCTTTAATGAACGGAATGAAGGAAGTCGGGAGATTGTTCAATGATAATCAGCTGATTGTCGCAGAGGTTCTGCAGAGCGCCGAGGTTATGAAAGCATCTGTCGCTTATCTTGAACCGCATATGGAAAAAGATGAAGCCCAATCTTCATCCAAGGGGAAAATCATCCTGGCAACCGTTAAAGGTGATGTTCATGATATAGGGAAAAATCTTGTGGATATTATTTTAAGCAATAATGGATATGAAGTGATAGATTTGGGAATCAAAGTCTCCCCTGCTGAACTGATTGAAAACATCAGGCGTGAGAATCCGGATATGGTTGGCCTTTCAGGTCTGCTTGTTAAATCTGCACAGCAGATGGTCATAACCGCACACGACATGAAACAGGCTGGAATTGATATTCCGATTTTAGTTGGCGGCGCAGCCCTTTCAAGGAAATTCACGGATACTAAAATTTCAAAGGAATATGACGGTCTCGTGCTGTATGCCAAGGATGCTATGAACGGTCTCTCTTTAGCCAATCAGCTTCAGGAGCCTGAAGAGGCTGAGAGGCTGCGAATCCAGCAGGAAGAAAAACAGGCAGCAGCGCTTAATGCGGTACCATATGACCGCGGATCAGTGGCGGTTGCAGTAAAGCCAAAACCGACCGTCAGCACAAAGGTGCCAGTTTTTGTTCCAAAAGATTTAAAAAGGCATTTGCTGAAAACCTATTCCCTATCACATATTGAACCCTATATTAACAAGCAGATGCTTATTGGCCATCACCTTGGCTTAAAAGGAAACCTGCAAAAGCTGCTTGCGGAAAAAGATGAAAAAGCCATTAAAATTAACGCTATGGTTGATGAACTGATTTCTGAAGCAAAAGAGAAAAACTGGATTGAGCCAAAAGCAGTTTATCAATTCTTCCCTGCCCAGTCAGACGGCGATAAGGTGTTTATCTATGCTGAAGACGAAAAAACGGTCATCGAGACATTTGAGTTTCCTCGACAGGAAACAGAGCCATTCTTATGTCTGGCAGATTTCCTTAAATCAAAAGAAAGCGGTCAAATGGATTATGTATCCTTCTTTACTGTGACAGCCGGGAAAGGAATACGCGCTATTGCAGATCGTTTAAAAGCCGAAGGCAGATTCCTGGAAAGCCATGCCCTGCAGTCGCTGGCCTTGGAGACGGCTGAAGGCCTTGCTGAGCTGATCCACCGCCAGATCCGCGATCGCTGGGGGTTCCCTGATCCGGTTGAAATGACGATGAAGGACCGTTTTGCGGCGAAATACCAGGGGCAGCGCTTTTCATATGGCTATCCTGCGTGCCCTGATCTGGAGGACCAGAAAAAGCTGTTTAAGCTTATACAGCCAGAGGATATCGGTGTTCACCTTACTGAAGAATGCATGATGGAACCTGAGGCTTCTGTATCTGCAATGGTGTTTGCCCATCCTGAAGCCAGATACTTTAATGTATTGAGATAATAGATACCCGGCAGGTAAAATGGCCGGGTATTTGCCTTTGCCTCCTCACAGCCTATACAATGAATACATAGCAAGGAGGGAGATTATTATGAATGTTCTCTGGGATTTAGATGGCACGATTCTGGATACTTGGCCCACTTTGGTTCGGTCTTTTATTCGCATATCCGGCAAAGAGCTGGATCCTCAGGAAGTGCTCACGCCCCTGAAAAACGGGACAGCCTATCAGAAATTTGATGTTCCTCCAGAAAAAATTGCTGATTTCCGTCAAATGGAAGCAACTTTTATGCATGATGAAAAGCCATTGTTTCCATATGTAAGGGGAATATTAGAGCGAAATAATGTTAACGTGCTTGTCACCCACCGTAACCGGCAATCAACGGAGGAACTGCTGGAGTATTGGAAACTTACTTCCTATTTTGAAGAAGTTATCTGCCCGGAATTTGATGGTTTCTCTTTAAAGCCGCATCCGGAGTCCTATGAATATCTGCACCGTCGATATCATATTGATTTGGCCATTGGCGACCAGGATACAGATTTAATGCCTGCCAGACAGATCGGCATCAGCACCTGTGCGTTTCGCAGCACTAATCCCTATGCAGACTTCTCGATTGATTGTTATTCAAAATTTGAGATTGCGATAAAGTGAAACTTCAATCAGTGGGGGTGTTCCTTATCCCCCACTGATTGTTAGTCGCGTTCAAGTGTCGCTAAGATCTCCGCTAGCGCTTCGATCAATCGACACTACGAACCCGATTGGTTCAACTAAGCCTCCGCCTTCGCGCCGGCAAGTTTCACTGTATCTCACCAATCGGGCCTTTACATTATAAAGCGAGCCCCTAGGAGCCGCAGCTAGATTGGGAAGTTTGACTCCCACTTATCCTCCTTTGGCTCCTCTGAGTTTTGAAGTGGGGGTCTTACTGCCCGTTAGACTGCGATAAAAGGAAACAGGACTTCACCTTGGTGAAGTCCCACTTTGCTTCTGAGCGAGCTAATTAGCTGATTTCCGCGTATTGATCCTGACAACTCTGTCCGTTTGTGAATCAAACTCAATATCAATGTATAAACCGAACTCTTTGCCGCCATCCTCTATCCATAGCTTAAACCTTTCGATTTCTGTGGTTTGTCTCTTTTCTCTGCCGATATGCAGGTAGTCAAGGATTTTAGCTCTTGGGTATTTCTCTTTTGCTGTCTGCATAGCAAGTCTGCCCCATTTTGCATAGGCTGGTTCCGGTCTCTCTGCATAGGCTTCTACAGTGATTGCCCGAATGGGAATGTATTCTGATAAGAACATCAATACCATAAGGCTGATCATTAATTTCTTCATCTTAAACCTCTTTCCGGTAAGTATCCTAATCGCTATTGACGCTATTCATCGTTTCTTCCTTCATCCGTTCTTCCTCTTCTTCTACACATATATAAGCAATTTGTTCTTCCATTAGATGATGGAGAATATCCTTATCATCCGTACAGGAAACGTCTTTTCTTTTTTGCATTTTCATCTCTCCTCTCCCTTGTTCATAATGGTTTTTTTAGATCCATTCGCAAACCTGGATATTGTTTTTTTATCCACAAAGATGAGGTGGAAAACATACATGAAGATTGACTTCAGCAAAAACAGCATAAACAGCTTCATCTGTGAAAAGCGCCGAAGTTTCCATATTCCGATCTTTTTGAACCAAGTATAAAAAGGATAGGCGAAAAAGGCATCGACCACCCCATTTAGAAGTAAATACAGTAACGGCTTACTATAGGTTAATTTTAATATCCATATAGACCCTGCAAAAAAAGGTCCTAATACTAATGGCAGTTCACCACTAAGCTTGGGATGAAATCTTGCCTTAATCGTCCACCATTTGTTTTTTTCAGCTATAATCCCTTCTATTAATACATAAAACCCCATAAATAGAGCAGAAGGATAAAATCGCTTAAAATCTTTTTTGCCTATAAATGGAACAGTCAGCCAGGAAAGGATAATTATCAGCACCAAATATAGCTTCTTTTTCATCTTACCCCACCTTTTTTTAAAGGTTTTGTATTTAGAGGAATTTTATTCATCCTATTTACGGGAGCCAATGAATTTTTTTCGATATTGCGTGAAATTCGTGTTTTGAAAGTTCCAATATGTGCAATAGATTAACAAGCATAGAAGGAGCTGATCAGCATGCTGACAATGTACAAGTGCAAGAATTTCAATAAAACGGGTAAAATTCTTCTTCCCAGCAAGTGGCGCAGCCAATTTGGTCTTTTGCCGGGAAAACTGGCTGATCTTCGCTTCGATCATGATCAGATAATTATTGAAAGAGCCAATTTGGAATCAACCCACAATAAAAGACTTATTTCGGAAAATGGCTCCATCCATATCCCCAAAGAACTTCAGCAGCTGCTGGATATAACAGAGGAAGAAGAATATTGCCTGTATATTGATGAGGAAGATAAGAATTTTGTTCTAAAGATGATTTCAGAAAACTAAAAAGCTGCAGCCAGTTTTTCAGCAGCAGCTTTTTAACAAATATATTTTCCTGTCAGATTCGTTAGTGCCATGCAAAACTTTTCCCAGCCATTAGGGAAAGACTGTATCCCCTGACTCTCAAAACTATTTTCCTTCGTGACCAGCTTTATGGACCATGTCACACTATCCATTAACATCCCCGGATTTTTGTATTCTTTCTGCCACTTCCAAAGTTTCAGCCGGTATAATTCTTTTTTAAATTCTTCAATGCTTCCTGACTTTGTCGGCAGCTCATTTCTTGATGAAAAATTACTTAAATGCCATTCAAAATAAACAAAACGCCCATTGATGAAATCCACTTCAATTTTGTACCATGGCCCCGGATAACCGCCGAGGCTGACGCTCAAAAGGATGGGATCTTTATCAGGATCAATCGTGACAATATTGTTTTTTATATGGAAAAGCTCTCTTTTCCTGCTGATGACTGACTTCACATGTGCTAATTCAACAGGTTTTGCGCCGGTTCTCTGAAAATTGCTTGGCCTATTCATTTCATCCAGCAGAGAAGGAATGGATATAGCCCCCTTTTTCTCCAGGATATCTAAAATATTCTCGAAAATACTCATTTATCTTCCTCCACTTCAAAAACCAGGGTAGGTTTATCGCAGTCTAACGGGCAGTATGACCCCCACATCAAGATTCTGATGAATCAATGGAGGATAAGTGGGTGTCAAACTGCCCATAAAGGCCGAAAAGCGAACAAAGACTAAGAACGCCACGTCCTCCCAAAAGCTGTCGCATTTGGTCGTGCGATGCTCATGCTCCGAAGCCTTCCTTGTCCTGTGGGCCTCAACTAACAATCAGCAGGGAGAAAAGCACTCCCCACTGATTGAAGTTTCACTTTATGTAACACAAAGATAGTTTTCTTCACTAATATCCTTTTTTCCGCAGGTGCAAACATTCTTTCGTACTTAAGAGGCTATAATGAATAAATTGTACCTGCTCATTGCACGCTATGGAATGGGAGGTGCAGCCATGGATCCAATAAAACCAGGAAGCAAAAAGATGCCGGACTTCGAAGAATTGGATGATAGGATGATTGCCGGGCATACTTCGGGGCCGACACTTGTGATAAAGACCAATCTTGATCCGAAAAATTCGACTGAAGATAATCCTTACTACAAGAATAAAATGGAAACGGATACAGAAGAATTTCGGGATTATTTTGAGGAGTAAAAGGAAACCGGCAGGCTATTTGCCTGCCGGTTTGCTGTATTATTTAGAAATCAAAATTGTCAGGGTCGGGACCTACTCGTCTATTTTCATTTAAGCTGCTGATTTTGTCCATATCATCTGAAGAAAGTTCAAAGTCAAATACATCAGCATTTTCAATAATGCGATGTTCTTTTACTGACTTTGGAATAGTAACAATTCCGTTCTGAAGATCCCATCTTAAGATAACTTGTGCAACCGATTTGCCGTACTTTTGGGCAATTTCCTTCAATACTGCGTTTTCAAGAAGCTCTCCTTGTGCGAGTGGTGACCATGCTTCTATCTGAATTTCCTGATTTCTGCAGAAGTCTCTAAGCTCAGACTGGCTGAGTAAAGGATGAAGCTCCACCTGATTGACCATCGGCTTTATCTCGGCATCCTTCATTAGATCTTCCAAGTGATGAATCTGGAAGTTGCTCACACCAATTGCTTTTACTTTCTTCTCTTTATAAAGAGTTTCGAGTGCTTTCCATGTTTCTTTATACTTCCCTTTCACTGGCCAGTGAATAAGGTAAAGGTCAATATAATCAAGACCAAGCTTTTCAAGACTGGTTTCAAATGCCTTGATTGCAGAATCATAGCCCTGGTTAGAATTCCAGACTTTCGTTGTAATAAATAGCTCTTCCCGAGGTACGCCTGCTTCCTTGATTGCCTGGCCTACACCTTCTTCATTCTGATAGACTGCTGCTGTATCAATGCTTTTATATCCTGCTTTCAGGGCTGATTTAACTGAATGGACAACTTCGTCCCCGTCCTTAACTTTGAAAACACCAAGACCAAGCCAAGGCATTTTGACACCGTTATGTAATGATACAGCTGATTGTAAATTTTCCATTCTTTCACCTCATTTTAACTATTGGATTACTGGATAATTTTCTCACATTCTTTTCAGTTATCAAAATTTTATGCTTGAACATGAAAGTTTTGGCGGATGGTTGTCTAAGAATAATTTTATACTGTGATTTATATCACATTTCAGCTAGAATATCTTCTATATAATGACAATAAAGTGAAACTTCAATCAGTGAGGGTGTTCCTTATCCCCCACTGATTGTTAGTCGCGTTCTAGTTTCGCTAAGATCTCCGCTAACGCTTCGATCAATCGACACTACGAACCCGATTGGTTCAACTAAGCCTCTGCCTGCGCATCGGCAAGTTTCACTGTATCTCACCAATCGGGCCTTTACGGGCAGTTTGATCCCCGCTTAACCTCCTTTGATTCCTCTGAGTCTTGAAGTGGGGGTCTTACTGCCCGTTAGACTGCGATAAAATAATGAATTACAAGCAGGTGAAGAATCATGCACGATTTTAGAACACTTTTTGAAGAAATAGGCGGAACTGAACCAATTGAAAAACTTGTCGAGGCGTTCTATCCGCGTGTGTATGCAGATCCAGTTTTAAGTCCCCTTTTTGAAGGAGACATAGAGGATATTAAGCGAAAACAAAGAATGTTTCTTACACAATTTCTTGGAGGACCGCCTCTCTACAGCCAGGAGTTTGGCCCGCCGGCAATGAAACAAAGACATCTTCCATTTGAAATTACACCATTAAGAGCGCAAAGATGGCTTGCCTGTATGAAGGAGGCCTTTCAGGAGACAGGGCTTGAACAAAATCCTGCATCTGTCCTTTTCTATGATCGATTAATGCAGGTTGCAGCGATTATGGTAAACAGCCCAGAATGAAACTGGACCTTCCTTTGGAGAAGGTCCAGTGTTCATTAAAGTGATTCAAAATATTCTTTTGCATGCTCTGCAGACTGGAACATTTTTACTTCTGTAACTTCTTTCTCGTCATATGCCACTCCTAAAAATCCATCAGCAAGCTGAAGAATATCAGCTGATGAGGTTTTTTCATCTTCAACGACCACTGTTTCTTCCATTTCCAGCTGACCCTTTTCAGCCCATGACTGCACTTCGGCAGAGTACGTATCAATATTCATACCCTCATCAATCCGGTCATCCAGCTCGGCAATAGAGAGCGGCTTCTTTTCCCCTTCTGTGTTTGTGGCTTCATTGTATTCCTGGCTACTGTTTTCATTCTTTGCGGCTTCCTCTTTTTTCTCTTCACCCGCGCTGCAGGCTGATAGCATTACGCATGCGGTAAAAGAAAGAATCCATTTATGCATTCGGTCTCATCTCCTTCTTATTTTGTAAGCTAGTATTCTATTACCCCAATTATTAAGTGGCACTCATAAAAAATGAAGCATCCCCTATAAAAGAATGCTTCACCGCTATTTTTTTCTGAGTTCATCTCTATCAAGTGATTGAGGCGGCGTTTCCAGCCAGCCGTTGTCAATCATCATTTTTGCTCCGTCGTCTGCAAAACTGCCGACTTTGATCATCATTTTAGCATACTGGATAGCCAAATCTTTTCTAATGCTTGCACCGATCGCGATTCCAAAGTCCATTACGCCGACCGCAGTTATACTTGCGATCAGAAACATCATTAATTTATCCGAAAAGGGTGTGATCGTTGAGTCTGTGATGGACCCATCCCATGTGCTTGGATAGGCTACATCGTCATTTTTTAAGACATTGAGAAAATATTCAACATGCTCCAGGCTCATGTCATAGCCTTTTTTGAAATAATTGCTTATCATTTTTTCTTTAGCTACCTGGCTGAATGCTAAAAGCATAGTTTTGGCAATATTGGATAACTCGATATTCGTTCCCAGATGGGCAATTTCGATAGCCAGAAGCTGCCGTTTTTTGCCTGCAATCCCGCCAAGGAAACGTTGGTCTGATACATACTTTACCTTTTTAGGATATTCAATATAGGGTGATCGAATGAAAATCCCCTTTTCCTGCATGGCCTCAGCTGCCATATCAAAAAGTTTTTCGGTTTGTTCATAGTATTTTTTAAACATGCTGCGAACGTCTTTTCTTGCAGAAACTGATTTAGCTAGTGAATAGGCATTCAATCCAGTTCTTCCCAGATGATGCATGAATCTTAGATAGGTCACGTCTGAAAATAATTTGGGAGCGTCAATGTGCAGATCTTGCTCATTAAATCCATCAGGTATGGGAAATTCTTCTGTATTAAAGAGTGAGGCGATTTCGTCTATGTGATCCTCCGCGATAGTAAGTGCGTAGTTCAATACCGGCAGAACATCCGGATCTTCATTAGTTTTTATATAGTGCTTTATGCAGCAGACTGCTGCTGTATCTGCTATATAGGTGTTCCAGAGCATGGCCATTTCGGACGATATTAATTTAGGAATACTGCTGCCGTTCATATTCTCACCAGCCATTTATAATTATATTTATATACTATATATTTTATCTTAGCCCTTTTACAGCAGATTAATCCAAAAAATATGGAAATTCACTTCCAATGTTTATTCTTCAGGATTTTTAAGTAAGGTTCTCTTCATATAAATTGTTGTTTTACGCCATAAATATTGTCCGTTGATTTCCGCTCCAGGCTGCTTCGCTTTCCGCGGGGCAGGCGGTGAGCCTCCTCGACGCTCCGCGTCTGCGGGGTCTCACCTGTCCCGCTACTCCCGCAGGAGTCTCGCACCTTCCGCTCCAATCAACTCAGTAAATAATATGCTAATAGCAGCAAACTTTAAACAGCCTAAGAAATAGGATCAGCCAGAAGCCCAGTTCTCTTATATTAATTTATCTTCAATTCTCCTGCTTTTTGGAACCCATCTATATGATAGGCATCAACTTTTTGAGGTGAAATGCTATAAATGTAATCACCTATATAGATAAGCCTCTCAATTGCATCTTCCCATTCTTCATAGATTGCTTCTTCTGTCTGATGGGTAATTTCACTTTGGAGCTCTATTCCGTTTTGGACAGTAATTTTGTATACTAACGCACCCTGGAAGTCGAAAGTGGATTCAAACTGGCTTCCTTCTTTATTCTGATAGATCGAAATGGGGAAACCATATAGATTTTTCTTTTTATCAACGAGAAGCGCTTTATGGTCGTAGTTTAAAGGCGAGTAGGTGCCGCGTCCTCCGATTATTTCTGTATCCTTTTCAACAGGATTACTTGTATCACTTACATCGAATAAAGATATTTTAACACCGTCCGTAGTAATAACAGGCTGGCTGCCAGCTCCTTTGCCTCCGCTAATCTTTGTATCATGACCAAAGCCAATGAGATGATTTTCATCCAATGGTTGCAGGTAATTGCTGAAGCCGGGTATTTTTAATTCACCGAGAACATAAGGTTTTTTTGGATTCGAGCCATCAATAACAAAGAGAGGATCAGTTTCCTTAAAAGTAAC
Source organism: Cytobacillus sp. EB106-05-05-XG126 (assembly GCF_058791715.1). NCBI lineage: Bacteria > Bacillati > Bacillota > Bacilli > Caryophanales > Bacillaceae > Cytobacillus > Cytobacillus sp. EB106-05-05-XG126. Next base: position 1,017,685 of record NZ_JBYTDU010000001.1, on the reverse strand, counting down.
CATATAAATCCGGTCATTCATAAACCTTGCAGAGTAAATCCTCTCCCCTTTTGCCAGGTCTTCAAGCTGGCCAATCTGTTTTAAATTCTTATCCAAAATGTAAAGGCTATTGGAGGAAGGAGTTCGTTCATCCCACGCTTCCCCCTTGGTTGCCACAACTCTGAAGTTTCCATTATACTCATCCATTGAAAACTGATTTAAAACGGTGCCTTTTATTTCTGCAGATGTCTGGAATTCTACTTTTCCGTCTTTTATATTGAACTTAAAGATGCTCGTATCCGGATGCGGCATTTGTCTGTCTGCGATGATTTCATCATTGTATTGGGTGGCTGCCAGGTATAAATTGTTTTTGGACATGTAAAATTCATTTCCGCTGCCTAAGTAGCTTGTGACAGCTAATGGCTTCCCGCCGGCATTTAAATCCAATACAGCTATATTAATATAATTTGCATTTTGAGAACCGGGAAAATACTTTATTTCATTGTAATCAACAATTTGCTGCTCTTTACTCTCGGCAGTATCATAATAACGGGGACGCAGATCGGCATTTTCATTTTTTTCCAGTATCCAATATTCGGGATGATAACTTGTTATTAAATATACTTTTCCGTCCATTAGCCTTGAAGAAAGCAGGCTGCCCTCAATGTCTACCTCTCTAATTTTTTTTGGTTTTTGTTTATTTTCGATATTATAAACAATTGTTTTGGCGGATTGAAATGCAGGTGCAATCTTTTTTTCGGCAGACGCCTTCCCAATGTGTTCAGGTACATCTTTATAACTGTGGCCTAAGATGATTAATTGGCTGCCTTCTATAAATAGCTGATAGGGAGAAAAGTTTCCATTAAAAGTTAATTGAGATTCCAGTTCCATTTTATCTGCCGGAACTGCCTTGATAATCTGGACTTTATTTTCGGAGATTTTGTATATGTGCGTTCCATCTGTTTTTATCAGATCGGCTTCATCAATACCCGATACTTGCACATTTGTCCCCGAAAAATCTGTTCCTGCAGAATCTTCTGAGCTCTTTGCACTGCTGCTTTCCTCGCTTACTGCTATATCCCTTCCGGAAAAGAAAGTCCTTTCTTCCTTAAGCATTCTTGAAAAATAACTGTTCAATTTTTCTCTTGAGCCGATTGCCGGCAATGTATTTATAACTTTAAAGGCTGTTTTTACTGATTGATTCAGATTTTGTCCTCTCTTTGTTTTAACATCATCTGTGATCACCAATGTATAATGCGGTGAATACAGATTAAACCCTTCATCGGGCGGCTGAATTTCAATGGATTTATTATTGTTCCCCAGAGAGAGTTTTACCTGCTCTTTTTCTCCCTCCTCATTCAGAATATAAACAGAGGTACTGTTAACACTAGCCGGATTAAGTTCTTTTGAAAACGTAACCTCCCACACTTTATTGTTTAAAACAATTAATTCTTCATTAGTTCCTGCCAGAGTACTGACAATTTTTAGTTTGTTAAAGAATGAAAAAGACGCCAGTATGATAAGGACTAATGTAATACCGCCAAGAAAAAGCCATTTATTTTTCATAATAGACACCCCTTTTTAAGTAAGTTGACGCGCTCCATCTTCCAATAGTTACAAAATTTTCAAGAAAAACTTTTCCGAAATTAATGAATTTTCTTGATGCTAGAGTTAAAATTTTATTTATTACAGTAGAGGAAGAAGGTTTTCATTATTGCAGGATGAAGGAAACAAAACGAACGGCTTTTTATTGCTGATATTAGCTAATATGATATGGGGAGGTAATTTTGTTATAGGGAGAATTGGTGTTGATTATTTTCCGCCTGTTCTTTTTTCCCTTATGCGCTGGATCATTGCCTTTCTTCTCTTAACTCCTTTTATGACAAAGCAGTTAAAAAATGATTGGAAAATTATAAGGAAGCATATGAAGATTCTTTTGCTTTTGGCCGTGACTGGTATTGCTGGTTACAATACAGTCATTTATGTGGCACTGCAATACACCACATCTATAAATGCGTCAGTCGTAAATAGTACAACTCCGCTTTTTATCGCCATTCTAGCCGTATTTATATTAAGAGAAAAGCTTTTGGCCCACCAGGCAGCAGGAATCATCCTGTCAGTCTTTGGGATTATATTTGTCATTTCAAAGGGATCGTTTGAAGTGTTTCTTTCATGGAAAATAAATGCCGGGGATCTTTACGTTTTGGCAGCGGTTTTTATGTGGGCTTTGTATTCTGTGATTGGCAAAAAATATGCAGACGTGCTGCCTTTGCTATCTGCTTTTTATATTTCAGTTTTTCTTGGCATTTTACTATTGGTACCCTTAAGCCTGGTTGAATATTTGTGGCTGCAGGCAGCAAAACCTGTCTTCACCCTTCCCTCTATAGGGATCTTGCTGTATGTTGGGTTTTTGGCTTCCATTATGGCTTTTCTTTCCTGGAATATTGGAGTTCACATAATCGGAGCAGCCAAAGCGGGGGTTTTTCTGAATCTGCTTCCTGTTTTCGCTATTATCTTCGCCTTGTGTTTTACACATGAAAAATTGTATTTGTATCAGATAATTGGCGGGGGGATTGTGATTCTCGGTGTAGTCCTATCTTCCAGGAGAACTTTGCGATTAAGGACTCATTCACAAGAAGATACGTTTTCGGCCTAAAAACTCCCCTCAGCTTCTGGCTGAGGGGAGTTTTCTTTTATATATTACCAATCCTGGGTACGCTCTAATAAATGATCAATTTCCACCTGTCTGATCATATAGCCAAGATCTTCTTCGGCAATCTCAGATGTAGATTCCAATAGCTGATCAATATCCATTTGCACCAATCTCATAACCAGACCTCCATTTTAACACAGTAATCTTTATAATCTCTTTCCTGCTATACTATTCGCTGTTCAAATGACAGGTATGGGGGCAGCCGTAAAATATTATCAGTATTTAATACCCGGCTTTCCGAGAGATCAATCATTTATGCAAAAATGCAGGTTGAATGAATGTTCATTTTTCTCACGCCTCAGCTTACCGGTTAATAGTATATAGTGAGTTTTAAAAAATCTTAACAGGGAATAGAGTCATAAAATACATTGCTGTTTGAAGGTGTCTATTATGAAATCTAACTTTAGTGATTTTGCAAAGCTATTGGAATCTGCTCTTGATAAAGGGCAAACAGATACAGAAATAACCATCCATGAACTGCTTGATGATATAAAAACTCAGCTTGAACCTTTAATAAACAAAAAGGAAATCGGCTAATGCGCCGATTTCCTTTTTTCGCAGTCTAACAGGCAAATAAGGACAAAGACTAAGACCACGTCCTGTGGCAACGTCTTTGTGACCCACTTCCTGTGGTCCTCAACTATCAATCAGTGGGGGAGCCCCACTGATTAAAGTTTTACTTTATTTCGCTATTAACATTTGTGTCCAATAAGATCCGTCATCAGTATATCCTACACCAATATGCGTAAAGGTGCCGTTTAATATATTTTTCCGATGACCTTCACTTTCCATCCATGCTTGTACCACTTGTTCAGGAGTCTGCTGCCCCATGGCAATATTTTCGCCTGCGGTACTGTAATTGACTCCAAAATCCCTCATCATGTCAAATGGCGAACCATAAGTTGGACTTGTATGGAAAAGTAATTTTTCTGCTGCATATCATTTGATTTCGCCTGTGCCACACCACTTAGCGGTTTATCTGATTGTAATGCATTAAGCCCATTTTTCTCCCGTTCTGCATTTGTTAATTGGATTACTTTAGATTCAAAGTTGTTTATGTCATCATTTTGAGCAGCTGGTGCCTGTTCACCTTGTCCTTGAGGCGCCTGGCCAGCCCCTTCCTGCGGAGGGGTTTGTGCAGGTGCTTGCGGCTGCTGGCCCTCTTGTCCAAACGGCTGAGCAAATTGACGCCCTTCAGCCTGTCCGCCTTCCATTCCCTGATTTTGCTGATTGTCCTCTCCAAATTGGTATAATGGCATGCCGCCATCATCAGCTAATTGGCTATGAGGGAAATCCTGACTTGGTGTTGCAGTGCTGTAAGAGTTGGGATCAATGGTAAGGTACCCATTATTTACTTTTTGTAATTCAAGCGGAGCTGCTCCCCGTCTTTCTCTGTCCACATTCACATTATTAGGCTGGCTAATTTCTTTAAGGTCATCACCGGTTAATTCCCCTGTATCCATGCCCTGCTGAGTATTATTACATGCAGCAAGCGTTAGAATAAGGAAAACACCAAGAAGAAAGTTTTTCTTTAATAACATGGTCTTATTCTCCTTTAAAAAGTGTAAGTTTTACTTTTTTATCATACCGAGTAAGACGAAAAGTATAGGTGGAAAATTGAGCACTCATCTTAAAGGCCACTTTAAAAGGTTTTGCATAGTTTATTTATAAAAGATGAGAAGGAGGATTCTCTTTGAGGCAATATATTATTACCGGCATGAATGGTGCCCATTATTACGGATATTCCCAGGTGCAGTATGGGCCCTGGTGTCAGCCTATTCAACAAGGATATCCCTATCACAGCATTTGGCATCCGAGTCATTTGCACTCCCAGCACTATACTGCAGCTCTACTGCAGAGATATTATTTCTAAAAATAAAAACGCATGCCGGATTGACATGCGTTTTTTATCTGGTTAAATGATTTGATCAGCTGTTTTTTGAATCGCTGTAATGGACTGTTCAAGCTGGTTTCTGTTCACATCATAGTGCGTAACAAAACGCACATAACTAGGGCCGAAAGTTCCTGAAAGGACTCCTTCAGCTTTCAATCTTTCAACAAATTCCGATGAATTCATCTTTAGATTTTTCACATCTGCCACAATTATATTCGTATCCACCTGGTTTACAATCTCAATGCCATTAATTTGGCCAAGCTGCTGTGCAAGATATTGGGCATTTTCATGGTCCTCTGCCAGACGTTCTCTCATTTGAATTAATGCAATAAGGCCTGGTGCAGCTAGGATGCCTGCCTGGCGGAGTCCCCCGCCGAGTCTTTTGCGCCACTTTCTGGCGGCTGTTATGAAATCTCTATTTCCTGCCAGTATGGATCCGACGGGAGCACCAAGCCCTTTGGATAGGCATACCTGGACAGTGTCGCAATGCTTAGCTAATTCTGAAGCCGGCAGGTTCAGTGCTGCTGCGGCATTGAATATTCTTGCGCCATCTATATGTACAGGAACGTTATTTACTTTTGCGATAGTATGAATGTCTTTCATATTATCAATCGGTATAACGGCACCGCCGGCTCTATTATGCGTATTTTCAAGGCAAATCAAGCCTGTTTCAGGAAAATGCTGATCCTCTCCCCTAATGGCATACTCCACATCAGAGGGATCCATAGCCCCTCTTGTCCCGTTTATCGTTCTTGTCTGGACGCCGGCAAAAGCAGAAGGAGCTCCGCTTTCATAATAAAAAATATGGCTTTCTGCTTCGAGAATAATTTCATTGCCAGGGCGGCAATGTGTTAAAATGGCGATCTGGTTTCCCTGTGTGCCGCTTGTTACAAAAAGAGCTGCTTCCTTTCCAAGCACTTCAGCAGCTGTCTCCTCCAGTTGATTTATTGAAGGATCCTCTCCATAAACATCATCTCCAACTTCCGCTTCATAAGCCGCTTTTCTCATAGCTTCAGTCGGCTTTGTGACTGTATCGCTTCTTAAATCAATCATGTCCTCACCCTGTCTCTATCTATATTATTTTTACTTCATGTTACTGTACTATTCTGTATTTTTCAATTAATAAGAAAGAGCCCTATAAAGAGTTCCTTGGCAATAAATATACCAAAACCAAAAGTTCAAAATTTGTTCAAGATTTAAATATAAGGCGCAAAACCCAATAACAATGCTATTTGCAGAAAATGAAATGCTGTCCAAACACTTTACATAAATTTCCTTCTCACTTTTGTCACAACTTTTCACAATTGCTTATGTTAATATCATTTACACAGTGATAACTAAGTTAAATAAGTGTTTCAAGAGTGTGCATTTTTCCCAGCTATATATTTTTTTGGTATCTTTGTGAAAATACGCACATTATTTGTGAATTATTTAACAATAGTTTTTGTTTAAAGGAGATGAAACATCAGATGAAGAAAATGCTGCTCTCTTTAACAGCTATATTGCCGATGCTTATTCTCAGCGGCTGCAATATGGTTGTGTTTGAACCGCAGGGGCCTGTTGCAAGAAGCATTACCGAATTAATTAACTGGTCCCTGATCTGGATGCTTCTTGTTGTAGTAGTCGTATTTGGATTATTCGGCTACATCGTCTGGAAATATCGTGAGAAACCAGAAAATAAGGATTATGAACCGCCTGAGGAACATGGAAGCACACTCCTTGAAATTATCTGGACCGGGATTCCTATCTTAATTGTCATTGCGTTAACAATCCCGACCGTAAAAACACTTTATGCTCTTGAAGAAGCACCAAAAGGCTACGAAGAAAAAGAGCCAATTACTATACATGTAACATCTGCAGACTGGAAATGGATTTTCAGTTATCCAGAAGAAGGAATTGAGACGGTGAACTATGTCAATATTCCTGAGGATAGGCCTGTACTTTTCAAAATGACTTCTGCAAGCACCATGCAATCTTTCTGGGTGCCTGCACTTGGCGGACAAAAGTACACCATGCCGAAAATGGAAACAGAATTATATCTTCTTGCAGACAACCCTGGATCATATGAAGGTCAAAATACGAACTTTAACGGCCGCGGCTATGCGGATATGAAATTTGAAGTGCTCGCTCAAACCCAGAAAGATTTTGACCAATGGGTTGAAGATGTTAAGGATACAGCGCCTAAATTGACAGAGAAAGAATATGTAGGGCTGCTGAAGCCTACTCATCTAGGAAGGCTGACCTATTCAAATACTCATTTGGAATGGGTGAATCATGCCGATCCTGACTCTAAGGCATATACAAATCCTGAACTCTACAGAGGTCATGGATATCAGGGTAAGACATTCGAAGAAGACGATAATTATAAAAATGAGAAACCGAATGTAATTGAAGGTCATGGCGAAGATAAGGGCCATGATGACAGTGAAGTAAACCATGGAGGTGACCATCATGGGCATTAAATGGGATGAGTTTTTTATTACGGGAGATCCCCTTATACTAGGTTCCCAGATTGCCATTTTGCTGACAATGATCGGTGCAGTGGCAGGGATTACCTATCTGAAAAAATGGAAATACCTGTGGACAGAATGGCTGACTACAGTAGACCATAAAAAAATCGGTATTATGTATATCATCTCCGCCGTATTGATGTTTTTCCGCGGCGGGATGGACGGGTTGCTGATGAAAGCTCAGACATCACGTCCTGAAATGGAATTCCTGAATTCCCAGCATTACAATGAAATTTTCACAACACACGGTGTGATTATGATTCTTTTCATGGCGATGCCGTTTTTGATTGGTTTAATGAACGTTGTCATTCCGCTGCAGATCGGTGCGCGTGACGTTGCCTTCCCTCAGCTGAATGCTCTAAGCTTCTGGCTGTTCTTCAGCGGAGCTATGCTGTTCAATATTTCCTTTGTTATCGGAGGGTCACCTGATGCAGGATGGACTTCCTACTTCCCTCTTGCAGGCAAGGAATTCAGTCCGGGAATCGGTAATAACTATTATGCAGTTGCCCTTCAGATTGCCGGTATCGGTACATTAATGACAGGTATAAACTTTATCGTCACGATTTTGAAAATGAGAACAAAAGGCATGACACTGATGAAAATGCCGATGTTTACGTGGACTACTTTCGTAACATCCATTTTGATTGTGGCGGCTTTCCCAATTTTCACAGTCGCATTGGCATTGATGACGTTTGACCGTCTATATGGAACGCACTTCTTTACCGTATCCGGCGGAGGCATGGATATGCTTTGGGCTAACCTTTTCTGGCTATGGGGCCACCCTGAGGTATATATTGTTGCCCTTCCTGCTTTCGGGATTTTCTCGGAAGTCATTGCAACTTTTTCAAGAAAATCATTGTTTGGATATAAATCGATGGTATTTTCCATCCTTGGAATTGCACTTCTAAGTATGGTTGTATGGGTTCACCATTTCTATACAATGGGTTCAGGACCTGCAGTTAACTCATTCTTCTCCATCACGACGATGGCGATTGCCATACCGACTGGAGTTAAGATGTTCAACTGGCTGTTTACGATGAGGAAAGGCCGCATAAAAATTACGTCTGCGATGCTTTGGGCACTTGCATTCGTTCCTTGCTTTGTCATCGGCGGGGTTACAGGCGTCATGCTGGCAATGGGTGCAGCGGATTATCAGTATCACAATACCTTATTCCTGGTTGCCCATTTCCACTATGTATTAATTCCGGGTGTTGTATTTGCGGTATTTGCAGGCCTGTACTACTGGTGGCCAAAAATGTTCGGCTTCATGCTGAATGAAAAACTCGGAAAATGGCATTTCTGGCTATTCGTTATCGGCTTTAACGTAACATTCATGCCTATGTTCTTCCTTGGATTAAACGGAGCTGTAAGACGTGCATACACTTACTCTGCCGAATCAGGCTTTGCACCTCTATTCATGCTTTCAGCCATTGGTTCAATTGTTCTCGCAGCCGGATTCGCTGTCTTCTGCTATAACATTTACTGGAGCATCCGCTATGCGGACAGAAACATCTCAAGCGATCCATGGGATGCAAGAACACTGGAATGGTCTACTGCATCACCTGTTCAGTTCTATAACTTTGCGAAGCTGCCGGAAGTGAAATCTCTTGATCCATTCTGGCACATGAAGAAAAAGAATGAAGGCTTAACATTGCATGACAGTGAAATTGAAGAAATTCATATGCCAAGCAACTCATGGGTACCGATTTATATGGGTGTTATCTTTGGCATCGCTGGTTTCCTCCTTGTGTTTGAGTGGCACATCGCTGCGGCTGTTGCCGGTATTGGCATATTTGCAGGATTGATTATCCGTTCATTCGATTACAACGAAGGATTCCATGTTTCAAAAGAAGAAATTCACCGAATTGAAAACGCGTGGAGAAAAACAGAAGGAGAGGTGCACGATCATGTCAGCTAAAGTGGATACGTCTCTGCCGCTTGAATATCAAACTGAGCAGGACCGCATGAATATTCTCGGCTTCTGGGTTTTCCTTGGCGCTGAAATCGTCCTGTTTGCCACTCTGTTCGGAGTATATGGAGTTTTATATGAACGCTTTGCAGGAGGACCAACACATAAAGATATCTTTGTCATCAAGGATGTCATGATTCAGACAGTTCTCCTTCTGACAAGCAGCTTTACAATGGGCATTGCCATTTTTGAAATGCGCCGGCATAACCTTAAAGGGCTAATCACCTGGCTGGTGATTACCCTCGCTCTAGGCGCAGGCTTCCTCTTCATGGAGATTAATGAATTCATCCATTATGCCCATGAAGGTGCAACGATGCAGACAAGTGCATTCCTTTCCAGCTTATTTGTTTTACTGGGGACACACGGAGCTCACGTAACTTTGGGAATCGGCTGGGCAACTATGGTCATCATTCAGCTTCTAAAAAGAGGCCTTACCCCTACCACAGCAAGAAAGACGTTTATTATCGGCCTTTACTGGCACTTCCTTGATGTAGTCTGGATCTTTATCTTCACATTTGTGTATCTGAAAGGACTGGTGGCTTAAATGGAACATCATCAATCAAAAAGCTTCCCGATAAGCCATGTCATTGGATTTGTTGTTTCCCTTGTGCTGACTTTTGCAGCAGCAGGAATTGCTTTAAAAACGAACCTTTCTTTTAAAGTGATCATGTGGATCATCGGCTCACTGGCTGTCGTTCAGGCAGGCATGCAGCTGTTCATGTTCATGCACTTAAGAGAAGGTGAAGACGGTAAGACGAATCTAATAAATATGATTTATGCCGTATTTATGGTAATTGTAATTGTAGTTGGTTCTATTTGGGTGTTAACCTCTGGGCATGCTTCACATTAAGTTAGGAAAGCTCCAGCGCCTTGATTACGGCGCTGGAGCTAGACATCACAAAAAAACCGGTCTCCCCATTGGAGGCCGGTTTTATTTGTATTGTCTGATTCCCTTGCTTCCCTTTGTCATTTCTTCCATTACATTGATAAAAAATCCGAATCCGAAAAGCAGCATGGAAGAAACCATAATGCTTAAGCCGATGGATAATACATACTCGCCTGTGATGCCGCTTACAAAAAAGCCTGATATAAAAACAATGAAACCTAATATAATACCTGCTGCTGTACTATTCCTGAAAAAATGCAGTACGCGCTGCTGTTGAAGTGTCATTTCCCCATCTCCTTTTATTTAATATTCTAACTATGTTCACAAATTTGTCAAACTTTTTGTCACAAATTTGTCAAAATTATTTCATAAAAAAAAAGCTCTGCAAGCTGCAAAGCGATTTTCTATTGATATAGCTTTTTAATGTTCTCCAAATCTTTCTTCAGACTGCATATTTCCTGCCGGGTCAGCATGAGCGGCATTTGATCGTAGAGTGTAATGATTTGCCCTCCCTCATCTTCTTCATGAAGGGATAGATAGTTATACAGAGTTTCGCATTGATTTTTGTTGAGAACTGACTGGGTACTGAAGCTTTTTACTTTCTGGATTTCAAAGGCACTGGCTTCCGCATCAAAAACACCTGTGATAATATTTCCCTGCAATGTATTGGCCAAAGTCTTCACTCCCCTTTTTTAAGTAATATACCCATTTTTCAGAAGTAATTTCCTAATATATTGGCTTTGGTTAGAAAGATTATTGTTCCGTTAAAGGCATTTAAACAAAAACGGGGAAGGAAAAAGCTGTGTAAAAATGAAATATATGATATACCAAATTAAATAAAGGAGAGAATTCTATGAGTAAATCATTTATTGAACAAGTACATTATATTAGAATTCCTGTAAAAGATTTAGAGCTGTCTGCCCAATGGTATAAAGATGTATTAGGGCTCCAGTTACTAAACAATACTGGAGAACTTGCAATTTTAAAAGTAAATGAAGGACCTTTCTTACTGATCTTAGTTCCTACCGAAGATGAAACTTTTGCTCATTTTACAATTGATAATGAACAAGAATTTAGCATTGGGTTTACAAGTCCAGAATTATCTAAATTTCATCAGCACTTAATTGAGAATCAAGTTAAGGTCGAGGATATAAAAGAAGATAATGGTCATGCCTTTTTCCACTTTTATGACCCAAATGGCAATAAACTTCAAGTACACTGGTAAGATTATAATAAATAGCTCATTTTTAACGGTATTGGAACGGGAACGCCCAAACCAGACGTTCCCATAATTCTTCCTGAAAACAACTTTTTATCAATCAAATCCGATATATAAAAAACCTCTCTGAAATATTTCAGAGAGGCGGACATTATTAGGAAGCATTCTTTTGAGTTTGAAGTCTTTCATCCGATTTTTTTATGATTAATCTCGGTGCCGATGAAATAATTAATACGGCCAGGATTGAGCAGAGAATTGCCGCTCCGAGCATGGTTGCGCCGTTTGCCAGGAAGGAAAAGAGAACCGGTGACATCCCTTCTGGTGCATAGCTTCCGAAGAAAAGTACACCTGCTATGAAATGCCAGAAATACCGGGCAAGGCTTCCGGCAAATACGGCTAAGACAACCCATGACAATGCCTTCTTCTTGTTACCTGCCCGCAGCTGATTTTGGATGACGCCGTAAAACAAGCCGGCAAACCCGATACAGGCAAAAGCCACAAAATACTCAATAAATGCCTGTATCGGAGTGGCAATCCAGGCATCCCCCATGGCAATCTGCAAAATCCCCCATAAGAGGCCTGCAATAAAGCTGACCTTAAAGCCCCACCTGAAAGCCAGAATGAAAATCGGAATCATCGCGGCAGAGATGGAAATGGATGGCGACAGCTTGATGGATGGCAGAAAATCAAGAATGATAGCAAAGGCAGCAAAAAATGAAGCCTCTATCATCGCCGTCAGGCTTAATTTTTTCATAAAAAAAATCCCCCTTCAATCGTATGACGATACCCCAAGGGAGAACAAGCAGGCAGAAAACTATCTGCCTATCATTCCACATTCCTGCGCTAGCATTAACTAACAGGTTCAAAGGGTCAGAACAGCGGACTGTTCACTCTCAGCGATATGCTCCCCTTGTGGTACGTTATTAAATTATCCGCTTTTAGTATATATGAAATTCATGATGGTGAAAAGGATTTATTTTCCCTCGTTTATGATAATCTGTTTATCCCACTTTCCGATGCGGTAATACATATAGGCGATGAAACTGCTTATTGCAAAGCTGACACCCATACCAGTAGCTATGCCTTTATCACCCATAAACTTTGAAAATGCAAATGTTAAAGGATAGCGCAGGATCCAGAATGAAATGATATTCAGTATCAGCACTTGAAACATCGCACCAGAAGCTCTAACCACACCATTCAATACAAAATTAATACCCAGAAGCGGATAAAAAAAGGCAATGATCTTTAAATATTCAGTGCCGTAGTGAACTGATTTTTTATCCTGGATAAACAGGCGCACCCCGTGTTCTGCAAATAAGACCGTCCCAAGGGCGATGAGAAACATGATTCCAAGATTGTAAATGACTCCGTACAACGCAATCTGATGCACCCGTTCCCATTGATTTCCCCCTATATTTTGACCCGCCATACTGTTGACTGCAGTTCCCAATGCCATCGCAGGAAGCATAATGATGCTGTCAATGCGCTGTGCGGCACCAAATCCGGCTACCACGTCACTGCCAAAGGATGTGACGACAGACATAATGGCCATAACACCAGCCGATATGACAGTCATTTGGAGCCCTGAAGGGATGCCAAGCTTGAATATCAATGCTGCCTCCTCTTTATGCGGCCAAGAAGGAATAGTGAATGGTGCCAGCTTTTTGCGGAGTATGAATATCATTCCGATTATAAATGCTGCGCCCTGTGATACGATTGTTGCATATGCGGCCCCCTCAATACCAAGCTTGAATACAGAAATAAAAAGAGGATCGAGTATTGCATTTAATACGACTGCTATCAGGACAAAGTACAGAGGATTTTTGCTGTCTCCAAGCGCTCTGAGTATAGTTCCTATAAAATTGTAGCCAAATAAAAACAGAATTCCAATAAAGTTAATCTGCAAATAGGATGCTGCTCCTTCGGCCATTCCCGCAGGTGTGCCCATTAAGGTTAAAATCCTTTCGGCAAGCAGGAATCCGGCTGTTCCGAGAACAACTGACAAAATTGTCTGAATGACGGTAAAAGCATTTAGATATCGTTTCAGCCCCTCTTCGTGATCTCCCCCCTTCTGCTGGGATAAAATCGTTAACGCAGCATTGTTTATGCCGATGATAAAAGAAAGTACTGTAAAGATTACAGTGCCTGAAACTGCGACAGCTCCCAATGCATCAGCCCCCAGCAAATTCCCGACCCACAGACTATCTACAAATTGATAGGAAACCTGCAGGAAATTAGTGAGCATAATGGGAGTTGAGAACACCAGCAGCTGTTTGAGTATATTTCCTTTTGTAAAATCCTGCTGAGCCATCTTTACACCTTCCTAATTTTTTTCATAGTTTCTATTATTAACTATTTCACTTTCAGTTTCCATTTTTATGGTTTTGTGAATTATTAAGTTTCTAAAAAATTAATTTTCTTAACCGATGTCACATTTTTTTCACATATTACTGGCATCTGAACGCTGTTGTAGCACACTTTGTAAAAAATAAAATTATTTTTCCATAATTTACAACGTTTAAAAAGTATAAAACCCTGTATTTAACAATTTTAATTTCTTATAATGTAGATATGTTCAATGAGGAGGGAAATAGTTGAAATCACGTCTTAAGAAGCCTTCGACGATTATTTCTATTGCATTGGTAGTCACGGTGATTTTGGCGGCGGTTATTTGGACCGTACAAGCAGGAAAAAAGGATGTGACTGTTCCGTTCTCTTCTGTGGAAAAAATTATAGCTTCCCAGGATGGAAAGACTGTTGCAGTACAGGAATATAAAAATGGAAAGCTGCTGATCACAGCTCCTGATGGTGAGTACATCTCCCATGTGCCTCCCAACAGCGAGATGGTTGATAAATTAGTAGAAACCTATAATATACAATATTCGTTCGCAACCACAGGACCTTATACGCCATGGATTCTTGGCGGTGTAGTCCTTTTGTTCATAGCAATCGGAATTTACCTGTTTAAGTCAGGAAAAGGTGGCATGGGCGCTACAAATACTATGAAGCAAAGTGTCTCGAAGCCAAAAGCCCTTCCTTCTATTTCGCTTGAAGATGTTGGCGGAATTCAGGAAGAAATGAAAGAGGAAATTATGCAGACTCTTTCCATTTTAAAAGAACCTGAGCGCTCTTTAAAAATGGGGATCAGGCCGCCGAAGGGGATTCTTTTATACGGGCCTCCCGGAACGGGAAAAACCTTGCTGGCTCAGGCAATTGCCAAGGAACTTGGAGCAACTTTCTTTTCAACAAGCGGTTCCGGGTTTAATGAATTATTCGTAGGTGTTGGTGCATCCCGTGTCAGAAACCTTTTCCAGAATGCCAGAAAGCATTCTCCTGCTGTCGTCTTTATTGACGAAGTAGATGCACTTGCTGGACGAAGAAAGCAGCATGGCGGAGAAGAAAGTGAAAAAACGTTAACTGAACTGCTGGTCCAGCTGGACGGCGGACATTCCAATGATGGAATATTATTTATTGCCGCCACAAACCGGAAGGATATGCTCGACGAAGCATTCCTGCGTCCTGGACGGATTGACTTCTCCTTCAACGTTCCTCTTCCAGATACAAAGGGACGGAGAGAGATCATTAACATTCATACACGAAATAGATTACTGGCTGAAGATGTAATGACAACTCTTGGAGATCTGGCAGAAAGCACTTCCGGTTTTTCAGGTGCAGATCTTCATTCCCTATTCGAAACGGCAAGCCGCAGAGCAGTCCGAAACGGCCAGGAAATTATCTCAAAAGAAGATTTGGATTACGCTCTGGACCGTACTATTCTGGGAACCACCACACGTGCTTTACAGGATGCCGGAACGAAGCAGCGGGTTGCAATCCATGAAGCTGGCCATGCATTAGTGGCTGCTTTAACAAAACCTGGATCCGTTAGGAAAGCAACCATTATTCCGCGTGGCGAAGCGCTTGGGTATGTAGCTCCTATCCAAAAAGAACTTCATTTATCGACAACAAGTGAATTGCTGGACCAGGTCGCGATGATTCTCGCTGGCGGTGTATCAGAACGAATGATTCTTGGCGAGCACAGTATTGGGGTAAGCGGTGATGTAAAACAAGCGAAGCATATCATAGAGCAAATGGTTGATACAGGGTTACTTGATAACGGCTTCGAGCTTACTTTCAACAAAGGACAAAAAGAAGCTAAAATGCAGGATCTATTCCAAAAAGCACTAGAAAGATGCGAATTGATTATCGCCAATCATCAGCCTCAATTTGAGAAACTGGTAGAAGCCCTTCTGGAGAAAGAAACATTGGAAGGCATTGAAGTCCAGGAGATTGCTGGAGAATTGAAGGCAGAAATGGTTATAGCATGATATCGGAACCGGCCCCTGCCTTGGGGCTGGTTTTTCTTTTTAAACTTTGTCTATTATAATAATATTATGTAAAGTTTATTTGAAAAGCCTCCTAATATAGAAGGCTTTTCCTGCTATCCCCTGCCGGATGCTCTGCCTCTAATAAAGTTAACCACAATGATGATTGCTGCGATTACCAGCAGAATATGAATAATGCCTCCAGCTACTTTAAATATTAATCCAAGAATCCATAATA
This sequence comes from Cytobacillus sp. EB106-05-05-XG126, assembly GCF_058791715.1. NCBI lineage: Bacteria > Bacillati > Bacillota > Bacilli > Caryophanales > Bacillaceae > Cytobacillus > Cytobacillus sp. EB106-05-05-XG126. The sequence continues at coordinate 1,001,952 of NZ_JBYTDU010000001.1, read as the reverse complement.
CAAGCAGAATACCAGCTAATGTCCAAAGCATACAGGTCACCCCCTTCGCTTTTGATTTATTCCTTACATACCCCTTTATAGTCAAGATAATGCCTTAATTGCTGAAATACTGACATTGTTATTTTTTGCAATGGATAGTTATTTTAATCCTGAAAGTTTTTCAAATACCCTTATTTTTCATCAGCAGTATCTGCATCCTTTCCCCGTCTTTGCATATACTATATTCACGGCCGCCCACCTCTTCTAAACGCCATCGTTGCGGGACTAACCAGACCGGAATGTGGGTGGCCACCTGTATAGGTGACAGGTACCTATACCACCACTGGACCACTTTCACACACACCATTAAAGCTGCAGACCGCTAAGGGGTTGCAGCTTTTATTTTTAAGGTCCGTCATCAATCAGTTCGTAGCCTGGAATCAGTTCTGACAGCGGCACAATTTGGGCTTTCTCTTTATATACAGGTATATATTCTTTAAGCACACTAACCATCTTTGTCCCTGTGATGCCGACATGGCCGATTGCGATGATGCGTTCGTTTTTGACGAGTTTTTCAGCAAGTCTGTCAGCCTGTTTTGTGATATGTGCTGTCGTGTAAATATCATCGAAGAAAATATTGTTTTCGACATAAGGAACACCAATTTCATTTGCCAGCTTGCCGACGACGCTTTTTCCGGTTGTTTTGCTGTCAAGATAAAATAATCCGTGTTCTTTACATACTTCAAGGACAACTCTCATGACCCGTTCATTTTCAGTGGCTCTTGAACCCATATGATGATTCATGCCGACCGCATGGGGCACTTCTTTAATGGCGCTCTCTACTCTGCTGCGGATTTCTTCATCTGTTAAATCTGTTGTGATGGCCCCCGGCCCAAGCCAGCTCCTTTTTCCTCTTTTCGGCTCCATCGGCATATGAACAATTACTTCATGCCCATTTTTATTTGCCAGTTCTGCATCTTCTTTTGTCGTTGGCATAAAAGGCATGATGGCAGCCGTCAAGGTTACCGGCAGTTCCATCATTTCTTTTGTTCCCTTCATATTGTTCCCAAGATCGTCAATGACAATGGCCAATTCAGGTTTTTGAGAGGCAGCACTTATGGGAGTACCTATACTTCCGAATGAAAAAATCAATACAAATATGCTGAAGAATCTCTTCATTTTTCCATCCTCCTTTGCGCTAGCATTCCCTGATTCCCTAAATCCGTTCCAATACAAAAACTGCCAGGATCTTAAATCCTGGCAGTACTTTATCGCAGTCTAACGGGCAGTAAGACCCCCACTTCAAGACTCAGAAGAATTATTGTAAGATAAGTGGGGAACAAACTGCCCGCAAAGGCCGAAAAGCGAACAAAGACTAAGAACGCCACGTCCTCCCAAAGCTGCTGCTTTCGGTCGTGCGATGTATCGCTGCCGTAGCTTTCCTTGTCCTGTGGCAACTTCTTTGTGACCCACTTCCTGTGGGCCTCAACTAACAATCAGCGGGGAGAAAAGCATTCCCCACTGATTGAAGTTTCACTTTATTTCTTATGCATTTTAAACTCAAGGAAAAGCTCATTATAATAAGCGAGCATCCTTTTTCCCAGGTTCTCATAAACCTCCAGCCGCGCTGTCATTTCTTCATCCGGATAAAATCGTTCGTCAGAGATTGTTTCTTCGTCCATATATTTCAGCGCCTCTTTATTTGGCGTCGAATACCCGACGTATTCTGTATTTTGCGCCGCATTTTCCGGGTCAAGGATGAAATTCATAAACTGGTGTGCCGCTTCCGGGTTTTTAGCAGTCTTAGGGATGACCATATTATCAAACCAGAGATTGGAGCCTTCTTCCGGAACTACATATTCAAGATTATCCTTCTCCCACATAAGCTCCTGTGCCGTGCCGGACCAAACCACGCCAATGCCGGCTTCATCATTTTCCATCAGCATTCTGATTTCATCACCCACAATAGCTTTAATGTTAGGTGTAAGGCGATCGAGTTTTTCTTTAGCTTCGATCAAATGGTCTTTATCTTTGTCATTCAGAGAATAATGAAGACTGTTGAGCCCCATGCCCATTACTTCCCTTGCCCCATCAATCAGGAGGATCTGGTTTTTTAATTCAGGGTCCCACAGATCATTCCAGCTCGTGATTTCTTTATCACCCAAAATATCGGTGTTATAAAGAATACCGACTGTGCCCCAGAAATAGGGAATTGAATACTCATTTTCAGGATCAAAAGGCAGGTCCATAAAACGCGGATCAATATATTTCAGGTTTGGAATTTTAGAATGATCAACCGGCAGCAGCAGGTTTTCTTCCTTCATTTTTTCTATCGCATATTCTGATGGAACTGCAATATCATAAGCTGTGCCGCCCTGTTCAATTTTCGTCATCATCGCTTCATTGGAATCGAATGTTTCATAGATGACTTTAATGCCTGTTTCCTGTTCGAACTTATCGACCAGGTCTGCATCAATATAATCGCCCCAGTTAAAAATGGTCAATGTATTGCCGCTTGTGTAGCCCTGGGAGGAATTCAGCCCGGAAACGATGTACAACAAGGCGAATGAAACGATTAATACGGCGGCGAGCGCCTGAATAAGCTTCTTCATTGCCTTACCCCCATTCCATTCGGCTTCTCATTGCGCTTTGTAATAAAGTAATAGCCTGTAACCAGAATGATGGTAAATAGGAAAAGCAAAGCGGATAAAGCATTGATATTTAGTGAAACTCCTCTTCTTGCCAGGGAATAAATCTCAACAGACAAAGTGGTAAAGCCATTGCCTGTAACAAAGAAAGTGACGGCAAAATCATCCAGAGAATAGGTCAGGGCCATAAAAAAGCCTGCGAAAATTCCAGGAGTGATATAAGGGAGAATGACCTTAGTCAGAACATCCAACCTGCTGGCCCCAAGATCCATGGCAGCATAAATCATCGATGTGCTCATCTCTTCAATCTTAGGCAAAACCATCAGAACGACAATCGGAACACTGAAAGCGATGTGTGCCAGTAAAACAGATACAAATCCAAGCTTAAGTCCGATCATCGTAAAAAGAATTAAAAACGACGCGCCAATAATGACATCCGGACTGACAATCAGCACATTATTCAGTGACAGCAGCGTGTTTTTTACTCTGCGTTTTCGTGCATAAGCAATTGCAAGTGCCCCGGCCACTCCAATGATGGTGGATATCGCTGCAGATAAAAGAGCAATAATCACAGTGTTCAGGACAATAATGAGCAATCGGGTATCCGCAAACAGCTCCCGATACCAATCCAAAGTAAATCCTTCGAACTGATACATGGTTCCTCCGCTGTTGAAAGAATAAAATATTAAGTAAAAGATCGGGGCGTACAGGATGATAAAGATAAGAGCCAAGTAAACTGCCGGCCATTTCCTGTTCTTTTTCATTTATAAGATCCCCCGCTTTCTTCTGCCTGTCAGCACCATAATGAGTACCATGGCAATAATCAGGAAGACGGCAATGGTAGAGCCCATTCCCCAATCCTGTGTTACAAGAAAGTGCTGCTCAATGGCGGTTCCAAGAGTAATGACACGGTTTCCTGCAATCAGTCTTGTCAGCATGAATAAAGATAAAGCAGGGATAAAGACAATCTGGCATCCTGCTTTCACGCCATCCAGTGTCAAAGGAAAGATAACACGCTTGAATGTTACCCAGGAAGAACCGCCCAAATCATTGGAAGCATCCAAAAGCGTTGGATTCAATTCATCTAAAGAATTAAATATCGGCAATATCATAAAAGGAAGAAATATATAGACCGACACAAAGATAAAGCTGAAATCCGTAAACAGGATTTGTCTTCCGCCGATTCCCATCGCTTCCAGAAAGCTATTCGCAGCGCCGTATGTACCGAAGATGCCAAGGAAAGCATAGGCTTTCAAAAGCAGATTAATCCAGGATGGCAGGATGATTAATAACAGCCACAGCTGCTTATGCTTCGTTTTCGTAAGCAAATATGCAGTCGGATAAGCGATCAGCAATGAAAATAGCGTTATTAAAAAGGCATACCAAAAGGAGCTTAGCGTCATTTTTAAATAAACAGGCGTAAAGAATTTGCGATAATTCTCCAATGTGAAATGCCCTTCAATATCAAAGAACGAATAATACAGGACAAGAAGCAAAGGCGTCACAACAAAGAGGGCAATCCAAAGCACATAAGGAATTAAATAAAAATTGCGGGAATTAGTTTTCATGGCTTCCCTCTTCATAAGCTTCCAGACGCTTATCAAATTCCTCTTCGGTTTCCCCATGCCTCATGACGTGAATCGCTTCAGGGTCGAAATGAAGGCCAATTTGATCCCCGACGGTCGCCTTTTTGGTTGAATGGACGAGCCACTCATTGCCATCGCTGTCATAGCAGCTGATCTCATAATGCACTCCCCTGAATAGCTGGGAGTCAACTTTAACCTTCAGCTTCCCATCATCCGGGGCTGTAATAGCGAGATCTTCAGGCCGAATCACGATCTCAACCTCTTCATTGGGCTCAAAGCCTCCGTCAACACACTCAAATAACCTTCCGGCAAACTGGACCTGATAATCCTTGATCATCGTTCCGGCAACAATATTGGATTCACCAATAAAATCTGCTACAAAGCGATTGATCGGCTCGTCATAAATATCAGTAGGAGTACCGCTCTGTTCAATGCTTCCGCTGTTAAGCACGAAGATTTCATCTGACATGGCAAGTGCTTCTTCCTGGTCATGTGTTACGAAAATAAACGTGATGCCAAGATTCCTCTGCAGCTCTCTAAGTTCATACTGCATTTCGGTCCGCAGCTTCAGGTCAAGTGCGGATAGGGGCTCATCCAGGAGAATGACCTCAGGCTCATTAACAATGGCCCTTGCGATGGCAACACGCTGGCGCTGCCCTCCTGACATTTCTTTAATTTCCCGGTTTTCATAACCTTCAAGATTTACAAACTTCAGTGCTTCTTTTACTTTTTTCTCAATTTCCGCTTTCTTCATTTTTTTGATTTTTAAGCCGAATGCTATGTTTTCATATACATTCAGATGCGGAAACAGGGCATAGTCCTGAAAAACCGTGTTTACCTGCCTTTTGTTGGCGGGAACATGATTAATGACTTTTCCATTAAAATAGATATCCCCATCAGAAGGTTCAGTAAAGCCGGCAATCAGCCGCAAAATCGTCGTTTTCCCGCAGCCCGATGGACCCAGCAGGGTATAGAACTTCCCGCGTTCAATTTCAAAGCTGACATTTTTTAGAACTGGCGGATCATTATCATATCTTTTTGTCACCGAATTAAAACGGATAATGGTGTTATCTGTCATCTAACTCTCCCTATCTATCGAAATTTACAGCACGTATGCCTTGTTAAGTTCAAACGTATAATATCATAGATTGCCCGAAATCTGTCATATATTGCAATTACTATACAAAAATAACCCCGCATCTTGTATGCGGGATTTCGGTTGCTATACTCCCCGCTTATTGCCCCATACATAGGTATGCAGCTGCGGAAGTACTTTCACATCTGTCAGCTCATTGTCATGAATCGTTTTTTCAATAAGCCAGTCATATTTATCAAGGAGTCTCTGGAGTAAATTCCGGTCATCTGCTGTTACAGTATCATCATTTCCAACCTGCAGATAAAACGGAACCCCGGGATAACGCTTATGAACGTCTTTCGCATATTCATAATCCGCATCATCAAAAACAACGATCTTCAGAGAGAACTGCTGATCTTCCCTTCTGCCGGCCTGCAGTTTATTCACGATCAGATCAAGCACCTCGAAGTCCGTATTCATGCCCGAACTCGGCGGCTTTGGGGACAGGGTGAGTTCATCAATTTCATAAAACCAATCCTGCCAGCGGCTGCCCTGTGTTTCCAGGCAGAGCTTAATTCGTTCAGCTTTTAACAGAGCAATAAATTCACCCAAATTTTTCAGAAGAGCCGGATTGCCGCCTGAGATAGTTACAAAAGAAAATCCATTCCCGCCGAGTTCTTTAAGCTCCTTCCAAATTTCATCCGGTTCCATTTGGCGGATGCTGTCCTTCGCACTTCCATCCCAAGTAAAAGAGGAATCACACCAGCTGCAGGAATAATCACATCCTGCTGTACGGACGAACATCGTTTTCTGGCCAATCACCATTCCTTCCCCCTGAATGGTCGGCCCGAAGATTTCCAGTACAGGAATCTTACTCAACCTCCATCCACTCCCTTCTTGCCTCAGCATAGCTTGTTGGAGTTTCAAAAAGGCGCACAAATTCAACTCTTGCACCGTCATATTGCTCTATTCTGTTTTGCAGGCTTTCTTGCATTTTTTCATAAATCCAGACAACCATATTCTCAGCTGTCGTATTCATCGGCGGCAGCGTTTCATTCAGATACTTGTGGTCAAGAAATATCTCAATCTCATTTTTCCAGATTTCTTTTATGTCGCCGAAATCTATCATTAACCCTCTGTCATCCACAAATCCGCTTATGCCAAAAATCACCTTGTAGGTGTGGCCGTGCAGGTTTTTGCATTTGCCTTCATAACAATGCAGATGATGGGCTGAATCAAAAGTGAATTCCTTGCTGACCATTACACGCTTATGGTGGTATTTCAGCTGATCCGGCTTAATGTCTTCATTGATTTTTTGGAGTTTATCAACAATCCTAAATCCGTACATGGCTTAAAGCTCCCCCTTTTCATTGAGGTATTCTTCAAGGCCCTTTTGTCTTAAATGGCATGCAGGACACTCACCGCAGCCATCTGCCGGAATGCCGTTGTAACATGTCAGCGTATTATTACGCACATACTCAAGGGCATCCAAGTCATCTGCCAGCTTCCAGGTCTCAGCTTTATTGAGCCACATTAAAGGTGTATGGATCACAAACTGCCCATCCATAGACAGATTCAGTGTGACATTCAGTGATTTTATAAACATATCCCGGCAATCAGGGTAGCCGCTGAAATCTGTCTCACACACACCTGTAATAATATGCCTTGCATTGATTTGACTCGCAAGCACACCGGCAAATGACAGGAATAACAGGTTTCTCCCGGGTACAAATGTAGATGGAAGCCCGCCTTCCTCTCCATCCTTTACTTCAATATCATCACGGGTCAGTGCGTTTGGGGCAAGCTGATTCAACAGGGACATATCAAGGATATGATGCCTGATTCCCAGATCTTTTGCTATTTGCTGGGCACATTCAATTTCAAGCTTGTGCCGCTGATTATAATTAAAAGTGACTGCTTCCACCTCGGCAAAACGTTCCTTTGCCCAGAATAAGCAGGTAGTACTATCCTGGCCGCCGCTGAATACAACGAGCGCTTTATCATTTTCCATAAAAAATTCTCCTTTAACATAGAAAAAACAGGACCACTAAGAAAGCAGACCTGTTTTCCTTAGTTTTTTAAAGAGGGTAGCTAGAACCTCTACCGCATACACGGATTTTCTATTGAACTATCAGTTTATATTATCATCTTTACCGGAGTTTTAGAAGGTATTACTTATACTCAAATAAAAAGTTTTATAATTCTAAATCATGCAAAATATTATCGCAGTCTAACGGGCAGTAAGACCCCCACTTCAAGATTCAGAGGAATCAAAGGAGGATAAGTGGGGATCAAACTGCCCAATCTAGCTGCGGCTCCTAGGGGCTCGAGGTCATAAGCCAATCAGCTGGTGGGAAGAAAGGGACTTCCCTCCAGCTACTCGTCTTATGCTTGTCACCCCTGGGCAAGTCGCCTCGCTTTATAATGTAAAGGCCCGATTGGTGAGATACAGTGAAACTTGCCGATGCGCAGGCAGAGGCTTAGTTGAACCAATCGGGTTCGTAGTGTCGATTGATCGAAGCGCTAGCGGAGATCTTAGCGACACTAGAACGCGACTAACAATCAGTGGGGGATGAGGAAAACCCCCACTGATTGAAGTTTCACTTTATCTAATTTTCTGAATCTGCCTCCAGCAGGTCCCAGGCTGTAATGATGCCTTTTGGTTTTTCGGTCGGCTTTCCATTCTCGGTTACAATGATCCCTTCAAGTTTTTCATTTTTATTTCTGCTCTCCTCAAACATATCCTCTAAATCGAAAATAGAGGTATTCGTTCCGGCAAAGGCTATTTGGTGCTTCGATTTCTTGTTGAAAAGCTCTTTGATTTTCACCTTTTTCAGCTGGATCGTTTCTTCAGTAAAATGCTCTGCCATCCATTTTACAATATCCGCTGATGTTAACAGCCAGGAATATTCCTCTTCCCGCGAATAAATGGGAAACTGGGAATGCGAGAATTTATTGATAATGGCCAGTACATCTGAAAGCTTGCCATCTTCATAAAAATAAAATACCGGTGTGGCAGCAATCGAAATCGCGGTTTTGGGCTTTTCAAAATGGCCGGCAATCCGTTCAATTTTTTCCACCGTTTCCAGGTGCGGTTCTGCTATATAATAATCCAGATCAATTTTTTCATGAACAATAGCATTTCTCAGTTTGGCAAACTGATGTAAATCATCCTCATATAATCGAATCAGCGAATGGTTTTTCTGTATTTCAATCAGCTTATAAAACCTGTCTGTTCTGGCTTGTTTAGCAGATTGTTTCAAAGCCTTGTGAATTCGGTTAAAGGCTGCCTCAAATCTTTCTGATAAGTTCATTTCTCTATCTGCACCCACAATAATCTCTCCCTAATTCATAATGTCCCTACTTTATTCCCATATTAGAGGACAAAATAAACTATGAAGATTCTGGTTCGCCTTCCGGCAGAATAATTTGCACAAATAGAATTTTCAATCTATTATATGATATTATATTGTTTAGCTGAAGATATTGCATAAATATATAAGTTTACTAATAAATTTTTTCGCTCTAACGTGAATAAACATAGATTTCCCTTTTTTTAGGAAAGAATAATATGTGTATTTCGTCTCGGTGAAAAAGGCTATTTATTATTATTGAATAATATTTTCCAACCTTCAGCTCCTTACATTTAGTGCGAAAGCAGGTGAAATAATGGATTACACTGTACATCCTTTAGGAGATAATGCCGTTCTTATTGAACTTGGGAACGAAATCAGTGAGGATGCACATCAAAAAGTGCAGACACTGACAGCCTTTCTCGAGAAACATCCTCCGAATTGGATGATTGAATACATACCCGCTTATACAACCGTTACTGTTTTTTATAATCCATTTGAGATCTATCAGCTTTCAGATGGAGAACTTCCATTTGACTTCATATGTTCTCTCCTAAAACCGCTTATGGAAGAGCTGGGGGAAAATAAGGCAATGGAAGCAAGAATAGTGGAAATTCCGGTTTGCTACGGTGGAGAATTTGGCCCTGATCTTGATTATGTTGCCGAACATAATGGCCTTACCCCTGATGAAGTAATAGAAATTCACTCTTCAGGCAGCTATCTGGTCTATATGATCGGCTTTGCGCCAGGCTTCCCTTTTATCGGCGGAATGTCAGAACAAATTGCCGCGCCAAGACGGGATACACCACGGTTAAAAATTCCCGAACGTACAGTTGGGATTGCCGGGATGCAGACCGGGATTTACCCCATCGAGACGCCAGGAGGCTGGCAGCTGATCGGGCGTACTCCGGTTAAGCTGTTTCGCCCAATGGATGAATCCCCTACTTTGTTAAAAGCTGGCGATAAAATTAAATTCAGGCCAATCAGTCTGGAAGAATACCATCATTGGGAGGAGACGGATCAATGATTAAAGTGTTAAAGCCTGGACTCCTTTCAAGCATTCAGGATTTGGGGAGAACCGGCTATCAGAAGTTTGGCGTCATAGCCAGCGGGGCCATGGATCCTTTTTCACATCGGATGGCCAATCTGCTGTCCGGCAATGAGGAAAATGATCCTGCATTGGAAATAACGATGATGGGTCCAACCCTGACATTTGAAGAAGACACATTAATTTCAATCTGCGGCGGTGACCTTTCCCCTTCAATCAATGGCCAGCCAATTCGGACATGGCGCTCTGTTTTTGCGAAAAAAGGCAGTGAACTTAAATTCGGAGGATGCCAAAAAGGGTGCCGGGCCTATCTGGCTGTTTCCGGCGGTTTTGCCGTTCCGGAAGTAATGAACAGTAAATCCACTTACCTGCGCGCTGGGATTGGCGGCTTTAAAGGCAGAGCATTAAAGGCTGGAGATGTGCTGGAAACCGGCAAACCTTCCCTCCAGTCGTTGAAAATGAAGAACTATTTATCAAAGCAGCTCCTGGATAAAGCTTTTGTTGAAAACGACTGGGGCATTGCTCCAAAACTCATTCCGGAAACTGTGGGGAATCCGGAAATCAGAATCACCAGGGGCCGTCAATTTGATTTATTTACCTATGAAAGCAGGATTCAGCTATTTAATCATGCTTTCGAGGTGACAGCGCAATCTGACAGGATGGGATACAGATTGAAGGGCCCTGCCCTTGCCCTGTCAGAGCATGCTGAACAAATATCTGAGGCCGTCAATTTTGGGTCCATTCAGGTTCCGCCTGATGGGAATCCGATTGTCCTGCTTGCTGACAGGCAGACAACCGGCGGATATCCGAAAATTGGACAGGTTGCAGCTGTCGATCTTCCCTTTCTGGCACAAGCTAAACCAGGAGACGCCTTACGGTTTGCAGAGATATCAAATGAACAGGCGCAGCAATTACTCATTAAGAGAGAAATGAAATTAAAGGAGTTAAAACAAGGCATATTTTTAAAAACCAGAGGAGGAAATTAACATGCACATTGTAGACATTAACTGTGATATGGGAGAAAGCTTTGGTTCCTACAAAATGGGGCGGGATGAGGAAATTCTGGACCACATTACCTCAGCCAATATCGCCTGCGGCTTCCATGCCGGCGACCCGGCGACCATGAGAAAAACAGTCAGGATGGCGCTTGATAAAAATGTTGGCCTGGGTGTCCATCCGGGACTCCAGGATCTGCATGGTTTCGGCCGGAGAGATATAAATATCACCCCTCAGGAAGCCTATGACCTGGTGGTCTATCAGATTGGCGCTTTATATGCTTTTGTTAAATCAGAAGGCGGAAAGCTTCAACATGTTAAACCGCACGGTGCACTGTTCAACATGGCCTCAAAAAGCGCACCGTTATCGGAAGCAATCGCAGAAGCTGTTTACAAAGTGGATCCAGAACTGATTCTGTTCGGTCTCTCAGGGGGCGAACTGGTTAAAGCCGGCAGGAAGATTGGCCTCCGTTCTGCGAATGAAGTATTTTCAGACCGGACCTACCAGGAGGACGGATCGCTTACATCAAGAAGGGAGAGCAATGCACTAATTACAGATCACAGCGCTGCTGTTAATCAGGTAATCCGCATGGTCAAAGAAGGAAAAGTTCATTCTGTTCAGGGTACTGATGTTTCCATTGAGGCCAATACGATCTGCATCCACGGCGATGGTGAAAGCGCCCTGGAATTTGCCCAATATATCCCGAAGGCGCTTAATGAAGCGGGTATCCAGGTGGCAAAAATCAGTGAGTTTTTGAAATAAAATTGGTATAGATGGAGATAATGAACAATTGTGCAAGTGGCATTTATTGAGCGGATTGGTGCAGTTTATGGTGGATTCTCCCGTGCTTAACGACCTTAATCGAGCGGATTGATACCTTACACAGCAAATCTGCCAGCGCGAACAGCATAAAAAAACCACAAATTAATTTATTGGGGGAAAATGAATGAAAAAGCAATCTAATGCCAGTCTTTTACTTGGCGCTGCCTTCCTTATGGCTACATCTGCCATCGGACCAGGCTTTCTGACTCAGACGACCGTTTTTACAGAAACACTGCTTGCAAGCTTCGGGTTTGTCATTTTAATTTCTATTATTATCGATATTGGTGCACAGATGAATATCTGGCGAATTATTGCTGTGTCTGAAAAACGGGCCCAGGATATTGCCAATGATGTCCTGCCGGGCCTCGGATATTTCCTGGCTGCACTGATTGTCATGGGCGGACTGGCTTTTAATATCGGAAATATTGCCGGTGCCGGCTTAGGTACTAATGTTATATTCGGCATTTCTCCTGAATTCGGTGCTCTTTTAAGCGGAATTTTGGCGATCGGCATTTTTCTTGTAAAAGAAGCGGGAAAATTAATGGACCGCTTCACACAGATTTTAGGATTTGTCATGATTGGGCTTACTCTTTATGTTATGTTCACAGCACAGCCTCCTGTTGGTGAAGCTGTCGTCAAAACGTTTGTTCCAGACAAAATTGATATCCTGGCCATTATTACACTTGTCGGCGGTACGGTCGGCGGCTATATCACTTTTGCTGGCGGCCATCGCCTAATTGATGCAGGTGTCAAAGGAAAAGAAGCTCTTCCTGAAGTCACAAAGAGCTCTGTGAGTGCAATCGGGATTGCTTCCATAATGCGTATCTTCCTTTTCCTCGCAGCACTTGGTGTAGTTTCGCAAGGCTTGGCACTGGACCCATCCAACCCGCCAGCTTCTGTCTTCCAGCTGGCTGCGGGCAATATTGGCTATAAGATGTTTGGAGTCGTAATGTGGGCAGCTGCCATAACATCTGTAGTCGGTGCAGCTTATACATCTGTCTCTTTCATTCGGACATTAAGCCCTGCTGTCGAGAAATATCATAAATGGGTGATTGTCGGTTTTATTGCCGTTTCTACATTTGTTTTTGTTTTAATTGGAAAGCCGGTAAAAATCCTGGTTTTAGTGGGCTCATTAAACGGTTTAATCCTGCCAATTGCATTAGGAGTAATGCTGATTGCTGCCTATAAAACCAAAATTGTCGGCGATTATAAACATCCGCTCTGGATGACCATTTTCGGAGTCATTATCGTGATTGCCATGTCTTACATGGGGGTTTACTCATTAATCAACGGTATCCCTGAGCTGTTTAAATAAACATGAAAGGAGATTTTTATATGAACTCCCCTTCTCTATTGAAACCTGATGAGGCGCGCAAATTAATCCGCAGCAAGGAATGGGATAAGCCGACAGCTGGAATGGCAAACGGCTACATTCAGGCAAATCTTGCCATATTGCCAAAGGAGTTGGCTTTTGAGTTTCTCCTTTTCAGCCAAAGAAATCCAAAATCCTGCCCAATCATCGATGTGACAGAACCTGGGTCTCCTGTGCCGATGCTGTCAGCTCCAAATGCTGATATTAGAACAGATTTGCCCAAATACAGGATTTATAAAAACGGTGTTCTCTCTGAGGAGCTTTCAGACATCACATCTTATTGGGATGATGATATGGTGGCATTTCTGATCGGATGCAGTTTTACGTTTGAAGAAGCATTGCTGAAAAATAATATCCCTATCCGCCATATTGAGGAAAATCGGAATGTCCCGATGTTTAAAACCAATATTGAGTGTGTGAAGGCAGGCCGGTTTGAAGGGCCGATGGTTGTGAGTATGCGGCCGATGACAGAAAAGGAAGCTATTCGGGCTGTCCAGGTGACAAGCCGATTCCCTTCTGTCCATGGTGCCCCTGTCCATATTGGCAACCCTGAAGCAATCGGCATAAATAATATACATCAGCCCGATTTTGGCGATGCCGTTACGATTAAAGATGGAGAGGTACCTGTTTTTTGGGCCTGTGGCGTCACTCCTCAGGCAGTTGCCATGCATGTGAAGCCGGAAATTATGATTACACATGCACCGGGACATATGTTTATTACTGATTTAAAAAATGAAGAGTTTTCGGTTTTATAGGAAAAAGGCGCCCATTAGGCGCCTTTTACTTTTTGTGTTTTAAAAAATCCAGTGCATCTTGATGATCTTTTTTCATAATCTGCTCTATTAACGGGTCCGCCGGGATGACTTCCTTCTTTTTACTTTTGATAGTCCGGTAAACAGGCCTGATGGAGGATAGACTGCTTTTTACTTTCCATTCTCTATCTTCAAAGGCTATTTTCAAATCGATTAAACCGAGATGATTGCCCCAGTATCCAGCCTGTACAGCAGCTGTTCCATTAATGGTTCCTGTCTTCAAGTCGATCCCCGGCACCTTTTGCAGCTCATCTTTGACAGGAAAAACAGAATGGCTGTGACCGAATAAAATGGCATCTATTCCTTGAACTTTGCTGAGTGCCTGAACTGAATTGCCCTTTTTCTCCTCCAGCCCTTTATCGGATTGGAGGCCGGTATGTGCAAGGGCCACAATGATATCTGCCCCTTTGCTTTTCATTATAGGAATAAAGTGCTCTGCCGTTTCTTTTATATTTTTCACTTTGAGGTTCCCGCGAAAATACTCTTTATTCCACTCCGCAACAATCGGAGTAATAAAGCCGATGACTCCGACATTCAGCTGATGCTTTGCTCCAGCTGTATCTGTCACTTCTTTCTCTATAATGGTGTAGGGGTTAAAATAATTGAGGTCATCTTCTTCAAGCTGATTGCCGTCTTCCACATAGATATTTGCATTCACATAAGGAAAGTTGGCTCCCCTGAGGCTTTCTTCCATAAAATCAATTCCGTAATTAAATTCATGATTTCCCACTGTTGCAGCGTCATAAAGCAGCGTATTCATAGCTTTAAAAACAGGATGGACATTAGCCATGTCAAGCGGATGGCTTCTATAGGCATATTCATCGAGCCCATTGCCTTCAAGAATGTCCCCATTATCAAATAAAAGGGAGTTAGGAGACTCTTTTCTAGCCTGTTTAATCAGGCTGGCCGTCCTGGAAAGCCCAAACTCTACTGTTTTCCTGCGGTCTTCATAATCATAACCAATCATATTTCCATGCAGATCAGTGGTTTCCATCACGCGCAGATGGATGGTTGGCGGTCCGGATACTTCAGCTTCCGTCTGGTTCCAGACAAGCAGCAGGGCTATGAATGATAACAGTGTGATAGTATACTTTTTCATTCCCTTTTTCATTCCAACTCCCCCAGACGATCAAAGATTAGTTTTCTTATTTTCTCTAGATGTAAGAAAATTAATCAGAGATTGGGGACTTAAGAAAAAAGAAGAAAAAAAGGAAAATTTTGAAACCTTTTTGTCCATTATTCGGTATAAAAAAGAAATGAAATAAGGAGGTCCTCTTATGGTTAAGCAAAGAAAGTTTTGGATTTGGGCATTATTATTTTTTGTTTTAGAATCCATTTTAGCAGCGGTTGTGTCATTACTTCTCAACTTTCCTCTTCTTGATACCTTTGCCTACAGCAGCTTTCTCCTATTTGCACTTAGTTTATTTACCTTTTCACAGGGTGATGCCTGGACTAATAATGTAATTGCCGATTCAAAATTAAATATGATGACTCATATGAATGAAGAAGAAAGAGCAGATTTTTTCATTAATCTCAATCCATTTCTTGCTGGAACTTTTGTTTTTTTTATCGTTGGATTCATCATTACAGGATATTTGTTTATTAATTAATCTTTATAAAGTGTCTTGAATATGACTTTCTCCCATGCTTTCCAGCTCAGAAGGTGTTTCAGGCGAATTCTTGTTCGGACACCCTTTCCTACAGGGTATCTGAGTGCAGGTTCTTTTTCCCTGATGATGTCGACTGCTTTTTTCGCAACGATAAGTGGATCTTCATAAAAGGGCTCCCCTTGATCAAGGTACCTCTGTATTTTTGTCATATACGAGTAATAAGGCGAGTCGTTCTTCAATGAGGGTTCCGCTATCTTTTTGCCTGTTGTCCAAATGCCTGTCCTGAAGGATCCCGGCTCAATCACCACCACATTTACTCCAAACGGTTTGACTTCAAGCCTAAGTGATTCACTCCAGCCCTCTACTGCAAATTTTGAGGCGGCATATGGCGATAAGCCTGGAAAACCCACTCTTCCGCTGATTGAGCTGATGTTTATGATAGTACCTGATCGCTGTTCCCTCATAAATGGCAGAACTGCCTGTGTCACGGCAATCGTTCCAAAGACATTTGTTTCAAACTGTTCTCTATACTCATCCAGCGGGATTTCTTCTGCAAATCCTGCTCCTGCATAGCCTGCATTATTGATTAAAACATCAACCGAAGGCAATTGGAGCAGCTTGCTTTTAAAATTTTCAATAGAAGATGATGAAGTAACATCCAATTCGTGAATGGAAATCTGAGCAAGTACTCCCTCTTTATCAGCTTTCTCCATTAAAATTTTGCCTTTATCCAAGTTTCTCATTGTTGCAAGAACTTGAAAATCATTCTTTGCCAGCTCAATGGCCATTAATATTCCAAACCCGCTGGAACAGCCAGTAATGACTGCATATTTCCTTTTCAAATACCCTCATCCTCTCCGGTCAGAATTATTTAATTTCGAATGTAAATAGATATATAATTAAATGTAAAAGTATTATAAAATAATAAATATATTGAAAATAAGAGGATGAACAAGTTGGCTCATATATTTATCAGCATTTTCCTGCTTTTATACGGTTTGATTCCGGCAGTGGAGCAAAGCCAGGAACAGATAGATTTCAATGACCTGGGAAGAGATGCCATTGTGATCGATTCACCAGCCCTGAAAAACCCTGCTTTTTGCAGCACACTGGCAACTGCAGTAAAAACAACCGCAAAGACAAACAATTTTAAATCACGGCAGATGTATTTTCAGACTCTTGCATCTGCTGCATTCCATAGAAGCAGCGAGTACATGACACCTTACATGTTTCAGAGTAATTATCTCCGCATTTAATGGAACCCTGAAGAAACCTACTAAAGTGTGGAGGAATGGAATTGGAAACGATTAAATCACTTTTTAATAATAACGGTTTTAAACGATTCGTCATTTTTGGCATTATAGTTCTGGCTCTTTACCTGTCGAGAAGCATGATTAATTTAATCCTGATTACTTTTATTTTTTCTTTCTTGATGGATAGGCTCGTGAAACTGGTCCTATCGAGATTTAAACTTAATAGAAAACTGACAGTCGTAACCCTTTATATAGGAATAATCGGCCTTCTCTCTATCGGAATTATTAAGTATCTTCCTTTAATAGTAACTGAAATTTCTCAGCTGTTTAAGCAGGTTGAAAGCTTTTATACTCAGAAGCATGACAATATTGTCATCACTTACATTGTGCAAATGCTTGAAAGAAATGAAGTTACGAAGTATCTCGAACAGGGCTTTGCGTTCCTGCTTCAATATTTTTCCGATATTAGCCATATTGCAATTCAAGTATTGCTGTCGCTTATCCTGAGTTTGTTCTTCCTGCTTGAAAAGCCTAAACTGACAGAGTTTACTTTAAAGTTCAAATACAGCAAAATGGCTGCCTTTTATAATGAGATTTCCTATTTTGGAAGTAAGTTCGTGCAAACATTTGGAAAAGTTATTGAAGCGCAGGTGGTTATTGCCACAGTAAATTGTATCCTGACAACACTTGCCCTTTGGATCATGGACTTCCCGCACCTGATGGGCTTGTCTATACTTATTTTCCTGCTTGGTCTGATTCCGGTAGCAGGCGTGATTATTTCCCTGGTTCCTTTATGTACAATTGCCTATTCACTAGGCGGCTTCATCCAGGTGTTTTATATCCTCCTGTTAATTATGGTGATCCATGCAATTGAAGCCTATATTTTAAACCCGAAGCTTATGTCTTCCAAAACGGATTTGCCGGTATTTTATACGTTCATTGTTCTGATTTTCTCTGAGCATTTCTTCGGTGTCTGGGGATTGATTGTCGGTATACCGGTATTTGTGTTTCTTTTGGATGTACTTGAAGTCAAAAGCAATCCGCCTCAAATACAGTAACTTGAAAAACACACAGTCCTGCTGTGTGTTTTTTATTTATTCACTGCGCCTCTTTTATTTTCATGCTGCTTCAGCCAATGTCTGAGCCCTTTTCCTGCGTGAGGTTCATCACTATATCTGGGTATGACGTGCAGATGGCTGTGAAGAATGGATTGATTGGAAGCTTCACCCACATTCCATCCAAGAGTGTATCCATCTGGTGCATACTTTGTTTCCAAATAATCCTTCGCTTTTTGAAGAAGTTCATATGTATCCTTCCACTCTTCAGCCGTTAAGTGAAAGGCATCTGAATGATGTGCTTTTGGCACAATGACCCCGCAGCCCTCTAAAACGTCCTGTTCTTTATCGTGCTGAAGAAAATAACAAGTGCTGTTTTCAAAAATGATATTCTGGCGTAGATCCTTGTGCGGACTGCAAAAAGGACAATTTTCCTGATGTGTCATTTAATCATTTCCTTTCCTAACAGGGTTATTGATCAGGAAATTCTCTAAAGCGATTTTGTGGGAATGCTCATTATAGGCAGTGTTATTGATTATGGTCTTTCGGATAGTCAGTTTTTTCAGAATCTCTTCTTCAGCCTGTCTCCTAGCTTTTAGAATCTTTATAGTGCCCTCTTCCCCGCTTAGATGATTCTGCTTTCCGTATCCTTGCCGGGTATAATAATGGATAAAGCCCTCAGACCAGCTTTTCGGCCGTTCTTTTATTGCTCTTTTGAAGGAGTAGTCTATGTTATCCTGATTGATATAAATTAGCATCGGATTGAGCTGTTTTACCGAATTTTCCAGTGCTAAAACATAATCCAGCAGCTTTGTTTGGGGAGCCCCATATTTAATCATTCCGACCGTAACGGGATTCTGGATAAAACAGCATTCAAAAATGTGAACTTTATTGCTGTTTTCAGCTTGCCTGGCGAATGTTGCCCACTTTTGAGTGATGAGTTGAATATTTTGCTCCAGCTGCAGCTCATAGATATCATGTTTAGATGCTTTTTCATAAAATATATCTGGCATATCAGATCCAAGCTTTTTATAAGGCAGCAAAAAGCCATTATCTTGTGAAATGCTTTTCTCTGATAGTTGATCTCTGAAAGGGCTGAATTCTTCTAATAAGAGCTGCCACTCATCATTAGTAAAGAAAGCGACACTTTCATAATCGGCCGGGTGGTCGAGATCACCTTCGTAATATACTTCTGCATCGATGCCGTTTTGCCTAAGCACATCATAGGCCAATCTTGCCGTAGTGGATTTGCCAGAACCCGGCAGTCCCTCGATTAAAATTAATTTTGTATGCATGGATTCACCTTCACAATATTTAAAATTCATATTCTATTGTAAGACATATAAAGAAAAACAAACAGTGTTAATTACTGTTTGTCTTTGGAAGGAAGTTTATTTATTATAGAAAATGCTTAAACGGATTTATCCAGGCAGGCAATCAGGCGCTTCTCTATATCTGATGCCATTTCTTTAAGTTTCTGACTTTCCATCATGCTCATTAACACACTTGGCCTTGGCAATCCTATCTTTGTTTTGCCGCTTTCTTTATATACAACGATTTTACAGGGGAGAAAATAGCCAACGATTTTATCTTCTTTCAGTACTCTCTCCGCCTCCTGGGGATTACAAACTTCAAGGACCTTAAATTCTTCATCCAGATGAAAGCCCTTCTCCTCCAGCTTCTCTTTAATATCAAAAGTCCAGAGTACACCAAACATTTCTTCTTTTAAATGTGTTTCCAATGCTGCAATTGTTTCTTCAATGGATTTCTCTGATTCAACTGTGTAATCAAAATTCATAGCAGTCACCTCTTTTTCATGTCCTTTTTAATATGAACAAACTGCTGTTTTTTTACTATGGAATGCTGGTGAACTGCTATGAGATATTGATGGCGAGCGTTTCTTGGTTAGACCGGGTTTCATAGCTAAGACACAAGTTTTAACCCAATTGCCGCACTTAATACCATTGCAATAAAGAATATTCGTTTGGCGTCTCTCGGTTCTCCGTACAGGATCATGCCAAGGATCGCTCCACCGGCGGCGCCGATTCCTGTCCAGACGGCATAAGCTGTGCCCATCGGCAGTTCTTTCATGGCCAAAGACAGGAACAGGAAGCTGGCGCCAAAGCCGCCAATAAGCAGAAGTAAGGACCGCCAGTTCCTGTTTTGATGCCAGCTGTTAATCATGGTGACACCGATCATTTCAAAAATTCCCGCTAGAATCAGATACAGCCAGCTCATGAATTTTCAGCTCCTTTTGATTCGTCCTCGTTTGTCACCAGCTTTAAACCAAGGACTCCTAATAATAAAACAAAAACCAGAATGATTTTAGATAATTTCAAAGGCTCTCCGAAAAATATAATTTCAGATAGTACTGTCCCGGCGGTGCCCATGCCAACAAAGACAGCATAAACCGTCCCCACCGGCAGCACCCTGCCCGCCATGATCATCAGATAAAAACTGACAGCGATGCTTATGATTGTCCCTGCCCATGATAAGGGATCATCCGCATGCTTTAAGCCAATGACCCAAAACACTTCAAAAAATGCTGCAATAAATACCTTTAGCCACTGCATGAAATCAGCTCCTTTATTAATTTTCCCTGAAAAAGAAAAAAGCCCGGAAGATATCTGATGATCAGTATCTCCCAGGCTTTTATCCCTCCGTGGCATAGCCATAAAAGCTATGAGTTTTCTCTCGGACCAGGCCAGCATCTGCTGCGGAACCCTAGAAAACCTTTATTATTTGATTTACAGGCATTATAACAAATTTCCAAAACATTTTCCATCAATATCAACACACATGATCTGCAAGGACATACTCTTGTTCCCAATTTCGGCAGTCTGCCATTTCAGCAGAGCACCCGATATGACTGATGGATGGAGGATACGGACTTTTCCTAATATGCTCTTTTATGCTGTTAAAGGCTATTTCGTAGTCGAACTCCAGACAGTGATCAAAATAATGATGAACAATTTCGTTTTTGATCCGGAAAGGCGGATACACTCTTTCAATAAGAACAAAAAGCTTCAGCATTTCTGTTTTGTTCATATAACCATCCTTTAGATAATCTTAATTCAATTATTGCCTGTTTTCCTAAAACAAAACCCCTGCACATTGCAGAGGCTTCATCCTATAGATCCATTTCAAGGGCTACCGGGCAATGGTCACTTCCCATAATGTCGCAATGAATTTGTGAATCTATTATTTTTTCCTGAAGCTTTTCTGAAATTATAAAATAATCAATCCGCCAGCCGATATTCCTCTCCCTTACTTTTGCCATATAGGACCACCATGTATAGGCTCCCTCGGCTTCCGGGTATTTATAGCGGAAAGCATCAACAAACCCTGAACCAAGCAATCTGGTCATTCTGTCGCGTTCTTCATCGGTAAACCCGGAATTTTCGCGATTGGATTTTGCATTCTTTAAATCTATTTCATTATGGGCCACATTTAAGTCACCGCACATAATAACAGGCTTGATTCCATCCAGCTCAAGTAAATACTCCCTAATCCGCTCTTCCCATTCCAGACGATATGGAAGGCGGGCCAGGTCACGCTTCGAATTCGGCGTATAGACATTCACGAGATAAAAGTCTTCATACTCAAGCGTAAGAATCCTGCCCTCGGGTTCTGTTTCATCATTGCCTAACCCATAGCGAACAGAAATCGGCTCTTTTTTCGTAAAAACAGCTGTCCCGGAATACCCTTTTTTCAGAGCATAATTCCAATATTGGTGATAGCCATCCAGGACGAGCTCAATCTGCCCCTCCTGTAATTTAGACTCCTGGATACAAAAGATGTCTGCATCCACCTCTTTGAAGTAACCGATGAAGCCTTTTTTCACACAGGCCCTAATGCCATTCACATTCCATGATACGAGTTTCATTGCAATTGTATCTCCTTACGAAAAAATCTGTATGAGTACAACATTACCATGGCTTTTCAATAATTGCATAGTAATAAACACTGAAACTTGAAAGGCAATCGACAATACTGATTTTTTTAAAAAATGCACAAAATTAATGGATATTTCTCATTACTGCTTCTTTTAGCTCCCTGGCTGATTTTTCCGGGGAATCTGCCTGGCTGATTGCCGTAATGACTGAAACACCGTCTGCTCCTGCATCCATTATGGGAGGTGTATTTTTAAAATTAATTCCCCCAATTCCTACCACAGGAATCTGGATATCAGCAGCTCTCAATTCCTTTAAAAAAGTAAGACCCTGAACGGCTTTAGCATCTTTTTTGGTGCTTGTCGGATAAATAGGGCCAATGCCCAGGTAATCTGCCCCCTGCCGGATCGCTGCTTCTGCTTCAAGCATATTATGCACGGAGACGCCAAGGATTTTGCTGCCGATTTTCCTGCGGACCACATCTGCCGGCTCGTCCTCCTGGCCTATATGGACGCCATCTGCGTTGATACTAAGTGCCAATTCAATGTCATCATTTACAATAAAGGGAATATTGCTCTCTTTGCAGATTGCCTGAAGGCTTTTTGCAAGAGATTCCTTCTCTTTGCCGTGCAGGCATCCTGCACCTTTTTCACGGTATTGAAACAGGGATATGCCCCCATTAATCGCTGACCGGAGAATATCTTCAGGCTTATGGCGGCAATTTACGCTCCCCATTATGAAATAAACTTTAAGCCAATTTCGTATTTGCTTAGGATTAACTTCCATATATGAAGCTCTCCTTTTTCTTCAAATTATAAGCCCAATGATTGGTTGGTCCATGACCGCTGCCAATTCTTAAGTCATTTTCAATTGCTGCCTGAATAAATTGCTTTGCGCGATCAACAGCCTGTTGCACAGAAACACCGTCAGCGAGGCCGGCTGTGATTGCAGCAGAAAAAGTGCATCCTGTCCCATGTGTATTGGCTGTTTGGATTCTATTGCTCTTGAATTCGGTAAAACCTTCACCGTCAAATAATAGATCGGCAGCCATTTTTCCCTCCTCATGACCGCCCTTAATGATGACATGTTTCGCACCAAGCCTATACAGTTCTTTTGCTGCCTTCCGTTTATCTTCCATTGAACGAATAATAGTATCCGTTAAAACCTCTGCCTCGGGTATATTGGGTGTAATCACCATCGAGAGCGGAATCAGATGCTTTTTCATCGCTATAATGGCTTCAGTCTGAAGAAGGCTTGCTCCACCTTTTGCTATCATCACCGGATCAATGACGATATTATCCCAGCCGTATTTCGCAATCTCCTTTGAAACCCTTTCGATAATCTCTGCACTGAAGAGCATTCCTGTCTTGACTGCATCCGGCCTTAAATCCTCTCCAATGGATTGCAATTGGGACGCAACAGCATCTGGGGTCATTGGATAAACTCCCTGCACTCCCCTGGTGTTTTGGGCCGTTACGGCAGTTAACGCTGACATACCGAAAACGCCGAGTTCCTGAAAGGTTTTTAAATCTGCCTGAATACCCGCACCGCCGCCGGAGTCTGATCCTGCTATGGTTAATGCTTTGTTCACCTTCATATTTATTCCCCTCCTATCTGACTAAAAGAGCCGCGCAATTCAACATCTGCGGCTGAAATAGTATATAAGCTATTCAAGAACTCTATTTGGAAGGTGCCCGGACCCCTGCCATCCGTTTTTTCTGCAGCGATTTCGGCGGCAGAGCCATACACGACCAATGAAGCAGCTGCCGCTTTTACTGGATCCTTTTCAACAGCAGCGAAAGCTCCAATGACAGAAGTCAAAAGACATCCGGCACCTGTTACTTTCGTTAACAGGGGATGGCCATTGTTGACCGAAAAAGTGGAATGTCCATCTGAAACGATGTCCTGTTTCCCTGTAATGACGGTGACTGAACCAAGTTTATTTGCTGTTAACCTTGCAAGATCTGCAGTGCTTCCTTTCGCTTCTCCGGCATCGACGCCCTTAATTTTCCATTGCTGTCCTGCTGCATTGGCAATTTCTGCAGCATTGCCTCTTATGATGCTAATATCTAATTCTTCCATTATTCTATTGGCTGTTTCTGTTCGATAAGCTGTCGCGCCGGCACCAACCGGGTCAAAGATTACCGGCACCCCATGCTGATTGGCTGACTTTCCTGCGATAAGCATACTTTTCACTTCTTTTTCAGTCAGTGTTCCCATGTTGAGAACCAGAGCCCCGGCGATTTTAGCCATATCACCCGCCTCTTCATGCGCATATGCCATTACAGGTGATGCACCAATTGCCAGCAGGCCATTGGCAGTAAAATTGGTTACCACCACATTGGTGATATTATGTACCAGAGGGTTTGACTCTCTTACTTTATCTAATAGACTGCTAATCTCCTGAATGTTCATTTAGAATCCTCCTTTAATTCATAACTAGTCCGCCATCCACAATTAAATTCTGTCCTGTAACTGCCCTTGCCCAGGGAGAAGCGAAGAAGACTATCGCATCTGCCACTTCTGCAGGATCTGTGACTTTTCTTAATGGAGTCGAGTTTTCGATAATTTCAAAGACTTCCTTAGAGGTCGAAGCACTGGCGTCTGTCGTTTTTAACAAACCGCCTGATACCATATTTGCAGTAATTCCATATTGGCCCAGCTCATTTGCCATATTTCTGGTGAAGCCTAATAAAGCAGCTTTGCTGGTCGTATAGTCATGATAGGGTACAACTGGATGCTGGAATAGGTTGGTGCCGACCGAGATTATCCTGCCAAACTCCTGTTTTTTCATATCTTCAAGACCTGCCTGAACAGTGTTCAATGCTCCCAGAATTGCACCTTCCAGCTGATTTTTGTAATCGTCCCATTCAATTGTTTCTGCATCTTTTTTTAAAACAGGGTCAAATTGAAAATTGACCAGTGCATTATTGACTATGGTTGTAATGGGGGCTCCAAAGTGTTCCTTCGTTTTTTCATACATGGATTTCACTTGAACTCTGTCCCGAACATCAGCACGAATGGCAATGGCTGAATCGCCAATTTCCTTCTGCAGAGCATGGGCTTTTTCCTCGCTATGAAAATAGTTAATGACAATTCTCGCCCCTTCTCTTGCGAAAGCTTTTGCTGTTTCTTTGCCCAACCCTCTGCTGCTGCCTGTAATAATAACAATCTGATCGTTAAGATTCATAGAAAATCCTCCTTATTGATAGCCAATTCATTTGTTTTGAGAACAAAATAAAAACCAGATCCGAAATTGGACCTGGCTGAATAATCTAAGAGAAAGAACGTCGTTCCCCGCAATTACTACTTTCCTACGCTGGTATAATCCAGATCAGGTCCGAAGGGTAAAAAACAGTCCGGTTTCTTTCTCAGCCCGCGAGCATCGGGCACCCCTAGCAGTAAAACTATTAAGTTGGCTGTTTCTATCTTAGCGTGAAACGTGAAACCTGTAAAGTCTTGCAATTCTGCCTGTTCCTCTTTAATGTGTAAATAGAAATACATAACTTGGAGGGTTCAAATATGGCTGAACACCATTTTCAGTTAAAAGCGCATTGGCCTGGCCTTCGCAATGATGTGGGTGAAATTGAGACTGGCGGGCTGAGAACAAAGGTATCTATCCCTCCGGAAATGGACGGACCTGGAATCGGAACCAACCCGGATGAAATGCTGCTGGGGGCAGCGGCAACTTGTTATATTATTACCCTGGCAGCCATGATGGAACGCAGCCGGCTAGAGAAAGATGACCTAACGATGGAATCAGTCGGTGTTGTGGATGTGACCAAAGGTGTGATTACCTACAGGAAAATCATTCATCGCCCGGTTATCGTGCTGAAGGCAGATGCCGATGAAAAGGACCATGCACTTGCGCGAAAGCTGGCGCAAAAAGCCGAAGCATCCTGCATGATCTCGAGGGCAATTAAAGGGAATGTGGAAGTCGAGTTGCAGGAAACCGTACTTAGATCAAAGAAGTGAATCAAAAAACCGGCTTAATAGCCGGTTTTCGTTCACTAAAATGCCCATTTTCTGATTGCCTGTGCAACACCGGCTTCATCATTGGTTCCCGTCACAGCATCGGCTGTTTCTTTCACGATTTCCTGGGCATTTCCCATCGCTACTCCCCAGCCTGATTCCTCAATCATGGCAATATCGTTTAAGCTGTCTCCCATGGCCATTACATTTTCCATTGAAATGCCAAGAAGTTCTGTTACCTTCTGGATCCCTTTCGCTTTATTGATGCCAAGAGCATTGACTTCAATATTGGTTAAGCTTGAGTTGGTAATTTCCAGATCGCCTTTTGACTGCAGCTCCTTATGGATCAGTTCCCTGACTGCATCATCTGATATATCAAATCCAAATTTGAGCCACTCATGGTCATGGATATTTTCCGGCATTTCGTTGTTCCATACCTGTTCGCAGCTGGTGGCCCAGAAATTGGTCTTATGTGACTGTGATAAATTCCACATCCATTCCATAACTTTGGAATCAACGGGAGCTCTTGAAATGGATTCTCCATCAGGGCCAAATATTTCACTGCCATTAACTGTGATTAAATAGGAGTTTAATTCCAGGGAATCGGCATGATCGCCTGCTGTAAGCCTTGATCTTCCGGTGCTCAAAATGACTTCGATTCCTTTCTCTTTTGCCTCTTTTATGGCTGCACGGTTCTCTTCAGGAATTTCCCCTCTGGAATTTAATAAAGTTCCATCCATATCGAGAGCGATTAATTTGATCTGCGGTGGAATCTTTGATTTTGTCATGATCCTCTCCCTTTCTTCTTTTAACACAATAAAGCCATTATATAGTTAACCCGGCTATCCTTCAAAGACGGTGCTTTTCAGATGAATATTTTCTTGGAAAATGGAAATAACTGTATGCATTAAATATTAAAGGTGATGTCCTATGTATCTGATGCTCGTTCTTGTTGTATGGATTTTGTTTGCTTACCGCTTTATTGATTGGTCACAATGGAAAAAACAATACCCGACTGTGCTGTACTTTATTGCGATTAACCTTACCTATAACATGCTCTATTTTAACCATACTCTCTGGGCTTTTAGAGGCATTACGGCCGAATGGCTTAATCATAGCATTATTAACTTAGCTTTCACTTATTTTATAACTCCCATGGCTCTAATCATATACCTGCAGCGTTATCCAGAGAATAAAAACCATGGATACATTTACTCTGCGGTTTGGATTGGCTTTTTTACCATCATTCAGTCTCTTTTTGCCCATAAAGGGATGTTTGTGTACGATAACGGCTGGAACGGCTGGCATAATATTTGGCTGAATATCGCTTTGTTTGCTGTATTAAGAGTCCACTATAGAAAACCGGCAATGGCCATGCTCATTTCTCTGCCTGCTGCGGTGATTTTCTACTTATTATTTCCGTTTCCATTGGAAAGCCTAAAATAAATGCATACATGAAGTGAGGTGTACTGATTGATCATTCAAAACGATTTGTCTGTGTTCTTATTTTTGCTCCTTCTGTTCTTAACCTATGCATTGATGTGGTTTTATTTAATCAGGACAAAAGTGAATAAATAATTCAGGCGCAGACCAAATGGTTTGCGCTTTTTTGTATAATCTTAATAAATGCCAAAAAAATGAAGCGATTTACTTGTATCTGTCGTCTAACTGTCAGTCAAATAAAGTGAAACTCCAATCAGTGGGGGTTTTCCTTATCCCCCACTGATTGTTAGTTGAGGCCCACAGGAAGTGGGTCACAAAGACGTTGCCACAGGACGTGGCGTTCTTAGTCTTTGTTCGTTTTTTTGGCCTTTACGGGCAGTTTGACCCCCACTTATCCTCCTTTGATTCCTCTGAGTCTTGAAGTGGGGGTCTTACTGCCCGTTAGACTGCGATAAAAGGCAGCCAAAATCGGCAGCTTGGCATATAAGCAAGGAGGCAGACATGTGAGCATTGATGAGTATATAAAACGGTCAATCGATGATAAAGTGGACCGTGCTCTCGTTCTTGAAATGATCATGGATGAGTATGGAACCGTTCTGAAAAGATTAATATACAGCTATGTAAAAGACTGGAATACTGCCAGCGATTTAACACAGGACACCTTTATTACTGTGTATGAAAAGCTGGAAAATTTTCAGCAAAGATCTTCTTTTAAAACATGGATATTCACAATCGCTATTAATAAAAGCAAGGACTACCTTAAAAGCTGGCATTATCGCAATTTGATCATGAATGAAAAGATTTTTCTTCTAAAAAAGGATAGAGGAAAAGATCCTGAAGCAGCATTTCTGGAACAGGATGAACATCATGAATTGCTGAAAACGATAGAATCACTGACAGTTAAATACCGCGAAGTTTTTTTGCTCCATTATTATCAGGATTTTGGTCTTGCTGAAATAAGTGAAGCTCTTAATATCCCCATATCAACCGTTAAAACTCGGCTGTACAGAGGACAGGAAAAAGTCAGGAGAATTTTATCCGCTTCAGAAAGAGGTGAACAGCATGGGTGAACTGAATCATGAAGTTAAGAAAGCAGTGAATGCTGCATGGAAGAAGGATTCTGTTTTCACAGAACAGGAAAAACAGAGTGTAAGAAACCGGATCGGCTCTTCTGCTGTTAAGGGCAGAAAAAAAGACTATGTTCCAAAGCTTCTTTCTGCGGCTGCAGCTGCCGGATTTGTCCTATTGATTGGCGGGATTGCTGGAATTCAGACAGATCTCTTTACAGAGCAAAATGGACAGGAGACCGCCGTGGCAGATAGAGGTTTTTATCCTGGTCTTGCAGAGGGTGCTATGCTGAATAACTGGAAATTGAAAAGGTTTGAGAAGGATTCATATGGCAGCTTATCCGCAGTTTTTACAGGCCAAGCAGAAATCACAGGCACTCTGGATTTTAAGAATGACATTGTATACTTTCTGCCTGATCATAATTCCTTAAAGCTGCTGCCGCTCATAGATGGCAAAAACGTAAAAATAGCTTTTAATGAGGCCGACCAGGAGAAGCTGAAAAAGGTGTTTGGCGTCAAAATGCCAATTAAAGAGGAAAATGTTTCTTTATTTATCAGCGGATATCGTGCTGCAGAAGGCACTGTCCATCAGGCTGACGCTGTTGAGGTGATTATGCCACAGGAACTGCAGCTGGGGCCTCTGCCATTCCAGCTGATGCTGAACAATGATAAGAAGCTGGTCCTTCCAGAGCCATTAAACCATGTGTACAAAGAATTTTCTTTAAGAGGGACAGATGAGACCCTAAAGGGTTTAAGGCCGTCAGAAGTATTCCAGCTGTACCTGTTTGCAGAGGAAATTGAGGATTTTTATACTCAATATGCCTTGTTTAACCATGAACCGGGTATCGAAAAACCGTTTCCAACTCTGAATGATTACCTCAATGCGATAAGCGAGTCAGCATCTATACCAGAAGAACAGACATTATTGCATCGAGTGAAGAACGCCAGCCTGGAAGAAGTCACTATCGATGACTCTTCAGCGTATATTTCCATATCGGAAGAGGATGGGCTGGGCTTTGGCCTGAGCAAAAACAGCGAGGGAATATGGAAGGTAAACTGGATGCCAATCCAGTAAATGGGCTGAGCTTGTACCTTTAATGGTGCAGGCTCTTTACTTTTACCTGAATTGGCCCCCAAAGAACACAATGATCGCGAGGACGGATGAAAGAAAAAGCGTGAGGATAATGGAAAATAAGACATGAAAGCCCGCCTGCCAATTTTGGACTTTCTTTAAGACTATAACACTCACGAGGAAGACAAGGACTGTCAGGAGGAGAAGGAGTGAAAATGGACGATGCCCGATATTATGCAGGTAAAGATCATACAGAGGCGAAAAACCAAGAAGTAAAAATAAACCGAGGCATATAAAAGATAAGATGAAAACCAGATGGCTTAATTTTTCCGGCATGGTTAGTCCCCCTTCTAAGAATACCGACCTCTTTTATAAATGTATGAAAACATTCCATTACATAAAACTTGTAATTCATTCATAGTTCAAATATGGTATAAATATCTTTAGGTAATCTAATTAAAAGAAGGTTTTTTCGTGAAAAAAAATGTTTTCATCACCTTTTCTGCTGCTGTATTAGGTGCAGGGTTATTTTCTTTATTGCATATTCCGGTCGCCTTTTTGCTTGGTGCATTGACTGCTGTAATGATTGGAAGCCGGCTCAGCAGGATTCCATTTTACTGGCCAGCCGCTTTTCGGGACGCCGGGATCATTATTGTCGGCTACAGCATCGGCCTTTCTTTTACAAAGGAAGCGGTTTTGCTTATCCTCCAGAAGCTGCCTTTTATTTTTCTCATTACGGTTTGCCTGATTCTCTTTAGTGCTCTTTCCGCGCTTC
The DNA here is from genome assembly GCF_058791715.1 of Cytobacillus sp. EB106-05-05-XG126. Classification (NCBI taxonomy): domain Bacteria; kingdom Bacillati; phylum Bacillota; class Bacilli; order Caryophanales; family Bacillaceae; genus Cytobacillus; species Cytobacillus sp. EB106-05-05-XG126. The sequence continues at coordinate 972,121 of NZ_JBYTDU010000001.1, read as the reverse complement.
TCATTGCGAAATTAATGTGCATCGACTATCCAACAGTGCTGATTGGAAGTATTCCGGGAGGTCTTTCACAAATGATTCTTCTGGCAGAGGAAGTCAAAGGAATCGATATCACAGTCGTTACCTTTATGCAGGTTGCTAGACTGACTATGATTATCTTCATTATCCCTGTTCTGGTTTTCGGACCATGGATGAACATGGAAGTCAGTTCTGAATTTACAGCCGCTGTTCCTTTATGGAGGGATTTATTCCCTGATATTTTTCTTTTTGCGCTTGTTTCCTTTGCCGGCATTATCCTAAGCAAACGCATGAAGCTTCCGACCGCATACCTTCTCGGTCCAATTATGGGAACAGCTGCCCTTGTCATTTCCGGCATAAATGGGCCTCAGCTCCCCTCGTCTGTTTTGGATTTATCACAGCTATTAATAGGAGCCCATATCGGCATGATGATGAAGCCTGAAAAGCTGGATAATAAGGTTAAAACGATTTCACTTGCTGCATTAAGCGGCCTGCTTCTCATGGTGTGTTCGGTTCTGCTCAGTTTTTGGGTTATGTACGCTTTTCACCTTTCCCCTGCCACCGGATTACTGAGCCTTGCGCCGGGAGGGATGGATCAAATGGCCATCATCGCACATGAAACCGGGGCCGACCTGGCCATTGTAACAGGGTATCAGCTTTTTCGCTTATTCTTTATATTCTTTGTAGTGCCTCCGTTTTTAAAATGGATCTTTTTGAAGTATAAGAGAATGGGATCATTAAGCAAATAAAGAAGGGACTGCAAGCTGCAGCCCCTTCTTTATTTCTATTATTCTAGTTAATGACAATGGCCTGTGACCCCATTAGCTCCCAGGCTTCTATAAATTGCTGTCTAGGCACCTTTTTATTTTTAGTGCCATACGGATCGTTAATATAGATATTTTCCTCATCATACCCTGTTATAGCTACACTATGCATCTGGAAGGTCACATCGACCGGCCCTCCCGGAGTCTTCCATGTTTCGAAAGATGCGGCGGGTGACAGGCTTGCGGTTGTAATGATCCAGACCGGCGACCCTTTCGCTATTTTTTCAAGCAGCACATCGAACGGCTTGCCAGTCAGATTCTCAGCCCGATCAGGAAAGTACTTTTTCGTGAGTTCGAAAATCGGCCCCTGATAAACTCCCAGTCCCGGGCCATCTTCCATATTGCCGACAAAGCCTTCATTAGGATTTCCGTATTCGCCTCCGCTATATCTGAGCGGCACCCGATTAACTTCCTGTGCTAAGTCATTTTTAGATACTTTGATGCCTTCATAGCTTATAATCATTGCCAAACTGGTAATCTCACAACCATTATATAAACGCGGGTGATCCATTTGGTTGTACAATGGCACATCCAGAAGCACCGATTTCTTCATAATTTCCTGCTTCACTTGTGGTTCATGCTGTGCATCCGCGTGCGGAACAGCTGTATAATAAATTTCATTTTCATTTGAGTGTTCATTGCTCCCCATCTTTATGCTTCCCACAGTCAGAGACAATCCAACCCCTGCTGCTATAGACATTGCGATAATTCTATTACCCAATTGATTAAACTCCCTCTTCAATTCGCTGTTTTTATAATATTCTAGTTTGCTAAACTCCCCCACCATTGTGCCATACCCGCCGGGATATGACAAATCGCCTGATGATTGGCAAATTTTTTATGATTTTTGTCAAAATGACGCTTGTTTGCTTTTTTCTGATGAATATCGTCTTGTTTTGATAGCTTTTGTCATGCGGCAGGAAACAGAGGGATAGCATGCTGAATAGGTTAAGTAGAATTTGATTCGGAACCCGCTTCCGAATGATTCAGAATCTTTTTTGGAAAGGGCTGAGTTAAATGGATACGCAATATATGAAGGCTTATACAATTAAAGAGGTTTCGAAAATGCTGAATGTGCCTCCGGGGACCTTAAGGCAATGGGAAAAGGATTTGAACGGACTTTTGCTGATTCCCAGATCCAAACAGGGAGCCCGTTTTTATACTGACCATGAAATTGCATTGCTTGAAAAAGTAAAGCAAATGCGCGATAAAAACCTGAGCAAGGAAATGATCCGGGAATTAATGCAAAAACATATGGATTATGCTTCAGAAACGATTGCACCTGCAAATGAAACTGCTTTGGCGTCAATAGAACCGGAAACAGCATTACATAAAGAACATGAGCCAGTCATGGATGCTGAACAGTTCATGGCTATCATGGAAAATTTCAGAGACAGCTTACTTACAGATGTCAGAAATGAGATTCGCAGCGGCGTTCGAAAGGAAGTATTAGAAGAAGTGAAAAAAGAGATTAGCAAAGGATCTTTGCATACCGTCAAAAGCCTGTCGGATTCAATCTACAAATCAGGCGAAAAAACGAAAGCGGAAATTGAATCACTGACAGCGAGGATTGAGCAGACATCAGAAGATACTTCCGAAGCATTCGGAACTCTTTCGAAAAGGGTTGCGAAGAGTTCGAAACGTACTTCCGATCAAATTCATCATTTGACAAACAAACTGACAGAATCCTCGGAAGCATCTTCCGAAGAATTCAAAACCATGATCCATTACATCTCCTCTTCTGCCGAGGTGACCAGCACCGAAATCAGCTCGCTGATCGAAACGTTAAATACGGACAGGGAAATTTATATCGAAACCATTAATAAAGAGCGGGAGCAATATTGGCATGAAGTAAAGCAGCGGGAAGATGTTTTTCAGGATATGATTGTTTCCTTCCGAAGCGCGGCCGCCGCAGAGGAATCTGAAAAAAAATGGTGGAAGTTTTGGAAATAGGATAGGTGTATATTTGAAAAGAACCAGGAGAGCAGCATTCCCTGGTTCTAGTTTTGCCTTCTGGCCAGGTCCTTCCTATTGGGTGAACCTGGCGGCTGTTCCAGCCACTTGTGTTTGATCATAATGTCTGCTCCGTCCTTTGCAAACTGGGCGATTTCAAGAGAAAGACGTTCATAATTCAGGATTAAATCACTTCTTTGGCTTGCGGAAGCTGCTGCGGCATAGTTTCCTGATCCCAATGTACTCAGAAACGCCATCAGCTGCATCATCAGCCGTTCCGAGAATGGTGATTCATCCCTTCCCTTTACAGCATAATCAGCGGAATTAGGGGCTTGTATATCATTATCAAGCAATGTTGCACTAAGAACTTTCACATGTTTTTTTGAGATGTCCCTGCCCCGTTCCATATAGCTGATAATCTCTTTTGATTTGGCAGCCTGTGAGAAGCTGAGAGCGAGCATGGTTCCCACCATGTTGGTTTCCACATTAAAGGATAAATGGGCAATCTCAATCGCATTTAGTGGCCGCGGCTTCTTTAAAGGATTTAAACCGCTTAAATAGCTTTTATCATCAATCATGTCTGTTTCCGCCGGAATATCTATGAATGGCCTTCTCAGATAAATACCCTTCTCTAAGGCAATATCCGTTGCTTTTTCAAATAATTCGACGGTTTGATCGATGCATTTAATAAAGTATGCTCTAATATCTTTCCTGGCACACATGCCCAAAGAGCTGCCATACGCAACAAGACCGGATTTGGCCATCTGCATAATAAATTCAAGCATGAATGTATCTGTGTATAACTTTTGAGCATTGAGATTAACGTCATTAGCTGAAAAGCCTCTTGGTATTGGAAACTTTTCATTTTGGAAAAAGTCAGTCAAAAACTTGATATGGCCATCCGATAATTGACGGGCGAATTCAATTACAGGTTTTATTTCGTTATCTTCCACGGTCTTAACAAAATAATCCAGAAGAGGCAATGACATGCTGTCATTTAAGTAACCTGTCCATAAAACTGCCATTTCACCTGATGTCAAATGAACCTTGTTTTCTTTCATCCAAATCCCCCTATTTATCGTTACTTTTTATCATTTCCTCATTTCAGGGGATTATGAAAAAAGACTCCCTGTTTGGGGAGCCTTCATGTTCACTCTGATATAGAACCGGGTTTAATATTTTTCCCGTAAAAAATCTCGTCCATCTCTGTTGTGAGCCGCTCAGTAATCTCTTCGGCCTCATTGGGATCAAGCGTGTCCTTGGTGTATCCAAATAAATAATTATCCAAATCGAAATCCCTTATTTTACATTTGGTATGAAAGGTGTGTGCCTGATAAATATTTACGTCGATCATATCAAAATCCTCTTTTGCTTCATCAGGAATATAATTCTGAATCGAACTGATATCATGGTCGATATAGAGTTTTTTCCCGTCCTTGTCCCGTGTAAATCCCCTGACTCTGTAATCAATGGTCATGATGTCTGTATCAAAGGAATGGATCAGGTAATTAAGGGCTTTTAGCGGGGAAATTTCTCCGCAGGTGGATACATCTATATCAGCCCTGAATGTGCTGATTCCTTCGTCAGGATGATATTCAGGATAGGTATGGACGGTAATATGGCTTTTATCCAGCTGCATGACTACGTTATCCGGCAGCGGTCCGGGAGATTCATCATATGATTCAGCCGGTACCTCCACTACTGGCCCTTCAGATACAAGGACCGTCACACTTGCACCTTGTGGCACATAATCCTGCTGTGCCACATTCAGGACATGTGCACCAATAATATCGGAAACATTCGTAAGTATTTTTGTGAGCCGCTCCGCGCTATATTCCTCATCAATATAATCTATATAGGCTTCACGCTCTTCCCTTGTCCTCGTATAACAAATATCATACATATTAAAGCTGAGTGATTTTGTCAGATTATTAAATCCATGGAGTTCAATTCTTTGTTCCGGTGTTAGTTTCAACATGCTTCCCCCTTTGCAGCTCATCTGTTCATTTTCATTTTTATAATTATGTTACCCAAACTTTTCACTTAAAAACGGAAAATATCGAATCACGGTTAAAGTGACAGGCAAACAGGGTAGAAAAATAAGGAAAGCCGCAATGTTTTGCATTTCCAGATTTTTAGATCTTATAATGAATGGGCATACCTTTGATATTGGGTTTAAAGGTGCATGGGAGGAGATTATTTGAGGAAGGTTTTATTTATACTTATCCTGTTATTTCTCGGTTTCGCTTTTTCACAGCCTGATGAAAAATCAGCAGATGATTCTAAGTCAGGAACTGTAATGGATAATATAAAAACAGATATTCAGCTTTTTAAAGACAATAAGGACCTCCAGAATGTAATAATTGGAGTTATGGAGGAGGCGCAAAACTGGGCAGATCAATTACTCCTGACAATCGGGCAATATACCGGGGAAAGAAATTCTCCTGAAGATAAAGCCGAAAAACCTGTTTTGGAAGCCCCTGAGGAACAAACCTTTTCTATTCATAACATAGAAATAGGTGAGGATAAGGCTGAAATCGAAAAGAATCTCGGTCCCTCCATCCGTATCTCTGCGAATGAATATGGAACAGACTGGCATGCCTATCATGATCACTATCAAAATTTCGTCATGGTCGCTTATGACAAGCAGGAAAAAGCAGCGGGCATCTATACAAATCAGGATCTGATTTCTTCCACAAAAGAGATTGCCTACGGGACGCCAAAGTCATCCGTGGCGGAGCAGCTTGGAAAGCCGCTGGACAGAATGAGAAAAGACTTGGTCATCTTTCAGCTTGAAGAAAATCGCGATTATGACTTATACGAAGTGGATGGGAATTACGTAACCATTTTTTATGATAAGCATCGTGACAATACGGTCACATCCATTCAAATAATCAGCAAATCACTTGAAAAGCAAAAAGAATCCTTTTATGCAAATACCAGCAGTGTTTTGAAAGAAGGATTTGAATGGCAGCTTTTCGATATTACCAATGCCGAGAGAGTAAACCATGGAGTGCCCGTTCTGGAGTGGGATGATACTGTTAAGGAAACGGCGCGTAAGCACAGCAGCGATATGGCAGAGAACAATTATTTTGACCATACCAATCTGCAGGGCCTCTCCCCTTTTGACAGAATGCAGGCGGATGAAGTTTCATTTATGTTAGCCGGGGAAAACCTTGCCTCCGGTCAATTCAGCAGTATATTTGCTCACGAAGGATTAATGAATTCACTCGGCCACCGCAAAAATATTCTGCGTGCGGATTATGAATTTTTGGGTGTCGGTGTCGCTTTTAATTCAAAATCACAGCCTTATTATACGGAAAATTTTTATGCCAACTAAAAGCTCCTGCTTCTGCCGGAGCTTTTTCTCTTGTTAAATGCACATCCCCCTCTTTTGTGCATACCCTATATCAGCCTATCTAAAATTTATAGGGGCGGTGGTGAGACAGTATGGCAGTTGTGAAGGCACGCGAACAGGATATAGATTTACTGGCCCGCCTTCTGCGGGCAGAGGCTGAAGGGGAAGGCCAGCAGGGCATGTTGATGGTGGGAAATGTAGGGATTAACCGAATCAGGGGAAATTGTTCTGATTTCAAAGGAATTCGCACTATACCACAAATGATTTACCAGCCGCATGCTTTTGAAGCTGTCCAAAAAGGCTATTTTTATCAGCGGGCTAGGGAAGTGGAAAGAAGACTCGCACAAAGGGCTGTAAGGGGTGAGCGTATCTGGCCATCCAAATTTGCACTATGGTATTTCCGGCCTCCCGGCGAATGTCCGCCTACATGGTACAATCAGCCCTTAGTTGGAAGATTTAAACTGCATTGCTTTTACGAGCCTACAGCGGAGGAATGCGAGAATATTTATAATACATTTTAAAAAAATCCCTGCCATTTGGATACTGGCGGGGATTTTTCTTGTCATTATATTTCCTGATCTTTCAAAATGCCTTTTTTCACGTAATCAATTATTTTCCCTGCTTCATCAAACGCTCTTTTTCTCGCATAAGGATGCTGCTTCCATTGCTCTTTACCGGTTGAACCATCATTAGAACATACGAGAGAATAGTTAATCCAATTCGGCATATACGTCAATAATGTCAAGTGAAGTCTCCTCATATGAAATGGAGCTGTTACAACGATGATATTGGAGATGTTCTCGAGCCCGCACATCCGGTCCATAACCAGCATGGAGGCAAGAACATTTTCTTTTGTATGAAGAGATTTATTTTCAATGAAGAGGTCATTTGGAGGAATTCCGTACAATTTGGCTTTTTTCATTAACATTTCTGCTTCAGTCATTTCATTGCCCGGCCATTTTACACCACCTGACAAAAGCAGCTTTTTTGCCCTTCCTTCCTCATAAAGCCTGATCGCTTCTGGCAATCGATATTCTGCTGCTTTGCTGCTTCCAGGCACAAAAATTAAATCACCTTTTTGCTGATTATCCTCAATCCCCTCATATAGCAGCTTGGAAACATCATCCTCATTTAAATGGCTGGGGCTGAATTCCGAGATTTTCACAAAATGTCCCCCTTTCGTACCCAGCTTATATACTTCCTGTATTATACTATTCTTCCGGGACAAGAGCTCTCCTTATATATGCCTATTCAAAAAGAAAAAGCAGCGGAAATCCGCTGCTTTTGTTTAGAATGTTTTCGCTTTGTCTTTTGCACGGGCAATGGCATCAGCTTTGATTTCTTCCGCTTTATCAGGCATTGCGTTGTGCCCTTCCACAAACAGACCCTCGAATGAAGGAACACCGAAGAATTGCATTAATACTGTTAAGTAGCGGTGACCCATTTCCATCTCTGCAGCAGGCCCTTCGGAATAGATGCCCCCACGAGCCTGGATGTGAATCGCTTTTTTGTCAGTTAATAACCCGATTGGGCCTTCAGCTGTATACTTAAATGTCTTGCCGGCTACAGCCACTGAATCAAGATACGCCTTCATTACTGGAGGGAACGAGAAGTTCCAAAGCGGTGTAACAAACACATATTTATCAGCTGCAACAAACTGCTCGCTTAGTTCGGATAAGCGGCCTACTTTTGTCTTTTCATCATCAGACAGTTCCTCAAAACCCTTGCCTGATTGAAGCTTGCCCCATCCGCTGAATACATCTACATCAATTGCCGGGATATGTTCCTTGTATAAATCAATATGGACAATTTCATCATTTGGATTGGCTTCCTTGTATGAATCAATAAATGATTTTCCTGCTGCCATGCTGTATGACACCTTATCATCATGAGGGTGTGCTGTAATGTATAAAACCTGAGCCATAATTTTATCACCTTTCCATTTTTGAGTTTTCAACTTAGTTTGAATCAGAAGTAAAATATGTATTCATCCTGCAGTATGATCATTTTTATTCTTAATCCGAGATAATCATATTCAAAAGAAAAAAGATTTTCAAATGATTTGCTCATCTATTTTTTATTACCCAAAAGAGATGAATGATAATCCATAAAAAAAAGACCCTAATCGGGTCCTTAGTTATCCTTGTTCTTTAGGTGAATACGGGTTGGTTCCGATGTTTTTTCTCATTTCATCTGTTAGTTCAAAAGGAATGCTTGAAGTTACTTCACCGTCTGTTTCGTAGTTCATTTGTACGCTTCCATCATAATGAAATGGTTTGTTTTCCATGCTAAGGTCACCTCTAATTTTATTGTTTTTATTATATTATATACTAAAAAGGACCTATTTTTTCAGAAAAATAAAAATTATTTATTTATTTTCCTGTACCTATTGTTCCCGAATATACCCTGGTTTATTTATTGATAATAAAAAAGCATTATTCCCACGCGGAAATAATGCTCATATATATCAAGGTGTTTTTTTCTTAATTTCGACAAGCTTAATTCTGTTGTCTACAATTGATTTTATTTCAAAATGCAGATGATGGTATTCGAATGTTTCCCCTTCTTCAGGAAAATGACCCAGTTCTTTTAGTAAAAATCCTGCAAGGATGTCTTCCTCTTCGGGGATTTTTGTTTTAAAGACTTCATTGATTCTGCGGATTGCCAGTTTGCCGTGAACAATAATGTGGTTTTCCGTTAATTCGTCGATCAGCACTTCCGCATTTTCATCCGTTTCATCTTCAATTTCCTGGCCAAGCATCGCTTCAAGAATATCCTCATGTGTGATGATGCCTTTAGTCCCGCCGTATTCATCAAGAACAATGGCAAGGTGCTTCCTTTCTTTCATCATCATTTTGAATACCTTGTCAATGCTATGAAATTCATATACAAATAAAGGCTCTAAATCAGTGAAATCCTTTAGGGACTTCTCAGGCTGATTGGACCAGGAGAGCAATACCTTAGCATGGAAAACCCCAACAATATTATCCATATTATCTTTATACACCGGATACCTTGTAAAACGATTATCCAACACTATATTCTTTGCTTCTTCTATCGTTGCTTCATATGGAATTCCCTCAATCTCCATTCGCGGCGTTTTTAGCGCATCGCTGACATCTAAATTATAAAAATCAATGATCCCTTTAATTCGCTGTGTTTCTTCTTCATGGAAGGTTCCTTCGCTTGTAGCTATATCAACCATGGTAATGAGTTCTTCCTTAGATACTGATACTGAATCCACATTATTTTTAGAAAGAAATTTAATAATTACCCTCGTGAATCTGGATATTAGAAAAGTGACCGGCTTTAAAATCAGCATAAGAATTCGAATGACCGGAAATACAAGATAAGCAATTTTGTCGGCAAAGCTTGCTGCGATGGACTTTGGCAGAACTTCCGCAAATAAAATTAATGCTACAGTCAGAATTCCCGTTGCCACCCCTACATTGAAATCATAATCAAGCGCAATTATGGTAACCAGTGTAGGCAGCATAATATTAGCAATATTATTGCCAATCAATATGGATGTAATCATCTCATCAGGCTTTGACACCACATCCAAAATTCTTTGTGCTTTCTTATCATTATTATCTGCTCTGGATTTTAATTTCATTTTGTTAACAGCAGTTAAGGCAGTCTCACTTCCCGACAGGAAAAAGGACATGAACATAAAAAACAAAATAGCAATGAACAAAGTTGATTTCCTCCAATATTAATCCATTTTTAATTGTTTTTACCCCATTGACATCCGAAAAAACGGAGCTGGGCAATTTTGTCTGCTAAACCATCATTATAAAGTAATTGAAATCATATCGAAAATTTAAAGCATTTATTCAATCTGCTCTTTTCATTTGCTTTCAATAAAGTGAAACTTCAATCAGTGGGGGCTTTATCCCCCGCTGATTGTTAGTTGAACCAATCGGGCCTTACGGGCAGTTGACCCCCACTTATCCTTCTTTGATTCAACTAAGTCTTGAAGTTGGGGTCTTACTGCCCGTTAGACTGCGATAAAATAACTCTCTTTGTCCATAATAAGCATGATTAAGTAACTTGAAGGAAGATGAGAAGGATATGCGCAAGCTGATTTTGCTGCTTTGCTGCTTCCTGCTTATTATCCCGTCAGATGCATGGGGAGATACGGCAGAAAACCATTTGCAGGCAGCTTTTATACGAAATGGCTATTTGTGGATCAAGACCGGAGCGGCTGAAGAACAGATTACTGCTGAACCTGGAAAATTCACAAATACGCCAAAGTGGTCTTATGATGGCCAATGGCTCCTATATGAAAAAAATTGGCAGGAACCACATTCGCCTGATATGGAAAACAGCACAGAGATATGGGTATACAATGTAAAGTCAAAGAAGCATAAAAGGATTTTTCAAGGAGGCGGGAATGCCAAATGGGCACCTTCCGATTACAGGATAGCTTTCACCAGCAACGGAGTCTTAAACATATCGGATATGAATCAATTCTATAATATCGCTTTAGGAGTAGATGATTATAATTGGTATCCTGACGGAAAAGGATTTATTTTATCTTCAAGCGCCGACTTAAAGCCAGACGGCTGGACCAGCCCCATTCTATATAAAATTCCGCTGCCGGAACGACTTGGGGATATGAATTTAACTCAGCATGTGAAACCGATCTTTACTATACCTAAGGAAATAGGCAACGGCAAGGCATCCATTATGTCTATAAACGCTACCACATTGGAATTCTCACCAGACGGTAAATGGATTTCTTTCATAGTAAGTCCAACTGCATCACTGGCCATGGACAGTGATATGGTTTGTGTCATTTCTTCTGATGGGAAGAATTTTGAAGTTCTTGATGAGATGATCCTTCATCTGGACGTTCCTAAGTGGGCGCCGGGAAGGAATTTATTGGGCTACATTGCGGGCGGGGGCAGAATTGTCATGGGCTTCAAAAACAAAAAATTGAAGGTGGCTGAATTGCCAGCTTTTAAAACCTTGAACCTTACCCCTGCTAAATTTGCGGAAATGGGCTTTACTTGGGTGGATAATGAAAGGCTCGTAGCTTCACGCGTGGATGAAAGTGAATGGTCAAACGATCCGCAAAGACGGCCCGAACCAACACTATGTCTGATTCAGCTCAACAAGGCCCAGCAGACGAGAATCACTTATCCCAAAAATTCAATTGGCGATTATAACCCTCTTTATATAAAGACGGCCGGCAAATTAACTTGGGTCAGAAAAAAGCTTGCCGGGCAAAAAGGAGACATATGGGTTGCTGAGCTTAGTGGGAAAAATGCGAAGGTATGGGCAAAGGATGTTGAACAATATTCATTTTATGAAAACAGTGGTCAAAAAAGCGGTTCCTAAATGGAATCGCTCTTTGTTTCAGTCCGTTTGGTGTTCTATTTTGTGTATAGTAAGGAATACCTCCTCTAAGGAGGTACATTTATATTCTTTGTAAGCTTGATCAAGCGTTCCATGAAATTTTATTTTCCCGTTAAATAAGATAATAAGTTTGTCGGCGATTTCTATGGCGTCCCTCATAATGTGGCTGCTGATAATGATCGTTTTATTCTTCTCTTTCAACTCCATTATTATCTTTTTAAGCTGAATAACCCAATAGGGATCCAATCCGTCTGTCGGTTCATCAAGGATATAGATGTCCGTATCGGCGAGCAGACACTGAGCCAGATTAAGCCGCTGAATCATCCCTTTTGAAAATCCTCCAGCTTTCTGGTTCCGTTCGCTCCATAAGCCTGTTTTTTCTAAAACTAATTTGATCGCTTCCTTGTCTTTGTTTAAGAATCGAGCATAATAATCAAGGATTTCATAGGGTGTAAGCTCTGCTGGGAACATCATTTGGTCAGGCATGTAAGCAAATGGCTTCCGCTGTTTCGAATGGAAAAAAACACTTCCAGTAGTGGGACTTTCAACACCTGTAAGCATTTTTATCATCGTACTTTTTCCCGCTCCATTCCCCCCGCACAATACGATACATTCCCCCTGATCAATGTGGAGATTCAGCGGTGCTAATGCTGTCTTCTTTTTATATGCTTTGGATAACTCCTTCAATTCCACTATCATTTTATACACCTCTTTTCGTTAAAAGCCGGGCTGAAGATAGGATGGTGATTAGAATTATGAGTGAGATGGATACTGTAAGGGCAATTGCTAAAGACCCATTTGTCCCCCACTTTTCGATTATGAGGTATTCAGGTCCAAATACATATTCAGAATTCAGTTTAGAGATCGACCAAACGCGGACGGATTCAACCGGGTTCATAAGAATAAACAAGAACAGGCTGTTTTGCTTGAATGCATATGGAACCCACCCGATGACAGAAAAGATGATAAATTCGTATACAAACACCATAAGAATCCAGAATATAATGGCAGCTGACAGTCCCTGCATCCTTGTTTTGGAAAGGGCTCCAATCAGTAAGGATGCCGCTGAAAATACAAGGATTAAAAGCATATTCACCAGCAGAAAAACCTGATAAATATGGGCTGCAAAAGAGCTTCCAGCCAAAGAGAAAATCAAGCCGAATAACCCATACGAAATACCTGCTACAAAGAATAACGAGAGGACTAAAGCCAGGAATTTACTGATCAGATAATATCCTGAAGATGCCCGATAAGTTCTGTATAAGGATAATCTCCCATTTTCTTTATCGGCAATAATGGAACTCCCGCCAAGAATCATGCAGATGACCGGAATCATCCAAAGAGATAGATTGATCAGCATGGCAATCGAACGGTTGTAGGCAGACTGGCTGAAACCGGCTGCATTGCCCTCTTCCGCCTTTATTTCTTTAAGGCCGTAATATTCAGGGTTCACACCCATTGTCTCAATATTGTCATGAACACCCTCCAGCCCATACGTTACTTCAGCGGGATCGGATTTTACAGACTGAAGGCCATACAAATAAAGGAGAACGGCCAGAAAGAAAAATAAAATCATAAAATTAAAAAGCCATTTGCTTCTTAAAAGCAGCTGAAGTTCATGTTTTGTCATAGAATACAAAAGGCGGGTATTCATATTGATTCCTCCTCGTACTGAAGGTATTTATCTCGTTAATGACTGTGCTTCTTTCCGTCTCCTTTAAAGCTCTTCATATCAGCTTCCAGAAGCTCGTCTTTGGAGTACACAGTTCCACCGTGCTTCTTTCGGTATTCCTCGGCTTTTTTCAATGATTCAAAAGCTGCTACTCCATAGCTCATGGGGCTATCAATATCGCTGTTCTGTATAAATGCAGCAGCATCAAACAATATCCATTCCCTGCTGAGATAATCATGTACAAAGGCTGCCTCATATTCAGGCTTCTCTGTCTGTAAATATTGTGTCATACACCCAATATCATCGAACAATACAGGCCCACCGCTTTTTAAAATGAGCTGTGCAGCTGATTCCAAATCAGCGATTCCCATGTTACAGTTAGCACAGTTATCCTGATTCAGTGTAATTTCAGCCGGTTCTGATGTTGCTGAAGAACAGGCACTCAGCAATATTGCGAGAACAGCCATTAGGAGAACAGGTCTATGTTTCATTGTGCTTCCTCCCATAATTCAAGATAAGCAAACTTGTTAAAGCGATAAGGAAAAAGAACAGGATTAAAGAAGAATCACGGCTTGGAGAGACATTCCTTTTTTCTGATTTGAGTTCTTTCTGTTTTACAGGCGCAGCTTCAGTAAGCGGTGACTCATCTATGATAAAAGCATCTGAAGGAATCGGAGTATATTGTTCAATCATATTCCACAATTCTACGGCCGGACTTTGATAAAAGATCTGCAGTAAAGGTTCTTTATCTGCCATTTGATAAAAAACATCACCGCTTTTATAGGCAAAGTCCACTTTATGGTCATGATCCAAATTCAATAAATGATGATCATCAAAATAGTTGCCATAAGTATCCTTACTGAATAGATTCCTGTTATCTTTTTCGGAAATGATTTGCCTTGTATTCCCCGAGAAGTTATTTAAATAAATGGTGTTATCATTTGAATTCTTCCCCATTTCCAGGCCGGTATCATTCTCCTGAACCTGATTAAATTCAAGTCTGTTCCGCTGCGCGTTTTCAAGAATCATTCCCCTGTAATTGCCCCTCACAATATTAGAAGCAATTTTGGAATCAAATGTGTCATACATAAAAATCCCGGCACCCTCATTTTCTGTGTTCTTATAAAAATAATTATCTAGGATAAATACTTCATAGCTTTGCATGATCATGAGCCCGTTGATGCTTTCAGTCACCCTATTGTCTGAAATTAATACATTTCGGGAATCCATTGTGTGCACGCCATAGCGTGCTTTGGACATGGTGTTCCCCGTGACTTCACAAAAATCAGAATAGGACACATAAACACCGTCCTGCGTGTGATAGAAGTAATTATTTCTAACCGCTGTATTTGGGGCTTCGACCAAATAGATGCCAAAGCCCTTGTGCCGGTCCTTACCCTGGAAACTGGTAATGAGATTATTTTCAAACCGGTGCCCATATGAATTCCTTGCATATATGCCGTGAAAAACATTCCTCAGCGCAATATGGTGAAGATAAGCACGGTCTCCTGTCACATAGATTCCGGCATTCTGTGATCCGCCGCCTTCCACTTCCAGATTTTCAATGATGACATCGTCCGCTGCAATTGTCAGCACATGGCCATTTTCAGATCCTATGATTCTTGTTCCTTTAGCCCCGATAATATGGACTTTTCTATCTATTAAAAAATTGCCTTCATATATCCCAGATTGTAATTTAATGACTGATGCATTCGGATCCGTCAAGGCTTCTCCCAGCTCTTCTGAGGATGCTGCAGAGAATTCCTGAGCGGAAGCTTTTCCGGCCAGGATCAAACTGAAAAATAATAGAAACCATCCGATTTTTTTATACACTCAGCGATCACCTGCCCGGAAGTATGCGTTCCGGCTATCTTTTAAAAGACAGCCGGAAAAAGGATTCCATTTTTGTTTTTTCTCTTGTATAATTTAGTTTAAGTTGAGTTTTTATTTATATTTAATGGCTCATTGTAGCCTTGCCGTCGTCTTCACCGGTCTCAGTTACCTTCAGAATGGCGACGGCTCCTTTTTGTGCGTGGTTAAATTGATGCGTCACGATTGGGTAGCTGCCTTCCTTCGTAACGGTAAATTCCACAACAGCTCCGCCGCTCGCCGGGAGCATGACCGTCTGGAGACCTTTGTAATGGTTAAAAGGGTTGCCGTCAATGTATACATCGTCAAACACTGTGCCAACCACATGGAAAGAGCTTACTTCATTTGGTCCCACATTGTTTACATAGATCCTCACTTTATCCCCTACTTTAGCAAGAAGCGGATTATCCTTAAGTGTGAACGTATCTCCATTTGTATTAGGGTCTCCCTCTTTTAACGCCTTTGTTGAGAAAACCACATGACTCGGAACACCATTTGTAAAATCATCAAGGTCGTTGTATTTATACCATTCGTTTTGAATAATTGTATATTCTCTATCAATCTCTTTATCAGTCGGATAGCCGTCTTTTGGCTTTACAATGATCGTTCCGTGCATTCCGTTTGCGATATGTGATAAAACCGGTGAAGTTCCGCAGTGATACATAAACACACCCGGTTTATTGGCAGGGTAACTGAATGTTCCCGTTTCATCAGGCTGGACGTTCGAGAAGTCTTTTGAAGGAGCTGCGTGTACAGCGTGAAAGTCCATGCTGTGCGGTATTGCCGGATCCATGTTTTTTAAGGTGAAATTTATTGTGTCCCCTTCATTGACAACCACTACCGGTCCCGGTGCTTCCCCGTTAAATGTCCATGCTTTATAGAATTTACCTTTGTCAATTTCAATATCTGTAATTTGGGAAGTCATTTCGACATTCACTTCATTCGCCCCGACTCTTTCAATCTTCAATGGAATAGGTTCCTGATTTAAATCTTTGTGTGGTGCGATTGCTTCTGGCTGGTTTGTTTCTGCTGCAAGGACTTTTTCCTCAGGCTGAAGGGAATTTTCCGGTGCTGCCCCCTGGCTGCATCCAGTTAGCAAGCCTATGCCGATTGCGGAAGTAAGCAGATATTTTACTCCTTTTTTCATTTTGATTTCCTCCTTATAATCGATTGGTTTATCTGCTTTTATCATATGGTAAATCAGCTCTGAAATTGGTGATTTTTCTCACAAGACTTTGGAATTCTGTGAAGAGTTTGTGAATTAGTGATCGAACTATTTTTTACTAAGATCCTATTAGATTTTGAACGGGGATTTCTGCCTGGTATTGACCAGTGCTGCAAATCACTTTTAGGACATTTTCCGCTGAATTAATAGACAGTTTACAACTATATTACTTTGTAAAATAGTGTTCCTATCTATCTCAAATGGTTTATAATCATTAAATGGAGTTGTATGCATCAGATTAAAAGGAGAATGTAACAGTTATGGATTTTATTATGATTTTAAAAGCAATTATATTGGGGTTTGTTGAAGGAATGACTGAGTTTGCCCCAGTGTCATCGACAGGACATATGATTATTGTGGATGATATGTGGCTTAATACAAAAGAGTTCTTATCCAAATATGAAGCCAATACCTTTAAAGTCGTTATTCAGCTCGGTTCCATTTTAGCGGTTGTGATCATTTTTAAAGACCGATTCATTGAAATGCTCGGTCTTGGGGGCCGGGGTAAAAGCTCTGAAGAAAAACAAAGCCGCCTGAAACTATCTCAAGTCATTGTCGGGTTAATTCCAGCAGGGATTCTTGGGGTTTTGTTTGAGGATTATATTGATGAACATTTGTTTTCAACTGAAACGGTACTGATTGGTTTGGTTATTGGTGCTTTTCTAATGATTTTTGCTGATATTTTTGGAGGCAAAAACCCGAAGACTGTATCTGTTGATCAAATCACCTATAAGCAGGCTTTATCTATTGGATTGATACAGTGTTTCTCCCTATGGCCTGGATTCTCGCGTTCGGGTTCCACCATTTCCGGGGGCGTGCTGCTTGGCCTGTCACACAGGGCTGCAGCTGATTTTACTTTTATTATGGCTGTGCCGATCATGGCCGGTGCAAGTTTTCTTTCATTAATAAAGAATCTTGAATACTTCTCAGTCGAAGCGCTTCCGTTCTTTATTGCAGGATTCATCAGTGCATTTATTTTTGCATTAGTTTCGATCCGCTTCTTCTTGAAAATTATCGGCAAGATTAAACTGATACCTTTTGCCATTTACAGGATTGTACTGGCGGGGGTTATCTATTTTGTATTTCTATAAAAATGAACCCGGGCTTTGGCGGCCCGGGTTTTTGTTTGTTTGATTTCCGCTGATTACAGATTTGTTTATGGTGAGGATTTGTATAATGGGAAGGTGGTTCGGATTCAGATTCCGGGATTTTGGCTTTTTGAGTCCGAAGTTGCACCGGGTTCGGACTCTAACTCACTGATTTTGGCTTTTTGAGTCCGAAGTTGCCTCAGGTTCGGACTCAGGCTCCCTGATTTTTGATTTTTGTGTCAGAAGTTGCCTCAGGTTCGGACTCAGGCTCCCTGATTTTTGATTTTTGTGTCAGAAGTTGCCTCAGGTTCAGACTCAAACTCACTGATTTTGGCTTTTTGAGTCCGAAGTTGCCTCACGTTTGGACTCTGAACCCGGGATTTTCCCTTTTTGTGTCCGAAGTTGCCTCAGGTTCGGACTCTTACTCCCGGATTTTCGCTTTTTGTATCCGAAGCTGCTTCAGGTTCGGACACATTGGGCTGGATTTCCCCTATTTATGTCCGATCCAATAAGCTCAAGATCAAAACACATTTTTAAAGAAGCTGATAATTAACCGTGGTATCCAAAGTATGATCCGAAGAAAGAATTCCACAACAATTGAATCGAGGATTTCGGACATGATTTCTCGAAACAGTCCTGGTTTTCGTTTTTCTTTCTTTTTAATGAATTTTCTATTTGCCATCCTCATCCTCTGTCTCCTTTACCTCATCCACAATGCGTTCAGCTGCTTTGCGGTACAAGTTGCTCATGTGAACCAGTGAAGATGCCAGCAGGACTTTTTCGAGCTGGGCTGGCTTCCCTTTATTTAGTTCTGCCGCCCTGCCCGCCTGATTTTCCAGATCATTCATAAATGCATCGGCATTCAGTTTCGCCAAATCAAGGTAAAGCTGATAAAAATGGTCCAGATCCAACTTTCCTTCTGCCGTCCTCGAGTTGACGCCATCCAGCAGGCATTTAATGTCGTTTATAGACAGAGCCCCTTTTAGCTGATAGATAAAAGCAATTAATATAAGGTGCTCCTTTGAGTATTTTTTATTTTTCACAGGAAAAAACAATTTCCCTTTAGCATAGTTATTTATCATTGTCTTGGTCAGCACTTTTTCCTCTTCATTTCTCGTCGTGCTGCCAAAAGTATTTTCAAATAGCTGGATTACCTGATCCATGTATAGGTCAATCTGCGGTATATCTTCCAATTGAATTTGGTTATCCGCAATGAGCTTTTTCAATTCCATACAATCCATCAAACCCCTCATTTGTCGTTATATAAATTCTACCTATAAAAACACAGATTGTAAATATTGACTATGTGTTGTTTTGTATATATTATAATAAGTAGTTATTAAAACTATATACAAGAACATTAGGAGGAGATATAATGAATTCGTACATCCGGGAGCCCATCAACGGACTAACCCATTTAGCAGGTGCCATTTTATCCTTTGCTGGCTTACTTGCCATGGTAATCAAAGCCTCACTGACAACATCTTCACCAATTGCCATTACGGCTGTTGCTATTTTTGGAATCAGTTTGATGCTCCTTTATTCAGCATCTGCTACCTATCATATGGTCATCGCTAAAGATAAAGTCATTGCCTTTTTAAGAAAGCTTGATCATTCTATGATTTATGTATTGATTGCAGGTTCGTATACACCTTTTTGCCTCATCACCTTAAATGGTGTGACCGGCTGGGTTCTATTTGGAATTGTCACAGCTGTTGCTTTGTCAGGCATTCTATTTAAAATGATCTGGTTCAACTGCCCGCGCTGGCTTTCAACAGCGTTATATATTGCGATGGGATGGATTATCGTTTTCGCTTTCTCACCTCTTTCTGAATCATTAAGCTCAGCAGGCGTTCTGCTTCTTTTGCTTGGAGGCATCCTTTATACGATCGGCGGAGTGATTTATGCTGTTAAACCAAAATTCCTTGAGTTCAATCATATGGGTTTTCATGAGATTTTTCATATTTTCATCATGATGGGAAGCATGGCTCATTTTCTTTGTGTGTTTATGTATGTAATCTAAAAAAGATGAAGCAAGCCAATGAGGGCTTGCTTTTTTTTTGATTTCTGCTAATTATACATTTATGAAAATCAAAAAAAATAAACTTTTTTCCCTTTTAATAGGCAAGATTCTCATTCAAAAAACAGGCTGAGCCGTATGCTAATGGTGAACGATATTTAAGGGGAGTGGGAAAATCGTGGGTATGTGCAGCAAGAAAAAACATAAGGATTACGAAAAGCATTATGACGTATGCGAAAGTCATGACTTTGAATGCGATTGCCATTGGCCAAAGAAAGATGAGTATGAAGAGAAAAAACATCATCACAAACATCACGAGAATTGTGTAGAAGAAGTTCTGGAGGCCATTTTTAAAGCGCAGAAAAAGGTCAAAAAAGAAGACGAATGCAAAACATCATGCAGCCATTCGATTGATGAGCTGTTAGTGAGTTCCAAAAAACCAAAGAAGAATACAATTCCATTTATCCTTTATTGCGGAGGCTGCGAACCGTTTAAAGCAACTGGAGTAACAACTTTTTCTCATCATTCTAAGGAGAAAAAGTTCGCCTGCATAACTTCTTTTATTTTCAGAATCAAAGATTTTGATGGCAAATGCGCTGTTTTAGAATTATTAGCTTTCAAACATTGTAAGTCTTCAAAAGATCCTTTCAAGAGTGTATCCAAAGACTTTTGTTCACCTTGCAGCCAAATTGATTGTGAAAATGTAAAAGACTTAATTCCTACTGGCATTTGCATCAATGTTGATCTTTCCTGTTTCTGCGCCATTACATGCCTTCCGGCCGTCCATTTATAAAATGATGGCCCTTTTCGGAGGCAAAGGTGTTTTTACAGCTTGAATGCGAAAAGTACTCAAAAAAGGTGTACCTAAAAAGGTGCACCTTTTTCTTTTTATCCCCCAAATGCTTCAAGCACGTTTTCTACCTCATTTAAATCCAATGCAACTTTTTCCCTGTAAGATATTGAAGTCTCTGGCTTAGGAGCAGAATGGATTGCAAAGCTGCCGCTCTGCACCAGCATTTTAAGCTCTGAGATCTCCTGTAAAATTAAATCATGGCTCCCTGCGGCTGCAGTTCTGGAGTGCAGGTAACTGTGAAGAGCCGATAAAATTAAATGATTCAAAGTTTGATTTTTTGCGTGGTATTGAATCTGTTCATGTACTTTTGGAGATATCGGAATACTGCTCCCGGTTTTAACATCAATAAAAGAATCAGTCAATGTTATTGCTGTCTTATTGAAATGGTCCGTATATGTTTTGGACATATGCATCATCCCTAACCTTTAACGGAAACGGCGTGGCTATTTCCTTGTTCTTTTTTAATTTGGTTCATTTTGGCGAGAATCATTAATCCCAGAACGTTCAGCTTCTCCATATCCTCAGGAAACGTCAATTCAATCGGGCGTCCTCTCTCAGACCACTTTACAGAAGCTTCCCTGATCTGCTTTTGTGCAAGTTTAGCTGCTCCTCCAACTGCAATGTAGCGCACTGCTCCTTTTACCTCTCCCGAGCTGCTTCTTACTCTGTCAAAGTGCTCTAAATATTTAAATGCCATTGATTTGAGCTGCGGGATAATATATTTGCTAATATCCTTTTTCACACCGGCAAATGGTTCTACGTACCATTCAGACTGTCCTGCTGCAAGCTTTTCTTCAAGTTCTGCCCGGGAGTCGAACCGGTATAACTCATTCTTGCTGACCTTTTGGATAATATTGTCCAGAAACTGATTAATTCCAAAGGACTCACCCTCGACAGACGCAACCGGTTTGTTGTTTTTGATTCCTACAAAGTCAACAGAGTCCCCTCCGAGATCCCCAATAATGATCCCTTTCTTTGTTTCCTTCACAAGATCTTCGTTCTTAATCTCTAACGTATCTTGATCCCGGGTAAGCCCAAGGTAAGCACAAGCCCCCTCTGCCCCAACAATCACATCCTGGATATGAAGCTTAACTGTACGCTCCTTTGGTTCTGTCAGGCCTGGTACCTTATGAAAGATGATAGTATGGGTGCCAATCAGGCGCTCCTTTAATCTGGATTTTCTTTCTTTATACTGTGTTGTCGGCAGTGACACTGCCAATTGATCGATGGTATAGTCAATATCCAGTTCATCTGTGTGCTGAAGCGCTGCATGATAAGCTGCCAATCCAAATAACAAGAGGTACGTTCGATCTTCATCTACCTTTTGGTTGTTAAAGGCTGTTAAGCTGACGTCCTTCTGTTTGGCGGCGCCTTTTCCAAGATAATAGATTTCTCTTCGATCCTTTACGGCCTGACTCTTCACTTCAACAATCAGGTTCTCTTCAAAAATAACATCTTCATCTTCGTATGGTATTTCGTAAAACTCCTCATCAAAAAGGGCAATCGCATTGGGAAGCTGGTACTCGGATACCATTCCGCTATCAGAAGCTAAGGCCTTATACCAGCTATTTCCTATATCAACGGCAAGAAAATTTTTTCTATCCATTTTTCCCTCACTCCTCCTTTTGAATCTTATGCTAGGCACCAGTCCAGTTGTGCCCGTACTTTTCTAAATTTTTTTAGACTGATGTATGAAAAATTGTCCAAAATTCCACGTTTGCACTACTGCATATGACTGTAAAAACGCATAGGATATCTTGAACCTAAATTAAGGGAGGAAAACATTGATATGGATAAAGAGAAAAGCTGTATTAATTTAAATGAATCTGCAACTGTAGGAGACTGCGAGAATACAGTTGCAACACCAATCGTAACTCCATCTGGTCCAAGAATTATAAGAGTACCTGTTGAACTCGCACAAATAAACGTTAGCACAAACCTTGTAGCTAATATTAAATTTCCAGATCCAGTATTAGAAATTAAGGATATTAAAAAGAGACTGAAAATTGTTCAATGCAGACTTCTACTTCCTGCACGCACTAATTTGAATTTTGAAGATAGGACCATTCCCTTATTTATAAAAGGATTCGTTCGTAAAAATATTCAATATGCAACTCCATGTCCGAATTCTTCTGGTAAATGCGTCTCTTCTGAAATCCGTTCATTGACAGTAGATGTTCCTTTTGAGTGTGTAACTAATGTTTTAGTAGACGACGTGCAATTACCAAACGTTAACACACGTTCAGAATATGACTTTTTTAGAGCACAAGAGTTAGGCAAGGGGTTCCCGGAAAAAGATGAACTTCTTTCCAGCGACCTATCACAGTTCCATCAAATTAGTACTCAACATTACAATCAATTACCATTTTGTGAATTATTAAGAAGTGACATTACGGAATGGGATGAAGCTATTGACCGGAAACCACTTCCTGGCAATGCTCCTTTTGAAGAAGGAACCTTCTACGAAATTGTTGAGAAAATGTTCATACAATTCAGAGTAAAAATTTTACAAAATCAGCAAGTAAGAATTACTGCTTTACCTTAAGAACCGAACCCTTGGTACTTTGGCGAGTCAAGGATTGTGTTAAGGCAATATTGGGAATTCTCCTGGATTCCTGATGTTGCCTTTTTTTAATTATAAAAATATATAGATATGTCAAATATATTCTATTCACTCCATTATAAAATGACATTGGTTTTTCTCCCTTTTTTTCACCATCTGCTCCACAGGCTAAAAAGAATAATTCCCTTAGGCATGCGCCCAAACATAGACGAATGTCATGCATACGATGCAATATCTTGATTTCAGGAGGAGCCCAAATGTCTGATACACATAAAGAACATAACGGCCATGAATGCCTTGTAACAACTAAAAGTTGTGATTGTGAAAGCCACTCACACCATCATCCGCATGTCTGCATTGGAAAAATTGTCGCTAAAGTTCCAGTTGTTTTGGCTGAACTATCTCTTCAAATTAATGTTGATGCTTTAATAAATTTTCCGGAACCGGTTTTGGAAATTAAAGATATAAAGAAAATTATTAAATTAACTCAATGCAGACTTTTGTTGCCAACAAATAAATTATTTGTTAAAGGATTCGTCAGGAAAAACATTCAATACGCAAGCCCATGTATGGAAATTGAACCAAGCACAGAAAAGACCGTCGCTTCAGATATTCATTCCTTTACTGCTGATATCCCATTTCAGTGCATAACAGAAATAAAGCATTTTATTACGAAGCCAGTTATGCCAGAGACGAATCACCGCTGCGAATTTGATTTCCTAATTTCTAAGCCTCTTCCGTCAGGACATCCAGAAAAAGACGAATTCCAATCAAGCGATCTTTCGCAATTTCACCAGGAGAGCTCTCAGTTTTATAATGAGTTGCCATTCTGTGAGTTAGTTTCAAGCAAGATAATTGAATGGGATGAAGCCATCGATCGAAAACCACTGCCACATTGCTCTCCAATAGGAGAAGGCTATTTTACTAAAGTGGAGGAAAAAATGGTAATCGATATTTGCCTGAAAGTACTCCAAAAACAGCAGGTTCGAGTTGCCTCTACTACAAATGATGACTGCTGCGATCCTTGCGATTAAATCCATACTAATCTTAATGTAAGGAGGGGATTGGAGAGGATGGTTTTGAAACCAGCACCTTCCGAGAGATATGAGTAATATGAATGATGCGTATAATCGTATATATCAATTTCATGGAAGAAATGATATTGACAATCTATCAATTACTGAGCAGAATAATAATCCAGTGCCAATTGATTTTTCACAGGTGAAGCAGGATATAAAAATAACTTCGGATTCATTGAACAATAAGGACGGGAATACCAGGGAACAGTTTTCTGTTCCAAATACCCGTTCTAAGAAAAGCAAATCCAAACCATTCATTTTGCCGCCGCCTGTAACAGAAGCTCGGCAGATTTTCAGAACTTCAAAAACTCAAAAGATTGCAAATGAAAAAATTACAAGTAATGAATCTGAAGAAAGTAAGCTAAAAGAAAGTAAGATTTTATCAGAAAAACAAAGAATTGAAAATTTAAAGGCTTCCTATCTATTGACGCCATTCTCTCCAATGCTCAAGTGGTCTCCATCACTGCCCAGTAAAAATCCAAGTATTCGAACACAATTTTTTTTAGCCAATCAATCAGCGAAAACCCTTGAACAATTCAATTATTTGGGTAGTCTAGTGTCCTCTCTTGGGAAAGAACAAGAATATGATTTTGCTGTTAAAAAGCTGAATAAACAAATCGCCCATGACGATAAAGATTCCGCTCCCCTAAGGAACACTCCTTCCCTTCAAGATGAGTATTCCTTATTGCTGGAAGAGACAGATTCTAATATATATGAAGAAACTGTTAACAGTCGTGAAACAATGACAGATGTTAAGACCCTTCAAACGGACGGAAGCAAAGATATGAACAACTCAAAAGACATACCCCTTGAGATGGAACAGTATTCTGCTAACGGCGCTGCAGAACCTTTACAAATAATGGACATTGAATCAAGTGGGGATGCTATAACCCTTGAGGAAGATTTCATACAGCAGTTGCAAGGTGACGCTCAGACTAAATTTATAGATCAAAATAAAGAAGACTCTCGAAAGTCCAATCGATCCTCTCATTCGACTGCATTAAATAATGAATCTGAGTCTTTCCAAAATGATTTTTCTATTATTGATGATGATTCCTTGTACCTTGAAGAAACCTTTTATCACATGCTTACAGAGTCCTCATCAGAGGAAGATTCATATGTAGATTCAAAATTAAATCAAGATGAAACCTTTGAAGTGTTGTCAGAATTTTATTCGGAACAGGAAGAGTCTTCAATCCAGGAAATAAATGATACTTTGATGAAGGATATTGATAATATAGAGGAATCTTCCTCCTCTTCAGGTTACAAGGAATTTTTTGAACAAACTGATCAATTTTTTGATGATGATCACGAGGAAACTTCATCTTTTATAGAACATCTTTCAATTGATTTAGTGAGCCCGGAAAAACATAAATACATGCAAGAAAACGAAAATATAGATGGAGACATAAGCTATTTTAAAGGTGACTTTTCCAAAATGCTTGAAAAAGCGTATGCTATTTTAGAGGTCAGTCAGCCCGAAGGTATTCAACTCGAAAGCTCTCATGAAGATCCCCCTACTAACCAGGATCTCTTTTCAAATCTTATTGATGCAGCGTTTGAGTCCTTAGATAAAGTCGAAAAAGACATTGACTGGCGCGATAGCGGCCTAAATAAGGTTTCGGAATTATTGAAGAGTTTCTCCATCATGCTAAATGATTCAAATGAGCGAGAGCATCTGATTGATGAACGAAGTTCCACTCTTGCAGAAAATTGCTGCCTTGCTGAAATTGAATCTTCTTCAGATCCTGTTAATCTCTGCACCAGTGAACCAAATATTTGTGAAAGTTTAAGCAAGATCACCATAGAAGAAGCACTTGAAATGGATAATTTATGCAGCTCAGAAGAGTCTTCAATAACCGAGAAGGGCTTTTTGGAAACAGAGGATTCTTCTTATGATTTTGAACACCACTGTGATGAGAACGAAAATTCCTTATTAATACTTGAAGAGAGTTCTAGCTTTGAAGAATCCTCCTCAAGTCATGAAGAAGAATCAGCAAACCTGCAAGATGTGTTTGAGCAAAAATTGTTGGCTGAAGAAGAGATCTC
Source organism: Cytobacillus sp. EB106-05-05-XG126 (assembly GCF_058791715.1). Lineage (NCBI taxonomy): Bacteria > Bacillati > Bacillota > Bacilli > Caryophanales > Bacillaceae > Cytobacillus > Cytobacillus sp. EB106-05-05-XG126. The sequence continues at coordinate 946,189 of NZ_JBYTDU010000001.1, read as the reverse complement.
CCAAGATGAGTCATTTGAAAATAAATATTGTGAATCCAAAATTCCGATGCCGACAGTAAAAATACCTGTTCTTGTAGGAAAACTGGATATCGATCTTGATATATTTGATATTTTTCCATTGGATGAACCAATTAAAAACATTTCCAAGGTGGAATGGTCCGTTCAATCACTGGAAACACATACTGTGCTGCCTTCTAAGATAATTTTTATTAAAGGAACACTAATAGCTGATATTGAATATGTAAACTCTGGAGAAAAAACGTCACTTCATTCAGCTAAGATTCCCATTTCATTTAATAAAACTTCTGAAGTTTGCTGGTTATTTCCACCTGATATGCCACAAGCAAAAACTCAAAAAGAGTTTATGTTTAAAAGTGATGGATGTGACGTATTAAGTTCACATTTTGAATCCAGTCAATCATTTACAGAAAAAATCAAGTCACATATCCGCTCCATTCACTTTGTCTGGCATAATGACATAACAGGTACAGAAAAACCTGGTCTTGAGGTTCAAGGAAGGGCGATATTGGAGATTGATTTGCTGCAGGAGCAGTATGTAGATCTTAATGATTAAATAAATGAAGGGTGTCACATAACTCGACACCCTTCATTTCATTATTAGCCGCCGATAAGACGTCTGAAAGCACCGTATACACTTTGAGGTCCTCTGCTTGCTGCCCCTAAATCATCGTCTCCATTTGGAGGTAGTGTTGGGAATGGGAATTCATCTTGCTGCTTCTGAGTTAATTTTACAACAAGAATTACTTCCATCTTTTCAGTAATCTTGTTGAAACGGCCCCAGTTATCATAGTTATGAGTCATATCCCATTGGTTTACAGCTGATGCAAGCAATTTGCATTTAATTGGCTCATTATTAATTTCAAATGTGAATGAACCAAAGTTGCATCTGTCAGCACTCATGCCGTCTTTTGCAATTTCTCTTCTTTCAAGAATATTGTTCTTAACGCTGAATTCTGTTCCGAAAGGAAATACAACAGGGCTAGCAAGTTCTACTTGATGATAGCACTTGAATGGTACGTTCACACTGTAATCCTTGATGCATCCATGGCAGTCTTCAGCATACTGAATATTTTTGTGAACATATCCTTCTACAAACAATTTCACGAAGAAAGGATTTCCAACTACCGGGATTGCTTTACACTGAGTTAGATGTACATTCTTCTTGATGTGTTTAATGTCAGAAGCATAAGAAGGAAGTTTAATATCAGCTTCTGCAAGAGTCTGGATTAATACATCCCCTAAAACTACAGTTTCTTCAACATTGCCTGACGGAGAAAATTGCTCAACTTCGCATGACATGCTGTGAGACTTTGCTACGTCACAAGATGGTGCTGAAGGACATTTGTCATGACCGCCGCAGCCGCAGCCTGTGTTCTTCTTCATAAAAAGATCCACTCCTTGAATTTTTTAGCCCTAGAAAATGAACTCTCTTGTATAGAGCCCTGTTTTCTTTTGGCTTTACTTATATATATGTATCCGGGGACAAACAGGAATGGACGAGTGTCGTAGTCAAATGCGTATTTTCTTATTTACTTTATTTTTTTGAAAAGTTTCTTACCTTTTTCACCGACATAAAAAATGACAATATATTAAATAAGAGATACCTAAACAATAAAGGAGCTTTTTAGATGAGAAAAATTCCACTTGTATCCATTATTTTCCCAGCTAAAAATGAAGGGAATAATGTTCATTCCACGCTGGATTCTTTATTTGAAAGCAAGACGGAATATAATTTCGAAGTTATCATTGTAAATGACGGCTCTACTGATCATTGTTGCGATTTTTTAAAAGGATATAGAGAAAAGGAAAAAATTCTGCTAATTAACACAACGGGAATTGGCGCTGCCAGTGCGAGAAACCTTGGTGCAAAAAATTCCAGCGGAAAATATTTGATTTTTTGTGATGCTCATTTATCTTTTGAAGACTGGTGGATCGATTATTTACTAGAACCATTGATAAATAATGAAACAGATGTTACTACACCTGGTATTGCATCTGCAGAGAACCCTACTGTCATTGGGTATGGGCAAACCTTAACTACTACCTTAAAAGCGAAATGGAACCCAAAACAAAATAATCTGTTTGAAACGGCAATTGTTCCAGGAGGCTGCTTCGCGGTAAAAAAATCAACTTTTCATGAGATTGGAGGATTTGAAGGAGGTTTCACCAAATCTGGTAATGAAGATATTGAATTCTCCATAAGATTATGGTTATTTGGCTACAGATGCCATGTCCAGCCGAAAGTTAAAATTCTTCACCTATTCAGGATCTCTCACCCCTATTTAGTTACTTCTGAAGATTTTAAATATAATTTGCTGAGAATGGCATACCTGCACTTCAACCCTAAACGGATTCAAAAATGCAAGAATATGATTAGACAAAAAAAAGCGAGGAATATTGAATCTGTGATGATTAAAAATGGTGTTCTGGATATTCGAAATCATTTTTTTTCTAAGCGCAAATATGAGGATGATTGGTTTTTTGAAAAGTTTAATATTCATTTTTAATGACCAAAGGTATTTTTTACATTACAAGCTTATTCAAAATATCATATAATACTTTTTTCTTAAACTAGGTGTCTACCGGTCCGTTTATGTAATTGAGTCATACAATACAATAGGTTGTCTTATTTTTTAAAAATACTATTTAGGAGAGGAAACAGGTGTTTAAATTTAAGATAATTACCGACCGGTTTAATACAGGATATTATTATGGCCCTATTGTGGAAAATAATTTAAGAGCCAAATGGTTTACTAAATTAAGTCCAGATGATATTGAAATTGCTTTTGCTTCTGAAAATGGCGAAAGCCCGATTTACACTGAAAATGTTAAGGTGGTAAATCAATATTCTCCAGGGTATTGGAACCATTATGTTTTTAATACGCTATCAGATGAAAGGCATAAGAAGTGGAGTGCTGGACCCAATATCGATTTTTCCGAAAAACCTGTGTCAGGTGTCCCTATTGTGGTATATTCTAATGCTATTAAGGAGTTAATTTTAGAAAAATGGAATTTAAATGGTCAATACATTATACCAATACACAATATGTTCGATCCTGATTTGTTCTATCCTGGTGAAAAAAATAGAAAAATAACTGTAGGATGGTTAGGATATGATAATGGTCCTTACGAAGGTGCTCGCTGGATAAAAGGTGTTGAAGTGATTCCTTATTTAGCCAAAAAGTTTCCGCATATAAATTTTGAAATGATTCACGGTGTTAAGCCTAAATATCAAAAAGATTGGTTAAGAGAAAATTTACCAAATATAAAAATTCGTTACCAGGTTCCGCATCACGAACTGGCAAATATAATGAGAAGTTGGCATGTTTTAATAACAGGAAGCAAGTGGGAATCATGTCCAAATCAGGTTATTGAGGCAATGGCTTCTGGTATTCCTGTAATATCTGCATCTGTTGGTGCAATACCAGAAATCGCTCCAACTCAGATTTTACTTAGCGATATGAAAGTTGATCAATCCACACAAAATTGGAGTATTGAGTCTTTAGAAAAGTATGCAGCTGCACTAGATCATCTTTTAACAGATAAAAGTTGGTATAATACAAAAATGGCTGATGCTATAAATCAAAGCAGACTGCATCATCCTGAAGTTATTTCTCAAAAATGGTTTGAATTTATGTATTTATGCAGAGATATTTAAAAGAAGAATCATTTCCTTTATTAAAAAGGAAATGATTCTTCTTTTATCTAAGGGTCCTTTAAAACTTTTTGTAATATTTAGTGGTTAGCAGTACCCCTTCATTTAATGAAAATCTAGGACTCCATCCTAATAATTTCAATGCTTTTGTATTATCTAATGTGCTATGTTTAATATCTCCTGGACGGGCTGCAGCATATTTTGGAGGATTTGTATTAGGTATAATATCATTTAACATATTATATAAATTATTTATTGTGCAAGTTTGATTGGTTCCAATATTAAATACTTCATTATTGCCTTTGTTCAATGATAGAAAATTTGCATATGCTACATCTTTTACATATACAAAGTCTCTACCTTGTTTTCCATCGCCAAATATAGTTATTTCTTGGTTGCTTATTAACTTGTTTGAGAATATCGATACTACCCCGCCTTCTCCACCTGCGTTTTGCCTTGGTCCGTAAACATTAGCATATCGTAATATAGTGTATGCCAAACCAAACTGCTCAGCAAAAATTTTAATGTAAACCTCCGCAGTATATTTTGACAAACCGTAAAATGATTTTGGATTTACAGGATAATCTTCTTTAACACTTTGGAGTTTTGTTTCTCCATAAACTGCGCAAGATGATGAGTAGATAAATTTTTTAATATTATGTTTAATACAATTTTCCAGAAGATTAGTTGTTCCGATTATATTTATTTCAGCATCATAACTCGGCTCATTTATAGATCTATTAACATCTACTTGTGCTGCTTGATGAATAACATACTCTGGTTTTTCCTTTTGAAATATATCATCTAGTCTTTTAGATGTAATATCTTCCTGATAAAAAACTGCCTTTGATGGTATTAGCTTTTTTGATCCACTACTTAAATTATCAATTATTACAACCTCATATCCTTTTTCTAAAAGAAGATCAGCAATGGTAGAACCTATGAAACCTGCACCACCTGTAACTAATACTTTCATTCAATCACATCCCTTATTGTAATTATTAAATTAAGACCTTTTTTGAGAAGATTTCCTTGTGGAAAAAATTATTTGAAATGGACTTTTAAAATTTTTTTTAGTTAGTATTTAATTCTCTGTTTATAAAGTAAATAGTCGTCTTTATTATGGTATGAAACAAAAAGCAAATCGTTTAGATTATTGTCCTCAAATATTGAAATTGGGCAAAAAAATAAACGTTAGAAAAAAACTCTAACGTTTTATAAATTTAAAATATATTGTTTTAGTTTTTCTCAAGTTTAAAGGGATAATTAAACAATTCCCTTTATCTTTTTATAGCCCTTTGAATTTTTATAGAATAGAAATTCTCTACCTGGATACCAACCCTTGACAGCATTTCGAATTATCCACTCAAATACTTCATTATAAACTTTGGGGCTATTTGTTACATTAAACTCATGCCTGGTGTGATTATATAACATTTGGTCAATGCAATGAATGCTGTAGCTATCTATTAATTTATAAATGATTCTCTTATCTTCCTGATATCTCCCTTCATAGGGGTCATCAGTAGGCCATCCTCCCACATTTTGTAATGCATATGTGCGATAACACCTTGGCATGAATATATGGTTTGACAGGATTAATTCTAGACGATCATTAAACCCCTTGCCTTTATGAACTCTGGTTAATATCCTTGTACCATTATAATCTTCAAAATTTATCATAGTATTTCCAGTAAAAACACCTACATTTGAAGGATGCTGTTTTGATTCGTTTACAATAACTTCTAGTGTATGAGGATATAAGAAATCATCACTATCTAACTGAAGTAATAATGGGGTTGTAGTTTGTTTTAATGCAAGATTTAAACAATTTGATATGCCGATATTTTTTTTGTTTCTGATTAAAGTTACCCTTGGGTCTTCCGTATACTTAATTATTTTATTAACACTATTATCTGTTGTGGCATCATCTATTAATATTAATCTCCAATTAGTATATATCTGTTTAAAAACACTAGTAACTGCTCGCTCGATATATTTTTCATTATTGTAAAACGGTAATACTATCGTTATATCACTCGACATTAATTTCTCCCCCTAAAATCAATGATATAAAGATGATTAAGTTACACATATAAATTTAACCCCTTAGATATTTTCTTGGAACTAAATCTTTTAAAATATATCTGCCAGTGGGGGCCTTTTTCCATATTGGGCGATATTCATTTCCCCATTCTTTAAGGAGGTAGGTGTACATGGAAATTCTCAAATGGTTAAACATATTTAGCGATATTTTTCCATCATGATGGGATGTTTGCAGGTTCATGGTAATATTATGAAGAAATTTATTGACATGTACCCAGGAATATTTATTAGCCAATCTTAAAATAATTTGAACATCTTCAAAGTACCTTCCCTTCCATAAATCAAAAGGGTAGTTTGTGATCCAGCCACCTATAGCCTTAATAGATTCTGTTCTAAAACAGCGAGGGTTTACCATATAACCTAATTTTAACATCATATCATACTTATTTTGGAACTCAGGAGATTGAATTGATTCAACAGACATAAACTCACTTTTTTGGTTATACCAATAAAAATAATGATCTCCATAGGCAAATCCTACTTTGGGATTAAGATGAATTGCAGTAACCAGTTCTTCTGCAGCGTTTGGTTCAAGCCAATCGTCTCCATCCAATTGTAAAAAGTATGGGGTATTAATAAACTCTAATGCATTGTTAAGAATTTTGGCAGTTCCTACGTTATTTTCCATTTCGATTAATTTTATTCTTCGGTTTTTAAGAAATGGCCTTATTTCATTTATTGAATTGTCTGTGGAAGCATCATCAATAATTAAGATTGAAGTAGGAGTTATTGATTGGTTAAGTGCACTATTAATGCACCTTTCTAGATAACCCTGTTTATTATAAACTGGTATTACAATGGTGTATTCCAATCTTCATCAGCCTCCTTTATGCTTGGATTCTTTTTGAGCTGCTCTAACTCCAGAAATTTGCCATACTTTCCCCAAACCGCAATGAATTCATTTCCCCATTCCTTTAATACTTGATTGAATAAAAGGTACACATAATTTCTTCTTATGGGAATAGATCTATCAAAGCTTTTTTTATTTTCTTCATAGAAGGTCCGATGATATAGAATTTCATCTATCCATAAATATTTATATTTACCTATTAATCTTAATGCCATTTGGTTGTCTTCTGCTAATGCATCTCCGATATGACTGATTAACCAACCTCCTGTATCTTTTACAGCGGAAGTTTTATAGAAACGAGGAACCTGCGCATAACATAATTCTGATAAGAAAGCATACTTATTCGTATACTGTTTTTCTTTTCTAATGATCTTTTCTTTTATTTGCCCATTTTTTATTTGGTACTCAATGTGATTACCATAAAAAAAAGCAACATTTGGATTTCTTTTTGCTGTCGTTAACATGATTTCTATGGTTTTACTATCAAGCCAATCATCTGCATCTAACTGAACGAAATAAGGTGTAGTTACAAGAGTCAAAGCATAATTCAGCACTTGGTTTAAACCTATATTATGGGGCAAAGATAATAGACTAATTCTTGGATCAGAAAGATATGGTTTTACCTTTTGTACCGAGGAGTCCGTAGAACAATCGTTAATAATTAATAATTTCCAATCAGCATAAGTCTGGTTTAAAACACTATTAATGGCTTTTTCAATAAACAATTCCTTATTGTATAAAGGAATTACTACAGTAACTTCTGACAATACACTCCCCCCTTTTATAAAGTATTTTCATACCATCCAATAGTCCTTAATAATCCTTCATCCAATGAAATACTTTGTTTATAACCAAGCAGCTCATTAGACTTGGACAAGTCAGGTACTCGATTTGGAGTATCTTCATACCCTTTTCCGTATGCATCTTCATATGGAATATGAATGATCCTGGATTTAGATTTGGTTAATTCTTTTATTTTTTTTGCGAGTTCATTTATAGTTATTTGGTCAGTTGTTCCCACATTAAATACTTCATTATTGACCTCATGGTTCATACATGCAATTGTGGCATCAACCATATCCGAAATATAGGTAAAGCATCTTGTTTGTTCTCCATCTCCATAAACGGTCATCGGTTCACCTTTTAGGGAAGCAACAATAAATTTGGGTACTACTCCTCCGTACTGTGAAGATGTTTGTCTCGGTCCATATGCGTTAAAATATCGAACAATCGTTACAGGCAGTCCTTTTTGGGCATAGGCAAAACACATGTGCTCATCCAAGGACTTTGCTGTAGCATAACACCAGCGGTTTGTTTCAGCCGGACCTAAAACACGGTCAGATGTTTCCGAAAAAGGAAGTTGTGTATTTTTTCCGTAAACTTCGGAAGTGGATGCAAATATGACTTTAACTTTCGACTTAAATGCTGCTTCTAAAACATTTCGAGTTCCGTCAATGTTACCATGAATGACTTTTAACGGATCCTCGACTGTATTTTTCACACCTAACACTGCTGCCATATGAAAAATGGCTTCATGCTCATTTACTAACTGATCAATTAATGAACGATCTGTAACTGTCCCCTTAATAAATCGGACTTTATTTTGAGGAATACCTTTAAGGTATAAGCCATTTCCATTCGAGAGATCATCCAGAACAGTGACGTCATGTCCCATTTCAACAAGCCTTTCACATAGGTGCGAACCAATGAATCCGGCTCCGCCTGTCACTAATATTTTCACTGACTTCCACCTCCAAATTTTACAACCTTCGCTTTCCCTTTATGACTGTTCACAGCATTTCGGGTATCAAAAACAAGTGGTGCATTTTCAAGTATCATTTGAAGGGGAATAGTTGAATGATCGGTTAAGATTAAAACACAATCATAGTCCTTTAAGGTTTCAGGTGTTAATGGAGTACTTTCCAGCTGTTTTTTGTCCAGCGTGAAAGATGGAACACATGGATCGTGATAACTCACGTCTGTTCCCATTTCTGCTAAATACCTTAATAATTCAACAGCTTTTGAATCTCTAATATCATTAATATCCTTTTTGTATGTGATACCATATAAAAGGATATTTGCCTGATTGAGCGGTTTTCCCTCTGGTAAGATTTCTTTCAGTTTCTTTATTAAATAGTGAGTTGTCTCCTTATTGACATTGTCTGCTGCATCAATGAACATACTGGACATTTCATAATTCGAAATTTTCCATTGAAGATATAGCGGATCGATTGGAATGCAATGTCCGCCAATGCCAGGTCCAGGGTAAAATGGAGTATAACCATATGGCTTTGTACTGGCCGCGTCTATTACTTCCCATACATCAATGCCCAAACTATCACAAATAAAGGCAAATTCATTAATAAAAGATATATTAACAAAACGATAGGTGTTTTCCAGCAGCTTAGTTATTTCTGCAGTTTCTGGGGTTGAGACGGTGACAACTTGTTTATAAATTTTTTTATAAAGAGCTTCAATCCTCTTTAAACAGCTAGTTGAAATTCCGCTTACTATCTTAGGAATTTCATCCACACCAATTTTTGTTCCAGGATCAATTCTTTCAGGTGAATAACCAAGGAAAAAGTCATCTTCTATTTTCAGCCCGCTTTTCTCTAGAATTGGCAGTACGACCTCCCGGGTAGTACCAGGATAGGTTGAACTTTCAAGGACTATAAGCTGGTTCTTTTGAAGATAATCGGAGATTTGTGCTGCAGCTTCCATTACGTAGGTTAGATCTGGTGTTTTATGCTTAGACAGTGGAGTGGGAACACATATAAATACCGCTTCTGCTTCTTTGATGCTTGCATAGTCACTAGTTGGCAAAAATTTTTTATTTATGATTGCTTCCTCTACTTGTTCATGTGGGATATCAGGTATATGACTGAGTCCCTTTTTTAGTTGTTGAATTTTTTTATTATCTGTATCAATGCCTACTACTTTAAATCCTTTTTCAACTAATTTCATTGAAAGAGGAAGGCCAACAAACCCTAAGCCAATTACTGCTATCTTATCAGGTACTTTATTTAGTGGCTCCATGATACCATTCCTTTCTTATGGTGACTTCAGATATTTTATCGTATGAATAATGCACCATATTGGAATGGACAAACATCCAATAAAAAAGGAAAAAGGAATTTTGGGTCTAAGAATTGCCTAAAGCTTTGAATAAAACGACCAATTAAATAGTAAATAAAAACCTATCATAAGTTAATACATATTATGAAGTAACTAGGAAAACAAATTTTATAGAAAAGAGTGGATGTGAAGCAGAATGAGTCAAATATCCCTAATAATTCCATTTCGCAGTGATAATGGGCCAAGAGAAAAAGCATTTCGCTGGATAATCGATTACTATAAAACGATTTTGCCAGATGCAGAATTTATAGTAGGAAGTTCTCCTGCCCCTTTTAATAAATCCAGTTCCATAAACCGTGCAGTAAAAAACGCATCAGGTGAAATTCTAATCATTTTAGATGCCGATATAATTTGCAGTCCTGAAGCTATTTATACTTCTCTACATTTATTAGATAGATACACCTGGGTAATTCCTTTTAAAAAAGTACTGGACCTAACTGAGGAAAGCAGTAAAACCTTACTAAACTCTAAGCCTCAGTGGCCCTTACCTCACAACCTCGAAATGAATATTAGAAAAGCAGGCGATGCCATTCCGGTTGGCGGTATCAATATTGTCAGAAAAAAAGATTTTATTACAGTTGGAGGATTTGATGAGCGTTTCAAAGGCTGGGGTGGTGAAGACGATGCCTTTGCAGCAGCAATGAACACAATCTGTGGGCGATTTAAAAGAATCAATAACAATATTTATCATATTTGGCATCCAAGTTCATATGTAAAAGGAAGTGATGAGTACAGGAGTAATTTTCTATTAGCAAGCAGATATTGCCGTGCACATAGAAGTAAAATGGAAATGATGGAAATTATTAAGGAAAGAATTCATCCGAAATTTGAGTAATTTAAAAAAGTTGACTGAGGAGATTTGAAAATCTCCTCTTCGTATTTTAGCGATTAATTAGATTGTCACATTTTACACCCCAGACTCAAACAAATCCTTCTCAACAAACGTCTCCCCCTTCCCCTACTCACCATTTCCACAGCTTGGTCGATGCTTCTGTGATTGATGATGGAAAGGACAATCAAGTCTGCAAGTATGATAAATAGGTATTTCCGCACATTTTTCCTCCTGCCCAAATTTAATGACAATTTCCTGGCATAATTTCTGTTATAATGTATATATAAGGAAAATATTGCAAATTTTCTGAACCGTATTTAAAATTTTAAGTGGACGAGGCGATTCTTTTGCTCCTTTTCTTTAAGATTGCGGTATGGATGATTGTAGCTTGTCTCGGGTTTTATGTTTTTTCTGTCTGGAGATGGGAAAAGGAAGTTAAGGAACGGATGTTTGCGATCCGGAAAACCTGGTATATCCTTTATGTACTTGGTGCAGTGATATACTGGACGAAGGAGCCGGCCTCCATTTTTACGGATTGGTTGAATTATTTAATCGTAGCGATCATTTTTGCATTAATCGATGCGTTTGTATTCCTGGGCTCCTATTTAAAACGGGTCGGGAATAATGAGCTGGCGACGGATACGAGGGATTTGCTTGAAGAAAACAGTGATCTGCTGAACTCCCAGATGAATAAGCTGAAGTCGTTTCAATATTTATTGAAAAATGAACCGATTGATGTGTATTATGGAGACAGGGAAGCCTATATTGCCGGCATTGAAAAGCTTTTAGCTGATTATGCCGATAAGGTGGATATGAAGGCTGCTCTTTGCAAATATACAACTCAGGAAGATAAAGATCATCTGCTTGAGCATTATCCTGATAAAGCGCTTATTTACAGTCGGCTGGACCGGAAAGAAGTTTATTATGATGCCGATGAAAAGCTGGCGCTCATTCCCTTTTCTATCCTTGAAGACTCTTATGTTATTAAACTTTCCTCCGAAGAATTTGTCACAGAGTTCGACTATCTGCTATTCACTTCACTCATTTCAATATACGATCTAATGCTCCCAGCTGAACAGGAGGACAAAGACCATGAAGGAACCCACGGACCGTGAAAAACCTAAATTAAAAACAAAAAGCACCATGAAAGTAATGAAAAAAAAGTCTCGAATCAACCTTCCCGATTTTGAAGTAAGCCCGCACACTGAACGAATTATTAAAGAGAATAAAAGATTGATAAACGTTTATACAAAAAAGTAAACGGAGCATACTATATGGCGTGGAAGGTTTTTCTTCCACGCCTTTATTCATGTTCATTTTATCGGGACATATAATAAAGGAACAACTCCTATATAAAGGGCTGATCTAAATGAAAAAGCTGACGAAGAAAGTGAAAAATATTGACTTCCCATCCTTTTCCCTTTCCCCTTACACGAAAAATCTTTCCAAGAAGACGGAAGCAGCCATCCAGGATTCAAGCAAAGGCAAAAAGCTTCCGAAGAATAATGCATAAAAAGAACCGTCCATTAGAGAGACGGCTTATTTAATAAACATCTTTACCTTCTTTAAAGCATCCCTTGTAGTCGGATACCGGAATGGCAGATCAAATCTGGTGGTTTGCTTCAGTATGCTTTTTTCATGGGAAAACACATCAAAGCTGCCCTTTCCGTGATAAGCGCCAATCCCGCTCTCCCCTACCCCTCCGAAAGGAAGATATGGTGAGCTCAAATGATAAACAGTATCATTAATGCATCCCCCTCCAAAGGAAATACTGCTTAGAATCTGGCTTTGGACACTCTCACTTTCTGTAAAGATATATAGGGCCAAAGGTTTCGGTCGTGCTGTAACTTCTCCAATCATTTTGGACAAGTCGGCATATTCAAGCACGGGGAGAATCGGCCCAAATATTTCATCCTGCATAACTTCATCATTCCATGTAATATTGCCGAGAACAGTCGGTTCGATGCTTAGAGCGCTTAAATCATGCCTGCCTCCGTGAATAGCAGTGCCATTGGTTAAAAATTTAGCGAGCCGGCTGAAGTGTTTTTCACTGACGATTCGCGTAAATCGGCCGGATGCAATCGGATTTTCTCCATAAAGCTCCTGTATGGCCTGCTTTAGTTCTTTAAGAAATTCTTCTTTTACACTGCTGTGAACATAAAGATAATCAGGAGCTACACATGTCTGGCCGGCATTAATGTACTTTCCCCAGGCTATTCTCTTCGCAGCAAGCTTCAGATTAGCATCTTCATGCACTATGCATGGACTCTTCCCGCCCAGTTCCAGCGTAACAGGTGTAAGATTTTTCGAAGCCGCTTCCATAATGATTTTTCCAACAGGGACACTGCCTGTGAAGAAAATATAGTCCAGCTTTTCATTTAAAAGAGCTGTACTTGTTTCTGCATCGCCTTCAACAACTGATATATATTCTTCAGGAAAATGGCTGCTGATCAACTTTGACAGCAATGCCGAAGTTTGCGGTGTTAATTCCGATGGCTTCAGGATTGCGCAGTTTCCTGCAGCGATCGCTCCAATCAGCGGTGCGATCGCAAGCTGGAAAGGATAATTCCAGGGCGCTATGATAAGCGCAACTCCGTATGCCTCCGGATAGATATAGCTTTTTGAACCGATCTGTGCAAGCGACGACTTCACCTTTCTTGGCTTCGCCCATTTTTTGAGGTGCTTCATCGTAAAGCGGATCTCTTCAAGCAGAATTCCGATTTCGGTTAAATAGGCATCGAATTCACTTTTATTGAGATCAGCCTTTAACGCATCCATTAACTCCTGCTCATGCTGCTTTATGACTGTACGCAGCTTCGCTAGGGATTCCAGTCTGAATGAGACATCCTTTGTTTTACCTGAGGTGAAGAAACTTCTTTGTTTTTGTATGAGATCGCCGTAATTTTCCATGGAATACCTCCAAATGGGGTTCTGTTTATGGATATAGTATCATTTTGGCGGGTGTAAATACACTAATAGGTATGTTATTCAACGTAAAAAACACCCGGGTTTCCCCGGGTGGCAGCTTTACAAATGAATTGGTCCCTCTGGCCCCACAGGTATACCCAGCAGATACCAGACAATAATCAGCAGGATCCAGAATATGCCGAAAAATACGGTGTAAGGGAAAAGAGCTGAAATCAAAGTTCCCAATCCCCGGAGCGGTTCAATAAAAAAAGTGCCGAACACTGGTTTCGGCACTTGATGATTATCTTGGCAGTTTGAAGAAATCCCTGCTTTCACTGTAGTTGCCTGCCAAACGGCCAAGCGGCTGCAGCTTCTCTAAATCCACCTTATAGTTCCCAAGGTAGTATTCGTCTTCTATATGATAATGAACCATTCGGCCAATAACCAGGTTGTCACTTCCAAGCTGTATAATTTGTTCCAGTTCACACTCCATATGGATAGGTGCTTCCTTAACTCTTTTAGGAACTACGATATGACTTTCTGCCGGCGTAAGTTCTGCTATAGCAAATTCATTTGCACCTCTAGGGAGATTCTCTGCACTTTTTTGCATAGAATTTCCTAATGGTGCGGGAACCACATTAATGACAAATTCCTTTGTCGCCCGGATGTTGACCAGTGTATCCTTCTCTGTCCCTTCGCGGTCCCCTACGCCAGGACCAATTGAAATACATAGCATTGGAGGGTTCCTGGAGGCTACGGTAAAAAAACTAAAAGGTGCCAGATTCAGGTCTCCTTCCGCCGACACAGTGGATACCCAGGCAATTGGTCTTGGCACAACCGATCCGGTTAATAATTTATAAACATCTTTTTCTCCAAGTTTTGATGGTGTAAATTCCACTTGGAATCACTCCTTTTTTCCGTTAAATGACAATGTTATTCTTTTTATTCATAATAGATAAGGTGGTCAACAAGGTAAACACAAAAACCATCATGCCCGTAATTAGCAGCCAGCCTGAAGAAAATTGACCAGTCTGATCCACGATATAGCCAAACAGCGGGGGAATAATTATGGCCCCGGCTGAACCCAGTGTTATACTAATTCCGCTTGAGATGCCAGCTTGTTCTTTTGGAACCAGCTCACTTGCAAGGTTCATCCAAATGCCATTGAAGCCTGATGCAGCAAATCCAAACAGTGCAGTTATAGGCGCGATTACCCAAAATGGGGCTGAGCTGATGAAAGCCGCTGCCGCGCTGGCCAATGCTGTAATAATAGTGATGATCATTAGAATGATAACCCGCTTGCCATCAAACAGCCGGTCACTGATTATACCCCATGCTAGCCTTCCGATCGTTCCGAATACTTCTGATATAACCAATAGCAGTCCAGATAAAATGATTGGAATCTTCAGCTGTTCATACGCAAACAAAACGATATACGTATTTAAGCACATTTGTGTTCCATTTAGGCCCAGAGCACTGAAGCTGATAAGCATCAAGGCTTTATTTTTAAACATTTTGAACATTGATCTGTAAAATTGGAGTATACTCATCCTGCTGCTTTTTGCCTGTTCCAGCTCCGGCGGATCACGATAAAAGTGATAGGAGACAAAACCTCCTGCCAATAATAGAAGGCAAGCGATCAGCAATACAAATCTCCAGCCGAAAGAGACACTAAGAGGAAGCAGGATCAAGCTTGCCAGAGCCGATCCTGCCGTGATGCCTGTTTGCTTTATTCCCATCGCGGTCCCCCGCTGTTTAAGCGGAAACCAATAAATGATGCCCCTGTTTGTTATCGGATGCATGGATCCATACCCTATTCCTCCGATGACAATCAATAACAGGACAAGCCAAAATTCATGGAGCATAGTCATGAAAAGGTAGCCTAAGCCCATTAAAGCTGATGCGAGCACCAGTAATTTACGGGATCCTGCCAGGTCTGTCAGAAAGCCGGCAGGCACGGAAATAATGGCCTGGCCCAAAAACAATGCCGCCGGGAGCATGCCGATTTGTGACTTTGTCAGGGAAAGATCTTCCCCTATTAATACGCCCAGCGGACCAATACTGCGGCCGACAAATGCTACCATCAGCTGTGAGATCAATAGAAACAATAGCATTCGCCATGGATTTTCAGTAAAGGCAAACTCTTTTTTTGCCAGTGAATTGCTCATAATCAATCATCTCTTTTTTGGCTCTTAGGCCTTTAAATTGATTGCTGATAAATCTTCCTCCAGCACTTTGCTTTTTGAAACAGCTGGAGCTAAAAGGGTTCCCGCAATACAAATTAAGAAGTTCAGCCCCAGTCCCAGAACGCCGCCATGAATTCCATAGATGGTCTTATAGCCTGTCAATGTAAGCAATCCGGCTAATATGGCGCCTGCAAGCATTCCCCAGAATACAGCCCTGCCTGATAATCTCTTCCAATATAATCCAAGTACAAAAGCAGGGAAAACCTGAACCAGCAATTCGAATTTCAATACAAAAATTTCATAAAGGGTTCCCGGAGGATTCCAGGCAATCCACAGAAGAAAGATGATGGCGATAATTCCGCATACTTTCCCAACCATAACCTTCTTGTGTTCAGATGCCTTAGGATTGATGAATTTCCCATATACATCATTTGAGAGCATCGATGAAAAACTGAGCAGAACTGAATCCGCTGTTGAGATAATGGCGGCCACTATTCCCCCAAAGAAAATGATCATTACCCAGTAGTAAAATGGATTAATGGCAGCTATTTCATTCGCCATCAAACCTACGAGCTGCTCAGAACCTGTCTTATCAAGGCCGGGAAAAAGCATGATTCCAATGATGCCCACCATAAATACAAGTCCTGTTGTAATAGGCGGCATCCATGCCATGCGGGCAAATGATTTTTTCAGTGTTTTCTCGCTTTGCGCAGAATATATTCTCTGAACAGCATGTGGATAAATACTTGCTCCAAGTCCAACCAGCAGGAGCATACTTAACCAATTAATATTCACTTCCATTGGAGGAACTGCCGTTTTTGCAGGCTCAATCTCTGCTACATACCTAGTAACATCAGAGAAATTTCCTCCGACGAGGTACAATCCTCCAATGAGAAAGACGATGATGCCGATCATTAGAACAATGCCCTGCATAACATCTGTGAATGCAACCGCCTTCATTCCGCCCATCCATTCATAGGCAAGCATGACAGCAACGAATACAATAACAGCAATCTGGTATGGAATGGTTCCGCCCGTCATTCCGGATACAGCCTGTCCGATTGCTACCAGCTGTTCTAATAGATAGTTTCCAAGCCCCCAAAGCATGAGAAAGATACTAAGCATTGTGACTGCCTTTGATTTAAAGCGGTGATCGATCCAGTCAGTAGGTGTTACAAAATTTCTTTTTTTTGCAATGACATAAAGCCTTGGTGCAAACAGTAAATAGATTCCGATAATAATTGTCATAAACGAGATGGACTGTATCCATGAGAAGCCTGTCCGATATGCTGTCGGTGCATAGCCGACAATAGTATTTCCGCTATATTGCGTCGCATATAGGGTGAAAAAGAGTGCAATGAAACCGAGGTTTCTTCCGGCAAGATAATATCCTGAAAGACTGTGATGAAGGTTCTTCTCGCCTCTTCCGGACAGGTAACCAATTAGCAGCATGATTATCGCAAAGGCAGATAAAATAATGATCCCATCTGTGCCTGCAAATGCTAAATCATTCATGATTTATCCCCCTTTGCTCTTTCGGTTTCTTCCTGGTCCTCCACGATATTCCACTCATTAACACATAGCCAGCTTAAATACCCGCACATGATAATGGAAAAAGCTGTGGAGATAAATGCCCATAACGGAAACCCGAGAATATAAGGCTCTGCTGCAGCATCCGGAAAATACCAGGGTACTACGCCAAGTGTTATGATGGCGAGGACTACCCAAATCCATTTCTTGCGAATAGGTTCTTTTATCGTTCTGTCTTCCATTCGACTGCCTCCCTATTATTAATTTTTGGCACCCAGCTTGTAGTAAATCTTATGTGATGATTCAAAGGAGTCTATATTTTGAGATGATTGAAGGGTCGCTCCAATTTCATCCAATCCCTGTAACAGCTGATCTTTTCGATAGGAGCCTATCTCGAATTCTGACATGTATCCAAAAGAATCTTCTATTCTCTGATTCTCTAAATCGACCCTAATCTGATAGCCGGGTATTTCTCTGGTATTCCGAAAAAGAATTTCTATATCCTGATCGGGCAAAACGACTGGCAGGATCCCATTTTTGAAACAATTATTATAGAAAATATCTGCGAATGATGGAGCCAGGATTACTTTTATTCCATATTCTGCAATCGCCCATGGTGCATGCTCCCTGGATGAGCCACATCCAAAATTTTTGCGGGTCAGCAGTATAGGCGCATTTCGGTAAGGTTCGCGATTTAGAATGAAATCCGATTTTTCCCTGTCATTTTCATATCGCCATTCATAGAAAAGAAATTTGCCAAACCCTGTTCTTTCAATACTTTTAAGAAATTGCTTCGGGATAATGGCATCTGTGTCAACATTTGCCGCATCAAGCGGAGCAACGATGCCTGTAAATCTCGTAAAAGATTTCATTGTAAACTGACCTCCTTTCTTTCCTTAACTGGCCACTCCCTCACATCTGTAAACCGCCCGGCAATCGCTGCAGCCGCTGCCATTTCCGGGCTGACCAAATGGGTCCTGGCATTCCTTCCCTGCCTGCCTTCAAAGTTCCGGTTTGAGGTGGATGCACAGCGCTCTTCAGGAAGAACCAAATCCTCATTCATTCCCAGGCACATGCTGCAGCCCGCTTCTCTCCATTGGAAACCGGCCTCTATAAAAATCTGGTCAAGCCCTTCAGCCTCTGCCTGTTTTTTTACTAGCTGTGAACCGGGAACAACTAAGGCTTCCACCTGTTCTGCAACTTTATACCCGTTTGCGATTTTAGCAGCCTTGCGGAGATCTTCAATTCGGCTGTTTGTACAGGAGCCGATAAAGACTTTGTCGATTCCTATTTCGGTGATCGGTGTTCCCGGTTCCAGACCCATATACTGCAGTGCCTTTATTGCCGGCCGCACGTGATCTTCAGACATATCTTCAAGTGTCGGGATAGTTTCTGTAATGCCGGCAACCTGGCCTGGATTCGTCCCCCAGGTAACCTGCGGGATGACTTCAGCAGCATTGAAATCAGCGGTCAAATCAAATTTCGCATCCTCATCTGTATAATATTGCTTCCACTCTTCAAGAGCTTCTTCCCATAGATCTCCTTCAGGAACCGCCTGTTTTCCTTTCAAAAACTCAAAGGTTTTGCTGTCAGGCTCAATTAGTCCAGCCCTCGCTCCCATTTCGATGCTCATATTACAGACGGTCATGCGCTCTTCCATCGTTAATTTCCGGATGGCTTCGCCGCGATATTCAACCACATATCCTGTTGCAAAATCATGTCCATATTTTCCAATGATTGAAAGAATCAGATCCTTGGCAGTAGTCCCCGGCGGCAATTGTCCATGTATATTTATTGCCAGTGTTTTTGATTTAAATTGCTTTAATGTCTGGGTGGCAAGAACATGTTCAACTTCGCTTGTACCAATGCCAAAGGCAAGTGCTCCGAACGCACCATGTGTAGATGTATGACTGTCGCCGCATACAATGGTCATCCCTGGCTGGGTTAATCCCAGTTCAGGAGCAATGACGTGTACGATTCCCTGATTCCTGCTGTTCAAGTCAAAAAGCTGTATTTCGAAATCCCTGCAGTTTTTTTCTAATGCATCAACTTGCTTCTTTGCGATTTCATCCCTGAAGGGCAATGTACGATCTGTTGTTGGGATGCTATGGTCCATGGTTGCAACCGTCAGCTCAGGCTTTCTTACTCTGCGATTATGGATTCTTAAGCCTTCAAAAGCCTGCGGGGATGTGACTTCATGAACTAAATGAAGATCAATGTACAAAAGGGAAGGCTGATTCTGCTGCTCAAGCACTGCATGTTTATCCCAAATTTTTTCATATAGAGTCCGCCCCATGTTGAAACCCTCCTAAATGATATTTTTTTTCTTCAATTCTTCTAATCTGCTTTCAGAATACCCAAGGAGTTCTGAGTAAATATCGTTATTATGCTTGCCCATCGCTTCAGGGCCGGCATGCTTCACTTCTCCTGGTGTCCTGCTTAATTTTGGAACAATGCCAGGCATTGGGAACTCCCCCAGCTGCGGATGATCAACTTTGATGATCATGTCCCGTTCTTTATAATGGGGATCTTCCAGAATATCTTTAGCTGAATAGATGAGCCCAGAAGGCACTCCTTTATCTTCAAGGATTTTTAGCGCTTCTTTAGCAGGGAGAGTCTTAGTCCATTCTTCGATCATGGAGTCAAGCAGCTTCATGTTCTCCCCTCTTGCATGATGTGTTGAAAATCTTGGGTCCTTCGCCAATTCCGGCTGCTCCATTGCCTCACATAATCTGCTGAACACCCCATCCGCATTGGCGCCGATCACGATATATGTTTTATCCTTTGTAAAATAAATATTGGATGGCGCAACACCTGGCAGAATATTGCCCATTCTTTCCCTTATGTATCCTGCTAAAAGATAATCCGGAATAATGCTTTCCATCACAGAAAATACAGATTCATAGAGGGCGGTATCAACTACCTGCCCCTTTCCTGAACGCTCCCTCTCATGTAAAGCAACCAGGCAGCCGATTGTGGCAAAAAGTGCTGCCAATGTATCGCCAATGGATACACCTATTCGCGATGGCGGCCTGTCAGGGAAACCGGTTACATTTCTTAGCCCCCCCATTGCTTCACCGACACTGCCGAAGCCGGCACGATGCTTATACGGCCCAGTCTGTCCATATCCGGAAGTCCGGACCATAATTAATCTGGGGTTAATCTCCGACAATGTTTCGTAGGAAAGATTCCATTTTTCCATTGTGCCCGGGCGGAAATTCTCAATGACAACATCGGCTTCTTTAACAAGTTCTCTTAAAACCTGCTGCCCTTCTTCTTCACGCAGGTTTAATGTGATTGATTTTTTATTTCGCGATTGAATCGGCCACCATAGCCCAACTCCATCCTTTGACTTTCCCCAGTTTCTCATGGGATCTGATTTTCCCGGGGGTTCAACCTTAATGATTTCAGCACCAAAGTCCCCAAGAAGACGTCCTGAAAATGGTCCAGCTAATAGTGTTCCAAGCTCAAGAACTCTTATATCTTGCAGTGGAAGCTGTTTTTCTGACATGTAATTCCCTCCTGTTATTTCTTGAATGCGCTTTTATGTTTAAATTTTCTCAATCTTGTATACAAATTTAATTGTTTGTATACAATAAGTCAATAACAATTTTAAAATTTTCTGAAATCTCTTCATAAACATTGATTTAATTAAGTTTAATATAAATTTTCAGAATATTTGTTGTAATAATTTTCCCGTTTGTATACAATACAGTTGAGGTGTTGTTATGGATGCATACGAGTATATAAAAGATGCCATTATTGAAGGGAAATTTGTCCCTGGTATGCGGCTCGCTGAAGAGTCATTGGCTAAAAAGATGAATATTAGCCGCACTCCTATTAGAGAAGCAATTAGGCAGCTTGAAGCAGAAGGACTAGTTATTCCTTTAAAGCGCGGGGTCAGCGTAAGACATTTTACAAAAGATGATATTCGGCAAATTTATGACCTGCGCACTCTGCTCGAAGGATACGCTGCCAGCCAGGCGGCGATACATCGGACAGAAAGTGACCTTCTTAAAATGGAAAGTGCCAATATTTTATATGAAGAAGCAATTAGCCGGCATGTGGAATCCAATATGGAAAGCCTGAAAGATATTGTTCAGGTAAACCAGAAATTTCATGAAGCGATTGTCGCAGCTTCCAAAAATGAGCATATTCATTTCCACATTTCCAAGGTTGTCGTCGTTCCAATTGTGTTCCGGTCCTTCTATTGGTATAACAGCTTTCAGCTAAAGCAATCACTTGAGGTACATAAAACCATCCTGGAAGCGATCAAAAATCGGGAGCCCGAACGTGCCCGCATTGCGATGCACGAACATATTTACCAGGGCCGTGATCATGTTTTGAAGCATCTGGAGCAAATCAAAAACATTCATCTGCTGAAGGAGGAAGGAAAATGATTGAAATCTGTGAAGTTGGCCCCCGGGATGGGTTGCAGAACGAGTGCAAAATGGTCTCAACGGAATCCAAAGTTGAACTGATTACAAGATTACTTGATTCCGGCATCCGCAATATAGAAGCCGTCTCTTTTGTCAATCCGAAGGTTGTTCCTCAGATGGCCGATGCAGAAGAAGTTCTGAAATCACTGCCTAAAAGAAATGGGGTCCGCTATGGCGGCCTGGTTTTAAGCCGGTCCGGGCTTGAACGTGCACTTAAGACCGATGTGGATTTTCTTCATGTTGTAACCACGACAAGTGATTCGTTTAATTTACGGAATGCGAAAAGGACTGTTGAGCAGGCTGTTGAAGAACTTAGTCTGGTAATTAAAGACAGTGCCTCTTCAGGCAAAGGTGTATCTGGAGTATTGGGCACCTCATTTGGATGTCCGTTTGAAGGAAAAGTTCCATTAGAAAACGTGCTGAAAGCGGCAGAAAGATTTATAGAAGCCGGCTGTACTGAAATCACTCTGGCTGATACAACAGGTATGGCCAATCCTGTCCAGGTCCAAAAAGTGGCAGAAATATTCTTTGATACTTTTGGAATGGATCTTTCGCTTGGACTTCACTTCCATAATACGCGCGGTTTGGGACTGGCTAATGTATTGGCGGGATATCATGCGGGAGTCCGCCGCTTTGATTCATCCATCGCCGGATTAGGCGGATGTCCTTTCGCACCAAAAGCAGTCGGGAATGTTTGTACAGAAGATATGATCAATATGTTCCACGGTATGGGTGTGGATACAGGGACAGATCTTCCTTCTGTCCTCGAAACAGCCAAGTGGATGGAAACAGTGATGGAACGGCCGCTGGATGGGATGTTAATGAAAGCAGGAATAGCTTAAATTGAGGGAAAGCCATCTGTGGGATGGCTTTTTTTGTGGGAAAATTGGCGGATGGAGGTTTTGTTTGCAGATTTTAATGATTTGTTTGCAGAATTTTAGGTTTGTTTGCTAGTTTGGTGTTTTTCTTTGCATATTTTTAGATTTGTTTGCAAGATTACTGTTTTATTTGCAAAGTTCACAATTAAGAAGGTTTTATATAAAATCTATTCTTCTTTTCACCACCTAGATGAAGATTCATCTGGCCAAGTAATCTTGAGGCAGAAAAAACAGATGTTAAATGGGTAAATTTGCGAAATTCAGCATTTGTTATTGACGGTTTAATGAGATAAAAATAATCCTCTACTGCTTGATGATGTGCCGTATCCGAAGTAGTTTTACATACAGTACATCTCCATTTTCCCCAATGGTAAATCATTGGCAGCGAGCCGCACTTTGGGCAATGCACACCGGTAAGGATGACATCTGGATTTACTTTTATAAATTTCATTACATCAATTTCATGGTCGACATGTTTTTTCAAAAGTGTCTGGTTCATTTTTTTTAATTGTTTTTCGTTTAATCTCTCAGTCGGATATGATTTTTTAATGGAGTTAAGTTTGCTTAACAAGCGGTGGGCATGCATAACTTTTTTTGAGGTTTGTTCCGATGGGGATTTGATGATGGTGGAAGGGCTGCTGATCACAACGGCAAATTCAACGGGGATATCCGGGAAGCCATGTATTGCCATCCACTTTTTTAATTGTCTGCTTTGGTGTTCAGCCTGGGAAATGGGGTTGTGGAAAGCTTCCTCTTTTTCGTTATGGATTCGGATGACCTGGTGGAATTCGGGTTCGAAGATGAGGGTTCCGTTCCAGTTTTTCACTTCTAGGATTATGGCGGTTCCTTTCGTTAGAAGCAGGGTATCAAGTTGGAAAAATTGACTACCATTTGAAAGCCGGAGTCCATGATATAGCCAATACTCTTTCTCGTCCAAAAAACTTAAATAATAATCAAGTTTTTGTTCCCCTGAATATCCAGCTCTGCGTTTGTTCAATTGGGAGATTGCCCTCTCCCTTCCAGGTTCCATTTCAGGCAGTCTCCTTACTAACGCTTCAAGTTTAACGATGAAGCCGGATACTTGTCTTTCCTTTTTTATCAAACTGCATCACTCCTCTCCTTTTATTAAAAAGAGTCTAGGCTTCTAGACCTAAACTCTATAACTTAAACCTGCTGATCAACTCTTTCAAATCTTCCGCCATGCCCGTAAGGTGGTCAGCGGAAAGGGATATTTCCTCCATGGATGCAGCTTGTTCTTCAGTTGATGCCAATACACTTTGTGTAGCCATGGCGGATTCATTTGCCACGTGGGTTATCTCATCCATGGACTGGACCATTTGCCGGGAACCGGCAGACATTTGCTGAATGGCTGAAGCGACTTCCTGCATTTGATTGGTTACCTTGCTGACAGACTGGCGGATTTGTTTGAATGAATCCCCTGCACCCTTCATGACTTCCATGCCTTCTGTTACTTCATGATTGACCGTATCCATGGTTTGGACAACCTGATGGGTTTCTTCCTGGATTTTTGAGATCAGCTGGCTGATTTGCAGAGTGGATTCCGCCGATTTTTCAGCGAGATTTCGGACCTCGTTCGCTACAACGGCAAAGCCCTTGCCCTGTTCTCCTGCCCGGGCCGCTTCAATGGCAGCATTCAATGCCAGAAGATTCGTTTGAGCAGCAATGCCGGTAATCACTTCGATAATCTTTCCGATCTCCTGTGAACGCTGTCCAAGACCTTTTACCACCTTGGATAAGTCCTGAACATTCACATGAATGGAATTCATCTGGCAGCCTGCTGTTGAAATGGATGCATCGCCATGATTTGCTTTTTCCAGTGAATCATTGATTTGTTCTGTAACTTGTTCTGAATTTGCCGCCACCTGTGTCAGTGTTTCAGACATTTGCATAATCACATTGGAGGCCGTTCCAACACCGTGGACCTGATTATCGGCGCCTGCAGCAATCTCTTCAATCACCTCAGCAATGTGGCTTGTTGCCATATTTGTCTGCTGTGCACCGGATGATAGCTGCTGGGCATAATGTGTGACTTCGTCCGAAGCCAGAACCACTTTATTGAGCACATCCTGCCAGGCGGAGGCTGTATGATTCAATGCAGCAGCAATGGACCCAAGCTGGCCAACAGATTTCTCGTCCAGTCTTGTGGACATGTTTCCTTCTGCAAGTTCTTCAATGTAGGCATTAATTTTGCTGATAGGTGCAATAAACTTGCGGTAGTTTATAAATGCGGATAATATTCCCGCCAGTGTTCCAAGGATGGCAATAAACCCGATGGTCAACCAAAAAGCACTGCCTTCAAGCCCGTTACCAACACATACTGCAATGCTGATGATCAATACAGTAGGAATAATGACGAATAAAGTACGGAGAATATAGTTAAGCTGGCTCATGTAACAGACTCCTTTATTATTATTTCACTAAAATAAATTCCAAATTCCCCCTATAATCTCATGTTATACCAATAGACTATTTGATTATAGTAGATAAAAGGAAGATATATCAATATATTTTGTAGAATTATTTTTAAATAATTGAAATAGTTTGTCACTTTTTGTTAAAAAAAATGCCAGCCTCCAAAGAAGCCGGCATTTCCACCAGATTATTCTGCTGCAGCAGTCCTTGTCCCTTTTTTCGCCATGGAAAGAGCTGCTGTGCCAAGAGCAATAATGATAAAAATACTTCCTGCAGCTGCGTTGTATTCAACTGAGGTTGTCTCAATCATGATTCCGCCGATCATGCTGCCGAATGCCATTCCCATGTGAACTGCAGAATTGTTCAATGTCTGCTGAATATCCGAAGTTTCCGGTGTTACTTCAATTAAGTAGCTGTGTATGGCAGGTGTTATCGCCCAGCTGAGCATACTCCAAATGACTACTGTGAAAAGGAATACCGGCAGGGAAAAAGCTGCAAAAGGCAAGGCAAAAAGTGTAATTCCGAACATGGCAACGAGCGTTAAAATAACCGATTTTGCACCGAAACGGTCTGCCAGATGGCCGCCAAGGCCGCCACCGATTACCGCCGCAATCCCGAAAATCAGGTAGACAATACTGACCCAGCTTCCATCAAGACCCATATTCATTTTCAGGAAAGGTGTCAGGTATCCGTAAAAAGCTAAGTGGCCTGTCATTAGTAAAAAGGATGTTATCTGTATGAGCGCTATTTTCCTGCTTTTTAGTGTTTTAAGCTGTACGCCAATCGGCACAGCAGGCTTTGGAGCAACCTTTCCAAGAAAGAAGTACACCCCGGCCATTGATAAGAGTGTAAGTGCTGATATCAGTACAAATGGGGCCCGCCAGCCAAAAGCATTTCCAAGCATTAATCCAATGGGAACACCAAGTACAAGGGATGCACTGATTCCCATAAACACGATTCCGATCGCACGTGCACGAAATTCTTCTGAAACGATGTATGATGCCATTGTCATGCACAAGGCAATGAGCAGTGAGCCGCTTGCTGCCGCCAGAATTCGGCCGACTAATAAAACACCGTAAAACGGACTGAATACAGCCACAATGTTCCCGGCCAAAAATACAGCCAATGATATCATCATTAAACGGCTGCGTTCCATTTTAACTGTCATTGTGAGCAGGACAGGCGCTGCGATGGCAAAGGCAAGCGAAAATACCGTAATTAACAGGCCCGCCTGCCCCAAGCTGACACCCAGATCTGAAGCGACAAGATCCAGCAGACCGCCGATAATTAATTCCACCATTCCAACGACAAATGATATGATTGCCAATAAATAGATGCGTTTATCCAAGCTGAACTTCCTCTCTATTATCCTAGCGATTATCTTCATTTCAATAAAATAACATCTTAACATACCTGACCGTGCAAGCTCAAAGGATAGAATAATCTAAAAATAAAAAGTGCGTTATTGTAAATAAAAATCATTTTTTGGGAAAAAATAAAAATACTTCCTTAAGACAACTTCCATAAATTACATGTTTGAATATAACAGTAAAATAGGAATGTAATTAACAAATACTGTAAAGGAGTTGATTCATTTGTTGGACAATCAAGCAAAGAAAGGTCATACATTATCCCCTCTGACCCCACCTGGAATAGAAGAAATACAGCCGGCCGGTACAACTCCTATTGACACAAATGCCATCAAAAGCATGGAACCTGAATTCGATCTGACTGGAACCGTTTTAAACGACTATAATTAAGCGACAATCCCTGCGGGTCTCCAGCAGGGATTTTTTTATCGCAGTCTAACGGGCAGTAAGACCCCCACTTCAAGACTCAGAGGAAATAAAGGAGGATAGGTGGGGGCCAAACTGCCCAATCTAGCTGCGGCTCCTGGGGGCTCGCTTGTCACCCCTGGGTAAGTCGCCTCGCTTTATAATGTAAAGGCCCGAAAAGAAGAACAAAGACTAAGAACGCCACCTCCTCCCAAAAGCTGCCGCTTTCGGTCGTGCGATGTATCGCTGCCGCAGCTTTCCTTGTCCTGTGGCAACGTCTTTGTGACCCACCTTCCGTGGGCCTCAACTAACAATCAGTGGAGATAAGGAAAATCCCACTGATTGAAGTTTCACTTTATGGAAAGTTTGTCCGAGGGGATGCATATGCATGTAATATTCCTTGTGATTAAGCTGGGAAAATAACCAAATGGAGCAGGATTATGATTTATTTATTAGTGGTTATTTTCATAATTGTTCTTGTCATGCCGTTTCTATCTGAGTTTGTGGAAAAAAATCTGGAGATGTTTTTATTTGTAATGGGGCTTTCCGCAGCACTCGCAAGCGGAGTTCTAAACAGCGGTCTTTTTGTACAAGCGGCACAGGAGCCTGTAAAAATTACACTCGCTGTCTTTATTGCGGGCCTCTTGTTTAAGTGGTTTCAGGCAAATCTGGAAAAAAGCATCCTTTCAGTAAGCCGGCGCATGCCGTTTCGATTATTTGCAGCATTGATGGTCATTTTCCTTGGATTAATTTCAAGTGTTATTACCGCTATTATTGCTGCACTGGTTCTTGTGTTAATTATTAGTGCCCTAAGGCTTGATAGAACCTCAGAAGTCAGGCTGACAGTACTCGCCTGTTTCTCGATTGGTCTTGGCGCAGCACTGACGCCAATTGGCGAACCGCTTTCCACCATTGCCATCAGTAAAATGAAAGAAGACTTTTTCTTTTTGATGGATTTGGTTGGACCGCAAATTATTATTGCCCTCGTGTTTTTCGGCATCATGGCAGCGATAGCTGTTAAACCGCCTAGTTCTGGCAAAGCTTCCTTTACCAAAAAGCCTGCCAGTGAAAACTATGAAGAAATCTTTGTCAGGGCTTTGAAGATTTACTTTTTTGTCATGGGCCTGACGATGCTTGGGGCCGGTTTTGAACCGCTGATCAATCACTTTTTAATCGGTTTAAATCCGCTTCTGTTATATTGGATCAATATGATTTCTGCTGTACTTGACAATGCTACCCTTGCTGCAGCTGAAATCAGTCCATCTATGGACCATTTCACCGTTCAATCGATTCTTCTGGGACTCCTGATCAGCGGCGGAATGCTGATCCCCGGAAATATTCCCAATATTATTGCTGCCGGTAAACTGCAGATTACGAGTAAAGAGTGGGCCGTATTCGGAGTGCCTTTTGGATTGGTCACGATGATTGGATATTTTGTGCTTATTTTATTCAGTGGGAATTAAAAGGGCTGCGTGCAGTCCTTTTTTATTTATCTTATTTTGTTTACATAACATTATTATTTTTTTACTAAAAGGAAGCTGCATCTCACAGCTTCCAATTTTCATATCCTATTCATTTTCATAATGGCCGCTATGTTCCTCGCTGTTCTTTCCATATAAAGTGCTGCTTTCTCAAAAGCATCCGGAAGGGTTATCACGCCTGGAACTATACTGAAAAGCGCATCAATACCATGGTCATGGACGATTTGGCTGTCGTCTGATAAGGAACCTGCAAAACCGATTACTGGTATTCCGTGCTTCTTTGCCGCTTTTGCCACCCCAATTGGCGTTTTTCCATAAATTGTCTGGCTGTCAATCCTGCCTTCGCCTGTAATGACAAGGTCAGCACCTTTTACTTCCTCCTCAAAGTTAACCGCGTCAAGGACAATATCAATTCCTCTTTTTAAGTCAGCATTTAAAAATGCAAGCAGACTTCCGCCTATCCCTCCGGCCGCACCTGCCCCCTCTATATCGCGAAATGGTTTGCCGAGTGCATGTTCAACAATATCTGCAAAATGGCCCAGATTCCGATCCAGCAGCTGTACCATTTCTGGTGTCGCCCCTTTTTGCGGCCCAAAGATAGCGGAAGCACCTCTTGGACCAGTTAATGGGTTATCAACATCACATGCTACTTCAATATGGATGTCTCGAAGCCGTGGGTCGAGGTTTGACATGTCGATGGCTGATAGCTCAGCAAGCGCCCCTCCACCCGGACCGATATCCCTGCCCGTTTTATCATAAAGCTTTCCGCCTAATGCCTGTATCATTCCCGCTCCCGCATCATTTGTCGCACTTCCGCCGATACCAATTATGATGTGCTGAACTCCTGTGTCCACTGCGGCAGTGATCAATTCACCAGTTCCCCTTGTTGATGTCAGTAAGGGATTCCGTTTTTCAGTAGAAACCAGATGCAAGCCGGATGCAGCTGCCATCTCAATGACAGCTGTCTTTCCGTCCCCCATTAAGCCAAAGAAAGACTGCACCGGTTCTCCCAGCGGACCCGTGACAGTACACTCAATAATTCTTCCGTCTGTTGCATCAGCCAGCGATTGCACCGTTCCCTCACCGCCATCCGCCATCGGCATTTTTTTGTATTGGGCATGGGGAAAAATCGATTTAAACCCTCGCTCAATGGCATTCGCTGCCTCAAGTGCCGATAAACTCTCCTTAAAAGAATCCGGCGCAATAACGATTTTCATACTTGATCTCTCCTTTCCTGTTTTCACTAAAATTCAAATTGCTTTTGTTGTATAAGTGGTATCATTTTGGACTTGGACGCAGTTTGGTTTTTGTATGCTCCATAAACTGTGTCTTTTTTATATTTAGACGCAGTTTATTTTCACTTTGGCCCAATATAAGGGTTCTATCTTATGCTTTGACGCTACTTAATTTCACTTTGTACAAATAAGAGGTATCTATCTTGTGTTAAGGTGCAGTTTATATTCACTTTTGCTCAATAAGAGGTGCCTATCTTGTATTTAGACGCAGTTTATTTCACTTTGGCCCAATATAAGGGTTCTATCTTATGCTTTCACTTTGGCCCCATAAGAGGTATCTATCTTGTGTTTAGGCGCAGCTTATTTTCACTTTTGCTCAATAAGAGGTGCCTATCTTGTATTTAGAGGCGGCTTATTACCACTTTGGTCCATATAAAAGGTATCTATCTTGTATGTAATTAGCCAAAAAGCTTAAAGACTCCAAATATCAGAGTTGAAATAACAGCAAGAGTTAAACCGATAAGCGACTCATATGGCATTAGCTTCAATCGGTCTTTCATATCCATATTGACGCTTCCTGCGGTTGCGTGAAAAAAACTTCCATGCGGCAAATGGTCCAGTACGGTAGCCCCCGCATGTATCATGGCTGCTCCTGCTAAAGCTGATATTCCCAATCCTAAAATCGTGCTGCCGAAGACACCGCTTGCCACCGCTGTCCCGGCTGTTGTGGATGCCGTTGCAGCTGACATGAAAATACCTGACACAGGCGCCAGCAGATACGCTGGAAGACCTGAGGATGTTAACGCATTAATGATCACATCTTTTAGGCTTGAGTTTGCGATGATTCCAGCCAGGGTCCCTGTACCAAGAAGCATGATGGCAACGCCTGACATTTTATTCAAGCCGGAAATAGCGTATTCATTGATTTTTCTGGTCTTTTTCATGGCAATGGCCCCGATGATTCCTCCGGCCGGCAGTGCCACCATCGGATCAATATTGATTTCAAATAGCGGGCGTAGTGCCAATAGTATTATGGTAACGAGAGGAGCAATCATCGCCGTTAAAAATAATGGCAGCTTAGTATCGCTCTTTGCTTCGACTTCTCCATCTGAAATCATAGATCCCTTATTTACTAATTTTTTTTCAATAAGATACGTGACAGCAAGTCCAAATATGGCCGGGATGATCCTTGCCGCCATAACCGAAGTAAGGAGTACGCCAAATGCATCTGAAGCGGCAATGGCATTCGGATTTGGGGACATGATGTTTCCTGCTTTCCCTCCGCCAATCATCGCCAGCAAAATGGCTGTTCTGGACAGTTTCGCTCTTCTCGCGATTGTCAGGGCGATTGGTGATACGGTTATGACTGCCACATCAACAAATACACCGACCGTTGTCAGGATCATCGTTGCCACCCCTAAGGCAAGGTGCGCCCGGGTTTCTCCAAATCTTTTTACGATGGTTTCAGCAATGGAGGAAGCGGCGCCAGATTCTATCAGGACACCGGGTAATATGCCGGCTGCCAGGATTCTGAGCACAGCCGGTATGATGTTCTTAGCTCCTTACATCATAAGATTAACTGTGTTTGTGATATCCGCACCGCCGACTAA
Organism: Cytobacillus sp. EB106-05-05-XG126; assembly: GCF_058791715.1. Classification (NCBI taxonomy): domain Bacteria; kingdom Bacillati; phylum Bacillota; class Bacilli; order Caryophanales; family Bacillaceae; genus Cytobacillus; species Cytobacillus sp. EB106-05-05-XG126. Next base: position 915,116 of record NZ_JBYTDU010000001.1, on the reverse strand, counting down.
GCCGCCAATTCAAGCACCTGCGACCATTCCATAAGCAGGCGGAACTTTTTTCAAGATTAATAGTATGGCAATGACTATAGCTGAAATCGCGCCTAAAGCGCTTACAGTTACATCCTTTATGAGCCCTCCTGTGATGATTTGCTTATGTACCCATTGTAAGCGTTTGCGCGTATTGTTTCATTGTGTATGCTGATGAAAAGAAGCGGTTAGAATTCTAATATTATTGTGCACATGCACAATTATTGATGCAATTTGATTAATTTCGCTACATACAGTTCAAGCATCATCTTCATATTCCGCGGGTCTTTTCCAGTTACTTCTGTTATCTTATCCAGGCGATATCTCAGAGTATTACGGTGGATAAATAAGCGGTCTGCTGTTTTGCCAAGGTCTCCGCCTTCCTTCATAAAAACATCAAGAGTTTGAGCCAGCTCTCCTTTTTTATCCTGCTCCATGAGCCGGTCATAGAAAGAGATTGCCTCAGTGTCCTTTAGACCTAGCGTGCATATCTCAGCTTCGAGCCAGTATTTATCATAACTGTAATAGCCTGCGTCGGGGTGAATCCTGGGTCCAAGTTCAGTAAGCAGCCGTGCATGCCGAAAAGACGATTTTAAGCCGTTCATCTTCTCAGAAGTATTCCCTATCCCAATAACCGCTTTCCTTTTTGAAAGGCTGTCAATCCTCTTTAAAGCGGAGATCTGTTCAGACTGTCCCCCTGCCTTTAAAATCACAATTTCATTGTCGAACGTTACCCCTGTTAAATCCTGGTTTCCCAATTCAAAATGAATGGCATTAATAAGCTTTTGATTCTCAGTACCCAGCTCTTCCGGCAGCTTCAGCACAATGGCTGTCCGCGGGATTTTAAGATCGTATCCCAAAAACCCGGCCCTCTCTTCCAGCCAGGCTTCATTTAAAGGTTCTCCAGAAATAAGCAGGTTTACAATCTCGCCCTGGAGACGCTGCTTCCACTGTACTCTTTCCAGCAAAAAAGACTGCTCCAGAACGAGTTCTGCTGCCATTTTAACAAGCTCCGCATAATTCTGGATTTGCTCGGGTTCCCCCGTGATGCCAACTACACCAATAATTTGATTGTTAAACTGGATGGGCAAATTGATTCCCGGCTTGGCTCCTTTCAGTCCGGCAGCACTTTTTTCATCAATTACCACACTTTTGCCTTTTTTAAGGACCAATAAAGCGCCGTCATGAACCTGGTTGATCCTTTCCTTCTCACCTGATCCGATTATAATGCCATCCTCATTCATAACATTTATGTTTTTATTAAGAATTTTCATCGTACGCTCCACTATTTCCTGAGCGAGTTCATAGGATAAAAATTGCACCATTCACTCCGCCTTCCTGATTGATTACTTACAATGTATCATAGTGAATTTGCACAATAAACAAAATAAAAGCGCAAGCGCCTTGCCCACGAAGGAACGCAGACTAAGAACACCACGTCCTCCCAAAAGCTGCCGCTTTCAGTCGTGCGATGTATCGCTGCCGTAGCTTTCCTTGTCCTGTGGCAACGTCTGCATGACCCCCATCCTCCCAAAAGCTGTCGCCTTTGGTCGTGCGATGTTTATGCTGACGAAGCCTTCCTTGTCCTGGGGGCCTCAAACACAAGTCTAGCCTCCCGGAAAGGCGTTCTTTGCCTTTTTGGGAGGCTTGGCTTGTGACCTCGAGGGGGTAGGCGCTGAAGCTAGACAGTTATCGAAGTTCAAAGATATACTTTCTTATTTCAAAATAAAAACCGTGTGACAGGACACGGTTAAGTAGTGGTTTATGCTAATGACTGCAGGTATGCCCATTTGTGCTCCCGCTCATCCTCTGAAAGGCGGTAACGCTCATCCAGCAGTTCGGCAAGCAGCTCATTTTTTTCCGACGGAGGGATAGAAAGCTTTTTAATATAATCGCGGCAGTTTCCAAGGAATTCTGAATATCCCGTCCAGCTTTCATCAAATTGTTCATCCAGCTGTTTTTTGAGCATCCGGGTCAGCTTTGGGCTTGCCCCATTGGAAGTGACAGCAATTTGAAGAGGACCGCGCCTTACAGCTGCCGGGAAGATTACATTTCCTTCTCCTGCTTTATCGACCACGCAAACAAGCTGACCTGAATCCAGCGATTTAGCCAGTGCATGGTTAGCATCACGTTCATTTGTGGCCAGAATCGATAAAAAAGCATCTTTAAAATCATCTGCGGAAGCTTCCCGCTGAATGAGTTCATAGCCTCTTTGATGGGCTAAATGAAGAAGCTCATCTGTAAAATCAGGAGCAACAAATGTGATATGGGCATTTTCTCCATCTAGTGTTTTCGCCTTTCGAAAAGCAATTCTGCCTCCGCCAGCAATAACGATTCTCTTGTTGGTTAGATCAATGAATAACGGCTGCATTCTCATTCACCTCTCCATTCGCTTTTTTAGCGACCAGGTTTTGAATTGCCGCATGTTTCCCCAGCGTATCAGTAAGATTCACAGAATATCCTGCCTTTACTTTCTTATTTACCTCTCTTATTACCTCACTTAGCAGAAGCCCCGAGAATAGTAGATATGGGATGACAGTCACATTGCCGCTTGCCTTTTGGCATATGGAGTCAAGACCATCCTGGAAGGACGGAGAAGCGGCTGCCAGATAGCAGACCTGCACATTTTTCACACGGAGACGATTGCTGATTCCGTTTTTGATAGAGTCAAAAGCTCTAAGAATGGAAGGATCACTGCTGCCTCTTCCCACAATTAAAACAGAATCATCAGTACTGATTGGTTCCGCTTCTGCAGTAATTAGCTCTGCAATGGCGTCAAGTATACTATCCTGGACTCCAAATGGATCTGCCATCTTTACATTGATGCCGGAGTATTTTTTAAGTAAAGGGGCAAGTTGTTCAGGAATATCCTGCTTGATATGGCCGGCTGCAAGTAAAAATAAAGGCACAATGACAATTTCGGAGGCGCCTTTCCGCACACAGTATTCAAAGCCGGTTTCAATATCTGGCTCTGTTAATTCCAGAAAACAGAGCTTTTGAATGGGAGCATCGACTTTTTTCATAACACTTTCGATAAAAAGGTTTGCTTCGGCAGCTCCTTTTTTGGAACGTGTGCCATGGCCGATGTATAGGACTGCTTTCATTAGTCAGGCTCCCTCCTTTTATAAAACCGACGTTTATCCCTGCACAGCAGGCAGATTTGGTACAATTTCTTCTTCAAACCAATTAATTTTATGGTGCATGGAGACTACATTTCCAATGACGATCATGCTTGGATTTGTGATGTTGGATTCTTTCACTTTGTTCCCAATAGTAGCAAGCGTGCCAGCAACGGTCCGCTGCTCTGAAAGGGTGGCCCAGTGAACGAGGGCAATCGGTGTTTGAGGTGATTTCCCATTTTGAATAAGGTTTTTCACAATATTCGGCAAATGGGACACACCCATATAAACACAAATCGTGTCTACTGCATGCGCCAGATGGGCCCACTGGTGCTCAGCTTCTTCGTTTCCTGCCTGGTGTCCTGTGACAAAGGCGAAACTTTTGCTTAAGGTTCGGTGTGTGACCGGAATCCCCGCATAAGCAGATGCCGCAATCCCTGCAGTGACTCCAGGCACAATTTCAAATGGCACATCATGATTGGCACACTCTTCTGCCTCTTCCCCGCCTCTGCCGAATACAAATGGATCTCCGCCTTTCAGCCGGCAGACCTGATGACCTTTTTTCGCATATTTGACCAGCAGATGATTAATGGTTTCCTGTTTCATCACATGATGATTGGGGAGCTTGCCGCAATATACCAGCTGGGCTTCTTTTTTCGCAAAGTTTAATAGTTCACGATTTACGAGCCGATCATACAGAACAACATCTGCCTCCTGCAGGCATCGCATTCCCTTAACGGTCATCAGGTCCGGGTCGCCCGGTCCGGCACCTACTAAATAAACTTTTCCTGTCATACTCATGCCCGCCCTTTCTGTATTGTCTTATAATATATGCACTTTAACGCTTTTCCTAGGCTGATAATCTAATTGTATTCTATAATACCATTTTTCGGGGTGAAATAGTAGGAATTATTTTTTCAGAAAAGGAGTCTCCTATTATAAGAGACTCCCGGTTTTTTATAAAATATTCTTTTCCCGTAAATGTGTTACTATCTGCCCGACTGCTTCTTCTACTGTGTACTGGTCGGATCGGACCGTAATTTCAGGGCTTTCAGGTGCTTCGTACGGGGAATCGATTCCTGTAAAGTCCTTAATTTCCCCGCGTCTGGCTTTTGCGTATAATTGCTTTGGATCCCGCCGTTCGCATTCTTCGAGAGGACAGTCGATGAAGACTTCAATAAATTCCCCTTCTTCAAACAGGGCCCTGACAGTTTCTCTATCCGACCGGAAAGGAGAAATGAACGCTGTTGTAACGATCTTGCCGCTGTCCACAAACAGCTTCGCGACTTCCCCAATGCGCCTGATATTTTCATTTCTGTCTTCCTCTGAAAAGCCAAGATCTTTATTTAAGCCGTGTCTGACATTGTCACCGTCCAGGACGTATTCATTGATGCCCTGGCGGAATAGTTCGTGAGATACTGCATTTGCAATCGTTGATTTGCCTGAGCCTGATAGGCCGGTAAACCAGAGGACCACACTTCCGTGGCCGTTCTGTGCCCGTCTGTCTTCCTTCGTAATTGCAGCGTCATGCCAGGTGATGTTGGTTGCCTTTGTCATGTTTACCCTCCCCTTATACCGTTTCTTTTTCTCTCATGCCTTCTATTAACACTTCGACAACCTCTTTGCGGCTGAAAGTGGATGGCGGCAGTTCTCCGTTCCGGAGCATTTCCCTTACCTTTGTGCCGGATAGAATGACGCGGTCTTCTTTGCTGTGCGGGCAGGTTTTGTCTGATGCCATGCCTTCGCACTTATTGCAGTAGAAGCTATGCTCGAAGAACAGCGGTTTGATGCCTAGCTCTTCTTCTGTGAAATGGCTGAAAATATGCTGCGCATCATATGTGCCATAATAATTGCCGACACCGGCATGATCTCTTCCAACGATGAAGTGTGTGCAGCCAAAGTTTTTCCTTGCAATCGCATGGAAGATCGCTTCGCGCGGCCCCGCATATCTCATGGCTGCAGGATAGACAGCCAGCTGTGTGCGCTCTTTTGGATAGTAATTTTCCAGGAGAACCCGGTAGCTCCTAAGACGGACATCTGCAGGGATGTCATCTGATTTTGTTTCACCCACAAGCGGATTCAAAAATAGCCCATCCACCGTTTCCAGCGCAGCTTTTTGAATGTATTCGTGTGCTCTGTGCACAGGGTTTCTAGTCTGGAAGCCAACCACTGTTTTCCAGCCCTTTTTTTCAAACAGTGCCCTTGTTTCTTTAGGCTCGAACCATACATCCTCTGCTACACCTTTGCCAGGTTTTTTAATCAGCGTTACCTCACCGGCAACATAAACCGGACCGCGTTCAAAAAGCCTTTTTACACCGGGATGTGCCTGCTCCTCCGTTTTGTAGACTTCACGTGCCTCTTTGCTCAGGTCCGGCTCATACCATTCTGATACCGTGATGACTCCGTATACTTCACCTTCGTGAACCAGCTTAAACTTATCACCGGCTGCAAGCTCTTTGGCTTTTTCCGCTTGAACAGGAAGTGTAACCGGAATGGACCAAATCGTTCCGTCTGCCAGTCTCATTTTTTCAACAACAGATTCATAGTCTGCTTTAGCTAGGAAACCTGTCAGAGGACTGAATAAGCCAACACCTATAAGTTCCAGATCACTCAGTGCGATGGCATCTATTAAGATTTCTTTTTCAATTCCTGTCAGGTCATAATTGGGATTGTAACTTTGAATTAATTTTCCTCCATGAGGTTTCGGCAGAGCCATTTTTCATCAACCTTTCTTTTTAAAATTTACTTTTTTTCAGTTATCGGCCTTACACTGGCTGGTGCCTGATTCATTAAGAATTTCACTCCGAAAACGGAGATAAGGACACCGGCCATTGCAATCACCGGATATACATTTTGTTCAATGAGCAGCTGGATGAGCGTATAGGACAGGACCATCGATAAAACGGGTGAGACGACCCATACGACTAATAGCTGCACGACAATGTCCTTCTTGAAGACTGACCGTCCCTGCTTCACAAATCCGATTCCAATGATGGAGGAAGTGGTGATTTGTGTTAAAGGAACAGGAATTCCAAAAACGGAAGCAATCGTAACAATTCCGGCTCCTGTTCCAGAAATGACACAGCCTTCTTCAAGCCGGATTTTGGTAATCTTTTTGCCATTCGTCTCGAGGACTTTTTTTCCCAGCAGAACGGCTCCTATAGCGACAAACAGGCCGCCCCAGAAGATTCCGCTGCCTGTGCTCATAATGCCTGCACCAACAAGCGGGCCGACTGCATTGGCAACATTATTCATGCCTGCCGAGAATGCTTCAAACACACCCATGAAGACGACGAGTATGGCTAAGATCGGAGTTGCTTTAGGCTTTTTAATCAGGTTCTGTATGAACTTTCTCTTTAAAAAAGCGGCTGCCGCTATGGCAATTAAAAATGCGGCAAATGGAGTAAGCAGCCAGAACATAACGATCCAGGCAAGCTTTCCGGCAAATAAGGATTGGTAGACGATTCCGGCACCAACAACAGAACCTACTGTCACCTCACTGGTAGACAGCGGGATGCCGAATACATTCGCCAGAAACAGCGATAATGCTGCAGATGCAATCACAATCAGCGCGATGGCAACCGTGAAGGTCTCTTTAGGAACAATACCGCTTCCCATCGTCTTTACCACTTCTCCTCCGCCAAGCCATGCTCCGAAGAATACGGCCAAGCCGCAAAGAATAAGAGCTATCATACGGTTTTTCAGGACACCTGAGCCATACGCGATCCCCATGGACGCTGCTGCTCCACTTGCCCCTATATTCATGGCGAAAAATAAACCGACTGTGACCGCTATGATCGTAAGCATGGTATCACCCTCCTTCTAGCTCGTATGAAGGCCGCATTCAGTTTTGCCTGTGCCAGACCATCGGCCCGCACGGGAATCGCCATTTTCATCGACTGCCTGTGTACAGGGAAAGCAGCCAATGCTTGGATAGCCATGGTCATGCAAAGTGTTGTAAGGCAGGTCTTTTTCCTTGATGTAGGCCCAAACTTCATCCCATGTCCAGTGAATCAGCGGGCAAATTTTGATATTCTTGAATTTTTCATCCCTGTTTAGGAATTGAGTATTCGCTCTTGTGGGCGACTGCTCCCGCCGAAGGCCGGAGACCCAGGCCTGCTTTGGTGTTAACGCTTCTCTTAATGGAATCACTTTGCGGATCTGGCAGCACGAATTGGGTTCCCTTTTCCAAAGTGCCGAACCGTATTCTGCCGCTTGCTGGTCCAATGTCAGCTTGGGCTCTTTCCGCTCAATCCTGAGGCTTGGAAAACGCGCTTCGATTTTATCAATCACTTCATAGGTTTCCGGAAAATGAAGCCCGGTGTCCAAAAAGACAATATGGGCATCTGCCTTAATTTCCTGAATAAGGTCAATCAGCACGATGGCTTCCGCTCCGAAGCTCGATGCATAGACAATTTTGTCTTCAGGATAATTCTCATAAGCCCATTTCAACACTGTGCTTGCGCCTTTTAATTTGTCATCAATTGGGAACGAATCTGAGATTTGATTCCAGTTTTCATATGTTACTGCATTGCTCATCTTGCAGTACTCCTTTCATATTCTTGAAATCTTTTAAAATCAAAAAAGGCAGTCTTCCCGCCTGAAAAAACTTCAGTAGGAAAAACCGCCTCTAGTTTGTCTAGTCAGCGCGCTTATTTGGTTGAAGACGAACCTTTTCGTTCTTCTCGAGTTGTATGACCTTGCCATCCTGGACGACCAGCGTGATCGATCCGAATTTAATGCTCTGAAGCATCTGCATCAAATGAGCAGATAACTCTTCCCAGTCTGCCTGTTTCAGTGAGGCTCGCCTCCTTTTTTTTGTTGAGGAAAGGATACGTTTTTTAGTTTGTTTTTTGTGATGTTGAGATTAATCCTACCATACACATAGGAATTGTCAACAACTTATTTAAAGAAAATTTTAAAAATCTGATAAATGGGCTTATCTTCACTGAAAACCGTTAACCTTACTTGGTTTTTTGGTAAAGTACCAGTTTTTTTATGTACCTATTCACGTTGAATTCCCCTGAGATTTTTTGAGGATATTAGGTTTTGTAATTGGGTATTATGCAAGATCTTTTGGTTTTTGTTAGTGATGTGGTGTTCATGATGGGGTTGGTGCAGCTTCTTTTGACTTTTGCTAAAGATGTGGTGTCTAACATGCGGATTGATGCAGCTTCTTTTACCTTTTGCTGAAGATGCGGTATCTAACATGCAAATTGATGCAGCTTCTTTTACCTTTTGCTGAAGATGCGGTATCTAACATGCGGATTGATGCAGCTTCTTTTCCTTTTGCTAAAGATATGGTGACTATCAAGGGGATTGATGCAGCTTTTTTTACCTTTTAATAGAGATGATTTAGGTTGACACTGGTTGCTATTGCTTTGTCGAGAGATATGACATCCAGCCTTTGACGCTTAGGTTTTTTGGCATAAAAAACACCCCCGGCAACTACCGGAGGTGCATTACTTTTATTCGTCCGCTTCTTCGTTTTGCCTTGTTGTCTGTTCAGGCAGTGTATCCCAGAAGCTGGTGTCAGCAGAATTGATTGAACCGTCTGCTATTGCTTTTACTGTCGCATCAAGCGTTGTGATTGTCTGTTTGATGAGATAGCCGTTGCTCTTTTGTCCAAGGGCGTATGGCTCATAATTGTGGTCGGACATTCCGCGCATTTCAAATAGAAGCGTGGAAATGTCGTAGCGGACAGCAGCGCCGTTCCGGCCAATGTTTTCACCTGTGCCGCCGACATATTTTCCAATATGGCCCCAGCCAGTATGGTGAAGCGAGTTAAACACAATTGATCCAAGCTTTTTGGATTTTTCAAGAACCTCAGGCTTTACTTTGCTGTTTGTCGGATACAGAATGCTTCCTGACACAAGCTTTCCTTCAGTTTCACTTAATGTGCCCTGATGATGAAGATCAATCATGTAATCGATATTGTATTTCTTGAACACGTTTTCATGGAGAGCACGCGCTTCCGGCTCCATTTCGCTTGTTTCTTTAGCATGTTCCCGATTCAAATCCACACGATTGGCATTATAGCGGGTTAAATGGCGATCGCCATCGGCTAGATAATCATCAAGTGAGAAGTCCACATCCCCCATTGCTCCATCTGCGTTAAGCATCGGGATGACGAGAATGTTGACATCTTTAAGGACTCCGCTTGTTTTGCCGGTACCAAGGTGCTTGATAAACTCCAAGGCTCCCTCAGTTGTCAGCTGCTCATTCCCGTGCTGCTGAGTCAGAAATAGAACCGTTGGATTGTCAGGATTGGATATGTATTTTGCCATGTGAATATCACGGCCTTTTACCGTCTGGCCGATGACTTCAAGCTGCATAGCCTCCTGTTTGGCATCCTGTGTTTTCAAATAATCTGTTAAACTGGCATATGTATGCAGAATGGAAGTCTGAATGGATCCATTTCCTGTGCCAGGCCCATTCCCTACGGCACCTGCAGGCATACCAACTGCTGTAACAGCACCTAAAGCCATCAAACCTGTCAGTGATACTGATAGAACTTTTTTCTTCAATGTCATAAAATTCATACCCCCATATTAATACTTATCTTTCACTATTAATTCTAGTGAATTAATTTAAGAGTGATAATAGAGTATGATACCTATTCTTTTGACAAATTTCGCATACCGAAATAAGTATAAATAGAGGAGTTTACTAATGATTTATCGTGTAAAAATAATCCAAAATTACCACTTCAGATACAGGGTTACAAAAAATCCCTTTTTCAGGTGTAAAAAGAACTAAAAAGGATCGGATATAAAATGTCCGATCCTTCGTTCTAATTCAGGTCTGCCGGGTAGATTACACCTATTTGCCTTCGGGCTTCTTCAATGATTTCCATTGTTATCATCGAGTTAGCGTGGGAGTTGATATCAGATTCAGTTTTTCCAGCCTGAACCAAACGGATGAATTCTTTGGCTTCGTAATACATAGAATCACTTAATTGGTCCTGAGTGAGGTCCTCCCTCTCCCCGTTCCGATAATGCAATTCAACTTTCTCAGGTGCACTTATTCTATCTATAACGATATTTCCCTCTTCCCCTTGAATTTCTGCAGGAAGACTGGAATCGGTTATTTTACTGTACATGATGACCGCATCCATGTCAGGGTATTTAAGGACCATGCTTCCTTCCCCATCAACTCCTGATTCCAGCATATAGCCTGCTGCTTTAATCTCCTCAGGTTTACCGAATAGGGCCACAAGCGGATAAACACAGTAAATTCCGATATCCATTAGTGAACCATTCGAAAAATCCGGATTGAATGCATTCAGCACGGTTCCCTGCCTGTAGGCATCATAACGGGAAGAGTATTGGCAATAGCTTGCAAAATATCTGCGCACCTTTCCAATTTTATGAAGGTTTTCTTTTACAGCCAAAAAATTAGGCATAAAAGGAGACTTAAGGGCTTCCATAAGAAGAACATTGTTTTCCCTGGCCGCAGCTATCATAGATGTAAGCTCCTTTGTATTAGAAGCAATAGGCTTTTCGCATAAAACATGAACATTATTTTTCATAAAAAGGATGGACTGCTCTGCATGCAGGGAATTCGGGCTTGCAATATAAACAGCGTCGATTTCGCCGCTTGCGGCCATCATCTGTAAATCAGTAAAAGTCCTCTTCACACCATATTTGCCTGCAAATTCTTTTGCTTTTTCCTCGGTGCGGGAATAAACAGCCGTCAGCTGAAAATCTTCAGCCTGCAGTGCTGCTTTTAAAAATCTTTCTGTAATCCAGTTAGTGCCTACAACGCCAAAACGAACCAAAATCATTTCCTCCAGTTTCTATTGTGGGATAATTATTCTCTCATTTTTAAGGAAAATGAAAGAAAAAGCAAGAAATAAAAATGGAAGTCTGTAATTTCCCTGACTTCCATTGTTACTCTATGTATTTGATTAATTGATTCATATTAGTGAATTTAGAATATTAATGAAGCTCTTTCTATTTCGTATGGTTCATTTGTAAATGACCGCTCCAGCGAATCTAATCGTAGGTTCTCCTTTAAAACCGTGAGTGGAACCTCATGAGGAAAACTCTACAATTTTATCGAATGGTGATGATTAAGCCAAGAAACAATTGAGGTCGCAGCCAAGAGTTCTTCCCAGTTGCCTGCAAATTAGTCGTCCAATAATAAGCCCTGCACCCATTCATCATCCAGCTGCTCGTCCTGATTTTCTTCTGCTTGAAATATTATATTTCGTTCATTAATACGATAACTAATAGCTGAATGATGATATTCTTTTATTTGGATGAGTGAATAAAAGATGTCTATCAGTTTTTGCTCTCTTAAAAACATCTGCAATTAGAATCATTTTGTCTCCCCTAGGTTTGTTTAATAATTTTTCAAATTCAGCTTTTAACAGATTCCTTAGTGTATGGGATGGTTAATGGCCCAAGAGGCATAACGGCAATCCTTAAATCTCTTCCGTGCTTTTGCTGCAGCTCTTCCACTGTTTTTTCGATAGAGGAAGAAGGAAGGAACATGGCATTTTTAACGTCTTCGTCCGCTAGGCTTGAATATACATATACGTCAGCCCATACCTGAATGATTGCCTGTTTTTGTACTTGCCATTGATCAAAAATGGAAAAGGCGGGATCCTCGATCATGTCTAATATTTCTTGCGGTGTTGCTTTCATTTTTAGTATTTCAGCGTAATTGCCATGGTTGGGCAGGCCGTCACTGCATTCTGACGCGCAAATAATGGCACCGCCTTTTTTCACAATTTTTTGTGCAGCGCTCATCCCCTTAACAGCCTGATACAGATTCTGGTCTAAAGGATATCCGCTGTTGCTTGTAATAACTATATCGAATGGCTCTTCACACGCGACCATCGAATGTTCTCTGACATATTCACAACCAGTTCTGTGCGCCAAAATGACATCGCCTGCAAAAAAGTTTGTAATCTCTTTGTCTCCGTTAAGAGTTACATTCAGCATAAAATCCGGTTTTGCCATAAGAGCTGCTTCTGTAGCTTCTCCCTGAACCGGGTTGCCTTCAATTTTTCCCCATGTACTGTCTTTATCTCCAATCATTCTGGCATTATGAAAATGCATTATTGTATCAATCCCGGCTATTCCAGGCATGATTCCCTTGGGTCCGCCGCTGAACCCTGCAAAAAAGTGCGGTTCAATAAATCCTGTAACAATTTTAAAATCACTTTGGCAATATTCCTTATTAAGGTAAACCTCACCCCCATACGAGGTTGTCCCCAAGTAGGTCTGAGTGGATTGGTCAAATGCATTATTATTAATGACCCGGACTTGGTTTACAATGTCCTCTCCAAGCATTTGAATAAGCTCTTCTCTCGTGTTATCACGGTGGCTGCCAGTGCCATTAATGATGATAAATTGCTCTGCCGGAACATGTTTTAACTCCTCCATAATCCATGGAACCAACTTATGATTTGGGGTGGGTCTTGTCATATCGCTAATGACAATCGAAACAGTATCCGTGCTTTTCACCATTTCTTTTAATGGCTTTGTCCCAATTGGATTCCTCATGGCTTCAAATGCTTTTTGCTTTTCGTCATCCAGGCCAGGAATATGGACAGGTTCTATGACTGCTGTATGATCGGGAAGATTGACAAGAAGTCCTTCTTTCCCATATGCCAATTTGATTTCCAAGGTATATTTCCTCCTTATGCTGATTACTTGCCTGCGCCTATGATTGATTGCGTTGATTTTACGCGAATCCAGGGACGGCTATTTTCCCACTCCACAGACAAAGGAACACAAAATGTTTCTTCCAGTCTCCTGTCTGTAACAATTGTATTTTTCTCTCCTTGTGCAACAACTTTTCCGGACTTCAGAAGCATTACATGGGAAATGGATGGAACAATTTCTTCAATATGATGGGTCACATATATGATGGTAGGACCATCTGGAATGGCCATCATCTTTTCAATAGCTGCCAGCAATTCTTCTTTGGAAAATATGTCAAGTCCATTACATGGTTCATCCAATATTAGTAGCCGCGGTGAAGACATTAGCGCCCTCGCAATCATTGCCTTTCGTTTCTCGCCCTGAGAAAGCGATGTAAGTGTCTGGTTTTCTACATGGCTGATGCCAAATTGCTTCATTAAGTCTTTTGCGTGATCTAAATCATGCTGCGTAATGTTCTCGTACAAACCAATAGATGCAAATTTACCGCTTAATACAATCTCAAGCGCCGTATCAGCAGGACGGAACTGAAATTTATCATCCAGGGAGGTGCTGACCCATCCAATAGACCTTCTAAGATCAGGAATATTGGTTTTGCCGAAGACATTTCCCAATACCGAAACATGTCCCCCGTTAGGCCATTTATAGCCGGTAATCATATTAAGAATTGTTGTTTTTCCAGATCCGTTTAATCCTAGGAGGGCCCAATGCTCCCCTTTTTGTACATCCCAGGATACATGATCCAGAATTTTCTTTCCATTCCTTTTCCAGATAATTTGATCCAGAGAGATGACACTGCTGCATTGTATATGACTCATCATGATTCTCCTTTTGTTATAAAATGGATCTATCTAATAGTCTTAAATCAAAAGAGAGCTGAAGACACTATAAATTGATTTCCATAAAGGATGAAGGAAATCCTGTGTCTCAGCTCAATATTTTCAGATTTCAGCGAATTATCTGTCTAAACAGAGCTGGTGAGCTCAGAAACGATGCCGTTTCGGCGGAATTTTACCCCGTTTTTCTGGTAAAATTTTGCCCCTTCCATGATGCGTACTTTCAGTTCCTCATTAACTGGTTTTAATGGCTTTGCAGGGACACCCGCAGCAAGTGTATTTTTTTCGATTACTTTATTTTCTCCTACAACAGCACCAGCTGCGACAACAGCACCTTCTTTAATATGTGCTCCGTTTAAGACAATGGCTCCCATGCCTATAAGAGCTCCATCGTCAATTGTGCACCCATGAATAACACAGTTATGTCCGATCGTTACGTTTTTGCCTATGCTGACGGGATATCCTTCATCAACATGAATCATGGTTCCCTCCTGAACATTTGTACCGCTTCCAATTTTAATAGAGTCATTATCCCCTCTAAGTACTGTATTGAACCATATGGATACATCAGCTTCCAGCTTAACATTTCCAATCACATACGTATTTGGTGCTAAAAATACCGATTCATGGACAGCAGGCGTCATGCCTTCAAAATCATATATCAATTAGAACATCTCCTATTCTATTTATGAGGCGATTGTATTGCCGGAGTTATTTAATCGGTTTTTCCTGTTCTTAATCCATTTATTTAGAAGCGGGTACAAAATACTGATGATTGACAGGATGATAAAGGTTAATGCGATAGGCCTTGTGAAGAAGATCGAAATATCATTGTTGGACATTTGCATCGCTCTTCTAAATTGATCTTCGGCAATCGGGCCAAGTACCACTCCTAAAACAATTGGAGCCAAAGGGAATTTAGCATTTTCCAAGTAGTAGCCAATAATGCCAAACAAAAGCATCATGCCAACATCAAAGATGGAGTTTCGAACAGCAAAGGTTCCCACAATACAAAAGAGCACAATTAACGGGCCAATCACTGTATATGGAACCTGGAGAATCTTAGAGAAGACAGATATAAACGGTTTTGCAATAACAATGATTAATAGATTGGCGACAAGAAGTCCCATTAAAATCGTGTAAATCAGGGATCCCTGCGTCGAGAACATTAGAGGTCCTGGCTGTATTCCGTGAAGAATAAAAGCACCCAGCAAGATGGCGGTTGTAGCACTCCCAGGGATACCAAGAGACAGCAATGGAACCATGGCGCCCATAGCAGCTGCATTATTGGCTGATTCAGGTGCTGCAATCCCCTCTGGAATGCCAGTTCCAAATTCCTTGGAATTTTTTGACCAGCGTGCAGCTTCACTGTAGCTGAGCATGGCAGCAGTTGTTGCACCAATACCCGGCAATATTCCGATGAATACACCTAATAATGATGAACGGCCAATGACACCTGAAATTCGTTTCATAACATTCCAGTTTGGCAGCTCAGACCTTACTTTTTGTTTTGAATTCACCTTGTGGACTTGCTGAACCCGTCGCAATACTTCAGAAATGGCGAATAATCCTATCAGGACAGGAATGAAATCTATTCCTGACATTAATTGGCCTGAGCCGAAGGTAAATCGCGGAACCCCTGTCATTGTATCGATTCCGATCGTAGCAATAAATAAACCAAATGAAACGCCAATGAACCCTTTTACAAGATTTCCAGCACTCAGCGAAGCCACAACGGTAAGCCCCATAAGCGCCAGAGCAAAGTACTCGGGAGAAGAGAACTTAAGCGCAAAAGATGCGAGAAGAGGTGTTAAAAAAATTAAGACAATAGTTCCAAATACACCTCCAGTAGCAGAGCTGAATATGGATATACCGAGTGCTTTTCCCCCTTCCCCTTTTCTGGCCATGGGATATCCGTCAAATATGGTGGCCACAGCTTCAGGTGTCCCAGGGGTCCGAAATAAAATGGCGCTGATGGAACCGGAAAATACCGAGGTAGCATATATGGAAGTTAACAGCAAGAAGGCAGCTGTCGGGTCCATCGCATAGCTAACCGGCAGAAGAATAATGACCAGCATGGTTCCGCTTATTCCCGGTATACCTCCGCCAATAAATCCAAGCAGGACACCGACCAATAATACGAACATATTGAATGGTTCAAAAAGATTCCCAAAACCGCCGAAAAGTCCTTCAATCAATGTGTTTCACCTCTTTTATTAGAATTGGCTATTAATAAAACAGTAAACTGAACATCTGGAAAATTCCTACTCCCCTTGGGAAGGGCAAGTTCAACAGAATAGGGAATAATACAATAGACCCGGCTGTTGATAATACGCCAGTTAAAAGTGCACGCACCCAGCTCTTCATGCCAAAGAGAAATGCCAGAACAAAAATCCCGAGAATAGTAGCAGCAATAAAACCAACATATCCCAGAATGAATGTATAGATGGCTAAAGTCCCCAGCAGCAGGATAAACCTTTTTGGGTAAACCAGTTTTTCCTCATCCGCTTCACTTGCATCACTTTCCGGCCCTTTATTCTGTAAATTCTGACTATTTTTGTTCTTAAATGTCCTAATCAATAAGAAGACAGATAAAATGAGCATTAATATCATAAGAGCAGCAGGCCAGGTTCCCGGTGCAATAATATTTCCTGTCCTATTTTCAATTTGTAAGGACATGACCAGAAAAAAAGAAGAAAATACAATCATTATGATCGAAAGATTACGTTCCAGAAGCATCTTTTACCCCCCTGACTTTTATAAAATCATCGAGAGAAAGCATTCTCCCGATGACTTGTTATACTAAAGGCCTTCAACAATTGATTGGTACGTTTTAATGTTCTTCTCAAGATTCTTTTTGAAGTCCTCCCCGCTCAGCCAGCCGTCACGTAAATGAAGATAACTGTCTTTCTCATACTTCTTATACTCTTCACTGTCTTTCGCTTTCTCCAATGCCTTCTGGAGAGTCTCAACGATTTCATCAGGTGTGTCGGCGTGCACCAGCAATCCTCGTTCCTGTCCATCCGTCAGATCAATTCCTTCTTCAGTTGAAATCGGAGTCTCTTCGAAACCTTCCAATTTCTTGTCTGTGAATGCCAGGAGCATCTCAACGGAGCCGTCTTCAATTTGGGCAATGCTAGGACCGATTTCTTCTAGCATGCCATCAATATGTCCGCCTAACAGGGCTGCATGCATTTCACCGGCATCTTCATAGGAAATATAATTAAGCTTGATTCCGGCCTTTTCTTCAAATTGTCGGAGGACTAATTCATCAAAGCCTACAGCCCCAGTGCCTCCTACAGATATTTTGCCTGGGTTATCTTTAGCCTGTTTTATAAAATCTTCATAGTCAGTGAATTTTTTCCCTTTAAGAACTTGAAGGGACATGGTATCCTGCTGCACCCTTCCAATCGCTGTATATTTGCTCAAATCATGCGGAGTGGTATTACGTGCAACGTTAATTGGATAGTTAGATGAAATCGCCCAGATCGTATAACCATCTGCAGGCTGTCTGGCTGTATGGTCTCCTGCATTTGCACCGGAGGCACCAGGTAAATTGATCACATTAATGTTAACACCTAATGTATCGCTCATTTCTTTGGCGATTGAACGGGCAAAGGTATCTGTACCTCCTCCAGCACCCCATCCAACAACGATTTCAATATCTCTTTCGGGATAATTGCCTGCGCCATTCTTTGAATCTGATTTTGCACTTGTACCGGAACTGCAGCCTTGCAGGACCAAAAGCAGTATGATTAGCAGCGATAATAGTGAGAACTTGTTAAATTTCATTTATTCTCCGTCCTTTTTTATTAGTAGGAAACAATGGTAGTTCCTCAATAAATGTCTTACGCCGCCCTTATGACTTGATGCACCTCACAGAAAGTAAAGGGTTGCTTTTCTATGAATATTTGAAATTTGGTTTCCGTTTTTCCAGGAAAGAATGGACACCTTCTTTATAATCGTCTGAGAGGAAGGATTCGATGATAATCTTTGATGCTTCGGGTGAATCCTCCTCGGCCCCTGACAGTACTTCATTTATAATTTTCTTGGATCCTCTGACTGAGGCTTGAGCATTCTTGCAAATTAACTCAGCATACGCCAGAGTTTCTTCTTTAATGGAAACCGCCGGGATAATCCGGTCAATGAGACCGATCCGAAAAGCTTCTTCAGTATCCAGCAATCGTCCGGTAAAAAGAATATCCTTTGCTTTAGATGGTCCTAATAGGTCTACAACATTTTTGGTTCCTGGTGTATTGTATACAAGTCCGAGCTTCGCAGGGGTAATTCCAAACTTCCCATTCTCATCTGAGAATCTGAAATCACAGGCAACAGCAATTTCACAGCCTCCACCTACACAAAATCCTTGAATCATGGCAATAGTTGGCTTGGAGGCGTTCATTATGGCTTTTTCTGCTACCATTGTAGCTTCGTTGTATTTTTCGGCACCTTCAGCGGTATATCTAAGCGTCTTAAATTCACTGATATCTGCTCCTGCAGAAAAGGCAACTGATCCTTCCCCTTTAAAGATGATCACTTTTATTTTGGAGTCGAGTTCACATTCTTCTATTAGTTCAGGAATTTTCGTCCAAATATCATAGCTTAGGGCATTCCGTTTTTCCGGACGGTTAAAGCAAATGTATGCGATTTCACCTGCTCTTTCCAAAAAAACCGGATCGCGGCAAGTTTTTTCATCATTTATTGCTTCAAGGTTTTTAGACATTATTTCTCAACCTTTCTCTTAATTTTTCTTCAATAAATTACTTTCTTCCAAAGCTTTCACCGCACCTGATTCTGAAAGCTTTGCAATATATTCTTGATCGTAGCCCAGGTTTTTCAGCACGGCCGCGGTATCCTGTCCGAAAAGCGGAGAGGCAGTTCTTACTTTACCTGGTGTTTTAGAGAATTTAGTTGGTATGCCGATCATTTTCATTTTTCCAATAACAGGATGCTCAACTTCTTCGATCATCCCTCTTGCCTGATAGTGTGGGTCCTGCACAGCTTCCGCAAAATTATTGATTGGCCCGGCAGGAACTCCTGCTTTTTCGCAGCGATCAATCCAAAACTTTGTTTCGTGAAGCATTAATACATCTTCAATATCTTCTTCGAGTTCAATAACATGCTTATTTCTTAATAAGTTTGTTTCATATCGCGGATCAGTAATCCATTCAGGCTTTTCGATAACCTCAGTGCAAAACCTTTCCCATGTTCTTTGATTTGCGCATCCGAGCATCATATAACCTGATTTTGTTTTAACAGCCTGATAGGGAGCGGAAACTCTATGGCGCCAGCCAGTTGCCTGCGGAATCGTCCCTTCTGCAAAATAGGCACCTGCTTCCCATGTAAACCAAGGCAGTCCTATTTCAGCAAGAGCGATATCCAGATGCTGTCCATCACCAGTTTTCATTTTATGAATATAGGCAGCAAGAATAGAGTATGCAGCTGTGATGCCTGCACCAATATCATAAACTGCAATGCCAGATTTCATTGGCCTCATTCCTTTTTCCCCTGTCATGCTCATTAAACCTGTCATCCCCTGGGCAACAAGGTCGAAACCGCCTTTATGAGAATACGGACCAGTCTGTCCATAGCCTGATATTGAACAATAGACAAGACCAGGATTGATTTTCTTTAAGCTTTCATAATCGATCCCGAGCGATTTAGTCACCCCGGGGCGGTAGTTCTCTACAACTACATCCGCTTCCTTTGCGAGCTTATAGAAAATCTCCTTGCCTTCTTCATTTTTAAGATTAAGGGCAATGCTTTGTTTGTTTCGGTTAATTTGAAAGAAACAAGTGGATTCCCCATTCACATATGGTCCCATTTGCCGGGAGTCATCACCGCCGTTGGCTTTTTCAACTTTCATTACATCTGCGCCTAAATCAGCTAAAACCATCGTACAATATGGCCCAGCCATTATTTGAGAAGCATCAAGGACTTTCATTCCTTGTAAAGGTCCCATTTCAAACACCCCATCTAAAATTTGTGTGTCAGAAGCGAGCCCGATCATACCGGCAGTTGTTCATTTCTATACAATTTTTATTTTTATATGGTATAATTAAGGTCGATTTATTTATTAAGGGTGGAACATTTCTATTTTGGCGAGTGGAGATGTTCCCCTTTTTTTATTCACGAATCATATTGGTTCCACGTTCCAAATCATTCCGAAGATGATTTTCCACGTTTTGTATAACCGCTGCCTCGTCGCGAGCTTTTAGAGCATTAAGGATTTGGCGATGTTCCTTAAGGATCTCTCTGTTATGCTCATTATTTTTCAGGATATTGGCCCTGTAAAGCAATAGAAATGAACGTACCTGCTGAAGCAAGTGTAATGCCCGTTTATTCGGACTGGCTTCCAAGAGCCAATCATGGAATTGTGCATTAAGCTCTAATAATTGCAGAAGATTTCCCTCTTTAAATGCGCTCTCTGCATTCAGGAGTACCTTCTCAATCTCCTCCAATTCCTCATTTGCAACCGTTTTCAAAATTAGGCCCATGATTTTGGGCTCCAGCATCAGCCGGCATTCGTATAAATCCTTAAAATCTGTTTCTTCCAGCTTGACGACACTTAGCCCCAGATGATCCTGGACCAGTAACCCCTCAATTTGCAGCTGGCGCAGAGCTTCTCTTAACGGGGTCCGGCTGATGTTATACTTCTCTGCTAACTGTGAAACATTGACTTTCTCTCCTGGTTTCAATTCACCTGCCAGGATTGAACTTTTGATAATGTCATATATTTGCTGATAAAGCGGCTGTGAAAATTGCAGGCTTTGCACCATAATTCTTTTCCTCCTTTCTAACTCCGTAAATATCACAACGGGGTTGAATGCTGAATGCTGTATCCAGTATACAGCGTCTATGTTGATAATAATTAATATTCTGAAAAGTGTCAATATTTTAAATAAATTTTTCACAGTTATGTAAAACTAGTCAAAATTCGACACAAGGCCGTTCAGCCTAAGCATGTAACTTCCAATAAAAATAGACAGAAAGGCAAAATTTCCTGCCTTTCTGCTTTTATGATTACTTCATATCGTTTAAAAGAGTACCGTAAGTATCAATCAGATTTTCAAATTCAGCATTATAGTCCTCCGCATTTAACCAGCCATCACGCAGATGCAAGTAACTTGCTTTTTCATATTCTTTATAACCTGCCTGGTCTTTTGCCTCTTTAAGCGCATTTTCTAGCACCTCTATTATTTCAGGAGGCGTATCCGCATGAACCATGAATCCCCTTCCCTGGCCATCCGTTACATCGATTCCCATCTCAGTTGAAATTGGAACATCTTCAAAACCTTCCATCTTTTCTTCGGTAAATGCAATAAGCATCTTGATATCTCCGCTCTCCAGCTGGGCAATGGAAGGTCCCGGCTCCTCTGCAATTACATCAATATGTCCACCGAGAAGGGCTGCTGTCATTTCCCCGGAACCTTCAAAAGAGATATAATTGAATTTGGTTCCAGTTGCTTTTTCAAATTGTTTGATCACCAGTTCATCAAAGCCTGCAGAACCTGTACCGCCAATCGTTATTTCTCCAGGCTTTTCTTTCGCCTGCGCAATTAAGTCTTCAATGTCTTTAAACTTCCCGTCGCTTTTAACTTGAAGCGTCATGGTGTCATTTTGAACCCTGCCAACCGCAGTTAATTTGCTCAAGTCATTTTTTTCAGCACCTGCCGCAATATTTACCGGGTGATTGGATGTAGCAGACCATATTGTGTAGCCATCAGCCGGCTGTCTTGCTACATGGTCAGCAGAGTTGATCCCAGATGCTCCAGGCATGTTCACAACATTAATATTCACGCCTAGTATGTCTTTAAGCTCTTTGGCTATGGCTCTTGCAAAATTATCACTGCCTCCGCCTGCACCAAATCCTACAACAATTTCAATTTGCCTTTCAGGATAATTACTGCCGCTTTTCTTTTCTTCCGAGCTTGCTTCTTGAGGTGAAGAACTACATGCCTGCAAAATGAATACTAATGCAATTACAAGAGACAAAAACGAAAACCTCTTTAATTTCATCTTAATTTTCCCCCATATTAAGAAAAATTTTAAAATCCTGAAAATTAATCTTACTTGTAAGTATTCACTTTTACACAACAAATAGGTTATGGAACCCTTCCTATTCTCTTACACCGCTGCAGCAGTATTGTCACCCCCCTGTATGTGTCATGTTTCATATTTCAAAGATGCAATTTTTGTGCCGAAAGGCTAAAAATGCACTAAGAAATTGTGAAATTTTCTTTTTAAATCTGATTGAATGTAAGCCTTTTCAAAGAAACTCGTACATACATAGTTTTATTTGGTCTGGAACACCATTACATTTTGAATTGTCATTCATTTGTTTTTAGTTCTTTTTTGAAACAAAGTATCCCTCTATCCCGTTCCATTTTGAAACTATTTATTTGCAGCTTCAGCTTCTGCCCTTTCAATGGATTCCATCAGGTAGTCAACCACATGTTTTGTTTCAATCTCTTCTTCCATGCCTTCCCGGTAAACACCAAGTTTCATTTGAAGATAGCATCCTGGATTGGCTGTAATTAGCACAGCTGATTCAGTTTCTTTCACTTTCTTCATTTTTTTATCCAATATTTCATTAGCAAGCTTTGGCTGCAATAAATTATAAATACCGGCAGAACCGCAGCAATATTTTTTCTCAGGAAGCTCTACATATTCCGAGTTCGGAATTTGTTTAACCAATTTCGCAGGTGCATCCTTAACTTTCATCACATATTGCAGATGGCAGGAAGGCTGATAGGTTACTCTTTCTCCTCTTCCTGACACGGCAGGCATTTCACCTTTTTCATAAATGATTTCACTGATATCTTTTATTTTGGCGGAGAAGGTTTTTGCCCGTTCCAGCCAATCTGGATCATCACGAAACAAGTCTGCATATTCAGCAAGTGCAGCACCGCAGCCGCCCGCATTTGTAATAATATAGTCCACAGCTGCTTCTTCAAAAGCCTGTATATTCGCCTTTGCCAATTCGATGGTTTTGTCTTTTTTCCCGCTATGATGATGCAGGGCTCCGCAGCACATCTGAGCTCTGGGAGTGACAACATCAAACCCGGCCTTTGACAGCAGTTTAATAGAATTATCATTGGTTTCTCTGAACATAACATCCATGATGCATCCATGGAAAAAGGCTACCCGTCCTTTGGCCTTCTTTTCTTCATATGCGCTTGGTGTAAACTCCTGATGATATTTACGCTTTGAAGGAGGCAAAATCGCAGGTGTAATTCGTTCCATCTGGCTCATCTGTTCAGGGAAAAATTTTAATATGCCCAGCCCCCTTGTAAGGGATTGAAGTCCGCTTTTTTGATAAAACCAAAGTAGATTGCCCACCGAATTAAGCCTTTTTTGATTCGCGAGAATATGATCAAAAAAGTAGTCCTTAAAAGTGCGTGCCGTATAGGCTTGTTTTTTAATATCCGTTTGAACAGGCGGCGCAGCCTGCACAGGTGTTTCAACAGCTGCTGCTATTCGCTCCTTGGCGAGCATGACAATATCCGGGACCTGAACATCTATAGGGCATGCATCCACACATGCAGAGCAAAGCAGGCATCGATCCAGCTGATCTTTAATCTCCTGGTTTACAGGAATATCTCCTTCAAGCAGACTCCTTGCCATTAATACTCTTCCCCTTGGACCGTCAGCTTCCCTTCCCGTGATATTTAAGGTTGGGCATACATTGCGGCAGGCTCCGCATCGCACACATGTTCGCATAGATTCTTCCGCGGTAAGAAGTTTCAACTACTCGTCACCTCCATCCTAGTTTGGCAGTGCCATTTTGCCTGGATTCAATATATTGTTTGGATCCAGAGTCCGTTTAATCGCCCTCATTACTTCCATTGCGGGTCCGTGTTCAACATCCATATACTTTGCCCTGACAATTCCTACTCCATGTTCCGCTGTCGTTGTTCCTTCCATTTTGATTGCAAGCTCATGGATATCGTCGATCATTTTTTGCACATTTTCCATTTCAATTTGATTATTCATATTAACTACTGGACCTGTGTGCATATTCCCATCGCCCACATGGCCATATATTCCGCAGATGATGTTATATCGATCAGCAATATTATGAATTTCCCGCAAAGTTTCCGGGAGCCTTGAAATTGGCACACATATATCTTCTCCGCCATATACCCTGAACCCGCCAGGTTTTAATAGGCCAACAGCTGCACCAACAAGCTTTCTGGCCTGCCAGAGCTTTTCGCATTCCTCCGGTTCATCGCTAAACTTTATATAATTTGTATACTTTTCAACCACAGTTTTTAATCGGTTAACTTGTGAGGTAACCTCCTCCTTGGCTCCATCCACTTCAAACACGAGAATAGCTTCATTATCCAGCGGAAGACTAAGCTCGGGCTTCATCATATTGACAGCTTTTGTACAGTTAAAGTCCATAATTTCGATGGCAGATGGCTGCAGGCCTGAAGAGAAAACTGCATTAACAGCCTCACCGGCTTCTTCCAGCCGTTCAAATGAACATAGAACAATCCCTCTTGTAACTGGCAGAGGCAATAATTTCAGGCGAAGACGGGTGATAATACCAAGGGTACCCTCAGACCCAATCATTAAATGAGCGAGATCATAGCCAGAAACCGACTTAAGCGCTTTCGATTTAGCTCCGCCAGTAACGATTACTTCACCAGTAGGGAGCACAACTTCCATGCCGAGTACATAATGGCGGGTGACTCCATATTTGACTGCCCTTAGACCGCTCGAATTGTTCGATACCATTCCTCCAACTGTACACATATTTGCGCTGCCAGGATCAGGCGGAAACCTCAATCCATATGGTTTTAGAGCCTCATTTAGATCATTTTGGATTACACCGGGCTCTATAATTACCTGCATATTCCGATGGTCAATATCCAGGATTCGGTTCATTTTTGATAAATCCATCATGATGCCGCCTTTAACCGGAACAGCTCCGCCTGTCTGGCCAGTTGCTGCTCCTCTTGGATATAAAGGGATGCTGTATTTATTGGCAAGCTTAACACAAGAACTTACCTCTTCAGTGGATAAGGCAATGACAGCCACTTGAGGCTGTTTTGGACTAATCTGTGTTTCAAAGGAAGCATCATAAGAATATGTCATCATGTCGGTGTTATTGGTTAAAATCCGGTCTTCTCCGAAGATATCCCTTAATTGAGATATGATGTTTTCATCCAACGGAGGGGGCGCCTTTGTTTCATTCATTCTATCTCCTCCTCACATACTATTAATTTTTCGCCATAGGGTCGTCCTGCCGATCCCAAGTATCTTTGCCGCTTCTGTTTTATTGCCGTTTACCTGTCTGAGCACATTCAAAATATATTCTTTCTCAAGGTGATAAAGCTTTGTTTCATCACCTTCATCATCTTTTTCATGATGTGCCTTGAGTTCTTGCATACCTAGAAAGTCTTTTCCCCCAGCAGCTAAAACAGTATCAGAATCAATCACCTTATCGGGAGAAAGAATCATAGCTCTTTCAACAATGTTTCTGAGCTGACGGATATTTCCTGGCCAATGATAGTTTTGCAGGATTTTCATCGCATCAGCAGTAAATCCTCTAATATTTCTCCGGATTCCAGGCTCCAGTTCTTCTATAAAAAAATTGCATAACAGCGGTATATCAGCAATCCGTTCACGCAATGATGGGATAGGAATATCAAGGATATTAAGGCGATAGTACAAATCGGCCCGGAAACGTCCTTCTTCTACCATCTTTTCGAAATCCCGGTTTGAAGCAGCGATCACACGTATATTAATAGGGATGACCCTTTCATCTCCGAGCCGCATCACCTCTCCCTCCTGAAGGACCCTCAGAAGCTGAGCCTGAAGAGATTCAGCCAGTTCGCCGATTTCATCCAGGAAAATGGTCCCCTGGTGTGCTAATTCGAACAAACCCGTTTTCCCGCCCTTTTTCGCCCCGGTGAAGGCTCCTTCAACATACCCGAATAATTCGCTTTCCAGTAAGTTTTCAGGGATAGCTGCACAGTTCACTGCAACAAATGGCCCTTCCGACCGCTTGCTGAAGCTGTGGATCAAATGGGCAAACACCTCTTTTCCCACACCCGTTTCCCCTGTAAGGAGAATGGTCGAATCCACTTGTGAGTATTTCTTCACCTTTTGAATCGCTTTTTTGTACATTTCACTCTCACCGACGATATTATGTAAACTATATTTCGTTACATGGCCTCGGTGAAGCAGCTTTTTGCGGATCTCCTGTTCCTGCTGCTGAATTCTATTAATCTCTTGAAATGTACAGACTGCTCCAAGCACCTTTTGCTCGTGCCGAATGGGAATTCGGTTTGCGACTACTTTCACCCCATTTTCATCCTGGATGCGGTTCAGCTCTTCCTTGCCAGTCGAAAGAACTTTGCTCATTCGCGAATGCACGAGAATATCATCTATGGACTTGCCGATTACTGAATCATAGGGAAGGTTTAGTATGCTGTAGACGGAAGGATTGCAAACTGTGATCACCCCTTTTTCATCCACTGCTATCACACCATCTGCAATAAAATCAAGAATTGCCTGAAGTTCCTTTGTTCTTTTTATTTCCGAGCGCCTCACATTGATTAGGCTTCTTGCCTCGTTGATTGCCTGAATGACCGATTCCACACCGGACGTTAATATGACTGTTCTAATCGTTTCTTTTTTTACTTTGTTGGTAAAAATGCTTTTGCCTATCAGCACATCTATTTGTTTTTTGCAGAGTGACTCCACAGCTGCTTCAGCTTCCTCCGGCATTGATACACAGTGCTTTTCAATCGATAAGCCCAGCACAGATTCAATTGTTTCGATTCCCTGTAAGATTTCTTCGTTGTCTGCTATCCCAATTTTTTCTCCGAGCTTCTGTGCTTCCTTGATTGTTCGAAGCAAGTCATATCCAGTTATGGGAATCTGTACAACAGGTAAATTGATGTCAGATTCTAACAGCTTTAATCCCAAGGTCCCTCTGCTAATGATTACTTCTGTACCGTTTTTTTCAAATTCCTTTGCCGCTTCGACCGCATTCCGAAAACTCACTTTCTTTACTGTAACTTCTTCTCCTGTTTTTTTCGCGGCTTCCCTTGAAACCTGTATCAGCCCGTCAATTGGAGTCAGAATTGCAATTTCAGACATCACATCACCTCATATAGCTTTTTCTCTTGGACAATTTTAATTTTATTTTAAATTAATCTTAACAAATGCCAAGAGAAATTTCGGTGAATTTTCATAATCATCAGTTTTTTTGGTCCTGGTTACAATTTTATTTTAATCACGCTTTCAACCTGGCCCAATGGCCCTTCTGCCGAGATTAACCCAACTGCAGCGCCGGACAGCTGAAAAAAGTATGATAGATTCTTTCGATCCTGAATATTTAACTGATCCAGAACCACTCCTCCTAAAATCACTGCATTGCCTATTAAGCTGTCATTAAATGAATCGAGCAGATAACTGCAGAGTGTTTCCCCGGTATATTGCTTACTTAATGGTCCGTTAATTTCAATATACATGGTGTCGGGTATAACCAGGCTAAATGATGAAGTTGCCAGACAATCCGCCATCGCAGCTGGTGAAATCACAATTGCGATGGCTCCATTTCCTCCCATGCACTTAATTTGCTGGTCAATCCCCGCAAGTACTGTACCATTCTGCTTGAAGCCTTCTTTTCGAAAATAATCTTCAGGCTCACAATCTATTAACTTGATGCCTTTTTCTTTACAGAATTTAAGGGTGGTTTCCTCTTCTGTTCCCGTAACTGAAAAGAAGGTTTTGGCTGGATTTGTCACTTTTTCATAGCCTTGGTTCCAATATGCTTTAAAGACAGAATGTGAACTTTTCCCGCTGATGAGTTTCCAATCCGGTGTCAATTCAATTTTATCTCCAGGAGAAACTGAAGGAAGATTTGCCAGTTCGGCGATTCGCTTTTCAATAATATTCACTCTGGCTCACGTCTCCTTTGAACCAGTAATTTAACAGTTCGGATTTTCGAGCCAATGCCGCTGTGCCGCAGAAACTCCAGCACCTAGTTCCACTTCGTATCCGGTCTTCTTTAAAGCAAGCTCCATCGCAGCAAACATTTTCAGCATGTCAGCAGCATCTGTATATCCCATATGTCCCAGGCGCAGAATCTGATTCTTCACCTTTCCGAGACCGCCTCCCAATGCGATATGAAATTCTTCCCGCAAAATCCTTCTGAATTCATCTGCATTTTTTAATTTTACAGCTGTCAGGGTTGGGCTGGCTGCCGAATCATCCACCAGCAATTCAAGACCTAATGCCCGCACTCCAGCTCTAGTCATATCCCGAAGTGCAGCATGCCTTTTGTATTCAGCTTCTATTCCTCCGCTTTTTTCTATCATATTGCAGGCTTCAAGAAGCCCGCAAACAAGTGATATATTCGGTGTATAAGGTGTGCCGGCACCTGATTCCAATCCTTTTTTATAGAGCTTAAGGTCAAAGTAAAAGGATGGGCACTGATGCTTATTCACAGTGTTCCAGGCTTTTTCACTTAATGTAATTAACGCAAGGCCAGGCGGCAGCATTAATGCTTTCTGACCTCCAGTTGCCACAATATCAATGCCCCATTCGTCCATGTATAGAGGCGTGCCGACAATCGAGCTGACCGCATCAACGAGGAATATGGCATCTGATTCTTTTACAACTGCTGCAATCTCTTGAATGTTGTTGATTGCAGAGGTGGATGTTTCACAGTGTGTCGCAAAAACAGCTTTTGCCTCAGGATTTTCCTTCAATGCTTTTCTCACATCTTCAGGATCGACAATATTTCCCCAATCAGCATCGATCCGGACGGTTTTGCAGCCGATATGGTCTGTAATTCCCTGAAGGTACTCACCAAAATAGCCGACTACACAAAGAATGATCGTATCGTTGGGACCAACCGTATTAATAATAGCTGTTTCAAGAGCGGATGCTCCGCTAGAGGTAAGCGGGATCACCAGGTTTTCAGTCTGGAATATCATTTTAGACTTTTCAGTCGTTTCCTGAAGTACATCCTGGAAGGCTGGATTCCGGTAATCCATCATGGGATGATCGAAACTCCTTAGCATGGCACGCTGTATTTCTTTTGGAACCTGAACTGGCCCCGGCAATCTTAAATCCAATTTTTCTTCAAACATAGCTTCCTCCCCTTATCGTTTCGATTTATATCTTGCTAATGAATTATTTTGCAATTTTTGTGCCAAGGTTGATTGCCTTTTGTACAAAGGTTTTGTTGTTTGGGGAGTGTTTCAGTGTTTCGTTTTGGAACGATGTGGAACAGATGGGTGGAACAGCTGGCGGTGTGAGAAAATTTTCATGTGATGAAATGGGTTCTTCTTCTTTTGGGAGGGTGGGTAATGAAGATGGTTTTTTGGGGATATAATCGATTTCGGATTTTTGGCAGCGGTTTTAATGAATGATTTTTTATCTGTCTTCTATTCAGGTGTTGATTTATGTGACTATAACCTTTTTCTCTTTACAGCTTTCGGCACTATTCTGTGCGATTAACTACCATTTTCACTTTAAGTTCTTCATTTCGGCGTTATTCTGTGCGATTAACTACCATTTTCGCTTTACTGCTCTCCATTTCGGCGGTATTCCATGCGATTAACTACCATTTTCGCTCTACTGCTCTCCATTTCGTCTGTATTCTGTGCGATTAACTACCATTTTGCTTTACCGCACTCCATTTCGCCGTTATTCCATGCGATTGACTACCATTTTCGCTCTACTGCTCTCCATTTCGGCGTTATTCTGTGCGATTAACTACATTTTCGCTTTACTGCACTCCATTTCGCCGTTATTCCATCAGATTAACTGCCATTACAGCTCTTTTTTTCGACTTTAGTTAGAGTGGTTGACTGCTATTGTTTCCTTCCTGGACTTGATTTTGTGAGCAAATATGCTGCAGTTTTTCAATCACTTTCGCAATAATTAGTTACTTCAAAAATCAAGAAACAACAAAAGACAGCCCCGTTCTTTCGAACAGGCTGCCTTTTTAACATAAGTATTATTTGCTTTGCTTAAGAGATTTTCTTTAATTCATCCGTAAGGCGCATGAATTCTTTTTGGTTCCGGCTAGTGAGAGCTTCATCAATTTTTTCGCGAAGCTTTTCAATTCGGTATTCCTTAAGAGCTTGATTTAGGACTTGTTCTGCTAACAATGACACGTTTTCCTCAGACTGTTGCGGCGAGTTAAGTAGACGTTTTTCCATTTGCAATCAACCCCTTGACCTTTTTTCTATTGTAACAGAAATTTTCAGATTATTCAAATCATTATTTGCTGGAAATTTTGTTAGCAGCTGCTAAGCTTGTTAACTACAATGTACCCGATCAAGAGACAATTTAAACTATTACTGGGAAAACATCCCCTCCACCACTCTTCCGTTCCGCCCATTTGTGGTCTTTGCCTGTGACAGCGAATTAAGAATCGCTTCCTCCGCTGCCTCGGCCGCACCTTGAAAAAGCTGATTCATGATGGGATGATCATCTCTGATAAAATAGGCAGTTTCAATCATATTGCTGCTTTCATGAATGCTCTTGTTTGCGGTGGAAAAAGCGATAACAATGTCACCGCTGCCGTTGCTGAAATGGCTTCCTGTTCGTCCTAGGCCTATGCCGCATCTCTTCGCAAGCCTTTTCAGCTGCCTGTCACTGACAGGTGCGTCTGTAGCCAGGATAATCATGATTGAGCCATCAGGCGTGTCCTTTGTTTTCGGCTGAATTTCTGACAGTCCGTATTTAATGAACGGAAATTCGTCTCGATTGCCAAAGTTCGTGACCACCAGACATCCGATTTTGTATTCATTTGTGCTTTGTTCCTCAGTGATTACTCGTGAAGAAGCACCCACGCCGCCTTTGTACCCAAAACACACCATGCCTGTACCAGCTCCGACCGCACCTTCTTCCACTTTTACCGGTTTGGCATTTTGAATGGCTTCTATTGCATGTTCCGGTTTTACAGGGAGTGTCCGAATTGAATTTAAATATCCGTCGTTGCATTCTCCTGTGACGATATTAACAGTTCCGGTTGTGTCTCCAATTTCCGGCGTGGTTTTTAGCATGTATTCCAGCGTTCCCTGTGTGACTGCCGGCACCCCAAATGTATTTGTCAGCATAATCGGAGATTCAATCACACCCAGTTCTTCCACCTGCACCAGACCCGTCGTTTTACCAAAGCCATTGATGACATAGGAGGCTGCCGGGACTTTTTCACGAAAGAGATTTCCTCCATGCGGCAAAACGGCCGTTACGCCCGTACAGACATATTGGTCATCATCCAGAGGATAGTCCAGAGTGATGTGGCCTGCCATGACTCCATCTATATCTGTAATGCAATTCTTTTTTCCAGGTCTCAGTGTTCCAATTGTTACTCCTCTTTCTCTAATCTTCATCTTGGCGCTCCTTAAAATAGAATTTCCCTTTGTTTTCCTTTATAATAGTAAAATATTTAGATTACCTAATCATTTTACACCATTGCGGGAGGAATTATATGGCTGATACTTTATCAGGAGAAGCAAAAAAACAGACTGCAGGTTCCGAAAAGATTTGGTCAAGGGATTTTGTTCTGATCTTGATGTCCAACTTTTTTATTTTTCTCGGATTTCAAATGACATTGCCCACTATCCCTCTTTTTGTGGAAAAATTGGGCGGGAATGACCAGCTGATCGGGATAGTAGTCGGGATCTTTACATTTTCGGCTCTGCTATTGCGTCCTTATGCAGGGCATACGCTGGAGACCAAAGGCAGGCGCTTTGTCTATTTAACTGGCCTGGCAATTTTCGTGCTCTCGGTTGGGTCATTTGGTTTTATTAATAGTTTAATCTTCTTATTTGTTTTAAGGATTATCCAGGGATTTGGCTGGGGTTTCTCCACTACAGCCTCGGGAACCATTGCCACGGATTTAATTCCTGCAAAGCGGCGGGGAGAAGGAATGGGATACTTCGGGCTTTCCGGGAACATTGCCCTGGCATTCGGCCCCACCCTCGGACTGGCGCTCGCCGGGGTCATCTCTTTCAAACTCTTATTCTTAATTTGTGCTTTGCTGGGTTTAGCTGCACTGGTGTTGTCATCGAGGATCAACTACAAGCAGGCTGAAAAACAAACTGTTCCCCAGAAGCGCTGGGACATCTATGAAAAAAGTGCTTTAAGGCCTTCATTTCTTTTATTTTTCATCACCGTTACCTTCGGGGGCATTGCATCATTTCTGCCTATTTACTCAGCCCAAAAAGGGATAGGCGGCATCCACTGGTACTTCCTGCTGTTTGCCATAGCCTTAATGCTTTCCCGGACTTTTGCCGGCAGATTATATGATCAAAGAGGTCACCAGGCTGTATTCTTACCAGGAGCAGTGCTGATTTTGGCAGCCATGTTCCTGCTGGCGTGGCTTCCTAGCAGCTTGATTATGTATATAGCTGCGATTCTTTATGGTCTCGGATTTGGATCAGTCCAGCCTGCTCTTCAAGCCTGGTCTGTAAAAGAAGCGCCTGCTAATCGGCGCGGGATGGCCAATGCTACGTTCTTTTCCTTCTTTGACCTTGGAGTAGGGATTGGCGCCATCGTGTTTGGGCAAATCGCTCATTTGTTTGGGTATAGCACCATTTATTTGACAGCAGCCGGATCGGTAGTGATTTCAATTCTACTGTATATCTGGATTCTGGTGACAAAAAGGGGTTAATGCGAAAGACGATTTTCCGGGAGATGCGGAAAATCGTCTTTTTATTTTGGGTGAGTTTTCAGGTGGTGCGGTGGGTTCGGACTTTGAGCTTGTGACTTTCGCGGTCAGTGTCCGAAGTTGGGCTGAGTTCGGACTCAGATCATGGTTTCTCTGCTTTTTGTGTCCGAAGTTACACCAGGTTCGGACTTACAGTACTGGTTTTCCGACTTCTGTGTCCGAAGTTGACCCGTATTCGGACTCAAATCATGGTTTCTCTGCTTTCTCTGTCCGAAGTTGACCCGTATTCGGACTCAAATCATGGTTTCTCTGCTTTCTCTGTCCGAAGTTGCACCGGATTCGGACTCAGATCATGGTTTCTCTGCTTTTTGTGTCCGAAGTTGCACCAGATTCGGACTTACACTCCTGGTTTTCCGACTTCTCTGTCCGAAGCTGCGCCAGTTTCGGCCTTACACTTTAGTTTTTCCAATTTCTCTGTCCGAAGCTGCACCAAATTCGATCTCATACTCTAACTGCCGGAACAGTAATTCCTCTTATAAAGCTTTCACCATCCCGCCATCGACTAAAATGGAGCTTCCGGTCACGTAGCTGCTGGCATCAGATGCAAGGAAGGTGACGACGTTCGCAAATTCTTCCGGGGTCCCGTATCTGCCCAGCGGAATTTTGCTTTTGGCTCTTTCTGCGACTTCTTCTTTGGTGATATTCTGCCGGTCCGCGTTATGCTGATCCAGATAATCAACGCGGTCGGTTGCAATTCTTCCCGGAGCTACTGTATTAATTAAGATATTATAAGCTGCCAATTCCTCTGAGAGTGTTTTGGTCAGTCCGACAATCCCAAGACGGAATGTATTGGATAAGAGCAGGCCCGGTATCGGCTGCTTAATGCTTGATGATGCTATATTAATGATCCTGCCGCCATTTTTCTTTAATTCAGGAAGTGCCTCGCGGATCAGCCTGACATGGCTTAATAGATTTAGCTGAAATGCTTTTTCCCAGTCTTCATCTTTTAGGTTTTCAAACGTGCCTCCGGGAGGCCCTCCGGCATTATTGATTAATATATCAATTCCCCCAAGGGTTTCAGCTGTATGCTGAATCAGGTTCTTTATATCCTCAGGGTCCGTAACATCTGCGCGGCAATACTCAACATCGGCATTGAATTGGTCACGGAATTCCTCTTGAACGCTCTTTAGTTTTGCTTCGTCCCTGCTTGTTATCATGACCTTGGTTCCTTCTTTTGCAAGCTGTGCTGCAATGGCTTTTCCGAGGCCCTGGCTTGAAGCCACGACAAGCGCTTTTTTATTTTTCAGGTTTAAATCCATGATCGTTTCCTCCTATTTTTTAACGCAAAGTGCCATCCATTCATCCACTTTAAAGGATTGGACCTTGCCTTCATGTAGTTCAATTTGAAAATAATCCGCAGCAGCCTGATCAGCCTGCAGAATATACTCTTCGACTGCCTTAATCTGTTCTTCACTTTCAGCCGTTCGCCTCACCCAGGAAGGAAATTCAAAGGTTTTCTTCCTGCTCTTTGCGTTTGTTTCATTTAGTCCGGAAGCGACAAACAGCTTTCTCCACTCTGCCGTTGACAAACACCGGTAATGGCTGTCATCCCGCATTTTCTCAACTGTGTTCATATAGTCTGCTAGCTCTTTTTCATCGGGTGATACATTATCAACTAACAGGAATCTCCCCCCTGATTTTAAAACCCTGCCAGTTTCAGCAATGAATTTTTCCGGATGGGGAAAATGGTGGGGCGCAATCCGGCAGGTGACAGCATCAAAGGACCCATCCAGAAATGGCAAAGTTTCCGCATCTGCAACGATATACCAGATATTTTTATAGCTTTCCAGATGGCGTGCGGTATTTGCCAGCATCTCTTTTGTTAAATCAGCTGCGAAGACCTGGGAAACAGAGGGTGCCAGACTTTTGGCCACATGCCCGCCGCCTGTCGCAATATCCAGCACCACCCAATCCTTCTGCGGATTCAGGGTTTGAACGAGCTGATGTAATTCTGCCGCATCTCCATGAATTTTGCTTGTCACATATTTTTCTGCGTTTTTACCGAATGTTTTTTGTACCTTTTTCTTTATCTCTTCCTTTTCCATATGTAATCACCACCATCAAAAATTCACCTATACTATTTAGTTTCTATACAAATCCCTATAATCCTGTCAGATTAATAGAAAAAGAGCCTGCCACTTGGTGAAATGGCAGGCTGCTGTTTATCTGGCAGGCACAAGAATTAGCTTCCCTTTTGTTTGCCTAGACTGCATTCGCTCATGTACTTTGGCAGCGTCCTCAAGAGGATGGACTTCACCAATAGTCAGCTTCAGCTTCCCTTGGGCTGTATAGGATAATAATTCCTTCATGCTCGGCTGCAGCAATTCCGGTTTCCTCATTATTTGCGGCAGGAAAAATCCGATGACCGATTGATTCCGCCCCATTAAGGAAGAAGGATAAAACCGGCTCTGCTCCCCGCTTGCCACACCATAAATAACAAGGCGGCCAAAGGTGGCAAGGCATTTCAGGGTTTTATTAAAAATTTCGCCGCCTGCCATTTCGAGTGCCACATTCACACCTTTTCCGCCTGTTGCTTCGAGTACTTCATTTTCCCAGCCTTCATTTGTATAGTTGACTAGGACATCGGCTCCCATTTCTTTTGCAAGCTGCAGTTTTTCATCAGTGCTGGCGGTAGCAATGACAGTCCCGGCCCCGAATAATTTTGCAAGCTGAACGGCAATTGTTCCCACTCCTCCCGCAGCTGCATGGACTAGGACGCTTTCACCAGCTTCAAGCCGGCCCATCGTTTTCAAAATATGATAGGCACTCAGTCCTTGCAGGGGCAGTGCCGCAGCAAGATTGAAATCCAGTCCTTCCGGCAGCGGAATCAAACCCCTTTCATCGGCTGTGACATACTCTGAGTAGCCGCCTGATTCTATTAGCGTCACCACTCTTGTGCCAACTGGAATACTCGCCTCTTCACCTGCGGCTGCGACAACACCTGCCACCTCTGCACCGGGAATGAACGGCAGAGGTGTCGGCACAACATATTGCCCTTCTCTTCTTGCGGTATCGGCATAGTTCACTCCGATCGCATGTACTTCGATTAAAACTTCCCGTCCGGCCGGCTGCGGCCGATCCAGTTCGATTACATCAAGGACTTCAGGTCCCCCATATTCTTTGAATTGAATGGCTTTCATTTTCAAACACTCCTTTTCTATATTTCTAGCAGCAATATTCGCCTTTTTCATAAATGAGCTCAGCTATTCTCCGGTTCCTTGCATTTTCTTTCCCAAAGGAGCTGAACCTGCTGCATTCCCGGATGATTAATCCGATCAGCGCATCCTTTTTCTCATCTGATGACAATTCGGACACTAGTTGGCGGGATAGCCTTTCAGCTTCCCATATTGCACCTTCCAGAAAAGTCCTGGTCAGTTGAATCTTCAATTCTTCTTTTTCTTCACCATTTTTCTGAATGGCTTTGTATGTCCGATAAACTGCTGTTTCTGCTGCATACAGGGCAATGGCGAGATCCGCAAGCTTCATTAGGGCTTCCTGTTCATGAACAAGGGTATCGCCAAATGCTTCATAGGCGAGTCCGGCATTCAGCATGAATAGGTTTCTTATAGTATCAACCGCTGCTCTCTCTTTCTCAAAAATCGCCTCTCCGATTGGTGCCGGTTTGCTCAAGCGAACAATCGCTTCCTCCACTCTTGCTGCTAAATCGATTTCACCCTTCAGCGCTTTTCGGAAAAGGTGAGTAGGAATCAGCAATCTATTAATCTCATTTGTACCTTCAAAAATACGGTTAATGCGGGAATCCCGATACATTTGTTCCACACCGTATTCCTTGATGAATCCCGCTCCGCCATGAAGCTGCAGTGATTCATCTGCCGTATAATCAAGTGTTTCCGAGCCAAACACCTTGCAGATCGCACATTCTGTGGCATATTCGCTCATTCTTTTTCCAATAAGTTTTACATCAGTTGATTCATATAAGTCTCCCAATGATTCCTCCAGCAGGCTTGCGGTGCGGTATTGCAGTGATTCAGCGGCGTAGATTCTTCCTGCCATCTTCGCCGTTTTTTCCTTGGTAGCCGGAAAATCAGCGATCGACTTCCCAAACTGCTTTCTTTCCCCTGTAAATTGGAGTGTTTTCTTCAAGCCGGTTTTTGCTGCCCCCATGCAGGCTGAACCTAAATTGAAACGGCCCAAATTCAAGACGTTCAAAGCAATGATATGGCCTTTGCCCACTTCCCCAAGCAGATTTTCTGCTGGCACAGGACAATCCTCAAAAATGACCGATCTGGTTGAAGATCCTTTAATGCCCATCTTATTTTCTTCCGGGCCAAGGGATAATCCTGGTGTGTCCCGTTCGACGATAAATGCGGTAAAATGCCGGCCGTCCACTTTGGCATATACAATAAATGTATCTGAAAATACAGCATTCGTAATATAAATTTTCGTGCCATTTAAAATGTAATGGGTCCCATCCTCATTCAAAACGGCGGTAGTCTGGGAGGATAGAGCATCAGATCCTGCGTTCGGCTCTGTCAGGCAGTAAGCGCCTATGTACTCCCCTGAAGCAAGCTTCGGCAAGTACTTTTCTTTTTGCTCAGGAGTTCCGAAGTAAGTGATCGGCAGGGTTGCAATACAGGTATGGTTTGAGTGGGCTACCCCGTAACCGCCTGATGAGGCAATGTTTTCTCCGACGATCCCCTTGCTGATTTTATCCAGGCCAAGACCGCCGTATTTTTCGGGGATGCTATGGGCAAGCAGGCCAAGTTCGCCTGCCTTCCTCAGTAAATCCGTTACCAGCTCGAATTCCTGGTTTTCGATCCGGTCCTTTTCAGGGTGAACCATTTTTTCAGTAAATTGTTTAGCTGTTCTTCCTATTAAGATATGCTCATCTGTAAATTCCTCGGGTGTGAAAAGTGTTTCAGGATCAAGCTTTGTGAACAAAAAGTTCGCACCAGTATTGGCTGTATTTACTTTTTCCATGTACGGATTCACTCTCCTCAGCATCTCTTCATCTTAAATTTTTTCATCTGCCGCCTGTACAGCATGTTTCAGGAGTACTTTAACGAATCTATTGAATTGTGAAAAACGCGGATCTGCTGTCTGACCTTTCTTGTAACGGTAATAGATTTGCTGGCAAATGACGGCCAGTTTGAAGTAAGCAAATGTTAAATAAAAATTCATACTGCTGAGATCACGGCCTGTTTTTCCAGCATAGGCCTCCATAAATTCTCTGCGGGAGTAAAAGCCATTTAGAACGGTTACCGGGGGTTTTCCTAATCCAAACTTGAGCAGATCGGGATCGTCTCCCTGAATCCAATAGCTCATCGCGGCACCAAGATCTGCCAGCGGATCGCCTGCCGTTGCCATCTCCCAGTCGAAAAGGCCCGTCATTTCTGTTAAGTCCTCATTGAACATTGCATTGTTCAGCTTGTAATCATAATGGATGACGGATGGCTCAGGACTAACCGGGATATGATGGGTCATCCACTTTTTCAGCGTATCCGCTTCAGAAACTTCATCTGTCTTTGCCAGCTCATACCGGCCAATCCAGCCATGCACCTGCCTTTCCATAAATCCATCGGGATTGCTGATTTCCGCTAGACCTGTCCTTTTATAGTCAATGGAATGAAGTTCTGCCAGCTTATCAACCATAATTTGAGACAGTCTTCTGCAAATTTCCTCGTCCGGTTCCATTCCTTCAGGGAATGAGGTATCTAAAACAATTCCATGCCGCCGTTCCATAATGAAAAATGGTGCTCCTGTGATTTCACTATTATTCGTAAACAGGATCGGCTTCGGGGCTTCTTTGAAAAAGGGATGTATCTCAGAAATCACCCTGTATTCCCTCTCCATGTCATGAGCTTTCGGTGCGACAGGTCCAAGCGGAGGCCGGCGCAGCACGGCTTCCCACTCTCCCATTTTCAGCTGATAGGTAAGATTGGAGTGCCCAGCATGGAACTGAAGAATCTCAAGCGGTTGATTTGGAAGATTAGCCAGCTCGTTCCGCAGGAATTTTTCCAATTCAGCGGTATTCAATTGCTCTCCTTTTCTAACGGGAATGGTATCCTGGCTCATTTGCTTCGGCATGTGGTCCTCCTTTTTATAGGAAAATTAAATTATGTTTCTCTTACATTTTGGTTTAGACCTTCCCTTAGAAGATCAGGTATAACAGCACTTTCCTGTTTGGCGAAATTAAAATAGACGATTACGGCGCTCCCTTTGGCAATAAGGTTTCCTGTCTGAGTGCATACAATTTCATGATCGAGCTGAAAGCTTTTGCTGCCAATCCTTGATACCCAGGTTTTCACCGTTAGGATTTGGTTAAAATATCCCTGGCTTAGAAAGTCGCATTTTGTGGAGGCCAGGATAAAACTCCATTTTTTCACATCCATGCTGTAGCCAAGTGTCTCGAAGTATTTCACCCGTGCTTCTTCAAGGTAAATAAAATAACTTGTATTGTTGATATGGCCAAGAGCATCAGTTTCGCAAAACCTTACTGTTACCTGCATTTCATGCATGATGGCACCCCTTAACTCTTCACCTTATTGGAAGAATACTCATACCAGCCCTTACCTGTCTTTCTCCCCAATTCTCCCTTTGCCACTTTTTCGGCAACACAGTCAAATGGCTTATCTGCAGGATCTCCTGTCTCCCGATAACGCTGATCCATTACATAATAGGCCACATCAAGTCCGGATAAATCCATGAGTTCAAACGGGCCGATTGGGTGGTTCAAGGCTTTCCGGCAGATGATATCGATATCTTTATAGTCGGCAATCCCCTGTTCATACAGAGCCACTGCCTCTTTTTGGAGTGCACCGAGAATGCGGTTTGCGACGAAGCCGGAAATTTCTTTTTTCAAAAGGACAGCTGTTCTATTAATCTTTTCACAGACTTCCATCGCAATTTGTGCGGTTTCTTCAGACGTCTGTTCACTCATGACTACTTCCACACATTCCATCACAAGAGGCGGAAAGAAGAAATGCATATTAACGACTTTTTCAGGCCGCTCAGTTTCACCGGCTATTAAACTATTAACGATTGTAGAGCTATTGGTTGCGAAGATGGCATGAGGAGGCGCGAACTCTTCCAGTTTCTTGAATACCTCTTTTTTCACACCAAGCTTTTCCGTTACAGCTTCAATGATTAAGTCGGAGCTTCGGACACTTTCCTGAAGGCTGCTGGAGAAACGAAGCTTTCCGAAAGCAGCGGCTTTCGCATCTTCATCCAGCTTCCCCTTGGCAACCCATTTTGACATAATCATCTGCAGCTTAGCCTCGGCATCCTGCAATGCGGCTTCGCTCAAATCCTGGATAATCGTCTCATAGCCTCCAAGAGCACAGAGCATTCCGATCTGGTGGCCCATTTGTCCGGCACCTATAACGGTAATTTGCTTAACATCCTTTGCATTCATCGGTTATCCTCCTTATACTGACCAGTTGGTATGTTTTGCGGGAAATCAAAATTTCTCAGGTTTCTCAAGAATTCGCTGATAAAATTTAAATTTCGCCGATAAATTGAAAAACTCACCAATTTCTAGCTACATCTCTATCCCCTTTAATATCATTTCTGTAAAGATCTCTGCCACTTCCCGGTCGGATATGCTTCCCTCCGGATTGAACCACTGATAGCTCCAGTTGGTGACGCCTAAGATGCCAAAAGCGATAATCGGAGAGTTGAGGTTAGCTCGGAACTCTCCGTTCTGCTTGCCTTCTTCTATTAATTTTTCGATATTCAGCCTGAACTGATCCCTTTTTGGAATGATTTTCGATAAGCTTTCTTCACTAAGGTTGCGCATTTCCCTGAAAAAGACTTTTGCGCTTGCTCCCTGGGTTTTGATATTGCCCAGCAGCATTTGAACAATCTCTAGAAGTTTGTCTTTACTGGATTTGGACTCATCCCCGAGGATTTCGTGCTGATTGGCCAGCATATCATCTATATAGCGAAGATGGATGTCCATCAGCAGTTGTTCTTTGCTCGAGAAATAGTAATAAAACGTGCCTTTCGTGACACCGAGGCTGTCGACGATATCCTGAATTGATGTTTCGCTGAAACCTTTCTGATCAAATAGCCGGATGCTCTTTTCAGTAATTTTTTCTTTCAATGTCAGTCCCCGCTTCTGTTAGAAAATATCGACAGCATTATATCACAAAACGATTAACTCCGGACTTCATCCCTCAGAGCTCTTCGAAGGATTTTTCCGACATTGGTCTTTGGAAGCTCCTCTCGGAATTCTACGGCCGATGGAATTTTATAGGCAGCCAGGTTCTGCCTGCAGTATGAAATGATTTCTTCTTGGGTCGCCGTTTTACCGGCTTTCAGCACGACGAAAGCTTTAACTGTTTCACCCCGGTAAGGATCCGGGACACCAATGACGACAGCCTCCTGAACTGCAGGATGCTCATAGAGCATTTCCTCAATATCGCGCGGGTAAATATTATAGCCGCTGGCAATGATCAGGTCTTTCTTGCGGTCGACAATGTATAGAAACCCATCTTCGTCCATTCTCGCAATATCACCGGTGTAGAGCCATCCATCCCGTAATGTAACTGCCGTCTCCTCAGGCATATTCCAATAGCCTTTCATAATCTGCGGGCCCTTGATGATGACCTCACCCAGTTCTCCATTCGGGACCTCTTCAGTACCTGCGGCCAAATCGACTACTTTATAATCAGTTGAAGGAAAACCGATTCCAACGCTTCCAGGCTTTCTTTCTGAAAATGGCGGATTGCAGTGTGTTACCGGGGAAGCTTCTGATAAACCATAACCTTCAAGAATTTTTGCTCCCGTCTTTTTTTCAAAATCCCGCAGCAGTTCGACAGGCATAGGCGCGCTGCCGCTATTGCAAGTATCAATGCTGTCAATGCCATATTCCTCTGCATGCGGATGATTGGTGATGGCCACATACATAGTTGGAACACCAGGAAATACAGATGGCTGCTCATTTTTAATTGTATTTAACACTTCCTCCACATCAAAGCGCGGCAATAAAATCGATTCATTGGCCGTATAAATGGCAAAGTTCATGCAGGCAGTCATGCCAAAAACATGGAACAGCGGAATGACGGTTAAGAATTTTTCCCCGCCTATTTCCGTTCTATCTTTAAAAAATTCATAAGACTGTACCACATTTGCGAGAACATTGTAATGAGTCAGCATGGCTCCTTTTGACCGTCCAGTTGTTCCGCCCGTATATTGAAGAACGGCAATATCCTGCTGGGGCTCAATGTTGACCGGGGTGTATTGTCCACTGGCTTCCTGTATAAAACCTTCGAATGTTTTGTCAGGTGAAAAATCTGCTTCTGTTGGCTGCAGACTGACAATGACTATATTTCTAACCTTCGTTCTGTCTTGAACACCCTTAACCCGGGGATATAGGGCATCAAACACGACAAGAGTTTCAGAACCAGAGTCATTCATGATATGCTCTATCTCGCGCTCAACCAGCATCGGGTTTACTTGAGTAACAATCGCGCCTGCTGCAAGTATTCCATAATAAGCAATCACATATTGCGGGCAATTAGGAAGCATGATGGCAACACGGTCGCCTTTTTGAACACCATTTTTCTGCAGGGATGCGGCAAATCCATAGACGGCTTTTTGAAGTTCCGCGTAATTCATCTTTCGTCCATAAAAAGATAGTGCCATATTCTGCGGATACATCGCTGTCACTTCCTGAAGCATCTCAGGCATCGACTTACTTGGAATGGTTACTTCAGCTGCAATGGATTCAGGATAGTGTGCATGCCAGGTTTTTTTATCTGTCATTTGAAATCCCTCCAATATAATTTGCCGTTTTACATTGCATGTGTTCCGCCATCAACAATTAATACGTCTCCCGTCACATAATTTGAAGCATTGGAAGCCAAGAACAAAGCGGCCCCTTTCAAATCATCCTCAGAACCGAAGCGTCTGAGCGGTGTTGCATCCAGAATGGGGTTTCGTCCCTGCTCCATAATCGCCGAAGACATTTTTGTAGGGAAAAAACCTGGAGCAATGGCATTCACATTGATGCCATACCTGCCCCATTTTACAGCCAGGTCCTTTGTCATCGTAATGACTGCCCCTTTGCTGGTGTTATAGCCGATTGTATCCATCACCCTGGGGTCCGTGCCTCCAAGGCCGGCAACAGAGGCAATATTAATGATTTTTCCTGATCCCTGTTCGATCATGACCTTGCCTGCAGCCTGACTCATTAAAAATGTCCCTGTCACATTTACATTGATGACCTTTTGCCATGCTTCAAGCGGCATCTCCTCAGCGGGAGCTCCCCAGGTAGCCCCGCTGTTGTTGACCAGAATATCGATAGCCCCAAATTCCTGAACCGTCTCTTCAACCACTTTTTGGACATCCTCCTGTTTACTGATGTCACAGGAAAGCGCTAATGTGTTCACACCAAGTGCTGCAAGGCGGTCAGCGGTTTCCTGACATGCCTCCACTTTTCTTGAACAAAGCACGACATTTGCCCCTGCTTCGGCTAATCCTTCGGCAATCTGAGCACCCAGCCCTCGCCCGCCTCCAGTAATCAGTGCAGTCTTTCCGGTTAGGTCAAATAGTTCCATTACCTTCATGATTTTTCAGCTCCTATTGGTAATTTTTCAATTCAAGCTTAGCAATCTGTGCCCGGTGGACTTCATCTGGACCGTCTGCCAATCTCAGCGTTCTGGCATTTGCCCACAGTGCGGCAAGCGGTACATCCTCACTCACTCCAGCTGCTCCAAACGCCTGGATTGACCGGTCAATTACCTTAAGGGCCATGGATGGCGCCACGACCTTGATCATAGCAATCTCGGTTTTCGCCACTTTGTTGCCGGCAGTATCCATCATATGGGCAGCTTTAAGCGTTAATAGTCTTGCCTGCTCAATTTCAATCCGGGAATCCGCTATCCATTCACGGATGACACCCTGGCTTGCGAGCGTTTTGCCAAAAGCAGTTCGATTTTGTACACGCTTACATAATTCCTCAAGAGCGCGCTCTGCTGCCCCGATCAGCCTCATGCAATGATGGATGCGTCCCGGACCCAGCCTGCCCTGTGCAATGGCGAACCCTTTCCCTTCACCCCAAATGATATTTTCAGCAGGAACTCTGACATTGTCGTATGTAATTTCAGCATGGCCATGTGGAGCGTGATCATAGCCAAACACCGGAAGCATCCTCTCTATTTTTACTCCGGGGGTATCCATAGGAACAAGAATCATGGATTGCTGTTCATGACGGTTTGCGTCCGGATCGGTTTTTCCCATAAAGATCGCTATACGGCACCTCGGATCTCCCGCACCTGAAGACCACCACTTCCGTCCATTGATGACATATTCTGTACCCTGCTTTTCAATCCGCGCTTCAATATTTGTGGCATCAGAGGAGGCCACATCCGGCTCTGTCATCGAAAAGCAGGATCGGATGTCCCCTTCTAACAGCGGCTTTAACCAATCATTCTTCTGCTGCTCCGTGCCGTATCTTGCGAGCACTTCCATGTTGCCGGTATCAGGTGCATTGCAGTTGAAGATTTCCGGTGCAATCATTGATCGCCCCATAATCTCACAAAGCGGGGCATATTCCACGTTCGTGAGTCCTGCGCCATACTCGCTCTCCGGTAAAAATAAGTTCCATAACCCTGCAGCTTTCGCCTTGCGTTTCAGCTCTTCCATAATCGGCGGAATAGCACACCATCGATTTTCCTGTTCATTCAATTGCTGTTCATATAAAGCTTCGTTCGGATAAACGTTTTCTTCCATAAACACATTTAATTTCCTTATGAGCTGCTGCACTTTTGGTGAGTATGAGAAATCCAAATTCCTGTCCCTCCTCCACTAACTGACCGGTCGGTATGTTACAAGTTTAGTATAAACAATCTCTGAAATTAATCAACTAATTTTCTGAAAATTTATATTTTTATCTATTTTTTTCACCATCCAAAGTAGTACTGTTTTTATGAAGGAAGCAGGAAGGAATTTATTTATTTTAACAGCTCAGCCTCAAACTAACGGGTTCGGTTTTGAAGTGCAAAATTCGAAATATCAATACTTTTCGCAGTTGAATTAGCAGACACTTTAGCAGTGAGATTAGCACGCAAAAAAGCTCGGAGCATTATGCTTCGAGCTTTTTTATCGTATTACTTTGTTGAAGATTAGCACACGTTTACTTGAATAACTTATACCAATACAAAGTGGTTTCTATATTTGGATTATATGACTGCTTCAATGTGTCAACTCCACCTAGTATGAATCCTTGTTTCACATAAAACCTGCAAGCTCCAAGATTATTATCTTGAGCCTCTAGAGACATACCGATAAGTTTTCTTTGTTTTGCCCACTCTTCCGCTTTAGTTAAGAGCAGTTTCCCGATTCCATATCCTCTAAATTCTTTTTTTGCAGCGATATTTTCAATATAACAGAAGCGATTCCAATCCTTAATT
This sequence comes from Cytobacillus sp. EB106-05-05-XG126, assembly GCF_058791715.1. Taxonomy (NCBI): domain Bacteria; kingdom Bacillati; phylum Bacillota; class Bacilli; order Caryophanales; family Bacillaceae; genus Cytobacillus; species Cytobacillus sp. EB106-05-05-XG126. The sequence continues at coordinate 870,380 of NZ_JBYTDU010000001.1, read as the reverse complement.
ATTCTAATTTGCCCAATGCAATTATTATTCTTATAAGCTAGAAATAGAGCTTTATCTTCACGGTTTATATAAAGGCTCCAATCAAGTTGATCATCTGGGAACCGAATTTCTTTAGTTTCATCAAATAGATTCTCTTCAAAAGACCATTTTCCTGATTGAAAACTGGGTACAACCTTACCAAACACTTTAAAATAATCATTTGTTTTATTGATGTCCTCAATTAATTCATCCTTTAATGGAGAAATTATGATTTCCTCTGCAATATTCATTTGGACACCGCCCCATTCTGAAAAAGAATTTTACTAGCACAAGCCTAAATACCTATCTTATTCAACATTACTACTCGTTCGCTAAATAAGCCTCTCTATCATTTCAACACAAATATCCAGAAACCTCTTTACCGTTTTTAACACACCAATTCGCATAGCAATTTTGTAGACAGTTATACGACATTTGGCTATATCCCTTCTGAAGTTGGGAAGGAATTGCCGATATACCGTTTTACCATTGATCCGAAGAAATCAAATATGAAACCGTTTTTGAAATAAAAAAAGTAGGCTGACGCAATTGTCAGCCTACTTTATTGCTAATTTACAGCCCGTGCGCGTATTTTTTCCTTTATTAACCCAGCGCCCATCAGTCCCATCAGTGAGAAGATGACCGGTATAATAAATCCATACTGGTAGCCTGCTTCAAATGTATCCAAAACCTTTCCGAAGATAAATGGCAGCAGAACTGCGCTCAGAAATCCGCCGGTGTTGGCAAATCCTGAAACGACACCTACATCCCGAATGTCAAATGATTTTCTGACAATCGCAAACGTCAGCGTACTTGCCCCATTACCATAACCCATAATCAGGAAAAGAACGATCAGGAGCGGATATGGAGGCTTACCCTGAAATAACAGAAAAGTTGCCCAGCCAAGGACGGCGATTGAGTGGGCAAAAAGATAAGGGCGTTTGATGCTGCCCATCCGGCCTGATATAAAACTCATTAACGGAGCACCAATGATGGCACCAAACAATCCGATCATGACAAGCTGGCTGGAATCGGAACGGCTCAGATCATACATATCCATGCCATACGGAACAGCCCACGAGCCGATGAAACCGACATAAGTGCCGACCAGGCCGAAATGACAGAAGAACGTGGCCCATGCCTGGCGGTCAGAAAAAATTCTTTTTAATATGCTTGCTGTTTTTTCTTTTGGCTCTTTCTTACCTTTCGTTTTTTTAGGCTCTACGCCCAATCGCGAAGGCTGCCAGATTAATATGATATACAGCAATACGGCAAGGATGGTCAAAATAATGCCGACTGCCAAAAACGGAATGCGCCAGCCCCATATGGAAATCCAAATGGAAAATGGGACAGTCGCGAGCAAAAATCCAAAACTCCCGGACATGCCCGCAAAGCCAAGCAGCTTTACAAATTCATTTACTTTAAACCATCTGCCCAAAATGATGACAACATTTATCCAAATCGTTGCATCCCCTATTCCAACCAGCATCCTTGCCGCGAAAAGAATGTATTCATTCGCAGCAAAACTGAATAATAACGTCCCTATTCCATTCAGAAGAGTTCCGGCGATTAAGAATACATTAGGGCCAAAACGGTCGGATAATATTCCAATCGGAACCTGAAGGCTGGCATAGGCAAAAAATTGGATGCTCGTCAGAAGCCCAATGGCCGCAGCTGTCACGCCGAAATCCTTCATTAATTGATCTGTAATTAAACCAGGGGCTGTCCTTTGGCTCACGATCAAAAAGTAAGCAAATAAAACCGCGCCAAAGACGAGCCACCTGTATTTGCTGTTATGTTTCTCCACTGCTCTCTGCTCCTATTTCTAAAAATAATACCCTCCATTATAACGCAAAAAAAGGCCTCTGTCCTCCAATGCGTTCAAGCAGTGGAATAACAGAGGCCTTTGGCCTGGTTATTCTTTTACAAGATCCTTCGTGCTTCTTACTGTATCGATCGGACGGACATAGCTTTCGATCTGGTCCCTTTTCGGCTCAAGGAATGGCGGCAGTGACAGTTTTTCCCCAAGTGTTTCATAAGGCTCGTCACCCATGAACCCAGGTCCATCTGTTGCGAATTCAAATAAAATCTGCGGAGCAACCCGGGAATATAAAGAACCGAAGAAGAAGCGGTCGACAAAACCTGAAGTCTGGAAACCAAAGCCTCTCAAATGCTGATCCCATTCGTCAAGAACAGATTTATCTTCCACGCGGAATGCAGCATGGTGGACGGTTCCGTAACCCTGGCGCGCCTGCGGAAGAGATGGATTATATTCCACAACCACCTGTGCACCATTTCCGCCTTCACCCACTTCGAATAAGTGGAAATCTCCTTCTTGAGCGATTTCCTTAAAGTGCAGCACTTTTTCCATCATTTCCTTAAAATAATCAAATTGAGCAACCCTTACAAATAGCGGCCCCAAACCCGTGATTGCATATTCGAGCGGGATTGGCCCCTTTTGCCAAGGTGTTCCTGATGGTACTCCTTTATTGGCTTCATCCGAGATCAATTGGTATTTTTGATCATCGAAATCTGTGAATGACAGAGTCTTCTTGCCGAACTGCTCCTGGATGCCGGAATGGGGAACCTCTAAGCGGTCAAACCGCTTTACCCAATAATCGAGCGCTTCATCTGTCGGAACCCGGAAGGACGTTTTCGATATTTCATCTGTTCCGTGAGTGCCCTTCGGAATACCGGGAAAATCAAAAAATGTCATATCCGTTCCTGGACTTCCTGTATCATCTGCAAAAAATAAGTGATAGGTTTGAATGTCATCCTGATTGACGGTCTTCTTTACTAAACGCATTCCTAATGTATATGTGAAAAACTCATAATTTTTTTCCGCACTGCTGGTGATGGCTGTAACATGGTGAATGCCTTTTAATTGATTCAAGTGTACTTCCTCCCCTTTGTTATCTATCTTAAAATAAAATATCTTTAATTCGAGATAATTTTACTTTATCACGGTATCTTGCTGGTGTCAATATTACCCGGGGTCCTAGAAAAAGGATTTAATAATGTCTTCCTCATGATTGCATTCCTTGCAGATGTATTCAATTTCCAGTGCATCTTCCCTGGCGATGTGGACCGTTTCTTTTCCGCAGACTTCGCAATATCTCTTTTCCGTAACTTCCTTCATTATTCCATCTCCTGTTCATGTGTCGTTTATCGCAGTCTAACGGGCAGTAAGACCCCCACTTCAAGACTCAGAGGAATTAAAAGAGGATAAGTGGGGGTCAACTGCCCGTAAAGGCCCGATTGGTGAGATACAGTGAAACTTGCTGACGCGCAGGCAGAGGCTTAGTTGAACCAATCGGGTTTGTAGTGTCGATTGATCGAAGCGCTAGCGGAGATCTTAGCGACACTAGAACGCGACTAACACTCAGTGGGGAATAAGGAAACCCCCACTGAGTGAAGTTTCACTTTATCTTGGTTTAACCATAATTTTAATTTCTAAACGCAAAAAAACCAGCTCCCATCAGGAACTGGTTTGATTACAGTATGTACAGCCGCCATTGCCGTAAATAATGATAAGAAAGTTTTAAACCACCACTCCTCAAAGTGGGTGTTCGCAGAAACATTCCTGCCTGTCCTCCTTGTCATATAGACGGAGGCCTGTCATTCCCGTTTCAATGTAAAACTCCCTATTACAGCTTAAAGGTTAAAACTTTATTATGATTACGCACAATGCAGCTTGTATTTATATATTAAAGGATACGGAGTAATTTTTCAATGGGCATGCTCAGGTTTTTTTAAAGTGCGAAAAATGGTTTACAAAGAAAATAAGCGCTCCTCATTAGCAGCCATTTCTCTCCTCAGATCCCACTGCCAATTCAGCCCATTTTGTAATACATTTCCCACTTTTAACAAATACTTTTTAAATAGAATGAAATGAATAGGCGGTGGTGTATGGTGGACGAAAAAAAATTCACCTTTTACCTGGATGAAAAAGAAATCCAAGCAAAGCTGGGACAGTCGATTTTTGAGGCGGCGCGGGATCATAAACACTTTCTCCCGGGGATTTGTTCTTCCCAGCCGGATTTAGGGGTTGGCGTCATTCAGACGTGCGATACCTGCTACGTGGAGATTGATGGCGAATTGAAAAGGTCCTGTGCGACTAAAGCCGAGCCGGATCTAAAAGTAAGTTCATTGTCGGAGCTGGCAAAGGAAGCACAGCTTGAAGGAATGTCCCGCATCTTAAAAAATCATGAGCTATACTGCACGGTTTGTGATAACAATAATGGAAACTGTGTGGTGCATAATACTGCCGAGCATTTTAAGATTGAGCATCAGAAGTATGAATTTAAGCCAAAGCCCTACCCTCAGGATAACTCAAATCCCTTTTACCGGTATGAACCGGATCAGTGTATCCTTTGCGGTCTTTGTGTGGAAGCGTGCCAGGATCTGCAGGTGAGCGAGGTGCTGAGCATTGCCTGGGACCGGGAGCAGCCGCGTGTGATTTGGGATAATGATGTGCCGATTAATGAATCCTCTTGTGTATCCTGCGGGCATTGTGTGACGGTGTGCCCATGCAATGCATTAATGGAGAAATCGATGCTCGGCAAAGCAGGCTATCTTACGAATATTCCAAAGCCGCTTCTTGAGCCGATGATTGATTTAACAAAAGAAGTTGAGCCAGGCTATAAAGAGATTTTTGCTATATCCAATGTAGAGGCAGCAATGCGGGAAGCCCGTATTAAGCGCACCAAAACGGTCTGCACCTATTGCGGAGTCGGATGCAGCTTTGAAGTTTGGACGAAAGACCGGGAAATTCTCAAAATCCAGCCGTCACCTGAAGCCCCTGTTAATGGGATTTCAACTTGTGTAAAAGGAAAATTCGGCTGGAGCTTTGTGAACAGCAAAGAGCGCCTCACCAAGCCCCTAATCAGAAAGGGAGAAAAATTTTATGAAGCGACATGGGATGAGGCCCTTTCTTTGATTGCAGAGAAATTCACTGGCATTAAAGAAGAAAATGGGCCGGATGCCCTCGGCTTTATCGCATCTTCCAAGTGTTCCAACGAAGAAAACTATCTGTTCCAGAAGCTTGCCAGGGCTATTTTTAAAACGAACAATATTGATAATTGTTCCAGATACTGTCAGACACCTGCCTCCATGGGTCTTATCCGCACAGTCGGCATTGGCGGAGACTCCGGTACGATGAAGGATATTGCAAGCTCTGAATTAATCATTGTTGTCGGAGCGAACCCTGCAGAATCACATCCTGTTCTCGCAACCCGAATCAAACGGTCGCATAAATTGGCAGACCAGAAGCTGATTGTTGCTGACCTTCGGAAAAATGATCTGGCGGACCGGGCTGATTTACATATCCATCCGAAACCGGGCACGGATCTTGTATGGCTTTCAGCTGTAACGAAATACTTTTTTGACCAGGGATGGGAAGACCGAGAATTTCTTAACACGCGTGTGAATCAAGTGGATGAATACAAAAAGTCCCTTGAAAAATTCACGCTGGATTATGCGGAAGAAACAACCGGGATGGCAAAAGAAACACTGATCAAAATGGCTGAAATGATTCATGATGCTAAAGGCACATGCATTTTATGGGCCATGGGTGTTACCCAGCACTTAGGCGGCACGGATACAAGCACCGCAATTTGCAACCTGCTTTTAGTTACAGGCAATTTTGGCAAGCCGGGTGCGGGCGCCTACCCTCTGCGCGGCCACAATAACGTGCAGGGTGCGAGTGATTTTGGGACAATGCCTACCTGGCTTCCGGGATATCAGCCAATAGAAAATGACGAAATACGCACCCGCTTTGAACAAGCCTGGGGCACAGAACTTCCAATAAACCCTGGTCTCAACAATCATCAGATTGTAGAAGCCATCCAGGCTGGCAAAGTAAAGGCCATGTATCTTTTTGGCGAAGAAATGGGCCTTGTGGATTCGAATATCAATTATGTTCACGAAGCCTTTGAAAAACTGGATTTCTTTGTCGTGCAGGATATTTTCTTTTCCAAGACGGCCCAATTTGCAGATGTGATTCTGCCGGCAGCGCCAAGCCTTGAAAAAGACGGCACCTTCACGAATACAGAGCGGCGGATCCAGCGATTTAATAAAGTTTTCGAGCCGCTCGGGGACAGTAAACCGGATTGGCTCATCTTTCAGGAGCTGGCCAACAAGCTTGGGACAAACTGGCATTATAACGATCCAGGTGAAATTATGGATGAAGCCGCTAAGCTTTCGCCTGTTTTTGCCGGTGTCAGCTACAAGCGACTTGAAAACTGGGATAGTCTTGTTTGGCCTGTTGCTCCGGATGGAACGGATACACCTTTACTCTACAAGGATCAATTTCATTTTCCGGATGGAAAAGCCCGCTTAATTTCTGTGGATTGGACTCCTCCTTTTGAAGCCGGAGAGGAATATGACCTTCATTTGAACAATGGAAGAATCCTGGAGCATTTCCATGAAGGCAATATGACCTATCAATCCGAAGGAATTTCCTATAAGGTGCCGGAGCTATGGCTGGAGGTTTCTCCTGAACTGGCAGACGAGCGGAACATCAGAACCGGCAGTCTTGTGCGACTCTCCTCCCCTTACGGCCATGTCAAAGTAAAAGTATGGGTGACAGATCAGGTTAAGGGGAAAGAACTGTATTTGCCGATGCATACAACTGAAGGAATGGGAGCAGTCAATAAGCTGACCAGCAGCTATCATGACAAAATTACCCATACGCCGAACTACAAGGAAATGCAGGTGAAAATGGAAGTGCTGGAACGGGACGGCGATTCACCGCTTCCTCATCACAACTTCCGGTTTGGCAACCCGCAGCCGCATATTGGAGTCGAAACAGAGAAAAAATGGAGCCGGGACGACTTCATCTCCATTCCGCAAATGCTGAAAAAGGAGGGTATCTACGATGGCGAAAGCGATCAAGCAAATTGAACTGGTTCAGCCTTCAGCCGAGGAAGAGCAAGCACAGGATATAGCGGGTCTTTTAACCCAGCTCAGCCAGAATCGTGAGGCCCTCTCAAGTGCCATCGATATCATCGGACAGCTGCAAAAGTCTGGAATACTTGATATTATCCAGGGATTTCTGCATTCGAAAGAAAAAGTGGCTGCCATTGCGATTGACCAGGTTAACCAGCCGAACATGCACAATATCATCCGCAACGGTTTTAATACCGTCGATTTTCTGGGCTCCCTCGATCCCCAGCAGATGAATATCATGATGAGTGCTGTCACAAAAGGCCTTGATGAATCGGCAGAAGTGATGAAAAGGAACAAAAAGACCGGTGTGCTCGGGCTTATGAAAGCACTGCGTGATCCTGATATTAATCTGGCCATCAATTCTATGCTCGGTTTTCTCAAAGGGATGGGCAGGGAAATGGGCAAAGAGCACAGTCATTATAAAACAGGAGAGTGATTTTTAATGATTACTCGAACAGTATCTATTGAAAACATGAATCAGACGGATGAAGAAAAACTAAGCAAAGCCCTGTATGATGTCTGGGGTGTACGGAAGATTAAGCTGAATTCCATGAGTGGTGAAGCAGTTATTTCATTTGATGAAGATGCTGCTTCCTTCATAGATTTTGAACAGGCTATTAAAGACTGCGGATATAATATTCTATCAAGTGATGATTAAGGGGGTTTTACTTTGGCAAAGGTCTGTGAAATCTGCGGGCACCTAGAGGAAACGGAAGAAGAGGAATACAATCTTGATATGCTGGTTATCTGCCCGGATTGTTCTAATGACCGCGTTCATCCATTTTCATTCGAAAAATAAAAAAGAACTCCTGCCAGCTGACCCGGCAGGAGCTTTTCTCTTTATTCAGTCACAAGCTGGCCGCTTGTTCTTTTTTCTTTCTTCGCCGTTCTGATTTTCTTGATATCGCGCTTCATCAGCAGGGAGACAATGAAACCGATAGCAAGCATGGTGCCAAATACATAGAAGGTAATCGTATAGCTTTGCGTATTTTCATAGATGCTCGAGACAAGCATAGGTCCGACCACACCGGCGATCGACCACGATGTAAGCAGATAGCCATGAATCGCGCCAAGCTGTTTCGTTCCAAACAGGTCTCCGATAAAGGCCGGAAGCGATGCAAATCCGCCCCCATAGCATGAAACAATGATATAGAGGAAAACAGAAAAGATAAACGAGTTTGTGATGAATGGAAGAATGAAGAATGCTGCCACCTGGATCAGGAAGAAGGTCATATATGTATTTCCTCTTCCAAGATAATCGGATGCAGATGCCCAGCCAATTCTTCCGCCTCCATTAAAGAGACCCATTATGCCAACGATGCTTGCTGCGGTGATTGCGCTGGCTCCAGTGATTTCCTGTGCCATTGGTGCGGCAACGGAGAGAATCATGATGCCTGCAGAAATATTGATGAACATCATAAACCAAAGCAGCCAGAAACGCTTCGTCTTAATTGCTTCATTGGCAGTCATCTGTGCCAGGTCCGCTTTTACCGGCCTCTCTTCCTTGTTCTCTTCCATTCCTTCAGGTGCCCATCCTTCAGGCGGCTTAGCGATGTAAAGCGCTCCCAAAATCATCAGTACAAAATAACTGATTCCAAGGATGTAGAAGGTTGTCGGAATCGATGTGGCAATCATTAATCTGCTGGCAATCGGGCTTGTAATGAGGGCCCCTGCACCGAAGCCCATAACTGCCATCCCTGTGGCAAGTCCCCTTCTGTCAGGAAACCATTTTACCAGTGTGGAGACAGGTGCAATATAGCCAAAGCCCAGACCCAGCCCCCCAATGACACCGAAGAAAATCAGGAACAGGATATAGTTCTCCAATTGAATGGCAAACCCGGATCCAATAATCCCAATTCCAAAGAAGACAGCAGCAATCATGGCTGACACTCTTGGCCCCCGCTTTTCTACAAACCGGCCAAAAAAGGCTGCCGCAATTCCCAGAATAAAAATGGCAATGGTAAATGCCAGTGAGACATCGGTCTTTTCCCAGCCTAGCGTTTCTTTCAATGGATTTTGATAAACGCTGTATGCATAGACCGAACCAATTGATAAATGAATGGCGACGGCTGAAAGGGCAATCAGCCATCTGTTCTTGTTCGTCATAAATAACCCCTTTCCCTGAATATTGTTTTATTTATTCCCCTAATAAGGAATAAGCTCCATGCTATTTTTTACCTTCCCAAAAAAGCCTGTCTCTAATCCTTTTAGAGACAGGCTTTCTGAAAATCATTCTGATACGAACCCTTTTTTCAGTAAATAGATTTCTTTTTTGTAATTATGGACAGCTTCGTCGAATGGCAGCTCCCCCGCAAATTTTTTAACGATATTATGAAACGTTACAGAAGAAATAATCTGCATCATATGAAAAAGCTCCTGCTCGTCCTGAATATTCAGCCGATCCTTATTAATCAGATTGCTGATTTTCTTAAAATTTTCATTCAGGTCATTTTCCCCGAAGCTTCTTGCCATAACATTTTCGATCCGGTGCGTCATATTAAGAAACAAATTCCTCAAAAACTGCAGATTTTCTTTTTCTTCTGTAATGATGGCTGTATAAAAATCAATCATCGCATCAAAAATATCACCATTATTTTTTTGGAGCGTTTCAAGAAAGTGCATCTTATAAGCAGACACATGGCTATTTAATAAGTAGAAAAACGCATCTTCTTTGTCGTCAAAATACTGGTAAAAGCTGCCGCGCGGGATTTTGGCATCTTTTATGATATTGGATATGGATGCCTGATAAAGCGGGACGCGGGCAAATTCCTTTTTGGCCGCATGGACTAAGTTTTCCCGTTTGTCTTCAGGCAAATTGAAAAAAGTAATTTTCGGCAAATTTTGTTCCTCCTTATTGCCAGTCTCTTTTTTCCTCCTTTAAGAATTGGATAAAATAAGGGACAGCCTTTCTGGGGTTCTCATTGATCAATGCTTGATACCTCGTTTTAATAGGGTCAGAAGCCCATTGGCTTTTAGAAATCCGTTCTTTCATGTACTGAGAGCTCAGTTTTTGAATTTCCAGCTGCTGATGCTTCCCTTCTTTAGAAAGTGCGAAACCGAGCGCACCAATAATCGCGTAAATCAGAATGGCTGCCGGCGATGTTTTCTCATCCTGAACGGTGAAAAACAAGGTCATGAGATTGATTAGTGACAGAATAATCAAGGGTGTAGACCAAAAAATATATCTGGAAGCTTTTTTCATGATGGGAGATACTATTTTTTCAAGCTGCTCAAGCTCTCTTTTTACGAAATTCGGCATATCTGTCCACACTTGCATTTATTTCGTCTCCTTTAAGTTTTAATCCCTTTATGGCCCAGCAGAAATTGCAGGCTTTCAGGCGAAAAAGTTATGGCTTCATCATCATCCAGCTGTTTTAAAGCAATCATTTCATCATGGAGATTCTCCATTTTCCGATCGAGGCGTGAAGCTGTGTCAGCTGCCTCTTTCAGTTCTTTCACTATTCTTTGCGGAATTTCTTTATTGTACTTGTAGTAAATCTTGTGCTCCAGGCTCGCCCAGAAATCCATTGCAATCGTCCGTATTTGAATCTCCACAGGAACCAGCTCTTCCCTGTCAGACATAAAAATGGGGATCTGGACAATCAGATGAAGGCTTTGGTAGCCATTTGGCTTGGGATGCTGAATATAATCCCTGCATTCGAGCACGGTTATATCTTTCTGGCTTTCAAGCATGTCTTTGATCTTGTAGATATCGGAAACAAAGGAACATGTAATGCGGACGCCCGCAATATCCCTGATATTTTGCTTAATGGATTCTAAGGAAATCTCCAATTTTTTTCTTTGCAGCTTTTTAAATATACTTTCTGGAGATTTAATTCGTGATTTTATATGCTCAATCGGATTATAGTCATGCACATACTGAAATTCTTCTTTCAGGATATTTATTTTGGTGTTTATTTCTTCCAATGCGAACTTGTAGGACATCATAAAACGCACTAGATCAGTCCTTAGTTCCCTCAGTGTAATTTGCTCAGGCGTATTTGTGGACATATGGACTCCTTTGAAGTTTAGCCTTATTTTTGGGTGGTCTATAATTTGATGGTTTTTTGCAGATTGCTGCATTTACTCCCTGTTCCCGCAATTTAGAAATTAGCAAATGAATGTTAGTCAATGCTTTCACCTCTATGTGACACTGTGTCATCCTTACAATTGAATTGTATATGACATCGTGTCACACGTCAACTGAATATGACACGATGTCACAAATCTGCCTTCTTTTATTGAATGAATAGCTGTCTGTAAATAAAGATTTGGCCTGTTTACATGTCCCCGATTAGAGATGTATAATGGATAGATAATTAGTTACTCTAGATAACTATTACTCAAAGTAACCATTTAGGAGGTTATTAAGATCGAAACATTCCAGCGTTTTTTTCATCAGCTCGTGCTATTGTATCGACCATTTGAAAATAGGCTGAATACTGAGTTAAGCAAGCATCAATTATACCGGGCTCAATGGTCCATCATGTATTACATGTATAATGATGGTTCCGTTACATTGGTTGAGCTTTCCCATTACCTTGGTGTTGAAAAACCAACGGTGACAAGGACGATTGCAAAATTGGAGGAAATGGGCTATTTAGAACCTGTTCCGACTAAAGACAAACGGGAAAAAAGAATGCATCTGACCGATGCCGGCAGAAAGGTTTATCAGGAAGTCCGAGTCACAATCGATGAATTCGAACAGGAAATTTTAGAAGGAATTTCAGAGGAGGAACAGCTGGAGGGAATTCGTATGATGAGCCTAATCCGCAAAAATTTAATGCAGGGAGAGTTATAAATTGAATTCGAAGCTTTGGACAAAGGATTTTATTATTGTTTCATCGGTTAATTTTTTATTAACATTGATATTCTATTTGCTGATGGTGACCATTGCTGTCTTTGCAGTGGATTACTATAGTGCCACAACCAGCCAGGCCGGGCTTGTTACGGGCATCTTTATTATTGGAACGCTCATTGGCAGGCTTTATATCGGGCGGGCCATTGATAAAATTGGACGCAAGAAAACACTTTTTATCGGGTTGATCTTTTTTACGCTGACGACTCTTTTGTATTTCGTAAACATTGGAATTGCTTTTCTGCTGATTACCAGGTTTATACACGGCATTGCTTTAGGAGTGGCAAGCACAGCGACTGGAACCATCGCGGCACAAATTATTCCTGCAGCACGCAAGGGGGAAGGAATTGGCTACTTCAGCATGAGTACAACACTGGCAACAGCTGTTGGGCCATTTATTGGCTTATTGATGATGCAAAAGGTTTCTTTCCAACTGATTTTTGCCTTCTGTCTGGCCATCGGCATCATTGCCCTGATTACATCCTTCTTTTTATATGTTCCCGCCGTTGAAATCTCAGATGTGAATAAGCCAGGAATACAGATTTCCAGCTTTATCGAGCCAAAAGCGATTAAAATAGCAATTATCACCCTGGCGATTGCATTTGCTTATTCCGGCGTCCTTTCTTTTATCAACTTTTATGCGATAGAAATCGATTTAGTCAAGGCTGCGAGCTTTTTCTTTCTGATCTACTCGGCCGCTGTCCTGGTTTCACGTCCATTTACCGGGAGGCTGATGGATCTTAAAGGAGCAAATTATGTGATGTACCCCGCTTTTCTCTTATTTGCGGCAGGCATGTTTGTACTCAGTACAGCAACCAGCAGTTTCACCTTGCTAATGGCTGGAGCGTTAATTGGGCTGGGCTTTGGAAATATGCAGTCCTGCACCCAGGCCGTGGCCGTCAAGCTGACACCGGCACATCGGATGGGATTGGCGACATCAACGTTCTTTATCTTTCTTGATGCAGGCTTGGGATTTGGCCCCTATTTGCTGGGATTCATTATTCCGATTACAGGCTATGGCAGATTATATGGAATGATGGCAATCTTTGTTTTATTATCAGCCATTTTATATTATTTCCTTCATGGGAAGAAGGAATCTGCAGCCCTAAAAAAATTGAACACATCTGTTTCAGCTTGAACCTAAGGCATTGCAAAATATTAAAAAGCCATGGACCTTTTTACCGCCCATGGCTTTTGATGTTTCAGTTCTGAAATACAGTAACCGTTTTAGGACTCGTAGTCACTTTAAAGCCCTGTTTGTTTGATACATCCGCACTAATGGTGTAAGTCCCGTTCGGAAGATCTGCGTCTGGAGTCCATTTCAGATGAATTTCATGTTCGTTTTCCACATTGATTGTGTCAACGATTTTTCCTGCTTCATCTTTAATGTTCACTGTCCAGTTAACGCGGTTATTTGCAAATGCATTTATACCGGCAGGTGTGTTTGCATTCACATTTTTATTAGGATAAACACTGAAGTAGCTCACCAGCATTCCTTCATTAATATAGGAAGGATCCCCCCATACGGCATAGCTTTGGTTAAATGCATGGTCGATGCCCAATACAACAACGCTCTTCGGTTCTTCTTTTACAAGGGCTGACGTTTTTCCAGGTTCGAGCGGCATATATTTCCCGTTATACCAGATGATTGCACCATTATAGCCGCTTCCCCCTTCGTTATCTTCTGACTTGAAGGAAATTTCATATTGCCCGTCTTTTGGCTGTACTTGAATATCCGAGACGATTGGTGCAACAGAATCTACGTGAACCGGAAGCCTTACTTCCTGAGGCTTGGCATCCTTGTAATCAAGTGTTGTCTTGATCACATATTGATAAGTGCCATCTTTAACGAAATTCCCGTTTTGATCCTTAACGTCCCATAAATAGCCGTTAATCATATAGTCACGGAAAGCCATGATATTTTTGCGGAACTTCCAAGGCTTGCCTGTAAATTCACTGAAGTCGCCTAAATAATTGATCATGTCCCCTTTATCATTCTCCACGTACATTTCAGTCTTTTGTAAATTGCGGAGAGCTGTAAAAGTTGGGAAAACACCCGGCAAAACAGCATTCGGCGAAATGACGATACGGTCCATATTAAAGGTTCCGGTATACGGGTCATAACCCATTGGGAACTGTGCTCCTTCATCGTTCCATAGGACTGTATATCCCAGGAAGGCATCTTTTTCCCATGCAGCCGGGTCGAGGTTTTGCGGCTTGTCCCATTCACCAAAGTAGCCCATATATGGAATTGTCAGCGGCACAGCGTCATCACTGTTTTTTCCTGTTGGCACAAGACGGACATATCCTTCGACAAATGTGTCCTTTTTTAGGCTATCCGGCAATTGAATCTGTACATCCAGACTTTTGTTTTGTCCCGGCTTAATTTTAAGTGTTTTTCCTTTTTCATCTGTCACTTTTTCACCATTTACGATGGCGGAAGCACCTGAAATCCGCTTGCTGGCCATTGTTAAATATTCCTTGGCATCCAACTTACCGTCGTTGTCCAGGTCAAACTCTTTTGTTTCTGTTTCGTCTGTTAAAACATCAACGAACACTTTATATTCCAAATCTTTCACATCTGCATCCCGAAGTGCTTCAACATTCAGTTTGAAGTGTGCTTTCTCATTAATCTCCTTAAGTGCAACTGCTCCTGCCTGTTCCAAAGGAGCGTTTTTATTAGTCACAAGTACAGGAGTTTTGATGGCATTTTGTATTTGCATTAATCCGGATCCCTGAACGCGTGGTGAGTAAGGGACTTGACTGCTAGAACGCGGATCCTGAATGATTTTCGACGTATTCATTAATGCGATCTTCGCTTTTAATGCCGTTTCTTTGGATTGCGGCAATCCTTTTTCATATAAAGCCTGCAGCAGCAAAGCTGATCCGCCTGCGACATGAGGCGCTGCCATGGACGTACCGCTCATAATTTCATAATCATTGCCGGGAACAGTGGAATAGATTCCTCCGCCCGGTGCTGATAGCTCAGGCTTGAAGTCAAGCGTGTGCGGCGTTCCAAAAGAAGAAAAGTCTGACATGTTATCTTTATCAGCATTATCGACCCAAACACCTTTGCTCATCTGCATTTTCACTGTTTGTCCCTTGGACAGCTGTGAAATTAAGGAATTCCCATCCTCTTTGCTGGTAGTAGCTGCAGGGGTTAAGTATGGACTAAAATACAAGAAAGGAAAATCCGCTTCATCATGAGGCGGTACAAGGATAACCGCCTTGGCACCATTTTTTCTGGCTTCCGATTGGACATAGGTATATAAACCATATTTTTGGTTTGGTTTTGCTACGACTATTTTGCCTGCAACATCTTTCCCGGCAAAATCAGCCGTCTTCCCTTCCCCTACATATACCATTTCATAGCTTTCACCTGCTGTTAACACATTTGAGAGTTTGAGGTTAACATGGGTCTGATCCTGGTATGGAAGCTGCAAACCTTCTTCACCACTAAGTGCATTCATATGCAATTTAGTATTTTCATAGGATGCTACTGATAGCGCAAATGGACTGACAGAAGGTTCCCCGACTGTGCCGATATCCGGATTTTCTGCATAAGGCTTGGCAGAGGCCTCCATAATATTATTTTTTGTGCTGTAAGATGAATTGCCTCCAGCCACTACTACCAGGGTACCCTGCTCAGTTGCTTCCCGGATTGACTTTTGGATGGGGTCATTTTCTTCTCCAACAAAGCCGGCATCTGACCCAAGACTCATGTTAATGACATCTGCCCCCATAGTAACAGCGTGTTCAATTCCGGCAATAATATCATCTTCATAAGCTCCCCCGCCGTTATCAGAAAAGACTTTTTCAGCTAATAACTGGACTCCGGGAGCAATCCCCTTGACCCCATCCTTTTCTTCATTGCCATTAGCACCTACTGTACCGGCGACATGCATGCCATGCGGACTTCCATATTGTCCGCGGGGGATGACATCCGTATCCTCATCGGCCCAGTCATAGCCTGTCGGCACTTTGTCACTATACCAGACATCATTAATAGCCGTTTCAGAGAGTTTTGCCTGGATTCCTCCCTCAGACCATTTCTGCTTGTCTTTCCCTTCATCCGTTAACGTCATATCCCGGTGAGTATAATCCAATCCTGAGTCAACCACAGCAACAAGCAGCCCTTCTCCTTCATAGCCATGCCGCTCCCAGACTTTCTGTGCCTGTACTAATTCCTTGCTGGCACCCATGGATGGCTGGAATGTTCTCGCGATATGTACGTTGGTGACACCAGGAATATCCTGAATTTCTTTTACATTGCGAAACTCGGTTTCCAAACTGAACCCATTAAACCCTTCAAAAAAGCGATGCTTCACTTTCTTGAAGGATTTTTTCTTGGTAAGGGCTGAAATTACCTCGTCTTGTTTTGCTTTCATTTTACTTTTTTTGCTTTGTTTCGTTTTTTCAATATCATCCGGCTGTTCGACTTCAACAATTACACGTAAAACTTCATTAGGCTCATATGGTTTCGTTAACCCTTTTTCTTTCAGATCTTTATAGCCCAGCTTGTCCACTGCATTTGCTTCAGCCTGGTATTGCTGGTCCAAAAATATTTTCTGCCCCTGTTTGACAATGTCCTCAACACTTGGAGTCTTGATCTCATCATCCTGAGCTCCTTGTGCCGAGACAGTTCCCCCGAATAGCATTGCTGCTGCCAATGCAGAAGCCAGCACCTTATAGGGTACCCCTTTTTTCACTTTCATTTCTCTCTCCCGCCCTTTCCCAATGAAAAATCTATATTTTTTAACTTTTCACATAATTAATTGTAGGACCGGGGCTGAGAGATGTATATTGGGGGAATTTAAAAGGAGGCATCTGTTTAATTTCAGAACTTTATATTCAGATCTCAGGATCTTCACCTATTAAAATAGTATAAAAGACACGTTCCCTAACCTATTTTCTATTAGCTTTCTCACTTTCTGGTAAAAAAGGCTTTTTCGAATTACCCCAAATTGAAATCTTTAAAAACCTTTTAGGAATAAAATCTCATTAGACATTGGAAAAAACAGACATCTGACATTTCCTGGCTATCTGTTTCTAACTGATAAGGTATGCTACGATACTATTCAGAACCACAGGGGGGATGCTGTTTTGAAGGAAGGTTTAATATAAAATATTACCGGGAACGGGCTGGATTGACCCAAACGCAGCGGGGCGAAGGCATTTGTTCAGTGACTCATATAAGCAAAATAGAGCGGGGGCATACACAATATTCGTCTGAAATCACAAATCTGATCTGTAAACGGCTGAATATAGATCTTATAAGAGAGCTTGAAAAGTTTAATATGCTGGAGACTAAACTTCATGAATGGCTGGATGCCATGGTTAAACAGCAAAAAGAAGATATAGAATTGATTAAAGAGGAATTAGCCCAAAATCCTTACCTGCATTTTTCGGAAACAAAATATTTTCATTCAATCCTTTTGGCTCGCTACCACCTCATGCAAGGAGAGCAAGATAAAGGAAAATCGCTGTTAGACAGCTGCCAAAAAGCTTGGAACACTCTTGATCGTTTTGAACGGAATCTTCTCGAACATACTTGGAGCATTTATTTTCTTAACTTACAGAATTGCAAAGAAGCTATCGCCCATTTAAAGAATATTAATCCTGAAGATTATAATAACCATGAATTTTATTTTCACCTCGCAACCTCTTCCCATTTGAGGAATGACAAAGTAAAAGCCTATCATTATGGTACTCTTGCACTATCCCATTTTCGGGAAACCAATAATTTTAAAAGAATTCTTGATACAGAAACCGTTTTACAGATACAAATGGGTACATACGACCTTTGCCAATTTGAAGAAACCGTAAAGCAGTATCATACATTAATCAAATCCTGCCGGACTCATAAAGAAGAAGCCAGGGAAATAAACCTTTGGCATAATCTTGCCGTTGAATACTTTGCAAAAGGCTTTTATTCAGAAGCAAGCGAAGTATACAAAAAGCTATTGGAACAATGCGAGGTTAATCCAAACCCGCCTTTAAAATTAAGCGCTATAAGAGGTTATGTTCATTGCTGCCTTAATCTGGACATTATAATAAACAAAATCTCAGATCCTTGCTGGTCGATGGCCGCAGGCTAGCTGAACAATTTCAAAATAAAACCTATCAATATGTTTTTTATATGCTCGATACCCTTTAGAAGATAAAGACATAAATGATTACTATTTCTTTTTAGAAAACATATTCCTTCCCCACCTTTATGAATTAGGGAATAGCACATTAATCACTCTCTATGAAAAAGAACTGTTTCATTATTACAGGAAGTCGTCACAGCATGAAAAAGCAAGCGGGCTTGCAGCCAAATACTTCGAACCCCAAGTTCATTAAACATTATTGCGAGAAGAAAATCTTCTATAATCCCATAGAAGATTTTTCTTTTTGTCCTATTTCTCCACTCTCTCCCAGTTAAGCCTTTTGGCCTTATTTTTGGTTCACCCCCCAAAAGGAGCTATGTCTTCTGACCCTAAAAATTCCCCCAAAAAGGAAAATCTTAGATTAAAGACAATTAAGTATTCAAGAGACAGCTGCCTGGCATATTCACCTGGATTATTAATAGATAAGGAGAGGATCACATGCTTGAAGGGGAAATTATTAGATACTACCGGGAAAAATCCGGGCTCACACAAGCCATGTTAGGTGAAGGAATTTGTACTCCTACCCATGTAAGCAAAATTGAAAGAGGGAAAACTGCGTATTCACCGGAAATTATTTCACTTTTCTCTGCCGTTTTAAATATTGACATTCAAAAGGAAATTGAATACTTCCGGGATCTGGAAAAGCGCCTGCAGGAATGGCATAAAGCCATCATCATGTATAGAGTAGCCAGGGCGAAGGAAATCAAAAATGAATTGGAAAGCTCGCCTTTTATTCAATCTTCTAAATATGCAGCCCACTATCTTCTTTTAAAGGCAAGACATCATTTACTGCATCAGGAATTAGAGGAAACATCCCGGATCATTAAGAAAATTAGCAATGAGTTTCCAAACCTCTCCCCTTTTGAGAGAAATTTATTTTACCATGTTCAAGGGATGTATTATATTAACCAAGCAATAAAACCTGATAATCCGGATCAGCAAAAAGCGCTTCAGGTATTAAAAAACATCGATATTGATGAATATGGCAATGAAGAATACTTTTATCACCTGGCAATTGCCTATCATTATATCGATTCAAAAATAATGGCTTACATGTTTGCGGAAAAATCATTGCAGCATTTCAAAAACACGAACAACTACACGATGGCGATAAAAGCGGAATCCATTATCCTCCTGCAGATCAGCAGTGATATCTTAACCGACATGGATAAACTGGCAGAACGTTATCATCATTTAATTTGGGACTGTGAACGTATTGGATTTCAAGACTATAAAGGCCTGTTATACAATAATTTAGGATTTGAGTATTTCAATAGGGAACAATATGCTGAGGCAAAGGATTGCTATAAACAGGCCCTGCGTTTAGCTGACAGGAATACAATCATTTATCTTCAGCGATTATTTTCTTACCTTAATTCCTGTATAGAAGGCAAATTATCCGGTAAAACAGCCCTTCTTAAAAAAGCTTGTGAAGGAATTCAGGTGTCAAAGGAGCTTAAAAGCACTTTATACTTATCATTATTTAAACTTTCTAAGTATCAGCTTTACCACCAGCGCGAGAAATATTTTAAGTATTTGGAAGAAAAGGCCTTTCCTGAATTTATTAAAATTAAGCATATGATTCTCATGCGCAGGTATGGTAAAAAGCTTTATGAATATTACATCGAGACAGGAAATCATGAAAAAGCCATTCATCTGAACAGGCAGCTTGAAGGCAAAGAATTAATTAATGTGTAGAAAAATCCCTTGAATCTTCCTTCAAGGGATTTTCCGTCCTTTCTATTTTACTGTTCCTTCAGCCTGTTCTGCATTGAATTTCCATTCCACCTGCAGTGCATCTCCCTGGAATTCGTTTTGGTCCTCTCCGTTATCCACAAATTCGAACAGCACTATAATTTTATCGGTTTCCCCAGGGGCCAGGCCATCCGGCACTGTTCCACCGCCTACAAAATTATCAATGGCTGTTAAATCCGGAGTTTGTGTCTGAAGGTCATGTAAAGTCGTCTCTGCAACCTGTACGGTTGCGTTAGCCTGATTGTATAGGATTGTGACTTTAATATGCTTGCCGAAATCATCTGCATTTGCAGCCCCATTTAATTTTGCATCCTCCACCTGATAGTTTGTATGCAGCAAAATCTTGGAAATATCAAGAGTACCGCTATTTGTAATGGTAAATTCACGTGAAACCTCGTCACCAGGTTTTAAATCGCCAATATTGACGATTGTTTCAGGATTTACCGCCAAATCGAGTGTACCTGCTGCAAACGTGTTATTTGTAACCTCGGTATCGCTGAAATAAGCGTATGTACCCCCACCCATTAATGAAAAACCTAAAGCAGCTGTCAAAAGTCCTTTACTTACCTTTTTTGCAAATCCCATGTGTTACTTCCTCCTTTGAATACTATAAATTTATTTAACTCTTATTTACCTGTGGCAGATAAGAGGCATAACCGAAATATTAAGCGTTTTTAGTTTCGTATTCTTTAAGAGCCAGAAAAATAGTCCTCCCTGCAGATAGCAGCAGGAGCAGTCCCGGGATAAACAGCAGGAGTGCGGCTCCTTCCTTGGATGCTGCAAACTCAGCCGCATAGCCTGCATATGGGATGGTAAAACCCGCATATTTACCGGTTATATTTTCAGGCTGCACATATTCCATATCCGGTGCGTCATTGTTGTCGCCTTTCGTTTGATATAAAACCCCGGCTTTCGTTTTCTTTACTTCGACAATTCTATGGGTAATTAATTTATCTCCTGATTTAAATGTAATAATATCTTCCGTTTTTAAATGTTCTTTACTGTCCGGCTGTTTCACTACAATGATGGATCCTGTCATGAAAGTCGGTTCCATCGATCCCGATAAAACAGCTTTTGCCTGATAACCTATAAGGGACGGTTCTCCTCCGGATGCTTTTGAGGATATTACCCAAACAGCAAGCAGGCACAGGAGCATTAATCCTGCTGCACTGATACATTTACTCAGTATTTTCAGGGTTTTCTTCAATGGCGGTTTCCTCCTCATCAACCTTCAGCGTTTTGTCCTTGCTGACAGTCTGTTCTTCCGCTGGATTGGCTTGTTCTTCCACTGGATTGGCTTTTTCCTCCAATGGCTGTTTGTGTTCAATTTTCTGTTTTTCCAACTCGCTGATAGTCATTTCTATTTTTCCACCCTCACCCATTTTGTTTGTTTTATTATCCTCTTCTTGCTGCTCTTTTTTCTGCTCTTGCCATTTTTGGTTAAAAAGCTGTTCCAGCTCCTGAAGATAAAGAGAATCATTCATTCTCATAAGAAGCTTGTCTACTTTTAGAAAACCTTCACTTACAAACTCATATCCTTCCTTTTTATCTGCTTGCCGGTCCAGTTTTTCCAGTTCATCTCTTATTCTATGAAGCTCCTCCAAGCTGGCTGTGATCTGTTCTTTTTTTCTCAAAAATTCAGAGGGCGGATCTGCGGTCCCATTTAAGAGCCCGTTCTTCACAGATGTTTCTAAATCCGCCTGCTCTTTTACTATTTGTTCACTGCTTATCCTCGCTTTCTCCTCAAGCCCGTGAATATATGATGGGAAAACAAAAGCAGTGGAGATTATAATAGGCTTTGCCTCTGCCTGGCTTGTAAAGGCAGCTTCTGTTTTCCCGACAAGCTGAGTGCCCGTATAAAAACTCAGACAGCATAGACAAGGCAAAATGAGTTTATTCAATCCCTTCTTCATCTCCTGCTCTCCTCTCGAAAAGGTGTCTGTGGAACAAGCATACGAGAGGCCATGTACAAAGTAAATTGGGTTATTTTGCGCTATTCCAAGGTTAAAATACAGGCTATTTTGATTTCCGAATTCACGAAAGACAGCCATATCGCTGATCCCTATATCCCAATTGACCATTTGTGGAATTTTCAGAATAATGGACCTTGAAATACCAATCCAAACTAAGAGGTGATCAGTTTGAAAAGAAATCAGCTGAAAAAGAAAGTCCTCCCTGCGGTTCTGGCAGCTTCGTTTTCCATCTCGGGACTATCACTGCCAGCCAAAAATGTGCTGGCAAATGAAGAAATCGTTAAGTATCATCAGGAATTAAAGACGCCTTCCTACATAATTGGGACCTGGCAAGCTCCTGAAGGACTGAGTAAGGAAGAAGCTGTATATGAGTTCCTTCAATCAAAGGCAAACTTATTTAAAAATGCGGGCTACGAGGCCAAGGACCAATTCAAAATCATTGATCAATTTAATGATAAGCAAACGAACACACACCATTTCAGAACAGTAGAGCAATACAACGGAATACCTGTATACGGATCACAGCAGACCACTGCTTTGGACGAAAGTAATAATGTGACAGCCTTCTTCGGTAAGGTTACACCAAATCTGGCACGTTCCATTATTCCAACTGATGCAAAACTGGCCGAAGATGAAGCACTGGAAAAGGTAAAGGAAAGCATTGAAGATAAAATCGGAGAAGTAAAGAGCTATGATGGTATAGAAGGAGAACTTGTTATTTATCCGCATAATGGGCAAAAGCTTCTGGCTTATTATGTAACAGCATCCACCTCAGCACCTGCACCGGGGTATTGGCATTATTTTGTAGATGCTGCAACTGGAAACATTATTCATAGCTATAATGCCATCGCAGAACTGACTCCATCTTCACCTGAACAACCTGAGGCACAGCAGACGGCTTCTTCCCAGCCTGCACCGAAAGCACTTCCGAATGTTTCAGAACCTGTTCAGGCAAGAGGAGTGGATATTTTCGGGACACTGCAATCATTCCAGGCGGTTAAAGACCCGGAAACAGGAACGCACTATTTATTCGATGGGACAAGATCTGAAGGTGTCCATACATTCAAAGCGAACCGCATGCCTGAAAACGCGTTTATTATCCTTTCAGGACTGCTTGGAATGACCGGATTCGAGGTGGAAAGCAGAAATAACTTCTTCTATGATCCTTCTGCAGTGTCTGCCCATGTGAACGCAGGAAAAGTTTATGACTATTATAAAAAGGTTCATGGCCGGGATTCCCTTGATGGCGAAGGGATGAAATTAGTTTCAACTGTCCATATCGGTTCGAAGTGGAATAATGCTGCATGGAATGGCAAGCAGATGCTATACGGTGATGGTGACGGGACTCGCATGATATCGCTCTCTGGCGGTCTTGATGTGATTGGGCATGAAATGACACACGGTGTGATCACCAATACGGCAGATTTAATTTATGAAAATGAATCCGGTGCGATCAATGAATCCATTGCAGATATTTTAGGGGCTTTCGCTGAAAATAAAACAGGCGAAGATCTTTGGTTATTAGGTGAAGATATTTGGACGCCAAATACACCAGGTGACGGTCTTCGTTCTATGAGTGACCCGGGTTCCGTCTATATTGGCGGCTATACAGAATCAGGCTACTACCCTGATCACTACAGCAAACGTTATATAGGAGAGCTTGATAAAGGCGGTGTCCATATCAACAGCAGCATCAACAACAAAGCTGCCCACCTGATTACAGATGGAGGCACTCATTACGGTGTTTCGGTTACAGGCATCGGAAAAACAAAAGCCGAGAAGATTTTCTTCAGAGCTCTTACTCATTACCTTACAGCAAGCTCCGACTTCAGCCAAATGCGCCAGGCAGCAATCCAGGCAGCAAGAGACCTGCATCCGGATCGGAACGGACAGACTTCAGCTGAGGTAAAGGCCGTCATGGCAGCATATGATGCTGTTGGTGTTCAATAAAATGACCTTCTAAAATAAAGAGAAACTCGCCACATGACTGCTGTGGCGAGTTTTTTTAATATTTCTTTGTCCTCTTCATAGCTGACAGGATACCTAAAATGACGGTTATGATATGCGATAAGAAAAAGGTATAAACATTAAAATAAAGACTATTCGTGTATTGATTGAACCAGCCAAAACGGTAAATTCTTGAGGCAGGCTTATCAGGCGTACCTCCAAGAGCCATGATCAGCTCATTTGTGTAATGATTAATTGCAAAAATCAGCAAAGCACAGCCGGCAAATGCAAAAAGTAAAATACCTATAGTCATTTTACTATCTATCACAATTTTTGCTTTTACCAGTTTAAAAGTATAGATCCAACTGAAAATAAAGACAGGTGTAAAAAGTAAAATTACGAGGATGCCTAAATTTCCATTGCCGGAAATCACATGCGGCTTTACCGTAAAAACATGTTCTATAAGGTAAAAACCAAAGAATGAAAACAGGAAGCACAGAATCCAAAAGATCATTTTTTTACTCAAGAGCAGACACCCTTTTCGTGATTTGATTAATACTAATTAGCCTGACTTTTTTTCATGTTTACTTCCTACTCCACACTCGCTGCCAGCAGGTAAACCCCCGTGAAAATCAATATAATATATGTAAAAAGCTTAAAAAAACGCTGATTGATTTTAACAAATAAAATTTGTCCCAGATATAGACCCAGCAGAACCAGCGGCAAAGCATACAAGCTTGAAAGCCAAATCGTCTTATTGGTCCCTGCAAAGATAATCTGAAATACCAGACTGGCCGAG
Source organism: Cytobacillus sp. EB106-05-05-XG126 (assembly GCF_058791715.1). Lineage (NCBI taxonomy): Bacteria > Bacillati > Bacillota > Bacilli > Caryophanales > Bacillaceae > Cytobacillus > Cytobacillus sp. EB106-05-05-XG126. Next base: position 845,930 of record NZ_JBYTDU010000001.1, on the reverse strand, counting down.
TAGATAAACAAGTAAAAAGCCAAAGTAGTTCCCCTAAGCCGCTCTTTTTCAGTATCCGTTCCTGAAAAATACAACAGAAGCGGAGGACCGGGCATGCCAATGCTGGTTGTCATGAATCCTGACAATCCGCCCACTGAATAATCCCTCCGGCTTGTTTCTTTCACACGGAAATTCGCCATCAAAAGGAGTGTTAAAAGCAAAATAATGAAACTGACAGCTAATTTCAGCCGGGAAATGTCCAAAAACAAAAAAATTCCCATACCGATAGGCAGCCCGGCTGCACTGCCAATTGCGAACCTTTTCAGAACTCCAAAGTCTGTATCCTTCTTGATTGTTGAAAATAAGGCAGCAGAAATAATTAAAGATAAAATCAAATTGATTTGAATGGCTTCTTTAGGTTCAAAAAGAAGCAGCAAAAACGGCGTGGCCAGGATTGAGAAGCCAAATCCCGTGCTTGTCTGTAAGATGGATGCAATTAAAATAATAAGGATGTAGATAAAGATTTCCATGCAAAAAACCTGCTTTTTACCTTATTTTAACACAGCCACGAAACATTCTGGCAGACTTTGGGCTTTTCCTATACAATAATGGAAGGAATATGCAAAAGTGTGGTGAGCAAATTGTTTAAAGTGCTTTTAATTGAGGATGATGCCTCCCTTTTTACTGAAATCAAAGACCGGCTTTCCCAGTGGTCATATGAAGTTCATGGAATTCAGGATTTCAGTGATGTTATGAAGGAGTTTGCCGGCATTCAGCCAGATTTGGTCATTATTGATATCCAGCTTCCTAAGTTCGACGGGTTTCATTGGTGCCGGATGATCCGTTCACACTCGAATGTGCCGATCATTTTCCTGTCATCGCGCGATCACCCCACAGACCAGGTCATGTCCATGCAGCTTGGCGCTGACGATTTTGTCCAAAAACCCTTTCACTTCGAAGTCCTGATTGCCAAAATACAGGCAATCCTCAGGCGTGTCTATAACTATAGTGCCGTTCAGAATAATCTCAAGACCTGGTGCGGTGCGGCGGTTGATTTCGAAAAGAATACCGTTTCAAATGAGAGTGGTTCTATAGAATTAACGAAAAATGAAATCTACATATTAAAGCTTCTGATAGAAAGAAAAAATCAAATAGTCAGCAGGGATGAGATCATTAATAGCCTATGGGATGACAAACGGTTCATTAGTGACAATACTCTGACGGTCAATGTTAACAGACTGCGGAAAAAGCTTGATGAACTTGGGCTTGGCGCAAGGATTGAAACAAAGGTCGGCCAGGGATATATAGCAATTGAAGAGGATGCCTCGCATGTTTAGGAAATATATCAGGGAACGGTTAAGCTGGATCCTGCTGTTTGGTTTCCTTCAGGTGCTTGCTGCCTTTGTAGTATATATCGATTCAGCCCTATCCCTTAAACCCTTCCTTTATTACGTCTTTTTATCTTCAATCATTTTTACTGGATTCTTTTTAATTCGTTATCAAAAGGAAACAAAGTTTTACAGAGAAATAGCTGAGCGGGAAGATAATTTAGATCTGTCGAGCATACCGGAATCTGAAAGTCCTTTTGAAAAAATAATAGAGTCAGGCCTGGTCAGCCAAACCGAGCGGTTTAAACAGGAGTACACCCGGAACTGGACACAGCTCGAGCAGGAAAAAGATGAATTGCTCTCCTGGATTCATGAAGTCAAGACACCCTTGACGGCCATGCATCTTATGATTGACCGGATCGAGGATCAAAATCTTAAATCTGCCCTTACATATGAATGGCTGCGCATCCACCTTCTTCTTGATCAGCAGCTGCATCAAAAGCGAATTCCTTCGATGGAAAATGACTTGTATATTGAAATGATTCATCTCGAAGATATACTGTTCAGTGAAATCAAATCTCTGCAGTCCTGGTGCATGCAAAAAGGCATTGGCTTTGAAATGGAAATGGAAGAAACAGAGGCTTTGAGCGATGCCAAATGGTTCAGCTTTATCATACGCCAGCTTTTAACTAATGCTGTGAAATATAGTGAGGAATCTGACATTTTGATTTCAAGCTCCACACATGACGGTAAAATATCCTTAAGGATTCAAGATTTTGGCAGAGGAATTGATCAGAGAGATCTGACGCGGATCTTTGAGAAGGGGTTCACATCTACTGCAAATCATCATGAAAACGCAGCAACAGGCATGGGGTTGTATTTAGCCAAAAAAGCCGCAGACCAGCTAAAAATAAAAATCCTTGTGGAGTCTGTTTTAGGCAAAGGCACCATCATGACCCTTGTCTTCCCTACCAGAAATGATTTCGTCAGCATAACAGGCATGTGACAAAAATGTCACATGCTTTTGCTGTTTGTTCGTCCAATCGAAGGATTTACATAGACGTACCCTTCTATAATTAAGCTATAAAAGAAAGGATGGTTACACATGACTGTACTTGAAGCCAAAAAGATTCATAAAAGCTACGGCAATAAATTTAATAGGCAGGAAGTATTAAAAGGAATTGATATGAAAATTGAAACGGGTGAATTTGTAAGCATTATGGGCGCTTCCGGTTCAGGGAAGACCACACTTCTCAATGTGCTCTCGTCTATTGACAGTGTAAGCGGCGGGCAAATCAACATTGAAGGAAAGGAAATGACAAGACTGAAGGAAAAACAGCTCGCTGAGTTCCGCAAGAGGCATCTCGGATTTATTTTTCAGGAATATAATCTCCTGGATACATTGACAGTGAAGGAAAATATCCTTCTTCCGCTTTCCATCAGCAAAACACCAAAAAAAGAGGCAGATGAGAAGTTTGCAGCTGTTGCGGCTGAGCTTGGGATTTTAGAATTAAAAGATAAATATCCGAACGAAATTTCCGGCGGGCAAAAGCAGCGCACTTCTGCAGCTCGTGCGTTTATTCATGAGCCAAGCATTATTTTCGCTGACGAGCCGACAGGTGCGCTGGATTCGAAGTCAGCCTCAGACTTGTTAAATAAGTTAAGTGATTTAAATCAGAAAAGGAAAGCAACCATCATCATGGTTACCCATGATCCTGTGGCGGCAAGCTTCTGCAGCCGGGTTATTTTCATCAAGGATGGTCAGGTTTATACGCAGCTGAATAAAGGTGATCAATCAAGACAGGCTTTTTTCAATGATATTATGAAGACACAAGGCGTTTTGGGCGGTGTGCAGCATGAGCATTAATACCATCATCCTCCGAAATCTGAAAAAGAACCTGAAACATTATTATCTCTATGTTTTCGCGCTCATTTTCAGTGTCGCGCTCTATTTTGCCTTTGTCACCCTGCAATATGATCCCTCCATGTCTGAAGCAAAGGGTTCGATTAAAGGCGCGGCTGCCATCAAAACGGCCTCCATTCTGCTCGTTGCGATTGTTTCAATCTTTCTTCTGTACGCCAACACGATTTTTATCAAAAGGCGAAGCAAGGAAATCGGGCTGTTTCAGCTGATCGGAATGACCAAGAATGAGATTTTCAGATTGCTTAGCCTGGAAAATCTTATGCTGTATTTTGGGTCCTTGATCATTGGGATCTTTGTTGGCTTTTCAGTTTCAAAGTTAATACTGATGGTCCTTTTTAAATTGACAGGTGTTGAAGGAATTGCTTCCTTGCACTTTTCAAGTGAGGCACTTTTGCAGACTGTCATCGTCTTTACGGTTATTTATATTTTCATCATGCTGATGAACTTTGTTTTTATCAAGAGGCAAACCATTCTATCTTTATTCAGGGTGGTTTCCGTTGCCGAGGGAAAAGTGAAAAAGCTGTCCATTTGGGAAATGATCATGGGGGTGCTTGGTTTAGCCTTGATCATTGCCGGCTATTACATCTCTTCCCTATTATTTGGCGGGGATTTCACATCCATGAACGAGCTGTTCTTCGCGATGGTCGTCATTCTTGCTTCCGTTATCATTGGAACCTATCTTTTCTACAAAGGATCGGTAAGTTTTATCGCGAGCCTGATCCGCAAAAGGAAAGATGGATACCTGAATGTTAATGAAGTTCTTTCATTGTCCTCCATCATGTTCCGCATGAAGTCGAGTGCCCTGCTTTTAACGATCATTACAACTGTGTCCGCCCTTGCGATCGGGCTGCTGTCATTAAGCTATATTTCCTACTACTCAGCGGAAAAATCAGCCCAGGACAGTCTTCCTTCCCACTTTTCATTCACAAGCCGGGAGGATGCAGATAAGTTTGCGGATAGGCTTGAAGAAAATGGATTAGACTATAAGGATCAAACCATTGAAGTATTACAGGTGGAAGCCGATATGAAGGACATCCTGGATGTTAATCTGGACGAAATGGGTTTTGATTCGCCAAGCATGCACCTGCCTGTTGTAAGCGAAAAGTCCATTTCCGGCGTGGAGGTTTCTCCGAAAGAAACTGTTCTGACAGGATATAACGATGCACTGGAGAAGTTCATGACGCTCAAGGACTCAGGAAAGCTTGAGTTCAAAGGAAAAACAAAAGCCATTGAACAAAAATATTTAGGATTGAATAAAGACTTTGTCATTCCGTTTTATTTTACATCTGGCGGACTGCCAGTGGCCATTGTGGATGAAAAGGTATATGGCGAGCTGAAAGCTGACCTTGATCCAGAGATCCAGCTGGTGCATTCACTTTTCATCGGTGTGGATATGAAAAAGGACAGCGATGTCGAAAAGGCGAATGCACTTTTTAAGGATATGGAATTCAGCGTAGGTGCCGAGTCCCAGATGGAAATGAGCAAAAGGCAGAAAATGAATATGGGGCTTGGTATGTTTATTGTCGGTTTTCTTGGCTTGACCTTCCTGGTCACTTCGGGCTGCATCCTTTATTTCAAGCAAATGGATCAGAGTGAGGATGAAAAGCCAAATTACAAAATCCTGCGGAAACTAGGTTTTACACAAGGAGACCTGCTGCGCGGAATACGATCCAAAATGGCATTCAACTTTGGAATTCCGCTGGTGGTCGGCCTTATCCACAGCTATTTTGCTGTAAAATCCGGATGGTTCTTCTTCGGCAGCGAGCTTTGGATGCCGATGATCCTGGTAATGGCGCTTTATACGGTGCTTTATTCGATTTTCGGAATACTCTCTGTGATCTATTCGAAAAAAGTGATAAAAGATGCACTATAGGACGGAAAAACCGCTCAGGTATGATGGCCTGAGCGGTTTTTATGTGTTGGAATTTGGCTTCGTTATCGATTGGCAGAGGCTATTTGCGGGTTTTCTGCGTCTATTTGCAAGTTTTCCTAGTTTATTTGCAAATTACAGCATTTAGTTGCAAAATGGTCTCTCCTTGTTTTTAGAATTTCTTTTTATTTGCAGTCTTCCCATTCTATTTGCAAGTTTTCCAATTTATTTGCAGGTTTACTCACGCTATTTGCAAATTATCTTATTTATTTGCAATTTCTTCATACCTATTTGCAAATAACCTCATAAGGGTCCAATTTTTTAGCCTCTCGTTTCAATCGCTGTGATTCAACAATTAACTTATCCAGTTCCTGGCTTAATTTCAAGGTCTCTACATCTGTTAGCCCCTTAGAATATATGCTTTCAATCATTGCCTGCCTGGTCAGTTCAATCGCCTTTGATAAATCCATTCCGTTATCCTTCCAGAAGCGGAATTCGGGATTTATATTTTTTCACCAGCTCACGGTTATGCTGATCTGCTCCATCTACATTTCCACTTTTAAAAATAGGCGGTTCGAACCCGTTTTCAACCATCACTTCCACTGCTTCCACCATTAGGCTGTTTACAATCGCAAAGCCAATAATAGATGAGGCGGAGCCGAAACTAATCCCCATTGATGAATGCTGCATCAATGCGTCTCCTGGCTCGATATGGTTGTCAATCGTCAGGTCCACTGATGAAAACAGATACTTTCCGTGTTTATGGCGGGAGAATTGAGTTTCAGCATAGCGCGGGGAAGTAATTCCTATCACGAATGCCCCGCTGGCTTTTGAAATTTCAGCTACATCCACCGGTACTGGATTCCGGCCTGAAGTGGATGCCACAATCACAACATCATTCGGCCGGATATCAGCATTCTCCATAAATCCCCCGGCATAATCATTTTCCTTTTCCAAGGAAGAAGAACGGACTGCACCCTTATGCAGCATTAAGTCCTCCACAAAAATGGGTTTAATGGGGGCAAGACCCCCTGCACGGTAAAACAGCTCTTCTCCGAGCATATGAGAATGCCCGCAGCCAAACACGTGAATAATTCCATGGTTTTGGATACATTCAGCCACTGCACGGGCTGCTTTCTTCAGTTTTTGTCCCTCCTCTTTTTCCACAAGGGACAATAAATCTTTTATGTCATTCAGATAATTCTCCAGCATACTTCCTACCCCATTTATACCCTGACTTTGGATGCGCTTAGTGCTGCTTTATCTGCAATCACTTTTACATTCGGATGATTCCTTAATACTGATGCAGGAAACTGCTCATTAAGTCCATTTCCAAGAAGCTGCCCAATCGCATCGGCTTTAGCTTCACCTGAAGCAAGCAGGAGGATCTCCCTGCTCTGTAAGATCGTAGCGATTCCCATGGTAATGGCTTGGGTCGGCACCTCTCCGATCGTATTAAAAAACCTTGCATTGGCTTTAATAGTGGAATCTGCTAAATCAACAATATGAGTTTTAGATGAAAACGGCGTGCCTGGCTCATTAAAGCCAATGTGCCCATTATTGCCGATGCCCAAAATTTGCAGATCAATGCCGCCATGGTTTTTAAGCTTACTTTCATAATTTCGGCATTCTGCTTCCATATCCTCGGCCGTACCGCTTGGGACAAAAGTGTTTTTCTTAAGAATATCGAGATGGTTAAACAATTGAGAATCCATAAAATATCGGTAGCTTTGCGGGTTTTCTCCAGAAAGGCCGATATACTCATCCAAATTAAAGGTTGTCACCTTTTTATATGATGTTCCGTTATCCCGGTGATCTTCAATCAAACGTTTATATGTTCCCACAGGTGTACTCCCGGTTGCCAATCCGAGTGTAGCTTCAGGAAATTGGCATACCTTCCTGGTGATGTATTCTGCTGCGGTTTTACTCATTTCTTCATAGTTGTTTACTTTAATAATCTCCATCATGAGTTCCTCCCTGCAATAAGCTGATTAAGTATATATTTGCACTATAGAAGGCAAAATATTGGAATAAAATAAACCCATTTATACATTATATCGTAACACCTTAAAGTATAGTTGTCTATACCAATTTAGTCACTGTTAAACCTAATTTTAAAAAGTATATAAATTTTTTCTTTTAAAAATGGTATAGACAACTATATTTATATTTTGGTATGATTACGACAGTTTAGTAAAACGCTTTCTTATTCATTATTTTTATTAAGGAGAGATCAATATGTTAGGATTTCTACAGAGAATTGGTAAGGCATTAATGCTTCCGATTGCCGTCCTGCCTGCCGCTGGTCTATTGCTCCGCTTTGGACAGGATGATTTATTGGGTATTCCGTTCATCGCGAATGCCGGCAATGCTATTTTCGCGAACCTGGCACTTATTTTTGCCATTGGGGTTGCGATGGGATTTGCGAAGGATAATAACGGGGCTGCTGCCCTTTCCGGCGCCATCGGTTTTCTGGTGCTGACCGAGGGTGCAATTGCCATCGATGAAAATATAAATATGGGAGTACTGGGCGGAATTATTGCTGGTATTATTGCTGGTTTATTGTATAACCGCTTCCATGATATTAAGCTTCCGGACTGGCTCGGATTCTTTAGCGGACGACGCTTCGTTCCGATTATCACTTCCGTCACTATGATTCTTCTGGCTGCAATTGCTGGTTTTGCCTGGCCTCCTATCCAGGGCGCAATCGATGCACTGGGCAATTGGATTATTGGTCTTGGCGCTTTAGGTTCAGGACTATTCGGCTTTATGAACCGTCTTTTAATACCTTTGGGTCTGCACCATGTATTGAACAGTTTATTCTGGTTCCAGTTCGGCGAATTTGAAGGAGTTAATGGAGATATTGCCCGCTTCTTTGCAGGAGATCCCTCAGCAGGAGCTTACATGACTGGATTCTTCCCTGTGATGATGTTCGGTCTGCCGGCTGCAGCTTTTGCGATCATTGCAACTGCTAAGCCTGAAAAAAGAAAAGCGGTATCCGGAATGTTCATCGGTCTTGCGCTGACTTCATTCCTGACTGGTATTACAGAGCCGATCGAGTTCTCCTTTATGTTCATCGCACCTCTTTTATATGGAGTGCATGCCATCTTAACCGGGGTTTCCATGTGGGTAACATCCTTACTGGGCATACGAGATGGCTTCACATTCTCAGCAGGAGCACTCGATTTTGCACTGAACTTTAATATCGCTGAAAAGCCGCTGCTGCTGTTGGGAATTGGCGTCATCTACGCTATTCTGTACTTCGTTATCTTCTATGCACTAATTAAAGCATTAGACCTGAAAACGCCAGGGCGTGAAGAGGACGAAGATATCGTGGAAGATGAAGATGAACCAGTCTCAACGGGCAACAGCAAGTATGAAGTTATGGCAAGCCATTTTATTAAAGATATTGGCGGTGCTGACAACATTACTTCTATTGATAACTGTGCGACACGCCTGCGCTTAAACATTGCGGATATGGAAAAAGTGAAGGAAAGCGCACTGAAGGCACATGGTGCTAAAGGAATCATGAAATTAAGCAAAACGAACCTGCAGATCATTGTTGGAACAGACGTTGAGTTTGTTGCAGATGAGATGAAGAAAATAAAGAAGTAATTGACTAAAAAACAGTGTCCCGAGACGGACACTGTTTTTTTAATATATCAGTTTTATATTAGACGGAAGTTTTGCAGAGCATAGTATTCTGAGTTCCTTTAAGCGCATTAAATTATAAGAAGACCCCTCCATAAGCAATTGATCTGCAAATGCCGGATGGCACATGACTTCCACTGTTTCCCCGTCTTCAGCCTTTTCTGCCAGCGTGCTGAAATAGTCTTCCTGAATGCCATCTCCGTAAAAATCGAATAAGCACCTGTCCGTATGGCTTTTGACCCCTTCAAGCGCAAAATTGCCATTGACTCTGAAGGGGAGACCGTATTTATTGGACAGGCTCTGAACTACTGGGAGAAACTCTTCGCGTGTATGAACGTGATGATGGCTATCCAAATGGGAAGGCGTAAGACCAGCCCCGATAAAACGGTCAATTTGTGCAGACCACTCCAGTTCCAATTCTTCAAGAGAGATTCCCTCTAAATCCCCCTGAGATCTAAAGTACCCATCTTTATTAGTTAAGGTCACTAAATCTGTTAATAACGGCTTCCCGCTTGTGAGGACTAAATGAACGCCAGTTCGTAACCCCGGATATTGTTTAGCCATAGCCAGGGCCTGCCTGGTTCCGGCCATATTCATCATCATGGTGGCGGAATTGACAATTCCATATAAATAGCTGTGCAAAATTCCATAATTCACGCCGGGACTATATCCAAAATCATCTGCATTGACGATGAGTTTTATCATATTTAGAGGCCTCCGGTTAAATAGATGCAAGGCAGCCTGAAAATAATGCTGCCCTGCAAAATTTTATTGAAATTGCGGCAAATAGCAACGATGGGCTTCGAGCATTTCATCAAGTATTTTTTTCGCTATTTTGTCGGAACTCACCAGCGGATTTATTGTCAGTGCGAGCAGAGCAGTATTATAATCACCAGTCAAGGCCGCTTCTATGGTCACCCTTTCAAAGGATTTAATAGATTGAACCAGTCCCCTGACTGAAACTGGAAGTTCTCCGATCGCTAACGGCTTTGGCCCATCCTTCGTTATAATGCAGCTGACTTCCACGGCTGAATCTGACGGAAGGCCTGCAATAGCACCACTATTCCGGGTGTTAACCGGCTGTATATCCCTTTTATCTGTATATATCGAATGAATGAGTCTGCATGCCGCATCACTATAATAAGCGCCTCCCCTTTTTTCAAGCTGGGAAGGCTTTTCAGCAAGATCTGGATTCTGATATAACTGAAACAGCTCATCCTCCAGCATTTTAACCACTTCAGCCCGTGTACCGCCTTCTGAAGCTGATTTAATTTCTTTTTCCACCATTTCACGGGTCTTATAGTAGTAATTATGGTAAGGACAAGGAAGCACATTTAATGCCTGCAGGAATTCCGGTTCCCATCCCATCGCATGGATGTTCTTCATTGTGATTGATTTTTCTTTGTCTGTAAGCTTTTTCAGCAGCTCTTCCTTGACGCTCACTCCATCGACATAGACATCAAGTCCATAGACAAGGTGATTGAGTCCGGCAAAATCAATCCTTACTCTGCTGTGGTCCACATTCATTAACTGTGCTGCCCCCATCTCCATTCCAATCGGCACATTGCATAAACCAACCACTTTTTTGATGCTGCTGTATCGCATGACTGCTTCTGTAATTATCCCTGCTGGATTGGTAAAATTGATGAGCCATGCATTTGGACACAACTCTTCCATTTCACGGCAGATCTCCATAATGACTGGAATGGTTCGGAGGGCCTTGAAAAACCCCCCCGGTCCATTGGTTTCCTGGCCCAGCACTCCATATTTCAGCGGAATTCTCTCGTCCTTCGCTCTTGCAGCCAAAAGTCCTACACGGAATTGGGTTGTAACAAAGTCGGCACCCTTAAGCGCTTTTTTCCTATCCAATGTAAGCTGAATCTCTATGGGAACACCGGCTTTTTCAACCATCCGTTTCGCTAATTGCCCTACAATCTCGAGCTTATTTCGTCCTTCCTCCACATCCACAAGCCAAATTTCCCTGACAGGCAATTCCTGATGTCTTTTGATAAATCCTTCAATTAATTCAGGTGTATAGCTTGAACCTCCGCCGATCACGGCAATCTTTATACTATCTGGTTGCTGTGCCATTCTGTTACCTCTCTTAGTCTAGTTTCTTGTATAGGTCGATGAATTCCTGTGCCATGTCTTTGACAGTGAGTGCATTCATCAAATGATCCTGGGCATGGACAAGAATGATGGGCAGATCGAATTGAGCTCCGGAAGCTTCGCCCTGAATTAACTCCGTTTGATGTCTGTGTGCCAGCACAAATTCCTCCTCGGCTTCCCGGATTTTAGCTTCCGCCGCATCGAACTTGCCTGCCTTTGCTTCCCGGATGGATTCCATAGCGAGACTTCTGGCATTCCCGCTGTGCAAAATAAGCTGAAATGAAATTTGATAAAGCTTTTCTTTATCCATTCTTTAACCCGCCTAACCTTGAATTGTTGGTGTTTGTTCCGGCTGCACCTGCTTCAGTTTCTTTTCATCCATTTTCCCTGTTATATAGACAAATGGCAGGTAAATGACAATGGAAATGGCTAAATTCACAAGTGCCAGCACTGCACCGGAGATATGTCCTCCTGTTGCAAGATAGCCGCCAATTCCTGCAGGCGTCACCCAAGGGATGCTTGCCACAACCACTGGATAAACAAGGCCCCATTTAATAGCCAGATACGCTACTGCCGTCATGATGACTGGTGCTGAAATAAACGGAATCAGCCAGATTGGATTTAACACAATTGGAAGCCCGAATAATAATGGTTCATTGATTTGAAAAATACCAGGCGGCGTTCCTAATGCAAGCAGCTGCTTATGCCGCTTACGTCCTGCAATAAACATGGAAATGATAAGTCCGAGAGTTGCTCCTGAGCCGCCCAGATATACGAAGGCATCCAGAAATGGCCCTGCGAGAATGGCATACTTATCAAGATCCGTCACTCCCTGAGCATATAAATCTGTATTTTTGGTTCCAAGAGATGTAAATAAAGGCGTTGTAACACCCCCAAGAATATTTGGTCCATGAAGGCCAACCGACCAAAAACCATGTACCAGAAAGACTATAAGGATCGCAAATGGCAGTGAATCGGCAGCATTTGTCAAAGGTGCTACAAGGGTTGTATTCAGCCAGTCATTCAAAAATTCACCATTTGTCATTTTTCTGAACAGAAGGCCTGCCACTCCAAATAGGAAAATCGTCAGCATGCCCGGCACCAGTTTGGCAAAAGCCCCTGCAACGGCTGGTGGAACTCCGTCCGGCAGTTTGATAATGAAGGCTTTTACCCTGGTCAGACGGATAAATAATTCGGTCGCAAGAAGTGCCACCACAATTCCAGTAAATAAAGCCGTTGCATTAAAGTATCCATAGCCAATGAAGCCCCAGGCACCTTCCGCATCCGGCACCTGGCCTACCTGAGGGATTAAGAGGAAGAAGCAGGCTGCGGCAACCAGCATCGCCTCGAATCCATCATCCCCATACGATTTGGCAAGCCTGTGGGATATGCCAAATACAGCGAATATGGTTAAGAAGGCAAAGGTGCCCCACCAGATATCTCCGCCAAGTGTTTTCCAGGATTCGCCGAAAATACTTTCCATGAGTCTGCCGTACGGCTTAATGATTTCCCCCAAATTATTAAATAGAACAGCAAACGATCCCACCATTGTGATGGCGATCATCCCGATCAAGGCATCCCGGATAGCAAGCAAATGCCTGTTATTGCCGAATTTCACAGCATAAGGCATGATATATTTCTCAATAAATGTCATCATCACTATTCACCCTTTATCAATGAGATAGCCTGCTTTAATACTTCCTCGCCATTACATAAGCCATAATGCATCGGGTTTATGGGAGCTACCGAAATTCTGCCTCCTGCCTCCTTCTTTAATTGCTCGGTCATAAATCGAATCTGCGGTCCCAGCAGCAGGACATCTGCCGAATCAATATGGCTTCGAACCTCCCCGTTGCCAACAGCCCAGATTTTACAGTCGATCCCCTGGCTTTCAGCGCTAGCTTTCATCTTTGTCACCAGGAGACTTGTAGACATTCCAGCCGAACAGCACAACAAAATATTCATGATTACCCCCCTTTTTTTTTCTGTAAGCGATCTCAAAAAAATAAAATAATTGCTTAACTTAATAGTACCATCAATAAAACAGATTATTCAGTCAATTTAATTCAAAGATATTTCTTTTTTGAAGTCATCACCTCCTTTTAATACCTTATGCTTGAAATTAATTGTAATTACAAATATTCTATTTTTCAATACATTTTTAAAATTTGTTATTACAAATTATTTTATAATTGATATGACAATATATTCTATGGAATAATAGATAGAAGAACAGAGTAGGAGGAACGGGAATGAAAGACGGTTTTGCCGAGGAAAGCGCCCTGCACTTAAAGGTTAAAGAAAGCATTCTTGAACTTATCAGAAACGGTGAATACAAACCGGATACCAAATTGCCGACAGAAGCGGAGTTTTGTGAAAAATACGGAGTCAGCCGGACGACTATTAGAACAGCACTCCAGCAGCTGAGCATAGAAGGCCATATTTATCGCCAGCAAGGCAGAGGCACATTTGTATCAAGCAATAAAGTGAAGCAGCGCCTGACCTCTACAGTGGAAAACTTTTCAAAGCAAATGGCGATGCAGGGAAAGAACCCGCTCATAAAAGTCATAAACCTGGAAGTCATCCCTGCCGACTCCTTCTTAGCAGAAGTCTTTGACCTGTCAGAAGGCGACCCGGTTAATGTTCTCGAACGAATCAGGTTTGCTGATGAAGAACCAATTCAATATGAAAAAGCCTTCCTGCCGTGGAAAAAGACCCCCAGCTTGAACCGGGAGGCCTGTGAAAAATCCTTATACCATTTGCTGCAGAATCAATACAGATTAAAAATCCAAAAGACAGTGGAGCATTTAGAAATAGGGTTCCCTGAAGAAGAAATTAGTGAACTGCTAAACATCAAACCTGAAACACCGTGTTTCTCGCTTGAGACCTATGCCCATATTGAAGACGGAAGCTTAATCGAGTATTCCAAAACGATGTTCCGCGGGGATTATGCTCATTTCATTATTGAACGGAATTATGAGTAAGGGATTGTTAATGCTAGCTGCTTAGATTGGGGCTGCACTATGGTGCTGTTACCTGGGATTAGGGCTAGGCGGTAGATTTTTGCTTCTTCTTGTTTTTGCAGCGGCGGGTTCGGACTCTGCGTGTGCGTTTTCCCTTTTCTGTGTCCGAAGTTGACCCGGGTTCGGACTCTAAGGGCGTGTTTTTCTTTTTTTGTGTCCGAAGTTGGCCCGGGTTCGGACTCTAAGGGGGCGTTTTCTCTTTTTTGTGTCCGAAGTTGACCTGGGTTCGGACTCTAAGGGCGTGTTTTCCCTTTTCTATGTCCGAAGTTGCACCGGGTTCGGACTCTGCGTGGCCCTTTTCCCTTTTCTGTGTCCGAAATTGCCCGGGTTCGGACTCTGCGTGTGCGTTTTCCCTTTTCTGTGTCCGAAGTTGCCCCGGGTTCGGACTCTGCGGGCACATTTTTCCTTTTTTGTGTCCGAAGCTGACCCGGGTTCGGACTCTACGTGTGTGTTTTCCCTTTTCTATGTCCGAAGTTGACCTGGGTTCGGACTCTAAGGGGACGATTTCCTTTTTCTGAGTCCGAAGTTGCCCCGGGTCTGCAATCTATTAAAAACAAATTACCTCTTTCAGTCCAAAGAAAGTATAAAATTAACTATTCAACCTAGAATGAATGCTTCTTTTTGTACCAATCTATTGCCTTCATCTCAATTTCCTGCACAAGTGCTTCCTTCCCTTTTATATAGGAATCTATGTCAAAGGGAAACTGTTTCGCTAACTCCAATTTTAAGGTTCCATATTGTTTTGCGTCTTCTCCGTTTGCTCTTAGGTAATCACGAAAAGCAAGATGGCGCGTGATTTCAGGACTCCCTTTTTCATAGATATGGACATGGTGTGTCCGCAGATTTCCCCCTTTCTGAAAATACCGCCGGCCAGGCAGTCCGTTTTCTCCACGGGGCTCAAAACCCAGTGAAATCATTTCCGTATTAAAGCGGTCAACCCTCTCAATATCTATTACGACAGGCAATATATCAATGACGGGCTTAGCTGCCAGACCAGGAACCGATGTGCTCCCAATATGGTGAATGGCCAGAATTTCTTCTTGAAAAATGGTCTTGATTAACTCTGACTCACTTTGAAATTTAAATTTCCAATCAGGATTATAGCAGGTAACAGTCACTTTCCTTGTCATGTTCTCCTCCTGAATTTATTTTAAGCTCATCAAACACGTCCATAAAAAATCTTCCCCAAATAGATCACTGGGCTGCTGTATTTTTTTCATCGTTCTAAGCTCCAGAAAATGAAAGTCATCTTGAAAGATCTCTTTCAATCGTTCCTCCGTGTATCCGATGCCTCCCTTTAGGCTGCCGATACGATACACCTCCCAGTCCTGCGTGGGAAGTGCTCCATCCGGATTAAAACATACCAATCCAAATTTTCCACCAGGATTGAGTGCCGCTTTGATTATTTCCAGGTATGTAAGCCTTCTGTGGGGCGGAAGGTGATGAAACATGCCGCTGTCATAAATAAAATCATAGCTTTGAGGTTCAAAATGAAAGTCGAATAGAGATACACATTCAAAATTAATTTTTACCTGTGCTTCATTTGCTCTTTCACCTGCCCATTTGACCGCCCTTTCGGAAAAATCGATAGCATCCACCTGTACCCCATTCTTCGCCAGAAAAATGGCATTCCTTCCTGGGCCGCATCCAATTTCGAGTGCCTTCCCCGCCTGCATGCCATTTTGAATATACTCAGACAGATTTTCATCCGGCCCTTTCACTTTGAAAAATGGAATCTCTTTATCCCGGTCTTCGTAGAAATTTTCCCAGAATAATTTTGGTTCTCTTAACAATCCATCCAGCATTTCCAATAAGTCAATATGATTTAAAATAGCTTTTTCCATAGCCATTCCCCCTTACTTTTATTTTACTGAATCCCTTATGGAAAAGGATTACAGCTGCGTTAAGAATAGATTATTTAAGTAAAAACGATCAGCTGATTTTGCATTATTCTTCCATCTGGAAATCCTGCAAGGGGGTATTTTTAAGTTTTATAGTCTAAGAAATACCTAAGTCTTAAAGCAAAGAGAAATACTTCCAGGAGCATTCTGAGGATTCTGGAAAAACATCCAATCATCGCAATTCGTAATATTTGTAATACTTATGAAATATTTTCTTTTGAAAACTTGTCCTTCATTTCGGTCAGCTCTCATATAATGACGACAAGAAGGTTTAGGAGGTACGTGATGTTTCTTTTTCTTGATAAAGCGATTCTAGGTATGGCCATTCTGCGCCTTATTTCCGGGAGCATTGAAATTTTTGTTGCACTATTAATCTTAAAAATGAATGATATCGAAAAAGCATTGGTTATGAATAGTTCACTGGCCCTTATTGGACCGCCTGTGCTTCTCTTGACGACAGTCATTGGATTGACCGGAATGGCGGATAAAGTTTCATTAAGCAAGATCTTATGGGTGCTTTGCGGGGTTGGCTGCATTCTGTATGGGGTAAAAGGGAGATAGAGCTGTATAGACAGCTCTATTTTTGATGTTTCAGCAAGTCCGAAACGGTGGTCATTTGGTATCCTTGCTCTTTTAATGAAGCAATTATTTTCTTAACAGATTTCAGAGACTCTTCCCGGCTTTCATACATGACATGAAGAAGAATGATGGAGCCTGGTTCTATATTTTCCGCCACATACTCCGTGATTTTATCTGCATCCCCTTCTATGTCCGGAAAACTTTCAGGCTCGATATTCCACAATACCGTCTTTCGCTCCTGTTTAGACAAGTAGTAAGGCAGGAGAAATAACTTTTTCCCGTATGGAGGGCGAAAATGAATTTCTCCTTCATAGCCTGTCTGCCTGATTAAATCATCTGTTTTCTCA
Source organism: Cytobacillus sp. EB106-05-05-XG126 (assembly GCF_058791715.1). Lineage (NCBI taxonomy): Bacteria > Bacillati > Bacillota > Bacilli > Caryophanales > Bacillaceae > Cytobacillus > Cytobacillus sp. EB106-05-05-XG126. The sequence goes on along the minus strand of NZ_JBYTDU010000001.1, from coordinate 829,219 downwards.
ATTTCTTCTTTGATAAAAGTGGGAGATTTTAATACCATACGGGAATGAGAGTAGGAATGATTGCCGATTTCATGCCCTTCTCCCACAATTTTTTTCGCATCTTTCATATGATGTTCAATCTCTTTTCCTGTTAAATAGAAAGTGGCTTTAACATCCTCTTCCCGTAAAATCGTTAAGATTTCATCGGTATTAACGCCAGGTCCATCATCAAAAGTCATGGCTGCGACTTTGTCCTCTGTATCTGCTTTATTAACAAGGCCGCCGAAAAACTGAAAGTTCCTGGACTTCGATACTTCAAAGAGCAAAAAGGCAATTCCTAATAGCAAGATGATCCATAATATAATTTTAAGCAGTTTTTTCATTTTTCCTCCTGATGCTTTAGTTACAGAGTAATTATAATTTAAATATGTAAAAAAACCAGCCCCCGATTGGAAACTGGTTTGATAACATAAGTATGTAGCCGCTTTTGCCGTAACTGTGATAAGAAAGTTTTAAACCACCACTCCTCAAAGTGGGTGTTCGCAGAAACATTCCTGCCTGTCCTCCTTGTCTTATAGACAGAGGCTTGTCATTCCTGTTCCGATGTTAAACTCCCTATTTCAGCTTAAAGGTTAAAACTTTAGTATGATTACGTACAATGCAGCTTGTTTTATTATAATAATATAATTTACACGAGGATTCAATAGAAGTTTTTTCCTGTCTAGACCAATTAACTCTTTTCACTTAGCTTCAATGCGGTTTCAGTAATTTTCATATCCGTTTCCAGCTGTTTTTTTATGCGGATAATAGGTTCCCCTGCTGATCATGTCATTAGTTATTTTTTCATGAGTTTCTACCTGTAAGGGCAAATGCAATATTCCGGATGCCCGCTTTCGCGGAGAAAAAAATCCGTTGCAATTACCTGATCAGACATTCCGCCCATAGCTACCGATTTAATGAGACACAGGTTTTTAAAAACCAGAAGCTCATGAAGCTCCAATGTTTCATGCAAACCCATTTCACTCATCATAAATAATCCTCCCATACATTTATATACTCATTTTGCTCATATCCCACTTTCGAAACCTGTGGTATTTATTTCTTCTGCCAGGCACTGTGAATTACGCATAAAGCAGCTGAAAGAAGAAACATTAACAGTTAAAAGGAGGGGTAATTATGGACGAGTTAGGCCTTGGCTACCATGAAACAATGCAAACACATGAAGTTCTGAAAGCATGGTTATGAAGCATTTGATCCGAAAACAGAGGAATGCATTAAAGTTATACTAAAGCCTTAACCTGATTTTTTAGATACACCAGGTTACAAAGGAGAAATTGCAATTGGGACGAAAGTTTGAACGAAATCTGCTGCGCAGCCTGTTTATTTTCGGAATTGGGGCTTTTTTTCATCTGGTCAGAAAGCCTCCTATAAAAGACTGGCTTATCGTGTTCTTTTTGAAAAGCTATATTGCCACCTTCTTAGATAATCTCTTAGTGCGAAAAGGCTATCTCAAGTACCCGGTTAATCTGTTTAAAACGTTTGATGTCAGTGTACTATTCAGCTATATCATTTTTCCTGTCACGTGTGTTTATTTTAATCAGCAGACCCAAAATAGCGGACTAAAGGGCATCCTGCTGAAGTCCCTGATTTTTAGTGTTCCATCGGCAATCGCAGAGCATTTTCTTGAAAAACACACACAGTTAATCAAATATAAGAAATCATGGAATTCCTATTATAGCTTCGTATCTATATTGGCGACTTTCCTGATGACGCGCGGAATAATGGGATTGATTAGTAATTCTTCAGAAAAGCAAAAAATTCCGGCTCCAAAACAATAATTGGAGCTGGTTTCTTTATGAAGACTTCTTATCTTTCTCAAATTTTGGCGGTCCAGCCTTCCTGGCAAGAACACCTCCTTCATAAAACTTGCCGTATTTTCTTAAGATATCTCTCACCTCAGGAACGGTGGGGATTGTCTCATTTGCAGAATATGTAAGATAGTAGTTTTTTGTGTTTTTCCGATGGATGATCCAAGTAAAAAATCTCATCGCAAAACCATGTGTATTGTGATTACGGAATTTCGGCATCATCTTTCCGTCCCATACGGACATGGTCTGCCCGTTTCCCTTCCATTTCATTAGTTCGCCATTTAGTTCAGCATAGATTAGACCCGGTGCTTTTTTCATCTAATTCATTACCAATAATGTAAGCACCTGATTAATAAACAATTGAATGGGATTTAATCCTTCCCCTCTTGTCAGTGAGATAAATGCCTGTTCAGGCAGCACTTCCGGCTTATCACCCCAAACAAGCGTATTTGATCCGTCCATTTCCTTTATCGGTGTCCATTTTCTTTGTTCCATAACCTTCCCTCCTGATTTGGTAAATAATACCCAGCTATATAGGTATTCTTCAAAAGGAAGAATATTCCTTCAAAAAAAGAACGGAGGCTCAGGAGGCCTCCAAATAGTATTATCGATAAGATAGATCGGTTATTTCAAGAACCTGAACAGTGGTTTGATCCCTGTCAATCCGTACTTTGAGTTCGAAATGATCAAGCTGGTAGGTTAACTCTTCACACTTGGCTGATTCGTAACAAGTGACCGTTTTTGTCTTGTTAGCATCTCCATACATTTTAACAACTTCGGCCTTCGTAAAGGGAAGAGCAGGTAACATACGCGGGCTTAAATATTCCGGATATACAGCAAGACTGCCAATTGTACCATCCTTCATATTTAAGGTTGCCCTTACACCGGCACCATCAGCCTGGTAGTAAAGCGTTTTAATATTGAGCTGAGTCTCAGTCTTTTTTGGCTTTCCCATTCTCGATATGATGTCATCATAGGCATCTCCAGGCTTTAAGCCAAAAATTTGAAGCTCACCGCTGGAAAGAATGAAGGCATCTTTAATTCCTTCTTTTTTGACTGTCTCCAGCCCATTCACAGCATTCCTCCTGTCCTTAAAAGCACCTGCCTGCACACGGTAATAGGTTTTGCCATCAATGACAGCCGTGCTAATTGCGGCAGGGATTTCTTTTTTCTTCAGCAATGCTGCCCGCTTTTCCGCATTCTCTTTTTTACTGAAAGAACCGGCAATAATCTTATGGTATCCAGCTTCCTCCCCGGATAAAATGAGACGCTGACCGGGATAGATGGTCGTACCTGTTAAATCATTCAGCTCCTTAATCTGCGTCACATTCAGATGATGCTTCTTAGACAGGGAATAGATTGTATCCCCTTTTTTCACCACAGCTATTTCTTTATCTCCGCTGTGGTCCGCTAAAACTGATCCCCCTGAAAAAATAACTGCCAGAGATATGACGCCTGCTGCAATTGCGTGTTTAATTTTCTTCATTATTTTCACCTCATTATATATGACGAAGGGAAATAATGGATGTCGCAGAGGGACGAGCCTATTTTAGAAATTGGGCAGACGTTTCTTGGGGCTGTTCACTTTTCGGATTAACTCCCATTTTCCTAGTGGCTCGCTCATTTTCGGCTTTATTCCTTCGGATTAACTACCATTTTCCTGGTGGCTCGCTCATTTTCGGCTTTATTCCTTCGGATTAACTCCCATTTTCCTGGTGGCTCGCTCATTTTCGGCTTTATTCCTTTGGATTAACTCCCATTTTCCTGGTGGCTCGCTCATTTTCGGCTTTATTCCTTCAGATTAACTCCCATTTTCCTGGTGGCTCGCTCATTTTCGGCGTTATTCCCTCTAATTAACTACCATTTTCTCAGAGACCACGCTCTTTTCGATATTATTCCTTCTGATTAACTACCATTCTTCCTGAGACAGGTCTCTTTTCGGCGTTATTCATCCGGATTCAATCCTAATTTCGTTGAATGATATTCAATTTGGCCGTTAATCCCCATATCCTCTCAAAATCACTCTTTCAATCATAGAAAAGAGATGGCCCAAAAGCCATCTCCCTCCTTTTATGCTGGTGCATCAATTTCATCTTCAGCGATGTGTTTTTCGTTATATTCCACGTCTTTGCGGGCATTGTAGCGGTCCGCTTTTTCGAGGGTAACTGTGATGTTATAGTCAGGGATACCAGCGAATTTTTCGTAGCGGCCTCTTGGTAATAGGAAGTTTCCTTCAGGAAAATGGACTTCGACGTTGCCGCGGGCGATATCGACGAATTTAGCTCTGCCCTGGAAGACACCGAATCCGTTGTAAAGGACGATGCCTTCACCTTCTGCAATACTTAAGTCTTTTCCATCTTCAGCATTCATTAATACATCATATCTACCGGCACCATTCAGCGGGTCCACTTCTTTGTAGACCATGGAATTGAACTGCTTGCCGCGGCGGGATGTGACGATGAACTGGCCTTCTTTTTTGCCAAGGTCAGGAATATCGACCGTAATCAGTGTGCCTTTTCCATCCGGAGTCGGGCAAATGCCGTCCTCGCAAAGCCATGCTCCGCCCCATTGGAAGACATCCCCTGCTTTTTTCAGATGCTGGATGCCATCATAATTAGGATTCGCCACTGCAATTTCATCCCGGATTTCCTGTGCATCTTTAAAATCAACAAGATGGGCAGTTTCAGGCTTAACGCGTTTCGCCAGATCGATATAAATTTTCCACTCTTCGCGTGCCTCTTCAATCTTGTTTTTATTTCCTTCAATTTCAGGACTGAAGTACACCATTCTCTCCGTTGAAGTGGAGGTACCGCCGCCCTCCTGCTCGTACCTTGTTTTAGCAGGCAGCACGATTACCGCTTCTTTTGCATCAACAAGGGTAGACGTATTTAAAATAATATCCTGGTGAACGCGGATATCCAGTTCAGAAAGAGCTTTTTCGATAAAATCAGGATCTGGCATTGTCTCAAGGAAGTTACCGCCTGATAGATAGTAAAGCTTGATTTTCCGTTCATGGTCTTCAGGCAGCAGAATATTCTCCAGTGTCATCCCGACAATATCACCCTGCCATTTCTCAAGCTCAAAGCCCCAAAGATTTTGAATGCGGGTAAAATTGTCTCCATAAAAGTCACCGCCAGGCAATACGAATGGATCGGCACCCATTTCACCGCTTCCCTGTACAGATGAATGGCCGCGGAATGGCATCAAACCATTATGCTTTCGGCCCAGATGGCCGCGAAGCAGCGCAAGATTCGCAACCTGTGAGATATTATCTGTCGCAAAGGAATGCATGGTCAGGCCAAGAGCCCATGCATAGACAGCATTTTTGCTGTTCGCAAGCAGTTCCGCAAGCTCAATGATACGATCTTTCGTTACACCGGAAGATTTAATAATATCTTCCCATGACTGCTCTTTCACTTTCTTTTTCAAATCCTCGTAGCCATTCACATGCTCGTTTACAAAATTATGGTTGATGGCAGAACCGCGCTCCGCTTTCTCCATGTCAAACCAATGCTTCATGATGCCGTGCATAAAGGCAATGTCTCCGCCGATGTTGACCTGATAAAAGTCATCAGCGATTTTTGTGCCGAATAAAGCTGATTCAGGGTTTGATGGAATCCAGTATTTGTCCATCGCCGGCTCTTTATATGGATTAACGACAATAATTTTTGTGCCGTTCTTTTTCGCTTCAAGCATATATTTGGATGATACAGGCGAGCTGTTGGAAGCCACGCTTCCCCAGAATAAAAGGACATCCGTTCCGATCCAGTCAAGGTAGTTGGCTGTGGAAGCACCTACTCCAATGGAACGCTTCAACGCGGTTTTAGAAGGAGAATGGCAAATGCGGCTTGCATTATCGATATGATTCGTTCCCAGGAAGCGGGCAGCTTTTGCGGCCACATAATAGGATTCATTCGTAATTCCGCGGCTCGTCAGGTAGAACGCATACTGCTTTGGATCGAGCACCTTCATTTTTTCAGCAATCATGTTCATCGCATCATCCCAAGTGATCCGGGAGAATTTGCGCTCCCCTTTTCTGCGGATCATCGGATAAGGGATGCGGCCGAGCTTGCGAAGCTCCGTGCTGTCATATTTGCGCAGCTCATCAATATCAGCATGCAAAATGTCCGGTTTAATCGCACCGGCTGTGTTTAAACGAAGAACATTTAAACGTGTTGTACAAACATGCGGTCCTTTAAGCGTCTGGTCATAAAGACCGGAAACGCCAAGCGCACAGCCGTCGCAGACACCTTTTGTCAGTATATTTGTGGCATAGCCAATATTATCTTTGTTTTCCCATAGGATTTTTGCTGTATCCCTCATATGCTTTGGCTTTATTTTGCCAAGCCCGAACGGAATCGGACTCACCCAATGCTTTGGATCCGGCATGGCCTTTTTATTCTGAGGTCCTGGATGTTTTGTTTTTCCCATCTGAAACACTCCTTTATCTTTTTCTATTTAATAGAGATCCTGAATCTCTTAATTCTCAATGGTTAAGTTGCATTAATTATTGTATATGGGTAAATGGATTAAATTTTCCCTTTTTTCATAAAAAACCGCCGCAAAAAGCCTCTAAATACTAGATGCTGATTTCTGCGGCGGTTAGTCTTTAGCAGGGTCGCTGCCAAGTGCCATACCAATAGAAAAGCGGAAGCGCCTTGCTCAGATGAACTTCAACTAAAAACCGCCACGTCCTGTGGCGAACGTTGAAGCCAGCACATCCTGTGCAAGTCCGACAGGTATAAGACGAATCACGCAGGAAACCTCCCTAAGCAAGCTTGGGTCGGGCGATGTATCGCTGACGAAGCGTTCCTTGTCCTGATTTCTGGAGTGATTTGGCTTATGACCCGAGGGGCTAGGCGCTGGAGCTAGACACTATCTATCTTGAATGCTGTTATTATTAAAATTTAACTTGCCAAACGATCATTTGCTTCATTTTGCCTGCGCAATTTTTTCATATCAAAACGGATTAGGATTGACACAATGAGTGCCAACACAAAAAGTCCGGCAAAGCTTGTCAGACTTGAAGCATAGCTTCCTGTTGAATCCTTCATCCATGCTGCAAACATCGGGCCTGCAAGACCAGCTGCTGCCCAGGCTGTAAGGATGTAGCCGTGAATGGCGCCAAGCTGCTTCGTTCCAAAAACGTCGCCGATAAATGCCGGGATGGATGAGAATCCTCCGCCATACATGGTGTACACAACAGCAAGCATAATCTGGAAAAGAATCGCTTCTTTTGTGATCGGCAGCAAAAGGAATAGGGCGATCTGTGATACGAAGAAAATCGTATACGTGTTCGGGCGGCCAATATAGTCAGAAATGGATGCCCATGCAAGACGGCCCAGTCCATTAAAGATGCCAAGCACTCCTACAAGGGTGGCTGCTTCTGCCGTTGTCAGGCCTATGCTTTCCTGTGCCAGCGGCTTTGCAGCAGATAAAATCGCAATTCCGCACGTTACATTAATGAACAGCATGAACCATAAATAATAGAATCGGGTTGTCTTTACTGCTTCATTCGCCGTTAACTGTGCTAAATCCTGTTTGATTTTGATTTTTCCGGCTGCAGCTTTTTCCTTCATGCCTTCAGGTGCCCAGCCTTCAGGCGGCTTTTCTAGGTATAAAGATGATAATGTCATAATAATCAAGTATGCTGCACCTAAAATAAAGAACGTGTTAGCAGTACCAACAGATTTAATCAGACCATCCATGACAGGGCTCGCTACCGCTGCAGCAAAGCCAAATCCCATGATGGCCAGGCCAGTTGCAAATCCGCGGCGGTCAGGGAACCATTTTACCAGTGTGGATACAGGTGCAATATAGCCTACCCCTAAACCAATTCCCCCAAGAACGCCATAGGTTATGTACAAAAATGGCAATGAACCCATATTTACGGCCAATCCGGCTCCAAGCATGCCGGCCCCGAAAAATCCTGCTGCCAGAAGACCAGCCTTTTTTGGTCCATGCTTTTCAACAAAGTGGCCAAGAAATGCTGCTGACAATCCCAGAAATAGAATCGCCAAACTGAAGGTCAGCTGTACTTCCTTTGATGACCAGCCAAACTGCTCAATCAATGGATTGGTAAAGTTGCTCCAGGCGTAAACCGAACCGATGGAGATATGAATCCCTACGGCCGAGGCGGCAATCAGCCACCGATTTTTTGTCTTTTTCACTCTTTTTCCCCCTCGTAATACTTGTACCTTTGTAAAGCGGTTTCAAGATGGTTTCCTGAAACAAAAAAACCGCCAATCTCTCCCGCATTCCCGTATTGGGGTATGCTGAAGAAGGATTGACGGTTAGTATCAAGCAGGATGCGCTGCTTAAAGGACCAACTGTTAATCTAATAGAATCTGATGGCATTTTAACCGACGACAGGTTCGCTATCTCAAATCAAAATGTGACAGATTTTTGAACTAATAAAAATCATATCACTTTGAAATAACATGTTCAAGCCCTTTTAGCAATTTTTCACTATGCTGGTGTTGGTTTAAATACTAATAGCAGGTCCCGGTGTTCTTCTATTTATCTCCCTTTTTTCACATCATGAAGCAAATCCGGATGGTTTGTGAACATACCGGTTACTCCCCAATTGATCAGCTGCTTCATTCTTTCCTTGTCGTTGACAGTATACGGATGCAGTTCAAGACCGCTGTTCACAACCTTTTGAACATATTCCTCATTTAAATACGTATGGTTAGGACCAATGCCCATCGCGTACTGCTTTATTTCCATAATCTCTTCATCAGTTATTTCTGCGTTTGCTTTATATGAAATTAATTGTACAAGTTTAATAGCAGGGTCCAATTCATTCATCACTTTAAGACTTTGAGGGCTGAATGACTGGACGAGCAGTTTATCTTTATTAATCTTATACTTTTCAACCAGACGGAGCAGTTCTTTTTCCATGCCGGGATAAACATCCGGTGATTTTGTTTCAATGTAATAGCTGTTGTTTTTTCCAAACTTCTTGAAAACCTCTTCAAGTGTCGGCACCTTTAAGCCTTCGTATTCCGCTTTTGAAGCATACGGGTACTTCTCGTTAAACCAGCTGCCTGCATCAAGCTGCTTTATTTCATTTAAAGTATAATCCTTTACGGATCCTGTTCCATCTGTCGTCCGGTCTAGCGTCACGTCGTGCATCGCAATGAGATGCCCATCCTTTGTCATCTGCAAATCCAATTCAATATAATCCCCATGCATTTTCTCGCCCATGTCATATGCAGCGATTGTATGCTCAGGTGCATAAGCAGAAGCCCCGCGATGTGACACATTTACAATGTCCCTATGCATGTCTTTAGCCAGCGCCGCACCTCCTCCAAACGCATTTAGCCCAATAACTGCCGCACCAATAACCGAAATCATTTTCTTCTTCAATGTCTCCGTCCCCTATCTATAATGGTTTACACATTAAGAATAGTGACGAAATATTAACCCTGTTCTAATATTATGTAAAACCTGGGAGAATAATAGATTACAGGAATATTAATACAAGCCTTTCTGAATGGGTCACATTCACCATTGTAGAAACTTGTAATCTTTTTATAAGTTTTGTCGAATCTGTTTATTTGCCGGTTAATTTGTCGATAATAGAATATAATATTTCATCCCCGGATTAGGAGCCGAATCAATGAACACACCTTCGACTGCTATAAAAAAACTTCACAACGACATCGATGTCCTGCGCAAAAAGATGATTTCTGTTGGAAAAAACAAGGGATTGTCACACCCTGAAACGCTCATGTACTCAGAAGAGCTCGATAAGCTCATCTATAAAGTGCAGCGAAGCAAGCTCATCCATTAGAACAACCCTCAATATTTCAAAAAAACGCACACTCTTGTAAAGGAGTGTGTTTGTTTTATGATTAAACGCTCAATCGTGCATTTTTATTGAGAAAAACGAAAAAGTCCGCCATAATGAAAAGATAATAACTACAAGAAATGGAGATCATATGAAGAAAAAGTTCATGTTCCTATTAGCAATCGTACTTCTTGTTCTGACGGCCTGCGGTAAAGATCAGGCTCAGGAACCGATTACTTTAAAGGACCAAAGCGGCAATGAAGTTGCCTTCCCGCAGGACAAGCCAAGTGTCTTCTTCTTTATCACAACATACACCTGAGGACTCTGTCAGCAGCAGCTGGTCGAGCTGCATCAGAATATGGATAAATTAGAAGATCTGGATGCCAATATGTACATCGTCAGCAATGATCAGCCTGAGCAGCAGCTTGAGCTTTATCAGGCTCTGGAGGAAAAGATGGGTCAAAGCCTCCCTTTTATTTCTGATCCGGATATGAAGCTCATTGAACAGGCTGGCATGAAAAATGGCGACACTGCCTACAGAGGCTATGCAATTATGGATGCAAAAGGCAAAATTGTGCTCAATAAGGTCAATGACCATTGGGGAGAAGAAATCGATACAACTGCAGAAGACATAAAGAAGGAGCTTTCAAATTAAGAAAAGCGGAAGCGCCTTGCCCACGAAGGAACGCAGACTAAGAACGCCACGTCCTCCCAAAAGCTGTCGCTTTTGGTCGTGCGATGTTTATACTGACGAAGCCTTCCTTGTCCTGCGGACCTCAGGCATAAGCCGTTTCCTTCAGAAAGGAAACGGCTTATGACCCCGAGTCCCTAGGAGTCGAAACAAGACATAATTTAACCTCGAGGGGGCAGGTGCTGGAGCTTGACAGTTCTTGAAGTTAAATTTTCCTTTCTTAACTCTAAAAAAAACACGCTCGCGAGCGTGTTCATGAATTCCTGTCTCTATCTGTGAACTGGAGCATGGCGATAACAAACATACCGAAACTGATCATCAAAGACAACACTTCAAAGGTACCCATTTATACATCGCCTCCTTACCTTCAGCCTTCCCGGAAGCAAACTTGTCCTATACTCAGGATAAGTGCCTAATTAAAAATCCGTTCAAAAGACCTAAAAAGAGCCATCCGCATTGCAAAAATGCATGTGACTGGCTTTTTTTAAGAAATTATAAACTTTCCTTCACTCGGAATATATTTATTATCGCATAGCCTAAAATTACTTTCGTATAACTCTATTTATTTGCGTATAGCCAAATTTAACTTGCGTTTAAATCGAACTTTCCTTTCTGAATCCGCACATGTTTCCTTCTTAATGAATCAGCACTTAAATAGATTTCAATAACCAATAACAATAAAATGACCCAGATGCCTGTATTCAGGATGATAGCCTGCAAAGGGCTCTCGATGAAAAAGGTAAACGTAAAGAACATTGCTAAAGTAAAAATCCGGCTCCACTGTGTCACATCGTAGGTGAAGATGCCTTCTTTTAAGCCATACATTTGAATGCGCCATGCAAGTCTTATAATTTCAATAGCCTCAACAACCATAAAGACCAGGAAAACAACCAGCCAAAACCACATGGCAATCGAACCTGCAGCGATGCCCGATTTGAACATGGCAAGTCCGCTGATCGATAAAGCACCGTGAAAAATGCAATTGGTATTATTCCAGTCCTTCGCTAAATTCCATCCGCGAACAGCATAACGCTTCAGAATAAACCAGGCACTGATAAAATAAAAGAGCAATCCAGTAAAAATAAGAGCGGCATTCAAAAAGACAGGCACCTCTTTAAAAACTGTATTAAAAAGGAGCACAAGTGACTGTGTGCTGACAGTGGTCAGCAGCAGAACACCATGTGCCTGCCGGCCAAAAGGTGCAGCTCCCAGTTCCTTGAAACCTCTTATGCTGATCCAAATATAAATTATCCATAAGCCCGCATTCAGAATCGCCAGCGCCTGGGCTTCCGCACCTGCTCCAAACTGCCTGAAGAACATAATGCCGCAAATCGAAGTGCCGGCCACCCAGGTTCCGATGCCAAAGCGATTAATGGGATTAACGTAATGCAGCTCCTTGAACTCTCCTTTGGAAATGGTTATACCAATAGAGACGAGGAATGCCAGCCATAACGCTAAATCTGCTATACTGAGAATCTTGCCCAAGCTTCCCAAAAAGAAAGGCATCCCAAAATAATTGAGCAAAACGCCCTGTGTCACAATGCCAAATGCCATCACAGCCGCCATTGCAGCCGTATTGATATTAATTTGTTTCAGTATGATAAATACAACAGCCCCTATAAAAAGAAAGCCGAGCAAAAGAAAATATAACACTATAATCACCGTAATTAATTTATTTACTATAATTATAACATTCTATGCAAGTGGCACTTTTGCTGCGGATAAAAAAGGCAGTGCATTTTACATGCACTGCAGCTCTCTAAATCAGAACGTTTTTTCTATTTTCATTGCCTTCTACATTAACCCCCTCAAATGGAAGTTCAATTTCCATCTTCGTGCCTTCCCCAACTTTGCTTTCGATAGTTAAACGGCCATTATGGTTTTCGATAATTTTATAGCAAATCATCAGACCCAGCCCGGTTCCTTTTTCCTTTGTTGTATAGAAGGGTTCCCCGAGGCTTGGAATCCGGTCTTCCGAAATGCCTACCCCTTGATCTATGAATTGAACGGAAATGGTATTGCCGGTCTTTTTCATGACTTTAATCCTTAATTGGCCGCCGTCTGGCATTGCTTCAATCGCATTCTTAATAATATTCAGGAATACCTGCTTCAATTGGTTTTTTTCACAATAAATCATTGGGGCATGAAAATTATTTTCTACTATTATCTCGACGTTATTTAATATAGACTGGGTATTGCTCAGGAGAATCACTTCACTGATTAATTTTGTCAGGTCCTGCTTTTCAAAAATGTCTGCAGTCGGCTTGGCCAGCACTAAAAATTCACCGACAATTCCATTAATGCGATCCAGTTCCGAAAGCACAATATCAAAATACTCTTCTTTTTGGCTGCTGGATTTAAAAAGCTGAACAAACCCTTTGATCGAGGTAAGAGGATTACGGATTTCATGTGCTATTCCGGCTGCCATTTGCCCCAGAAGTGCCAATTTTTCTGATTTTCGTAGGAGCTTTTCCTGTTCTTCTTTTTTATCCGAAATATCTGTTCCTATCGAAAGTACGGCCTCTTTTCCTTCAAATCCGACACAAAGCGATGAAATCTCGAAAAATCTAGTGGTTCCATCAAAACGTTTTATTTTATATTCTATATTGTTTAAAAGCTGCTTCTCTGCCTTTATGTACTGATAACGTTCCTGCAAACGGCCTTTATAGTCCATCTCAATAAAATCAAGTAGCGACCTGCCAATTAATGCAGCTTTATTTGTTGCCGACAATTCGGTGACTGCAGAGGAGTTTGCATACAAGATCTCAAAGTCCTTATGTATGAGCACGGAAACGGGAAGTGATTCCAGAAGCATTTTATAGCTTTCCTCGCTGGCCCGCGCTTTTTCTGCATAGTACCTGCTTTTGTCAAACTGCCAGCCTACAAACCAGGCAATACCTGTAAATAGAAAAAAATCAAAAGTAAAAAACGTTTCATGCGAGAAAATGGTTTGATAAGAGGTAAATAGAACCGAAATAATCACAAGTGAAATTTGACCTGTCCGTTTACTCATATAGTCCTCATTTTTGTGTTTTTCTATTATTTTAGCATTAAGCGGGAGGGTAACGATATCAATTTTTATAATTTATTCATAATAGAATCAGCATTATTCGATTAAAAAAACCTGCCTAGGGAAGCCTGATAATCCCCGGGCAGGTTAAATTAAGCCTATTTATTCTTTGGAGCAAGCTCTACTGCCTGACTCATTGCCTCCATTAAGCTTTTCTCGTCAGCTATGCCTTTTCCGGCAATATCAAAGGCTGTACCATGATCAACGCTTGTACGGATGATGGGAAGGCCGACTGTGATATTAACCCCGGCATCCAGCCCTAATACCTTAACTGGCCCATGCCCCTGATCATGATACATGGCTACGACAATATCAAAGTCGCCTCGCACAGCTCTGAAAAATAATGTGTCAGCCGGCAGCGGCCCTATAGCATTAATCCCCTCTGCCTGTGCTTTCTCTACTCCAGGAACGACTTTTTCTTCCTCTTCGCCATATCCGAATAATCCATTTTCGCCTGCATGAGGATTGATTCCGCAAACAGCGATTTTAGGTGATTCAATGCCGGCTTTTTTCAATGTGTCATGAGCCAGCTTCAGTACGTGATACACTCTTTCCGGGTTGATCATTTTTACTGCATCAATAATTCCGACATGTGTTGTCACGTGGATAACTCTTAAGTTTGGTGCGGATAACATCATGGAATAATCTTTCGTATTGGTCAAATCCGCTAAAATCTCTGTATGGCCTGGATACATATGGCCGCCCTTTTGTAATGCTTCCTTGTTTAAAGGTGCAGTACAGATCGCATCAATCCGATTTTCTTTTGCCATTTCGATCGCTTTGGCTAAGTATTGAAATGCTGCGTTCCCAGCCTCCGGAGACACCTGCCCAATTGGGAGGTCTTCCGGCAGAAGGTCCAAATCAAGGCAATGTACTACCCCATGCTTATACGGGATCTCGCGTAATTGCTCTGCACTTACCGCTTCAATAACAAGCCCGCTGTTAACAAATGATTTGGCCCGCTCTAAAATTTTTTTATCACCAATGACAAGCGGGTTGCTTATTTCATACATTTCAGCATCGGCAAGGCTTTTTAAAATTATTTCCGGTCCTACCCCCGCTGCATCCCCCATTGTAATGCCTACTACTGGTTTAGTTTGACTCATTGCACTCAACCTTTCTTGTCATATAATGTATTGCATTCACCAGGGATTGCTCATTGCCGAATCCCCCTGCTTTTGTTACAGCCCAATAGCCTTTTTTCCTGCTGCGCAGCCGGCCAAAAGGGAGACCCGGCTCTATTTCTGCATAGAGCTCCATTTCCTGTATACCCAATTCTGAACAAGCAGCTTTTGCAATGTCCCCGCCTGTTAAAATCAAGCCGTCGAGTTCCGGGAACTTATTTACAAGTCTGTTTGCAATTTGCCCCAGTCCCATGGCAATCCGTTCGCCAATCTCATTCCCTGATAATCCTAATGCCTCTCCCGCTATACGGGCTGCATCCCGATTCTGATCGGAAGAATCTACATAAACAACAAAATGGGTATTATCCTGATTTTGTCCAATTTTCTCAATGACTTCTTCAAAATCTATTGACTGATCAACCAATTGGATAGGATTGATTTCTGCGAAATAAGATTGATCAAGTTCTCTAATCCGGGAAAGCTGTTTTCTTGTAACCTGTGACAGACTCCCTGAAACTGTGAGTGTTTTCCTGATGTTATTTTCCTCATGAGCATTTTCATTATGAGATTTAAGCTTTAATGCTTCGGGTAAATATTCAACTAGAGCACCAGAACCAGTCCAAACCGTTTTTTTCTGAAGGCTTGTGAAAATCTCGGCAATTACCTGCAGATCCTCTTCTCTTTCACTGTCGCATACAATCCAGTTCTTACCCGCCGCTAAAACTTCTTCAATGAATTTAAGGAGTTTTGCTTTGTCCCCGCGGATCAAAGCCAGATCAATCAATGCAATATCCATTCCTGCATCCTTTTTTAACATGTGAGGAAGAAAGCTTTCCGTTACAGGTGTCTTTGGATCCCTTCCAAACTCTGTTTCTGTAATCAGTTCACCATTTACATAATGATGTCCAGATACCGTTGTACGATTCATTTTGGGAAATGCTGGGGCAATAACAACGATTTCCGGCTGATATACCTTTTCAAGCGCTGCCAGTTCAGCTGATATATTTCCTCTCAAAGTTGAATCCACTTTTTTATAGACATGAGCATAGCCTTTTTCAAAAAGAAGAGAAGCAGCTTTTTCTACTGCTTCATATGCTTCTTCTTGTGTTTTTGCACGGCTGTCCGTATCCACAATTAAGACATCAGGGTCAGATTGAATGTTTTTCCCGGTAAGATCCATCATAACAGTGGCAGTCAGCCCTTTTTTTGCCAGCTGCACTCCTGAATCATTAGCGCCAGTCAAATCATCCGCGATAATGCCAAATTTTTCAGACACAAGAAACACATCCTTAACCATTAACTTTCTTCAGTTTTCCTTCATTAAACTCATAACCTTTTCTCTCTAGACGCTTAACCAAAAACGCTATATAGAGCGGAAGCAGAATTGCGGTTGTCACAGTAGATGCAGCAACCTGAACTGTCGCCAATTCAGCATACTGCGCAAACCCGGCGCTTGCGGCTGCAATGGCAGCTGGTGTTGCTACAGCATTTCCGGCCGTTGAACCTTCAGCAGCACCTACAATTGGATTCCACTTAAAGGCTTTAAACACTAGATACCCAGCTGTACCCGTTACGAATACTGTTAACAGGCCAAGGATAATACCTGATAGACCACCTTCTACAATGGCACCGAAGTCAATCCCCATTCCAAGGGCGAAAGCGAAAAATGGAATGAGCATGGAGCTTCCATTATCAAGGAATCCGCGCATTTCTTCATCCAGGTTACCCAATACCATACCAACCAGGATTGGAAGCAGTACGGCAATGAAGGATTGCAGTGAGAACATGCCATCAACAAAGCCCATAGCACCAAATATGGATAGGGCCACCATTGTTAGAAACGGACCGTCATTTAGTGCCAGCAATGAATAAGCTGCACGGTCTTCCTTGCTCCCATACTGGCCGACAAGTGCGACGAATAGGCCGCCATTACTGTTCGTCATAGCTGCAATAATCGCAATTGGAGCCAAACCCAGCCAAAGGCCATTTTCACCTGCAAACATGTAAGCGATTAACCCGAATGCCGCACCTACTACCCACTTCGTAGCTAAAAGGGTTGCCCCTTTTCCTATTGAAACACCAAATGATTTTACGTTAATTTGAGCACCTGTACATAGCAGGAATAAAGCGATTAAAGCTGATGCACCGTCAACAAACAATGCTTGAGTAAAATTTCCGATACGGAGCAAGTCAGGTGCAAAAGTATTAAGTATTGCTGCAATTAGCAACGGAACTACCATCATTCCGCCTGGAATTCGTTCAAGAGTTGCTTTGATCTTCATAATTTTAACATCCCCTTTATATATGTTTCAATTTTAAACATTATTGAAAACGATTACAGCTTTATATTAAACGCTTTCAATGCAAAATTCAACACTTTTCACAGAAATATAGTTTGGTATTTTCTAGATTTATATTATTTGTTGCAATTTTAAACACTTATTAAACAAAAAAAAGAAGCTGAATACTACTGCTTCAGCTTCCTCCACAATGTCGACCGATTAATGCCCAACCGTTTTGACACCTTTGTTTGATTTTGGTTTTCTTCTTCCATAACTGCTTCGATAATTCGTTTTTCAATCTGATCCAACGTTCCATTTAACAGACTGTCTTCAATTTGAACTGGCCTGTGCTTCAGATTCAGCTGTCTTGAAACAGTCTCTTTACTGATGGTATAACCTTTCTCAGCTGCTAAGACATCAAAAAGGAATGCTTTCAGCTCAGCCGTATTGCCAGGCCATTTATATTGCTCCAGCAGCTCCATCGCATCCTCCCTGATTTTTACAGCGGAGGTTCCATACTGCTGATGAAAATGGGCAATAAAGTAAGCTGTTAAAGCTCTTATATCATCCTTGCGTTCTAATAAAGAGGGGATATAGATGCGAACGGCTTCTTCATTATAAAGAAGGGAATAGAACTCCTGCATTTCACTGGGCAGGGACAGAATTACTTCTTTCCCTGATTCTGCCCAGCTTTGACACTGCTTTAACAAATGGGGCTTCTCTTCTGCTGATATGTCCTCAGCGCCGTAAACATATATAGATCGGACGTCGTCATCAAAGGGATCCATACCTCTTCTTGTTTCCTTTGCATGTATAGAAAGCAGCAACCCGGCCCCCTGATGCTTTAAGTAATGGATATAGCGCGCTAATAATCCTTTTCCAGTGCCGGCAGCACCAATTAAAAGCCATAAATTTCGGTTTATTCCTGCAGAAATAGCAGCCAGACAATCTTTCATTGCGTCACTCTCATTGATGATCATCGGCAGCTGCGACACTGATTCAACGTTAAGATCTTCTGAAGAACTCTTCATATGATTAAGCTCTTTAATAATGAATTGAGTATAGATTTCATTCGCAATTTCAAGGTTTGAAACCTGAACTTTAAGCATGTCTCCCATAATACCTTCTATCATTTCAACAGACTCTGCATTTCCCTTCCGGTGTACAAGACTCTGTATATCACTTACGAGAATGGGAGGAGAGGAAAAAGTATTCCATTGTTCAAAGACACATTCAGCATTACTGTCCAAAATGATAATATTATCAGTATTCTTCTTTATGATTGCCCGAAGCAGGTCGTTTTCCTGCTGTTTTCTGCGAAAAGAATGATACACCGATTTCACTTTTTGGAACGAATCAAAGATTGCTTCACGGCCGGATTGTATCAGGATTCCCTCGAGACCTGCTTTAGCAGCAGCTTCCATCGTTACAACGTCACCCATGATCAATTCAAAACCCTTGAATTTCAGTTCCAGAACAAGGGTTTCTACTTCCTCTTCCTTTTGAATCGTAAAAACCTCTATACCAATATCCAATATGTCAGTAATCGTTTTGGCACCAAGCGTTATGTTGGAAAAGCCCACAATCGCTTTCTTACCTGGAAAATCATTGGCAAGGGTTAACACCCGAAGCATATCATACCCGGATACCTGAATATCGATAACAGGGATATTTGTTTCCTGTTGGATCAGCTTTGCGGTTCCACCTCTGCTGATGATCATATCAATACCTTCAGATTCGGCATTATACACATGGGGGAGTGCCTGCCCCAGATTTCCAGTTGCTATTTTAATGTCCAGTTCTTTTTCCTCTTTCCTGCATTCCTCAATTAATGGAAGCATAGCAGGATAAGGAGCAATAAATAATGTCTTTATTTTCATCGCATTCACCTAAATGTATCTTACCATTCATTTCTAAGAGGCACCAATAAATAGGAAAATAGGTCAAGAGTTTTAAAAAGTTATGGCAGCTTATTTCTTCACCTGCCCATTCCCTTTCACAATATATTTCGTCGATGTCAGTGCCGGCAGCCCCATCGGACCACGGGCATGGAGCTTTTGGGTGCTGATGCCGATTTCAGCTCCGAACCCAAACTCGAAGCCATCTGTGAAACGGGTGGATGCATTATGGTAAACTGCCGCTGCATCGACTTCATTCAGGAATTTTTGCACATTTTCCGGGTGTGATGAAATAATCGCTTCAGAATGTTTTGTCCCAAAGCGGTTGATATGAGTAATGGCCTCGTCCACGCTTTCCGTCACTTTCATTGCGACTTCCAAGCCTAGGTATTCAGCGGCCCAATTCTCTTCCACGGCCGGGATGATTCCTTCCCCGCTGACACCTTCACCGCCATGAATCACAACCCCTTTTTCCTTTAGCGCATTAACAAGATCGTTCAGCCCCTGCCAATCTCTGTGAACAAGGATCGTTTCGCAGGCATTGCAAACGGACGGACGCTGTGTTTTGGCATTAACCGCTATGCTAATCGCCATTTCCTTAGCAGCACTTTCATCAATATAGATATGGCAATTGCCGGCACCAGTTTCAAGCACCGGGACTGTGGACTGTTCAACAACTGTCTGAATCAGCTTTGCTCCTCCCCGCGGAATCAGGACATCCAGGTAATCGTTCAGCCTGAACATAGCTGATGCAGTTTCCCGGCTTGTATCTTCAATAAGCTGAACCGCTTCACGCGGCAGGTCACTCTTATCCAAAGCATGATGAATCACTTGCACAATCGCTTTATTGGAATGAATGGCAGTTGAACTTCCTCGCAGCATAACAGCATTGCCTGTCTTCAAGCATAAGCTGGATGCATCGACCGTTACATTGGGACGCGCTTCATAGATCATGCCGACAACTCCAAGCGGGACCCGGACCTGTGTTATCTCAAGCCCGTTCGGGCGTTCCCAATCGGAAATAATCTCCCCAACTGGATCTTCCAGCCGGACAAGCTGGAGAAGTGCGTCTGCCATATCCTCAATGCGGGCTTCATTTAACCTCAGACGGTCCAATAAAGCATCGCTCATTCCATTTTTCCTTCCTTCGTCCAGGTCCTTATCATTTTCTGTTAAAATAAAATTCTTTTCCTGCATCAGCTGTCCTGAGATCAGTTTGAGCGCACGATTTTTTTGCTGTGTCGTCTTTTTCGCCAGCTCTGCCGCTGCCTTTTTCGCTTTTTGGCCTTTATGAATTAACTCCATGAACTTTTCTCCTTTCTTTTCTGGGTTACCCAGTGATCCCGGTGAATGACAACCCGGCTGTCACTCCCGGCCAGCTGCATGGCTTCCGCACTGGATAGCCCTTTAATAGCCCGAAGCTCATCGGATGAGAAGTTAACCTGCCCCTTGCCGATCAAATCTCCTTTTGGGCCAATCACTTCCACTACATCCTGAATATGAAAATGGCCTGTTATGCTGGTCACACCTGCAGGCAGAAGGCTTTTTCCCTGAGTTACTATGGCCTGTGCAGCACCGTGATCCACTTCAATTTTCCCATTCGGAACAGAATGCAGCGCAAGCCACTGCTTGGAGGTTTTGACACTCGGCTGTGACCCCGTGCCAATATAAGTCCCATCCCCTTTGCCTTCAAGGATCTCAATCAGCTTTTCCTCACCATGCCCGACACCTATGAAAACCTGCACACCCAGTGCCAGAGCTGTCCTTGCCGCCGCAAGCTTTGTCACCATTCCGCCGGTTCCCACCTTTGAGCCTGACCCTGCAGCAGCATTCATCAATTCCTCGGTTATTTCTGAAATAAAATTGAACTTTTTTGCTTCTGAATTTGTGCGGGGATTGGAATCATAAATTCCATTCACATCTGTCAGGATGATCAGGCGGTGTGCCTGTACCAGCCCGCAGACAAGTGCTGACAGCATATCGTTATCACCAAAGGCCAGCTCCTCAATTGATACAGAATCATTTTCGTTAATGATCGGAAGTACATTCCGCTTCAATAGTTCAGACAATGTGGCATGTGCATTTTGATATTGCTCCTTATGAAGGAAGTTTTGCCTAGTCAGCAGCAACTGCGCTGCAACGATGCCATGCTTTTTGAATGCTTCCGTATATCCCTGCATTAATAACCCCTGGCCCACTGCGGCGGCTGCCTGTTTTCCGGCTATGGTCACCGGGCGTGAAGGATAGCCAAGATCCGCAAACCCTGCAGCAACGGCTCCGGATGAAATTAAAATAACTTCATGCCCCTTCTCCTTCAGCCGTGAAAGGGCAGCTGCATGCCCCTCCAGCTTTTCCATGCACAATCCGCCATTGTTATTAGTCAGCGAACTGCTTCCTATTTTCACAACAATCCGTTCCTTCTTCACTAAGACACCACCCTTAAGTAAAAAACGTTCGCCCGCTTCATGAAGCGGAATAAAGTGAAACTTCAATCAGTGGGGGTTTTCCTATCCCCCACTGATTGTTAGTTGAACCAATCGGGCCTTTACGGGCAGTTTGACCCCTACTTATCCTCCTTTGATTCCTCTGAGTCTTGAAGTGGGGGTCTTACTGCCCGTTAGACTGCGATAAAAAAAGCCCTCCCATCCCTAAAAAAAGGACGGAAGAGCTTTGTCTTTCGCGGTACCACCTTCATTGGCACTCCACACTGCAAGTGCCCGCTTTAAAAATCCTATAACGCCGGAAATTCGGCCAGGTTTGCCTGGCAGCTCAAGGGCTAGGTTCAATAGCTTTGCAGGCTGCAGGACCTTTCAGCCGGTGAATCCCGCTCTCTTCTTGCCTGAGTTCTATTTACTGATTCCCTGTCAATGCTGTTGGTATTTTCATAAGATTAGAATTATTATGCATGCTTCAGTATTTTATGTCAATGATTAATTTGCTGATTTAAAGGGGTAAAATTCTTATTTTGCCGTTAAGGTGCAATCCCATGATAATGCACGCCCATTCGGGAATGCTAAGAAAAAAGACTAACGGGAGGATGTACATATGGAGTCAATCGGAAAGCAGTTATCCCTCTTTTCTCTTGGCGGCATCAATGAAATTGGCAAAAACATGTATGTGATTCAATATGATGACGATATTATCGTGATAGACGCCGGAGGGAAATTTCCTGATGAGACATTACTGGGGATTGATCTGATCATCCCGGATATCACTTATCTTGAGGAAAACAGGGAAAAAATACGAGGCCTGATTGTCACTCATGGACACGAGGATCATATCGGCGGAGTTGCCTATCTTCTGAAAAAAATTAATATGCCTGTGTATGCAACAAGATTTACACTGGGCCTCATTGAATTAAAGCTAACGGAGCATCGCCTGCTTGGTGACTCCGAGCTGATCACCATTGATTCTGATACTAAACTTGATTTTGGTGAGATAGCCGTCAGCTTCTTCAAAGTGAATCACAGCATACCGGACTGTCTGGGAATTGTGTTTAAAACACCAGAAGGAAATGTCGTCCATACCGGTGATTTTAAATTTGATTTGACACCTGTAAATCAGGAGCATGCTGATATCCACAGGATGGCTGAGATCGGGCGGGAAGGAGTCCTCGCACTTCTCTCAGAAAGCACAAACGCAGAGCGGTCCGGCTTTTCGCCTACCGAGCACATTGTCGGGGAGAACATTGAGGAAGCATTTATGAAAGCACCCCGCAAAATCATCATCTCCACATTCGCCTCCAATGTGAGCCGTGTCCAGCAGGTGGTCGCTGCGGCCATTAAAGCAAACCGGAAGCTTGTCCTGCTTGGCCGAAGCATGGTGAATGTGGTGGATGTAGCCATTGAACGAGGGTATCTGACCGTACCAGAGGGAATGATCATTAACCCAAAAGAGGCCATGAATCTCGCTCCTGAAAAGGTTTGCATACTTTGTACCGGCAGCCAGGGTGAGCCGATGGCTGCCCTCTCACGCCTTTCTTCCGGAAATTATCGTGACGCTGAAATTCATCCTGAAGATACGGTGATTCTGGCTGCCTCCCCAATCCCAGGGAACGAACGGGATGTTTCTAAAATCATTGACAACCTGTTTAAACTGGGAGCAAGAGTGATTTACGGTTCAGGCAGCTCCACAGGAATGCATGTGTCCGGGCACGGCTACCAGGAGGATTTAAAGCTCATGCTCACATTGATGAAGCCGAAATATTTTATCCCTATTCACGGTGAATACAGAATGCTTCATCATCATAAATTGCTGGCTGAATCGATCGGTGTTGAAAAGGGGAACACTTTTATCATTAAAAATGGGGATGTCGTTGATATTGAAAACGGGGAAGCACGCCAGACAAGGCGGGTCCCTGCAGGTGATACGTATGTGGATGGAGTGGGTGTCGGTGATATTGGCAGCATTGTGCTCCGCGACAGGAAGCAGCTTTCCGAAGATGGCATGCTTGTGATCGTGCTGACCATGAGCAAGAGTGAACGTAAAATGATATCAAGGCCGGATACCATCTCCCGGGGCTTTATTTATGCACGGGAATCCGAAGACCTGCTGAGAGACATAAACCGGATTGCCGAAAAGACCGTCAACGAGCTTCCTGACCAGGATAAAAGCCAGTGGAATGTCATCAAGCAGAGCATCAAAAAATCACTTGGACAGTTTTTATTTGAAAAAACAAAGCGTAAACCAATGATCCTGCCGATCATTATTGAAATTTAAAGAACAAAAGCGCAAGCGCCTTGCTCACGAATGAACGCAGACTAAGAACGGCACGTCCTCCCAAAAGCTGTCGCTTTCGGTCGTGCGATGTTTATGCTGTCGAAGCCTTCCTTGTCCTGGGGCCTCAAGCACAAGACGAGCCTCCCAGAAAGACGTTCTTTTTATAAATTCCTAAAAAAACGAAAAGAGGCAAGCCTTAAAAGGCTTGCCTTTATCACAGGATAACGCACAATCAGTCAGGAAACTTTCCTCCTGATTGGAGTTTCCCATTATCTAAAGGGCTGCTTATCCGCGGCGTCCGCCTCGGCCGCCCCGCTTTCCTTCAGTATTGCGCTTCAATGAAGAAATATTTTCTTCACTCGATTTTAAGAATTTTGCCATTTTGTCTTCAAAGCTTTCCTTCGGCTTAAAGTTTCCTTTTGAACGGAAATCTCTTGAACCACCGCCGCGGCGATCATCTCTTCCCTGGCGCGGTGGGCGCTGTGAATAAGAAGATTGGCCTTCTGGTCTGTCCACTGCTTTTTTGATGGACAAGGCAATTTTGCCTTCCTTCTCACTAAGCACTTTAACAGTTACTTCATCGCCAACTTTTAAATGATCATTGACATCTTTAACATAGCTGTCAGCTACCTCACTGATGTGAACTAGACCAGTCGTGCCGCCTGGCAGCTCGACAAAAGCTCCGAAATTTGTAATCCCTGTTACTTTTCCTTGTACCTTGCTTCCAATTTCGATTGACAAAAAAACTTCCCCCTCGGTAGTGTTAACAACGTCTTATTATAACTTTTTTTAAAGATAATTTCAATGCCGGTGATATCCCCCGATATTCTACCCGGAATTAAGGGGGTTAAAACCTGTTTTCGGGCGAAATTTATGTATTTGAACCCATTTTGGGCCGTTAAGTTCATTTTTTAATTGACTTCATTTGTATTTGAAATGTCAGCTTACGTTTGTCGAAGTTTAATGTTTAATTTTGTTTTCCATCAAATTAAACACTTTAACACCGAAACTTCTATCCAATAAAAACGTCTACTAAATAATGAGGAGGGATAATTTGAATAGGTTGGTTTCTATATCAATACTGCTTTTATTAACAATAACTTTGACTGGATGTAATTTATTTGATTCTAAAAATGAATTACCAATCGAAATGGCAGCGTTTAATAGTCTTACGAACGAAGAAAAAGATTTAATTCCAGTAAGTCCAAAAGATTCAGTTGTTGAGAAAGTAACTGTTAATAGCGAGAACAAATCTTTGATTGATAAGGACTATGACAAAGGCGAAGTTTATTCAGTCACCTTTAATAATACAGAGACAGATTCTTCGGGGAAACTTACTGTTTTCGTTGATTTAGATAAGAAAACGGTTGTTGGAAAAGGTTTCACCAATAGCTAATAAAATCTTTTCAACTTCTATATGAACGGGAAAACCTTGAAAACGCGGGTTTCCTTTAACTTTAACTAAAAATCAACATTAAAGTTTAACAGAGCCATATTTAAAAAAATTTTTATGTGCGGATACCCCTTTTTTGTGTGCGTGATAAAATTTTTTTATATGCTCATTGTGCTTTTTTATGTGCGGAAGGCTGATATAGCTTGATCATATTACTAATTTACAAACTAAAAAAACTCCTGAATCAGGAGTCTTACACACTATGACCACCCTGCAGAACCTTCCTGCTGAAATGACGCTTCATAATGAGTCCATACAGGGATGCCAAAACCTGCTGAAAGAGCATGCCAATGACTACAGGAACGGCAACTGGAGCGGGGAAATAAGTGACTGCCAGGACAGAGCCAACGCTTATATTCCTCATGCCTCCATTAAATGTAACAGCCACCGTCGTGCCCTGATCGTATTTCAGTACATTTGCGATGATGAAAGAGATCAGATAGCCCATAAATGCCACACAAAATACAGTGATCCCGATGAGGATCAATTTTAGATTGACCTCCTTCAGAAATGGTGCAACAACTGCTCCATTCAGCATTACCACAATGGCCATGCCAAGCTTTGAAAAAGGAGATAGACGGCTGCTTAAGGCTGCAGCGCTTTTTCCTGCAAATTGATTGAAAAGCATGCCAAGAAAAGAAGGCAGAACAATCATGCCAAATAACCCGGTCATCATCGGCACGGCATCGATCTGTACAGATTTCTGGAAAAATACAGACAAGGTCAGCGGAACAATAAAGGGTGACAGAAAGGTATCTACTAGAATAATAGACAAGGTCAGCGAGATATTTCCGCGATATATCGAAACCCATATAAAGCTTGATATGCCAGTCGGAATGGCCATAGCCAATACCAGCCCGGTAATAGTTAAAGAATCATCCCCGAACGCAAGTGTACCGGTGCTCCATGCAAAGAGAGGCATCAAAATATGAAGCAAAAACAAAATGAGAAAAAGCGGCTTTGGATGATGCATAATTTCCTTTAAACTGCTAAAGCTCGAGTTCAGACTGCCTGAAAACGTCATAAATGCAAAAACCCAAGGAATGATAAAGGCAAAATCCTTTATAAATTCTGCGAGCATAACACCAAGAACAACGCTTATTGGAGTAATCAATGGCATCATTTTCTCCAGCTGTTTATTGATTTGAATCAGCACACTGAGTACTCTCCTTTTCCGAATAATTGTATACCTGACTAAATATCTTATCATAATCCGGCTGGTTTTAGTTCAAAAATGAAAAAGAGCCAAAATCGGCTCTTTTGATTATTTCCGTTTTTCCGGCATATATTTCAGCCATTTTCCCAGTCTCCAGCTGTTCACCCCATACACTAAAAGCGCAATGGCTGCGATGCCTGCGGATAACTGCATGATCAGCATTTCATCAGCATAAATTCCAAATCCCGACCCGGTTAAACCTAACATGAATAACTGAAAAAGCAGCTTTTTCCGATTTTCATAGATCATAAATTGGAACTCTCTTCTTTGACCGGCCTCTTTCATTTTTTCCAATTTACGAGGTATTTCCAGAAACTCCGCTGCTGAATGAAAAATTTTAAAGAACGGCTGGGATTGGATAATGTTCCAAATAAATGACCATTTATTCCCCTGTGACCTTAACCATTCTGTAAAAACTGGTTTCCCTAGCTCAAGAAGATCTTCATCTGGTGCCAGATGGCGAACAATCCCTTCGATTGTCATAAAGGATCTGCCCAGAAAAACAAAGCGTGTTGGCACCTGAATCGGAAGAGCTGCAATCAAATCATTTAGTTCAAGCTTAAGAGCCACTAAGTCCATATCCTTTACCTGAGAAAGGTCAAATGCCATCCATTCTGACAGTAGCTTCTCCAAGGTTCCCGCATTAGCTTCCGGCAGAAGAAATCCCAGCTGTGACAGACATTCGACTGCTTTACTGTGGTTTTTAGCGAGAATGGATTCAATTAAATTTCTAAAAGAGACTGCATCTTTTTTTGAAATTTCACCGGCCATGCCAAAATCGAGAAGAATGATCTTCCCTTCCCTCGTAAACTGCACATTTCCCGGATGAGGATCGGCATGAAACATCCCAGGTTCCAGCCATTGCGGCATGAAGAGCTTCATCAATTGGCGGGCCAATTCCTGACGGGACATCTCTAGTTTTTCAACCGCTTCTGAATCATTGAGCCTTTTTCCCTCCACCCATTCCATCACAAGCACTTTCGAGGTGCAAAGCTCCTGATGCACATCAGGAATTTTCACCATCTCACTGTCTTTAAAGCGCTCCTTAAAATAAAGCAGGGTATCCTTTTCCTTTATAAAGTCAAGCTCCCGCTCAATAACCTGCTTAAGCTCCTGAAAAAGGACTTTTAAATTAATGAATCCCTTAGGAATAGGGACAAACCGATTTGCGAACCATACAAGAATACTCAGGGTCCGGAAGTCGGTATGTACGATAGATTGAATATTTGGACGCTGCACTTTAATGGCGACAATTGAGCCGTCCTGCAGAGCGCCTTTATATACCTCTCCAATCGAAGCAGATGCTATGGCTTCTTTTTCAATCGCCACCACCTTTTTAGAGAGCTTGCTTCCCCACTCTTCGTTTAAAATTCTTTGGATTTCACCCCATTCGGACGGAGGCACCTTATCGGTCAGGTCTTGAAGTTCCTGGATGAAAGCTTTTGGAAGCAAATCAGAACGAATGCTGATGAACTGACCAATCTTTATCAGCAGCCCTTCTAATTCAAAAAGTGTTGTCCGGAATCTTTTCCCGATGCCAGACCATAATTTTTCCC
Source organism: Cytobacillus sp. EB106-05-05-XG126 (assembly GCF_058791715.1). Taxonomy (NCBI): domain Bacteria; kingdom Bacillati; phylum Bacillota; class Bacilli; order Caryophanales; family Bacillaceae; genus Cytobacillus; species Cytobacillus sp. EB106-05-05-XG126. The sequence goes on along the minus strand of NZ_JBYTDU010000001.1, from coordinate 801,568 downwards.
ACTGAGCTTCTGATTTGCGGGTCCATTTATACCAGTAAATCTGTAATATAATGAGAAGTGCCAAAGAAAACACTTTATACATGCGGAGCCATTTACTTCTCGCCTTCATTTCCATCATCTTCTTCCCTATGTAAGATGTACTGTATTATTCTGTAATATAGGCTAAATACCCTTTTCTTTTATACGACAGCATGTTTAAAAAGTTTCTTAAAGTAAAAAAACAGCCCGTCCTTACACAAAGGACAAGCTGTTTGCCTGATTCTCCTGGATATACTGATGAGTTATGTTAACAATCTCTTCTTTATCATGGTCCATGGATGCCACATGATAGGAGTTATAGAGCGATATAGCTTTCTTTTTCTCGGAGCCAATCTTTTGAAAAATAAAATCTGTACACTCTGCAGGCACAACATGATCTTCTACCGACTTGAAACCTAATACAGGTGTTTTAATGGAAGGCAATAGGTCTGGTGTTCTTTCCATGACCTTCTGCAATTCGAAGATGGAGGGGACCGGAACTTTCCCGTACGTAATTTCCTCTACATCCTCTTTTTTAATATCCGGTGCACCTTCATCAATGTACCTGGGGTTTGATTTCCCGATTAAATTTTCATAACATGGAACCCGGAGAGCGGCATTTATTAACACTATACCTGCAATTTCCGGATATTTATTAGCAAGCCAAAGTGTCAAGGCACCACCCATCGATTGACCTGCAGCATAGACAAATGTGCATCTGTCTTTTAGAAATTGATAACCCTTTTCTGCATCAGCAAACCAATCCTCATGAGCGGTATTTTCAATATCTTTATAATGTGTGCCGTGGCCTTTAAGCCTTGGTGCAAAGACAGTATAGCCAAGCCTGGCAAATGATTCCCCTAAAAACCGGACACTCTGGGGAGTTCCAAGAAAACCATGAGTGATCAGGATCCCAATCTCATTGCCTTCATAGTAAAATGATTCTGCACCGTCCAAAACAGGATAACGTTCATTCATAATCTGTTCCTCCCTCAGAATTAATTATTCACATTATATAACCAACTATTCCGACCTGTCAACTTGTATTTAAACAAAAAAAGACCGTCCAAAACATATATGGAGCGGTTAGACTAAAGAAAGTATTAACACACAGATAAGGAGGGCGTAACATGCACCAAAGATAATTGCCCTTACATTAGAGTTTCGCGTATACCCTGTGAAGTCTGCAGGTGATTGAGCACCATCCACCTTCCTGCTGTGAATAATCATGCTAATATTGATCAAGGCCAGAATCGCGATAGTCTGAAAAAATAAAAACATCGGCTCTATTTTCAGAATTTCCCCGGAATCAGAATGGAAGTAAGCATTGAAAAATAGAATGCTGCTGACAAGCAAAGTCCAAATACTCCCCACTGTCCGCTGCTTACTCCATTCATTGCCCATTTTTTCTTTTTCATAGATGGCCACTTGTTTGATATAAGGAAAAATAGATTTGGTGGAATTACGCTTTACCCATCCCAGAATCGATTGAATCAGAGTTACAATGCCGAGGAAAATAAACATTTGTGAATAAGTAACTTCTATTAATATTTGTAAGATGTACGAAGCTGCTAAGAAAAAAAGGATGCTGCCATTTAAGAACAGAAGCTGCCTGACTCTCAGTTTCTTAATTTCATAACTGGTCACGATCCCGCCTCCCTGTGTCTAATGAAATAAATAATGGGGCTCACGGTTCCCAGGAAGACAATCACAAGGAACATCCAAAAACCGCTTCCTCCTCCCATCCCTAACTCATCGGCAAGTATGGCTTCAAAAAATAGAACCTGGCCAGATATAATGATTGAAATGAGGGCCACCGCCATAACCGTAAACCCGTTCAAGAAACCCTGTAAGGCTTTAGGAAGCCAAACAAGAACGAATAGAATCACAGCAATTAAAAGGAAACTGGAAATAACCGGCCTTAATAATGTAAACGTTCCATCTGTTACAAAAGATTCGTAAGTGTACATAAATCCCCCTAATTATTTCTAGATTAGTATTATTTTACAATTAAAAAGATATTGATGCCACCTTAAAAAACGGCTGCACTATTATGTGCAGCCGTTCGGCCATTCTTTAATATCTCTCAAGTAATTCAATAATCACTTTAAATGTGGAGGTTGTATCCATATAGGCGTATTTGCCTTTCCCATTAAAAAAATTGCCAGTTTGTATGACAGGATATCCCATTCCTTGGAGCAATCTGATTTTTTCATCCAGGTTATCGACAACGAACGAAATATGATGGACACCTTCCCCATATTTCTCCAGATGTTCCTGCCAAGTGCTTGGTGAATCACCTGGTTCGATTAATTCAATTTGTATGAAAGGCGTATTGATGAACATATATCTTGATTTACCTTCAGTTGGCTGACCTCTGAACATAACCTGTGTGGTTTCACTTGGGCCTGATTGTATAATGGGCGGCATATCTGCACCAAGAAGCTTACAATAAGCTTCTGCAGCTAATTCCAGATCTTTTACCACGATTGCCAGCTGCTCGACTATATTTGTTCCAAGCAAAGGGCTATGTGCTTCTTGGGCAGTTGCAGTGGTTCTTGCCTCAGAGCTTTCCAGGAGTTCAACCAATATCTTGCAGTCTTTCAAGGTATCTGCATAAACATATCTGCCTTCACTTGCTGTAAACTCCCCGCTTTGCAGTGATGAATATCCGCTTTCCTCAAAAAAAGGCATCCGCTCTTTTATGGATTTCACATCAAAGGCAATATGGTGTATGCCTTCCCCTGCTCTATCCAAAAACTCCCGCATCGTGCCTGGTTCTTCATTTGGTTCAATCAGTTCAAATTGAACAGTGGGCGTATTTAGAAATGCTAATTTGCTTCTTGATGCAGTAGGCATTCCACGGTAAATGACCTTCGATACTTCCTGATCACCTGTTAAAAACCACCCAGGTTTTGGAACACCCAGTAAACTTGAAAACGCCTCACAGGCCTCTTCAATATCCCGTACAACAAATGCCAGCTGGTTAATGGCCTGATTTCCTGCTAATGGCGCTTTAGCGGTTTTGCTTTCTGCCATAAAAACACTCCTCCTAAATAACGCTTCTCCTCAGGATAAACCCCGTACAGCAAGTCCTCCATCACTTGAAATCACTTCTCCTGTAATGGCACGGGATTGATCAGAAGCAAGCAATAGATACGCTCCAACATGGTCTTCACTGGTCATGGCTATGCGAAGAGGATTCCGGGATTTAATGCTCTTCGCTTTCGTATCCTGATCGACTGCTTTCACAAACGGCTTAAGCGGATGAATGACATTGAGTGCCGTCAATGTGCCGCCGGGGGCGACTGCATTTATCCTGATATCCGGGGCTAATTCAAAGGCAAGCTGGCGCATTAAGCCGATTTGCGCATGCTTGCTTGCTGTATACCAGACTCCGCCCCCGTCCGGGTAAATGCCGGCTCCCGAAACCGTGAAAATCATATTTCCATTTGTTTTTTTCAATTCATCCGCTGAAGCTTTTGCACCATTAAAATACCCTTTGACATTAATATTGAATAATAGGTCATAGGCATCTGACATGGCCTCTGGTGTTACTTCACTAAATTTGGCAAACCCGTCGAATACGCCGGCGTTGGCAACGAACACATCCAGTTTCCCCGCCGCTTCCACAGCAGCTTCAACGGCGTGAATGTGATCCTCGTATTCAGTGACGTCTCCTTCTATGCACAAAACACGATCCCCGAATTCCTTTTTCAATTGCTCGAGGCCAGCTGCTGACTTATCCAGGACCGTTACAAAGGCTCCTTCTTGTATAAAACTTTCTGTAACAGCCCTGCCGATGCCAGAGGCGCCCCCGGTCAAATAAACTGATTTTCCGCTAAGCAGTGCCATACTGGATGCTCCTCCTTATACAAAAATAGCAAGATTTCTGGTATTGAGTGTTGTCTGATCAACAATGAAAACCCTCTTGGATAATTTCCAGACGCCATCTTCATATATAAATTCATCACGCCGTTCTCCTGAAATCAGGTCATGATGGATGTCTGTACTGCGGCTGCGATAGATTAGAAGATAACTATTTACAGATGCTTTTTCATTCGGCACATAGTCTGTCAGTTTGACATTGCTTACATAGCGGCGGGTGCGGGAAGGCGGAATTTCCGCCCAGGCATAATCTGTTTTTAACCGTTCGACTCTCAGGCTCAGCAACTCTATATCATCATTAAAAGAAAACATATCTGCCGCATAATCCGGCCTTTCAGTGCCTTCTTTATTGACGCGTACAGGCATTTGATAAATCAGGGATGAATGCATAAGGCTGAACCAGCCATCAAAATCAATATGATCAAGCAGCTCAGCTTCTCTGTAGAGCCATTGTTCAAATTCATAGGTTGCGAGCATTTTCTCTAAACTCATTCTGTATTCCCCCATTTCCAGGCATCGTTCCAGTTTACTTAAACGTTCATGAGATCAAGCCAATAGCGATAGAAGTTTCTTTGATTCGCTTCAGAAAACTTATCATCGTAGACAACACCAGGACCGGTGAAATCACTGACCGGTTCACGGTGCATCCCCATCGTATAATTGTAGACAAGTTCTTTCATAACAGGCATTGGACCTGATGCGGCAGCGGTTATGTCAGTAAATACTTCTGTATCATCCTGTTCGAAAATGCCTGAAGGGCTGAACGTTAAAATGAATGAATCCCTTGAACGTTTCTTCCAGTCCTCTTCCGCATTTTTCTCTACGAGGAACCAGGCGATCACTTCCATTTTATCTGGCCCAATTGGCCTCCACATGCGAACGGTTGTATTCGATATCAGCTGCCCTTTCACTTTTGTATGCGAAATGAGGAAGCTAAGATTGGGAAAGATGTTTCCGATCATATTTTTCAAATTGGCCAGCACATCATATTGTTCATCTGTTAAATTGGATTGATATTCTGATTTCAGCTCTTCAGGGAATGCGAAGTCAGGATTAGGTGTGCCCAGATTTAAACCATGCCCGTTCATTGTGTGAATCTGGTATCCCTTTTTGGAATATGTGGCACTGGGCACCATACCCAATTTTGCAATGGATCCATGAGTGACCATCGTGTGGTAGGAATCGCCGACAAAGTTATCTGCTCCTACCTTCCAGTTTGAATGAATGATGAATCTTTGCGGAGGGCCGACGACTTCCATTTCAGCACGTCCGGCTAAAATGTCCAAATACCATTTGAAATCGCCCAAAAAATCTGAAAGAGACTCTGCTTCTTCATTCCAGGTTCCAAAAATAAGGCCTTTATACGATTCAATCCTTATTTTGTGGAGTCCCAGCTTGGACTTATCCAGGTCAGTTCCATAAATATCCTTCTGCAGAGGCACTCCAGTCAGATCACCATTGTTTTTAAAATTGAATCCATGATAAGGACATACAAAAGAGGATTTATTTCCTTTGTCAGCACGGCATAATTTCATCCCCCGGTGTGTGCACATATTGTAAAAGCCGCGGATTTCATTCTCTGAATCTCTTGTAATGATAATCGAGTAGCCTGCTAAATCTCTTAACATATAATCATTTTTATTTGGGATTTCTGATTCATGGCCAATAAAAAGCCAGGTTTTCATAAACACCTTTTTATGCTCAATATCGTAAATCTTAGGATCCGCGAGGATAAAAGCAGGAATGGACCCAGCCTCAGGCTGGACTGTCTCGTTTAAGTAGCCGATTGTTTCTTTTTGGGTCATTTCTTCTAAGTTCTTAGTTGTCGTTTTAATCATATGTAAATTCCCCCTTCGTCTTAAAATAAGGAGCGAGGAAAAGAAGAAAATATTCTCTTCCTCCTGCTATACACCTAGCACATATCTCATCCAACTCGGATTATTTCATCCCTATTCTTCAATGAAGCCAGGATGCTTAGGGCTGCGAGGTAGCTTGTCTTTGGATTATTAGGCATCGGGTCATTTTCGACTTGAAGCGATAGCTTGCCGAATGAACCTGCTGCCTCAATCGTATGGCTATTTTTACTTACTGCCGGATCGGATATGATTTTAACTCCGGTATTGTCTGCACCTAATCCCGCGAGAGACAAGATAATGGAAACATTGATATTCTTTGGGAATAATCTAATTGCTTCAGCGGCAGATCCCTCAAAAAGCACCTTTTCTCCATTAAGAGGGGCACCGGGAAGTGCCTGAGGAGGCTTCCTGGTGATAATGGAGACAGAATCCAGTTCACCAATCGATTTGGCAGCTTTTAGAACATCCAGGCCGCCGATTGCCCCTGATGGCAAGTGAATTTTCGTATTATTTATGATGCAAATTTCTTCAAGGCACGTATAAAATTCCCGGTCTGCCAATGCGCCAACACTGCTGACAACCAGATCTTTGCCTGAAAGCAAAATGGAAGCAGCGTACTCCTCTACAGCTTCAACAGTTGCTGCTTCAATAACCATGTCGGCATCGGATTTTAACAGGGATTCCACGTCAGCAAAGATTTCAGCATTAAACTCACGTGATAGTTCCTTTGCCTGTTCCTGGCAGCGAGTATGAAGGCCGATAATTTTCGAATGAGGTATTAAGCAGTCTTTATTGATGCTTTGAAGCAGGAACCTGCCTATATTCCCGCCTCCTATTAAGGCTAATTTCATATCGGTATCCCCCTAATTGGCAAAACCATAGGAATCTGCAAAAAACTCCAGGCCGCAATGCCGCGTTTCACGTGAAAGTCCGCTTTCCTTTAGGCCCGGGAAGTCCAGATGGAGATCCTGAAAAACGGTATGATTATTATGGAAAACAGCTCCGGCCTCTAACCGGTCTGCAAATTCAATTGCTTTGGATTCATCTTCTGTCCAAACAGAAGCCCTTAGGCCATATTCACTGTCATTTGCAAGGCTGATGACTTCCTCATCCTCTTTAAATGGCAGGATCGGAATGACAGGTCCAAACTGTTCAGCACGGACAATTTCACTTTTCTGATCTACATCGGTGATGATTGCAGGCAGAATGTAATAGCCTTTATCCCAGGACTCTGGATCAAGCTGAATTCCTCCTGTGATGACTGTGGCACCGGATTTTTTGGCGCGTTCGATCAGGCCATTCACATATTCGTACTGAGCCTTATTGTTCAAAGGTCCCATCTCGGCATCAGGTTGAATGCCGTTTCCAACCTTAATATGCTGAAATTCTTTTCTAAGCTTTTCGACCAGCTCCCCATATCGTGATTCATGAACATAGATCCTTTTAATGGCTGAGCACACCTGGCCTGCTGCCCGAAGGACACCGAAACGCAGGCGTTTGATAGCGCTCTCATCCATATTTGCATCCTCGAGGATAATAGCTGCATCATTCCCGCCAAGCTCCATGTAGACATTTTTCACTGTGCCAGAAGCAGCTCGCATGATTTCTTTCCCTGTCTCGGTACTGCCGACAAATGCAATGGTTCGGATTCGCGGATCTGAGCAAAGTTTGCTGCCAATAATCCCCCCTGAACCAGTTACAACATTAATGACTCCTTCAGGGAAATAAGAAGCTACAGTCTGGAGGAATGACATGATCGTTAGCGGACAGCTCGTCGCTGGTTTTACAACGACTGAGTTTCCGGCAAGAACAGCCGGGATTACCCGCTTAAACGTAAGGATCATTGGTGAGTTCCATGGAGAGATCACCGCCGTTACCCCACGTGGACGCTTGCGGATTTGGACCTCCTGGGAACCGGGAATGGATTCAGGCTTCCACCATTCCAGCAGCTCATCGGCAGCTTCCTTCATAATATCGACACAGCGCAGAAGGTCTTTTTTCGCTTCAACCAATACCTTCCCATTTTCGCGGATCAGCAAGGTTACGTTCTCCTCGACACTTGCTTTAATCTCGTCCGCAGCCAGCTTCATCCGGTTTGCCCGGTCCCCAATCTCACTTTCCGACCAGGTTTCAAAAGCCTTTGCAGCAGCAGAAATGGCCAATTCAACTTGTTCTTCTGTACATAAAGCTACTTCTCCAACGACTTCCTGATGATCAGCTGGATTTAAAACATTTGCTGTATTTTCTCCCTGGATCCACTCTCCAGCTATTAAATATTTTCCTGAGACAAATGGGTACGTCGAAATCACCACAAATCACTCCCTTACATCTTTTTAGGTTTGAATGCTTCCGCCGCTCCTGGAGGCCCTCCAAATGGTTTGGCCATTGGCCCGACCGCTTCCATATCCACTACGATCATGGATGGTTTTCTCCTCTCCATTGCCTTCTCCAGTTCTGATGCGAATTCTTCCGGAGAACCGATTTTCGCAGAAGCAAATCCCATGGACTGAGCCAGCAAAACGAAATCTGGGCTAACTAAATCGACCGCCACCTGCCTTCCATAGGCGGCATCCTGAATATTTCGGAGAACACCATATCCCGCATCATCAAACAGGACGACAATTAGCGGAAGGCTTTCCTGTACTGCAGTTGCCATTTCACCCACATTGACCATGAAGCCGCCATCTCCAGCTAGTAAAACAACTTGCTTGTCCTTACATCCCATTTGTGCTCCGATTGCAGTCGGCAAACCTTGTCCAATCCCTCCTCCTGAAGCATGAATGGACGTCCGCGGCTCATATATCTCAAATAATCGGCTGCCCCAGACATTTGCCTGTACCGTAACGTCACGCACCAATACAGTATCCCGCGGGAGCAATTTACGCATAGCATCTGCTATTTTTTCATATGGCCCAAGAGTGGCTCTCAGCTGAAGTCTAAGTTCCTTCCTTACTGAAAGCACTTCTTCCAGATATTCATCAGAAGGTGCCATTGATTCCTTGGTCAACTCTTCATTTAATTTTTTCAAAATTAGCTTAGCATCACCTGCCAGCCCTATGGCGGCAGCATAATTTCGGTTCATTGCCAGAAGGTCGGCATCAATGCTGATATGATTTTCAGGAACTTCGATTTTCCAGTTGGAGGTCTCATTCCCTCTAAATCTGACTCCAATGCTAATAAGGAGATCCGATTTCTTCACTAAATCCTTTGTTAATTCAAATGATGCAAAGTGGCCAATACATTGAGGATGATCCTCCGGAATGCTGCCCTTGCCTGATTGGCTCGTAATAACGGCTGCCCCGATTCTTTCCGCAAGCTCCTGCACTTCTTTTGAAGCCCCGGAGCTAATGACGCCCCCTCCTGCCCAAATGACCGGGCGGCGGGCCTGGCTGACTTTGGCTATCGCCTCTTTTGGAAGATACGATATGGAACTGTTTTCCTGTACTGAAACATTCACTTCTTCCAATGAATAATCCGGTATGATCGCAGATTGGAAATCGATTGGGATTTCTACCGAAACAGGGCCAGAAGGTGCAGCAGCGGCTTCCTTAATCGCTTGCCTGATAACCGCTGCTGCCTGTTCAGGTCTTCTTAGCCGCATTGCTTTTTTGCAAGAACCCTCCATTATAGACAGCTGGTCTTTACACTCGTGAATATAGCCTCTGCCCGTTCCCAGATAGGGTGATGCGACCTCACCTGTCAAATGAAGGACGGGAACACCCGCTGCCCATGACTCAATCAGTGAACCAGCTGCGTTTCCTGCTCCAGTTCCGGTACTCGTGATGACCACTCCCAATTTTCCTGTCGCACGGGCATACCCATCTGCCATATTTGCCGCACCGCTCTCCCCGCGCGAGCAAACCAGATGAATGCTTCCATCACGAAGGATGGCATCATAGATCGGCATATTATGAATGCTTACAATCCCAAATGCCACCTCTACACCAGCACGGACAAGCTCCTTCACAACTGCATCAGCTGCAGTAAATTCCATTTGCTTACTTGCTTTTACCGGTGCAACTACCAATTGTTCTTGTTGGCTCATCCTAATCATTCCGCCTTTGCTTAATATTAAAGCGCTTTCCCCAGCGCTCCAGCTGTTTCAATGGTTGATCCTGATACATAACTTGCCTGCTTTGAGGCTAAAAAGAGAATAACACTGGCCACTTCTTCTGCTTCTCCAACTCTGCCCAGCGGAATTTCCCGCTTCGCTGCAAGATCTTTGTAATATTCCTCTGGATCCATATCAGGTGCATTTTTCAATCGTCTGCGTTCCCACTGGTCGGTACGGATTAATCCAAGACTTACTGAGTTGACCAGGATATTATCTGATGCAAGCTCTTGGGAAAGCGTTTTACTTAAGTTCAGAAGACCTGCTCTTGTAGCAGCTGTAGCAACCATATGTCTTTCAGGTTCCTTTGCAAGCGTCGCATTAATATTGATGATCCTTCCGCCTCCGCGCTTCACTAAATATGGATGAACAGCACGTACCGCATGGATAATGGCAAAATATTTTAACTGGATCTGTTCCTGCCATTGCTCATCTGAAATATCGAAGAAATGGCCCATAACACTTTGCCCGGCTGCATTAACTAAAATATCAATTCCTTCAAGCCGGGATGCTGCCGAATCGACAAAACGATTTACATCCTCTTTATTTGTTACATCACAAGTAGCTGCAAAGATTGAATCCTGGGATCCGAAATGCAATAAATGGTCAATTGCTTTATCCTTCCTCTCTGCATTTCTGCCGCAAACCGCAACTTTTGCACCTTCCTGAAGGAACATTTCTGCTGTTTTGAGGCCTACTCCTGAAGTCCCGCCCATTATGATTGCTGTCTTTCCTTTTAAACCAAAGTCCATCACCATACCCCTTTCAAATATCTTTAGGTTAATGCATTCACGTTAACCCAGCCTGGATCAGGCTTTCCTCCCATCGCAGCACGTGCTTCAGGTTTTGGCGGTCCGGCTATTCCCCATTGATCCATCAGGTGTGGAACCCTTTTCCATACTCGAGCCACCCATTCTTCCTCATCTTCAATGGTTTCCAGATAACAAGTGTATTCCATGACAAACTTGGCAGGATCCTGAAAGTAACAGAAGATGTTATTTCCCGGTCCGTGGCGTCCAGGCCCCCACAGCTCCTGATAACCTGCTTTTCTGACATTTGAAATCCCCCGCATGACTTCATCCACTGTGTCTACCTCATAGGCAATATGATTGACAGATGCATGCTGGTCCTGGTTGAAGGCAAGTGAGTGATGCTTCCTGTTGCAGCGGAGGAAAGACATCTGGTGTTCGCTCCAATCAGTAACCTTAAATCCTAAAATATTGGTATAAAAGTCTGTAATCATATCCAGGTCTGCCGTATTCATGACAACATGATTCAGCTTCACCGGATCAACATTCTTCTTATTCCAGATTGTCGTGTGCATTTCCACCCATGCTGAAAGTTCAATGCAGCGGTTTTCCGGATCAGCAAAGCGAAGTCCGTATCCTTTGCCTTCTTCATCTAAATAGCCCGGCGGTGTAATAACAGGGATACCTTTTGAAGCCAGAATCTCCGCAGCCCTGTCAACAGCGTTCTTATCAACCATTCCAAATGCAATATGGTGAAGTCCCGCTTTTTCTCCCCGTTTCAAATGTAAAATATGATTCTCTGAACCTGCACCCCTGAAATAGACAGAATCCCCGTCTTCGGATACCTTATCAAGACCCCAAATCTTCTCGTAAAACTCAGCCTGCTCCTCAAGAACTGGAGTAACGAGACTAATATGCCTCAAGTGAGTAATGCCTAACATCCCATGCACCTCCAAATACTATGTTTAAAATTCTGTGATCATTGACTGCCGAAGAAACATTTATTGTTAAAGGAACCGGGATGACCCGGTTTAAATTGTGCGGACCATCCCGGTTATATTTATTAGAATGCCAGATTGACAGAAACGATTATTTTCCGTTGATGATAGCTTCTCTCTCTTTCGCACGCTGAATGCGCAGCTCTTCAAGAGCACTCCCTTTCGGATATGTAGGAAGATTTGGTTTTACTGCCCCAAGCATAACCAGCATTAACGCTTCTTCATCGCCATCATTATGAATGCCGCGGTACACTCCCGGAGGAGAACTGATGCAATCGCGCTCATTCAGACGAATTTCATGAACTTCTTCCTTGCCTACTTCCTGGATAAGAGCCTTTACACTCCCTTTAAGAATAAAGAATACTTCTTCCACATCATCGTGAAGATGAAGAGGTCCAACACAACCAGCTGGAAGGACCATCGTGCTGAGTGTGAAATGTTCTGCGGCAATCACATTTGAATCATTATTCGCTGTAGCTCCGCGGCCAATATATCTCATTTGCGCCCTTTTATACTTTGGATCAATTTCTTCTTGAAATTTAAGAACATTCCAGTCCAGTGATCGGTCTTCCAGCCTTGCTACATATTTTTTTTCGAAAGCCTGCACATCAAATTTTTCTGCTGACATTAATTATCACTCCTAAACCCTTATAATGTTTTATATACAAAACAATGTTTTACTTACAGGTTAATAATAAATCCCAATATTTAATATGTCAATTAAAAATATTGAGAAAAATTAAATTATTAAAACTTCGTTTTAAATATAAAACCTTATACAATGACCTTTCTATTTGGAGGAATTTGCTCAATCCGAAGTTCCGCTGCCTCTTTTTTGATTGTGAATATATAAGCGATGAAGCCTAAGCTCGCTGCAATAATAAGCATAACGATAGATGGGCCAAAATCTCCGCCTGCAAGGTCTCTCATCCATCCCATGATATAACTTGAAAAACCTCCTAGAATATTTGTAAATCCCATAAGACCGGCAGCACGCCCGGCTGTTTCCGGGGTAGAAAATTTTACGATAAACAAATTGCTTAAATGGAAGACACCGCCTTGAGTTCCCATTGCAAGTCCCATACAAATACCCGCCAGAACCGGATGCGGTGCAAAAATAGCTGCTGTTAAGAATACTGCCGTTAAACTGAACAGAATCGTGGCCAGTAAGCTTGGACGTCTTGTTTTGTCTGCCAAAAAACCGCAGGATAACACAAATCCAAGAGCAAACAGCCAGGATAATGAGGTAATCCCTGTCATTGCTTCTCTTGAGAAACCTTTGGCCTCAACGAGATAAGTAGGCAGCCAAATGCTGATTCCGAAAAACAAAAACGAAGACATTAACATGCCAAACCAAACGATCCAATAGCGGTAGTCCTGTGCAAAGCTTTTCTTTGGTTTTTCAGTGCCATCAGTCTTGCGGATATACGCAAGCTCTTCCTTATCAATTGCATAATGTTCTTCTGGAGTATCCCGGGTAAGGAACCAAAACATTGGAATAACAATAAATAGATTAAAAGCAGCCAGGAAGAAAAACGCAGCTTCCCAATGGAAAGTCGCAAGCACTAAAGTCAATATAACAGCTCCACAGGCAGGACCGAAATAATTGCCCGCGAGCCAGGTAGACTGTGCCCGGCCAAGTTCCCGCTGGTTAAACCAATTCGAAATGAATTTTCCGCAAACCGGAATCATCATCCCTTCACCGAATCCAAGTATTACCCTGCTGATTAAAAACATTTCATAGGAAGTTGCCAAACCGCCAGCAATCATAGTCGCAGTCCAAATTACCAGTCCGAATATAGCCGTTTTCCGCGGACCTGCCTTATCAATAACAAAGCCCCAGAAAATATTTGAAACGGCGTAAGAAATTGTAAAGATAAAAGTAATTAAGCCAATTTTGGCATTTTTGTCTGCCCCTGTTAGCCCCAGATCACTAAGGAAGCCAGGATCCGTTTGAATAACCGAGATTCCCAGTTTATCAATTTGTCCAAAAAACCAGAAAAAGAATATTGGCACTGCAATATAGAGCCATCTTTTGTTCCCTTTCAGCATTTGTGATCCCCTTTCAAGAAACATATTCATTTTGCAACCGCTTTCAAATACATTCGATTCTCAAATATTATACTTCATAAAAAAAATTATTTTGGGTGGTATTTTTTGCCCTCCTTTCAGCCGTTTTATGTTTTATATACAAAACAATGTTTACCACTTAATAATAGTGTAAAGTTTTTCGAAAATTGAGTCAATAAAAAATTTCAATTTGTTTCGTTTGCAAAATTACGTTTTATATACAAAACAAAAAAGCTTGCAGTTGCTGCAAGCTTTTACCCATTATTTTTATTTTTAAAGATGATATCCCATATAGCCTGATAACTTTTTTGAAATCTCAAGCACTTTTGGCAGCGCTACTTGTTCAATAAACTCATCATGGAATGTTGTCTCTGTTGCTACCACATTAATAGCCGCCATAATGCTGCCGGTTTTATCAAATATAGGTGCCGCTACTGATTGAATACCATGGTGAAGTTCTCCTCTTGTAATGGAGTATCCATTTCCCCTGATAATTTCAATTTCATTTTGAAAATCAGCCAGGGATGTTTTTGTCCGATCCGTATACGGCTTCAATTCGGATCCATAAAAAAGCTGTTTCAGCTTTTCCTGCGGCTGATAGGCAAGCAGCAATTTTCCATTTGCTGTTGCATGAGCCGGAAGCCTCAGTCCGATATTGACATTAATAGCGGATACTCCTCTTACAGGAGCACTGCCAACGTACACCACTTCATTCCCATCAAGAATGGATAAATGGCAGGAAGCCCCTGTTTCATCTCTTAATGTCTCCAAGTAAGGCTGGGCAATTTCCGGAAGTTTTAACGTACTTAAATAGGAAAAGCCCAATTCCAATACCTGGGGTGTTAAACTATATCTCTTTGAGTTTTCGTCCTGGTCAAGATAACCAAGCGATTGGAGAGTATACAATAATCGATACGGGACAGTTCGGCTTACATTCAATTCTTTTGCAATTTCAACTAGTGACAGAGTTGGACGCTCTTCATTAAATAGTTTTAAGATTTCCAGCCCCCGTACCAGAGCATTGGCATTATACCGCTCTTTCTCCTCTTTTGCCATGCAACTCACCCCCTGTTTACATTTTTACCAAAATAATAACAAAACCAGGATTGGAATAGGAAATATTTCACTATGGTTACCTTTCTGCTAATTCTTCTTTTTTGTATGCACCCTGAAGGAAATTCAAAATAAGGGCATTAAAGTAGTCCGGATCCTCCTGATAGCATAAATGTCCTGTTTTCGGAATGGTTTTCAGAATAGAATTAGGGATATACTGATGGAAAATTTCTGATTCGCTTACAGGGGTCACCCTATCCAATACCCCGCAAATTACAAGGACAGGAACAGAAATGGAAGGCAAAATATCCATTTGATTTAAATTTGAAAGTGAGAAGGCCACAGAGCGATAGCCAATCGGCCTTACCTGGGACATGATTCGTTCTGCTTCCTTCTTTACTTCTGGATCCGGGTTTGGCGCAAGGAGTTCTTTTACCCTCAATTGAGCCAACTCCTTTGGATCTAATGTGTTAATATTATGTAAGCGGTTTTTCAGCTTTCTTTCGTTTTCCTCATGACTCTGCCCCGCGGCACCGCGGGTGGCATCGGCAATAATTAGCCTTGTCACCATATCAGGATAACGGCTGCAGAAATCAAGAGCAATGGCTGAACCCATTGAATGTCCTAAAAGATTAACAGTTTTATACTGCAAACCGTCAATAAAGCCCTTTAACACATCAGCAAATTGGCTGAACTGTGTAAATTCCTCCCCAGGATCAGAACTCTTGCCATAGCCGGGAGCATCCCAGGCTATAACAGTAAAATCCGTGCTAAGCCCTTCCACCTGCTTTTTCCAGGATTGTGAATTGTTTCCCAGCCCATGAAGAATAACGAGCGGTTCACCATTTCCTTCTACTTCATAATGAATCGTTAAGTCATTCACATCAATAAATGGCATTTTATAACCTCCACACATGTTTGTTTTGTAAGTAAAACATCGTTTCGGTTACCCTTATCATAAATCATATTTTGGAATAGTCAACAGAATAGTCAAAAAATATCTTACCATTAGTAAATTACACCAGTCCATGGTTATCACATCCTGTACCAACAATAAAAACCCGATCATTCTAAGAACGGGCTCCTAATTTTGCAGCTGTGTTTCTAAGTGTTACTTATTGCCCTTGTGCACCATTTGATGTAACTCTGCGTACGTGATCTTCTTCGAAGTTGTTTTTTCTGGCCTCTTTCACTTTATCGTCCAATAATTCCTTTTGGTCAACTTGATCAGATGGCGTATTGTTTTTCTTGGACACGTTAAGTAACCCCCTGTAAAAATTTTGGTACCCGCTTAGTTTGAATGATTTTAGAAAAAAATAAACATGAATATTCATAGACGCAGCTATTAAGTACACATTAACTGATAGTATTTCAACCAATAAACCAACTGTTATGCTAATTGTAAACTTCATTTTTTTCAGGTTGACAAACATTTTTGTTAACCATAAAATAAAAACAGTTAACCTATTAATCTGAATTGGAGAGGTATTATGAAAGTTAAAGAGATGACATACGTGGCTTTATTTGCAGCAGTAATGGGAGCACTCGGGCTTGTTCCACCAATCATGCTATCTTTTACACCCGTTCCGATTACGTTACAGACACTCGGTGTCCTTTTGGCAGGCGGTATTTTAGGTGCCAGACTTGGCGGAATCAGCATGGCAGTGTTTTTACTGCTGGTTGCTGCCGGAGCTCCATTATTATCGGGCGGACGCGGCGGCATTGGTGTTTTCTTCGGTCCCAGCGCCGGCTATTTAATTTCCTACCCGGTAACAGCTTTTTTTATCGGCTATTTACTTTCACACTTCAAAACTTTAAAATTAATGAATATCCTTCTTATAAATCTGACTGTCGGAATATTCCTAATCTATCTGTTTGGCATTCCGGTACAGGCCTTTATGATGAATATTCCTCTGTCAGAAGCTATTAAATTAAGCCTGGTTTATATCCCGGGAGATGTGTTGAAAGCCACTCTTGCCTCATTCCTGGTATACAGACTGCTTAAGCATCCGATTATCAATAAGCAATTTTCTAAATCTCTGGAGACACTTTAAAGTGTCTCCTTTTCCATAAGGAGATGTCCAAATCCATGACGAATATTACAGCAAATATAAAGAAGTTCGCCGAAGGTTCGCCGAATAAAGCAGCAATTATTACGAAAGACGAGTCTTTAAACTATAAAGACTGGAACACTCTCGTATGCAAAACCGCCAATTGGCTAAAGTCTTTTTCATTTGAAAATAAGACAGCGGGATTTCTTCTGCCAAATGGGATTCCATTTTTGCAATTATTCACAGGTGCCTCCATGGCTGGATGGACAGCTGTTCCTTACGATCTTAAATGGAAGGCCGAGGAACTTAATGAGCGGATCAGGATTTCCAGCCCTTCTATTATAATCACAGTTAAAGAATACTATGACCAGGTTTCCAGCATACACCCTTTCGTCCTCGTCTGGGATGATGCATTTATGAAGATTGGCGGACAAAATAATTCGTTTCACATCGATTCTGAAAGCAACAAACCATTTTATATGGGTTTTACTTCAGGTACGACCGGCATTCCTAAGGCATTTATCCGCTCCCATAAATCCTGGGCTGCCAGCTTCAAGGTTAATGCGCATGATTTTAAAATGGATGAAAAGGAACATGTCCTGATTCCAGGGTCACTCATCCACTCTCATTTTTTGTATGGCGCGGTTAGTACCCTGTGTACAGGCGGAACAGTTTACCTGCTGGATAAATTCAATGCAGCCCAGGCCCTATTGTGTATTGAGGAGCAGCCAATCACCGCACTTTATACAGTTCCGACAATGGTGTCAGCTATTTTAAAAGAAAAAAGAATCATAGAGAAGCCGGTCAAAATTATTTCTTCGGGAGCAAAATGGGACGAAGAATCAAAACAAGAAATCAGCAAAATGTTTCCTAAGCTTTCCATGACTGAGTTTTATGGGGCAAGCGAATTAAGTTATGTCACCTTTCATGCAGAAGTACGAAAGGCGGAATCAGTCGGGAAGCCTTGCCATGGAGTTGAAATCGAAATCAGAGGTACAAAGGGTGATAAGCTCGCTCCCTATGAAATCGGGAAAATATATGTCAGGAGCGATCTTATTTTCGATGGTTACCTATTAAATGGCGCAATACATACGATACAGGATCAAGATGGCTGGGCAACTGTTGATGATATGGGCTATGTTGATGAAGAAGGATACCTATTTATCAACGGGCGGGAAAAGAACATGATTTTATATGGAGCCATTAATATCTTCCCTGAAGAAATCGAAAAGGTAATCAGCCTTCATCCTGCAGTCGAGGAGGTTGCTGTAATGGGTGTAATGGAGCCATACTGGGGCGAAATTGCTGTGGCAGTCATCAAAGGCAAAACAGATGCTCTTGAGTTAAAGCGCCTATGCAAAAATCATCTGGCATCCTACAAAATACCGCGCAAATGGATCTTCACTGAAGAAATGCCTTACACAGCCGGCGGAAAAATTGCCCGCGCGGAGCTGAGGGAATCCATCGAAAGGAAGGTGATCAGCCATTAAAAAAGCAGTAATCGTACAGGCAAAAAGAACACCTATCGGAAAAGCAAATGGGATGCTTAAAGACTATGAGCCGCATGAACTTGCTGCCCCGCTGCTAAAATATCTGGCGGTAGGCCTGGAAGAAAAAATTGATGATGTCATTTTAGGCAATGTCGTGGGACCTGGCGGCAATATTGCCCGCTTGTCTGCATTGGAAGCAGGACTCCCTCTTTCCGTCCCGGGTTTAACGCTGGACAGGCAATGCAGTGCGGGTCTTGAAGCCATTAGGCTGGCAAGCTATCTTATCCAGGGAGGTGCAGGTACTTGTTATATAGCAGGTGGTACGGAAAGTGCCAGCACCTCCCCATTTACCAAAAGAGCCCGCTTCTCCCCCGACAAAATCGGAGACCCTGATATGGGTACAGCCGCGGAAAATGTAGCCGAAAAGTGCAGCATCTCAAGAGAAGCTCAGGATGCATATGCACAATTAAGCTATGATCGGAGCTGGAAGGCTTTTGAAAATGGACTCCTGGCAGACGAGCTGAATCCATTTGGAAGCCACTCACATGATGAAGAGTTTTTAAAAAAAAGAAAAATGGATACTCTATTAAAACGTGCTAAGCCAATATTTAAAAAGGATGGCACTGTAACAGCAGCCAACAGCTGCGGCATCCATGACGGGGCAGCTGCTGTTTTGGTGATGGAGGAAGAAACAGCAATTAAAAATGGCTACAAACCCATTCTGCGTTTTGCTGATAGTGCCGTTGCTGGTGTACACCCCAACTATCCGGGATTTGCGCCTGTTCCAGCCATACAGTCGATCCTGGAAAGAAATTATTTAACCATTGACGATATTGATTTAATAGAAATTAATGAAGCATTCGCCTCAAAAATTACAGCATGTGCCAATGAGCTTTCCATTCCATATGAAAAACTGAACGTTAATGGAGGGGCTTTAACAGTTGGCCACCCCTATGGAGCGTCAGGTGCTGTGTTGGTTACAAAATTATTTTATGATGTGCAGCGAAGACGTTCCTGCAAATATGTATTAGCTGCCATTGGAAGCGGAGGCGGAGTTGGTGCTGCTATTTTGTTTGAAGCAGTTTGTTGAAAGCTTGAAGGATGGCCTGGAAAAGTGTGATTCCAGGTTATTTTTCGGCTTGAAATCTGGCAGAATCCGACGTATTAGCACAATTTTATCAACTGCTAGCAGATTGATAGTCGACAAATATCACCTGATATCACAATGATAACCAAGCTTTTTCTCTTTTTTTGCAAAATATGCAGCTTATTCACCTGCCTGAATGATCACATATGCGCCAAGAACTGCACCAATGAATTCAAACCATCCTCCTCCAGCCAGCAGGACTCTATTTTGAATGCTCTTTTCATCTTCTATAAGAATTCCTATAGCGTCGAGGATAGCAGATACCGAAATCAATGAGTAACCCAGAGTTTCTAGATTGCTGAGCAGATTGTTTTCATCGTTTTCAACTCCCGCAGCTTCCAATGCTGCACCCATGGATTGAATGGTACTGCCCAGTGAATTAAAGCCTGACACAGAAACTGATGGATTTTGAATTTCAATATTATTTGCAGCCGTGTTGATGGAATTCCCGCCTGCCTGCGTAAAGCTCCCAATAATTCCATATAAATTAGCTGTTTCATTTCCCTCAGCTAGGCTTATCCTTCCAAATCCCTGGAGGCTATCGCCAACCGCCTGAACACCGTTTCCGTCCCGTATTAATTTTTTGTTCACATTGTTTACATCCGGCTTCATGGTTTCGCCAATCGCAGAAATAAATGTGCCTGCAACCAGAAAATAAGCACCGACAGTTAATAGATCATCTCCTTCCAGATACATGATTACCCCTCTCTAATTAACTTTTTCTTTAGCAACAAAAGATTTTGAGTTCGGATCATCGCTTTCATCACTGCTTCCAGAAGAAATCTCCTGATTCTCCTCTTGAAGCTGGCCAATCAGTGATAAAACAGAACCAACTGCCTGTATCCAGCTTCCTGCGGCAATAATATTATTTGCGCTATCTCCAGATTCTCCCCTCTCTTTTTCCCTGAGATTTATAGTCCCCCCTATTGCCTGCAGGGAATTGCCAATCGCCTGAAGCAGGTTGCCGTATATATTAAAAAGCTGTCCTGCTGCAGTGGGATCTTCAAATTCGTCTCCAAGTGCAGTTGCCCCGCCAAGTGCCTGAATCCAGTTCCCTGCAATCACTAATTTATCTTCATTTTCTTCCTCTAAATCTAAAATTAATCCTGCAATGACTGTAATGTTTCCAATAGCCTGTATCTCATTGCCGGCCTTTTCAAGAGATGGTTCACTCTGTCCTTCTGCTTCGAGAGCATTTCCTGTTGCCTGGAGGCTATTCCCCACAATATCGAGGCCATCAAATAGTTTTTCCATTTTTTTTGACTTTGCGGGTATGGTTGAGACAGCTGAAATGATTGTACCAATGGCAGCTAATGCGGCCCCGATTATCTCTTTTAGTTGATTGTCCATAACATACTCCTTAGCTGACGTATGTTAAATTATATTCAATAAATAAATAATGGGTACGAAGTTTAGGATTGACGAGAGGGAGTTCCGGTGTATAAGTATAGAAACTGAGATTTGTACCAGGGCAGCATCTAAAGTTTTGGCGTCCACGCAGTGTTTTATGGATTAAATCTTCATTTGTTTGAGTAAAATATTCACCTTATAGTTATTCACTAATTCTTCCCATTACCATGGTGCTGTAATAGTTGCCATCAGACAGCTGCTTATCCATTTTTAATACCCCTTCAATTTCAAAGCCATTTTGCTCGTATAGCTTAATCGCTTTCTCATTTGTCTCAAGGACATTTAAGGTAATTTTCTTAATATGATTAGAGTCCGCCCATTGAATAGACTGAGCTAAAAGGTTTTTTCCAATTGCAAAGCCCCAGAATTCCTTGAGCACACATACACCAAATTCCACTTTGTGTCTGCTTCGTTTCAGTTCACTGCCTTCACACCTGGAGAAGCCTGCAATTCTTCCATTCACCTCAGCAACCAGGAAAATATTCCGGTCACTAATCGAATCTTTATTAACTAACTCTATAAAGCCTGTTTCATCTATATATGCTTCACCTGCTTCCCGGTCCATGTTCTCCGTTTCGCCATCAATCTGCACCCTTATTTTAGAAAGTTCCTTTGCATCTTCCTCGACAGCAGATCTTATCATATAGTTCAAATTTTTAACTATGTATTGTTTTGGTTTTATAATCATTAAAATCCGCCCTCTTTTCTCAAATAGTTATCTATGACAATGAACTGAACTATGTGGTTCATTAAAAATAAGCCAATTCCTCATCCATAGAGGAATGGCTCATCCAAACATTTATTTGTTAATGACAAGCAAAGATTTTTCATCCACTTCAATTTTTTCGATATCAAAGTCATGAAGGTTAATACAGTCTTTGTATTCAGGTCCCTCCGATTCGTCGCCAACCCAGCAGGTATATAATTCACAATAATCTCCTGATGCAAGGTGCTGATCTAAAAAAGCACATAGTGATTTAAAACCTTTTTGTCCTTCTTCGTGACCTTTTGGATAAGACTGTTTGTAGTATTTATTAAACCAAATACTGCCGTGCTGCCTGGAAGTTACTTCGTAGATATATTTTGCTGATAAATGTTTATGTACCTCTGCTCTCATTTCTTCATCAGAGAAGAAGTCACCTACAATGATTTCATTATCACTCTCAGGATCACTAGCTGGCAATATAGAATTACAGCCAAGATAATTAACGATGCTCATCAATTAACTCCTATTTTATAGAGGATTGCTATTTTTCTGCCTGAATCAATGCTCGCCCTCTGTATAGATTTGAAAATGCACTCCGAATTTGTCGATGACACTTCCATATGCAGGACTGAAGAATGTTTCCTGAAGAGGCATGGTCACTTCCCCGTCCTGCTTAAGTGCATCATAAAATTTCTTTGATTTTTCAGGATCTGACGTTGAAAGGCAAATGGTCACCTGATTTCCTGTTTGATGATTCTGGCCCGGGAATGTATCGCTAAACATTAGTTCGTTCTCCCCAACCTTTACAGTTGCATGCATAATTCGGTTCTTTGCTTCTTCAGGCAGCGGATATTCAGGGTTATCGGGACCTTCTCCAAATGTTTGCTTATACATAACCTCCGCTTCCAGCGCTTCTTTGTAAAATTCAATTGCTTCATTCGCATTTCCGTCCATCACCAAATAAGGAATCACTCTTACTGTCATTATCATCAGCTCCCTAATATTTTCATTTTTCTTAACATTTATTGCAAGTTTGATTTTACTACGAGGAACAAATGTTCGCAACTATTTTTTATAAAAAAGGTCTATTTTTATCACTAAGTCTATATTTTATAGAAATGGTGCAGGAACTTGTACCACATTCCATAGACAAAGGTGAGATGAGAATGTTTACAGTGTATTATCTTGATGGGAAAAATGTTTTATTAAATCAGCTCCGCAAAAGTGTTCCAAATGAAGGAGAAGAGGTCAAAATCAAAGGACGGAAAGGCAAGGTAACCAGTGTCACGTCAGTAGAGGAAAGTAAAATTCATGTACAGGTAGAGCTTGAAAGTGTTAACAAAGCGAAGCTAGCAGCAGAGGATGATAAAAAGAAAAGGAAGAAGCGATGAGAAAAACCCGCACCTTGTCTGCGGGTTTTCTATATTAATGCAGGGTTGCTCTGATCTCCTGCATTTTTTTTCTGACCAGAGGATAAAAGTTTTTCTTAGCGCTGGCAGTCGAATTCCCGCCAAAAAAATCAGTGCCGGGGCAGGTTTTTACGGCATGCCCATGGCTGTTATCCAGCACCCTCTCACCCGAGTTTATATCCCACCAATGGTGATAGGTGATGCTGTCAATGGATGGCGCCAGGCCATATTTCAGCATCAGGAGAGCTGTAACAGTCACAATAGTATCTTTTTGTTCAGCCGTCATTTGATTGGAATCAAAATCGCCGAGATTTTCGATCGCTATCGCATCTGCTTCGATTTTGTGCATCGCTTCTTTATTCTGCAGGCCGAATGATCCTTCAGGAGCCACGTCGAACGGCCTTCCCACAGCCACTTTTCCATCGGGGAAAGTGGTCAGCTGCTGGCTGATCATGCTCCACTTCATTCCGCTTACGTGATATTCCTCCATCCCCTTCATGATCGCAAAATGATTTGTGCCATTGAACTGTTTGTATGATGGCTGATAGGTGTGATGCTGCTGAACCTTCGCCACTTTTCTCGTGAATTTCTGATTAAAAATCCAATCCCGGAATTCCTCTCTTGTCATGAGGACGAACTTTCCATCCATGGCTAACTTTTTTGGGATAATTTTTAGTTTTTGCCCGGTATTTATAGCGTTGGAGGATAGTCCATTTGCTGCCTTAATAATTGCCACACTTGAATCATATTTTTCCGCCAGCTTCCAGAGTGTATCTCCGGGTGCCACTTTGTACATGATCGGGACACGAAGCTTTTGCCCGATTAAAAGCCTGTCTGACTGCAGGCCGTTAAATAGTTTTAAGTCCCCTGCAGTTGATCCGTATTTTTTTGCAATCAATGTCAAGGTATCCCCTTGTTTTACATCATAAATATTGCGGGGATTGTTTTCGGCATGTGCAGCGCTCCAATTCAATTGCCAGAACACTGCGAGACTGAGGTAAAGAAAAATGCATTTTTTCATACTCAATGTCCTTTCCATTCGATTTTTATTATTTTTGTATAACTAAAGAAAATTATCCTCTTTTTTTGGCATGATAAAAGAATCTGCAGGGTATTTTCTATAGCAGAATAAAAGAAATGCAAGGTGAGAGTCAGCATGAAAAACCAATACTTCTCAGAAATTTGTGTACCGATTCAAACTCCATATGGGTTTAAACCAGCAGAAAGAGAACAATTTGATTTTACGTTCGACCGTAAAGACCGTTTTAATGATTATAGGGTAGAAATTGATGGGCAGGATTATGATATCAGCCTGGATGACAATGGCCAGTGGTATTTTTTCACTTCATTTGTATGTGATTCATTTGATGAGCTTAAGCTTTCCAGGCAGATTTTCAGGCCGCCCTATTTAAAAAATGTGGAATTGCGTTTAGTGGATTTAATGGAAAATGCAGATATCCGGGCTCTTTATGAAGGTCATGACAAAGCGTACGGACATGCACTTGCTCTTACAGATAACCTGTCATCTGTCCCAGCATCCAGGCAGGCAAGGCTTGCTAATTATGATGGCTCAGATGACCCCACAATAATAAAAAAGA
Organism: Cytobacillus sp. EB106-05-05-XG126; assembly: GCF_058791715.1. Lineage (NCBI taxonomy): Bacteria > Bacillati > Bacillota > Bacilli > Caryophanales > Bacillaceae > Cytobacillus > Cytobacillus sp. EB106-05-05-XG126. Next base: position 777,014 of record NZ_JBYTDU010000001.1, on the reverse strand, counting down.
TCCATTACATTCAAAATGAATACAAAGGAGATATCACCCGGTTTATTTCCGGCTTTGAAACCCGTTCTTTTGCAACCTATACAGAAAATGAATACTACGCAAGGGAAATTCACCTGCCGAATAATGCAAGAACTTATTTGAAGCTGTTTGTTTACTTTTCCAGATATGGCACTCTTCCTTCACAGCAAATGATGCCTCGGTTCCTGGCGAATTTATGGGCGTCTGCACAGAGTTTGAATACAGCAGCCAATCCCGCACTCTACAAGCAGCAAGCCATAGATTAAAACAGGGATTTTCATTTTTCGGCAATAAAAGCCATGATACGACCGCTGCGCGCAAGAATAGTCTAATCCTGCGCTTTCCCGAGAAATATGAAAAGCGGAAGCGCCTTGCCCACCCCCGACAAGCACAAGCCGAGCCTCACAGGAAGGCGTTCTTTGCCTTTTTGGGAGGATTGGCTTGTGACCTCGAGGGGGTAGGCGCTGGAGCTAGACAGTTATTGCAGTTCAAAACTTTAACAAAATACAAATGAAAAGCGGGGAATATTTCCCCGCTCAATTGCCGTCTGTTATTTCTTTCAATATTTCATAAGAACGTCTTTGTTTTTCTTCATCATAAATATAAGAAACCGCCATGATTTCGTCCACATTATACATACTCTGGAACTGCTCCAGCTGCCCTTTGACTGTTTCTTTGCTGCCCATCAGGGTGACGCTCGACATCCCCTCTGCCGCTTCCTTCTCCATTGGGTTCCAGATAGAGTCCAGATCCTCGACCGGAGGGCTTAATTTCATGGAAGTTCCTCTGACAACATTCAGGAAAAACTGTTTCATAGTGGTTGACAGGAATTCAGCTTCCTCATCCGTTTCTGCAGCAATGACATTTAAGCAGATCATCATATATGGCTTATCCAGATATTGTGAAGGCTTAAAGTTGGCACGGTAGATCCGGATGGCGTCCTCCATCCACCTTGGAGCAAAGTGTGAAGCAAACACATATGGAAGCCCCAGCTCAGCAGCCAAATACGCTGAATCTGTCGAAGAACCAAGGATATAAATAGGAATGTTCGTCTCAACCCCCGGGTGTGCTTTTACATAACTCTGCTCCTCTAAAGGACCAAAGTATGTCAGCAGCTGCTTCACATCCTCAGGAAATGTATAAACAGAATCATTTTTTGAACGGCGAAGCGCATTAGCCGTCATCATATCCGTGCCAGGTGCCCTTCCGAGGCCTAAATCGACCCGATCCGGATAAATGGTTGCCATCGTGCCGAATTGCTCGGCAACCACTAATGGCGCATGGTTCGGCAGCATTATTCCGCCGGAGCCTATGCGAATCGTTTTAGTATGCTCCAATGCATGTTTTATTAAAATTGCCGTGGCAGAACTAACCAGTGTCGGGGTATTATGGTGCTCCGCTATCCAATAGCGTTTGTAGCCCATTTCCTCTGTTGCCTGGGCCAGATCAACAAGATCTTCGATGGCCTGCCTGCTGTCCTTCCCCTCCCGTATCGGGGCAAGGTTTAAAACAGAAACAGGTATTTGTAAATTGGTCATTTTATAATCTCCTTCATGAAGAATTGACTTTATTTTAACAACCGAAATAAATTTAGGAAAATATAATGCTTAGTGTGGGCAAAATTACAGCGGAGAATTTATTAAAATTTGAAATGGCAGTGGTTATGAGCGATTTTTGTTTTTTATGAGCGAAAATTTTATTTTATGAGCGATTTTCTTTGGATTATGAGCGAAAAACTTATTTTATGAGCGATTTCCTTCGGTTTATGAGCGAATACCAAATTTCCTCAAAGAAATCATGTCCTGCTGCACCCAAGCCTAAGCAAGAAAAAACCAGCCCCTGCGAAAGGGACTGGCTCTCAGCTCACTCTTAATGGTTCTTCATTTTCAGCAGAAACACTGGTTTTTGCCGGTTTTTTCTTACTCAAAGCCAGCAGCAGAATCATGCCAAAGATACAGGCAGTACCAGCCCATTGATATAGTCCGAATGGTTCGTTCAGCCAGATAACCGTAGTAAATACAGCAGCAAGCGGCTCGAGGCTGCTTAAAAGACTGGTTTCCGTTGGAGACAGCGTTTGGAGACTTTCAATATAGAACCAGAAGGCAAGCATCGTTCCAAAAATAATAACGAAGACCAAGTAAAGGTAACCTTCAGCCGTTAAGCTCCTAAAATCCATTTGCCATGGGGGGTGGATGAAACTCAATGCAAATCCGCCAATCACCATCGCCCAGCCAACTACAACAAGGGAATCATATTCCTTGAGCAGCGGGACGGCATACAACGTATAAAACGCCAGTGCCACACCAGATAGAACTCCCCATACAATCGCAGGTGACGGTACGGACAGCTGAGAAACAGAACCATTTGTCAATAGAAGAAAGCACCCCGCTAAAGCAAGGGACACGGTCACCAAATCCTGTCTTGTAAACACCGTTTGCTTCCGCAGGACCAGATAAATGATAATCATAGCTGGTGCCAGATATTGAAGCAGCGTGGCAACAGCCGCATTGCCATGATGAATGGAAGCCATATAGGTGTACTGTACGGCCAGCATTCCCTCCAGGCCAAAGATCAAAAGCATGGCAGCTGCTTTTTTATTTTTCCACACTCCAAACACCTGTGAGCGATCTTTCAGTAAAAATTGAACGGCCAAAAGAAGAACACCTGCGACCAGAAGCCGGGCTGTGACAAGCCAATCAACAGAGATTCCAAATTCCTGAAAAAGCTTTTGGGCAACTGTTCCTCCAACTCCCCAGAATGAAGCCCCAAAAATAACAAGCAATAAACCCGTACTCCTTGAACGTCCTTTCATGTTGATTCCACCTTAAATATAATAATAGTGTTATAATAAACCAAATTCTGTGATAAAAATAGCTGGATATCATAAAAAAGTATAACAATATTGAGGTGGCTTTTTTGCAGATTAAAGACTTTAAAGTGGATGAACGCCTGAAGGAATTAACGAGCCATAGGACGGTGGTGATGCCTGTCGCCTGCTACGAAACGAAGATTGCAGATAATATCCAAGGCAAAATCCCTTTGCACTGGCATGAGGAGATTCAATTTATCCTGTCAGTAAAAGGCGAAGCTATTGTCCAAATCAATGAGGAAAAACTGGCAGTTAAAGAAGGTGAAGGCATTTTCATTAATAGCGGCTGTCTCCATTCGGCCGAGGACTTAAACGGAGATTGCGTTTATATTTGTTTAAATGTCTCCCCTCATTTCCTGCTTCCCCAGGAATTATACAGCAGTTATATTTATCCATATATATCAGCAACAAATCTTCCATACATCATCCTGAACCGCAGCGAGGATTGGGGAAAAAGCATATTAGAAAGCATCATAGAAATCAAGAAATTAATTAATGACAATCCTCCATTTTACGAGATTAACATAACCAGTCTGCTCACATTCATTTGGCAGCAGTTAATCAGGAACGGATTTCAATTGGAATACAGCCAGACTGAAGTTGAAAAGCATATGCGGATGAAGGCAATGCTGAATTGGATTCATCAGCATTTCGCTGAAAAAGTTACTCTTGCTGATATTGCCAAAGCCGGCAGGCTGAGTAATTCTGAATGCTGCAGATACTTTAAAAAAATCTTAAAGACGACACCCATTAACTACTTGATTCATTATCGCATACAAAAAAGTCTCCCCCTGCTGCAAGAAAGAGACTCGAATGTCACAGAAGTTGCCTTTAAAGCAGGATTCAACAGCAGCAGTTACTTTATTGAAAAATTCCGCAAGTCTATGAATATGACACCTTTAGCGTATAAAAAGAATCGAAATTATTGCAGCACATTAGGAAATGGCCATTGATTGTCCGAACTGTTCCTGGCCATGGGATGAAATGTATGTGTTAATATCTATAGTCCGGCTGTCTATATTCAGAAAATACTCTTTCAGGTTTCCCTGAAAAACAACTTGAAAATCTTCCATTTCCATAAACTCATGCGGTATAACAAGTGAGGGCGGTTTAGTAAAATGGACAATCTCACTCCTCTGTAAGACAGTTGCTACAAATTGAGAGCAGAAAAAAGCATTATTTCTTAAAAGTTGTTTATTAAACATGATCGCAAATAGCCCCAGCAGATTATAGCCGTAATCGTCTTTTTCTGATTCTATCTTGTTTATGAATGCTTTTAGCTTGTTCTGCTGGGCATCTGTAACAGAACAGCTAATGACTGTGCACCTTGAGTTACTAAAAAATTCTCCTCGGATATTTTCTTTAACAAAACCGCCTATGAATGGATTTTTCGCCGTTTTCCTGCCAAAACTGTACACTTCTTTTAATTCAGGATCAATTGATATAGAAGCATGATTATAAGGCTTTTTTGTGTAAAGCTTAATAAGCCGCGTAAATAACGTTCCGGTATCCGTAAGGAGTATATAGATTTTTTGATTAGACATAACGTATCTCCTTATCAAAAATATGATTATATTTTAATAATAAAGAGACACGTCTTTTTGGTTAAGAAGCCTGCGCTGTATATGATTATAGGACTTGAGACTTAAGGTTATTAATTTCCAAAGATAAAAATAAATTTAGATGTAGGAAAATGAAGTGTATGCCTAGAACTTTATGCAGTGAGCATGAAATGGAGGGTGAGTTTCTTGGAACAGACTATTTTTAGCCATATGGAAACAGTGCGGGGCATAACTGAAAAATCGATCATACGTATTCCAGAAGAAATTTCTGATATCATTCCCGAAGGGTTCAGCAATAGTATCCGCTGGAATTTCGGTCACATTGCATTTGTACAGGAAAAGCTGGTCTTTGGAATATCAGGTGAAAAAATGAACGTCCCGATGAACTATGAACGGTTATTTGGCGCTGGAACAAAGCCTGCCGATTGGACCGAAACACCGCCTTCATTCAAGGAAATTGCATCTGTCTTATCCGAACAAAAACCCAGAATAAAGACATTTCTTCATGGTCATCTTCACCAAAAACTTCCCAGCCCCTATACAAATCGCGGTGGAATAACTTTTCACACAACTGGAGAGGCATTTCTATTTGGCTTTTATCATGAAGCGATGCATATGGAAACAATCAAACGCATCTATCGATCCATTTCTTCTAAATAAGGCAAGCATAAGACTAATTTAAAATGCATGGGGATTCAGCCAGCATAACAACATGCAAGCTGGATCCTTCTTTTTTATAATATTATATTTCTCCGTTTTGCTGCAGCCAAGATTTTACATCAAACAGCCATAAATTCTGCCTGGACTTGCACCTCTGATTATCTGACATACTATAAGAAAACGAAGCTGGAATTAATAAATATGTAAAAACTGTTGAGAAAGCAAATTCTCAACAGCTTTGACCATACCCTTAAATTCAGTTTACCAAGGACACCTATTTCTCCGTCTTCTATCATCATCATCTCTTCTGCGATCTCTTCTATCATCCTCGACAACAATAACCCTATTCGCACGGATAAACACATTATCCACATCAATATCTCTTCTTCTTCTGTCATCACGATCAAATGCACCTGCTACATCATCAAATCTTCTTCTTCCACATGACATCTAAATCACCTCCTTGTCCCATTTACTTTAAAATATGCATTGTTTGAAAGATTGCATGGATAATCACCCTGATTAAGAAATCTATTTGTTAATTGGGGAAAGATTCATTTTTTTGAATTCCCTCTTCTGGCTCATTTTTCTATAAAAAGTTCCCAAAACATTCATACTTTAGAATCGATTAAGTAGCACAAAGCAGATGAAGATTTTTCACGAATCTGCAAAGAAAATGGCTCCAGCGAATAGCTGGAACCACTTTAATAATATTACGCAAATTTTCTTTTTAATGAACCTTATTGCCTATTGGCAGCATTCCTAAAATACCGTAATACTAATCACTTCTCTTAGCGGTCAAAAACGGATTCCTTGCAATTCTCTCTTTATTTACTATTTTATTCCATAAACCTCATTAAATCCCCATGCACAATATCATCAGAAAAGCCGAGCTCTTTCCTGGAGATATCCATTAAAGGTTCACAGCTTGTAATATCCGCTTCTTCTTCCGATTTACTATCGAAGCATTTACCGGATTTGTACAAATAGTCTTTCGCTATGAAACTTCCATCACGGAAGGTAACGGGATGATAGGGATCCCTTGTAAACAGGTTTTGCCCGAAGCTGAAATTTTCATCAGCACTTATGCCGAGCAGATGAAGAATCGTTGCCCTGATATCGATTTCCCCGCCAAGGTTCGAGAACGTTTTGCCCTCCACACCCGGCACATGGATAATCAGCGGCACACTCTGGAGCTGCATGCGGTTCACAATCGTATCTTCCTGCCCCAGCAGTTCAAGCACACCATGCTCATACTTGTCAGAGATGCCATAATGATCGCCATACAATACAAACATCGTATTTTCATAGAGTCCCTTCTTTTTTAAGTCCTGGAAGAAGGTTTTAATGGCTTCATCCTGGTATCTGACGGTTGTGACATAGCGATTGACCACCATTTCACTGGTGCTGGCCTCAGGAAGAAACTGATCTTCCTCCTCCAGCAAAAACGGGAAATGGTTTGTTAATGTGATAAACCTTGCGTAGAAAGGCTTTTGCAGGTTACCGAGATGCTGAATGGATTGCTGAAAAAATGGAATATCTTTAATCCCGTAGTTCACTGAGTTCTCATCACTCACCATATAATCGGCTTTTGAAAAATAACGGTTGTATCCTAAGGAATCATACATGGCCTCCCGATTCCAGAACGAAGCGTCATTCCCGTGGAAAACGGCTGAGTAATAATCCTTTTCAGCTAATATATGCGGCAGGCTCCGATAAGCGTTTTCCGTTTTCCGGACAAATGCCGAGCCGCTGGACAAAGGATAAAGGCCCGTATCAACCATGAATTCCGAGTCCGATGTTTTGCCCTGTGCTGTCTGATCATAGACCCGGCTGAAATAAAAGCTGTCTTCAATCAGTGAATTAAGGAAAGGCGTTATTTCCTGCCCATTCACCTTCTGGTTGATCACAAAATTCTGTGTGGACTCCATGCTGATCAGAACGACATTCATACCTTTTGCGGCACCAAAGTAATCTGATGGCTTATCTTCATGTGATTGCACATACTCAGCAGAAGCCTCAGCATCTGTTGCACTTGCAAAAGCGCGGTTGAGCGGGTTTGCTGCAGCGATTCCAATATCATATAGATGATACTGATACAAGCCTATATGCTTAACAAGCTGCTGGCGATTATAGGATTCCGAAAATAAATGAGGCACTTTCACCAAGCCAAGAGTGATGGTTATTAGAACAAACATCAGACTGACAGCACCATAAAGCCTTTTTGATTTATATGTAACCTGCTCACCTGCTGATTTCCTTTCTAAATAGTAAAGCCAAAAAACAACCAGATCAGCCAATAACAGAAGATCCCATGGGCTGATCAATTCAAAAGTACTCGGTCCTATCCCTCCTACATTTTTAAACTGAAAAAGGATCGGAACGGTTACAAAATCAGTATAAAAGCGATAATATAGTAGGTCCCCAAAAAGAATGCCGGTCAAAACTGCCATCGCTGCAAAAATAGCTCCCGGTTTGGCCTTTCGCTTAAAGTAATAAGGAATTCCGAGAATGACCATAATGGCCCCAATAGGGCTTAATAGCATAAATAAAATATCTGTCCAGTTCTCCGGGTGCAAATTGAATCCGATAAAGGATACTGCAGCCGTCTTGATCCAGATTAAAATAACGGCAGCCCAAATGGAAGGAAGCTTTTTAAATAACTTCATAATCATACCGCTTTTCATAGTGTTTTTCGAAAATACCTGCCATCATTTCAATAGAAGCCATGACCTTCTCTTCTTCCTGCGCCCCCATCAGAGCCACCTGAACCCAATTTCTTTCAAGCAGGTACCCGCTTTCATAGCTTAGAAGAGTTCCATTCTGTTTGCATATGTCGCCAAATTCCCTGCTGGAAACGCCCTCCGGCAAATGGACAGTAAGGATGCCTGGCGAATAATCGTCCCCGCCCAGAACGGAAAAACCCTTGTCTGCAAGCCTCTCCCTTACTTTGAAAGACAATCTGTTTACCTTGTCATAATCTATCAGCTTTATACTCTCTTTTAATGCGTAGACCAGATTGGAAGAATGGGTATAAGGAATGCTTTCATTGTCCTCATACATCTTTAAATCCAGGTATCTGGGAACACTGCTGTTCCCTTTAATTCTGTCTCTATGGAATACAATCGCAAGCCCCGGGTACGAGCCAAATCCTTTTCCGCTGACGGAGGATGCCATATAAATATCTTTTAGATTAAGCGGAACGATTCCGGCTGTACTGCATGCATCCACGCAAAGCTCGGCACCATGCTTCGCACATAGCTCCTGAATTCTGCTTATATCGAATAAATACCCTGTTGAGGTTTCACAATGGACCGTCCAGACCCAGTTTATAGAAGGATTTTCTGTCAGCATATATGCAATTTCCTCATGCAGGATCGGTTCATTCCAGTCTTTTTCAATCGTCTGAAAAGATAGTTGAAATCTTCTGGCATGATCAATGAGACGATAGCCAAATTCACCATTGGCGAGTATCAGCCCATTCCCCTCCATGTTTTTCAGCTGGGCAGCGACAAGGTCGTTCGAAAGTGTTCCCGTCCCGACAATAACTTGTGCATAAGAGGCACCTGTCATCCTGCATAAGTGAGAACGCAGCTCCTTCAAGTCCTCAATGAAGTCATGATGGCGATGTGATACGGCTTCTTTGGCAAAAGCGTTTTTCACCTTCTCATGAATAAAGACTGGTCCCGGCAAAAAAGAGTGCTGCCCGGACTGCTCTGAGTTTCTGGCCATTAAGCGTTTGAAAACTTTTGTTGAACGTTCGAAATTCTCTTTTGTTAAGTACATGGGCTGAAATTGGGCGCCCTCCTCTCCTGTCAGAGGACCGAAAGGCAAAAAGCCAATCCGCTCATACAATTTCAGCTGTCTGACCGTCCCCGAGATCAGGGCCATCGAATAATTTTTTTCAAGGCAAAGCTCCACAAGCTTTTCACAAAGCTGATAAAAAACACGGGTGCTGCGGTATTCTTTTTTGACTGACAGCAGGCGTACCTCGCAATATTCTCCCTTAACAGGCAAGTAGTCTTCGAGATTAGGAAGTTTGTAATCAAGCGAAAATGGCCTTTTCGCTCGAATGGCGATCATTCCTGCCACTTCCTCGCCAGCCTTGGCAATCACATATGTATTTTCTTCATGAAATTTATCGATTAGGAGCTGATTTTCATTTTGCTTATGCTGAGGAATTTCTTCCACAAATGTCTGATAGTTCAGCTGATGAATTTGTTCAAATTCATCATGATCGGCTGCGATTTTGCAGATAATATTCATAGTTTACCTCCTATGCTTAGGCATGATGAAATTTGTATGGGAAATTAGGACAATGATAAGCATCAGCAGCAGTCCTGCCGCAATAATGAATGAATCCCCAATCACCCAGGCTGTTATGGGAATAGAAGCCATCGAGATAAAACCCGATAATGTATACTTTCGAAGAGATGCAAACATAATTCCCATTGTGATCGCCATTATCGCTATCGTCAGAGGCTCCAGATACAAGGCAGATGCCAGATAGACAACCACTCCTTTTCCGCCATGAAAACGCAGCTGAATTGGAAAAAGATGGCCTAACAGCACGCAAACAGCGCTAAGAATAAATACACCATCACCCTCAAACAAGAGTCCAGCTGCATATAAAGCTCCCCATGTCTTTCCCGCATCAACTGCTATGGTCAGCAAAAATCCAGTCTTCCCGAATGCTCTTCCGGCATTGGTAGCCCCTGCATTCCCGCTCCCTATATACCTTATATCCTCTTTAGCCAAATATTTAACCACATAATAAGCTCCAGTTATGCTGCCCAATGCGTAAGAAAAGGCCATAACGATCAGAGCGGCCCAAACATCTTCGATCATAAAACCAATCCCGCCTTCTACTAATTAAACGATCAAAAAGGGTAAAAAGTTTCATATACTTACAATTTTACAATCTAACTTTTCAGTTACTCACCTAATTTTACCATTAAACAAGTTGATTGCCAGAGCCTTAAATCATAATTCAGCTATTTTAATGCCAACATTAAATTTTCAGTAAAAATAATTTTTTGTGTTGACATTGTTAATCATTCGCATATAATTTGCATTAAGGCAAAACTTTTAAACATATCCATAAATCTTGTCCATATGACGTTAATTTGTATAATAACAATTAATTTGAATCCATTTAAGTTTGGAAAATGAAGGAGGATAAAAAAATGAACGATCCAGCTATCTCCATACAGGATTTGCACGTCTCCTATTTTGGAAATGAAGCGGTAACTGGTGTCAGCCTATCGGTGAATACCGGGAATCTGGTGGGCATTATCGGACCGAATGGCGCAGGCAAATCAACCTTCCTAAAAGCCATGCTGAATCTCATACCAAAGGATAAAGGTGCAGTAACGGTGCTGGGAAAACCCATTACTGAAGTTCGCAAAAGCATCGCCTATGTCCCGCAGCGCAATGACATAGACTGGGATTTCCCCATCACAGTGCTTGATGCCGTTCTTATTGGAACCTACCCCCATTTAAAACTGTTCCGGCGTCCAAAGAAGAAGGATAAAGAATGGGCCATGGAATGTCTTCAGCGAGTCGGCATGCAGGAATTCAGCAAAAGACAGATTGGTGAACTGTCAGGCGGCCAGCAGCAGAGAGTTTTTCTGGCGAGAGCTCTTGCCCAGAAAGCGGATCTTTTTTTTCTGGATGAGCCGTTTGTCGGGGTTGATGTATCGAGCGAAGAAACGATTGTGAATATTTTGAAGGAGCTGTGCAGACAGGGAAAAACGGTGATTGTCGTACATCATGACTTAAGTAAGGCTAACGATTATTTCAATCAGTTAATCCTGCTAAATAAGGAATTGATCAGTTTCGGAACTGTTGAAGAAGTGTTTAAACCTGATGTAATTGCAAAAGCATACCAGGGGCAATTTGCTTTTATGAATGAGATTGGGGTGTCATTATAATGGCTTTTATTGAAGCGGTGATGCAATATGGTTTTCTGCAAAAAGCGCTATTAACATCAGTTATGGTAGGAATTATCTGCGGAGTCATTGGCTGTTTTATCATCCTGAGGGGAATGGCTCTTATGGGAGACGCCATATCACATGCCGTACTTCCCGGCGTCGCCATTTCGTATATGCTGGGTGTCAATTTCTTCTTCGGGGCAGTGATCAGCGGTGTAATCACGGCGATCGCTATTGGCTTCGTTTCGCAAAACAGCCGGATTAAGCATGATACCTCAATTGGCATTATGTTTACGGCCGCATTTGCTTCAGGAATCATTATTATTACGATGCTAAAAAGCAGTACAGATTTGTACCATATTTTATTTGGGAATGTTTTGGCGGTAAGATCATCCGATATGTGGATCACATTGGGCATCAGCCTGATTGTATTGGGGGCTGTTTACCTCTTTTACAAGGAATTATTGGTCACATCGTTTGACCCGACGATGGGCGCAGCTTACGGACTGCCCGTTCGATTCATTCATTATTTCCTAATGACTCTCTTAACGATGGTAACCGTTGCATCCCTCCAGACAGTAGGCATAGTCCTGGTTGTTGCCATGCTGATCACTCCTGCAGCGTCAGCATATCTTTTAACCGAGCGGCTGTGGGTGATGATTTTCCTTGCATCCGGCATTGGGGTGATTTCATCCATCGTTGGACTTTACTTCAGCTTCACCTACAACTTAGCTTCAGGAGCAACGATAGTCATCTCATCCACCGCTATTTTCATTCTCGTTTTCTTATTCTCCCCTAAGCATGGGCTGATATGGAAAACGCTGAAAGTAAAGAAAAAGAGAGCTTCATTAGTTTAATTATCATAATATCAAAATTTCAGGAGGTAAGACTATGATTAAAAAAGGATTTCTATTATTAGCTGCATCCCTTCTTTCTGTGTTATTCCTGTCAGCCTGCAGCAGCGGTAAAAGCACAACTGCCAATGATGATGGAAAAATCCACGTTGTCACCACCTATTCGATTGTGTATGACATTGTGAAAAATGTAGGCGGAGATTTGGTTGAGATTCATAGCCTGGCACCAATCGGCTCCAATCCCCACGAATATGACCCGCTTCCTGAAGATGTGCAAAAAACAACCGATGCAAATGCTGTATTTTATAACGGCCTGAATCTCGAGGCCGGCAACTCATGGTTCAACAAGCTGATGGAAACGGCCGGAAAAGACGGTGAAGATGCGCCGGTCTTCCTGATGAGCAAAGGAGTTGAGGCCATGCACTTAACCACGAAAGGCAAGGAAAGTGAAGAAGATCCCCATGCATGGCTCGACATCCGGAACGGGATCAAATACGCGGAAAATGCCAGAGATGGGCTGATCAAGGCAGATCCAGATAATAAAGAGGTTTACGAAAAAAACGCGGAAGAATATATTGCAAAGCTTCAAAAGCTGCATGATGAAGCTGTGGCACAATTTAACGAAATCCCGGAATCTGAACGGGTTCTCGTTACAAGTGAAGGTGCTTTTAAATATTTCAGCGAAGCCTACGGATTCCAGGCAGAATACATCTGGGAAATCAACCAGGAAAACCAGGGAACACCAGAACAAATTACAAGAATTGTAGATATTATTAATGAAAAAGGAATTACAGGACTATTCCTGGAAACCAGCATAGATGCAAGAAGCATGGAAGCTGTATCCGATGAAACCAATGTTCCGATCATGGGAAAAGTGTTTACAGACTCTCTGGCAAAGCCGGGTGAAGATGGCGATACGTACATCTCGATGATGGAATGGAATATTAAAACCATTAGAGAAGGCTTGACGAAGTAACAAATAAAAGATTAGTACTGAAAAAAACCAAAGACACCTCTTCCGTTTGGAGAGGTGTCCATTTTCATAATAAATGACATGACAAAAGCACTGCACCCAAATTATCTGAACCATTCTGTTAAAACCACCATGGAGAGAAAACCCATAATAAAAGCCAGTGTAGATGCCCTCTCATTCCCATCTCCATGGCTTTCAGGTATCAATTCTTTATAGACCACATAGAGCATAGAGCCTGCTGCGAAAGCAAGTCCATAAGGAATGATAAATTCAAAGGATCCGCCCAAAAACATCCCTATTAATCCGGCACATAATTCTATCATTCCTGTCAGGGCCGCAAATAAAATGGCTTTGAACCTGCTGATATTCTGTGTAACCAGGAATAAGGCCACCAGGAATCCGTCAGGGACATTTTGAAGTCCAATTGCAAAAGCTACAAGCGGCCCCAGATCCTGGCTGCTGCTTACATTGCTTATTCCGACTGACAGACCTTCAGGCAAATTATGAAGTGACATCGCTATTAAAAACAATAATACAACACGTGCATGCTTCGATGAATGACGGGAATTGTCCAAATCAACATGCGGGATAACACTTTCCAGCAAGGTCAGTACAAAAGTTCCAACTAATATTCCAATGACCAAGACAGCAAGATTAGAAAGCTTAATAGCTGATGGAATTAGACCATAAGCGGAAGCTGCCACCATAATTCCAGCCGTATAGGCAAGCAGTACATCCTTGCCTTTGTGGGAAATATCTTTTATTAATAAAATTGGCAGTGCTCCTAAGCCTGTACAAAGCGAAGAAAAAAGAATAGGCATCAATGACATGGTAATCCTCCGCAACCTTATTATTTCATCATATGTTTAATTTTATTGAACATGCTTCCCTTTACTTAAACTTCTCTGTAAAGCATAAACAGGTTCCCATTCTTTAATTTAAGAATTGAAGGTGAAATGTCTTGGAGCTAAAAAGCATAAAAAGATATGTAATAGAGATATATAAATTAGAAAGAAAATATGGACATGCGACTATATCAGATATTGCGGGCTTGCTTAATGTGACCGTTTCGTCTGCTTCAAAAATGGCTGCAAAACTAAAAAAATGCGGTTTCGTACATTTCCAGCCGTACAGAACAGTCACATTAACGGAAAAAGGATTAGAAATTGGAAGCCAGCTGGAGCATACCCATAAGACATTGATTGAGTTTTATCAATATATTGGAGTTAAAGAAGAAAAGATTATGGAGGAAGTAAAAGAAATAGGAGTCTATATTAGTCCGGAAGTGACCACAAAGATTAAGAGCTTTTTAGAGACCAGAATAAAGGACGTTTGAGGAATTAGTTATCTAAGCTTTCATTTATTCATCCAAATCAACACAGTTTTTATCCATGCAAAAATGTTAAAAATGAAAAACAGCCTATTCCCTATTGGAATAGGCTATTTCATCTCAAGCAGTCTTTCTCCAGAAATTCTCCATATTCTCAAGAGTCTTCCCTTTCGTTTCAGGTATAAACTTCCATACAAAAATGGCTGAAAGAACACTCATCAGTCCATAGAAGCCGTAAGTTAAGCCGCCGCTGAATTCCATCATCATCGGATAAGTAGATGAAATGAAATAGTTTGCGGCCCATTGCGCTGCTACAGCTACCGCAACTGCCTGTCCGCGGATTTTGTTAGGGAAAATTTCCGAGATCAATACCCAGCAGATCGGCCCCCATGAAAGCATGAAAGACGCTGTGTAAACAATGATAAAAATTAACGTGCCCATGCCGATTATATTGGAAAAAGCCATTCCTGCAACACCAAACATCCCGATTGCCATTCCAATGGATCCTGTAATTAATAATGGCTTGCGCCCCCATTTATCTACAGTTAAAATGGCCACAACTGTAAAGATGACATTTATGATACCCATGACAATCGTTTGCAGCATCGAGGCATCCTTTGCTGCTCCCATGCTTTCAAAGATACGCGGTGCATAGTAGAGAGCCACATTAATTCCGACGAATTGCTGGAATACAGACAGCAGAATTCCTATTACAATCACTAATTTTCCATATGCAAACAGCTTTTCTGCCGGATCATTAGCTGAGGCTGCCACCGACTTTTTGATTTCACCCAGGATCGTTTTTGCCTCGTTTGCACCATTAATTTTTGTAAGGACTGCAAGAGCCTTATCATCATCATTTTTAATGGCCAGGTAACGGGGTGTCTCCGGAACCAGGAGCAGCAGCAGACCAAAGGCAAGGGCCGGAATGGCTTCTGAAGCAAACATGTACCTCCAGCCGACATCATTGATCCATTCTAATGGACGGCCGCTGGCAATGCCCCAGTTGACAAAGTACACGACAAGCATTCCGAAAATAATCATGAACTGATTGAATGAAACCAGGCGTCCGCGGATATCGGCAGGTGCAATTTCACCGATATACATCGGAACAATGGCTGACGCCAAGCCTACCCCAATACCGCCAATAATGCGATAAAGATTAAAAGTCAGCAATAACGAGATGGTCGGTTCCCCTTTAGTGAAAAATAAAAATTCAGGAAAAGCCGAGCCTAAAGCAGATAAGAAGAAAAGGACAGCTGCAGCAATAAGCGAGTTTTTGCGCCCAAACTTCGACGCAAAATAACCGGATATTAAACCGCCAATTATACAGCCAATTAAAGCACTGGAGGTTGTCGCCCCATGAGGCAGCGACCCTAATCCCAAACTCTCGATCAAATAAATTTCCAGTGACTTTTCAGCTCCTGAAATAACTGCTGTATCATATCCGAAAAGCAAACCGCCTATCGCAGCAACCAATGTAAGTGAACCAATATAAAGAGAGTTCCGATTCTGTTTCATAGTTTTTAAAGACAGATTTGAACCAGGATAGAGCGCTTACAATTCCCTATTTTCAAATCTATCTTTACTCCTTTCTATTCGAAATGATTAAACAACGTGAAACTTGAAACTTGTTTTTGTTTTATAGACTTCATTTTTCTCCAGGACAATAGAAGGAAAATGTTCATGATGAACAGAATCAGGCGGACATTGTGTTTCGAGACATAGGCCTAAATGGCTTTTTGACTGAACACCCCTGATTTTAAAATCGCTTCCAAGCATGTTCGCTGTATATAAAACAACACTAGGCCTGTCCGTTTCCACAGCCAATTTTCGTCCGCTTGCAGAATCCACTACAGTCATTTCACCTGAATTCAATAGAAATGGATGATTATAGCCTCCGCCCGCAAGCATGTTCTGCGGATGTCCGGATTTTACGCCTTCTTTGATTTTCTTACCAGCCCTGAAATCAAACGGGGTATTTTCAACATGTATGAATTCCCCGGTAGGAATCAATGTTTCATCAAGCTCCAGAAAGTGATCACTTTTTATTGTCACCTCGTGTTCAAGAATGTCCCGCTTTAAGTCTCCGCTCAGGTTAAAATAAGTATGGTTTGTCAGATTGATGATCGTTTTTATATCCGATATCGCTTCATAACTAATGACCAGTTCATTATCATTGTTCAGTGTATAGTTTACCGTTACCTCAAGTGTCCCGGGATACCCTTCTTCTCCATCCGGACTTATATAGGAGAACTTGATGTTTGCCTCATTCAAGCCCTTTTCGGCGGCCGAGTCCCAAATCACTTGGTGAAAACCTGCACCTCCATGAAGGTGGTGTTCCCCATCATTTTTCGGCAGACTATACGCAGTTCCATCAAGTGTGAAGTCCGACCCTGCTATCCTTCCGGCAACCCTTCCGATAATTGCGCCGAAGAATGGTGAATGATTTATATATTCTTCAAGTGTGTCAAAACCCAGGATCACATTCTCTATATTTCCTTCACGATCAGGGACAGATATTCCCGTAATGATTCCCCCGTAGTCGATACACGATACGCTCATTCCATGATCATTGCTGATTGTATAAGATTTAATTATGTGTCTATTCAACTCGCCAAAGATACTTTCAGTTATGTTCATGTCCTTCTCCCTCAAGACAGCTTACTTTTTCCTGAAACCGGCCAATCCCTCATTCAATTTTCTGGTTTGTACATAAACCTCTTTGTATAACTGGAAAAGCTCCTGATATTTCTTAACGTTTTCAGGTATCGGCACATACGTTTTTTCGTATGAAATGAAGTCATCAGCACAGGCTTCCAGAGATTCATACCACTTGCATCCGTATGCCGCGAGCATTGCCGCACCTACAGCAGGGCCTTGCTCACTTGAAAGCTTTACAATGGTGCTATTGAAGATATCTGCCTGTATTTGCAGCCAGGCATCACTTTTGGCTCCGCCGCCGATTGAAATGACGGTATCGATCAGCTTGCCGCTTTCCCTGAATATTTCAATTGATTCATTTAATGAAAAGGTAATTCCTTCAATGACCGATCGTACAAAGTCGTTTCGATTATGTGAAGAGTCCATACCGATAAAGCTTCCCCTAATTTGTGAATCTGCATATGGCGTTCGCTCGCCGGCCAGATATGGGGTAAACAATAGACCATTCGATCCAATCGGAACCTCGCTTATTTCAGCCAGCAGGGAGTCAAATGAATCCTTTTCTGCAAACGTATTTTTAAACCAGCTCAAACTATGTCCCGCTGCCAGGCTTACACCCATTGTGTAGTAGGCATTTTCTTCACCATGATTAAAATAATGGACCTTCCCCTGAAAATCCTTGTCATTTTGTTCTTCATAGGATAAAACGACCCCTGATGTGCCAATGCTGCATAATGTTTTGCCTTTTGACAGAATTCCTGAACCGATCGCACCGCAGGCATTGTCAGCTCCTCCTGCAAATACCTTCGTTAAAGGAGATAATCCCGTCTTCTCAGCAATCTCAGGCTTTAAAGTCCCTACACTTTCATGAGATTCAACAAGTGGCGGACAGATGTTTATATCAATCCCTGTCAGCTTGCACATCTCTTCACTCCACATTTTCCGGCCGGCGTCCAAGAGCAAAGTGCCCGCGGCATCGCTATATTCACTATGAATCTTTCCAGTCAGTTTAAAACGCAGATAATCTTTAGGGAGTAAAAATACAGCCGCTTTTTCAAATACTTCAGGCTCATATTGCTTCACCCAAAGTAATTTTGGTAATGTAAAACCTTCCAGTGCAGGATTCTTTGTGATTTCCAGCAGTCGCTTCTCACCAGCCAAGTCATAGATCTGCTTACACTGCTCTGTTGTACGTGTATCATTCCAAAGGATCGCATTTCGCAAAACATGATACTCTTCATCAAGAAGAACAAGACCGTGCATTTGTCCTGAAAAACTGATTCCCTGTATGTCTTCCGCATCTCCATCGAATTGTTCTGTAAGTTCTTTAAGAGCATCGACTGTTTTATCAGCCCATTCAGCAGGATCCTGTTCACTATAACCCGACTTTCCATGAATGAGCGGATAAGACCTGGAAACTTCGCTGCATACTTCTCCCTTTTGATTCATTAATAAAACTTTTACCGAGCTCGTGCCAAGGTCAATCCCGATTACATATTTCATGGCTGATCATCCTTTTGATAAATGAAATGTATGCTATTTTTTAAAAATGTACTGGGACACTTTCGTGTTCCCAGTACATTTAATCTTTTCTATTAATCTCTTATGCTTTTACAATCGCATAAGCTTCAAGAATGTATTTATTTAAGATAGCTTTTAGCTGTTCCTGTCTTCCGGATTTGTTTTCAATCTTTTCAAGCTGAAGGGCATGCTTCTCAAGCTTATGGAAGTTTGCTTTTCCTTCAACGATGTCAAGACCGATGCCTTCTGTATAGCTGCTGTATCTGTCAGCAATAAAGTTATCTAATACTTTATCTTCGATTAAACGCTGTGCAACTTTTGCACCAACCGCAAATGTGTCCATTCCTGCAATATGAGCATAGAACAGATCCTCAGGATCAAATGATCCTCTTCGAACCTTCGCATCAAAATTTAGGCCGCCTGTTCCAAGACCGTCATTTTTAAGAATTTCAACCATGGCGAGTGATGTGGAATAGATGTCTGTCGGGAATTCGTCCGTATCCCATCCCAGCAGGGTATCTCCCTGGTTGGCATCCACTGAACCAAGCATTCCATTTATGCGTGCTGTCTGCAGTTCATGCTCAAATGTATGGCCGGCAAGGGTCGCGTGGTTAGCTTCAATATTGAATTTGAAGTAGTCTTTTAAGCCGTAAGATTGCAAGAATGATAAACTGGTTGCCACATCAAAATCATATTGATGTTTGGTAGGCTCCTTCGGCTTTGGCTCGATTAGAAATTGTGCGTCAAATCCAATTTCGTTTGCATAATCGATTGCCATATGGAAGAAACGCGCAAGATTATCAAGTTCAAGCTTCATGTTCGTATTCAGCAGTGTTTCGTAGCCTTCGCGGCCGCCCCAAAATACATAGTTCTCAGCACCCAGCTCCTTGCCGATTTCAAGTCCCTTTTTCACCTTTGCTGCAGCATAGGCAAAAACATCAGCGTTAGGCGCTGTCGCCGCACCGTGCAGCCAGCGCGGATGTGAAAACATATTAGCGGTATTCCATAATAGTTTTGTACTGCTGGATTTCATGTATTCCTTAATCATGTTCGTAATCTCATCTAAGTTCTTAAAAGTTTCCCTTAATGAATCCCCTTCAGGCGCAATATCAGCATCATGGAAACAGAAAAATGGAACGTTCAGTTTTTCATAGAATTCAAAGGAAGCTTCTACACGTGCCTTGGCTAAATCCATTCCGGAAAATCTGTCATATGAACGGATCATTGTTCCATCTCCGAAAGGATCTGTGCCTTCCGCAGTGAACGTATGCCAGTACGATACTGCAAAACGGAGAAAATCTTCCATTTTTTTGCCGTTAATCATTTCTTCAGGATTATAATATTTAAACGCTAATGGATTATTTGAATCTGGACCTTCGTATTTTACTCCACTCACATTTTTGAAATAGTTCATTTTTCATTCCTCCAATTTATACTGATTTTTCTGTGTGTTATCGCTTTCATTTGTTTACATGTTGATTTTAACACCATAAACTTAGTTTGTCTATCGAATGAACTAAGTTTTATTTTTATTTTTAATTATGGTATAAATGGAATATGATTGTAATAGACAAAGAAATTGAGAATTTGAGGAGAAAAATAATGACTTGGAATCAGCAGCTGGTAAAAATGAAAAATAAATCACGCGTTCTGCAGACGATCATCGACCAATCCCCTATCTCCCGGGCGGATATCGCACAGCATTTGGGACTGACAAAAGGGACAGTTTCCTCATTAGTCAACGAGCTGATAGAAGAAAAAATCTGTTCCGAAACAGGGCCGGGCAAATCGAGCGGCGGACGCCGCCCGGTGATGCTGCTCTTTAATGAACAAGCTGGATATGCAATTGGTATTGATTTAGGGGTTAACTATATTTTAGGTGTCATGACTGATTTATCCGGTAATATTGTGAGCGAAAATTTGAAGCATATGAATAGCATGAGGTATGAAGAAACCGTTCTTGTTATAAAAGAAATCATCCAATCCCTTTTGGACTTTACCCCTGAGAGCCCATATGGTGTGATCGGAATCGGTATTGGTGTACCAGGAATCGTAAATAAGGAAGGCAGCAATATCCTGCTTGCCCCTAACCTGGGCTGGACAGATATCAATTTAAAAGCAGAAATTGTGGCAGAATTTCACCTTCCCGTTATCATCGACAACGAAGCAAACGCCGGAGCGTACGGCGAAAAACGTTTTGGAGCCGGGAAAAATTTTGAAAACCTCATTTATGTAAGCGCAGGAATTGGCATAGGCGTCGGCTTTATTTTACAAAACAGCCTCTATCGTGGTGCTGAAGGATTCTCCGGTGAAATGGGCCATATGGTAATTGATTTAGATGGAAAAGAATGCAGATGCGGAAGCAAAGGCTGCTGGGAATTGTATGCTTCTGAACAGGCATTGCTAAACCAGGCAATGAATATTCAATCCAATTTAAAGCGGGATGATCTGAACCTGGAATCATTAGTTGAAATGGCGAAAGAAGATGATGAGGAAGTAAAGGATCTGTTCCGTCAAATTGGCCGAAGCCTCGGCATTGGCATAAATAATATCATCAATACATTCAACCCCGAACAAATTATCATTGGAAATCGCTTGGCCATTGCCAAAGAATTTTTACTGGAATCGATAATGGAAGTTGTCGAGAATCGTTCCTTAAGATTTAACCAGGAAAACTTAAACATTAAATTTGCAGATTTATCGATCTACTCCACCGCACTTGGGGCATCAGCTTATGCCACAGAAAACTTTCTGAACTCGGACCTGCAGGAAAATTTGAATAAATAGACTGCCTGATTGGCCTTAAACTGACTCGCTAAAAATAAAAAGAATGTCCCGGATGCGTAAGGGACATTCTTTCTTTGTATGGTCCCTCTTTAGGGCCTGTAGCCGTATGCAAACGAAAATAAAATAAGGAAAAACATAAACAGCAAAGCAGATGGAATCAAACTAATAAGAATAAGAATTTTAGCCTTCCTGCTCTGCGTTTTGGTAAACCACTTAACATAAATGAAAACCAGAATCGCTGCAAGCGGAAGGAATAGATAATTTGTGATTGTGTCAACCCAACCTGAGTTCTGGTCCCAATAAGTATCAGGCACTGGGGATATTCCTTCGAATTCCTTATCAATCCTGTTTTTAACGGTAATAAAATAATAGGAAACCACAATATAGTAAGCCACAATGACACTTTTTAACCACCAGACAATATACTTGCTGAAAACGACAATGATAAAAATAAGCATCAGTGTAACGAAAAAGCCTGTGTATTGTTCCATTTTGAAAAACCCCTTCAAAAACGTTCTTTCTATTACAACTTCTCTATTTTTAACACCTTGACTTGTGCCGGGAAGGATTCCAGTATTTCTGAGTACCAGATTTTCACTTTATCTCCACCCTTTAAACCTGTTAAAACAGCATTATTCAACTTATAGACAGATTTATATTTTCCTATTAATTCATCAACGGATCGTGCTTTTGCATCTGTCTCCGTAAACCCCTTATCTTCAATAAGCAGTATTACATTCTCTTTCATGACGATTGTTCCTTCCATTGCTGCCGTTCCCTCATTCACCTGAGCCTGCTGACTTAATATCCCTATAAACCAAAGCAGCAGCAATACAATAATTAAGATAAAAATAGCTAATGCTCTTTTCATTGTTCTATTCTCTCCAATTGTGTTTTCTTACAGCATCCCGAAAATGAATACACTAAGGAAATAACAGAATTGGTATCCTGTGTACATCCATTCGCTTCCATTATTTTTCTCATTGCGGCATTTTCGGCCTGGGTTGCCCCGAGATATTTTTCAGCTTTAAATTCATACTGCAATCTATGAAGCCCTATTAAATGCAGGTTCTTACCATACCCTTTACCCTTGAAATCAGGGTGGATGCCGATCCAAAACATCCTTCCTTCCCGGTCCCGGTCAGGTTCCAAATGAGGAAAAACGGCTCCAGCCGGTTCTGAATTAACTGGATAAACGGTAAACATTTTATCAGCCTGTTCTGGGAGCTCTGTCTCCATGCTCTTTAAAAAGTTTGCAGTTTGCTCATTAGTAAAATTCATAACTTCAGATAAAAAAATAACGGAACTTTTGTTAAGGAGCGGCCAAACTTCATAATGAGGGACATTTTCTATCTCACATTCTACAAAAGACTTTTTAAAAATAACTCTTTCACCAATCACACTCATTTTTCCTCGAGTGAGCACTAATTTATCCAGGATTCCTTGTGTGCACTCAAGCTTTACTTTTTTAATTCTGCTTTCATCCATGGTAAGAAGCCTATTTATTAAGTAATCTACTTTATTGGGACTTATTCGTTCATCCTGAAAGATTTCCAGAATAATTTCTGAATCACCTTTAATACTGTGTACCCCTGCTTCTTTCAGGTCTTTTAATAGTTCATCCATTGTAATCACCTCCATTAAACCGATGAAGAAAATGGCCATTGAGAAAATCACATGGCCATTTGAAACTCTTTCCATTATAGATGCTGTGCCGTAACCGAACGCTCACATTCCAAAATTCCTGCTGGCGGACCTTCGTACAGAATTTCACCGCCCCCTGCACCTCCATCAGGACCTAGATCCACGATCCAATCACTTTTCCGGATAACGTCGAGATTATGTTCGATGACGATTACGGTATTGCCCTTTTCCACCAATTTATTAATGATTTCCAGAATATTGGCGACATCGGACATATGCAATCCTGTCGTTGGTTCATCGAGAATATAAATACTCCCTTTTGTATTCAGTTCCTTTGCAAGCTTTAGCCTTTGGCATTCGCCACCTGACAGGGTGCTCAGCGGCTGTCCCAGTGACAAGTAGCCAAGACCGACTGTTTCCAGGGCTTTAAGTTTTCTCTGAATGTCTTTTGCCTCAAAGAACTCCACAGCATCTGCTATAGACATCTCCATGATCTCAACAATATTTTTGCCCTTATATAGGTACTGGAGCACGTCCTGCCTAAAACGGCTTCCATGACAGTCACTGCATTCAACTTCCATTGCATCCATAAAAGATAAATTGATTTCAACCTTACCGGTTCCCCCGCATGTTGGACATCCCCCGGTCGAATTGTAGCTGAATAATCCGCTTTCCACTCCATTGGCTTCAGAGAAAGATTTCCGAATCGAATTCATAATGCCGGTGAAAGTTGCCGGATTGGACCGGATGTTGGCATGAACCGGGCTTTGGTCAATCCGGATGGCCTCCGGAAAATCTTTTGCAAACACTTCATTCACAAGAGTGCTTTTCCCGGATCCTGCTACCCCTGTTATAACCGTAAAAACCCCTTTGGGAACAGAAAGACTCGCATTCTTTAAATTATGCAGGCTGCTTTTCCTGCTTTCCATAAACTCGGAAACCGGTCGCGTATTCGTGTTGATCTCTGCACTGCGGTTTAAGTAATTGGCAGTTAATGTATCAGAAGAAAAGAAATCCTGATAACTTCCGGTATACATGATCTCTCCCCCGTGTGTTCCCGCATGCGGCCCCACATCAACGATATGGTCGGCTAGTTGGATGACGTCCGGATCATGCTCGACAACTAAAACGGTATTGCCTCTGTCCCTCAGCCGAATCAGCAATTCATTTAACCGGTAGACATCCCGCGGATGCAGGCCGGTGCTGGGTTCATCAAATATGTACATTAAGCCGGTTAAGTTACTGGATAAATATTTTACCATTTTCACCCTTTGGGATTCACCGCCCGATAGTGTTGGCGTTTCCCTTGTCAGATCCATATAGCCAAGTCCAATCTCACAAAGGTTTTGCAATCGCTCCATGATCCCGTCAAGAATTGGCTTTGCTTCAGGTGAAGTAATCTGTGGTAGCGTCTGGATTAGCTGATCTAATTGCATGGATGTCAGGTCATGGATGGTATAGCCTTTGATTGTGGATGAAAGCACCTTTTCATTGTAGCGTTTTCCTCCGCATGACGGGCAATCAGTCATGGTGCTGAAATTCTTCAGGAGCTTCTCGCCAGCCTTTGAAGTCTCTTTGTCCCTCTTGACATGCTGACGCATGAATTTGACTGCAAGGCCCTCATAGGTTGCATTCATATCATTATTCATATAACTGATTGTTACTTTTTCCGGCTCCGTATGGATAAGCTTATTAAATTCTTCTTCTGTATAATCCTTAATTTTCTTATCAATATCGAAGAATCCGGATTCCGCATACGCTTTCCATTGCCATGTTCCAGGTCCAAAACCCGGAAGCAGAATAGCACCTTCATTTAAGCTTTTTTCCTTATCAAGAGCAGCATCAAGATTGAGTGTAATAATTCTCCCAATCCCTTCACATGTCGGACACATGCCGCTGGGATCATTAAAGGAATAGGCGTTGCTGTACCCTATATGAGGATCTGCAAATCGGGAGAATAACAGGCGAAGAAGAGGATTAATATCTGTAGCGGTTCCAAGTGTGGATCGTGCATTTCCGCCGAGCCGTTTTTGATCGACTACAACGGCAGTAGAAAGATTGTTAATTTCATCTGCTTCCGGACGGCTATATTTTGGAAGAAAAAGCCGCTGAAAACTGCTGTACGTCTCATTTAACTGGCGGCCTGCCTCCTGGGCAATCGTATCAAAAACAATGGATGATTTGCCGGAACCGGAGACACCTGTAAAGATTGTAATCTTTCCTTTTGGAATATGCAGATTAATATTCTTTAGGTTGTTTACTCTGGCATTGAAAATTTCGATGAATTCCTGCTTCACACAATCAGCTCCTTTTGATTTCATTTTTTGTATGTATGTATTTGGCGCGGAGAATTATCATACCAATAGTGGGAAACAAATTGCAATAATATTCTTTAATTATTTTTAAAAAAACGTAAGCGCATTACCTTTAAAAATGAATTCTCTTAAAACGCATGAATACCTGCCAAATGTTAACAATTATTGAAATTCCAAAGGAAAATGTAAGAAATTAACGAAGTAAAAGGACAAGGAGGTGAAAAACGATGACTCTCCTTTTTTACAAAGCGATGGAGGCGTTCAAGAAGGATGCGGAGCGTCTTGAAAAAGAAAAGCTTCAAAAGGAAAAGTCGAATGAGAAAAAATCAAAATAATGAGTTGCTCTTTCATTCCCCATGGGGGAATTTTTTTTGAAATACTGAGCAGCAGTTTTCCCAACGGAGAACAAAGGGCTGCACTTCCGGTTCCGAATTGAATTTTATTCTCAGGAAATTCCCGACAACTGTTCCTCCCTGTTCTTCTATAAGTCTCTGAAGCTGAGCAAGAGCGACGCAAAATTCAGGATAGGAGGTATCTCGATTTTAAAACTGGTGAATGGTGTCAATATGGCAAACAATCATATAGTAGTAAAGCAATTTTTCCATTACTTGGCTGCAAACGAGTAACTGGAGACTTTAAAAAAGCTAACGCTCTCACGCCAGCTTTATATTTTTATTCTGATTAAATGGCCTTGGCTAAGTAATATTCCAATTCCTCTTTCAGGCTCCAGGTTTCGCTAAGCTTTCTGCTATTCTCAGCAAAAGAGTCCCTGTCCCCCGCTTCTAAATCCTGATCTATTTTATATTGAAGATAATTGATTTTCAAATCTATATCTAACTGAGATGATATGTATTCATTCATGAAATATCTCTCTATATCCTCAATTGCCATGTAAAACACCTGCTGTCCATTAATCACCACAAGTGTATACCATCCCAAAAATGTGTATTTTCGATCAGGAGTAACCTCAATTAAATCTCCCTTTTGAAAATGCAGTATACTCACATGATCAGCATCAGGACAAAAGCAATCGATTTGATGTTCAAAATGCTCTATTGCGATATAAAATTCACTCATTATTCAACTCTCCCACATATCAAATTCAGCTGCTCCGTAAAGATCCAAACCGCAGCAAGAGCAGCTGCCATCGTTACATTCATCAGCTTCCATATCCGCTAGATAACCACAACTGCCGCAAATATATTGTTCAATCGACTTAGCTCCCTCCTTCATCTTGAATGTAGTATGTAATTTAACTCTAGTGATAATGATTATCATTGATAAAATCTATTTTAAATGAAAATGATTATCATTGTCAAGGAAATAGAATATGTAATATGGGGCCAATTAAAGACATGGACCTCCTATGCCTCGTTTTTACTTCTGCCTTCTCTTTTTCAGAATCATGAGCCTCTCACGGCGATATATTTTTTCTATGTTTTCCTCATTTTCGCCTCTATAAATTTTCCATCACACTTAACAAAACCCCCGTTCACAAATCTGTCACACCGTTTCCAAAACCACCCTGCCCAAGTCCCCCCTTGATTTATATATAGAAGGTGAAAGGGTGGTGCATTTTTATGAATTTGAAATCAGGCAGTGTGGACCAGTTTGAACAGTTTTCTCAGTTTAAAGATCTTCAGGAGTTTAATGCCCATTTGGAAATGTGGCTATCGGTGCATAAGGACAAGTTTTCTAAGGGTGAGCTGGCTGGTTTAAAGAGGCTGGTTCGTTTTGCTGCGAAAATCCCGGGGGTATCTAATGCCAAGATTGGCACTGTATTAAAAGCGATTCACGAAGAATATAACGGCAATGGGATTTCCCGCTCAACTTTTAAAAGAATGATTGCCAAGGCAGCAGAGATCGGTATTTTTACTGTTCATGAAACTGAGAGAAAAAACGGCTCACAGTCCAGCAATTTATATGTTTTTAATCGTTTTCCAAAGAGTGAACCACCTAAGAAGGATAAATTGGACCGCCCTAATAAAACTATCAATCTTTCTAAAACTAATAAAAATCAAAAGATTACTAAACGTAACGAAACCGTCCTTGATCACACTTTTACGAGTGACCGTGTACCACAATCATTTAGCAGCACCGTAAAGTGCTTTTTTTCTGAAGCCAAGCAGATAGAGGAGTTTTGGAGAATGGCATCACTTGCAGCCTATAAAAATAATTGTGAGTTGAACACTATTTTAGAAACAGCCATCCATTCCTTTAAGCAGCTGATCAGGAAAATGAAAACCAGCGCCATTGCTAAGCCCGCTGCTTATTTCTATGGAATCCTGAATAAGAAATTTGAAGAAAAATACTTTGAAGAATTGCATGAAATGGGGTTTCCGGCTGAAGACAATGCCTTTTCGCTAAATTTTTTTTACAAAAAGTAGCTAACTGCCCCTTTGCTGGGAGTTAGACCCCCTAACTTCAGACTTAGACCCCTTAACTCCGGACTTAGGGGGAGTAAAAGGCCGATTTACGACTTTTGCTGGATTCGTAAAAAATTAGCTGTCAGGATATGTTTGAGCTACCCGGGAATACACAGAGAGCGCGCTTTCCTTGAAGGGACATTTTCATGGAGAGTTTTGAACAGATATCAGCACAATATGAACCTATGATTCATGATATCATGCATAAATTGAACATCTATAAAAATACTGAGGAATTCCACCAGCTGGGTTTAATCACACTTTGGCAGGCGTGGAAAAATCATGACGATGAAAAAGGGGCCTTCCTTTCCTACGCTTACAGTATGGTAAAAGGACATATGATGATGGAATTAACGAGACAAACAAAGCAGATTGATCGATATATCTATCCGGAAGCAGACTTCTGGGAATTCATCGAAGACACCTCACCAGTCCCAAGCCCAGAGCTCACACAGGAACTTTACAAAAAATGCGGAATGTTATCTGAAAACCAAATGAAATGGCTCCACTATACTTTATGTGATGGGCTGTCTGTCAGGGAAATTGCTGAAAAAGAACGGGTCTCCCTGTCTGCAGTCAAAAACTGGCGGCAAGGTGCCCGTGAGAAGCTGAAGAAAATAATGCAGTTTAATTAAAATTCACCCTGTCCTTTTCCCCCTCAAAAATATATATAAATGGTGAAAGGAGGTGATCCAAGATGGCACAAGCAATTATCACTGATTCCAAACTTCGCCTGGTATTTGAAACAGGCCTTAATGGGCAGGGCAAGCCGGTTCACAAATCAAAAACCTACAGCGGCGTAAAGCAATCGGCCACAGCAGACCAGCTTTTCACGGTGGGACAGGCGATCGCCGGACTTAGCAGCTATCCATTAGCTGAAATCAACAGAAATGACAGCTTCGATATTTTAGGCTAAACAAACTATTAAAAAACCAAAAACATAAGGAGGGGATATTAAATGGCTAAATCATTAGAAATGACTTTCATCTCTGAACTGGGCAAGCCAACAAAACTTTCTGTTGATAACCCGATTGAACCCATTGATCCTGCTGCGGTAAAAGCAGCCATGGAGCAAATCATTGCTGCCAATGCATTTGAAGGCAATGGCGGAGATTTGGTTTTAGCGGAAAGTGCCAGATTAGTTGAACGGAATGTAACTGAATATGAATTAGTATAATCATCAGTGGCCGGATTCCTTGGAACCCGGCCATTTTTACAATACTCACCAGAAAGGAGCAGCTGCCGTGGAACAGATGGTCACATTGATCAGCGAACTCGGCTTCCCGATCGTTGTCACCTTTTTCCTGCTGAACCGGATCGAAGCGAAGCTTGATGTTGTGGTGTCTTCCATTCAGGGATTGCCGGATCGGTTGAAGGAATAGGAAAAACAAATATGCTGCCATAAAAATAATATGGCAGCTCCTGTTTATCTAACTATTAGATTCACTTAATTCCTGCTTCCAAGCCTTTTCTTAATGGATCATAGGGTGACAGATCCAGTTCCAACTCCCTTTTCAGTGCAAGATCTGCAGCAAGGGTGCCCACGTATGGCCCCATTGTAAGCCCTGATGCCCCTAATCCTGTTGCGATAACCAGCCCCTCTGCAGCAGGAACCGTACCCAGCAGCGGCAAAATATCAGGTCCAGCCGGACGGAACCCAATCCTTACTTCTTTTAGCGTGCTTTCAGCTAATCCTGGTGCAACCGTTAATACTTCATCCAGAACTTCTTTCACACCTGCCGCCGTCAGTCTATAATCAAACCCGGATCCCGTTTCCCTGGTAGCTCCAGCCACCACTTTTGAATGGTCGAAAGCTACTAAGTAATGGGTGCTTTGCGGAAGGACAACCGGCCAACTGGAAGTGTCCACACTGTTCATTTCCAGATGAGCAATTTGCCCGCGCTGAGGCTCGATTTTAAGATCAATGCCCAACGGTGCAAGTAAGTCCTTAGCCCATGCACCCGCAGTAACGATAACTGCATCAGCAGCAATGACATCCCCGTTCACTTTTACTCCCGTAACCTTATTTTTATGAAATACAAGGTCACCTTCACCTTCAAGTAATACAGCACCATGTTTTTTTGCACCATTTAGCATGGCGTCCCTTAACAGCCTGCCATCCAGCCTCGCTGCACCCGTAACATGGACAGCCTGCAGATCCTCACGGAGCGGCGGATAAAGTTCCCGGGCTTCCGCTGCTGTTAATCTCGTAATCTCCCCAACCTCAGGGGTTTCAGCCTTTTTTTGCCTGACACTTTGTTCGATCGCATCCAGCTCATCCGAATTACTGCTGACTGCCAGAGCACCTACCATTCCAAATCCAAAATCCTCTTCTCCATCTTGTTTAAGATTTGCTATTAAAGATGGGTAGTAAAGAGCTCCCCTTTTTGCAATGGTGTACCAGTCTTTATGATCTACTCTGGAAATCCACGGGCAAATGATTCCCGCGCCTGCTGCAGTGGCCTGTCCCTGATGTGCCTTATCAATAATGACTGCCTCTGCACCTTCTCTGGAAAGGTGATAGGCTGCACTTGAACCGACAATTCCGGAGCCTATGACTGCTATTTTCATGGCTGAACTCCCCTCCTTTTACTCCGCAAAACTCTTCCCATTCAAATAATAATCAGCCTCTAAAAAGGCAGTAAATGCCACCTCAACCTCCGGGACTCCAAGCGACTGAACATGATTCGAAACAATTACGGCAAATTGGTTTTGGACCGCTTTACCCCTGTCAAACCACTTTACTTCTATAAATGGATAGGCTGGAACTTCATTTTTATTAAACACAAAAGTTGAGTTCAAAACCTCCAGTGTAAAGTTATCTTCTCCGCAGTCACAAAGCCGAGCCAGGTCTTTCACCAGCTGGGTGCTGATTTCCTTCGTCTGATCCACTGAAATTCCCCTTATAAACAAATGCGGCATCTAAATTCCTCCAATCTTGTTTACATAATGTTTTTCCTGACAACTGATTTAAAAAGTTATAATATTATAACTTAATAACATTCACTTTAACCAAACCTGCTTAAAGAATACCTGTCGATCGGAATGGACGTTTCCCCATCCATGATTAATTCTGTTATTAGGGTGCCAATTAAAGGAGAAAGTGTAACACCGCTATGGGTGGCTGCTACATAAAGGTTTTCATGGCCAGGTACTTTACCAAGAATCGGAAAGCCGTCCTCAGGCATGGCCCGGATTCCGGAAAAGGCGCGGACAATTTTGGCTTTTCTTAATCCGGGTACATATTGGACTGCCATATTGGCTGTTTCCTGAATCACATCAAGCGTTGTTGCCCGATTAAAGCCTGCTTCCTCCATTGAATAGCCCATCAGAACTTCCCCATTGTTTGCCTGCCTTAATCCGCTGATTGTAAAATTTAAGAAAGGCTTCAATGGTTCAGACACCAGGATTTGCCCTCTTAATTGATTAACAGGAATCTTCACTCCAAGCATGTCACCGATTTCTCTTGACCACGTTCCGCCAGCAAGAATCAGATTTTTGCATTCAAACGCACCCTTATCTGATACAACTGAATATTTTCCATCCTGCTTTTTAATCTCCGTTACCTTATTATAAGTAGAATACCGGACGCCATTTCTTTTAGCTGCCCGCATGTACATATCAATCAAGCGGAATGGATTGACATTGCCATCAATGGAGCTGTAAGTAGCCCCTGCTACTTCCGGATTCATATAGGGCTCTTTTTCGAGAACTTCTTCCCTGGATAACACTTTGATTTTTATGCCGATTTTTCGGTAAGATTCCGCAAGCTTCTGTGCCTTTTCACGATCACTTTCATTGAAAAAAGGAGATAGTCCCCCTGTCCGCTTGTATTCTACATCCCCTATCTTTTTAGACAGATAAGGGTATAGTTCAGCACTGTACATACTAAATTCTGCATACCAGGAAGGTGTTTTATTATGTACCCATACCCAGGCCTGTGTGGATCCGGAGGTCCCTGACATGGGGTATTTTTTATCAAGCACAAGCACGCCTTCTTTGTACCGTTCAGAAAGGTGGTAAGCAATTCCGCTGCCCACTACACCCCCTCCGATGACAATTGTTTCATAATTGGTTTCCAATTACCTCACCTTCCCTTCTTCCAATTCCACCTCATCCAGAACAGACTTGACCGCACTAAAGGAGGTACTGTTCGTTGCCAGCGTTTCAAGCTTAATGGGGGATAGAGGCATTCTCATTCTTGGCAGCGGAATCTCTGAAGGTGATAACCCAGTCTGCTGGTGAATAATTTCTGCCACCATGCTGGTGCAGATTTTTGCCTGACAGGGACCCATCCCGCAGCGGGTAATCCTCTTCACATCATCAAAGGTCCTTCCACCATTGCTGATAACTTCTTCCACTTCTTCACAGCTGATTTCTTCACATCTGCAGATGATCGTCGATTTATCCAACTTATTCACCTTCTTCTCTCTTTTCCTATCTAGGAGATAAATTGATCTTTCAGTACTGGGTTTGCGAATTTCTCGAGATGCTTGACTCTTCCGCTGTGCATTTCTTTGTACTCCAATAATTCGAGTTCATTCCAAAGTGCCTCTCTTATCTCATGTGCCTGAAGCTCACTGATTGCCTGCAGTTCTTCACTTGCACTGATGCCGGCAATCATTCCTGTTAAAAGCAGCGGACCATGAGTGCTGATGCCAGCTGCATTCCCGGCTATGAATACATCTTCCCTATCGGTTTGGAATCTATTATTATATTGCGGAATCCATCCGCCCAGCTCCTCTTGAAATCCAAAGGAACAGCCCAGCTGATAAAAAACATCCAGTATGGGTGCCCTGCCTCCATCCATACAAACGAGGTCCGCATTCAGGGTAATGACTTCATCTGGCAGCGCAACATCAATCTGTTCCACCTGCCCATTTCCTCTTGCTTCTTTTATAAAACTATTAAAATAAAATGGAATTCCGCTCCGTGACAGTTCGCTCACTTTTTCCTGCTCTTTTGCCAAAGCTCCACTTTGTTTTTCTATAATTGCTTTCACCTGGATTCCTACACCCATCAGCTGTATAGCCGTTTCCATGGCAAAATCACTGGAGCCCACAATCACAGCTTCTCTCCCAGGCATCACAAAATCACGATTGATCAGTGTCTGTGCAGCACCGATTGTCATAATCCCAGGCAAAGTCCATTTTGGAAAAGCAACAGCCTTTTCAGCTGCGCCGGAAGCCACTATAATCTTTTTTGCATTTACAGGAAATACATTTTCTTCATCTGTAATTCCGGCACTTCCATCAGCGTAAAATCCGACAACACGGTGATTCAGGAGCTGTCTCACATTATAATCCTTAATCTGCTCGATTAGTTTATTTGCCAATTCA
Organism: Cytobacillus sp. EB106-05-05-XG126; assembly: GCF_058791715.1. Taxonomy (NCBI): domain Bacteria; kingdom Bacillati; phylum Bacillota; class Bacilli; order Caryophanales; family Bacillaceae; genus Cytobacillus; species Cytobacillus sp. EB106-05-05-XG126. Next base: position 744,119 of record NZ_JBYTDU010000001.1, on the reverse strand, counting down.
AAGCCGCGCATGGATTCATATAGGGAAGGAAGCGGACGCAGCGCTTGAGTCTGCTGGCTAAGCTGCCCGCCAAGCTTGGAAGCTTCGTCAACAATGGTTACATCCAGTCCCCTTGATGCCGTCTCAATTGCTGCCGACAGGCCTGCAGGACCGCCTCCAATGATCAGTACATCAGTCTTCATCAATGTCCCTCCTTACCATGGGATCATCGTTATTCGGGTATATTCGCATGCCGTTTTCAACTTCTGTCATGCAGCTTCGCACATGATCCTCACCGTCAATGGTCATATAACAGCTGCAGCATCTCCCGCGCGAGCAGAATAATCCTCTGGATTGGACCAGCTTACGGCTGACACCCAATTTCTTAATTCCATTTGCCATTAAGGCAGCAGCAACTGATTGGTGCGTATAGGCCTGATATGGCTGGTCATTAAAATAAATGGTAACAGGCTTGTGAAGCTGTCTGTCAAGAACAGGATGTTTCTCAATGTGCATAAAGACCTCTCCTATCTAATTTTTCGAGGAAAACACTTTCCCTACACCAAGCACTCTTTCAATTACGAGCATTAATACAACAGTGAATAGAATCATGATGCTTGATACGGATGTAATAATCGGATCATATTGATATTGCATGTATGTGTAGATCCGCACTGGCAGTGTCACGACATCGGTGCTGACAATGAATAAGGCAACTGTTAAATCATCGAATGAAGTAATAAAGGCAAAAATGGCGCCGGCGATCACGCCTGATTTAATGATCGGCAGAGTGATTTGAAAGAAAACTTTCATCGGTCCTGCACCAAGGTTCAAGGCTGCTTGTTCGATAGAACGGTCGAAACCTACCAAGCTTGCAACAACCAGACGCATCACAAATGGAACCGTTAAAATGATATGCCCTAAAATTAAAGCAATCGGACTGGCAGATAAACCTATCCATGAGTAAAACTGCAAGAGAGCCACACCAAACACGACCGATGGTATTAAAAGTGGCGATCCCACTAATTGAACAATCGCTGTCTTTCCTTTAAATTGGCGCCTGACTACTGCAAGCGATGCAAGGGTGCCAATGGCAGTCGCAATAATGGCGGTTCCGAAAGCCACAATAATGCTCAGTGTAAAGGACTGCATAAATTCCGGATGTTCAATTAATTCTGTGTACCATCTGAGAGTCAGGCCTTCTGGCGGGAATACAATGTATTCGGTAGTTGTTAAGGAGGAAAGCAAAACAACCACGATTGGTGCCAGCAGGAAAATATAAACCATTAAACAAACAAAGTTAAAGAAATACTTGGGAAGCCTCCTGCTCATTGTATGGCCACTCCTTTCTCAGACCTGGCAAGGATTTTGCTGTATGCGATGATGGTAATGGTGGCAATCAGGATTAGCAGGAAGCCGATTGCACCCCCATACGGCCAGTTCAGCATGACAGCTACCTGTTCATACGTTAAATAAGACATAACCTTCACCTGCGGACCGCCAAGAATGGCCGGCGTAACAAAAGAGCTGACGCTTAAGCTGAACACCATAACCGAACCGGCAAAAACGCCTGGCAAGGTTAGCGGGAGCAAAATGGAAAAGAAAGTTCTGAAGGAGCTGGCCCCAAGATTCTGCGAGGCTCTGATGACAGAAGGGTCTATTTTTTCAAGTGAGCCCATGATGCTCAGCACCATGTACGGGAAAAGAACATGCACCATTCCGATGACCACACTCAATTCGGTGTATAAGAGGGTTAAAGGCTGATCAATCCAGCCCAGCTTTAATAGTGTATTGTTGACAACACCGTTGTTGGATAACAGAATCACCCAGCCGTAGCAGCGTATAACCATGCTGATCAGAAGCGGAGAAAGCACCAGAAGGGTTAAATAATTTCTGGCTCTTCCCTTTGATCTGGAAATCTGAAAAGCTACCGGGTAAGAGATAACGATAGTAATCAATGTTGTTAAAAGAGCGATTTTTACAGTTCGCCAGACCACTCCAAGATAAAAAGGATCTGACATGAACTTGATGTAGTTCTGTAGCGTCCACTCATTTCCCACTCCTGTACTGGCATCAAAACTTTTAAAGCTAGTTATAAATAAGAAAAACAATGGCAGCAAAAAGAAGAAAATGAAGATCCCCAGCGTTGGAAGTAAAAGCAGCCACGTATCAAGCCGTTTTTTATTCACATTCTTTTTCTTTTGCTGAAGCAATAAGTCATGTTCCGTTCCGATTCCGGCTTGCATGTGAGTCACCTCGCCATTCTCGAAGGCAGCAGGTCTTCCGGGTTCCAATAAGTGTAGACACTGTTTCCTTCTTTTATTTCGGTGGGATTTAGAACGGTATTGGAAATATCCGCAATCAGATGGCGGTCATGTACCTTTAAGATATATCTTGTCTTGGCTCCTAGAAACATTTTCCTTTCCACCTTGGTTTGAAAAGCCTCATCAGATTCGGATAATGCAATTTGGATTTTTTCCGGGCGGATGAAAAAGTGAACTTCAGAATTCTTCACAGATGGAACTGAAACGATCTGTTCATTCCCAAAGAAATGCATTTTGCATTTCTTATTTTCATAGGTTTCCAGGACTTTCCCCTGAATGTGATTCACTTCCCCTATGAATTGTGACACGAAGTCAGTCTTTGGATGGTTATATATGGATGCCGGATCATCTACCTGTTCAATCCGCCCCTCATACATGACCGCAATACGGTCCGATATGGCCAATGCTTCTTCCTGATCATGTGTGACAAATATGGTTGTAATCCCCACCTGCTTTTGGATATCAACAATTTCTTCACGCATTTCCTGGCGCAGCTTGGCATCAAGATTGCTCAATGGCTCATCCAGAAGAAGCACCTTTGGCTTGATGACCAGGGCCCTCGCCAATGAAACACGCTGCTGCTGCCCTCCTGAAAGTTCCTTTGGATAGCGTTTTTCATAGCCTGCCAGACGAACCATCTCTAATGCTTCAAGCACCCTTTTGCTGATTTCACTTTTTGGCACTTTCCGGAGCTTAAGCCCATAGGCGACATTATCAAAAACCGTCATGTGCGGAAACAAAGCATAATTTTGGAACACCATGCCCATTTCTCTTTTATTGGGAGGCAGCAAATGAACGGGTTTGCCGTCCACTTCAATCTTCCCGCCATCCACTTCCAAAAATCCGGCAATCATATTCAGTGTTGTCGTTTTGCCGCAGCCAGAAGGCCCCAAAAAGGAGACCAGTTCCCCTTTTTGGATGTCAAGGCTGAGCTTCTTAACCACTTCTGTTTTATTAAAGGTCTTGACCACGTTTTCCAGGCTTAAGTAACTCATTCGTTTCCCCTCTCTTTTAATGGGCTACTTCGATTTCTTTATTGGCCCGTTCTGTCCATTCTGCCCGTTTTGCATTGACAGTTTCCCAGTCAACTTTGATTAATTTCGCAATCTCCTCTTCCCCATAAGCCACCTTATCGACGATGTCTCCTTCAAGCTTTACATTCTTATTAACCGGACCGTCAAACAAGGAGTTGGCAAATAGAAGCTGAGCTTCTTCATCCAGAACAAAATTGACAAATTCCTGTGCAAGATCCCCATTTGGAGCATCCTTCACCACACTCACGGTTGCCATTAAGGCCGGAGCTCCTTCTTCCGGAATGACATACTCAATCGGGAATCCACTGTCCTGAAGGGTAAATACCCGGCTGCTTCCCCATGCACTTGCGACTGTCTGCCCTTGCAGGAAGTAGTTGGATACGTCAGCTGTTTTATCAAAAGTGATCGCGTTTTGGGCAATTTCCTTCATCTTTTCAAAACCAGGTTCAATATTTTCTTCACTTCCTCCATTGGCAATTGCTGTCATAAGAAGAAAATGAACTCCGTACGTATTGGCAATGGATGGCAGTACAAGTTTTCCTTTAAACTTCGGATCGGCCAAATCATTCCATGATGTCGGCGGTTCCCAGCCATTCTGTTCGAAGACATCCTTGTTATAAGCCAAGCCGGTTGAAATGATTCCAAATCCTACACCGACATTATCTTTGTCTTTTGCAATATCATAGACATCTGCCAGATTCGTAACAACACTCTCATCCAATGGCGCCAGCAATCCAAATGCCTTTGCCTGTGCTTGAGGACCATCATCCAGGAACGCTACATCAATCTGAGGATTATCCTTTTGAGCCTGAAGCTTGGATAAGGTATCAACAGAGCTTCCAGTAATATATTTCACCTTTACGCCATGCTCTTTCTCAAACTTAGGGATCAAGTCCTCCTTCATCTTTTGCTCATAGCTTCCTCCATATGCTGCTAAAACAAGTGTCTTTTCATCACTTTTTCCTGATCCTTCATCTGCAGAACTTCCTGTTTGGCCGCTGCATCCTGCAGCCGTGACAAGCAATAAACAAAGCAATAACATTAAATAAGCTTTCTTTTTCAACTCATTTCCCCCTCGTTTATTTTTGCTTTTGTGAACTTAAGGAGCTGTTCTAAGATGAAGACTTGATAAATGCGATACCCCCTTTTAAATTTGGATCTATCTATTTAAAGAGATAGATTTCTATATAAAATATAAAGATATAATATTATAACTTTATATCTTTTATATTTATAAATGGTCCTTTGGGTCTCAGCAATTTTTTTTACAATTGAACCTCTGTATAATAAACCTCTTTATCACTGCGGATATAGAATTTAGAGAACTCAATAATGTCTTCCTGCTTTGTGTATGTTGTACGCTCCCATTCAAACACCGGAGTTCCTGGTTCCACATGAAGCAGCTTGGCCTGGTGACTGGGAAGAATATAAGGCCGGATAAATACCTTAGCCCGGTTTAGTGCTATATGGAATCTGTTTTTTAAGATGTTAAAAATTAAGTCGTTATTAATCATTTCAGGTGTAAGCCCCTGACATTTACCCGCTGGAAGATAGGTATATTCCAGTGCAAGAGGATCATTGTTTTCCACTTTTAATCTCTCAATTCTGATTACCTCGTCCTCAGGATCAATCCTTAACTTCTGCGCAATTTCAGAACCTGCCATTTCATATTTAAAGCTGATCATTTCATGCGGGTGTTCCTGTTCCGAACCTGTGGAAAGCGAAATAATGGAATTAAGGTCCTGCTCTTTTGCAGCTCCGGATACAAAGGTTCCCTTCCCTCGCTGCCTGAAGAGATAACCTTTATTCACAAGCTCAATCACAGCTCTTTTAACCGTAATAGTGCTGACATCGAATCGGTCGGATAACTCCTGCTCAGTCGGCAACTGGCTCCCCACCTCCCATTGGCCTGTAATTATTTTTTCTTCCAATATCTGCTCTACTTGTCTATATAGGGGTATATGTAAACTTTTATCTATCTGCATTTATGTATCTCCCTTGAAAGAATATAATGTTATAACTTTATATTATTTAATAATTTATCTGTTTTTGGGCTAGTTGTCAATATTTTTTGAAAATTTGATCAATATTAAATTAATGCTCTGCTTTCTTGGCCGTTATTCCCTTTGATTAACTACCATTTTCTCGGTCTCCGCTACTTTTGGTCGCTATTCCCCTTGATTAACTACCATTCTACTCGAGCTTTGCTACTTTTGGTCATTATTCCTGAGGATTAACTACCATTTCCCTCACACTCTGCTCCTTTTGGTCGTTATTCTTCCTGATTAACTACCATTTCCCTCAGTCTCCTCTCCTTTTGGTCGTTATTCCTCCTCATTAACTACCATTTCCCTCGGTCTCCGCTCTTTTTGGTCGCTAATCCTCCTGATTAACTACCATTTCCCTCGATCTCCTCTCCTTTTGGTCGTTATTCCTCCTCATTAACTACCATTTCCCTCGGTCTCCGCTCTTTTTGGTCGTTATTCCTCCTCATTAACTACCATTTCCCTCGGTCTCCGCTCTTTTTGGTCGTTATTCTTCCTGATTAACTACCATTTCCCTCAGTCTCCTCTCCTTTTGGTCGTTATTCCTCCTGATTAACTACCATTTCCTTCGGTCTCCGCTCTTTTTGGTCATTATTCTTCCTGATTAACTACCATTTCCCTCGATCTCCGCTCCTTTCGGTTGTTATTCCTCCTCATTAACTACCATTTCCCTCGATCTCCGCTCTTTTTAGTAGCTAATCCCCCGGATTAACTTCCCATCTCTCGTCCCCTGCTCCTTTTCCTGGTTAGTCCTCTTCCCGATTAACCAACCACACTTCTAATTCAAGAAAAACTCCATAACACCAGCTATTCTCTCCTTAAATGCCGTATAATTATGCCCCGCCCCTTCAACGATTCGAAGCTCAACCTCAGATCCGCTGCTTTTTAATTTTTCATAAACAGCATTGTTAGACTCCAAAAATAATTCACTTATCTTACTATTTTCCCCCGCCTCTGCAGTGCCGCAATCCAGATATATTTTCCCTGATGAAGGTGTGATGCCTGCCAGTTTTTCTATTTCCTCCTGATTCCGGTAAAAAGCAGATGACATCCCTGCGATTCTTTTAAAAACATCAGGATATTTGCAGCCGGCATAAACAGAGAGGAGTCCGCCCAAAGAGATGCCTGCCATATAATTTTCGCCAGTCATAGTTTTATATTTTCCATCAATTAATGGCTTCAGCTCATTCACGATAAAGTCAGCATAATCACTCCCCTTGCCGCCTGAGCCGCTTTTGTACCCTAACAGCAGCTCGCTGAAATCTCCATGCTTCCATGGACAATATTCATTAATCCGTTCTTCGCCTTCTGTATTTTGGTCAATCGCCGCCACGATGAAATCTGATTTGAATTGATCCAGATGTTTATGCAGATCCAGGGACACTCCGCCAATTGCTTCTTCAGCACCAAATACATTTTGCCCGTCATGCATGTATAGTACTGGATAGCGTTTATGGCTGCTGTAATAATCCTCCGGCAGATAAATCCTAACCTTTCTTTCCTGATTAAAGACGGACACAGTTAACACTTCAAGCATGGCTGCCACCTCATTCTCATCGTTCTAATAGTGCATTCAAAACAACATTCTCTCTTCTTAACCATCCATTTGCCCCATCCAGTTTAGCTGTCGCCTCATTCCTGGCAATCGCTTCTTCAATAGCCACCCACTCCGGGGAAAATTCCTGTGTGATCTCATAGCGTTCAAGCTGCTGGCAAAGTTGCTGATGATCCACTAATTTACAAAGATAGTAATGAGAATTCATTTGAAACAGCACGATATCATCAAACTCATCGATTTTCCGTTCAACAACCGTACCCAGTTTGTTCTTCACGGCTGCATGTATGTATCCCGTTTCTTCTGACACTTCGCGTAATAGCGCCTCATAGCAATCTTCATTCCCTATAACACCGCCTCCCGGGAATTTATAATCACCACGATTCGAACGCACCAGCAAAATCCCATTCTCACCCATAATAACGGCTCTACAGCTTCCCTCGTTATCACAGAATGATAGTTTAAACCTTCTTCTTCAAACACTTTAGTAAATTTCATCTCTGTACCTTACTTGTAAAATATTTTACAATGGTCCCAGGAAAAAAGCTCCAAAAAAATAAGACTGCTGATCATTCTCAGCAGTCTTCATTCCATTAATTTTTAAGCGCTTCATATTGCTTCAGAATTTCACATGTGAGTTCGCTTGATTCTTCAAGTCCGCATACTTCTTTCAGTACAGATGCCACTCCGCTTTCCTGAATCATGTCCTGCAGCTTAACCGCTTCATCATCTTCCCTGTTATCAAACAATAAGGCTGCAGCAATGGCTTTTGCCAGGTTTGTGAAGGATAGGCCTGCCTTTTGGGCCTGCAGTGCCGGGCGGACCAGTCTGTCTTCAGGTCCAAGCTTCCTTATTGGTGAACGGCCCACTCGCGTGACACCGTCATTCAGGCGTGCATTCTCAAAACGGCCGATAATTTTATCGATATATTTCTGATGCTCGTCCGGATTCAGATCATAGCGATCTATTAAATAAGCACCTGTTTCGCTCAGTGTTGCCTGCACCTGCTTGTATATATCCCCGTCAGCAAGTGTCTCATCGATGGTTTCTTTCCCTGCCAGGTAACCAAAGTACGCAATAACCGCATGTCCTGTGTTAACCGTGAACAGCTTTCTTTCGATAAACGGCGCAAGCTCCGGAACAATTTTCATTCCCTCAATATGCGGAATATCTTCAGTTGTTTCGACAACCCATTCATGATACGGTTCAACCAGAACATCGAGTGATCCCTGATTGTTCTGAATTGGAACAATCCGGTCTACAGCAGAGTTTAAGAAAGATACATTTTCGAGATTAATACCGCTCTCCAGATTCTCCAAAATATAACCCTTTAATAAGTCAGTTGCCGAGATCTGATTTTCACATGCGATGACATTAAGCTCTTCTGTGATCCCTGCTTCTGCTCTGGCAGCCAGGCCTTTCGCCATTAACGGCGCAATCCGCGGAAGGATGTTTGGCCCAATGGCTGTTGTTAAGAAATCAGCCTGTTTAATAGCCTCAATCACTTCAGCCTCCTGCGTCAAATTATTCAATCCTGACACATTTTCAATGGTCAAGCTTACCGGTTCATCTGCAGCCAGTATCACTTTATATTGTTTTTCTTCGTTTAATTGATTGATAATTCCTTCAGCAATATCGACAAATGTCACATGGTAGCCTGACTGTGAAAATAATGCTCCGATAAATCCTCTTCCTATGTTTCCTGCCCCAAAATGCACTGCCTGTTTCATCGAATCATTCCTTTACCGGTTTATTTTAAAATGAGATTGGAGGTATTCTGTAAAAATCGATTCCAGCTTCTTGAAGATCATCTCTTCATTTGCGGAAGAAAATAGTAAAATCGCTTCCTCTGTCTCAATGATATTCGTGCTGATTAAGCTTAATATTTCCTGCTCTCTTCTGCTTAGCTCATCTGGCGCCAGCATAAACAGGAGGTTTTTCATTGCCACTTCTTTTCCGTCCATTCCCTTTACCAGGCAAGGATCAGGCAGATGGGCAATTTGAAAAATAAGCTTACGGACGTTTTGACTGCGCGTGTGAAAGAGAGTCATATTTGTTTCAGGAATGCCAAGACCGCCTTTTTGTTCCCGCTCCCTTAATGATTGAAGTACATCTTCAGGATTTGTCAGCAGCTGATCTCCTTCTGCATTTGCCAGCATTTTTGCGAGAATTTGCTCCTGGCTTGCTTCCCCATCCATCCGGTAAAACCGGAAGTTTTGAATCAGAGACTGGATGCTCTCCTGAATATCTCTTATCTCCTCAAGCATGGCGGCTAAAGAGACATTACTCTGATCAGTCTGCTGCTCCGCGAGTTCCTGATACTGCTTCCCTTTTGTAAAGCTTTCAATGTTGTTCTTCAGGTAGTTTTTTACCGTAAGTATGTTTTCTTCACTTAGCAGCGGATTCACCAATATATACTCTGCATGGATAAAAGGAAGTCTGACAGTAGAAAGGATTAAATCATATTCCTTCAGATCGGCACCCTCTGACATTTCCTTAATCGACTTGATTTCGATGACATCAATTTCAGCCACCTCTTTTTTCAGCCTGCTTTTCAGCATTTTGGAGGTGCCGATGCCTGTAGGACAAATGAGCAGAGCCTTTATGGAAAGATGCTCTTCCTGCATCACAAGGGCCGAACCGAAATGAAGGACGATAAACGCAATCTCGTCATCGGAAAATTGATCAATATCCGTAAACTCCTCTTCAAGACTATTTTTCACAGCCATGAACAGAACCGGATACTTACGCTTGATTTCTTCTCGAAGCGGGTTATAAGACTCCATATTCTGCTTGATCCGGTATAGAGATGGCTCCATATGGGCGAGCAGTCCCTGAAATAAGGAAAAATCCTTGTTCAAATCCACATGCAGCTGTTCCGAAACAGATTTAATCACGTTCCTGATCATTTGGGCGAGCACAATGCTGTCGTACGGAAAAGCCTCCGTCCCGCTCCATTTGGTGCCTTTAAGGATACGAGCCAGGTATAGGATGTCCCCCTCAGAAAACGCACAGTCAAAAGCCTGTCCGAGCCTGCTTGTGACCTCCTGGATCAACCCATATTCAACCGTAACTTCTGTCTCTGGAAGATCCTTCCGTTCTACTGGAAACCCGCTGAGTGCCCTTTTTAGTGTTATGCAGGTATGCAGCACAATTTCCAGATATCCGCTATCGGCAAACCGGGCGGGTGCGCCAGAAAATACAGTCTGAACGATGCTGTTAACATGGAGGAGATCATCTGCTTCAAAGTAATGCAGTATTCTGTCTTCCCCGAGCTTCCCTTTGTCCAGCAAAAATAATTTCTCAATTAATTCTTCATGAAAGTATTGAATGAGAAAATGGGCAAGCGCTCTTCGTTTATTTGCTTCCGTTCCGTGAAGCTCTACGCCGACTCCACGCTTTCTCGTCAAGTCCACCTGGAAACGGGAGAGCCATTCAGCAAGTTCATCAAGGTGTGCCGTCAAAGTCGCCGTGCTGATGCCGAGGTAGCCGGCAAGCACCTGAGTCTTATAAACGTCTTCCTCAAGAATGGCCAAAAGAAGGCGCAGCTTCTTTTCCTGAGGGAGCTCATCGATCGGTTCGCTGCTGGTCAAATGCTGGATCAGCCTGAAAATCTGCTCATTTTTCCCTTCAATGACAAGTCCCTGATTTACATTTCGGGTTAAGGTCAGTCCGAACTCACTGACAATTTTCTCAACTGCCTTCAAGTCCCTCTGGATTGTTCTCACGCTGACATTTAGTGAAGATGCAATCGACAATGCCGTGTGTTTGCCCGATGTTTTTATAATCAATTCAATAATGGCTTTTTCCCTCGATGTAATATACATGAGATCAGCTCATTTCTACAATTAATGACATAAAAGGTTACAAAAACACTGAATAGAAAAGCGCATTAGAACGCTTTTCTATTCGTAAAGTTATTTCTTTCCAATAATATCCATGATGGTCTCTGCAGATTCAGCCGAAGCCAGTTTCTCGATATTATCCATGTCAGAACATGTTACCGCGATGCCTGAAAGGATTTCAAGATGTGTGCCGTCTTTTCCTGCAATTCCGAAGATCAGTCGGACCTTTTGACCATCAAAATCAACACCGTTAGGCACCTGGATTACAGTAAAGCCGGATTTGATGACAGCCTTTTTCGCCTCTTCCGTTCCATGAGGGATTGCTACATCATTCCCCATATAAGTGGATGTGATGTTATCACGTTCAATCATCGCTTCAATATAGCTCTCTTCCACATAGCCTGCATCCACAAGCACTCTTCCGGCAAAGCGGATTGCTTCATCCTTATCAGCAAACTCTTTGTTCAGGAAAATATTCTCCGGACGCAATAAGTCGTCTTCATGAGCCATTTCCTCATCCGTCATATCAGGAACATTTTCTTCAGCTTCTTCAACGATTTCGTGGAGTTCCGAGTTAGCCGGGAACTGCAATGCGTCAATCAGCTTGTCATACTCCGGACTTGATAGGAAATTATCAACCGATACATGGAATGCATTCGGCACTTTCTGGCGTGCCCTTGGTGTCAGTTCTTCCTGTGTAATGACGATCCCGGCATCTGCAGGAAGATTGGAAATCGCTGTATTCGTCACTGCAATGTCCATGCCGGCTTCCTTCACCTTTTTGCGAAGCAGTGAGGCACCCATGGCACTTGAGCCCATACCCGCATCACATGCAAAATAGATTTTAGATACGTTATCAGGCATGGCAGTCTTTCCGCCTTCTAATACGTTTGAAACAGAGCTTTTCTTGCCTTTCATTTCCTGCATCTTTTTCGCAGCTTCTTCAATATCTTCTTCACCCTGCTTGCCTGTTTTCATAATGAATGCAGAGACAAGGAAGGAAACTGCAGCAGCCACAAGCACACCTGCAAAGTTTGCAATATATGCACTTGCATGATGAGGTGTTACAGCGGTAATGGCAAGGATGCTTCCCGGTGATGAAGGAGCGAACAATCCGCCGCCTAAAAGAACCAGTGTGAACACACCGCTCATTCCGCCAAGGATAACCGCAATAATTAGCATTGGGCGCATTAAAATGTACGGGAAGTAAATTTCATGAATTCCGCCGAAGAAGTGAATGATTCCGGCACCTGGAGCAGATTTCTTTGCATTGCCTTTTCCAAAGAACATGTAAGCAAGCAAAACACCAAGACCAGGTCCAGGGTTCGCTTCAAGCAGGAACAGGATGGATTGTCCTGTTTCTTTTACCTGCTCAACGCCGATTGGCGACAGAACGCCGTGGTTAATGGCATTGTTCAGGAATAATACCTTTGCCGGTTCAATCAGGATGCTTGTCAGCGGAAGCAGCCCTGTGCCAATCAGCCAGTCAACACCTGCTACAAGCCAGCCTGTGAATTCATCAACTGCAGGTCCTATACCGAGAAACGCAAGGATGGCCAGAATGGCACCAAGAATTCCTGCTGAGAAGTTGTTCACGAGCATTTCAAAGCCTGCACGCACTCGGCCTTCAACCAATTGATCAAATTTCTTAATTACATATCCGCCAAGAGGACCAATTACCATGGCACCAAGGAACATTGGAATTTCTGCCCCGGCAATTACCCCCATTGTCGCGATGGCACCAACAACGGCACCGCGCTGATCATGAACAAGCTTACCTCCGGTGTATCCGATTAACAGCGGAAGCAAGTATGTCACCATAGGCCCTACCATTTTGGCAAGGCTTTCATTTGGAATGAAACCAGTAGGTATAAATAAAGCTGTAATAAGACCCCATGCTATAAAAGCAGAGATATTCGGCATCACCATGGAGCTCAGGAAGTTACCGAACTTCTGTACAACAACTTTTAGATTAGATTGAGCCATTTACACTCATCCTTTCAAAATAAGTACTTTATTACTAATGGTAAAGTACATAACCGCCGGACTCAACAAAGGAGAAACCTAACTTTGTCGCATGACTGATGACAAAACTATGGTTTCTCCTATGTCAGGTCGATTTCACGGCTATTTCCCTGCTAATTCATCTCAATGATCCTGGTTGCCTGCACGGGTTTTCCGCCGGCCATTAAGGCTCCGTGATTGTTCGAATTAAGAGTTATGGTAATTTCATTTCTGCCTTCCTTCAGTTTGCCTAAATGATAGTATTCTCCGTATAGGCGGCTGATTTTTTTGCCGTTTATGTATAAGTGGGCATGTCCCTCGTTATAGCTTGGCTGCTTCTCGCCTACCTTTTCAGGCGCAAATGTAAAATGAAGCAGATCCAGCTTCAAAAGCCATGTATCCGGACCATCGGGGGTTACGGTTAAGTTTACGGCCGGAATATCATTTTCTTTCGGAATTTCCACATATCCATGTGCCATGTGACCCGCTGCACCGGTCTGATTATGAGGATTTTGACTGGTGTAAAAATAAAAAAAACCTAAAAAAATAATGATAAAACTGATCAAGCTTCTTAGTTTTTTCATCATGCTTCCTTCTCCATCCTCTTAATCATAACCCCTATTATAACAAGCAATAATCCAATTGCCAGAAAGGCCAGATCATAGACTAAAGGGTTTTCTGCCAATGGCCTGACACGGTGCACTTGGAGTATATGATGGTCCACAATTCCTTCGACAAGATTAAAGGCGCCTCCCCCAATGAATATACCTCCAGTGAAGATCTTCCAGCTGGTTCCCAATTCGTTCTTGCGGGCATCCTGAAAAATCTTCATTCCGCCCCAAAGCAGCTTCGCCGAAAATAATGCCGTAAACAGACCATCTGTAAAAATTTCGAGTTTGATATTTGGACTGAGAATCATATGATGCCATTGCAGCAGCTGATGAAAGACGATGCCATCAATCGCACCTACCAGACCAAGCCCGAGTATTAACCCGGCTATGAATAAATTTTTGTTTTCTTTTTTCATAAAAGCACCCTCCGAAAAACATTCATACTTCGATTAGTGCCCAAAATGGAGAGGAATTATTCTTATAGATCAAATTTACCCGCAATAAAAGGAAGAGGCATCTCCTCTTCCCAGTCTTATTCAATATATTTATAGCTGTTGAAATTATAAATTTGAACGTTAATCCTAATGTCAGTCAGAGAGTCTTCCTCCAAAAAAAATTTGCCTGTCCTTTTTAACTCTGCGAATTGCTCAGGATGCATGCGAAACCATTTTTCGCCGGCATTCAGGTAATCAATTTTATTTTCGACTCCATCCTGATAAAGAGTTTTTAGCTTTGTTTTTATTTCCTCTTCAGCGAGGCTGGTTAACCTGCTTATTGGAATGTCCTGTACTTTTTCCAATAAATCTGCGCGAACGGATAAATCAATTGAAAATTTGGGGGTGGCGGAATTTTCATCATACTTTATTTTCAGTTTTGGACTTTCCAGCTTTACTGCAGCAGCCAATTTACCCTCTTCTTCTACTCTTTCATCAATCGCAATATATTTTTCCAGCAGCCAATCAAGGAATAAAGAATCCTCAAATTCAAGCTCCTTCTTATACTCCCTGTTTTGAAAAACGGAATACCCGTCAAAATATAAAACCGGATAATCCTTTTCTGCTTTCCAGCTTGTTTTATTTATTTTTACAAAGGGCAGCCTCGATGAATTCATGGGTTCATAATAATCCCGCAGAAATTTCATTATGGTTACCGGCCTAATTTCATTTTGGGCAATCTCGTAAGTATCCTTTTTAAATAAAACGGTATAGACGGCAGGATAGTTAAACAAGGCATTTATATTAAAAACCTCTTCAATTTCTTCATCAGTTGTGACGACATGAAGTGTAGGACGAATGGAACGATTCTTCCCGACTTCCTCCACAACTTCCTTGAACTTGTGCTGAACGATCCGATTGGTAATGACAAGGGTTTTTATATGGCCGAAATATAGTGGAGGTTCGGACATTTTATAGAGATTCCTTACTGCTAAATTTAACGTTTCTCCTTTTGCTGAAGCCACAAAAATAGGGACTGGGTCTGCAGATTTTCCGCCTTCCTGCTTCGCGACATTTATAAAATTAAGTCCTTGGAGATAGACTGTATATTCTTTATTATCATCATCATAGTCCATACCAATTGATACAATATAAGTTAAATCCTGAATGTTTTTAATGCCGGAACAGCCTGAAAGCATGATACAGAATACAGAAATGATTAGAATGATACTTCTTGCCATCACTTATCCCTCCTAGTCGGATCGTCAGGGCTGGTGGATGTTGTACGTGATTTATAAAATTGAACAGGAAGCATCAGAAATGACTTTATGCTTTCTCTCCAGCTGATCGGAGCCAGAGAAGAAAGATAAGGAACTCCAAATGAAGAGATTGTGGATAAATATAAGACAGTAAGAATATAACATAAGATGACGCCAAATAAGCCTAAAAAAGTACTCATGATGATAACGAAAAACCTTACAATAGTAATGGCAGAACTAAGTGACTGACTCACAAGAGTAAAAGACGAAATATACGTAATGGCCGCGACTACCAGCATCGTTGGAGAGGTTAATCCCGCCCTTATAGCCGCATCACCGACAATTAAGCCCCCCAGTACTGCAACTGTCTGGCCAATGGCCCTCGGCAGTCGGATTCCTGCTTCATTAAATAGTTCAAACAAAAGGAGAATGATGAACATTTCAATTGGTGCACTCAAAGGCAGCCCAAATCTGGAAACAGAAATGGTGGCAACGAGCAGGTAAGGAATCTGTTCTATATTAAATGCGGAAAAAGCGATCCATACCCCCGGAAGAAAACCCGATACCGTTATCCCAATCATTCTGATCATTCTTTCCATACTGACAAACGCATAATTCATGTAATAGTCTTCAGGTGATTTCGTCTGCAATAATAAGCTGATTGGTGCATATGTAACAGTGGGATTCCCATCCACCAATATGGCAAATCGCCCCTGATTCAGTGCCTGGACAATAAAATCCGGGCGGCCGGTATAATCGAGACTGGGAAAAATCGACAAAGGACGATCTCTAATTAGAGAGTCGAGTTCATGGATGCTCGTCAAGATATCGAGTTCAACCTTTTCAAGCCTTTTATGAATTTCTTCCAAAACACGATTATCAATAATGTCTTCTATATACATAAGAGCCACTTTGGTTTTGCTCCGTTTACCAAAGGTATATTTTTCGACACATAACGTACTGGTATTGAGCCTTCTGCGGATTAAAGATATATTGGTCTGTAAATCTTCAACAAATCCATCCTTTGGACCTCTAATGGAAGTCTCCAGTGCAGATTCTTCGGGCTGGCGCTTCGGAATATTCGCTGCCTTAATACTAAGCAGGTCCTTATCAGCCAGGAAAAGATAATTGCCATCAAAAAGCAATTGCGATAAATCTTCAATTGATTTTCCTGTTACCAGGTCAGCTTGAAATAATATCCTGAGCTTTTCTTTTGCCGAACCGCTCTTCGCGGCTGCAATCATAGGTAAAATGTATTGATCCAAATATTGGGTATCGACCAGTGTATCAAAAAATAATATTTCAAACTCTTCATTCTCGGTAACATGTGATTTGCTCACAAAATCGCCGCTTTTGCTAAACTGCTGCTTTAACTCTTCTGTCTTTTGGCAGCCATTCTCATTATGGTGAGGATTGGACTTTAGAAGTTTTGTTTTTGCCATGTTTTTCATCCCTTTTCTTCAAAACTAATACAATCAACGCTGACAAAAGGATATAAGATAGGAAAAACACCATGCTGACGGGCAGATAATACTTATAAATAAACTGATAAAAAGTGTAAGTTTCTATCTTTATGCTGATTAAACCAACCAGGATGAGGTATAAAATAATGACTAATTTGGGGTTTAATCGATAATGTTTCTTTTTAGCGGAAAAAAATGTGCCTGCTAAATACATAAATAATCCGATTCTGATAAGTGCCCCGCTCAGCCACTGAAATAATGCGAGAAAGTCCAGATGAGAGATATACTCACCAATGCTTAAAACTCTCCATTGCTCATGGGCAGGGTAAAGGAATCTTGTTGCTTCCTCAGGTCCAAATTCCATGATTGCCGCTGTGAGCGGCCCCAAAGTCAGACCTGTTAAAAGAGTCAGAAGAAAAATTAAATGCTTCAACTTAAAGGATTTCTGTGAATAAGGCTGCAGTAAAAGAATAATATAAACCTCAAGTAATCCCGAAAGAGTATAGACAATCCCGATCATGATGGGTTCAAAACCATCTGCAAGGACTGGAAACAGCAGGCCGGGTTCCTTCAATCTTGTGTTGGTAATGGAAATAAATACACCAAATAGCATGACAAACGGCAGGAGCACCCCGCTTGAGATCGCCATATATTTCACACCGGCCTGTGTCATAATGAAGCAAACGATTATTAGCATGATGTTAATCAATAAAACAGAGGAATCTGCCAGGAAAAATGCATTTAACCAGATCACTAAGTCCCTGAACGTTATATAAGTGCTCGTAAGCAAAAAGACGATAACAGGAATAGACAGCAGAATGGACATCATTTTTCCAAGCCGCTTTCTCAGCATTGGGAAGAAACCATCATCTGTAGAATTTTTGAGTATGTAATAGATAAGACATATTAATATTACCGAGATCGGATAAGCTGCAATCACACTAAGCCAGCTGTCTCTGCCGGCAGCTGTCAATAAATTAGGGATCAATATTACATGGTTAAGCAAGCCTGTGGACAGGATCATTAATAACATTAGTTGTCTGGGTATCAGTACTTTAACTAAATTTTGCATAAATATCTCCAGCTATTTGTTTTAATTAATATACTTACCAGACAAGTGCAATTTATGTAATGAGATAGTAAAGAGGGATGAAACGAAAGCTGATTGCTTTCATTTCATCCCTCTTCTTTTAATTTCCCTAATGATGTTCTTCCTCGGCAGCCATGGCATCTGCCTTTGTTTTATGCACGGTTCCAAACGGATGCTGCGGCGGCGCATAAATGGAATAAAGCTTAAGTGGTTTATTGCCTGTATTAATCAGATTATGATATTTGCCTGCAGGAATGATAATCGCAAAATCATCCGCTACTTTCCGCTGAAAATCCAGCCGGTCAGGACTGTCCCCCATATATACCATTCCTTCACCATCTTCAAGTCTCAGGAATTGATCGAGCTCCCGATGAACCTCAAGGCCAATATCCTCGCCAACATTGATGCTCATTAATGTCAGCTGCAAATGCTTTCCAGTCCATAGGGCTGTCCGGAAGTTGTTATTTTTCTTCGTTGCTTCCTCAATATCCACGACAAATGGCTGCGGACCGAAATCGGTCACCCGGTTATTCAGTGAGACTAATCGAGCGGCATTTTCCTGTTCGCCGCTCATTGCCCATAAGAATACATTTTGAACCTGTGGAAGCTGAGTAAGCACCGAACCCCTTTGGTTCTCCTCGAAACCTTCCATTTCGATTTGATATGCCATGCGCAATCCATCACGGTAATGATCAATGGCAACATGGCCGACCTGATACTCGGGCTGTTTCCCTGTTAAATTGTAATAAAGGTTGCAAAAATGGTTTAAATAGATTTTCTTTCCTTCGATTGCCTGAATAATGTTCTGCTTGTGCTCTTCATTTGGAGCATGCTCTGCCAGCTGAGTGTATAACTCAAGTACAGATGCCTCCCTTTTGACTCCTTCAAGAACCGTTTCACAAAGCTGCTGAAAATGATCCTGATTGCTTCTTAACATCTCGTCAGTATGATATACAGGTGAATGAGGCTGTGGGTAGTAAGGATAGGAATACGCATTAGGATGATACAATACTTGTCATTCCCTTCACAGAATTATCACCACATCATATGCCTATGAAAAAAGAAGGTACGTTGTTTTATTAACTTGGGCTTATGTACGCAAAATGAACCAGTCATGTCCCTGACTGGTTCTCTTTTCATGAATGAATTATTTTTTCGGAATTTCACAGCCGTCATCATCACAGATCATACCGTCACTGTCATTTAGAACAGTTATCTCGTCCTCTGCAATAATCTTCTGCAGTGCTTGAATGATCATCTCTGTTGGCTGTGCTCCGCTCAGTGCGTACTTCTTATTAATAAGAAAGAACGGTACTCCTGTAATGCGGTACTGCTGCGCCAATTGCTCATCTGCACGGACTTCATCCGCAAACGCATCGCCGGCAAGCATTTGTTCAGCTTCTTCACGGTTCAGGCCAACTTCTTCTGCTAACTGGGCTAACGTCGCTGGATCTCCGATATGCCTGGAATCTGTAAAGTAAGCACGCAGCAGCCGTTCTGTCATTTCTTTCATTAACCCTTTTGTTTTGGCAAACATCGTCAGACGGTGTGCGTCAAACGTATTAGTAAGAACGATGGTATCAATGTTGAATTCAAGCCCGGCGTTTCTCGCCATCTGCACCATGTTTTGCGTGTTGGCTTTCGCCTGCTCAATCGTCATCCCATATTTCTTCGCCAATTTCTCATACATGTTATCCTGAATATCCCGCTCTGCCGTCGGGTCCAGCTCGAAGCACCTGTAAGTCACTTCGATTGGATGATTAATCTGTTTAATGGCATCCTCCAGATGCCTTTTGCCAATATAGCAAAACGGTCAAGCGAAGTCAGTCCACATTTCAATATGCATACCTGATTCCTCCCATACAGTATTTTCTTCTTTAGTATAGTTGGGGGGATTTTATTTTACACGGAAAAAGCTCAGACCTAGAGTTAGCTGATGTAGGTTTGTGACGCTTACCGTTCTGGTGATGAAAGGTTTGGGCGTTATTGAGCGAGAATAAAGACCATTTCCTTGGGTAACCTTGTTTTTCGGTGTTATTCCTCCCGATTAACTACCATTTCTCTTGGGAACCCCGCATTTTCGGCGTTATTCCTCTCGATTAACTACCATTTCTCTTGGGAACCCCGCATTTTCGGCGTTATTCCTCTCGATTAACTACTTCTCTTGGAAACCCCGTATTTTCGGCGTTATTATTCCTCTCGATTAACTACCATTTCTCTTGGGAACCCCGCATTTTCGGCGTTATTCCTCTCGATTAATTACCATTTCTCAAGGGGACCCTGCATTTTTGGCGTTATTCCTCCGATTAACTACCATTTCTCTTGGGAACCCCGCATTTTCGGCGTTATTCCTCTCAATTAATTACCATTTCTCTTGGGAACCCCGCATTTTCGGCGTTATTCCTCTCGATTAACTACCATTTCTCTTGGGAACCCCGCAATTTTGGCGTTATCACTCAAGATTGATTACCATTCCCGGTACGATCCCGCCTTTTTGGTGTTATTCCCCTCGATTAACTGCCATTTCCCACAAGCAACGGCTTTTTGTGCCTTTATCCGCCCATTAACGCCATAGCCGGCAGGATGCCGCCATTCTGGACATTCTCCCACAACTCTCATCTATTCGCGAGTTCATCATGATCCCCCGGATGCGGCGGCTCCTCGAACCAGCCATTTTTAATCAAAATGTTTGCACCATCTTCAGCATAATTAGCAATTTCAGCAGACAAGCGGATGAAATTAAGCGAAATATCCTTTCGTGCACTCGAAGCAGCACTTGTAGCATAGATTCCAGCACTTAATGCAATGAGCGAAGTGGTCATAAACATCATCAATTTATCTGAAAAGGGAGGGACAGTGGAATCTGTTACAACCATATCCCAAGACATGCTAACAGGCAGATAACTTTCCTCAAGCAGCTCAGCAAAAACTTTTGTATGTTTTGCTGCAATATCCCTTCCTCTTACCATGAATTGCCCGACTTCCTTGGATTGGGCAACCTGGCTAAACCCGATCATAATCATTTCTCCCAGGGCATTTCTTATCAAGTTTGAATATATATTTGTAATCTCAATAACATTCAGGGGCCTTTTATCGCCGAACAATCCACCCATGAATTTTTTGCTTTCGACAAAGCTGGTTTCTTTTACTGGGATGACATGAGGTGATCTCATATACAAGCCTTTGTCCAGCAGCATTTGTTTTAATTTTGTTTCATACTCATTAACTTCCATCAAACAAGTGTTAAAGTATTCCACAATATCCGAACGGACAGAAAGTGTTTTGGCCAAAGCATAAAAATTCACTGCAAACATGGCCATATTATAAAGGAAATGGAGAGAGAAATTTTCTGAGAACAGTCTTGGAGCTGCAGTGTTCACATCCTCTTCAGGCTTAAATCCATAAGGCACGGATAACCCTTCATTTTCAAAAAATCCAGTCAGCTTCTGTAAATGTGCATCCGTTAATTGAAGACCTTCCTGAAGCATGGACTGTAGTTTCTGGTCTTCAACTGTATTTGAAAAATATAAGAAAATACACTGACTCATGCTGCTGTTCAAATAAGCCGACCATAACTGCGCTATTTCAGCTGCAGTCAATGCAGTGTTCTGACTATCATTCATGACTACACGTCCCTCCTTTTTCTCTTAGCATTTCCAAAAGCTGAAAGAATTACAAAGGGATATAATAAATAATTAAATATTGCACATCCTAACTATCGGGAGGTGTTTCTTTTGATCGTTTATTACGGTTCCATCAAGAAATTGGATCACTTTCAAAAAGAGCAGGCAGGGCAAAGTAAAATGGAGGAATTAGATACACTTGGGATCTGGTGTACATCGGATTTTGAGTCTGCTAAGTCATTTGCCATGGGGACAGAAACAGTCTGCGAAAAATCGGAAACGGACTTCTGGGAAGATGGAACACCGAAAGTGGTTCAATATGATAAGTTAAAACGTGGATTTGTCTATAAAGTCTATATAGATGAACCAAACTTAAGAGAATTTGATTCTTATGAACATTTCATGAATGAGAGAGACCCCTTTTGCGACTATGCAAGCACAAAAAAAAGACACCTTACCTGGCAAGATAAGGCGATCCTATTGAATAAAGATGAAGCCAACACCCTATTTTGCAGAAGCCTGTCGAAACAAGGCTACGATGGGATGGTCATTCCGAAAATGCCAATTGAAACCGGCCCTGAAGATATGTATTGTATTTTTTCAGGTGATATCATGCAGATTGCAGATGTCTTTTCAATGGAATAGCGGGTGCCTAAATTACTTCTTTAAGCCATGAAACCACCTGATCAAGCTCCTCTTTTGTCGTATATTTCCCCAGACTGAATCTGACAGCACCCATTCCAATGTATTCCGGAACCTCCATTTCCCTTAAAACAGGAGATAATTCCACTTTTCCTGCATGGCAGGCGGATCCTGTAGAAGCTGCAAGCTGAGGAATGGCTGATAAAATGTCCAGGCCAATCCGATTCATAAAACTGACATTAAGGGTATTCGGCAGCCGTTTTTCTTCATGTCCATTTAGGACTATTCCTTCTCCAAAGGCCTCCTTCAATTTACCCCAAAAATAATTCGTTAAGTCAGCAATTCTGCCTTCCGTGACATGTTTTCCAGCTAACTCACAGGCTTTTCCGAGCCCGGCTGCAAGCAGTGTGTTCTCTGTTCCTGCACGCATTCCAAACTCATGTCCTGCCCCGTGAATAAGCGGTTCAAGCTCTATCCCTTTTTTGATATATAAGGCGCCAATCCCTTTAGGCGCGTACAATTTATGACCGGCAATGGTGAGCATATCCACATTCAGCTCATTAACATCAACAGGCACTTTTCCGGCGGATTGGGAAGCATCGGTATGAAATGCAATCTTGTGCCTCCTTGCGATTTCCCCTATTTCTTCTATTGGCTGAAGAGTCCCCACTTCATTGTTTGAATGCATAATGGTGATCAGGATGGTGTCTTCCCGAATGGCCTTTTCAATATCCCCAGCAGAAATCATTCCATATTTATCCACATCCAGCATCGTGAGTTCAGCACCTAAACGCTCCAGAAATTTTAAAGGCTCGATTATGGCAGGATGCTCTATTTTTGATGTAATGATGTGCTTGCCTTTTGAAAGATGCTTGAAAAAATAGCCCTTTAATGCGAGGTTGTTTGCTTCACTTCCGCCGCTGGTAAAAATAATCTCTTCAGGTGTGCATGACAGCAAGTCAGATACCTGTTCCCTTGCACGATTCATTTTTTCTTTTACTGGCTGCCCTGCCCAGTGCACTGCGGAAGGATTTCCGTAAAAGTCTGTCAGAAAAGGATACATGTGATCAGCAACCTCTGGTGCCAAAGGCGTGCTTGCGTTGTAATCGAGATATACTTTGTTCATTTCCCTTCCCCCTTTCTTTAAGAATATCAAAATAATAGAGGAAATGGAGCTTTAGACTAATTTAGAAGGTATGCCCTCGCATCCCTAAAAAACAATTAACAATAAATTTACAGACCTTTTATCCTTCTTTAATAATGCAGGCTTAAAATAAAGATATACCAACTAATCGAAAGGAGCTGGCGCTATGCTTGAGAAACTTTTTAGATTAGCGGTCCTGACTATTTTTTGTACTCTTTTTCCGTAAGCTTTTATCCTAAAAACTCTGTTTTTAGTTTTTCTTTTATCTCCCAATGGAAGCCCGGCATCAAAATGTGAGCTGACAAGTCTATATAATGCTCGATCAATTGCCGCGATATCGGCTTTCACTCAAACTTTTCACTTTCTCTCCATCACAGCAAAGTAATTTTCTTCTCCATCCGCAAAGTTAAAAACCCGGCCTGAAGGCATTTCTACAATTTCTCCAACCGTAATGCCCTTGTTTGAAAAGTCGCTATGAAGTCTTTCAAGATCTTCTGTAAAAAACATCAACGAAGGGGTGCCCAGGTTTAATCCCGGCGACATCTTCGCTACCCATTCCTTATTGTGCAGAATAATACTCGTCTCCGACTCCTTTGATGGAGATACTTCGATCCATCTCATCCCCTGGCCATTATCTTCTTCAGCCAATACCTGAAATCCGGCTTTTTCAGTCCAAAAATTTACTGCTTCATCCTGATTGTTAACGTATAGCATAATTTGTCCGACTTGTTTAATCATTTTCTTACACTCCTTTCGTTATTTTTATATTAAATAAATCTGAAAATTAATTCAATTAAAAAAAGAGCCCTGCCCCTGGGACAAAGCTCTGCCTTCTTAGTAATAGTAAGGATATGGCGCGTACGGGTAAGGCGGGTATGGATAATAAGGATATCCAAATCCTGGTCCCGGTGCCAGCAAGGCTCCTGTCGCAAGCCCTCCTAAAAAGCCAAGCCCCAGACCAAAGCCTGCTCCTCCAAACCCGAATCCCGGGCGGCCAAAACCAAATCCGGGCCTTCCAATTCCAAATCCGGGACGAACTCGATGGTCAGTGAAATACATGCCATTGTGCGGAACAAACTCCTGTGTCACCGGCATGTGCTGGTATTGATAATCCAAACGGAACTCCTCCTCTGTATTTGTCTACAGTAAAGGATATGCGTCAGTTGCCTATGGGGTATGGGCCCCTGCCCTAAATACGAAAACAATCTTCTTTTAATAGATAAGTAACCACACGTCTATTATGGTTCTGCCATATCATATACATTAAATTGATATAAAAAAGAGGGATACTAGTGACTAGAAGAAAACAGATTCCTTGCCTTTTCCCCGGGTACCGTTGGTGCGGTCCCGGATGCAGCGGACCAGGCGCCCCTATTAATGGAGTGGATGCCTGCTGCAAGGCTCATGATAAATGCTGGGCAAGCGGAAGATCCAAATGCAGCTGTGACCAGGAATTTCTCAGATGCCTGAAGCCAAAAACAAACCTGCATGGCGAAGAAGGAACCATTGCGACAATCATTTATATTTATATGAAGATTCAAACTGATTTTACCTGCAGCCGGTTTCGGAGGAGAAGACATTATTAAAAAGCGGCGCTAGTCGCTTTTTTTATTCACAGTAATATTGCATTATTAAATTACTTCGATTAAACTCAAAATTAGTTATCTGAATAATAAGAAAACCGAAGGAGGAACCATGAAACTAGGAGCGTTTTCAGTAAGCTTAACCGTAAAAGACATTAAGAAGTCAAAAGAATTTTACGAAAAACTTGGTTTTGAAGCATTGGGCGGGAATATTGAGCAAAATTGGCTGATACTGAAGAATGAAAACTGTGTCATAGGTCTATTCCAAGGCATGTTCGAGAAAAACATCCTTACATTTAACCCTGGCTGGAACCAGAACGCAGAAAACTTAGAGGAATTCACTGACATCAGGGACCTTCAAAAGCAGCTGAAGGAACAAGGGATCTCTATTATAAATGAGGCAAATGAATCAGGCTCCGGCCCTGCAAGCTTCACCCTCGAAGATCCGGATGGCAACGCTATTCTTTTCGACCAGCATAGGTAGAATTCTGCTTACATAAAATAGAAACAGCAGTGCCCGATTGCACTGCTGTTTTAGCCCATTTCAATCACCGTTCATTTCCCCGTTTAAAGTTCCCCGTTATCTTTGCCATGATTAATTGCCTGCTCTTTTCATCTTCAGCATCACTCATTCTTTTTAGAAACTTTTCTGCCTCTTTACCTTTTAGGGTTTTCACTTGTTTTCCATTAAAATCAAGAAACACTGTGCTATTTTTATTTACCCGAAAGCTAAATGGTTCTTCATCAAGGCGATTCCTTTTATCAATATGATCCATTTTCTTCCTCCTTGCTTAACCAAACTATAATATAGAATACTCAACAAGAAAACAGAATTTTTTAACTAAATGAATCAAATAATATTCTATACATATATACTTAACCAATTGCAGAAGTGGAGTTCATGTGTATGAGCATAATTTTAGCCCTGCTGGCCGCATTATTTGCATCTTTCACCGCTATTCTCGCTAAAATTGGCATTGAAAAGGTTGATTCCAACCTGGCTACCGCCGTACGGACGATTGTGGTGGTCATCATGGCTTTTTTAATGGTCCTTATTACTGGTGAAACAGATAGCATCTTTACTATTTCGGTGAAATCCTACGTATTTCTGGTCCTGTCAGGCCTGACAACCGGCCTATCATGGATCTGCTTTTTTAAAGCGATTCAGATTGGAGATGTATCAAAAGTAGTTCCCATTGATAAGTCGAGTGTCGTCTTAACGATCCTCTTATCCTTTATTATTCTCAGGGAACCCGCCACAGCTCTGGTTGTTTCAGGCGGAATCATTATTTCCATTGGAACCTTTGTTTTAATTGGCCGAGTCAGGAAAAAGACCCGCAAAAAGAAAGTATTTAATACAAAATCATATATTTTCCTGGCCGTCCTGTCCGCTGTATTTGCTGCAGCCACCAATATTTTAGCGAAGATCGGAATTGAAGACGTCGACTCCAATGTGGCTACCTTTATCCGGACTGTTGTCATCATTCTTTTCGCCTGGGGCATCGTATTCTTCCAGGGGACTGTTAAGGAGCTTAAAAGCATTTCAAAAAAGTCCTATTTATTTCTTTTCCTCTCTGGAGCCGCAACCGGATTATCCTGGCTGTGCTATTTCGGTGCTCTCGCCATCGGCAAAGTTAGTGTCGTGAACCCCATTGATAAATTCAGTGTGGTGCTGACAATGATTTTAAGTTTCATTATTTTAAAAGAGAAGCCGGCAATGAATACCATTGCAGGCGCCATTTTGATTACGATCGGGACGGCTTTGCTGATAATCTAGGCGTTAATTAAAGATAATTACATAAGAAAAACGGCTTAAATCTTCAATTTGAGCCGTTTCAATGGAGATTGGGCTTCCAGCAGCCCATTTCAGAAACTATATTTATGTGCTAGTATTATTTACTTGCTGATAGACCCAATTTACTTTCGGATAAAATATTTTATTTGCGCATAGCCCAATTCTACTAGCGTATAAAGCTATTTATTTGCGCTTAGCTAATATCATGATTCACCTATCCAAAAGCCTGCGAAGCAATAGCATATAAGGTATTGTTCCTCTGCGGCATAGCTGCTGAATTTTTCATCATGACTGGAGGAGTGTTTGTTTTAACAAAACCGCTTCGCTCCAGATAGGTCATAAAATCCGTTCTTCCTTCTGGAACATCAATTCGCAGCTTCCCTTTATGATGTAAAGCCAATTTTTCTGCGATTAAGGCAGCTGTATCTGAATCAGCTGCTGAAATGGGTCCGAGTATTAAATTAACTGGCCCCTGTATGGATAATCCATATCCAATGATTTCTCCATTATTATTTTTAGCAACAAGACATTGTTGGGACTGGCTGATTCGATTACGGAGAAAAATGCTTCGCTTATCCCCAAAGGCAGCCCCGTCCAAATTAACAAGCTTAGCAAAATCAGACTGATTAAAGTCTTCTATAAAAACTCCTTCATGTTCCTGTGAATGTACAGGAACGAATTGATCACAAAGAAATTTGCTTATAAAATCCACTGTTTTAAAGCCCATTTTTTCATAAAGGGGCTTTCCTTCCTTCGTTGCAATGAGCATTAGCGACATATCCCCATTAATACTTTCAGCACACTTCCGGACTGCATCCTTTGCGAGACCTAATCCCCTGAATTCTTCATGGACAATAACCATGCCAATCGACGCCACTTTAGTGTCATAGGGGATTATAGCTGAACTGGATACAATTTTCCCCTCAGAATTCTTATGACCGAAAACTCTCCCTGATTCCAAGAGTGTGCTAACTTCATATTCATTATAATCCCATCCAACCGATGCTGATAAATCTATTAGGCCAGGAATATCAAATTGATTTAATTCTGCTATTTCAACTTTCATTCGCTTCTCCCTCTAAATCTTTTGTTTTTTCACCTTTATACAAAATCCTTCTTGCTAAAGTTCTAAAGAAGAGCTAAAGAAAAATGGACTCGACTGCTTTTGCAGGAGGGTCCAGTTCGTAATTAGGCGGCTTATTCTGCGTCTTGGGATAAAGCAGCAACCGCTTCTATCTCAACTAATTGGCCACTATAACCCAAAACGGTGACACCTGACAATGTACTTGGAGCATCATGAGAACCGAATTCTTCCCTAACTGCCTGCCATACGGCCACCAAATCTGACTGGTCAGAGGATGCAACTAGAACTCTTGTATAAGCCACATCCGTTAATTCAGCGCCACATTCCTGTAAGGCTGCTTTCAGGTTTTCCACGCATAGCTTGGCCTGTTCTTCATATCTTATTCCCTCAGGCACTCTCCCCTCTTGATCAAGCGGACATGCTCCTGCCATAAAATAAAGATCCATTCCTGCAGGGACATGGGAGGCGTAAGCATAGTCAACGGCTGGTAAAACCTGCGAATGTATTAATGAGATTTTCTTCATTTCTTAAATTCCTTTCCTCTGGCATTTACTATTTTAATTCCACCTATATATATGAATTCCTTTTTCAGTTAAACTGTTTTTAATTTCTCAAAAGGCTGGTGGCATGATGCGGGGCATTAAGTTCGTAAGAATAATAGTAGTTCTTTCTGCCAGCTTACTATTTGGATGTTCAGATAAATCGGTGGATCAAGCTGAATTTCCGCCAGATAAGACGGCAGCTGTTGAAGTGAAAGGCTCAGACTATTCAATGGAAAAAGGAGGCTATCGGTGGGTCAGAAAAAAAGGGCTTGAAACAGAAACAGTGACAACAGATCACGCATCACCGAATCAGATGGCAGAGCATCTTAAACCAATTCGTATAAAACCGGACCAGAAAGTCAAAGTTAAAATTGAAGATGATCCAGTAATGAAAGTATTTTTGTGGAATGAAACCGGAAAAGAAAAAGAAATCAAGCTGGAGGATAATCAAATAACTGTGCCAGCAGATAAAGGAACTTATATTTATGAAGTCTTAGCGGAATGGAAAAACGGTGAAATCTCCTATACATTTGTGGCGGAAGTTCAGTAATAGGGAAACCATAGACATGGTTTCCCTTACCTGATCCTGCTCACTTCTTAAGAATTTTTTTCTCCTTCAATACTTCCAAAGCAATATTTTTGGCCTCAGTGCCTGTTCCATCGATATTCACCGCAAACACCCATGTGCCCTTCTCTGTTTCAATAAAACCAACATACCAGCCAAGTCCCATGTCAGAGAGCCTTGTCCCTGTTTTGCCATGTAAAATGAAGTGATCCTGTTCATCCTGAATCATCATTCGCTTGACTGTTTTTTGGTTCTTTTGTGAAAAAGGCAAGTCTTCTTCAACTAGTTTTTCGATAAAATCAGCTTGCTCTGCTGCAGATATTCTCAGGCTGCTGTCCAGCCAAAACGAATCAATACCGTCAGAAATGTCCTGGTTCCCATACCCTATCCTTGAAACGTACTCATTCATTTTCTTTTCACCAATCGTCCTCGCCAGGTCCTGATAAAACCAGATAGCCGATTCCCTCATGGCAGAAGCAAGCGAATGATCCCGGTTCCAGCTTTCGAATTCCCGTTCGACTCCATCCCACCTTTTCACCTCGTACTCATCTCGGACTGCAGCAGTCTCGAGCCCGATTAGGGCATTAGCGACTTTGAAGGTTGACTCCGGCGTCAATCTCTCTATACTCCTCTCCTTGTTATAGACATACACCTTGTCATTCTTAAGATTTTTGAGAACCATAGTTCCCTCTTTACCTGCAAAAGCCTCTTCAATGTGCAGCTCCTTCGTGTTTTCTCTTCCGCCTAATGCCTCAGCACCTGTACCTGCCAGCAGCACTAATACCGCAAGAACAGCCATCCCCGCTCTCCTCATCCACTTCATCTTTTCTTCCTCCTTCATAAAATAGGATTTCCGTCATGATGTGTGCTCCATATTTGTCCCTTATACTATAAACAGCATAATGAACACAGAAAAGTAATATTTCGGCTATCTGTACCCATACAGATTCCTGAGAGGAGCATAATAATGGGCAATAAATATGATGAAGTCATAGAAGAAATCCAATCCAGATTGGATGATGAACGGCTGAAATCCGGAGAAAAGCTCCCTTCCATCCGCAGATTGGCCAAAGAATTCAACTGCAGCATCAACACTGTACTGAAAGCCTACAGTGAATTGGAGAAGGCACATCTGATTTATTCAGTGCCCAAAAGCGGCTATTTTGCAGTAGGCTCGGATATGCCCAAAAAACAAACTCAAATTAAAATAGACTTTGTCTCAGCAGGACCGGATAAAAGCAAGATGCCATACCGGGATTATCAGCATTGCATGAATCAGGCAATCGAGCTTTATAAAGAGGAAATGTTTCAGTATTCCCATCCCCTTGGCCTGGAGAGTCTGCGGCAGCAGCTGTCAGCTCAGCTTCAGGATTTGCAGGTTTTCGCCCCGCCTGAAAGAATTGCCGTTGTATCAGGATCCCAGCAGGCTCTGGATCTATTAATCTCACTGCCTTTTCCCAATAATAAAAATGAGATTTGCGCTGAACAGCCAACACACTTCAGTTTCATAGATTCCATTATTTCGCGCGGCTTGAAGCCGATCGGGATTGAGGTGAGTCAGAAAGGCATAGATCTTAATTATTTAGAAAAGATATTCAGAGAACGGAGCGTCAAGTTTTTCTACACAGTTTCACGATTCCAGAACCCGACAGGCTGCAGCTACTCCAACCAGGAAAAAAAGCACATTGTCGAGCTCGCTCAGAAATATGATGTCTACATTATCGAGGATGACTATATGGGAGACCTTGATACCAGAAAAAAGGCAGACCCCATGTTTGCCTTTGATCCGTGCGGAAGAGTCATTTACACAAAAAGCTTTTCAAAAGTTTTGCTGCCTGGGCTGCGATTGGGATTGGCCGTTCTTCCGGAAGCACTAATGAAAAGCTTTACTCAAGCCAAATTTGCAGCGGACGTCCATACACCAGTTCTCACACAAGGGGCACTTGAGATTTACTTAAGCAGCGGAATGTTCAAAGCCCATATTGAAAAACTCAGGCGGCAATACAAAAAGAAAGGCACCATTCTCAAAAAGGCGTACCTGGAGCATCTGCCTCCAGGTGCTGCTTTTACTGGCGGGGATTCGGGATTCTATTCAACAATTGAGCTTCCAGGCAGATTAAAAGCAAAGCATCTTGTGGAATATCTCCAAAAGAAAAATGTTTTGGTTCAGGATGCAACAGGTATGTACCTCCCTGAATACAGGCAGGAAAACCGTATCCGGTTAAGCGTGTCACAGGTGGATGACAGGAAAATTGCGGTTGGGGTGAAAAAAATCGGGGAAGGGATTCGTATGTTAGTCAATTTTTAAACCTGAAAGATCCAAATATGGACTAACGCCACTTCCCAAAATGACATGACCCCCGATTAACAATCATATCTATAATGATGGGGTTCCAATATCCATAAAAGGAGATGGTTCGATTGAATCCTTATTATTATCCATATTATCGGGCAACTAGCTGGGGAGATATTTTAACACTGCTGCAGCAAAGTTTATATGCTGAAGAAATGGTTTGTTCCATGAGTTCTGAACTTTTTCATATTCCCGAGACTAAAGATTTAAAAGGTAATGCAGAGATGCACAACCACCTGGTTCCGGCTTCTTATCACCGCGTGACCGCTGTCGGATGTGCACATAGACTAGTAAATGGAGAACAGCGGCAATCAATTATCGACACTATGGCGGCTTGCATCGTGAATGCGGAAAATCAGGATAAAAAGGTGCGGGAAGGACTAAAAACGATGGAGGAAAATGCAGGTCCAGAGTATAAGGCGTTTATAAGTTTGATCATCAGATGGCAAGACCAGGCAGAAAATTACCTATCTCAAGCTAAAGAAGCTTTGCGTACGATGGGTGTATCTTTTCCTTCAGCTGGAAGCGGACCGGAGAATGGCGGTTACAATCTTTATTAAGGAATTGAATACCAGTCAAGGCAAGTATGACGAAATTTTAAGAGGTTATAGAAAGCTCAGCAGAACTGAGCTTTCTAGGTTTCTACTGTTTCAAAGCAACTCCATTACCAATACTCCCAACAGCCTTCCTCTTCCCTCTAACCCAAGCAAAGACAATAGCCGTAATCAATGTAAATCCTAAGTACCCCATTAATGGATAAACCGTTCCGACCAATGTGATGAAGCCTATGAAACTGGCGCCAAAAGCGGCAGCTCCAAATAATACAACAAAGACGTTAAACTTAGGATTTTCCCTTTTTACTACCCTGGCTGTGAAGGCATACAGCATACCAACAGCAGTGTTGTAGATCATACCCAGCAGGACAGCAAACATTAACAGTCCAAATGCCGGTGAAATTTCATTTGCAAGGGCAAGGATCGGCATTGGAGATCCCTCCACCACGTCCATTTTGACCAGCATGGCTACATTGATCAGTAAAATCAGGACACCCAGGCCAACACCGCCCAAGATTCCGCCCAAGCCAGCCTGCTTTTCATTCTTCGTGGTGCCGCCCATGACAGCAAGCATCGCTGCACCAGCCGCAATATTGTAAGAAACATATAATAATCCACCCATAAACCAGTTGGAAGCAGCAGGCGTTTGGCTTTCTGCCAATTTCTGAACTTCTGAGAAATCCAGCCCCATCGTGCTTAGGGCATAGACGCTAATGATAACCACCATAAGCAGCAGAAATGGCGTAACCAGGCTGATAATTGAAATCACTTTTTGGATATTTAGACATACTGTCAGGATCGTTACCACAGCCATAATAATATTCCCGGCCATACTCGGGATGCCGAATTGCTCTTCGAAAATCGATCCCGATCCGGCAAGCATGACGACGGCCACCCCAAAAAGGAAGAATGTAATGATGAAATCAACAGCCATCCCAAGATACTTTCCGCAAATATGGTAAATCACATCTTTATGGGAATCTGTTTGCAGACGGCTTCCCAGCTGCGTTAAATTCATGCCAAGAAAAGCAAAGAAAAAAGTCGCGAGCACGCCTCCGGCAATCCCCATCCAGCCAAAGCCCGTAAAAAACTGCAAAATCTCCTGCCCAGAAGCAAAACCTGCTCCGACAATGACCCCAATAAAGGCCCCGGCAATCTGAATACTCTTTTTCAAACCTATTCCCCCTTTTAATATTTGAATTTTTCGACAACTTTGTTTAAAAGAGAAAGAGAGTATCCTCTCTCTCCGAGTGTCATTTACGCTTTTTATTTGATTTGAGTGGCACTATTCCCGCCAATGAGGGCTGCTTGTTCATTCTGCTCCCCCAACGCAAATTTCTTTTCAAAAACAGTAAATTCTCTAATAGTTTCATAATTCGGTTCATAGCCAATACCGGATCTTTCTGGAACCTTGATCATCCCATCTTCTACGGTTACTTCAGGTTCAATCAGATCCTTCTCCCAATAGCGGGATGATGCAGCTGTGTCTCCAGGCATAATGAAGTTTGATAGTGTGGTTAAGGCAATATTGTGCGCCCTGCCGATGCCGGATTCCAGCATGCCCCCGCACCATACCGGGATGCTGCGTTCCTGGCAGAGGTCATGAATTTTTTTGGATTCTGTCAAGCCCCCGACACGGCCGATTTTGATATTAATAATTTTGCAGCTTCCTAGTTCAATCGCCTTGCGCGCATCCTCATAGGAATGGATGCTTTCATCGAGACAGACCGGTGTTTTAAGTTCCCTCTGAAGAACAGCATGGTCAATAATATCATCAGAGGCCAGCGGCTGCTCGATCATCATTAAATCAAACTCATCCAGCTGTTTTAACAGTTCAATATCATCAAGTGTGTAGGCTGAGTTTGCATCCGCCATAAGCGCTATATCCGGGAAATGCTTTCTCACTTCTCTCATGACCTCAACATCCCAGCCCGGTTTGATTTTCACTTTAATTCGTTTATAGCCATCCTCTACATATTCACCAATGAGGTTCAGCAAATCCTCAACACGGTCCTGAATCCCGATGCTGATTCCAACCTCAATTTCATTCGCTGACCCGCCAAGCGCCTTCGCAAGCGGAATTCCCTTCTGCTTGGCATATAAGTCCCAAACAGCCCCTTCAAATGCCGATTTCGCCATATTGTTTTTCCGTATGTAGGAGAGGGTTTCTGACACATCATCAGGGTGTTCCATTTCTTTGTTTAATAGATTCGGAATGATGAAATCTTCAAGCATATGCCAGTTCGTTTTCAGTGTTTCTTCGTTATACCATGGTGAATGAAAGGCAACTGATTCTCCCCAGCCGCTAACACCGTTCTCATCCTTTGCTTCCAATAAAAGAAATTCTTTATCCTGAAACGTGCCAAAGCTTGTTGTAAATGGTGCTTTCATTCTCATTTTCATATGCCGCAATACAACTTCTGTCACTTTCATATTCATTCCCGCCTTTTCATGTTAGTTGAGCTTAAGCTCGTTTCTTTGAACTAATGCATAGTAATGTACCGGGCCTTCTGTACCTTTTACAAAACCTGCCATGGCATATCCTTTTGAAAATAACGCCTGAAAAATCCCTCTGGTTTTGAAGCGCCAGTCCATCGCAAGCTCGAAATTTTGATTTTTAATAGCTTGAAAGTTTGCCGGAATCGGAACAAGTACAGGTCCTCCAGAAGCATCCCATTCCGTATTTAATAAAACAGGAAAGTTGTCCTCTGATATTCCCCAGTCAAACGGATTCTTGGCAGACGCTGTTTCAATCCTGAGCGGATCACCGGCATGTGGACTGGTAATCCACCATTCCACCTTTAACCGGTCTGTCGGCAGTCCATGATTCAAATTATCATCCATATCTCCATAGCAATTCTCCACATAAGTGGAACAAACCGCATTCAGCTTGGACAGGTTCAGATAAGCATTCCGGCTTTCAAGCGGATCAAACGTCCAGGTGATCAGGTCATAACCCATCTCAGCGGCCAGTTCCTTTTGCTTCTGCTTTAATAACGCGCCAAGCCCCTTATCCTGGTGGTCGGGGTGAATGCCCAGCATATGAGAGCATAAATACCCTTTTCCTTTGTTGAAACCGGGAAATCCGTAGCTGAATCCCACCAGTTCTTCTTCTATAAATGCCCCGAGGAGAAGCCCGCCATTCTGGGCAGCCGTGATGGTTTGATGAACCGGCAGGGGAGCCATGTTCCAGATTGTCTCCTCCAGTTTTTGAATGAGCCTCATATCGGATGCTGTCTTTAATACCCGCAAATCAATTGTCACAGCAGCCATCTTCACTCCTCCTTCTCCAAAGTGGCCATTACCGCCCTGGCCAATATTTCCACTCCTGAGTAAATGGCTTCCCGATTAAACGTCATGTCCGGATGATGAAGCCCAGGCTGTAAATCACAGCCCAATCCAAGCATTGCGGCCTTAATATTCGGCTTTTTGAGGGTATAAAAATGAAAGTCTTCCCCGCCTGAAGTCACAATTGGCTCCCGTAATTGGCCGGCTCCCAGTACATCAATTATGGCCTTCTCCAGAAAATGCTGCGCTTCTTCATCTACCTGGGCTGCTGCCACATTCGCTTTCGTCTCGAGTGTAATTTTGACTCCGTAGAGCTTGGATAAATACTCCGTGATCGTTTCCATTTTTTCAGACAGTGCGTTTATCACTTCATTTGTTTGAGCTCGCAGGTCTAAACTGAAGGAAGCTTTTCCAGGTATGATATTGCCTGAGTCACTGCCGGCATGAAACTTGGTCATCTTAGCCGTATGGGGGACCATGGGATCCAAATGAATATTTTTGATTTCATGAATGAAAGAAGCGCCAATTTCGATGGCATTCTGGCCAAGATGCGGACGGGCGCCATGGGCATCTTCCCCGATAATTTCCCCTGTCAGAAATCTTGCAGCACCATGGTAAATGGCTGCCGATGCTTCCCCGTCTCTAATTTCCTGGATGGGTCTAAGATGTACACCGTACAGGTAATCCACGTCATCCAGCACGCCATGCTCAATCATTTTCAAGGCACCGGTGCCTTTTTCTTCAGCCGGCTGGAAGATGAATTTCAGCTTGCCTTTTTTAGGGAAGCCTGCCTTTTGAAGCAGCAGCATGGCTCCGACCCCCATCGTCATGTGGGCATCATGTCCGCAGGAATGATTCGCCTGAAACTTGCCGTCCACTTCCTGCCAAAGTGCGTCCATATCCGCTCTCAGCGCGACACATGGACTCCCTTCCCCCACTTCAACAACCAGACCGGTGCAATCCCCAAACAGCTGAACTTTGAATCCCCGGCATTCCAGAAATTTCTGCAGGAACTCGGTTGTCTTATATTCCCTCCAGCTCACTTCCGGATGTTCGTGCAAATGTGTAAATACCATCTCTAACGCGGGTTTAAGCTCTTCAATCATTTCCTTCAATCTAACTTCCCTCCCGGCTGTATAAAAAAATGCTCACTTTCCAGCTTTTCATATTGTTCTTTCCTTGCTTCAAATCGGTCACGATCTTGAATGGACACCCCTGCAATCACCGCATTCAGAAAGGAAAAGAGGGCGGGTGCCGCATCAATCGTCGATTTTTCCGATGAATGGATCTGAAAAAGCAAATCGGCATGTTCTTTAATTGGCGCGATCGCTGAATCGGTTATGCCAATCACAAAAGCTCCCTGCTTTTTCGCCAATTCCGCCAATTTGATCGTATCCTTCATATAACGGTCGAATGAAATGGCAATAAATGTTGCATCTATATCCATTTCGGTAACCGTCAACAGCAGATCATCCGTATCCGGCCGGATCAGCTTCGCATTTCCCCTTACTACTCCAAGGGTAAAAGAAAGCCAGCTTGCTGCGGAGAAAGAAGACCGAAGTCCTGTAATATATATATTTTTCGATTCGATCAGCCGGTCAACCAAAGCATCGAAATCATCCTGACTGATATTCTGCATCGTTTCCCGTATATGCAGACAATCCTTCTCCATCACACTTGCCAGGAACTCCGGCTTTTCGGCCAGTTCCACCTTACTCGTAAAATACTGCCCCAGTGTGCTATTCGCCTTCAAAAGCTGTTCCCTTACCATCTTCTGAAGCTCAGAATAGCCGGAAAGCTGAATCGAATAACAGAAACGGATGACTGTCGTTTCACTGACCCCGATTCTTTTGCCGATCTCACCCGCAGACTTTACGGCAAAATCCTTCGGATGGTCGAGCAAATACTTCGCTGCCTTCTGCTGGCCTTTGGAGAGGTTATTAAACTCTTTTTCTATGGTTTCTTTTAATATCATTTAGGATCACCTTAAAATATGAAGTTTAAGCTGTATTCTTTTGTTTTTTGAAGCCTGCGCTTCGTTTTAATTAAATTATCATATATTTCTTCGGAAAACAACAATAATTCTGAAAATTTTATAATTAAAAATGACACCCTTATCGGATGCCAATTTCTTTTATGATATACATGATCATTCTATAATTCCCGATTGAACAGCATTCACATCTGCTTCGATTTTAATTTCCATTTCACTATACTGCTCTTTCCATTCTTTCCGATTAAAATCGGAGCGCTGCCGGGCCTTTTCCCCGATGCGCAGGGGATCTGCATCCAATTCCTGAAACTTCTTGACCATTTTCTCTGCTCTCTCCGTTATTTCTTTTTCCACTGCTTTTTCAATTCTCTCAATCGTTTTCTTGTCTGTAAGATCTAAATCAACCCCTTCCATTGCTCTGCCGTTAACTTTCACCTTAAAAGCAGCTGTATATTTCCCATTTCTCTTGTCCACCATTATTTTAGGTTTTGATGAAAGGTTTTCGAGACTTACATCTTCTCCGACGCTAAGTTCCACTTCAAATTGTCCCCGCCGGAATTTTTCATATAGTATTTTAAAGATATAGGCGTCACCAAAGCTGATCGTTTCAACAAGCTTATCGTCTTTAAAAATCCCCAGTCCGCTGACTTTTAAATGCTTACCCTGTTTTTCGATTAAAGGTAAAAAAGGGTCTGCATCTTTGCTGTAATAGTGAACAAGAAAACGGTGTAAATTCACATCAGGAATAGTCTGCTCAAGATTCTGTTCAACCACATCAATTAAATACTGTGATACAGAATCACTTTGCGAGTAATTGGAATCAATTATGTCTTTCGCCTTATCTTTCGATACAACCAGCAGCAATTTCCGGCCAATGCTGGGGTTTCTCTGCAAACTGTCTACTTGATTTTCAATGCCATGCTCTGCAAGTTCCTGATTGAAAATGACCAGTCCCACCCTGCCAACCACTATGGGCCTTGCAGCTTCAGACTGAATCTTTTGCCTGATCCGTTTACTGGTCTTCCCTGTCGCAGAAAAAACCTCATTTACAGGCAAGGACTGTTCACCTGGAGGTATATTGGAGGAGCCTGCTGTTCCTTCAAATTCTTCACCATTGACATAATCATAGCCAATGGTCTGCACCAATTGGATATCCTCTAAAACCTTTGGACTGGGAGTACAGCCTGCCAGGAGGATTGGAATCAGGGAACAGCATAAATAGTTTTTAACATTCATGCTTTTTTCACCTTCATGATGATATATTGTAAGACCATTAAGCATGGCAAGTAAAAATAGATGCTATATAGCCCGATTTGGGAGACAGCTTTCTGCAGCAAATCAATTTGCTGTCTATCTGTTAAAAGAACGCTGATGAAAAACAGCAATAGGCAAAAAATCCTCAAGGCACTTCTCTGAGAGACGGGAAACAGACGGTTCATTCCCCTGCTTGCACACCAGAGGCCAATGCAAATATTGGGAAGAATGGCAAAGAACCATACGGAAATTCCTATGTATTCGAACCTTTCCACAATGATTAAGTCCACGATTTTCCAAAGTGTGAGTGTAGCCCAAATGGTGCCTTTCAACTGTTCCTGGTTAAAATAGACAAACGTAACAAAAGCAGTGACCAGGTATATAAATATGCTGAAAAGCACCCCGAAATAAGCCCACTTTTCCGATTTCGGCCCATCTTTTATAAAAGGATAAAACATAAAAAGCGTCTCGAACCCGAGAAAATTAAGAGTCATCTCTTTTGAAGCCTTAAATAATTCTGCGGGAGAAGCATTCAAGATTGGCAGCAGATTACCATAATCAGCATACTGTAAAGGATAAAATTTAACCAGCAATAGCGGCAAGCCGTATAAAACCCCTAAATAGCTTACCCCTGTTACAACCCGAAAACCTCCTGTGACATAGGAATAGGCTAAAAATATGATAATTATTATGAATATCCATTCTGAGACTTCGGGAAATACCCAAACCTGGAGTACTTCCACATAGGATCTAAGTACAACCAACGCAAAAGCAAAGAAGTATAACAAGAATAAAAAGCTGAAAAAACCGCCAATCCATTTCCCCATAATTTCAGCGTGGATGGCCACGATGTCGTTATTCCCCTTATTCAAGATTCGATAGGAAACCCATACCAATCCGATAATGGAGGCGCCGGATGTTAAGATTGCAATCCAGGCGCTATAGCCGGCCGACTGGACAATAATTCTTTCGAAGCCCAGAATCCCTACACCTATTTGCATCGCATGTATTAAATAAAATACAAAATAGGGAGATACCTTCTTATCCTCTTTAGGCAATGGAAACATCAGCTATCCTCCTTTATCGGAACATATTTCCTCCAATTAATCTTCTATGTCTCTTTTCGATTTCTCGTGCTTTTTGGGCTGAAAACGGGTTCGTACAGGGGATCTGACCTGTAAAGGCCGCTTCGTTTGCATGAAAAACGGGAGGCGGAAGAGGGAATCCCTTAAGTCATCCAGCCGCAAAGGATAGACAGGTGCCAAATATGGGCGTCCCAGAGAAGTCATTTTAAGCAAATGGCTCAAAATGTATGAAAAACAAAAGGTAACTCCCAGAAGTCCCCACAACTGAGCAGTGATTAAAAAAGGAAAACGGATTAAGCGGATCGTATTGCCCATTTGATAGACAGGTGTTGTAAAAGATGCCAGGGCCGCAAGCGCCACGATGATCAGCAGCACATTACTGGTCAGCCCGGCCTGTACTGCCGCAGTTCCGATAACAATACCGCCTACGATACCAATCGTCTGACCGATTTTGGTCGGCAGCCTTGCTCCAGCCTCACGCAATAGCTCAATGGTCAATTCCAGAATAATCGCTTCCAGTATCGGCGGGAACGGGATCCCGCTCCTTGAAGCAATAAGCGGGTTAAGCAGGTTTTCCGGAATCATTTCGTAATGATAGGTGAGCACGGCGACATAAAGTGAAGTCGACAACACTGAAAAGAATACGGCGAACAAGCGGACAAGCCGAAAAATGGAGGCAATATGCCATGATAAAAAGTAATCCTCAAAAGCTGAAAAAAACTCTACGAGAGTTGTAGGGCCGGTAAGGGCATGAGGTGAGCCATCTACAATGATCGTTATTTTCCCTTCCGAGAGCACACTCGCTACCCTATCAGGCCTTTCCGTGTCAATTAAATGAGGAAAGGGAGAATTGTGGTTATCGGAAATGATCTGGTTAATAAAAGAGCTGTCCACGATTTGATCAAATTGAATCTCATTCAGCCGCTGCAGAATGGTATTTACGTTTTCTTTGTCCGTAATTCCTTCAATATAAAGAACAGCCACTCTTGTTTTCGTCAGACTGCCTATTTTTACTTCTTCCACGATAAGATCTGGAATAGGCAGCCTTTTCCTGACCAGATTGATGTTAGCATCAATCGATTCGACGAAAGCTTCCTTTGGCCCCACAACACTGTACTCGACTTCCGGCATGCTGACGGGCCTCTTCTCAAGCGAAACAGCAGAAATGACCAGAGCTTCTTGCAATGAACCTTTTACTTCTATGACAACACAGCCTGTCAGCAGCTTATCCCTTATTTCATGAACATTATCTATAATTTCAGTATTATCAATGGGAATAGCTTGCTGAAGATCAAACAGGGATTTGCTCTCATTTTCTTTGATATAGGGCAAGACATATTGATGCAGGATGTTAATGTCTACAATAGTCTGGTAATAATGGATATAAAATGGGCTGGATTCTGAATATCTGTAGGAAACAAAATCCGCAGATTCTTTACAGCGATGAAGGAGTTCATCAATCCTTAATTCACGTTCAGTATTTCCATTCTTCTTTTGTTTATTGTCCCTATTAAACCTTTTTAATTTAGATTTAAAAAAACCCACCGGACACTCCTCCAAAACTTAACAAATCATAGTTTTAGTATGTGCCGGGGGGTTTTATTTATTCTATTGCCATATATTAGATAAATATCTACTTTTGATGTTGCGAAAAACAATCATATCATTTAATATACTTTAATCATTTATGGTCTTTATTCAAAGGTACCTTTCACAACAGCCTTACCGTCTTCAACCATCTTTCTTCCAAGGGAATAAACGGTTTCAATTGCCAGTGTTTCTTTATTCAAAATCACAAGGTCTGCATCTTTCCCTTCCTCAATTTTTCCTTTTTGGTGAAGCTTGAGGATAGACGCTGGATTTTTGGTAATGACAGACAGTGCATTTTCCATGGAGACCCCTTCTTGAAGGATCGCATCCCGCACTTCGGAAAAAAGTGTGGAAACCTTGCCAATTTGCAGGCCAATTAGTTCTCCCTGCTCATTGAAATCAGGCAGGCTGGCCTGTCCGTCTGAAGTAAACGTAATTTGGCCAGCAGGAATCCCTTCGTCCAGCATGATTCTGAGGGCCTTGCTGCACTTTACTTCCCCCTCTTCGAAAAACTTTGGAATCGAGCTTGTCGTGAAATCGACATATCCCCCTTTTTTGGCATAACGTATGCCAGCTTCAAATAAATGCGGATTACGGTTAATATGTGTCGGGTAGAATTGTTTGATTGGAATATCCGTGTTCTCCGCTATATCTTCCAGGAGCTTTAAATGATCATAACTATCACCCACATGGACATTTACGATTCCCGCTTTACCGGAAAGCATGCCGCCAACACGTGCAGCTGAAGCAATTTTGGCCATTTCTTCAACTGTCGGCTGGGAAGAACGGTGATCAGCAATCGCAATCTCTCCGACACCGATAATCTTGTCAATCAGAATGAGATCATCTTCAATTTTTCCAGTCAGCGTTTTTACCGGCACCTGATAAGAACCGGTCTGGACATAACAGGTAATTCCTTCTTCCTCAAGTGCCCGCGCTTTAGCAATAAGACTGGCCATCGTCCGTGTTGTTCCGTCTGTACCAATGACACCCACCAGCGTAGTGATGCCAGACAGTGTAGCATCTGTCAGCTGTATTTCCGGTGTCCGGGTTTTATAGCTCCCCTCACCGCCGCCTCCAATAATATGAACATGTGAATCGATAAATCCCGGAACGGCCATTTTTCCTTCGGCATTAATGACTTCAATATCCGCAAATGAAAGCTCAGGCAGTTCAATGGAATCGCGGATATAGCCTATTTTATTATGAACGAGTAAGATATCCTTTTTCCCAAGAAAATGCGGAGAATAAATTTCTTCGTTTTTTATAAGAGTTAACAAGGATAAACCCCTTTCTGTCTAACATATGATGTCTGGTTAAAAACCGATTAATACTGCGCCAATCACGAATAGTGATGAAACTCCCATGAGGAGCAGCAAAAATTTGATGATGAATTTTGCCCATGTTCCCCAGTCCAGCCTTGCTGCTCCAAGAGCACCCATAAGGGCTGCAGATGTTGGAACAAAAATATTTGTTAAACCATCTCCAAGCTGGAAAGCAAGCACGGCAACCTGCCTGGATACACCGGCAATATCAGCCAGCGGGGCCATCAGAGGCATTGTAAGGGCTGCCTGTCCTGATCCAGATACAACAAAGAAATTAAAGACAGATTGGAAAAGATACATAAACCACGCTGACAGGGCTGCAGGGAAATCTCCTATTACCTGGCCAGCTCCAAATAACATTGTATTTAATACAGATGGCGCATCCGGGCTGTCTCCGCCTAATATGATCACAATTCCTTTTGCCATGCCTACAACCAATGCTGCCGGCAAAAGATCTTTAGCCCCTTCAATGAATCCTTCAGCAATATCGTCTACCTTCATATTATTAAGCTTAAAGAAAACAGCAATAAGTCCCGCTGCCAATCCGATCGTAAAAAATTGCGAGGCAATTTCCGGGATATAGTAAGCATACTCTACAACACCCCATACAATCCAGGCAATTCCGGCTGCTATGGTTAACAGAACAAGACCGTGTCCAAGAGTAAATTGGACCTTCAGCTCCCCTGTTTTCATTTCTTTCCTGAAATAGCTGTCTGATTCATAGCTCACTGATTTCAACGGATCTTTCTTAATTCCCGAAGCGTATTTCCATGTATAAATAATCCCAATTAATGTGAAAACAGCCCACATGCCTATTCGAAAAGGTGCTCCTGACAGAACAGGAACCCCCGAAACTCCCTGTGCAATAGCCACACTGAAAGGGTTCATCCAGGAAGTTGCAAACCCAATTTGCGTTGCCACATAGGTGATC
Organism: Cytobacillus sp. EB106-05-05-XG126; assembly: GCF_058791715.1. Taxonomy (NCBI): domain Bacteria; kingdom Bacillati; phylum Bacillota; class Bacilli; order Caryophanales; family Bacillaceae; genus Cytobacillus; species Cytobacillus sp. EB106-05-05-XG126. The sequence continues at coordinate 701,125 of NZ_JBYTDU010000001.1, read as the reverse complement.
ATCACACCTGTGATCGCATCATAGCCAAGTGCAACCATAAGAGGCACAAGGATCATCGCAAACGCAATGGCTTCCTCTCCCATCCCAAAAACAGCTCCTCCAAGCGAGAATAGGAAAAACATAATCGGAATGATTAAGATTTCTCTGCCTTTTGTCTTGTCAATTACACTTAAAATGCCTTCTTCAATCGCACGGGTTTTCATTATAATTCCGAATGCTCCGCCAATGATCAATATAAATGCTACAACTCCAACTGCGGATCCCCATTTATCTCCTGATACGAGTCCTTCAAAAACATAATTTAAAAACCCGGCTTCTCCCCCAGACTCAAATAGGCTTGTCCCCTGTCGGACAGGATTACCTAGTTCATCTTTCACGATTTCAAAGCTGTCGGGAACCAATACTGTCTTGGTGGACTCTTCCCCGTTTTGCGTATAAGTTACTTCTTCCGTCTGGAATTGGCCAACGGGAACCAAATACGTAACCATGGCTGCCAGAAGGACCACAAAGAAAACAATGACAAACGTGTGCGGCACCTTCCAGGCTCTGTTTTTTTCTTTCATTCTATTTCCCCCTTCATTTCTAGATGTAATACTTAATGCAATTTGTGTGCCAAGTTGAAAATTCTGAATAAAAGGATAAAAAATAGAAACTGGTTTATTAATGGGTGTTTTAATTGGTATAATAATAACCATTAATCAACCATTAAAGGAGCTTACCATGAAAAATGAATTAGTGCTGCTTGCCGGAACAAGGGAGACATGTAAAGCGCTCACAGAACAGCTAAAAGGAATGCTCGGAAAGTATATCCGGATAAAAAGCTTTGCGTCGGAAGAATATCTGCCCCCATTAATCGAAGATGCCTTAATCGTGTTTTCTTCTTACCTAATTCATGATGAAGTAAAGCATGTTATTGCTCCTTCCTGTGAAGTGATTACAGCACACAGAACCGTAAATTATCAATATATCGATTACCTTTTTGAAATACCCAAGGACACAAATGTCCTTTTTGTAAATGACTTTCCACAGAGCACCATGGATTCTATCGAAACACTGGACAGACTCGGAATCAGCCATCTCGGATATATTCCCTATTCACCAGGTGGAGAAGTTCCCGATTCAATTGAGATTGCCGTTACTCCAGGAGAAATGGATCTAATCCCTTCTTCTATCCCGACGAAACTCAATCTCGGTGTACGTCTTATTGATATCCACACGATTATGGCTATTATAGATTATTTTGAACTGCCGGAAACCCTCAGAATAAATATCACCGATAAGTACACCGGAAAAATAATTGAACTGAGCAAGAAACTATCATCCTTGAAACAGGAAGCCGATAAACTCAATCAATATTTAAAAAGGGTCGTGGATGGAGTAAATGATGGGATCTTGGCATTTGACAGATCCGGTTCGATTTCAGTTTTCAACAAAGAGCTTGAGAGAATGATAGGAATTTCACCTGAATATGCGTTTAAGAAAAAAATCGGCCAGGTATTCAGAAACAGCGAACTGCTGGAATTTCTATTAAATGATGAATCTGGTCATCAGGAAGCTTTTACGGTAAGACAAACAAACTTGCTGGTGCACCGCTTTCCAATGAAAAATGATAACACGATTGTTGCCACATTCAAAAATATGGATGAAACGATCGAAATGGAAAGAAGAGTAAAGCTGGAGCTTCAGAAAAAGGGTTTTGTATCCAAATATACATTCCAGAGCATTTTGGGTGAGAGCCAGATCCTTCAGGAAACCATTCGGATTGCCAAGAAACTTTCATTATCCGACCTGCCTATCTTAATTCAGGGAGAAAGCGGCACAGGAAAAGAATTGTTCGCCGGAGCCATCCATTCGGAATCGAGCAGGAGAAATGCACCTTTTTTAGGGATTAACTGCAACGCTCTTCCTGAAGAATTGCTTGAAAGTGAATTATTCGGATATGAGGATGGCGCGTTCACCGGGGCACGAAAAGGCGGAAAAAAAGGACTGTTTGAGCAGGCTGACCAAGGGACTTTATTTTTGGATGAGATTGGGGATATCAGCATGAAACTGCAGGCCAGGCTATTGCGAGTTCTCGAAGAATGGGAAATCCGCAGAATTGGCGGCAATAAAATTATTCCAATTAATGTTAGGATTATTGCCGCAACCAATCGGAATCTGAAGGAAATGATAGAAGCTGGAAAGTTTCGGGAAGACTTGTACCACCGTTTAAAGGTCCTGTCACTTTCCCTCCCTTCTCTAAGGCAGCGAAAAATAGATATCCCGATCTTAATTCGGGCGTTCATAAGGCAGAGCCACAAACCTTCTGCTTCCATAACAGAGGAAACCTTATTGCTGCTATCAAAGATGGACTGGAAAGGAAATATAAGAGAATTAAAGAATGTCGTTCAGTACATGCTGGCGGTTTCGGAGCACAATGAGCTGACAGCTTCAGATTTGCCTGCAGACCTATCTCCGGCAAATGCTCCTTTGATTCCGGGGACCCTCTCAAACTTAAAAAACGAGCATCATTTCTTACTGAAATGCATTGACGAACTAAATAAAAGCGGAATGCCAGCAAGCAGAAAAAAACTGTCATCTCTAACCCGGAAAACAAATTCGCCCCTCACTGAACAGCAGGTAAGACTCAGACTCAAGGAGTTAGAGCAGCTGGGCTATGTCATGATCCGCAAGGGGAGATCCGGTACACATATTACAGAGAAGGGACTGGAAACTCTGGCTTAAAGATAAATAGGATATATAAAAAAGATTGAGCACAATCCGGTATGATTGTGCTCAATCTCTGTAAATAAGGATGGCTGCTTTGTCATTTCACTCCGAACCAGCCTTATTTCCGCGCCAGCTCTGCTGATGTATGATCATATTCTTTTACTTCGTCTCACGGTGCAAAGTACGTTTTTTTAAACGTGGTGAATACTTTATTAATTCAATCCTATCAGGGTTGTTCCGTTTGTTTTTGGTGGTAATATAATTTCTGTCCCCGGTTTCTGTACAAGCAAGTGTGATGTTAACTCTCATTTTTAAACGCCTCCTGTAATTTTTTTAAACACTTCTGACGATTCTTTCTGCCGCCTGGCGCGCACCGGAGATATTTCGGGCAATCGGCCCAATCTCCAGTTCTGCTAACGGACCCATGACATATAAGTGCGGACACCATTCCAGTGATTGGCTGACGATCGGGTATCCGCACTTCGCACACGGCAGAGCAAACTTTTCAATGGCACTCTCCAGCCAGCTTCCGCCAGGTCTGGATGGTCTGAACCCGGTCGCCAAAACAATCGAATGCGCTTTGACTTCCTTCGTGTCCACTGAAAGGATCAGCTCTTTGTTTTCGCTCTCCTTCACGGTGGTGATTTCCCCATCTGTAATCTTCAGCTTTTTATCATTTTCAAGCTTCCGAAGCTTATGAAATAATTCAGACGGCAGTGATCCCCGGTTTCTTGCCTTCTTGATGACTTCCCTTCGCTCTGAGTAATCCTGGATTCGCTGATAGTTTTTTTGATACTTGGGTCCCAGCCAGCCCGGATCACTGTCAAAATCACACACTCTAAACGGATGTCTTTTTATTAAAGTGACTTGACCAGGATAGAGTGCTGAAAGCTTAATGGCAGTATGCGCGGCTGTAATGCCTCCTCCAACAACGGAAATTGGAGGCTGCAATGCAGAAAAATCGGCAGCTTCATCAAAAATGTGAAACAGCTGATTCTGCTCATTCATAACAGAATCTGCCCATTCGGGGAAATATAGCTGATCGTTTATGCTTAACGCCAGAACGACATTTTTGGATTTTAGACGATCTCCTTCGTCTACGCTTATAATCCAATCCTCGTTTTCCCTGTCGATGCCGGTTACAAATCCCTGATGCCAGCTCTCCCCCAGCCCGAGATCCTGGAAAAGTGATTGACTATGCTCATTAAAGATCTCAAGCGAAGGCCTTTTATACATCCCATAGAACTCACTTTTTTTCCATTGGTGATTCGCTGCAAAATTTCTTAAGCTAAACGGATCGACATCGAGATGATGGACAAATGGAGAGCGAAGAAATTTCATGCCAATCTTTTCTGTATTTTTAGTCCACTGAACTAATGGCATTTTATGCGGGTCTATAATGCGCAGCTTACCTGGTGATACCTTATTTTTCTTAACTAAGAAGGCTGCAATGGTAGTCCCTTGAATGCCGCCTCCTACTACGATCCAATCATAGACCATATGAGCCTCCCGCTTCATTAATACGAAATCATTACGATTTATCGAGCAAAATTTTTTAAGATTGACTTTCGTTTAGCGAAAAATAAAAGTATTTGACTTTATTCCTCTTCCTTTTTGTTCGGACACTGTCAGTTAATTCGACCCATGTTACATTTCTTAATTTCTCCTCAAGCTGACTGGTTATCATGTCTTCAATTTCGTGCATGGTCATCATGAGCTTGCCAAATGAAAGGTTAAAATGAGTTGCGGCCTGCCTATGAGGTGAATGCTTCACGAGAAGAGCCATAAATTCTTCAGATGTCGAAGCCTCCTGAGCCAATTCATCTTCAAGCCCAACGACAAATTCATAAATCTCCTTTTGCTTTGGAGGAAGTGATTTTACGATTTCTCTTGAAATAATTTCCATCAAATGCGAATTCATCTCTTTCACCTCACTTGACTCATGGCTACCTTACTTTTCTTTCATGTTGTATCTCTTCATAAATCGTTCTGTACGCCCGCCGCGATCAGTAAATTTCTGAACTCCGGTGTAAAACGGGTGAGTATCTGAGCTTACTTCCACCTTGATCAATGGGTAGGTGTTTCCATCTTCCCACTGTATTGTTTCACTTGCTGTTTTTGTTGATCCTGTCAAAAATTTAAAGCCACTGTTACTATCCATGAATACCACTTTATGATAATCCGGATGAATACTTTCCTTCATTCTCATTACCTCCAATTTTTTTACCAGCTTGATTTCTTAACTCCCGGAACCTGTCCTTTATGAGCAAATTTCCTGAATGCGATTCGGGACATTTTAAATTTGCGGAGATATCCCCGAGGTCTTCCAGTTACCTGGCAGCGATTTTTCAGGCGTGTCGGTGATGAGTCCCTTGGAAGCTTCCTTAACGCATCATAGTCACCCTTCTCCTTAAGTTCCCTTCGTAAATCAGCATATTTTAAGACTAGGTTCTGCCTTTTAATCTCCTTCGCCACTTTTGATTTCTTTGCCAATGCATTCACTCCTTTTATTATGTAAACCGTAATAATTACGATTTATATTTGATAACGTTATTAAATCATAAATAATTTATTTATGCAACTCCCGTCTCTGGACAAAAAAAGACTGGCACCTGAATTTATACAGCGTGTTCAAATGGAATAAAACGAATCCTTCTAATTAGTCAAAACTCCCTATATAACCTTATATTCTATGACCTTCCTCTTATATACAGTATATTTATAGATTGGTATATTCTAATTATTCCGAAAAACGAAAGGAGTTTCAAATGGAAAAGTCGCATAACAAATTTATAGTTTTCTTCACTGCTCTAGTAATGGCTTTAGGTCTGTACGCAGCTCCAGCAGGTGCTGTTTCTAATTCAGCGAGTCCCGTCGCTGAAAGAGTTTTATCTGTTGAGATTGAGGAAGCGACGATATTTGAATTACAGCATGCGATGCAGAAGGAGGGATTAACTTCTGAGGAATTGGTTCAGTTCTATCTCAATCAAATTGAGGAGTACGATGACAGCATTAACTCCATCATAACAGTTGACGAGAATGTATTAGAAGAAGCGAAACAACTTGATAAAGAGCGCAAAGCGGGCAAAGTTCGAGGTCCCTTGCATGGAATTCCGGTTATATTAAAAGACAACTATGATACATACGATATGCAAACTACTGCAGGATCCCTGTCACTTGAAGGTTCCATCCCTCTAAAGGATGCCTATCAAACAAAAAGATTAAGAGATCAAGGTGCAATCATCTTAGGGAAAGCGAACCTGCATGAATTTGCTTTCGGATTCCAAACAATTAGTTCTCTTGGCGGACAAACCTATAATCCATATGATTTAACAAGATACCCAGGTGGTTCAAGCGGTGGTACAGCAGCTGCGGTTGCTTCCAACTTTGCCGCTGTCGGATTAGGGACAGACACTGGCGGGTCCATCCGAATACCTTCGTCCTTTAATAACCTGGTTGGACTTCGCCCTACTATGGGACTTGCCAGCCGCGATGGAATCATTCCACTTGCACTCTCACAGGATGTTGGCGGACCGATGGGACGTACCGTTGAAGATGTGGCTGTCGTGCTCGATGCAATTGCTGGCTATGACCCGGCAGATCCAATTACTGAAGCCAGTATCGGAAAAGTACCAAAAACCTATACTCATTATCTTAAGAAAAATGGATTAAAAAAAGCTCGGATAGGCGTTATACGAGACCTGTTTGGGAATGATCCTGAAGTCAATAAAGTGATGGATCAAGTGATTGCAGACATGGAGGCCCTTGGAGCAGAGGTGTTCGAGGTAACAGTTCCCAGCCTTCGTCCAATTCTTTCTTACCCAAGCTTAAGCGGATACGAATTTAAATTTCAATTAAATGATTATTTGGCTGGCCTTGGGCCGGATGCACCAGTAAGAACATTATCAGATATTATAGATAGCGGGAAATTCCATCCAAGCTTGGAAAGTGGATTAAAATCCCGAAATGAAAGAGAATCATTAGAAAATGATGAGGAATACCAAGACATTGTTACCAATCGTCCTAAAATGGCAAGGGAAAGCTTAATGGCAACCTTTAATGAACATGATCTTGATGCACTGCTCTATCCAACTTCGAGTGCTCTACCGGCACAGGTGGGCAATAGCCAAGGTGCAGGGAATGCTAATCGCTTAAGTCCTTATTCAGGATTCCCTGCAATCTCGGTCCCTGCTGGCTTCAGTGACAACGGCCTTCCAGTAGGGCTCGAGCTGCTTGGAAAAGAATTTGACGAGCCAACACTGATTAAACTAGCCTACGCTTATCAAGAAGGAACTAACCATCGAAAAGCGCCCGAACTAAAATAAGAACCTTCTTAAACCATTAGCACCCGTTGAATAAGGAAAACCTTCTTACCGAATTGTCTAAGACTGTTGCAATTATAACAGACCAACTCTACTAATGATTTGGTCTGTTATTTTGTAACCACATCATAGAATCTGTTAAGAAGCTCTGGACAAGTCGATAGATTTATATTTAATATTTTACCGATTTCTAATATTCTTTGCATCAAACACTAATGTATCTTTAAGAGGTAACTAATTATTATGTCGTTTGTTAACTTCAATCTTAATGAACTCCGGCAAATAGCTGGGAGTACATCCTTTTGCTACTATTTCATCTTTGTAAAGACCCGTTTGCTCACCAAGTTTAATACAGCGTGCACGATTCTTTTCATCATAAACGCCTATCCAGCCTGCGGTGAAATTCATAGCCCATTGAACTTCCGGTTCTTCCTGCGTAATATTAGCTTCTAATGCAGATAGCAAATATGCGGTATTATCAGGCGGTGTTTGTCCAGTCCATCTCAATCGCCCTTGATAATACCAGAAAGCTCGCCTTTGAAGAGCAGAAGGACTATTTTCCCAAGACTCCATCATTGCAATTTTCTTCTTGTCTTTGGTGAGCTGATTAGCCATTAACCAATCCATTAAGTTATTTCGCTCATCAAAAGTGTGAGTCTGCATATCCTTATCAAGCTTATTTAGCTCATCTTGTGAAAGAAGTTTTTTGTCCATAATTAAGATTGCTAATAGTCGGGGCAAAAACTCTTCAGTAGACCATAGTTCCATAGCTAGTTCGTGATCTTTTTTAATGTCCTTCGCGATTTTTCGTAAGTCTCCTAGCTTAGTTTTACTATTGATCTGAGATAGAATGCTTTCTGCTTTTGAAGAGCGTTTTATTTCTGTACCTTTACTTTCATTCATTTTATACCCTCCTTAATTAAAGCACTGTTTTCATACTATGTAATTGACGGTTAAGAACTCAACTTGGTTATAAGTCTTATTGCAGTCGTGTGCCTGCAAAGTTTACCTTTTTAAATATTGTAGCTGCGTTTTCTTTATATTTTTGTTGCCGTTATTATGGCAACATTTGTACCTATCAAACGAACATAAACAACGACTCTAAACTCGAAATATATTATGAGCATTGTAGTAACTGGAAAGGTTATGAACGCTATTATCTACTTCAGCAAACAATAAAAAAAACTCGCCCTAAGTCGAGTTGTAGCATATTAGTTTCCTGGCAGGAGATATTATAAAACGCTGAAGAAGTGAAATATACTGCTGCCAATCACGAATAAATGTGAATAAATGCCAGATAGTGTGATGATACTTAAAACCTCCAAATATAAAACAGAGAACCTGCGGTATAAAGTACTCCTCCAATTATATAGAATCACTTACATTTTGATATACTCCACAAAATTTTAAAACTTCAAATACCAGTTTCTTCTTTTGTTTCCCTGATTGCACGTCCTTTAATGATTCTCCTTCTTCAACCTGTTCCCCAGGCATTTCCCATCCTCTACAAAGACCTTTAATTAATAAAATCTCTTTTTGCTCATTAAGTACGATAGTTGCTGCTGAAACAATATGTTTTGGTGGTAACATATCCTACCTCACATTAATAGAATACTTAATTAATTCACTACTTTCTTTCTTCCACCTTCTTCAACAATACTGCCCCTTTTGTTGAAGAAAAAAATTCTCTATATACTAACAGGGATTAAGTCAACTGTTTAACCAATAAGACTCTATCTTGGTCTGGACCATCATAATCGGAAGTTATTTATATTCCGTCAATTAGCTTATCACCCTCCTCAATGTTGAATCCCAGCCTGGTATGATACGCAATCGAAGTCTTATTAACAGGAGATGTTACACAGCGAACAATTTGGCGATTATTGGTTTTAACCATATCAAAAAACTTATTATATAACTGCTTTCCAATACTTTGTTTTCTTACTGCTGGGTTTATCCCAACAAAATGTATCTATGCTTCATTAGGATGGGTTTGAGAAAGAAAACCTATTAGGAACCCAAATATTTCTCCGTCCTTTTCTGCAACGAAGCTTGTATCAGTGAAATGATCGAAGAACAACTTCGGAAGCATATCGACCATATTTCTACCATCCCACCACTCGTTAAGTAATGGGGATATTCGATAGTAATCTGGACTTTTGACCGGCCTAATTTCCATCTAAAGCCTCCTTTTATCTAAATATTAAAAAGGTGAATTTTATCAGACTTTATTTAATATTCAACAATTAAGTGACTAAATAGTGCAGGAATTGAGACAAGTAATTAGAGAATTTCCCTATCCGTAAGAATTTAATGTATTCCACTAACTCGCTTTATTAAAAGTTTTCTAATCGTTTTATAAAACTCCAATAAGAACTTACGTTCTGTATTTCTTGTTCTTTATCTGTTTAAAGACTATACTTAAATTATTACATAATATTGGGGGTAGATATAATGCTGTCTAATACCTTAAATTCAGTTGAATTGCTTGAGAACACCGATAAATACGATGAGCAACTATCCAACTACCACTTACCTGAAGAGCAACTTCAATTTACCAGTTTACCATTGGATAAAATCAAAAACCCTAATGTTTCCAACACTGCTAAACATGTATTAATTCTTGAAAACAGTATGACTGTAGGTTATTTTTCTTTAGAAGATGGGGAGAAGCTGTTAAAATACAGTACTAATCCTAACGCTCGTTTGCTGACATCCTTCTCAATTGATTCAAGAAATCAAGGAAAAGGCTTAGCAAAGACTGGGCTTCAACTATTACCCGAGTTTGTTAGAAAAAATCTCCCTGGTATTGATGAAATTGTTCTTGGTGTCAATAAAAGAAACACACCTGCTTATAACCTTTATTTAAAAACAGGATTTGTAGACGAGAACGAATTTTATGAAGGCCCAAAAGGTCCTCAACATATTTTGCACTTAAGAGTCTAATCATCTAAAAAGAGCTTTATAGCTCTTTTTTAATTTATTTTCTCCACAATATCGGTATGAGGGACTAATCATCGGGCAGTGCCAGTTCTATCTACGTAACCCATCACCAGAAACCTGACCTACTTAAACTAACCTGCCCTGTTAGTTGAGTAGGGCAGCTGTTTTAAATTGGCATACTCATTGTTACTGTTCTTATGTAAAACCCTAATTTTTCATACAGTTTAATTGCTTGATTTCCTGCAAATGCACTTAAACGGACTTCAGAATATCCTTCTTTCTTTAGATGTTCAATACCTGTTTCCATCAACTTTTTTGAAATCCCATTTCCTCTAAATTCATCTAAAACAAATAATTCATAAATAAAACCGTACTTCTCATCTGTAAATTGGTCCTTACTTGTCCCTAATAAAATCGATCCCATCAGAATTTCATTTTCTGTTGCTATTAAATAAGAACTTCCTTTCTGCAAAAGAGGTTCAATAAGTTGGTTCACTTTTTCATTCGAAGGTTTTACATTACCTAATGTACCATCATATACAGCTTGTGGAGAGAGAGACAAGATCTTTTTAAATTCCCAATCCTTTGGTTACCTTATTTCTATTAATTGCTTCAAACCCTTCCAAGATTCTATATTTTATTCCCCGATTAAAAGCCTGATTTATATTTTTTCTATATAAACAAAAGGAATTCCTTCTTCAACTAAACTGCCCCGTTTGTTTAGTAAGAACATTAACAATACAGTGCTTGAATACCACCTGGCTCAAGTCCCTTGTAATAATTCGTTAAAATAATTTCTTTTAAACCTCAACAAAAAGCCCACCAGAACATATATTCGTGTATAATTCATATAAGACTACTAAGGGAGGGGTTCTTTTGAATTCAATTGACCTAATTATTTTAAACTTTAATGAAGTTCGGAGAAGAAGCATTAATGTGTGGGCATCAATACCTGAAGAAAAATTAAAATGGAAGCCTGATGATGAAGCCATGAATTGCATAGAGATGATCAGGCATGTTCTGGAAAGCGAACATTACTATAACCTAGCACTTATAAATAGAGGAAGTCTTTCTGAGTTTATTTCACCTTTTGAAAACAGACCTTTCACTACTGTAAACGCGGAATTGGAGTTTGCAAAACCATATCGCAATAAGTTCTTCGACACAATCAAGTCATTTTCTGAGGAAGATTTAACAAACATAAAGATAGACCGCTCTGATTCAGGATACATAAGAGACTTGGGGGATATGCTCCTCCGTATTGCTTACCACGAATCAATTCACACTGGTCAGCTTTTGGATTATTTAAGAACTGCAGGGGTACCACGGATTCGAATCTGGGATTAAATTATAGTACAGGTGCTTTCACTATAGTGAAGTACCTTTTTATTTTGTATTAGTTCTTGAAAGACTACAAAGTGAGATAACATTCAAGGTCTCTTCTTCAACTAACCTGCCCCTTTAGTACAATAAGAGATGCTATCTAATAAAGGATAAGCCTTATAAGCTTATCCCCGTTACTTCCTTATCTATTAATGAAGGTAATTCTAAAATGGATTTTAAATTAGGACTTTCTTTATAAGGTAGCATATCAATGCTTCCTATTTTAGTAGCAACATCATACTCTCCAATAATAGTGTCTAATAATATAAAGGCAGCATTTTCCCATTCTTCAAAATCAGAGTCATAGCCTCTGAGATATAGAACAATGTCTAAAGTATCACCATTTTTTCTGTAAGTAAAATAGACATCATCAGCCCCTAAACTTATATCATCATATTCTATAGTGGATATATCATCAACAGCACTTTTTTGGCGGAAGGCAATTATTTTAAAGCCTTCAAGTTGGGGTGCATTTTCAACAAGGTCAATGACGTCTGGAAAGGCAGACAAGATGCCATCAGCGCTTATTATAAACTCTCTCTTTCCTTCGATAAGATCTACACTAAATTCAAATGCTAAATCTTCATTTATCTTAGATAACTGTTTACTTAGTTTGTTGAACAATGAATTTAAATTTTCTTCTTTTAACCGATAATAGTCTTGTGAACTCTTTTCAAACCAAATCCAGAAGTCAGCAACTGTATTGTTTCTTCCAAAGAATTTTTTGAACATGGTGTCCATCCTTTATGAGTAATTTAGATAATTATACTCAAAGAAAAGTTAAATTCAAATAAAAATTTTGGAAACATAAGATAGAGATTCATTTCACTAAAAAAGCCAGAATTTCTCCGGGCAACCCACTTTTAATAACCATGTACTACACCCTGAACTCACAGTTTATTCATAACAAATATTCTGTATTACTAAAAGAATTCCCGTTTTTTTGGAACCCCCCTCTTTCACTAACCTGCCCCGTTTGTTTAATAAGGAATTCAGCAAAAAGGGCCTCAATCCTTTCTGGATCAACGCACCGGTTACTCTAAGTACATTCTTCACAAATTTTCCTTTGAAAATAGAAGTGGCATTTCTTATAAGGTAAATGTGGACAAACGATCTCTGCTAATTTTAGTTAAAGAAAGGTTTCAGCAAATTGTTCTTCTGAAATTACCTTTAATCCATTTCTTTTTAATAAAGCAGAAGTAACGCCCATCCCCTCAAGTTTTTTTCCAATGAATTCACCGTTGTAAATCATTGAACTGCCACAGGATGGGCTGTGTTCCTTTAGAACTACTACAGTCGCATTTATTTCTTTAGCTTTATTTAGAGTAGCGTAAGCACCTTTTATGTAAAGTTCCGTGACATCTTTTCCTGACTTTTCAATTACTTTAGCATTTCCATTGAGTACATCTTCTCCGTTTCCACCTATTATTTCAGCAGGTTCTCTGGGAGTTGAAAATCCACCGAGTAATTCTGGACATATTGTAATAGCTTTATTTTCTTCTACAAGTTTAGCTATTCCATTATTTAAACTGTGTGTGCCGTTATATCTCACCTTCAACCCCGCTAAGCAAGAACTTACCAATATCATATATATAACCCCCCGAATCTTCCTTAGTAAATTTTATCAAAAATTTCTTTGTTGAACTAACCTGCCCCGTTTGTTGAATAAGAAAAAGCTACCTGATCCGGTAGCTGATCTTGATTATAAGCACCCTACTATCCCTCCTTCTCATTATTATCTTTACTATTTAAGATTTGTAGAAAAAAAGCATATATCAGAACAAATACTATTGAAGGGACTATATTTAAGAAATCGTTTTCTGTATAGAAATCATAAAATGTAAACCAAAGAAATAAGGTTATAAAAAATACAATGTACAAATTCCTTCTTGATTTCCTTATTAATTTTAACACTTTAATCCTTATTTCTCCTAAGTGTAATTGTTCACAAACTTATTAATTAAATAGTTACAGCTATTTTTTTTCAATCGCCATACGCAAGTTCGAGATAACTCCAAGAAACAATACTAACGAACAAACCATTTTTTCAAAAGGTGTTCCAAACAATTGTTGTATAAATCCAAAAGACCAAAGTACAACAAAAAACCAACATATAACGGTTATTACTCTTTTGTATTTATATAGTTTAATTCTACCAACAATCAACGTAAAAACTACTCCAATAATAGAAATAACGATATTTATAACAGATATTGGTAGATGTTCAGCGAATGATTCAGACCTTCCACCATTAACCCATGTATATGGAATACTTTTGCATATGATAAGAAATTGGATTAAGATAGTCAAAGAGTAAAAAATAATTCCCATAAAAACAGCAGTTTTCATATTAATTTTCCTGAGTTTTTCTAAAATAAAATCACCTCATTTTTCTTCCTGTTTTAATTTTATTTAATCCAGTAATATACTATTCCTATATCTCTTACCATCTGACAGGTAACTTAAAGTAAAATTTCGAAGAGTTATCAAAAATCACCATTATTCTTAAACAGAGCAAAAAACAACGGCTAGGTATTTTTGTTGAACTAACCTCCCTCAATAAAGCGACTATATCGAGTTAATAACAGAAGCCCATGCAGAAGAAGTTGGTTCAATTATTTTAAAGTGGTCTATATCTGGGAGAATTACTATCTTTACATTTTCCCCCTTATCAACAGCACATTTGTAATAATTTTTGCTTAATTCTACTGGAACATGACGATCCAATTCACCATGTATTAATACATCAAGCTTTAGCAGCGTAGATCTTCAGTTTTAAATCGGCTAATTTAGATCCGCATACTAACTTTACACCAATTCGCGCGGGGTAACAGTTATCTTTTTCCCTGCACATTCTTTCATCTTTTGCAATTGAATTGCTTCCTTTTGAAGAGCAGGCCAGTAGTTAACAGAAGGAATAACCCGGTAATTATTAAAAGAAGACATCTTGAACACATGATTTTTTTCATTGTTTTTCATTGTTTTTCATCCTTTTATCGTATAATAATTGAATATTTATTGCGGAGTTTGTCTGGTGTTACTCTTGTTGTATAGCGTGACGGAACCAATGTTAATGATCTGAATGCAAGCCATGTAATACTTTATTCATGGCCAGTATAATATTGTTTCGTAATAGGAGTCATTACGATTTACAGGGTAAAGATATTTAACGATCATTCATAAAATAGCCTCTGGTACTTCCTCTAACTTGACCCTGTTTCACAAACTGCCTGTTCTTAAGCTATTTTTGATTTTATCCCAGTAATTCACTCCTTCTTCATAAACCGCAATAATTACGATTTAAACGCGAATAAAACTATTAAATCACAAATAGTTTAGGTATGTAATACCTTGTCAATAGCCACAAATTAATATCTTTAAAGCCCCTATTCATAAAGTTTAAAATAAAAAATCAGCCGAAATTATTACGATAAAAAAACAAACGAGAGAATACGATGAAAAAGATTTCTGCAGTTATAAGTAGCAGCTTCTTAAAGCGGAAATACCTTATTCCTGCAGAATAGTATTAAACGAATTAAAGGAGCTATTCCAAAGAAAAAGATTGGGATAGCTCCTTTATTTTTCATATAACAATAGTCAATCCTATTTACTGACTTTTGATGCAGAGGTAATAGTCACGATTGTATTAAAATTTCAATTATGAACTGTCAATACTCTCATTAACTTAATGCTCAATATCACGTCTATTAAACCCAATAAACCCGGCTAACGCCAGCACGCCGGCAGCCAAACACAATAACAGCAGCGGGACAATTGAAAATTCCTCAATCGGCGCCTGCGGAACATGGCCAAAAGGAGAAAGGCTTCCAATCCAGTCAGAGAATTGGAATAAGCCTCCTAAATACAGCACAATAAAAGAATATAAAACATAAAGCCAAATAAAACCCGTGAATTTTGGCAGGAATCCAATCAGAAAGACGGCCAGGCTGATCATGACCAGCATCGCTGGGTAATAGGACAATGCTGCCCCAAATATCATATCAAAGGATAACCCGCCTTCCACCACAGCAGTCCCGGCAGACCAAAGTCCAAGTGTTGCCAGCGAGAGCATGAGAAATCCATTAATGACAGAAATAACGAAATAGCTGCCTAACAGTTTGGTCCGAGAAACGGCTCTGCTTAAAAGATGAACAATTCGTTCCTTCTTCTCTTCACCTCGAAGTTTATTCATGGCCATCACTGGAGGAATCGTTGCCATCAGTGAAATTACAATCATCAGCATCGGAATGAATTGCTCCACTAATGTTACTCCTTCTGTTGGCTTTAGGAGCTGCTTCATGGCTTCATTATCGGCGAAAAACGATTCCAGATCCCCTAATACTGAACCGTAAGAGGCCCCCAGCACAAACATGCCTATTGCCCATGAAATGATTCCGGTCCGCTGCAATCTTAACGCAAGGCCGATTGGACTCTGCAAAAAGCGGGATGCATATTTTTTTCCGGGCATGGATGGAAAAAATCCCCGATCCAGATCCCGAATAGCGTTCAAATAATTCGCGACCGCAAAAAGAACTATGGCTGCAGCAGCCATTAAGACAATAGGCCACCAATTATTAGAGTCATAGACTTCTGCTTTGGTTACCCACGCGAGCGGCGAAAGCCAGGACAATGATTCATTGCTGATGTCTGTGATAGCTCTAAAAAGATAAGATATAAGAAGTACGGCTATTGAATAACCAATTGTTCCCCGTGAACTATCTGAAGCTTGAGCAAAAACGGCTGTTACACCTGCGAAAAAAATACCCGCCGCCCCTAATGCAGCACCATAAAGCAATGAGCCTTCGAGATCCATGCTTTCAATTCCAAGAGCATAAAGGCCGAATCCATTAATCAAAGCCAATCCGATGCAGGCTGCCGATACTGTAAGCAGGGTTGCATTTAAATAGGATAGACGCCCTACTGGCAGTGAACGGAGCAATTCCAGGCGACCATCCTCTTCATCAGCCCTGGTATGCCGCGCAACCAGCAGGATGCTCATTAAACCGGTCACAGCAGCTGTCATTAAAAGCATCTGATGGGCTGTCATGACACCAACAGTATAATTGCTTAAATCCGTGGGACCAGTCATGGCAGTCATCGCCGGGTTGGCCATCGTTTGTGCCATAGCGTCCCTTTCCTGCTGGGAACTGTATAATCCAGTAAAGGCTGTTGGAACGATTATCGTAAAAAAGGTGAGCGCCAGTATCCATATTGGAATCCGCAAACGGTCCAGCCGAAAAATAAATTTTGAAAGGAAAGCGGTTTTTGCCAAATGATTGCCTGCCATCAGCGGACACCTCCTGTATCCTTTTCTCCTTCATAATGGCGCATAAATAAATCCTCCAAAGTTGGCGGTGCACTTTCCATCCTGATGATGCCAAATGGCGAAATATGCTTGATCACAGCATCCATTTCCGTCGTATCAACCTGAAACGTCATCCCATGTATACTTTTTTGAATGTCATGGATGCCCTGCAGTTCATTTAAACCTGTAATCGGCAGCTTCGTGTCCACGAGCATTTGAGTCCGGGTTAAATGGCGAAGTTCACTTAAAGTTCCCGACTCAATAATCTTCCCTTGACGGATAATGCTTACCCGGTCACACAGCTTTTCTACCTCCGATAAGATATGACTGGACAGGAGAACACTCTTTCCTTGTCTTTTAACATCCAAAACACATTCCTGAAAAACCTTTTCCATCAAGGGATCGAGTCCTGATGTCGGCTCATCCAGAATGAACAGGTCAGCATCAGAGGAAAACGCCGCAACCAGAGCAACCTTTTGCCTGTTCCCTTTAGAGTAGGTTCGGCACTTCTTGGACGGATCCAAATCAAACTTCTCTATTAACTCCTCACGTTTTGCTTTATTGGCAGTTCCGTTCAATTTTATAAATAAATCAATGACCTCTCCCCCTGTTAAGTTTGGCCATAGGTTCACGTCACCAGGCACATAGGCAACCCTTTTATGAATATCGACAGCATCCTGCCAGGCATCCTTGTTAAAAAGCTTTACTTCTCCATCTGTCGCCTTTAAAATTCCCAATAACACCCGAATGGTGGTGGACTTTCCTGCCCCATTTGGGCCAATGAACCCCAGTACCTCACCTGCGTTTAACTCAAGATTTACCCCATCCAATGCCTTAAACTTGCCGAATTTTTTTGTTAGATTGGTTACTTTTAAAAGGCTCATGCTCATTCCTCCCCGTTTTTATAAAAACAGCTCTTTAAAATTTCTTTATAGCTGTCCCATTCGTTAAACACCTCGTTACCGATATCCTCAAATGACTTAATTTTGGTAATTTGCAGCTCCGCAAAACCAGTCATGGTCCAATTAAGGATATTCATTGCCTTTTCTGGTTCTATATTCTCCCGAAGCTTTGACCAGTCGATGTTTTCGTAAATTCTTCTGAAGCCATCTTTTTGAATGTTTGCCAGCAGTTGATTTATATCCGATTTCACATCCTGAGCATCTTCTTCAAGCAGTGACTTCAAGAAATCAAATACAAGGGGGTATTTCTTTTGGATGTTTAACTTAATGAACCCCACCTGACTGATCCTTTCAAAAATGTCCCTCTCATTCATGTCTATTTCTACATAGATTTGTTCAATGATATTTACTGCATTCTGAATCAAAAAGAAATACAAGTCCTTTTTATTGCTGAAATAGTTAAACAATGAGCCTTTGCTTATTTGTGCATCCTTTACTATTTCATTAGTAGATGCCTTCTCAAATCCGCTCTTTACAAATTCCTTCATGGCCGCATTGATAATCCGTTCCTGTTTTTCGGGTTTCAAACTGTAAAAAGTAGTATTAATTATATTGCACTCCTTCCCCAAAAATGACCACATTGGTCACTTTTAAGATATCAATATTGACCAATGTGGTCAATATTTTTCCGCAAAGAAAATTAACAAATATTATCAATTTTTTATTCTTAGTTTTATTTAAAATTTCACGGGGATACATGCTAATAAAAGGAGGTGAACATAATGACATTAATTTTTTACAAAGCAATGGAGGCTTTCAAAAAGGATGCAGAAAATCAGAAAAAGGAAAAACAGCAAAAGGAAATTCTGAACGGTCAAAAGAAATAGTTACATGAATCTGCTGCTTCTCTTTCATCCTTTTGGATGATTTTTTTTTGTACAAGCTTATGTTCCACTTGTTTGTTCAACGATTTCCAGTAATCTCGTATTTTCTGCCGCAGATAGATTTTCCGATAACCTTGCAGCAGCAATAATGGGAGTCCACTGGAAGATTTCGTCTCTTGATAAACCGGAAATTCTACAATAACTATGAACATACATTTCTGCCAGTTTCACGGAAACTTCCGATAACAATAGAAACGTACGGTTGACATCCGCACGAACATCGCCAGAACTCGAATCGGCCCAATCAATAACGCACACCTTCCCATCTCTCAATATCAAATTAAATGGGTGAAAATCTCCGTGACACAGTTTTGGTTCAAAATTCATTGAGCCCAATTTTTTCAATAGAAAACTTTTCTGAGTTTTATTCAGTGTTTCCACTGATTGAATCTGATTGTGCAGCTTAGCAGTCATCGAACCAATTATTGATGCATCAGCAGGCAAAGCATGGATTTTTTGCTGCATATCTACACAAATGTTTAAATAAATCTCTGCTGATTCCATTGTATCAAGTATCAAATCACCTGCTGGTTTCCCTTTTATATACTCCATAATAATTGCCTGTCTGCCGGCTATTTCTGTTACTTTGAAAATTTTAGGAACAGGAAGCCCGCACGAGGAGGCATATTCTTGTTTTTTTGCTTCGTGCAGATGTTCTGATGGCGGTAAAGGCTTTTTAAATAATTTAACGATTTTGTCATCATATTGATAGATTTCAGCTGTATTTCCAACAGCTATCGGATTGCCCAGATTCACCTTTCTTCTCTCCTGATAAAAAATAATTTAATTGCTATGTTTAAGGTAATTCGATCTGACTAAATGAGAATCCTTCTTTCCCGCCTTTCGTTGAATTCTGATAAACTTGACTATCCGAAAAAGGTACTGATATCCTTATTCCGTTGCAAAGATATTCTATTTTTATACTTCCGGAGGTTTATTTTGAAAAACATCCCCATTAAAAAGGTCTATTCTTATATCATATTGGCAATATGCATAGCTGCCTCCGTACTATTTGTCCAGAACAATGATTCTTTCTATGAACGCACAATAGCTGAAGTAAAGGAAGTCCAGCTTGTTCACTCTGAAGAAGTAACAGATATTTATGATAATGAAGACCGCGTATATGAACAGCGGATCATAGCAGAAATTACGAATGGAAAAGCAAAAGGACAGTACATTCTCTTAACAAATCAGTATTCGAAAGCCAAAGCATATGACTATGAAATTCAAAGCGGCCAAAAATTATTTGTGTCCATAAAGGAGAATGAAGCGGATGCTGCAGAATTAAGCGGAGATATCCTTGATCTGAAGCGGGATCATTACATACTTTTGACAGGATGGATCTTTATCCTGATACTGCTCTTTGTCGGTAAAAAGCAAGGTCTCTTTTCCATCATCAGCCTCGCAGTTAATGCCGTGCTGCTTTCCTATGCATTAGATGTTTATCTGAAGAATCCGGAAATAAGCCTGCTGCTGATATGCAGTGCAGCAGTCATCTTATTTGCCGTTACCTCCCTTCTGCTCGTAAACGGCTTTAACGAAAAAACATATGCTGCCATTATCGCAACGCTTGCGGCAACATTTTTGTCTTTATTGATCACTTATCTGGTCATTTGGGTAACTGGCGGAAAAGGGCTGAGATACGAAGAGCTCCAGTTTACAACCCGGCCCTATCAAATGGTGTTCTTAGCCGGATTATTTATCGGCTCGTTAGGAGCGGTTATGGATGTAGCCATTACTATGTCATCTTCACTGTTTAGCTTATATGAGAAGAATAACAGCATTCCCGTGCAGGCTCTAAAGCGTTCTGGAATGGAAGTGGGCAAAGACATTATGGGCACCATGACGAATATCTTGTTTTTCGCTTATATCAGCGGCTCCATTCCGATGCTTATTTTGTATATAAAAAATGACTCACCGCTCGGATTCAGCCTATCCATGAACCTTTCACTGGAAATAGCCCGGGCACTTGCCGGAGGAATCGGAATCGTGATCACCATTCCGATTGGCCTGTATACTGCCATATATTTCATTAATAGAAAGAGGGCACAAAAATGAATGCAATACTAGTGCTGGCAGCCATATTATTTATTCTGATGACCCTTATAGGCGGAAAAAAAGGGGCCAGATCATTTTTTGCGATCTTCCTCAACTTCGGAGTGATTATTTTCGTCCTTTTCTTTATGAACGATCCAAACATCAATCCAATTATCGTTACATTAATTGCCTGTGCCTTCATTGGCTGTATCAATCTATTTTTTATAAATGAAGTGAACATTAAGACGATAACCGCATTTCTGGCTTCGATCATTACTACGGTCGTTCTCATTGTGTTCATTGTCATCATTGCAGAAAAAGCCATGATTCAGGGATTTGGAGAAGAGGAAATAGAAGAGTTGAGTATATTTTCGCTTTATATTGGGGTTGATTTCGTTAAAGTGGCTGCGTCTGTCATTATCATGAGTACCATAGGCGCCATAACGGACGCTGCCATGGCCATCTCTTCCCCAATGAGGGAAATTCATTATCATCACCCGGACATTAGCAGAAAGGAATTATTCCAAGCCGGCATCAGCATCGGCAAGGATATTCTCGGAACAAGCACCAACACATTATTTTTCGCCTTCTTTGGCGGGTATTTAGCACTGCTGATATGGTTTAAAGACCTATCCTATTCACCAGGTGAAATTATCAATTCAAAGATTTTCAGCGGCGAGATGATTACTATCTTCTGTGCAGGAATTGGAGTAACAATGGTGATTCCCATTACTTCCTGGATTACCGCACTCTATTTGGTGAAAAGAGGAAATTCGGCTGAATAGCTTAAGAAACTTAAATGTACATGGTCAATTATTTTATATATTGAAAATGACACCCCGTAAGGATGTCCCAATTGAATTAATAATGGACGGGAAAATAATAGAGAAGAATACTTCTGAGAAATTTAGTGAGCAATAGATTTAAAACTTGATGCAGAAAAAGAAATCTGCAGATTTCAATATCCCCTTTGCGGGGAGTTATTTTTTGATATGACAAAATAAACATCTGACCGGCAGCCCGCCATTAACCTGCTTTAGGAATCTCATCGGCTGAGCTTCCAATTTGCGAATAGGGAAATAGAACCCGTCGCGTTATCCCACCTGCAATGCCAATAAAAAAAGGACTGCTTCTGCAATCCCTGTAAAACTGAATTTATATTAATCATATGAACAACCCAATTTTTATGCGATCTATATGATTAAAAGGTTTGTAATTTTAAAGTTTAATCTTCAATAAGCTTTGTAATGCTTTTTGAAGACTTGTGGCCACTTCAATGTGAGAAATATTGATCCCCAGATGAATCATTGTTTGAGCAATTTCAGGTCTGATTCCTGTTAATGTAGCTTTAACACCTAAAAGCATCAATGATTCTACAACTCTAATTATTCGGTTTGCAACCATCGTATCCACAACAGGAACGCCTGATAAGTCGATAATGATATGCTCCAAAGAATACTCATTGCTTTTTGTAAGAGCCTTCTCCATTAATTCCTGGGCTCTTTGAGTATCAATATCTCCTATCAAAGGCAGGATTCCGATTTTATCAGTGATTTTAATAACTGGAATCGATAATTCCAATGCTGCCGCTTCTGCTAAATTAATTCGTGTGTAGAATTTCTTTGAATATGAAATACTTAGCCAATGAACAGCCCGATCCACCACAGAATCAAAGTCTGAAATGATTTCATAGAATTGTGCTATTGTCAGTTCCCGCTGGGATGCATCGTCCCTGATAATACGGCCAATGAGGTTTCTATAATCCCTGACTTCCTTTAGTGCTATATCAATTGGGAGACTATAATTCACTAATGTGTCTACAGCTTCCTCTCCCCATTCATTAAGAATTTTATAAGTTGTTTCTTTATCACTTGCAATTGAATGTGCATAAATCTCAATTATATTTTCCCGCCATTGCTGTAATCTGGTACCCATTGATTCTGAAATCTCGTTGGATTCTAAATCTTTTTTTTGCTTGATTAATTGATGCTTTCTGCTGAGTATGTTCTCAGAAATTTTCTTCTTATAATCAACCTCTGTGTGATTGATCAGGATAATCCTCTCCCTCATGTTGAGACCTATCTCCTAATATAACATAGAAGAATGCGGCAAAAAAAGGAACTTCTGACCTTAAGTAACAATGGTGATTCCTGTTACTTCCTGGTTTATCGCACTGTATTTGGTGAAAAGAGGAACTTCCGCTGAATAGCATACTGATAATTAATCGGTTCCCACACAATTCAACAAGGAAAAATTACCTATTTTTACAGTTTATGGTAATTTTATGATAAATATCGTCCATAATAGGTACCAGTAAAATGAGGTGAACCTATGCACTGCATCCTTGTATTATTGGTCAGCATTCTTTCTTACATAAAAGGCGACTGGAAAAACTGGGAAAGATATTATCCCACCATGCTGTATATTTCCGTGGCATCTTTTATTTATGAATTTATTTCTCATAGCCATTTTCACTTATGGGAACTTGAAAAAGGGCTTTTGAATCTGATGGGCGTACACTTATTGCATAACATTATTATTAATCCTTTAATTGGCTTTGTGTTTTTATCTAATTATCCCAGCTGTCTTAAAAATAAAATTTTTTATTATGCGCGATGGATGGTTTTGTTTTGGGCGGCTGAATGGCTGGCATCCCGCTTTCATTTCATAACCTATCATAATGGGTGGAATATCTGGTGGTCTTTTCAATTTGTGGCCATCATGTTTCCGATGATCCGTTTACACTATATCCATAAACTGCGGGCATTAATTCTTTCCGTTCCGATTGCTGCCGTTTATTTGTTCTTGTTTGATTATCTATAGAGACCATGCTGATTGATCATGCCAAGTAAATTAGATGGTTATTGCCCTGCAGTCTTCCCCTTAACCTGCTTTAGGGTGGCAACGATCAGGAAGCTGACAATCACCAGCAAAAGCCAGGAACTCACTTTCCCTAAATGAACAAGGCTCCACGCCTCTGCCTGATTCGGATACTCCCAGGCCCCAAAGAATGTCGCAATATTCTCAGCTACCCATATAAAGAACCCGATCAGAACAAAAGAAAGCGCAATAGGCATTCGGTAACCCTTTCCGCCAACCTCATAACGGACCCAGGATTTCCAAAATACAATGATCACCAAACCCGACAGCCACCAGCGGATATCAATCCAAAAATGGTGCGTGAAAAAATTTAAATAAATTGCAGCGGCAAGTGGCACTACTGCCAGGAATGGCGGCCACTTGATCAGATCAACCTTCAGCCTTCTCCACGCCTGGCAGAGATAACTTGCTACACTGGCATACATGAAGCCGCTGTACAAAGGAACCCCAAAAACTTTGGAATACCCCTCCTCCGGATATGCCCACGAGCCCATATGTACCTTAAAAAGTTCGAGTGCAAGGCCAATGATGTGGAACAGAGTGATAACCTTCAACTCATCCTTCGTTTCAAGCCCTGATTTCAGCATCGCCCACTGCATCAGAAGACAGATGATCAGCAGCCAGTCATACCGCGGGAGAAAAGGCATCGGCAGGAATTTAGTTAAAGCTAAAGAAGCAAAAATGACAACAGGAAACAAACAGGACAAGGCCTGCTCCCAGCCGAAACGAAACAGCTGCTTCAATGATCTCATGGGCAGAGCTTCTAATTTGCGAATAGTCAATTGCATCCGAAATTCCCCTTTCATGGGACGATGAATCTGTCCCCTTATTCATCACTGCGGTACTCCAGGATATCTCCAGGCTGACAGTCCAGTGCTTTGCAGATGGCCTCCAAAGTTGAAAACCGGATCGCTTTTGCTTTTCCATTTTTTAAAATAGAGAGATTGGCCATGGTGATTCCTACCCTCTCTGAAAGTTCCGTTACACTCATTTTCCTTTTTGCGAGCATCACATCAACATTGATTATAATTGTCATGTTCTCACCTCAGACCGTTAAATCATTTTCTGATTTGATATCAATTGCTTCTTGCAGCAGCTTTTGGAGAACAGCCGCAAACACTGCGATCACCATCGAAGCAAAAGGAACTACCATTCCGACGAAGATGACACCCGGGGCATCGTCAATCTCTGCAAAAACATAGAATAGCGGCAGGACCAGCACATGCAAACAGGCAATGGTGATGGCACAGTATTTAATTTTCTTTAATGCGATGACAGATAAATCCGAGAACGCTTTATTTTTGTCAATATAGCGCAAAAGTTTGAAAGCCTGATACAGTGCAAAGTAAAACGGTATCGTAGACCCATAAAATACGATGTAAACCCAATACTTAAAAAAAGCAAACTTCGGCAGCAATTCACCTGCGACCTTTCCCAGCTCAGGCACTAAAAAAATGCACAAAACCAAAATTGGGACTCCTAATAGAATAACGGCTATTTTTAAAAACAGCGTTGTTACCTTTTCCATAAAAAGCACCTCACTTCTTATTTTCAATTTGATTTTAATCTATTATTTATCGTTTTTCAATAAATATTTAATGTTTTTGATTATTTTTTTATTGAATAGGAGGTGAAAATTAATCAAATCAGCAGGTATAATGCTTTTCTTCTTACTTCACAGAATCGCCTGCAAACACCATCAAAAAGCCCGGCCGCTTTTGGCCGGGCTTTAACGTTCCTATTCTACTTTGCTTAACCTCTCAATCGTTCTTGCCAGTAATGCCGTTCGCTTCGGAAACGTTTTCAAATCGATATACTCATCTGTCTCACTATGGGAAAATTCTCCGAGCGGCCCCATGCCATCCACAGTTGGGACTCCTTCAGTGGATGTATACGCTGCATCCGAACCTCCGCCGGTGCTGACTTCCCTTATAGACATTCCAAGTTCTTCCCCTGCAGCCTTTATTTCCTCAATCAATTTGTCCGTTCCCGCCACTTTTTCCATTGGCGGTCTTCCAATTTTACCTGATAAGCTGGTTTCTGTTCCCTGCACTTCCTCCTCCTCTGCAATTTCTGTGATTTTTGCCGTAATCTCCTTTGCCTGTTCCATGTTCTTGACTCGAACATCCACTTGCGCTTCTGCATCTGGAGCGACGGTATTAGACGAGATGCCGCCGTCAATTAAGCCCACATTGACCGATAAGCCTCTCTCGTAATCATTTAAATCATGAAGTTTCACTACTTTATGTGCCAGTTCATCAATGGCGCTTCGTCCTCTTTCGGGTTCAACCCCTGCATGGGCACTTTTTCCTTTAACATCAAAGATAAATCTGCCAATTCCCTTTCTTTCTGTGACTATGCCGTCATCTGGTCTTCCGGATTCAACGACAAGTGAGAATTTTTTACCTATCGACGCCTCTTTAATAATGGCTTTTGATTTTCGTGAGCCGATTTCTTCATCACTATTAAAAATAAGGTGTACATTTTTATATGCGTCCGATCCTCTTTCCTTAAGAAGTTTCAATGCGTACAACACGGATACATGGCTTGCCTTTTCATCACTCACTCCCGGTCCATAGGCTTTATCCCCAATCATTTTGAATGGGCGCTTTTCTGCTTCACCTTCTGGAAATACAGTATCCATATGGGCAATAATGATGATTTTAGGGTCGCTATCCTTTTCAGCTTTTATCTCAAGATGGTTTCCATACTCTGATTCACGGTGAACAAGAACATCCATATCCAAATCCTCAAATTCCTTTCTCAAAACACTGCCAACCTTGTCCACTCCTTCTTTATGATAAGAGCCGCTGTCTATATTAACCAGTTCCTCGAGCAAGTTCATCATTTCCGGCATTTTGTCCTCCAAATACGCTTCATATTGTTTCAATGAAATCACTCCTATTCAAATTATCACCGGGTTACTCTTCGTTAATTCCAATGGCTGATCCTGGCCTGCTTGAATCAGCAGCTCCATGCAGCATGCCAGTTTTGGGATCCATCAGGATTGCCTGCACATTCCCAATTGGCCTGTCTGTATCATCAAACTGAAATCCCATTTTGCGGAGCTTGTCAATTTCACCTTGGCCAATGCCTTGTTCGGTCCAGACATCAGGTCCTACACTGTTATAAATCCTTGGTTCTTCGATTGCATCTTTTACATCCATTTCAAAGTCGAGTATATGGCTGATAACCTGCGAAACTGAAGCAACAATGGTTGGGCCGCCAGGAGAGCCCAGCGTTAAAACAGGCACTCCATCTTTGAATATTATTGCAGGTACTTTTGCGCTGACCGGCTGTTTATTTGGTGCCAGGCTATTAATATGATCCGGTTCAGGTGTAAAATCGGTCAAATCATTGTTAAGCAAAAATCCGTAACCTGGTACCATGATGCCTGAACCCATAATATGCTCATTGGAAGATGTGCAGGCTGCAATGTTCCCCCATTTGTCCGCAACGGTAAAATGCGTAGTATCTTGTCCAGTTTGATATACCTTTACTTCGCCCTTTGGACGATCGCTGCCCTGGAACTTCCAGGGGTTGCCGCAGTCAATTTCCGGATTTCTCGATTTCCAGTCAATCTTTCTCCGCCGTTCCTCTAAATACTCTTTATGAAGCAGACCTTCAACCGGAATTTCAGAAAAATGAGGATCTCCCATATAAGCCAGCTTATCAGAAAATGCTAATCTCATTGCCTCTGAGAATAAATAATACTTTTCCCAGGAAGATACTCCATACTTGTTAAGTTCAAAACCTTCCAGTATTCCTAATAGCTCCAGCAGGGCAATCCCTCCGCCATTAGGTGGTCCTGGAACGGCAATATCATAGCCTCTGTAGGTTCCCATCACCGGTTCTTCAATTGGAGCCCGATAGTTTTTCAGATCCTCATTCGTCATAATACCGCCCTGCTCTTTAAGCGTCTTGATGATGGCATCTGCAATTTCACCTTCATAAAGCGCTTGTATCCCATTCTTTTGCAGTATTCTAAGAGTCTTTGCCAGGTCTTTGTTTTGTACCCAGTCTCCCTGCACTAACGGAACACCTTCCGGCATAAAAAACTTCTTTGCTTCTTCCCCCATCCTGATATGAAGAATTTCGATGACTTCGTCCCATTGCCAGTTCACCCTAAAGCCTTCTTCAGCCAGTTTAACGGCAGGCTCAATCAGGTCCTCCATCAGTTTTGTCCCAAACCTTTTATGCCCCTCATCCATAGCCTTCATGATACCGGGAATGCCTACTGACTTGGCATCAATGGTCTGCTGAAAGTAAGGAGTAATCTCTCCTTGTTTATTTAAGAACTGATCTTTATCTGCCCCTGAAGGAGTCTGTGAATGGCCGTTGATCACCTTTGTCTTTTTTGATTTCTGATCATAATAGACGATGTATCCGCTTGCCCCAATTCCTGTGTTAAACACTTCTGCCACACTAAGGGCAAATTGAATGGCAACAAGGGCATCCATGGCATTGCCGCCATTCCTTAAGATTGCGGCACCGGCTTCTGTTGCTTCATGTACTGCAGAAGCAGCCATTCCATGAGTGCCAGTCGCCTTCTGCCTCTTGTCCTCAGTGTCATTTTCCATGTGTCTGGTATCTACCTTATCCATTGAATCCCTCCTATAGGTTCCCCTATAAATTACTAGATTCTTTTTTTAGTATTAATTGCTTTTAATCTCTTGTACCCGGCTGAAAATAGCTGAAACATACAAAAAAAGGCACCGGACCTTGAGTCATTTTGATGACTAAAGATCCGGGAACCTGTTATTAATAAATCTTTTACGGAAATTTGAATCTTTAAACAGGGAGCAGCTGCTCTCTATTTTAAATACGAATGCCGGAAGGTTTTCCATGGAAAATTTTTTAATGTAGAGCCTATATTAATCAATCACCGGGTGAATTCTCAGGAATCAATATCTGACCGGCTTTTCCAACCTTAAGCAGTGTCTGCATAATGGCCATCGACAGGCTTCCCGCCTGGTAAGGCTTTATCAGGTATTCATGAGCTCCCAGTGACAGGCCTTTCTCCTTTTCATCCAATGCAGTTGAAATAATGATTGGAATGTGACTTAACACTTCATTTCGTTTTAATATCTTCATAATACTCCATCCATCAAGCCCCTCATCAAGCATGATATCCAAAACAATCGCATCAGGCAGGTGATTTTCCAAATACTCCAGGACATCCCTTCCATTATTGAAATGCTTCGCATGCAAATTGTTTTCCGTAAGCTCCTGAATAAACAGTTCTGCCAGGCTTTGGTCGTCTTCAATAACCAGCACTTCATAGCGTGTGCCTCTTTGGTGAATGTTCTCATCCAGTCCATGGGAAGGCTTATAGACAGCTGGAACAGAAACTATGAAGGTGCTTCCTTCCCCGTATTTTGATTTGACACCTATATTTCCATCATGAGCCTTTACTATTTCCTGTACAATGGACAGCCCAAGCCCCGTTCCGCCAATTCGGCGTCGATCTGAATTGTCCACTCTGTAAAATTTGTTAAAAATATCCGCAGCTGCATTTTCCGGAATTCCCAATCCATGATCTTCCACTTCTATATGAAGCAGGCTGTTTTCTTCAAACAACCTTATATTGACGGGACCTCCAGATGGAGAATACTTGATGGCATTGCTTATCAAATTGGAAAATACCTGTTCGATTTTGCAGGAATCACCAAGAATGACATCATTTCCACTAAATGGTTCTAATGTAATATTGTGAACATCCGTCTGCACCTGCTGATTATCCATTACTTTCTCAATAATAGGAATAAGCTCAATATATTTTTTTTCATATGTTTGTTTACCGGATTCCATCCGCTGGACATCAAGAAAATCGTTGATTAGAGACGTAAGCCTCTTCGCCTCATTTAATATTGTCATCAAATATTTCTTCTGCTTTTCCGCCTTGAGCTCCCTGTTCAGCAGCAGCTCCGAGAAA
Source organism: Cytobacillus sp. EB106-05-05-XG126 (assembly GCF_058791715.1). Lineage (NCBI taxonomy): Bacteria > Bacillati > Bacillota > Bacilli > Caryophanales > Bacillaceae > Cytobacillus > Cytobacillus sp. EB106-05-05-XG126. The sequence continues at coordinate 671,765 of NZ_JBYTDU010000001.1, read as the reverse complement.
CCTAAAATGCTGGCAAGCGGTGTTCTCAATTCATGGCTGACGGTGCTGACAAACTCCGATTTCATTTCATCCACTTTAAATTCTTTTGTAATATCCCTGTGGACCAATACAGTTCCAACACACTCATTATTCTGATAAAGATCTTCACAGTACATCTGGCAGATATGCCCTCTATCCTTTGTTTTGTATACAAACGTTTCCCCGCTGGATGTTTTACCATTAAAGGCCCGCCAGATGAATTCGGTAAAACCATCTTCATCCTCTACCTGCTGTTTTAGAAGTACGCTCCATTTATCCCAAGTCAGTCCAACAATCCCTTCAAAGCCACCCTCACAGTGGAACATTTCGCAAAGCTGTTTGTTGACCTGCAGGATGCAGCCGTCGCTGTCAACATACTGCAGACCTTCCTTTACAGTGTTGAGAATATCCTGGTTTAATTTTCTATTCGCTTCAGAGTTTTCATAAGAACTGATTTTATCGAGCGACAGCCCAATCTGTTTTGATAGTGCCGAATATTCATCCATATGCGACTGTGCAAAAGGAAAGCCGTATCTGGTGAAAACCATGACAGCCGTAACCTCTTGATTTGAAGAAATAACCGGCAAATAAAGGTCATAGCCGAAAACGGTTCTTACATGGTAGCCCTTCTCTTCTTGAAGCAATTGTCTCTTAACAGCAAAACCTTCTTTTGTTTGTTTCAGCCTCACAATTAATCCGCTTCTCAAATGATTCTTGAACTGTTCTACTCCAAAAGATGAAATTCCAAATGAAGCAGATTCTTCATTTTCAAGCATCACAATTATCCCGCAGTCCGCTTCAATGACATTGGACATATTCATTACAATACTTTCCAGCACTTCCTGTTTTTTTAATGAATTGGAGATGCCATTAATCAATTCATTCCGGCGCTCAAGTTTTCTTTCATTTGATTGCATGGTTCCAAGAGCATCTTCCAATTCTCCCCTCTGCGCTTGAAGTTCGTCCTGCTGAGCAATAAGCTCCTCATTTTGCGCAAGCAAATCCTGCTCTTTTTCCTGCAGGGTCACCACCATTTTTTGAAAGGCAACAGACAGGACTGCTAATTCATCCATACGATCCTGCCCTACATTCAGTTCCGCCTTTCCTCCCCTGGCAATTTCTTCAGCAGCATTGGCAAACTGAGTAAGCGGCTGTCCTACCTGCTTGAACATAATCCGGATCATCCGAAACAGAATGACCAGAATGACAACAAGAAAAAGAAAGAAACCTGTTTGTATATAGGATTGTTTTTGGATTAAATCCTGAACCCTTCCGTTCAGCTCATCATTCAAATTTTGCAGATAAACCTGAATATCATCCTGAAAGGTATTAATCCTTGCAGTAGCACCGGAATCTGCCATTTTAATGATTTCGTCCATACGGCCTGCTTCAAAATATTCGATGGACACGGGAAGTCTTTCAATGAAATAATAATCCGCAAATTCATCCATTTCCTTCCCAAAGGCTTTGTCCTCATTGGTTGAAGCAAGGCCATTGTATTCACTGATAAGTTTTCTGATCTGTGGCCTTAAGGCAGCAGCCTGGTTTTTTAATTCAGGATTCCCAAAGGCGAAGTAGCCTCTGACATCAAAAAAGACGAGATTGAAGTTATGATCAATTTGCTGAACAATTTCTTCTTTTTTTATAAGCTTTTCGCGTTCTTTGTAATAAGAACTGTTTATTTGCTCTTGCAGCAAAATTAAAATACTGGTTCCCGTCAGAAAGAGAAGGACGAATACTCCTATAAGCGCAACAATCTGCCTGGTCAGGCTCTTTTTTATAAAATGATTAAGCTTCATCTACTATTTTTCCAACCTTCTCAAATAATTGAAGAGGGCTGAATGGTTTAACCATGAAATAATCGGCCCCTGCCTTTAAAACCTCTTCCTGTTCATTTTGCTGGCTTTTGGCAGATAACATTAATATTTTCACTTCTTTGTTAAGAGCCTGCTCACCCCGGATTTTCCTGATGACATCAAGACCGGTAAGTCCAGGCATCATATAATCCAGAATGACCAAATCAAACTGCTTTTTTTCAAGCAGCTTCAGGGCTTCTTCTCCATCTTCAGCTTCATCGACTTCAAAGTCCCCATCTTCCAGAGTATCAGCAATAAGCATGCGCAGAATTTCTTCATCCTCAGCAATCAATATCTTTTTCATTTACTTCTCTCCCAACTCTGCGGAGTCAAATAATTTTTTCATAATATGATAGGACTTTTTAAGCCTTTCATGGTAATCTGGCTCCTCCCACTGTTCCCAGGAATAATAGGCAGAATCTTTTCCATGGAGCACTCCATCTTGCATCTTTGGAAAAGAATCCAAGATACCTTCTCTGTCCTCCGACAAGGCACTAATTCTTAATCCCTCAATTGTTTGGCTGCCTGCGAGCCCTTCTCTCCATAGATCCCCAGCTATCTCTTTCTGGCTTGGATCCTTTATATTAAGCAATGCCCACGGAAGTCTGATCTCCATTACTTTTTTACTCCTGCTAATACTTATATCGGTTAATGAATTGAAGTGTTCATGAGCAGGATTTGCATTCCCAAACTGTAAATTGCCTGTCTCATAGGATTTGAACGGTTTCGTTTCCCCAGTGGATGGAATAGTTAATTCCTTATTCAGTGCTAACCTGATAGGGTGGAAGACTCCATTATCCTTTTTATTGGCATAGCTTTCATTCGGAATCATATTCAGCATATGGCTATAATGATAATAAAAAGTATCATAATAGCTATCTATTAAAAGTCTGGATTTATCCTGTCCGCCTATTTCTGCCATAAAGTCAACTCCGAAGTCCGTTTTGACCTTTCCTGTCAGAACCGGGATCGAAGTCTGTCCCTGCTCTGTAATGGTATCGATCAGTAAACGTGTGGTCTCATTCTCCAGGTCAATAGGATGGTTATAATCCAGCCGGATATATAAGTGTTCCTCATCAGAACGAACATACATATCCTTCAAGTAAGAATTCTTGCGGCCAGAACTGTAGACAGGTTTCTCATTCAGCTTTTTCCAATCACCTGTAATGCCATCCACATATATTCCAGCTTCATTTTTACCTGGTTCAAAGCTCAGCAAGCCGAAATGCTGTTCATTTGTTTGCCTGTTGGACCAGTATGGACGCTGGTCAGGATTATCATAATCCATCGTATTCCAGGTTCGCTTAAACCATTCATCCTGCCAGGAAAACACGAGACCGCCCGCATAACCTTCAGAAACAATGGACTCAAACAGCCGGCTGTTTATTTTTCCCTGCTCCTCCTCGGAGTGAAATCCCTGATTCATGTCCCCAACGTTTTCATGGGTCATCCCCCTGGACGAAGGGACTCCGAATTCCGCTACCATTACTGGCATCTCGTGGACAGCGATTAAATCATGAAGATAGCCTGCATAGTTATTCCTTTCCCCTTTTGAATCGATGTAATTGACATACTTCTCCTCATAGTTAAGGAAGTCAGGGTAATATGGATAAACATGATAAGAGGCAAAAAGGCCAGCATGAAACCTATCTGTCTTCTTTATATGATTAGGGTTTACAGAAACCATATCTTCCTTAACCGACGGCTCTGAAGGATGTTCCAGAAGATCGGTCGTTACCCAGTTGGTAAAACTCATTGAATGCTGCCATTCGTAGCTCGCGGTTTCATAATTTACGGCATAGTCCATCATTTCAGCAAGCCAGATTTCAAACGGACTGGCATCAGCTGTCTGGAAATACTCACCGGAGAATTGCTGAAGTCCCTTATGTTTATCATTCGTGCCTTTGACGGCCTCAGGATCCCACTCAATACCAACCATAAAGCCAAGCACATATGGTGAGATATCAAATGTATATTCGCCTGAAGCATGCCCCGCCCTCTCCTCAATGACAGCATTTCCATGAATAATATCAATCATTTTCTCCATTTCATTTTTAAAATCTTTAGTTACAGCATCTGAGAAAGCATCCTGCTCCTTAACCAGTGTTTCTTCATTGACCCAGACACCATGGAATAGAAATAATGGCTTTTCAGCAATCTGATTATATTTATGAAATGCTTCATAAAATGCCGGCGGATGCAAAGTATATATCCTGATGGCATTGGCATTCATTTCACCTATTGCTTTAAACCAGCGGAAATACTCAGCTTCAGTAATTCCTGTTTCCCCCGGGAAATGGCCAGGCTTGGCTATTCCCATATTGACCCCTTTTATTAGCAGATCCTCCCAGGTGCCATTTTTCATTATCTGAATATAATCTTCACTTGTTTGGCTATTGAATTGTATTCCATTGGTCTCATCTATTTTCGGAGTGAATTTGCTATTTGCCAGCTGCGGCTTTACCTGCAGCACCTTTTTCATCATTGGTACGTACGCTTCCCAGTAAAAAGAATCATTGGCACTAAAATGTTCTTTCCACTTGGCCAGTCCTCTCGTCTGATAAATAGTTGGCACTTCTGCTTCATCTGCATAATCGCCTGCAAAATAATAGGAAGAATAAGCAGCGTTGCTGTGCTGAATAACAGCTGGGAAGGTTTCAGGGATTCCGGCATTCTGCAGCTTGCTTTTTCCTGTCTTAGTAAGAGGCAATGAATACTCAGCCAGTACTTCATCCGCATTTCTTGCCTCGATCACATCAAACCAATACCGATAGGGCGCTCCCACCTTCTTTCCGAAGAAATCCTCGCCCTTATCCGTAAGGCGGAACTCAACCCCTTTACCTTCCATTTCACTCTCTTCGACAACCACAACGTAATCATTCGAGTCCACAAATACGAGACCGGGACCTTTAAGCCCCCAATTTCCGTCTCCATAGTGTTCCTTTACCCAGATAGGAACCTCATTGCCAGACAGGTCAGGGAAATACCTCCCAATCCACCCGCTCCAGCTGATATTCAATAAATTGGTCAATCGGTGCCGGGCCTCATCTGATGAAGGACTTGCAAACGTATTGAATTCGGCAATGAGTGTTTTCCCTTTGGAGGAAACTAACGTTTCCTCCAACTGGATAACTTCCTCCTCCTGCAGCCCGCCATATAGATTAGAAGACCGTTCTCCCAATGGATTGCTTCCATAGAATTCTTCCTCATAAACCCCATACGTATCTGCAAGGTAAAGAACCTGATATTTTTCAAGATTGTCCGGTAATGGCTTAATCGTATATTCATTTTTCATTCCTGGTTTAAAGCCGCTATAATCAGCCTCAATACTGTATCGATCCCCATCTGATTTGATATATTTTTCATTATTTAAAATCCATATAAGTCCCTTATGCTCCCGATAAGAATCATCCGGCACTGTTTTGTCCAAAATAAACACATTCAGTTTTTGATCCTGCTTTAGCCACCATGACCAGAAAGGACTGGAAACAACGGTCAGCACGGCAAGAACAAACAGAAAAACGGCTGTTTGCCCTTTGGTAAATTGTCTCATCCGGAAACACCTTTTCTTTTCATTTCTCCCCAGCTTGTATCGCCTTTGACCAGCTGCCATATTCCTTCACATCTCCAAAAAACCGTCAAAGGCCGGTACCATAACGTTTCAGTCAATGAATAGAAAAACAGTTTGATTAAATCAGAGATTTTTGGAAATTTCCTTAAGCTCCATTCCTCAAGCAAAACGGCGGCCATGGAGAAAAGTGAACCATATAAACACGATAGCAGAAAAATCAGGATGGCAAACTCAAGATAGATACCACCCAAAAATAGGGAAATGACCACATAAATGTATCCCAATAATTCAACTATCGGGCCCAAAAACTCTACGATCCAAAAGTATGGAAAGGAAATAAACCCTATAAGGCCGTATCTTGGATTAAAGGTCATCTTCCTGTGTGTCCACAGACTTTCAAATAATCCGCGATGCCACCTTCGCCTTTGTCTTCTAAGGTATGTTGTGCTTTCCGGAACTTCGGTCCAGCAAACAGGGTCAGGGACGTAGACGATTTTTTTCTTTTGCTTTTTGTCTCTGATAAGTCTATGGAGCCTTACTACGAGCTCCATATCCTCGCCAACTGTATTGGTTTTATAGCCTCCCGCATCAATGACCCATTGCTTGGAAAAAACACCGAAGGCTCCAGAGACAATCAGAAGTAAATTATGCCGGCTTAACCCAATCCTGCCCATTAAAAAGGCCCTTAAGTATTCGATTATTTGCATGATGACTAAAGGCTCCCTGGCTAAGCCAACCTTTAAAATATTGCCGTCCTGTATTTCACAGCCATTCGCAATGCGGATGCTTCCGCTCGAAGCAATCACTTCTCCATCAGAATCCAATATAGGCTTCATTACCTTTAAGAAAGCATCCCTTTCCAGTACAGAATCTCCATCCAATGAACAGAAATAAGGAAAATGGGAAAAGTTAATTCCTGCGTTCAGCGCATCAGCTTTTCCTCCATTCTCTTTGTCTATTAAAAATAGATTTGGAAGAGAAGCGGACTGGTAAACTTTTTTAACAGCCTTTGTTTCAACCTGCTTCCTGACAGCTGGATTAATTTCCTTCATTTGATAATGTGTAATCATTTTTTCAATGGTGTCATCTTTTGAACCGTCATTGACAACGATAATCTCAAAAGAAGGATAGTCTATACTCAAAAGGGAGCGTACACTGGCAACAACCCCCGCTTCTTCGTTATATGCTGGTACAATGATGGAAACCGGTTTTGCGAAGGATTCATTCATATACTCGTCAAATGTCTGGTTTCGGTTCAGCAAATATTCCTTCCTTAGCTGAAAAACTGAGATTACTAAAATAATTGAATAGAAACTAATGACCAGCACCATAAAGACTGCTATAAATGCAGCAAATCCGACCAATATATTTCCCCACATAAGAGCCATAATCAACCAAATTCTCCTTTGTTCATCCATTCCCAGGCCATGTCCCTTGCATACGAATCATCCGAGGTATCCAGTACAATCTGCAATTCTTCATTTCCGCGAGGGAACATCATAATGGATTGCCCAGCCTGAGATCTCACCCACCAGGAACGATCATGAAGAAGGTCGAGTAAATGTGGCATGAGTTCAGGTTCCTTTAATGAACCGAAGAGCTTCGCAGCCATCATCCTTTCCTTCCAATCCTCGGAATGACGCAAGTCCAGATAGGGTGATATATCCTTAACCATCCCTAGTGAAGAAAGTGCCTTTACTGCTCTTAAACGAGTCTCCCCATCATAGCTGGCATAGACTGACTCAATGAAATGTAAATATCTTAATTCTTTTCTTATTCCAGCAGAATCTATTATGGCGTATTTCAATGGGTTTGCAGCACTATGGAAATCTGAAATTAAACGACTGAACAAGTTTTCATTCAGCCGGAGGATGATATTCCTTAATTCACCGTCCGATAGATTTTCACTATTATACAGAAGAAGATCAGGAATTCCTTCGAATTGAAATGCCGCAAGTATTCTCAAGGATTGTACCCTTTCATCATGTGATATTTTCTCTTTTATAGCTGATTCCAAAACTTGAGGCTGTAACTCAATGAAATGCAGATCTTCGATAGTGTAGAGTGCGTTCATTCTAGTACTCCACCTTCTGCTCTTCAACTGTCTCTGAAAGTAATTTCTCAGATTCCTGTCAGCAAACTCCCTGAGTTTTCCCGTTTCCTCTTCTCCTGTTAAATTGGCTGCGAACTTAGACAAAATCTCTTCTGCAGCCTTCTTTTTTATATCATTATCCAAATGAAGTTGCCGGCTTATTTCTCCTTCTGAGATAAATTCGAAGATCAGCGGGCTAAGGGTTTCAATGCATTCATTAATTTTTCTGCGCTCTCGATCTTCCAGCCATTTTCTTATGACAAGGTACAACAGAATGAGAAGCAGTAATCCAGAAATGACAGCAGCTAATAGACCGAGGAAGAATATTTCATTCTTCAGCATTTAGATCAGCCTCTTAATTAAACGCTGAATTCTAGCTTCCAGTTCTGTAAGACTAAATGGCTTTGTCACGTAATCTTCAGCTCCGAGTTTCAGTGCACGTGCTATATCCTGCTCACTTTTTCGCCCTGTCAGCATAAGAACATGAATGTCCTTAGCTCTCTTCGACTTTTTCATTTCCTGCATAACCTCAAGACCATCCATTACAGGCATTATCCCATCAAGAACCAGAAAATGGGGCCCCTTTTCTTCTATACGATTTGAATGCAGAAATTTTCGCCCGTCTTCAAATGCCTGGATATCCAAGTCTGCATGATCGAACTCCATATTGCTGAGAACCTTAGTGAGCATCATTCTAATAATCGAGTCATCGTCAATAACGGAGACATAAAGCTTTTTTTTATGCTTTGCAATAGGATCGGCTTTACCTATTTCCACTCTTGCTTTTCCCTTTTGTTTCGCTTCATATAAAGCCTGGTCAGCAGCCCTTACAATGGTTTCTTTCTCTATCCCCGGCTGATCGACCATAAAAACTCCTGCAGAAAAAGTAACGCTAAATGAATTGCCGCACTGTTCAAACCTCTTTTCCGAAAACCCTTGTAAAATCTTTTCAAGGGCTATTTTGCTCTCTGAATCTGTAGCGCCAGAGAATAAAACGACAAATTCCTCGCCGCCATATCGGAACACATAATCTGTTTGCCGGACATTTTCTTTTAAGTACTTTGCAAATTCAGCAAGGACTGTATCACCTGCCGGATGGCCATATGTATCATTAATGTTTTTGAAAAAATCAAGATCAAGTATAGCCAGTGAAAAGGTCCGATGATTTCTGGACAATTCATTCATAAATACTGCTAAACTGTCTTCAAAAAACCTTCTATTATATACTCGGGTTAATTCATCTAGCATTGCAGATTGATCAAATAATTTCTTATTTGCTAAGTGCCTGTCTATCTTTAATAGAAATTCCTCTATGTCAATCGGCTTAGAGATGAAATCATCTGCACCCATTTTATAGGAGTTTAATCTGGTTTCCCGATCATTGCTTACACTGATCATTATCTTTGGAACATACTTATTTCGAGTATGTTTCTTTAAACTTTCCAAAAACTTAAAACCACTTTCCCCTTCCAAATTAATATCTACTATTAAACAATCTGGGCGATGGTCATAATACTGCTCTGCTGCAACCTCCAGCTCAGTACTGGCAATAACCATCCAGCCCCTGCTTTCGAGTGCATCTTTCAGAAGAATCAGCATGGAAATATCATCATCAATCAGCTGAACAAGAGGGGCATTTTCCACCCTTATCGGAGCCTGCTGCTTTAAAGAGCTTTCGAAATGCTCATACTCATAGCTCATCTCAATTAAATCGAAAAGATAATTTCGCAAAGCCTCCTTATCCCAATCCTCTTTTTCATCCATATCTTCAATATCCAAGATCAGATTATCGGCCAGCTGATGGAGCCCGGTGAGCTGCAGGGTTCCAGCAGTGCCCTTTATGGAATGCAGGAACCTGTATACCTCTTCTTTTTTTATATTCTCAGACAGATTATTTTCAAACCAGTCTGTAATCTGCGTTTTTATTTTCTCAAATAATAGAACTTTATATTTTTTCAGCTCCATTACGTACACCTCGTTTAAAAAAGTAGCAATTGGTCAAAAGTACTTTTTCTATTTTTAAATAAGACTATTAAACCTAAAATAACAAAAATCTTCCATATCATTAGTCTAAAGCATTAGTAATAGGCTTTCAAACCTGGATATGTCCTTCTCTTCCTCATGAACAGCAAAAATAGCATTACTTGTCTAAAAGCCTGTTGAGAAAAATTGGATCCAATATACTATAGAGGATAATGATATTGATTGTAAATAAACTGTTACATTTTTTAATGGCTTTTTTTTCCGCTTAAGATACTTATGAATAGCATGGTAAATCTTTGACAGATTTTTGGTCTCTGCCCAGAGAAAAACCCAATTCCGGCATGAATTGGGTTTTACATTTTTGGAGCACCTGGAGCGTAGTAATACGGCGGCACCTTCAGCCATCCGCGCTTCCTCATGAGTGTTTTTAAAGTAGCTCCGAACATTGTCCATTCTAAAAAGAATTCAGTCCACATATTGCCTGCATCATTACGGACAGAGTCTGCTTGTCCTTTAGCACAGGCAGTGGAACATGTTACTAGCTTAAATGCGACCCCATTGGTAATTTCATCATCTGTCAGCTTAACGCCTAAAGGAATCTCATTTGGAGCTGAATGGGGTTTTGCTGAGGTCACGTCAGGTAAAGGAATTCCTTCTTTTCTCATAAACGTGCTTAATCTCTTGACCTGTGACTCACATATTTTTACTACATCGGTAAGCATTTCTTTCACTTCGTCATCAGAAGTCGTGTTTAAGCCAATTTCTTCGTATCGTATGAATTCCTCCACCAATGCCAAATACGTCCACATGTCTCCAACTTCAATGACATGCAGAGGTGATTTAGGTTCATTGGTATTATCAAACGCAATTCTGAGCATATTAAAAATTGCTTCTAATGGATTAGGCATCTATTTTTACCTCCTATACTGTATAGGTTGTCTACAGAATGGTGAAAAATGCATAGTTTTCGTCAGATTCTCAGCCTGAATAGCACAGGAGGAACAGCTTAGGAAACCTTTCCAAAAACGGATGGACGACTGGAAGCTACACTAGAATGAATGGGTGATAGGTATGGCATTTGAAAAAGGACTGTCCAGGTCTGAACAAGCATATGAACAATATACGAATATTAGCTCTGTATTCGCGGAGATTGTGAAGGACGAATTTATCAATACGTGGCAATGGTGGGCAGGACTTGCATTGTTTATCATTCCCTGGCTGATCTGGTTTAAGTATAGAAAAAAAGACAGCACCGGACGTCTTCTCCTAGCTGGGTTTATAGTCATCATATTGTCTCTTATTATCGATTTAGCTGCATTATCTTTGGGATTATGGACATACCCTATGATCATTATTCCACTGGCACCTTTTTTATTTTTGCCATATCACTTTTCATTAGCACCAGTCGGAATCATGTTTGCCCTTCAAATAAAGCCTGAAATGAATAGCTTGTTAAAAGGAATACTCTTCTCTGCCATTGGAGCTTTTGGAGGGATGAATTTCTTTAATGCCATCGACTTTTATGATCCAAAAAACTGGTCTACTTTATATGATTTTGTCATCTTTCTCACTCTTTATTACTGCGGGTACTGGATAACGAGAATGGAGAGTTTTCAAGGTCTGGAAAAAGAAACAGGAAAAAAATAAAAACTTTCCTTTTTATCAGAAAGTCTTTTTTACTATTGGTTTAGTAATCATAGGCGCTGCTTAACATCCGGTATGGCTGTGATTTGCCCTGCCGCTTCTCTGAATGAAGCAAGGCTTCTCGCAATCAGGAATTGAGCAGAGTAGTAAGTGGTCATGATAAGCACATCTGAATAAACAATGTCTGAAACAAACATATTCCATGAAAGGATGGAATCAGAGATTACAAACAAAATGCTTCCCGCAATGGCCAGCCTGTTCCCGGTTAGGATGGCTGATAACGCCATTAAGGAAATGACCAGCATATAAGCCATAACCGGAATCACTAATGCAACATTTCCTGCTCCGGACAAGGAAGCAACCAGCTGGCTGCCAATGATCAAAGAATACAAGCCTATCGGGATGATGGCTGATATGCGGAACTTTGTCATCCGGGACATCTTCAAAAAACCAGTCAAATAAAATAGATGCCCAACAAGAAAAGCACCAAGCCCGGCAACAAACGAAACAGCAATGAATCCATCACCAAGCATGCAGAAAAACAGGCCGATAACGATTAAACGCAATGGCGGCCCAGGGCTGGCAGGGAGTTTTTGCCATGCATAAAAAATAATGAGTCCCATAGGAATCAGCTTAAAGGTAACTTTGATTGCCAGTGGCTCAGAAGGAACAATGAAAATATACAGTATAGCCATTAATCCAATTAAAATTGGAACCAGCCGGTTATTCAAAATTATTCAACCTCCTTGTGCCGCGTATTAAACCCGTTCCAGTTTTTTAAAAGGCTTTGGCGGTAATTCAACTCGGATTTCATCGCCCGGCTTCACTTCCCCGCTCTCCAAAACAATTCCCATTATGCCGGCCTTTCTAATGAGGTTCCCATTTTCATCCTTCTCTATAACTGCATTTAAAAGCCCAGGCTGAAATTGATCGATCTGAGCACAGGGATTCCGCAGTCCTGTTATCTTGATCATAGCGGAATGACCCAGAAACAAGATTGAGTTTACGGGCAATTCAAGAAGATTAATTCCGGCTGTTGTAATATTCTCACCCATTTGTCCAGGTTCAATAGGGAACCGGACTGCTAGCTCCTCAAATAACTCACTGTGAATTAAATGAACCTGTCTTAGATTCGGCTGGTCAGGGTTTTGTATCACTCTTGATCGGTGTTTAACTTTTGAACCAAAATGGGCATCCCCTTCCACCCCTAACCCCTTTACCAGTTTTATGATATTTTGATTTTTTTTACTGAAAGTATGCTTTTTGCTTAAGCTTACCGCTATGACTGTACCCACAAGTGAAAATTTCTTTATTTCATCCTGCATTTAATCCACACAGCCTTCCTTTTCTTTTCTTTAGACTCCTGTTACTTATTTATTCCATAAAGAATTAATTAGTCCTTCACTCCCTCAACATTGTTTGAAAACGATAAGTTAATAATTAATCCTTTCCTAATATCCTTATAAAATCGCACATATAAAAATAAGAAAAGACATAACTAACTCGTTCATATGCCGTGGAGGAAAACGGGATAAAAGAATTCGATCAGATTGTCAAAATGGGGTCTTTTCAAGTTATATGGAGGCACGAATTATTTTTTCTTTTTGCATGTTACCTAATCGTAATTATATTAGCTAAGGTGTTAACGGACGTTTTTTATGGACAGAGCGTAAATTTAGTAATAATGATCATTCACATTAAATGTGGAATGCCGGTTGTGCAATAATACCTGTTGCCTTTTTGTGACTTTGCATGGAGTAAGATTTACACAAAAAAAACTGCCGTTATGGCAGCATTTTTTAAGGGAGATAGTAAGGCGGTTTGCAGAACATCATCAACCTTCAAACTCAGATAAGTTCCGATTATTCTTCAATCGATCCAATTTTTTAATAAACCCAACAAATCCTCTTATCGTGAATAAAGTGAAATTCACACTCCCAAAGGTGTGGAAAATGGACCATTTCCTCCACTTGAACAGTCTTGTGTTTTTCTCAAAATACCATTGGGCGATGCTCATTGGGACACTGAATATCAAGCTTTTGAGAAAGATAACTCTTAAATTGTCATTGTAAGAAATCTTAACCCAAATCACACTTAAGAGCGGGAAAAACAAAATATCATAAATCAGGTTGGTTTTAAAAATTCTTGAAAAAGGGCGGACCGGATATTCTACTCTTTTCGTGCCAACAACATAGGCATCAATCAGAGTAGCCAGAACGCCTTTCGAGAAAAAAATAACTAAAGTCTCCCTCATTTTTTTCCCTTTAAACAAAAATGGAACAGAAAAAATGCACAATCCGAGAAGCAGGTTTAATAATTTTTTCTCCATATATGATCAGCCTTTCCTATTACAGATATTACTAAATTCACCCACTTTGAATGTATTTATTCCTAAAGCATTGCACCTAAACACTTCTTATAAAAAAAGGCTGCCAATTGGCAGCCGGAATAATAATCATATAGGAATTATTCATTTTAATGATGGTGATGATGTTCATAGCCATGTTCTTCCGCATACTTACGGAAATTTTCCAGGTCCTGCATTCCTGTTGAAGTGCCATCGAGAGCCTGGTTCATTCGCTCCAGCAGGACGGATCTCAGCTTTGGATGGTAGCCGAAGTATTCAGCAATATCAATGGAAATATGAGGATAGCTTTCTTTAAACTGTTCGGCCATTTTGTTCATTCTTTCCATTAAAATGCCGGTAAATAAGAAATAGGGCAGCATGATGATTCGTTTGGCCCCCAGTTTAATGCAGCGGTCCATACCATCTTTGACGGTTGGCATTGTGACCCCCATGAAGGCACATTCAACGGATGATACATTTAACTTTTCCCACAGCAATCTGCTTATCTTATAAAAATCTGCATTGGCATAGGGATCACTGCCGCCTCGTCCGATTAATAAAATAGCTGTATCTTCATGTGTTTGATTTACATCAAAACCGGTTTCAGCAAGTCTTGTTTTTAATATTTCAAGAACTTCCTCATGAACTCCTATCGTCTGGCCATAGGTAAACTGAATATCAGGGAAGTGCTCTTTGGCATGTTCAATTTCTGCCGGTATGTGCAGTTTGGAGTGTCCGGCATGCAATAAGATGATGGGAATGACATGGATTTCATCTGCCCCTTTTTCAGCACAAAGCTGAATGCCATCTTCTATATTGGGGGATGCAAATTCTAAGAAGCAGGTTTCTACCAGAAGGGCTGGGTCAATGTCGTTTCTCATTTGATCGATGAATCGGCGGACTTCGTTATTCCCTGCCTCCATCCTGCTGCCATGCCCGACAAATAAGACAGCTTTTTTCATTGGCCCTTTTCCTTTTTTGTATTTATCAATTCCTTTAATGCGGCTTTCATTGCGTTTGCGTTCGCCGTGTTCCATTGAATAGATGATGGACTCTTCTTTCACTGCTTCATGAACGATGCTTCGGGCTGTTTCTTCTTGCTGGACTGAATACCAGGTTCCTTTTGGGTAATCAATGACGACGCATTTGTCTTTGCAGCGGCCGTTGCAGCGTGTACGGGATGTGTGAATATGCTCGTCTAATCGGTTTTTCCGGATTTCATCACGTATTTGCGTTGTGACTTCTTCTGCGCCTGCACTCATGCAGGTTGCGCCGTTGCATATTAGCAGGTGGCGCTGCATTTGTGTTAGGTTCCAGGTTGTCATTGGGTGACCTCCCTCTATTAAATTTTGCTTATGAATAATGCCCGTTGATTTCCGCTGCGGGCACTTGCTTTCCGCGGGGAGGAACGGGAGCCTCCTCGGCTTCGCCTGCGGGGTCTCCCGCTCCCTCTCCTCCCGCAGGACATTGAATAATCTCCCTTGAATCCTCACCGCACGAAGAAAATGCGAATGCATTTTCGAGGATCAAGTGCCCTCCGCTCCAATCAACTCAGCGGATAAATTTAGTTCAAAAATCCACAAAATCGCATAATCACCTAATTCCTAAAAGCCTCCGGATAAAATCCTTTTGCCAAAACCTCCAGCGCTTCCGCAACACGAACTCCTTCAGATGCTGCTGACAGCGGCAGGATGACAAAGTGTTCGTTTTTCACAGCAGGTGTCTGGCTTAACGCCGGGTCTTTTTTAAGGAACTCTATTTTTTGTTCCGCAGTTGTTGATCCATAATCTATTACTACTATGACATCAGGCTGGCGTTCTACTGCATCTTCTTTTGAGACGGTGGCCCAGTTTCCTTTTACATCACCAAAGACATTGTGGCCGCCTGCCATTGTGACAAGTGTATTCATGAAGTTTTGTGTGGCGGTGAATACATCGGTTTCGCCGCTGTCGTAAACCAGGACATCCAGCGGCTCTTTTACTTCCGGCAATTGGGTAGTAATGGCGTCAATTTCTTGATTCATTTGATCAATTAGTTTTTCACCGCGTTCTTCCACCCGGAAAATTTTTGCGATATTGCGGATGTCACTATAGATATCTTCCAGGGTGGGTGCCACTTTAACAGATGAAGATTGTAAGTAGCTGTTAATGCCTAATTCCTTTAGTTCTTCACGTGTTGCAATGTTTTTCTCATTGAAGGCACTTTCCCAGCCGCCGTATAGAAAGTCTGCTTCTTCTGAAATGACTTGCTCTTTTGATGGATATTGTTCTGCCAGTACTGGAACTTTGCCGTATGCCTCCTGTAATGGCTCATAAATTTCGTTATCCAAAAATGCAGTACCGGCCATGGAATCTTCTAAATCAAGTGCCAGCATGATTTCGGTTACATGCTGATTCAATGAAATCGCACGCTTTGGCGCTTCTTTGTATTCATTCACAAAGCCTTCATTTTCAATAACCACTTTCTCCGTTTGCTCCGCTTGATCACTTTTCACCTGTGCTGTATTTGCTTCTTCTGCTGAGCATGCGGCTAATAATAATGCTGCCGCTAAGAAGAGAAAAGCCCAAATTCTGCGATTTTTCATGTTCGGCGGTCCCTCGATTCAATTTCATCTTTTGTGTAGAAAAATAAATGAAGTTTTTTGGTAAATGGATTTTTCGATACACCGGCCTCCATATGGAAGACTTCCTTCAATGTCTCTTCTGTCAAAACTTGCTCAGGTGTCCCCGACATATATAGTTCTCCATCATTCATGACAAGGAGTTCATCACAATACCCGGCTGCCAGGTTTAAATCATGGAGCGCTGCCACAATCGTTATCGGCAGATCCTTTACCAAATCCATTAATTGATATTGATGTTCAATATCCAGATGATTGGTCGGTTCATCCAGAATTAATATGTTTGCCTGCTGTGCCAGGGCGCGTGCGAGCATCACCCGCTTCTTCTCGCCTCCGGATAATTGGTTAAACATGCGGTTTTCCAGGTGAATCACATTTGCAAGCACCATGCTTTCTTCTGCAATGGCAAAGTCCTCCTGATTGTCAGCGGAAAGCCATTTCTTGTAAGGCATCCGCCCCATCATGACTAAATCTTTTACCGAAAAATCAAAGAGTACCGGAGTTTCCTGACTGACAACAGCTAACTCCTGAGCAAGCTTTTTCTGCGGAATATCGAGAATATCTTTTTCATTTAACGTCACGAAACCGCTCGTTTGTTTTAAATGACGATAAATGATTTTGAGCATTGTCGACTTTCCGCTGCCATTCGGTCCAATGATGCCAATGAATTTTCCCTGTTGCACCGAAAAAGTTATATTATTTAAGATTTGCTTGTCCGGCACTGAAAAGGACATATTTTTGACCAGGATCATCACTATTCACCGTCCCCAAAAGAATAACGCTTTCGCCTGAGCATCCAGATAAAGAATGGGCTTCCGCAAATGGCGGTAATAATCCCGATTGGCATTTCTTCAGGCGCCAGCACCATACGTGCGGCCATATCCGCCCAAACTAAGAAAATGGCACCGATCAGGGCGCTTATTGGCAGAACCAGTTTGTAATTAGACCCCACCAGCATCCGCACGATGTGAGGAACAATCAGCCCAACGAAGCCAATGCTTCCGCTGACAGCCACGACCACACCGGTCAGAAGAGATACAAAGAGAATGATAAAAATTCGAAACCGGTCCAGATTAACGCCAAGTGTCGCGGCCGTTTCCTCTCCAAGCAATAATGCATTAAGCTGCCGATAATTCATGAGCAGCAGCATAAAAACGAGCAGCAGTGAAAAAAATGGGATGCCTAGATTGGACCATTTCGCGCCAGCCAGACTGCCGAGCATCCAATGCATGACCGCTTGAATGCCGCCCTGATGCTTGGACATCATCAGCATAAAATTGGTAATGGCGGATAACACCATCGAAACCGCAATCCCTGCCAAAAGCAGACGAATGACCGATATTCGTCCATTCACGCGTGCTAAAAAAAACACAATCATGACCGCAAAAATGGCACCTAAGAATGCGGCCAGGGAAATGGCATAGACGCCCAGCAAGCTGAATGCACCAAATAAGATAACAGATGCAGCTCCAACAGATGCACCGGATGACACACCCAGAATGTAGGGATCTGCGATTGAATTCTTTACTAATGCTTGAATGGCTGCCCCGCAAATGGCCAGTGCGGCACCTACTATGGCCGCAAGTACAATACGGGGGAATCGTATATCCCAAATAATAACCGCCTGTGCCTTAGAAGCATCTGCTGCTATGAATATACCCAGCTTGGAGAACAGCACTTCCCAAATAAGGCGCGGGGTAATGTCCACAGATCCCACCATCACAGCAAAAGTCATAGAAGCAAGCAGCCCCGCCCCCAGTGCAGCCAACAGTAATGCAAACCGTCCCCTTGTCATATATGCTTCACAGGCTCCCAGCTGATGATAGCTGCATGGAATGGGTAACGGTACACATACTGGCCGTCCTCTTTGACAATAAATTGTTTCAATGAAGCTTCCACATGTGCCTGCTCAAACCGGGGAGACAAGATTTTCTTGCTCTGGGTATCAATTAACTGCTGCCATGTATCATAACGATGCTCCCGCTCAAGCTTTATCATTTCACAATCTGCATAAATGCCTAACTGGTACAGCATGTTGACGATCATGATATAATCCCGGCGCGGGTATTTAATGTCATAGCCAAACCGCTCATCCAACAGTACGTAATGCGGCTGAATAGGGCCAGTCGTTAAGCCGATTATGGCACGCTTTTTTGCCAGCCTGTTCATTTTCTTCAATGCTTCATTCATTTCATACATTCGATAAAAGCAGTTCACCCCCACCACGATATCATGCGGCTCCAATTGTGCTTCTTCCCATTTACTGTGGACAAACTGGATAGGGGCATCCTCTTCAAAGTACTGCTTTAAGTATGCGAGCACACTCTTTGAACCATCCACCAGAGTTAAACTTCCGACATCCTGGCTGAGCGGAAAGGTATAGTTCCCCCATCCCGGACCGAATTCTATACAGCTTGAGTCTTCCGGGATATGCTGCTTCATTTTTTCGTAGATCCTTTTGGCATACTCATCTGTTTGCTTGTATCTTTTTTTCTTCATGGATTGCATCCAAAAGGCTTCCTCCAGCTCATCATCAACCATTCGCTCCGGCATCCTGCCATGCCAATCCAGCATGCCTTCCTTCCAGAGCTTCTCAAAATCGTAATGCAAATGGGATTCTTTTATCATTGATATTCTCCTCAATTTCCAAAAAACCTAACTAGATACAGGGTCCTAAATACTCGGGATGAGCTGCTTAAAATTCCAGCCCCTTCAAGGCTTTAACATCCTGTTCGGCATAATAATGTTTGGTGGCATCGATGGTAGACACTAAATCGGCCAATTCGAGAATGGCTGGATGTGCAGAACGCCCTGTGATCACCAAATGCATCGATTCAGGACGGTTTTGAATGGCCTCCAGCACCTCAGATAATGGCAGCACATCGGCAATGGGAAAACGTGTAATAGCCAGGGCATTATTCAGTTCGTCCAGCACTAACACATCTGTTGTTTCATTTTTTAATTCTTCTTTTACTGTCTGCCAGGCGGTCGCAAGTGCTTCACGGTGCTCCTCCGGTGTTTTCGTCCATGTAAATCCGATTCCCAGCTGCACAGTTTCAACACCCAGTTTCCTGAGGGCCAGCTGTTCACCATATGTACGATCCGGTGATTTAATAAATTGAAAATATTTCACCTTCATGCCCCGGCCAATTGCCCTTAATGCGACACCAAGCGAGGCGGTTGTTTTTCCTTTTCCATCTCCTGTATAAACCAGCAGCATTCCTTTTTGTGGCATAAACCATTCCTCCTTACAGCCAAGTTGTCTTTTCAGCAAATGGGGTACGCTTTTTCTCGGAAGCAATTTCTTCTGCCGGGTAGCCGATGCATAGCGTTCCCACTAATTGCTCCTGGCCGGATGCACCGATAAAATCATGCAGTGCGGTATCATGCACCAAGCCAACGCCTCTTGTACGCCATACCATGCCTAATCCCAGCTGTTCGGCCATCAGCCACATCGACATGATCGCACTGCTTACGGCAAAAACATTATCTTTAGTTGCCCCTTCATCTCCTTCCACTATGGCGGATGTCACGACGATGATCAGTGGTGTTTTCGTGATGGCTACCATGGAGCTTTTCACTAAATGCGGCTTCGCCGGAAAGCGTTTTTGCAGATAATCAAGTGCAACCTGCTCGTAGCGTTTTAAACTTTCTCCCTGCAATACATAGAAATGCCATGGCTCACGCATGCGGTCATTTGGTGCATATGTGGCTGCTGCCAATAATGTTTCGATTTTATCCCGTTCTACTTCGCGCGATTCAAAGTTTCGAATCGCACGCCGTTTTTTCAAGGCTTCTAACATAATTCATGCTCCTTTTCTATAAACCAGGCAATTTGATCCCGTATTCCAACCACATCTCCAACCAAAATCATCGATGGATTCGAGATGCCATGAACCTTGATATCCTCTGCAATATTTTCGAGCGTTCCCGTAATCGTCCGCTGATTGGCAGTTGTGCCCCACTCAATAACAGCGGCTGGGGTTGTTCCGCTTTTGCCATTGGCTATTAAGCTTTTCGTAATGTGAGCAATGTTGCCAATGCTCATATAAAAAGCGACCGTGTCAATTTGAGCAAGCGCAGACCACTTTAAAAAGTCCTGCTCCTTTTCGGCGCGGCCATGGCCTGTCACAATGGCAAAGCTTGCCGCGTGATCACGATGTGTCACAGGAATCCCTGCATAAGCAGGCGCAGCAATCCCGGCGGTTATACCAGGAACAATTTCAAAGGGAATACCTGCTTCCCGCAAAATGGCTGCTTCTTCTGCGCCACGTCCAAATACAAAAGGGTCACCGCCCTTTAAGCGCAGCACCTGCCTGCCCAGGTTTGCCTGTTGTACCAGGACCTGATGGATTTCATCCTGAATCAATCCATGCCTGCCCGGCTCTTTCCCGCAATAAATCAGCTCTGCATCTGCTTTTGCATGTGTTAATAACTCACTATTCACCAGACGGTCGTATAAAATTACATCAGCCTGCTGAATGCACTCCAATCCGCGAATTGTCAGCAGTTTAGGGTCACCAGGTCCCGCTCCTACAATATATACAAATCCGCTCACTGTTCTTCTCCTATCCGCAGGTGAAGCCATGCTTCACACTTCTGCACATTGCCTTGCTCCATCCACTCCAAAAGTTGAGGATTCAAAAGCTCTGCCAACAGCTGCTTTTTTTCATTGCCGGTAAACTTCTCTAAGATTCGCTGACGGGCTTCCTTCAAAAAAGATACATACTGGGCGTAATGCTCTCCATATTGCTCTGCTAATTCTGACTTCACTTTGCGGGTCAGTCCGGGGCTTGCGCCCGATGTAGATACCGTCAAAACGAATTCACCGCGGCGGACAACTGCGGGATTAATGAAATCAACACGTCCCTTTGCATCTGCACGGCTAAGCAATTGCCAATGCTGTGCGGCTTCTTCCACTGCATTGTTTACTTCTTCGTCGTTTGTGACAGCGAATATCAGGGCAGCGTCATCTAAATCAGCCGGCTCGAAGGATTTTTCTTTCCATGTCACCAGCCCTTCATGGATGTACTGCTGCAATTTTTCAGTAACCTCCGGGCTGATCACAGTTACTTGGGCTTTTGTCGGCAGCAGCGCTTCAGCCTTCTGGCGTGCCACATGTCCGCCACCGACAATAACCACCTTTTTATAATCAAGATTCATTAATAACGGGAAATAATTCATATTCTGCCTCCAAACAAGCTGCCAGCCAATTTTTCACAAGCTGAGGATTCGATGCAAAATGAAAGTGTGTATAGCCGGCTGCAAGATTATCAGTTAAATAGCCTTCCTTCTGAGAGCGGAAGCGGCCTTTGCTAAAGTAAGCCGGTGATGAGTGCTCCCCTTCATATGCCGAGTAATGGAATTCATGCCCTTTTGCCTGCTCTCCTTCATTCATCAGGAAGTTGCCCGGAACACCTGTAATCTCCCGATATCCGAGGGCAGCCAATTTATCCTGCATCCTGACCCGGCCCGGAATCACACCGGCCATCGGGAATGCCTGTCCTTTTCGATCCACGATTTCTTCTGTTAAATACATAAAACCTCCGCATTCTGCCAATGTAGGCAGCCCCCGCTCCATCGCGGCCTTTATAGATAGCTTGGCTGCCTCATTATTAGCCAATGCTTCAGCAAACTCTTCCGGGAAGCCGCCGCCGATGTAAAGCCCTTGCGCTATTTCAGGAACTTCCTCGTTATCGAGCGGAGAGAAGAAATGCAATGTGGCACCATGGGCTCTCAGCAATTCTAAGTTTTCTTCATAATAAAAATTAAAGGCCGCATCTCTGGCAACCGCAATATGTACTCCATGTCTTTCCGGCTGAGCATCAAAAATCGAAGAGGAAACCTCCAGGACCTGGGCTTTCGTTAGTTCCAGAAGCTGATCAATATCGACTGTTTCTTCAATCGCTTCTGCCAGACTTTCAAAATAAGAATCTAAATCACCGCGTTCTATGGCTGGCACCAGCCCCAAATGACGGCTTGGCATCTCGGCTACAGCTCCTTTTGGGAGATAGCCAATGACAGGAATTCCGCATTCTTGTTCAATCGCTGATTTGACAATATCAAAATGGCTTTTGCTTCCTAATTGATTGGCAAGGACACCAACGATATAGGAGCTTTCATCAAGCATTTGAAAACCTTTGACAATCGCAGCCGCACTTCTTGCCATACTTGCCGCATTGACAATTAAAATGACGGGACTTTTTGTAATCCCGCTTATATGGGCGGCAGATCCTTCATTGGATAATGGTGATTTGCCGTCATAAAAGCCCATCACTCCCTCAATCACTGATACGTCTGTATCATGGCTTGCTCTTGCTACAATGGCACGCACGGTATCATGGGACATCATGAAACTATCAATATTTCGGGAAGGGCGTTTGGTGACAGCTGTATGATACGTTGGGTCAATATAATCAGGGCCGCATTTAAAGCCCTGTACGGTTAACCCGCGCTTCATGAGCGCACGCATAATACCGATGGTGAAGGTTGTTTTTCCGACACCGCTTCCAGTTCCGGCCAGAACAAATCGATTCATCCTCTTCCCTCCTCAAAATTGACGCGTGCAACGCTGATGGTCACATTGCCGCTTTTCTTTTTCTCCAGCAGCAATTCCTTCGCATTTGCATACCTCATGGCCGCCGGCTCACTGACCCCATACGCGCCTGTATATTTAAAAACGGTGTCCGACGGATTCTGCATCGGAATCTCATTCAGCTCTTCAGGTGTGTATGTCACAAACGGCCAGTTATATTTAGCTGTTAATTCCAGCAATCCTGCCTCGTCTTTTTTCAGATTAATAGATGCAATCGCTTTGACGCTTTTTTTGCTCAAACCTAGCTCCGCCAATGTTTCATCAATTACTCCTTCAATCTCTGCCATTGACGTGCCTCGATTGCAGCCAATCCCAAGAACTATTGATTTTGGACGGTACAGGACCCCGTTCTCAAGCAGCGACTCTTCATACGGTACTAGAATGCGATCTGTAATAAGCAGTGTTGCTTGAGGCTTTGCCTTGATGGCTTCCTCTATAGATTGATAAATTTTTAGATTGTCCGGCATTTCCCGGTCGTACATCCACCAATTTTTTTCCCCGGTTTCCTGCACGATCGCCACATGCTCTTCATTGACAACCGATGCACTGACAGGGGTTAATTTTTCTTCGCTATCCCACATCCACCCAAATTGGGCTCCAAATAAATCGACGGGAATTGTTTTTTGAACATCTGATGCGGTGGTCACAACGGGCACCGCCCCAATCGCATGGGCAAATTCATGTGTTAATGCATTGGCACCGCCAATATGGCCGGATAATACGCTGACGACATACTGGCCTTTATCATCAACCACCAGAACGGCAGGGTCCGTCTTTTTATCGATCAAAAGCGGAGCAATCATGCGGACGACAGCACCGAGAGAAATAATGCAGATAATCCCTTTATACTGCTGGAACAATGCGGGCAACAATAGGCGGACCGTTCCATCAAATAATTGAATCTGCCGACCTTCTTCATCGCCCTGTTCGAATTTTTTCATATAATACAGGTCAGCATAAGGGAATTTTTCCGCATAGCTTCTCGCATGCGCCACCCCATGCTTTGTAATGGCAACAAGGGCATAGGGTTTGCGCTTCTCAATTACCGGTATTTCACCTTCGCGCAAACTAATCATTCGCAGTCACACCTTTGCGGAAGCCATGTGTGAACGTTTTATCATATAGCTTCGAGCGGTATTCTTTTTCATGGATATGCGGATCCAATGCCCATCCTGCCAGAATCATCGCATGCTTGCGGATGCCGTTGACACGCATTGCTTCGTCCAGCTCAGACAGTGTGGTGCGGACAATTTTTTGATCCGGCCAGGAAGCCCGCTGCACAACCGCAACGGGTGTATTGTCTGCCCAACCGGCTGCCTGCAGTTCTTTTGTGATTTTCTTTGTTAAGGTCGCACTTAGAAACATCGCGATGGTACAGTGATGGCTGGCCAATGCCTGTAATTTTTCACGCTCCGGCACTGGTGTCCGCCCTTCAGCCCTTGTTAATATAAGCGTTTGCGTTAAATCCGGAATGGTCAGCTCTGCCCCGACTGCTGCTGCGGAGGCAAAAACAGAACTGACGCCCGGCACAACTTCACAGCTGATATCGTGCTGCTTCAATAGTGCCACTTGCTCCATCGTTGCCCCGTACATGGCCGGGTCGCCTGTATGTAAACGTACAACCGTTTTGCCTGCATGGACTCGTTCAGCAATGCAATCCACCATTTCTTCGAGATGCATCCCGGCTGTGCGGATAATCTCTGCCGACTCCTTGGCTTCCGCCACCAAGGTCTCGCTGACAAGGGAGTCGGTATACATAACAACATCAGCTCTATTTAATAGTTTTAAGCCTTTTACCGTAATTAATTCGGGATCTCCTGGTCCTGCTCCGATAATCCAAATTTTTTTCATTTGCGCACCACCATACATGACAAGTAATTTAATTCAGCTCCCCGGAGCTCATGGACATTCCATATGACTTCATCGTCAGATGTAACCTTTGTTACAACATGTGTTTTGTCCAATAAATCCATTTCCTCCAGCAGATTCAGCATATCGTCCAATACCTTTGCTACTTTAATGAACACAATCGCATCATGAGATTCAATCACCCGCCGCATTTCCTCCATATTCCCGGTTGCCGGAATCATTGCGACATGGTCATCGCCATCAGCCAAGGCAATTCCTAAGCGATTAACAGAACCATTAAAGGACGAGATGCCAGCTACCGTTTCAATTGGAACATCGGGATGCATCGTCTGCATCAGCTTCATTAAATGGATAAATGTGCTGAACAGCATCGGATCCCCTTCCGTCACGAATGCGACATCTTTTCCCTGAGACAGAAAGCCATATATTGCTTCTGCGGATTTTGTCCACTCAGCCCTTAGTGTATCTTCATCTTTTGTCATTGGAAAAACCAAGCCAAGCATTTCTTTTTCTTCTGGGTTTATATACATGTCAACGATGCGATGGGCGTAGGATTTACTGCCTCTTAATTTTTTTGGATATGCAACAACCGGGCTTTCCTGCAATTTGCGGAATGCTTTTACCGTGATTAATTCCGGATCTCCCGGCCCGACTCCTAATCCATATAAAGTTCCGATTCTCATTTAGTTCTTTCCTTTCTTTGCAGTCACAATAAAAATGGGATTTAACGGCTCAAAGCGCGTTAAATGCAGGATTGGCTTACTTTTTGAAATCTGCGCCTGCATTACGGATACTTCGCAGCCCAAATTTTTCAAATGCTGCATCGCTTCTGCGAGATTTTCGATCGTGGCAATATTCATAACGAGCCGGCCATTTGACTGCAGCCGTGAAAGGCATGTCCGCAATAAATGCTCCATATTGCCGCCATTTCCGCCAATAAAAATCGCATGCGGATCAGGAAATTCATCCAGCCCCTCAGGTGCCTTTCCAAGGACCGCAGTGAAATCTGTCCGATGCTTTAATTGATTTTCAAT
The DNA here is from genome assembly GCF_058791715.1 of Cytobacillus sp. EB106-05-05-XG126. Classification (NCBI taxonomy): domain Bacteria; kingdom Bacillati; phylum Bacillota; class Bacilli; order Caryophanales; family Bacillaceae; genus Cytobacillus; species Cytobacillus sp. EB106-05-05-XG126. Next base: position 646,136 of record NZ_JBYTDU010000001.1, on the reverse strand, counting down.
GCAGTTTTCCAGGTCGCCCTCATTCTTTTCAATTGCATATACGGCACCTTCCCGGGCTATTTTCGCTGCTTCAATTGCAACGGAGCCGGTGCAGGTACCGATATCCCAGACGATGCTGTTTTCCTTCAGCTCTAATTCCTGCAGACAAAGAGTCCTGATCTCCTTTTTCGTAATCAGGCCTTTATCCGGCTTTCTCTGTACGAACCTGTCATCCGGAATTCCCAGTGAGGCACGCTCCACAGCCATACGCTGCTTTAAAATCACCACATTCAATGGGGAAAAGAATGTTTGCTCCATTTCGTCCAAGGTGAAAAAGCGGCAGCGTTCATCTTCCCCCTGCAGATTTTCAGCAACAAAAGCATCATACTCCGTCATGCCGAACTTCTTTAAATACGCTGCAATGGCCTGAGGTGAATTCTTCTCATCTGTTAAAATAGCAATCTTTTTCCGCCCGTCAATTCTTTGGGCGAAGCCTTTAATAGATCGTCCGTGCAGGCTGACAATATACGCATCCTGCCAGCTCTCCTGCATTTTTGAAAAAGCGAGCTGAACAGAGCTTGTATAAGGATAAATCTCCAATGGAAGCTTTTTTGCTAATACACTGCCAAGCCCGTAAAACAGCGGATCACCCGACACCAAAATAACCGTATTGCGTGTTTCCTGCTGCAGGTCAGCCGTTAAGGCCGACAAGCCGCCTTTAATTACTTTTTTCTCTCCATTAAATTCCCGGAAAAATTGCAAATGGCGTTCCCCGCCGACCAGGACATCACATTCATGAATCCAGTCTATATATGTGGGAAGCAATCCTTCCGCGCCATTATCCCCGATACCAATCATCTTCATCCAATTTGTCAATATTCTCAGCCTTTCCTAGACAGCTTCCGTTCATGGCATACAGAGTTGTCGAAACTTTGACGCTTGCGTTCATATGATTCAGTGCATAATAGCAGCAGTTTCGGCAAAGGGCTTCAAAGAATTCTTCCTTTGCCTGAAGGATTTCACCAACCTGTGAAGCCGTATTTGCCTGTAAAATGTCCTGCTGAAATTCCTCATTGACACCCACTTTATTGGCCATACCTGCTAAAAACTCGAAGCTGACTGGTGCACTTTTCGAGTGCACCATCATGACTCCCTGTGCAACCTTTGAGAACTTCCCCATCATCCCTACTAGTGAGACTCTGGGAATCTTCTTCCTTGCAATATTTTTCAATGTAAAACCGACGAAGTCGCCCATTTCGATAAAGGCTTCTTCCGGCAAATGAGGGTACTGCTTCATGGCAAATTTTTCACTGCGTCCGCCCGTTGTAATGACTAAATGCTCACATCCTGCTTCTTTTGCGACATTAATCGCCTGAGCGATACTTGCCATATAGGCGGAACTGGAAAATGGCACTACCGTTCCCCTTGTACCTAATATCGAGATTCCTCCGATAATTCCTAATCGGCCATTCAATGTTTTTTCAGCTATTTCTAAACCGTCCGGAACCGAAATGACCACATCAATGCCCCGATTTACTTTATATTTGTCCATTGCTTCCTGGACGACACCATGGATCATTTTACGCGGCACAGGGTTGATCGCTGCCTGCCCTACCGCTACTGGCAAACCGGCTTTCGTGACCCGTCCCACACCGATCCCGCCATCTAAATGGATGCCTTCTTTTTTGGCATATGTGACCGTACTTTGAATTCGTGCCTGATGTGTGGCGTCCGGGTCGTCCCCTGCATCCTTGATCGTTTCGCACATGACCCGTCCATCTGACCGATCAAAAGCCGTCACTTTAAAAGTGGCATACTGGCCAACCGGCAGATAAATCGTTACTTCATTTGGCACCTCTCCGGTCACAAGCGCCTGCAGTGCTGCCTTTGTCATGGCTGCGGCACAGGCACCAGTCGTATAGCCGTGCCGCATTTGAGATGGATCTTTTTTATTTCGCTGCTTTTGCCCGTTCATCCGCCATTATCGAAATGGCATTCAGCGCAGCGACCGTCACTGTACTGCCACCCTTTCTCCCTGCATTCGTAATAAATGGGATTCCTTCAAGCACGGCCAGCTCTGCTTTGGACTCTGCCGCTGATACAAAGCCGACTGGCATGCCAATAATCAAGTCTGGTTTTGCGAGCCCTTCTTTCACTAAACGAATCAATTCCAGGAGCGCTGTTGGCGCATTGCCAATGGCATAGATTCCTCCTTCATGCAGACTCGTTGCTTTTTGCATGGAAATGATCGCACGTGTTGTCCCCTGAGCCTTCGCTTCCTTTGAAACATCTTCATCCGCAATATAACAATGCAGGTCCCCGCCATGCTTTTGGAATCGCTTGCGTCCTGACCCGCTTTCTATCATCTGCACATCTGCCACGACATGACGGCCCGCTAAAATGGATTGAATCCCTGCTTCAATGGCATCCTTTGTAAAAATCATGCTTCTGCCCAGCTCGAAATCGGCCGAGGCATGGATAACACGCCGAACCACCAGCCACTGCTCATCTGTAAATGGATGCTCGCCCATCTCCTCTTTAATAATCGCGAAGCTGTGATCATAAATTTTATCCGGATCTACCGTTAACGGTACAAATGTGGTATTAAAGTTCATGTTTGCCATGTGTATAATCCTCCCAATTTTTGAGTCACTTCTTCGAAAGAAGTGCAAAAGTTTTCATATACGAGCGGGGGCCGCTTAATCAAAATAACAGGAATCCCCATCTCCAGAGCAGCGGTCATTTTTTCATCCACCGATCCCACTTTGCCGCTTTCTTTCGTAATCATCAATGTCACATCGTATTGCTCACAAAGAGCTTTGTTTAATGATTCGGAAAATGGTCCCTGGATCGCAATAATGTCCTTTTGTTTAACGCCAAGCTTATGGCATTTTTCCATGTTTCCTATGTTTGGAAGCATCCTGCATACAAGCCGGATCTCATCACGCATTAAATAGTTTGTGAAGATTTCCAGTGTTTTGCTGCCGGTTGTCAGCATGATTGTCCCTTTATGCGATTGAGCCAATTTTGCTGCTTCCTCATAGCTTTCAGCTTCAGTGATAAGCGGTGAGGTAAACTGTTCATTTGGCCTTTCGTAACGTATGTATGGAATGCTGCATGCTTTAGCTGCTGCCATGGCCGTTTTTGACGCTTCCTCCGCATAGGGGTGACTGGCATCAATCACAGTGGTCATCTCTTGCATCTGAATCAGTTCAATCATGTCATTTTCTGACAGCCGCCCCACTTTAAAAGAAATGCCTTCAGCTTTCAAGCTGTCTGCTGCCGATTCTGTGACAACGGTTGCCAATAAAGGATAACCTTGATTTTTCAATTGAATGGCTAATGCTCTCGCATCACTTGTGCCTGCTAAAAATAAAATCATGAGATCCTCCTAATCCCCGCATGGTGCCGGCTCTACTTCGATCTTGGAGCTCATATCCTGATAGGTAAAATACTGAATTTTTTTCACGCGCTTAAAATATTTAAAAAGCCGTTCATTCGGATGCGCATTTTCTTTGTATTCTTCGATAATCTCCTTTAATAACGGCACCAGCTGATCAGGCTCAATTCCCTCTGCCACCGGCTGGGCAGCATGGGCTGTACGGCCAACCGGCTTTGCCCCGATAAATAAATCAAACTTCTTCTTGCGGTAAACAATGCCTATATCATCAAATACTGCCCGATAACAGGCCATTCCGCAGCCATTAAAGCCAATATGCAGTTCTTTTGGAAGCTTTAAGCCGCCCAGTTCAGCTGCAATTTCCTCTGCATATGGAATGGATTCTGCCTTCTCCCCGTAGCAAAAATCGCAGGCTTTTACATTTAGAACATCCCCCACCGGCATGACTGTCAGATCGTGCTGTTCGAGTTTTTCCACAATCGAATGAGGCTGAACAGTTGGAACCTTGATTAAAAATCGGTGATCCGGTGTATATTCCATGGTGCCTTTCTCGCCAACAGCTTCTGCCAGTACGCGCATTTGGTCAGCTGTAATAAATTTATTCGCAACACCAGGCGAAACCGCAAATTCAAAAATATCTTCAATTGGCTGCTGCACCAGATGTGTTTGGTCAATCTCGGATTTCGTTACCATCGATAATGCCTTAAAAGCCATATCCAAAGAGCTGGATTCTTGTTTTTTTCTTTGGATCTGCTCATAGCCGGCCTGGGCTTCCCCGGTTTCCTGATTTAACGCCCATGGCTCCGCTTCCTTTTTTAAACGCTGATGCGGCTTTAAGATTTGCTTTTCTTCCCCCAGCGTGTACTTGCGCTGATAGCCTCTAGGCGTAATGATTTTATTGTCATAAAAGAAAGTGGAAGAATTCCCGATCACGACTGTTGTAAGCATGCCAATATCATGATCAAGCATTTCCGCCAGTGTCGTCAGAATGACATTCTGATTTTCACGGTAAGCACTTTTCACAAGCCCCACTGGTGTATCAGGAGAACGATATTTTAATAGAATCCTTTGTGCCTCGACAATCTGCCGTGTCCTCCTGCCGCTTTTCGGGTTATATAAAGCGATGACAAAATCCGCCATTCCGGCTGCTTCAATCCGCTTCTCGATTACCGTCCAGGGTGTTAAATGATCACTCAGACTGATGGTGCAGGAGTCATGCATGACAGGTGCACCCAGTAAGCTTGCACATGAATTAATCGCGGAGATGCCAGGAACAATTTCCACTTCGATTCCTTCTTCTTCCTTCCAGCCCATTTCGATCAGCACTTCATACACTAAGCCGGCCATTCCATATACCCCAGAGTCACCGCTCGATATTACGGAAACAATATGGCCGGCTTCCGCTCTTTTCACTGCATCCTGCGCACGGGATACCTCCTCAGTCATTCCTGTGCTGACAATCGAACTTGCTGTTACGTGTGTCTCGATCAGATCTACGTAAGTTTTGTAGCCAATAATGCAATCACTCTGCTGCAGCGCATCCACAGCCCGCTTGGTTATATGCTCACGATCGCCCGGACCAAAGCCGACAACAAAGATTTTTCCCTTCTTCATAGACTAACCTCCAATTAAGAAATGCACATGCGCCCTGCCTGTTGCCGTAATGCTCAAGCAGGCACTCTGCGCAAGACCATTCTCAAAGTTCAATGCTTCTTGCCAAATAAAAAATGCCTGCACTCCTTTTCAAAGGAATACAGGCATATGAAATGACAGTATAAAAATAAGCATACTGAAACCCAAAAACAATTGATCATAATTGTCCCGCCTATACTTCTCCCTCCGAAAAGCAAGTGTCGTTTAAATAAGCAGGTTTCCTGACTTAAGCTTCTTCTTACTCTTACACCTTCCCGATTTCTCAGTGGCATTGTAATTTCATCAGCTCTTACAGTAGCGGGGGCTGTACCAGACTTTCACTGGTTTCCCTTTTACCTCACCAAAGTGAGCACTTATTTAAATTGATATATTAATTTTTTACTAATATAACATATAATGACCAATTTTGACATATTATTTTTTTCATAATTTTTTTTATGCTGTGTTAATGCCCTTGACTTTTTGAAATAAGATTTGGTAAAAGACATCAGCAAGTGTACTCTCCACAAAATGAAATTCGCCGATTGGCGAGTTCTTAAGGACGCTTCATGAGCAATTCCGCTGATTTTCTCTCATCTAAAATTTATGGAGACCGAAGATTAGAATTATAGTTTTGCACCTTTAATATAATATTCTTCCATTATTTCTTTTGGAACCATACTTCCGCCAGTAGCCCACATGAGATGGACAGCATTTTTCATTTTATCTTTTAAGTTATGATTTTGAACATATTCTATCCCTTGCTTCTTAGTCGATAACTTTACTGGACCTATGACGCCTGCCAATGCGGAAGGCTCAAGACGAATGTTTTCTGTATCGGCCAATGTGCTTAATAGTTTAAATAGCTCATGATCACTTACGGTATAACTTCCGCTTAATAGAGGCTCAATCGTTTGACCAACGAATCCTGATGGTCTCCCAACTGCAAGGCCGTCAGCTGATGTGATGTTGTCAATTCCAAAATCTTGGACCGAAACTTTTTCATGCATTCCTGTTACGAGTCCCAGCAGCATACATGGAGAATGAGTAGGTTCTGCAAAGAAGCAATGTACATGATCTTGATAGATTAATTTTAAACCAAAAGCGACTCCCCCCGGTCCGCCTCCTACACCACATGGCAGATAAACAAAAAGCGGATGGTTTTCATCTACAGTTATATTTAATTCTTCTAACTGTTTTTGTAAGCGAATGGCTGCCACTGCATATCCTAAAAACAAATCACGGGAGTTCTCGTCATCAATGAAATAGCAATTCGGATCACGATCAGCCTGTTTGCGCCCCTCTTCGACCGCTTTGCTGTAATCTTCCCTATATTCGATCACCGTTACTCCTTTGCTTTTAAGGAGATCTCTCTTCCATTCCTTTGCATCTGCAGACATATGGACCGTGACTTTAAAACCTAATTTAGCACTCATTATGCCTATACTTAACCCTAAATTGCCCGTAGATCCGACGGCAATGGAGTATTCGGAAAAGAAGTTTCTGAATTTCTCACGATCAAGGATCGAATAATCATCCTCTACTGATAATAAACCTTGTTGAATCGCCAATGTTTCTGCATGTTTCAGCACTTCATATATGCCGCCGCGCGCTTTAATGGAACCTGAAATCGGAAGATGGCTGTCACATTTCAGCAGAAATTCCCCTTCTAATGGATGTTCATACATCTGTGATAATTTTTCACGCATCGCGGGGATGGAGACAATAGGAGATTCAATGATTCCGTTATTCTCCCTTGTTTCTGGAAAAACCTTTGCGATGTAAGGAGCAAAACGCATTAACCTTTCCTCTGCATCTTTTACATCATTTTCATTAAGCGGAAGTTTCTTTGCTCCTGTTTGATACGGTTCCTTTTTCGGGTTCGTCCAAAATACTTCCTTTACATCTACCAGCTCACCTATTAAAGGATATTCTTTTATCCAATCTTGAATCGTTTTCATCACTTATTCTCCTCCAAATGGAATCATAATGTCCTGAAGTTATTTTAACACCGACAGCCCCTGCAATAATACACATAATCCATACCGTAGATCTTAAATTTCTAGGTTCATTAAAGAAGATTATGCCGGCTAAAACACTTCCGACAGCGCCTATGCCAGTCCATATTGCATAAGCAGTTCCCACTGGAAGGGAAGTTACTGACAAAGAAAGAAAATATAAGCTTAAACTTCCGCAAACAAGACAACTGATCGTAGAGGGCCAATTTTTAAATCCATCTGCACGCTTCAGACTAATCACACTTCCAATCTCGGCAAAGCCGGCATTAAGAAGAAAAAACCAATCCAATTAAATCAACTACTAGCCCTTAACCTTTCATACTTTAGGGTTCCGCTTGACTTACTTTTAGGCCAATAATCCTGTGATCATTAATGTTTTAATAAATACTTTCCATAGATAAATAGTCACACCCCAAAAAAGAATCCCGGCTGCGACTGTTCCCACTGTTCCTACTAAAAAAGGTTCTATTCTTGTTCTACGATGACCATTAATCAAATAAATACCCCTTTATTCCACAATCCTCCCCGTTATTGGAAGAAGAAATCCGATGCTCTGGAAAAACAAAAAATGATTATATATATTGATTTAATTTCCTCCCTCCTATTAAAAAAACATTTTTTTGATGATAATGTTCAAATTCCTTTTAATTTTCAATGAAAATCCGAATAATAAACGTTTACATATAATAAAAGTTCGTTTATAATCAAAATTGTGTTTAAATAAATTATTTAAAATCATTCGTATATTCTTAGTATTATGGTCTAAGAGTTTCTACTAGGAGCCTAAAAATCCTAACTACGCATGGGTGAGATTACTCTACCCATTTATAGTTAGGATTTTTTTTACCTTAAGATTTTAACGAACATTACTATTAAAATTATTTTTAGGAGTGGATATCATGGAAAATGTATTTGATTATGAAGATATTCAGTTAATTCCTGCTAAATGTGTGGTTAACAGCCGATCTGAGTGTGATACCACTGTGAAACTAGGAGGTCGTCAATTTAAACTTCCTGTTGTGCCAGCCAATATGCAAACAATCATTGATGAAAAGATAGCCCTTTATCTTGCTGAAAATAATTATTTTTATATTATGCATCGCTTTGAGCCAGAAAAACGGCGGTCATTTGTAGAGGATATACAAGCAAAAGGATTCTACGCTTCAATTAGTGTTGGAGTGAAAGAAGAAGAATATCAATTCATTGAAGAGCTTGCAAAGGCAGAGCTGACGCCTGAATTCATAACGATCGACATTGCACATGGTCATTCAAATGCTGTCATTAATATGATTCAGCATATTAAAAAATACCTACCCGAGAGCTTTGTCATAGCTGGTAATGTTGGTACTCCTGAAGCTGTACGAGAACTTGAGAATGCCGGTGCAGATGCGACAAAAGTTGGGATTGGTCCTGGTAAAGTGTGTATCACAAAAATTAAAACAGGATTCGGGACTGGAGGCTGGCAGTTGGCAGCACTTCGTTGGTGTGCAAAGGCAGCAAGTAAACCGATTATTGCTGATGGTGGAATACGAACACACGGTGATATAGCCAAATCAATCCGTTTCGGTGCATCGATGGTCATGATTGGCTCCCTTTTTGCCGGACATGAAGAATCACCAGGAGAAACCATCAAAAAAGATGGAAAGTTTGTTAAAGAATATTTTGGCTCTGCTTCTGAATATCAAAAAGGTGAAAAGAAGAACGTAGAAGGTAAGAAAATGTACGTTGAGCATAAAGGTTCCTTACAAGATACGTTAACTGAAATGGAACAAGATCTCCAATCTTCTATTTCATATGCTGGTGGAACCACTTTAGACTCCATTCGTCACGTAGATTATGTTATTGTCAAAAACTCTATTTTTAATGGCGATAAAGTATATTAAAGCCTTTTACTCAATTGTTCATTAGGATTTTCCTCTGGCTGCGTAGAGATCAGGGGTTCGAGCCCCTTTGCTCCATACACAAAAACCCTTGCGCAGCAAGGGTTTTTAGTATTTTATGTTTATGTTATTATTTAATATTTGTCAAAGTGTGCATCTTTAGTTGACTAAAGAGGTACTCATAAAAACCTGTGTGTTATTCGTATACTCCACATAAACTGCGGAAAGTTCTTTGGTGGCTCTGGTACAAAGAACCCTGCCTTCTTATTTGCAGCACATACTGAAGCTCTTGCACCCTTTACTTTCACAAAGTTAGTACAAATAAACGTTGTTTCATTTATTTAAAATGACCTATTGTCCCTTTGACATTAGTAAATTCATGCCGTTTATACTGGACCATAGATACAATGCCTAGAATCGGTCCAATCGCTAAACAGGCAAAGACCCATTCCCAGCCAACTAACCTCTGAATAATAGGGATTAGATTTATAGAAAATATAGTGATCAAGAAACCAATACACATTTGAAAAGTCAGGGCTGTTCCTACATACTCAACTTCTGCAACTTCTGAAACGGCTGCAGAAAACTGGGCAGAATCTGAGATGACAGACATTCCCCAAATGATAGAAAGAAATAATGTTAACCAAATAGATTGACCAAAAGTAAAACCAATCAAGATACAGCAAATGGCACTGATAACCATTGAAATAATCGTCAGATTTGCTCTTCCAATTTTATCTGAGACCAGTCCGCCTGCTACACAGCCAATTCCCCCTGCAATCCCGATGATCAAAAAAGAGGATAATGCAATAAACCAGGGAGGAATCCCTGGAGAATAGCTTGTAAAACTAGCGGCTAAAAAGACTGGAATCCAACTCCACATCGCATACAATTCCCACATATGCCCAAAATAACCGTAGTTCGCAAGCATTACTGGTTTATTCGATACTACCTTTTTAATTAATTTAAATGAGAAAGGTATTTTTTTAATTGTTACTGGAGCATCTTCTAAAACCCAATTGACAATGATAGCTCCCAGGAGAGCCAATAGTGAACTGCAAATAATCACTAAATGCCAATTTAAAGAAGAAGAGAATATAACAATAAAATGCGGCAAAGAAGACCCCAGCGTTAAGGCGGCTATTAAGATGCCAACAGCAAGCCCGCGTTTTTTTGGAAACCATTGTGATAAAATTTTCACAGCTGTCGGGTATACACCTGCAAGTGATACACCGGTTAATATTCTAAGAAGGATACCGAAAAAAGCCTGATCTGCCAGTATAATTAAGAAATTCAATAGCGCTCCCAAAAACGCTGAAACGGCAAGAACCTTTCGGGGATTAAAACAATCTGCTATTCCAAAATATGAACTAACTAATGCACCTATTACAAAACCAATTGGGACAGAAGCAGACAGCCATGCTTCTGACTTGGAGCTGAGATTCCATACTTGAATTAGCTCAGGAGCTATAACCGAAGCACTAAACCACAGGCTTAATGCGCATAATTCAGCTATTCCAATCCAAATTAACGCTCTCCATGAACCTGGAATCATGATATCCCTCCCTTAAATAACGAGTAATATTATAATTATACAGAATATAACAGTCCGTTCTCCCGTAAAATAGATTTATTTTTTAGAATATCAGATTAACGACCATTCTTTGCACATCATCTTCTTTTTCGTCGGTTTTCATCCAGATTAACTACTATTCTTTCCACACTATCTTCTTTTTCGTCGTTATTCATCCAGATTAACTACCATTCTTTCCACACTATCCTCTTTTTCGTCGTTATTCATTCAGATTAACTACCATTCTTTCCACACTATCTTCTTTTTCGTCGTTATTCATCCAGATTAACTACCATTCTTTCCACACTATCTTCTTTTTCGTCGTTATTCATCCATTTAAGATAAAGTAAATTAAGGTTTTTAGTATATTAGATTAAGATGAAGCATAAAAAAACCGGACAGCCATCATGGCCATCCGGTTAATCCTGGTAAATAATCACACCGAAACATACAAATGTCTGCGATTGCTCTCATGCACCTATTTCATTATTTGATCTAACTTTTTCAGTTTTCCGATTTTTGAAGTAATAGAATAGATAGCTGACAAGCAGGAATCCTATTCCGATAAGCAGTCCTGCCAGCTGAGTTGGGTCAAAGGCCAGGAATACCAGGATAGAGACACAGAATATAATACATATCAGCGGGATGATTGGGTAGAATGGAACTTTGTATTTTAGGTCCTCTGCCTTTCCGCCTGCTTGTATATAGTTACGCCGGAACATGAATTGAGAGAGCGCGATTCCCATCCATGAGATGGTGACAGAAATACCAGCGATGGACATCAATAACACGAACACGGTTTCAGCTGCAAATACGCTTGTGAGTAATGATAAAAGGGAAAAAATCATGGTGAATACTAGAGCAGTGAACGGCACCTTCCGTTTCGAGAGTTTTCCAAAAACTCTTGGTGCCATTCCATCATGGGCCATCGCCCAAAGTAAGCGGGTCGAAGCATAGATACAAGAGTTTCCTACTGATAAAATAGCTGTTAAGATAACAAAATTCATGATATCAGGGGCAAATGGAATCCCAGCCAGGTCCATCAGGGTTACAAATGGGCTTTCTAATATGCCGAGCTCCTGTGTAGGAAAAATGGCGGATAATATAATAATAGAAGCAATATAAAAAATGATGATTCTAAAAAGGACATTTCGAATCGCACGAGGAATATTCTTTTGAGGCTCCTCGCTTTCACCGGCCGCAATTCCGATTAATTCTGATCCCTGATAGGAAAAGATAACATTCATCATCGTTACAAACACGATGGCAATTCCAGCAGGGAAAAGGCCTTTAGGAGCTAAATGTTCCATATATGGCGCCGGCCTGTCCGCCAGTGGTATGATGCCCAGAATGGCACTGAAGCCAATAATAATAAAGAAGATCACAGCTACCACTTTAATGCCGGAAAACCAATATTCCGCTTCAGCAAAGCCTCTTGTTGTTAAGGCATTGAGTGCGAATAAAAGAAGGATGAATGTGGCACACCACACCCATACCGAGATATCCGGAAACCAGCGTTTCATCAAAATTCCGGCAGCCGTAAATTCTACTCCAGCTGTTGTGGCTGAACCAATGAAATACATCCAGCCTAACGAGAAACCAGCCGAAGGACTAATGAATTTACTGGCATAAGTCTGGAACGATCCCGTAACAGGCATGTACACAGCAAGCTCCCCCAGGCAAACCATGACAAGATACAAAATGACCCCACCGAATAAATACCCGATTAAAGCCCCTCCTGCCCCCGCTTGATTGATCGTGTAGCCGGCGTTTAAAAACAGTCCAGTTCCTATTACTCCACCCAAAGATAGCATAAATAAATGACGGCGCTTCATCGACCGGTTTAATTGATTCTTCTGACCCTCTTGCTCTACCATCTTGATCACATCCCTTAATTAAATTGGCATCAGACACATTAAGCTTTCGTGAATTGTCCACCCTGAATGGAGAAAACCACCATTTTGTCAGCTAGTTGCGCCTGACACCATTAGGTGCTTTTTTGCCAGCATTTTGATCATCCCTTCTACAAGGGCGGGTACTTCTACGAAGGCGCTTTTGATGTGGAGGCGTTCGGTTCGTTTGTGGGCGTCTTTTCCGAATGGACCTACATTTAGTACCGGTGCCTGTAGCTGTGTCATTTCATCGAATGGAATGCTGTAGCTGCTGCCCCAAACTGGCGTGTTTTCTTTAAATACGATCCAGCCGTCACCAGCATCCTGATAATTGACATAGCTCAAATCGCTAATCCCATTAAAATAGTGAACTTGGTTAACAGGCAGTCCAAACTTTTCAAAGCCTTCTTGTTTTACATATTCAATGCACTCCGCGACCAGCTTATCCTCAGAGGAATTGACTGCCGGATAATAAGGCGGTGCATAAAGCAGAACGATTGCCGGTGTCAGCTCCTGGCACTGAATGATTAAAGCATCAGCAATTCGGATAGTTTTCTCCCGGTCATCCCATTCCGCTTTTTTCTGTACCAAGTCTTTAATGCCCGCAACAAAATCTGCACCAAATTTTCGAACGGCATGCTTTTCCAGTTCTTCATAACGCAGCACCCTCACTTCTCCGATGGGAGATACATTCCGTTCACTGCAGATTTCTTTATAGGCTTCGTTGCAGGCGTGAGCCGCATTTAGCGCTACCTTTTCGAAAATATCCATGATTTCCCCGGCATTCCGTTTCATTAAAAATACATTGTACAAAGCCGCTGAACGATAAGGTGTTTGCGCGGAATACTCCAGACGCAGATCCTTTTGCTGCAGTGTCACCGGAAGCGGGGTTTGTTCTCCCATCTCCGTTTCCTGCAGTGTTAAATTCCACTCCATTCTTTGTGTTAAAAACGAGGCAATATAAGGCGCTGTAATGCCGCTAAGCGGTTCCCCCACATGCGTTTCTTTTCCATAAAAAAGAGCGGCAGGCATGATTTTACCAATAGAGCCTGAATACACATAATAGTTCCTGTCACCCGGTTCCTGCGTAAATACCGGTTCCCCGTTCAAGAAAAGCTTATAGATGAGCTGATGTTTTTCCTTCAATTCTAAAAGCTTCTGAACCGCAGCACGCATACCGGAAGAGTTCACTTCTTCATCCGGAACCGTCAGCAAAATAAGGTTAATAGGCCAATGTTCAACAGCAGCTTTTTCTAATAATCCCATATGCATGACAAGCCCCATTTTCATATCCATCGTGCCCCTGCCAAATAAGAACTCTCCCGAGAGAAGATCCTGCCTGGCTTCTTCCGGCAGCTCTTCAATCCTGGAGTGAAGCAAATTCGTCAATTCCTCCGGCAGATGCGCGTACTCCTGAAGATCGCCATATTCTTCGGTATTTACTGTATCAAAATGGCTGATTAACACGACCGTTTCCGTGGCATCAGGATGTTTATATAAAGCGGTTACAAACCGACGGCCCGAATCGGCATCATGGAGCCCCAGGTGATCAGGATTCTCTCGAAAATAGGTCAACTCCTTGAGCTTCTGTGTCACCTTACAAGAAAATTTACGCTCTCCATCCGTAAGTGTCATGCTTTTCCAGCTTACTACTTCACACAATAACCTGCGCAATGCATCCGGGGTTCCCCACCTTAGCTGTGTCATAACTAAACGCTCCTTCTATGCAAATTAAAACGACCATTTTTCAACTAGTATTAAAAACGAAGAGACAAACAGCTTAATCCGCCATCAAGTTTACGGAACTCAGATGTATCAAGTTCAATCGTCTGGAAGCCGGCTTCATTAATTTTTTGCTTTGTATGCGGGTATCCGGACGGGATGATGATATAGTCATTGACGCGAATACAGTTTGCTGCATATTCCTCTTCCGGAGGAACAACAATTTTTTGATAGGAAATAAAATCCGGGTGGTCTACAAATTCTCCAGCAACGACAATCGTTTGATTGCCTATATATGCTATTCCGGTTTTCAGGTGGAAGAATTTTTGTAATGGAACGATGGTTGCATTATAGCCTTCGGATTCTAAAATTTGCTTAAGCTGTTCGGCGCCTCCCTGGTTTGTCCGGGTAGAGATCCCAATGTAAAAGTGATCTTCGATTTGTAAAATATCGCCGCCATCAAGTGTTCCAGGCGCTTTAATATAGTAGATCTTATCAAAGAAGGATTTGATTGCCGGCTCTATTTCGTGAATTTCGCCATTTCTTTTTTCCGCACCAGGGTTGGAAATGACTGCGAACTCAGCAGTTAAAACAGCTGTATCTTCTACAAACGTAGAATCCGGGAATTGATCATTGCTTTGAAGAACAGTTACTTCTGTACCGCATGCTTTAAGTGCTTCAATATAGGCATCATGCTGCTCTAATGCCTTATTTAAAATAGGTGTTCCAAGGTCAGATGTTGTTAATCCATTGATAAAAGTTGTGCCGGGTCTTTTTACAATTGTGTTATGAAACATTTTTGCAGCTTGTGATGATTTTGTTGTTGATTCTCTTAACATGTGTTATTCCTCCATCTACTCTTATGATTTATTAATTTTAGTTAAACACGTTCCACAGGACATGTGAGACATGTTGGTCCTCCTGTGCCTAAATATGAAATTTCATTACCTTCGTATTCATAGACGGTCGCCCCTGCATCCAGTAGTCTCTGTTTGGTTTGATGGTTTCCGGAAACCATGACACAGATGCGCGGTGCAACAGCCAGCACATTACAGCCGAGCCGCTGGTATTCATCGTCCGGTACTTCAACCAGCTGGAAACCGCGTTTCAGAAGCATCTGTCTTAGAAATACGGGCATAAGCCGTGAATACACCACAGCAAGATTTTCATCTACGATGCTTATAAAAGACATAAGGTGAAGACATTCCTCTTCTCCCTGATCATGCGGGAGCGGGACAACTATACATTCCTCAACTATCTCTTTTGTCATTTCTTTAATTTGGCGAATCGCCTCATCGTTTGTCCGATAACCGCGTCCAATTAATAAAGTCCGGTCATCCAGCCAAACAAGATCTCCCCCGTCAGCTACAGCATCACCAGTTAATTCTCCCAGAAGCGGGATATTTTTTTCCTGTAAAAACTCTTTATAAATTTCTGCTTCAGGCTGACGTAATTTTTTCCCTGATTTTAAAATCATTGCGCCTTTTTTCGTAAATTTAACAGGATCATGGGCATAAAGCGAATCCAGCCCCGCCTTTTCTGAAACCGGCAGAAATTTAATATGGCCGACATGCTTCTTGATTATGGATAGAAACTGTTCGTATTCCTGCTGGGCTTTCATATAATCCGGCTCACTGATATAGTTAAACTTTTTCCACTCACTTCTTAAATGCTCCTGACTGATAAAGGCTTCTTTTGGATGCTTTACAATGACTGTGTTTAGCTTTTTGTACATTGAAGTCACCAATTGGCTTAACCTCCTTTTTCCACATATCGGAATAGGTTTCCTCTGACAGGAAAACTTATAATATGATATTATAGTGATAGATTCTTCATGTCAATATATTTTGAATTTACTGACTAATTTATTTCAATACACTTGTGTAAATTAAAAGGAATGGAAGGATAAAAGATGCAGACAATCGATCGTGCCATGCAGGTAATCAAGGTTTTGTCTAAAAATGATACAAGAATGTGGATTTCCATTACAGATTTATCAAAGGAATGCGACTTGCCTGTCAGTACACTTCATCGCCTCCTGCAATCCATGAAGCAGCACGGGCTTATTCAGCAGGACCCCGATTTGAAATTATATTCCATGGGTAACACCTGGTTAGAATATGGACTTAAAATGTATGACACCTTTGATTTTGTTGGACTGATTCGCCCAGAGATGGAAAAATTAATGCATGAGGTGGAGGAAAGTGTGTATTTTAGCAAGCCAATTGGATTAGAATCACTTGTAGTCGAAAGAATTGATTGTCTCAACAATCCGATTCGAATCAATGATCAGCTGGGTATTCGTATCCCGCTGAATATTGGGGCAGCAAACAAAGTGCTGTTAGCTAATATGCCAAACTCCGAGTCTGTTAAAGTTATTAATTCCTTAGTGCCATCTGAGGAAAGAGATTCGTTTATAAAATTATTGAGCAAAGTTAGAAGACAGGGCTATGGGGAGAGTCATGGCGAACAAACGCCTGGAACCTCATCTGTCGCTGCGCCTATTTTCGATCACGCCAATGAACTCTTAGGAGCCATAAGCATCGGATATGTTAATTTCAATATCACAGAAGAAAGACAAAACTGCTTAATTGAAAAAGTAATCGAGTACGGTATGCGAATCTGCAATAAATTAGGCAGTAAAAACTAAGGTAATTAAAAAAGAGTGCATATTAACAACAAGGATTAGGAAGAAAATTGTCCTTAAGTCTAAATAACATTAAAAAAAAACGCAAGGTTAAAAATTGCCTTGCGTTTGAAATGTATTAACCAGCAAATTAGTTACCTGTTCAACCCAAAAACACTTAAGAAACCATTTCATAGATTCAGACTTTAAATAGTCAGAAATGAAAAAATGCATCCTTCACACTGTACCTTTCTAGTCTCTTGCATATATACTAGTATCCGTTCTGCTATTAAATCCTCGCTCTTTAGAATTCCTTCTAACTCGTACCCTAACTTTTACCTCCCTGCAATTATTAATATATATGCCATTCCATTGTATAAATAGTTTTTGACGCTACACGAAATGCTCCTTCATATCCTTTTCCCGTTTTACTTACCCTGGTCATATGCATTTTTTGTAAAAAAGTATGGAAAAATATTTATTGTGTCTTCATTAACATTTGTAATGACAGTTTAATTCTTTCCTGATCAGACAAATTGGCTAAAAAATTAAAATTAATAAGTAATTGAGGTGACAGTATATGCCAATGATAAATATGAACAGTGCCAGCCTGTATTATACTGTAAAAGGAAGCGGAACTCCGATTGTTTTTATCCACCCGCCTGTATTGACTTCAGTAAACTTCCAATATCAATTAGAAGAACTCTCAAAAAATTTCCAGATAATTACTTTTGATATACGCGGACACGGAAAAAGCCCATACTCCCCAGAACCAATAACCTATCCACTAATTATTGAGGATATCATTCGACTATTGGACCACCTTAATATAAATAAAGCGTTTTTATGCGGATATTCTACTGGCGGTTCTATTGTTTTAGAATTCATGCTTACGTTTCCTGAAAGAGCATTGGGGGGAATATCAATTGGGGCAATGCCCGATGTAAATGACGATTACTTGAGAAAGAAGATTTCTTTAGGAATCAAGCTTTCAAGCAAAGGGGCTATTAACTTATTAGCCTGGTCCATCTCCTGGAATAATTCAAATAATATCAAGCTGTTTAAAAATATGTTTTCAGAAGCAAAAAAAGGGGATTACCGCAACATTGAGCAATATTACCGCTATAGTCTAAAATACAATTGTGTCAATCAGCTTAATGAAATTAATTTGCCTACCTTATTGGTTTATGGTAAGAAGGATAAGCCCTTTTATTCCTATGCAAGGCAATTGCATGAGAAATTGCCACAAAACGAATTATTCTTTATCGAGAATGTTGACCACCGTATCCCGACCAAGGCTGCAAAAGAACTTAACCGGCTAATTTTTCAATTTGTCAACACAAAATGACAGGTATCTATAGGTACCTGTCACCATTAACTATTTATTGATAAATCATCTCGGGCTTCTCTTTATTTGGCTATCTTTTCATGAGCACGTTCAATAATTACTTCATCTTCCCCACATCTGAATATATAACAACAAAACCCCCAATTGAAGGACTCCCATAAAAGGCTCTATTCCAACCATCATCTGTATTTATTTTACTATTATCTATATCATCGTTCTCCTTATTCATTAAATCCCTTCCACCTAGATAATTTCCTTTTTTAAACTAATATACAACCCTGTTATCAATTATCCTTTTTCAACTCCCTCAATAAAAGAAGTGAAAACGGCTGCCCCGTTTGTAGAGCATGAAACGTGAGACAGACCCCATATATAAATATCTAGTTTCAAAACCAGATTAATTTCTACCCGTTTATGCAAAAGCAACATTTTCTTTTGGATGAATATGGTAAACTGTTATTAAAGGAGGGTGGAAAGTTCTGCTAAATCTTCTATAACCCGGCGAAATATATGCAAAGACCAAGGTGTATCCCAATATCCAAAATACTCTTGTTAAAAGTCCGGTTATAACCTTCTTGTCCTTTATTACTAATAATTGTTTTTTCAGTGGAATTGATTTTTCCGCTTCTAATTTGGGAACTAATCTGTTTAATAAGAGCAAATTTTATAAGTGTTAATCCTGCAATAATGAGATAAATATAATGCCAGTCTATATACGCAGCAGTTAGAGTCCCAATAGGCACCCCAAATGCTAGGGATATAGTAAAACCTGTAGTAACTGTGGCCATCGCTTTACCTTTTTTGCCAGGACTTCAGGTTGCACATTAAGCTTTTTTAATGCTAATTCACTTGAATAAAAAAAAGCTGCCACAACGACAGCCCTGATCTTCAACTCTTGCACATTTTACGTGAAGTAATTTACTATTCATGCAGACCAAACACTCAGCATTTATTCAAGAAATATTGCCTCATCCCCAACACTTACCTCACCACATTGTTCAACCTTTGCCCAAACACCAAACATTGCAGCATGATTAGTTACCAAGGTTTTCAATATTCGAGCATCCTGTTTTAGTTCCTCTTGAGGATTGTTGACCATAATGCACCTTTGAAGTGGGGCAACAATTTTCAGAGTAACACTCTTTCCTATTTGAATTAGTCGATCCACCCATTCATCCTCAAGACAACCTGTTGCTTCTGTTTCGATTAACATGTTTGCTCGGAATCGACGAGGGTCTACTCTTTCTCCTAAATCCTTACTTAACCTTTTTAACGCTGAGGTTGTGATGATACTTATTGGCCCTTCATCGAAATGTGATATTAACTCTTCCTTTGCCAATGTTACTGGAAACCCTAACAACTCACTTAATGCTTTGTTTACCCCATCCTGATCACCTCGATATTCTGTTCCATCGGGCATAGTTAATAGAGGAGTGTTCCCCTCATATCTTGCTTTATAGTTAAATAAACTTTCCATCTGTTGAAAGCGTCGTGTAGTCTTACCACTGCCAAATTTTCCATTCTCATTTTTTATTGCCCATAAACGGTCTCCAAGTATGCCTCGGCTATCAACTAGGGCAGAAGATAAAGACTCCCCCAAAATTGATTTCACAGGAAACCTATTGATTTCTTTGACTCTTCCTATACGATCTTTCTTTTGATTCAAAGTTTATCCCCCCATATTTGACCAAACTGCACGTTAGTACGATTAACTCTCCTGCATTTTATTTTGTATCTCCTTAAACTATTCCTTGTCCTTCACCAACTAACCTGCCCCGCTTGTTCATTGAAAAATGCTGCATCAGCAATACCTAAAAGAGATTTCTTATATAACTCACGTCTCAGATGTACACTCAGGTACGAAAGACTCTGGTGGGTTCACTTTTTTCGAGTCCCATTAACCAAATACTACATCGAGTATTAAAAAACACTTCTCTTTCTTTTTTTCCTTTTCAAAACACGATAAAGGATTGTTCTGCCATATTAATTGAGTGCTTATCTAAGTTTACAACTTCTCCTATCCATTGAAACTTCAAATAATAGCCCCTTAAATTCCTTTGTTATCACGTAATTCCACGATCGTTCCTTCTAGTGCTTTTAACTTACATAAGTGACCATTTTCTATATAATTAATGATCTCGTCATTTTTCAAAACAAAATGGGTGTTCAATTCTTTTAATCGTTCAACCTCTTGCTGAAGGTTTTCTACCCATAAGCAAAAATGAACAAGTCCTTCACTATTCCTCCACAATCTGGCCCTTAACATAAAGAAAAAGCACAATTCTTGCTTTAGAATCGCGCCTTTAATGGAAGATCGTTTTCCTGCTGTACTGGCAGCCACACTCACACCTGAAGTTAAACCTGTAGTATTTCTGCAGCAAAAACATCCGTTTTTTTTCTGTCATCTCTTTTTCTAATAGAATTTACACGGCTGAATCTAAAAAGAGGTTGGCATAGGAAATAGAAGCCTTGCCTATCTTTTCTATTATTCTCCCTTATTGTAAATCCATTTTTCTTTTAATCGGTCAAATTCTCCATTGAGCTCCATCTCCTCCATCCATAGATTGACCCAGTTCTGGAATACCGTATCCCCGCGATGCAGAAGGTAGCCTTTCTGGCTCTTCGTGAACGTATTGTCCGTCAGAGCCGCATACAGCCTGGAATCCTGGCTTGCATAGTAGATGGCCTCAATGCTGTCGGTAATCATCACGTCTACTTTTCCCTCAGCAACCATGTTCGGAATATCCAGATTGTTTTCGATTACCACAACCTTCGCCTGTGTAATGTTGGCATCCACGAATTTTTGGTTGGTTCCCCCTGGGTTTACACCGATGGTGACATCTGGCTTGTCAATCGCTTCCAAGCTTGTATATTTCTCCTTATCTTCCTGCCGGATTAAAGGAGCCTTTCCGTCATTAATATAAGGATGCGTTAAGTGTGCTGTTTTTTGCCGATCGGTATTGCGGCTGATCCCGCCAACCGCTATATCAAACTTATTTTTATGGAGGTCCTCCATTAAGGTTGGCCAGGAAGTTTTAACAAAAGTGATCTTCACCCCAAGGTCTGCTGCCATTAATTTAGCCGCTTCGATATCATAGCCTTCATACTCTTTTGTTTTCGGATTAAAGTACGTAAATGGCTTATAGTCACCAGTTGTACCTACCCGAATCACACCTTTCTTTAAAATATAGTCGAGCCTTGAGCCAATGACGAATGTATTGGTATTTTTATGTACATCCCCTCCTGCAGCCTGGGCCACCTGATTCACTGATACATAAGGCTTTCCATTTACAGTAACCGTGCTTAACGTCTTTCCGTTTAACTCAAGCTGCTCGGTTTGGCTGTCGGCAAGCGACAGGCTTGTCCCTCCGGTAATCAATAATGCAAAAAGAGCGAACACGATGAGTACTTTTTTTGGCAAAATGTTTCCCTCCTATTCAATTGGTTATGTCTATTATCTTTAGGAAGGTACATAAAGTAAATTTATTTTCTGAATTTTCTCTAAAACAGTTCGTTTATACGAGGAAAATAGCCCCTATATTTCTTAAACACAAACCGTTGAAGTCATTGTTCCTTTCTTGTGGGTATCATGCTTATGCAAATTATAATATTAAACAGGATTGCTGGCTCTTAACATAAAAAAAGAGCACAATTCTTTTGCTGCAGAATTGCACTCCTTTTCTGGCATAATCATAAAAAGCTAACATTCAAAAAGAAAATATACATAATCTGTAGGTACGCCTCGTTCACCTTGCTGATGCAGCATCGCTGTCACATTTCCGCGATGGTAGGTTCCATGATTCACTACATGGTGAATGAGATCGGAAAGTATGAACTCACAGCGACCATATTTCGGGTGCTCTGTAATGATGATACGTTCTGGATCCTGATTATCTGCAAAAAAGTGGTAAAATTCATTTGAAAGCGAATCATAGAACACTTTAAGTTCATCTATAGACGCTCTTGATGCTTCTGTCTTTCGACGCTCAACTTCCCTAACAGTATCGTGGAAGCTGCTTCCTTTCATCGTCTCCAACCAAGTAATGTCTGTTGCATACAGGTGAATCAGCACCTCTGATATCGATGAAAAAACACTATTAACTGTCTCGTTATAAATCCTACCAGGCAGCTGCTTCAAGTGCTGGATCAATTTTTGGTTAGCCCAAACGTGGTAATCGTACATTTTCTTTGCGCGATTATTTTCCATTAGCTCACTCCACCCTCTTCTTTTTGATTTATATGAAATAGAACATGTTTATTTAAAGGACTATCTTTCTTAACTTTCGGATGATTGAATGTTTTAATAAAATTCATTCCGATTTTTATCATTACGTTTTTCGAAGGCTTATTAACATCGGCAGTAAAACTAAAAACATCTCTAAAACCCAATTCGTTAAATCCATATTGTAAACAGGCTGACGCCCCCTCAGATGCGTATCCTTTTCCCCAAGCCTCTTTTTTCAGTCGCCAGCCAATTTCTATACACGGTGTAAAATCAGCTTTAAATGTTGCTCTATGAAATCCTATAAATCCTATAAACTCTTTATTTTCCTTTACTTCCACGGCATATAATCCAAATCCGCATTCTTTAAATTCAGATACAATTGATTTATAGAACACATTTGTTTCTTCGGTTGATAAGGTTTTAGGAAAATACTTCATAACCTGTTCATCTGCATTTAGTCGACTAAATGGCTCTATGTCTTCTTCCTCCCAGTCGCGTAATTGCAATCTCGATGTTTCTAAATATATCATTATACTCCTCCGAAAGTTTAAACTCCGCATGTACTCCCATTGAAAGAAACTTTATAAATAAGAAAAATGATATCATTATCTATATCAAATATCTCTGTTCCTTTAAATTACTTCTTTGTGATGATAAATGGAAAATGAATCGTATGAAGGATATTATGATTTGAAGAAGACCCCAATATTATTGTTAGCCTAATATACGAAAAGGGACACGATCCTAAATAAACGCCCCCAATTATTGAAGATCACCTTCTTTTAATTGTTCTAGTTTATTAAATTGGTTGAATTATGCATTAAAAAACTTTTGTTCCAGTTCACACTTCTGACGCAAGTGATGGCGAAAATGCATACCGACAAGATCGAACCACTCTCTCGCGTTCAGCCAGCCAAAACCTTCATGTTTAATTTTGTAATTGAGATTTAAAGTATCTACTTTAGATTCCCATTGTCTCAGCCTCTGCTTTACCAGATCTAGCCTATTCGCAAGGTCTTCTTTACTATCTGAATTGCTTGGCGGGGTATTTAGTTCGTCCGGTAATTTAATTTTTATTGGCGGGAAATCTCCAATTCTATATAAATGCTCACCAAACTCCGTTTTCCCGAGCGTTTGCTCTTCCTTTGATGCCGCACATGTTTCCACATTATCCAGATACTCCATAGCAACAATTATCACATGGTCGTACATTTGTCCAATGGACCAAACCCCTTCAGCTGTTATATATCTTAGTTGCTCAAGTGAATAGTTTTGCAAATCGTGTTTGTATGTTTCAATTAGTTTTAAATTACTCATATAATCACTCCTTTACCACTGTGCTGCCATTAATGTTTTGAAAAAAAGCTTCATAAGCTTTTCGGGGATTCGCAAACCATTCTGCAACTTCATCTGCAATCTTTTGATTTTCTGCGCCCGCTAACAGGATTTGAACAACATGCTGAGGCAATGCCTGAGTCATGGCATTTGTCCATTCTGTTACTTCTTTTACAACAGTTTTTGTTCGATCCCAATATGTCTCACCAATTCGGATGTCCCAGATTGAATTTTTATATTGAATCAACGTTTCGTACAACTGTTCAGCACAAAAAGAAGAAAGATTACATCCCTGACCAGTAATTGGGTCATTAAGAAAAACACTATCTCCACAACCAATTACTATTTTATTTTTAAAGATTACGTAAGGTTTTCTAATTACAGGTTTAATGGCAACATTAAGGAAGGCTTTATCATCGGAAAGAGCAAAGATATCTTGCTGGATACGTTCGTGGATGTCTTGGAAATATTTTTGTGTAATATTTTTCATTTGATTTGTAAATTCTTTTACGTCCTTTATTTCTTTAAATACATCTAACTCTCCGCCTGGAACTGCCATAATGAACAATATGGTAACTGGCCCTTGTTCTGTCATTGCAGGAATTTCAAACATTTCACCTATCTCAGGCAGAACGGTTACGCTTATACCTGGAGGATCATTTGGCTTTACCCCCAAAAAATAACCAACGATACATTTTCGTTGAGGCACTTGGATAGGAGAAAGCTGCTTTTCAATAGGAAATGGAAAGAGAGGGCCCGATTTTCCAGAACAATCAATCGTTAAATCAAACTCATCTGCCAAACTTTCTATCTGATCTTTATTTACTCTTAAAAGTCGAAAAGAGACACCCTGGTTTTCAAGATCCTTCAAACAGTGTGAAAAGTAGAAACGCTGGTCAACGGATAATGCTGGTTCTTTCAGCTTGCCAACAAATAGTTTTTGATTACCGATCGTCATGTGAATACTTTTAAGAAGGGTTCTATCCTCCCATTTTGGCATTTTAAAGCGATTTTCTCGGGTTCTCGTCGAGCCAAAATGTACCTGGGTAGACATAATTCGTCCATTTCGGATCTTATCCGATGAATTTGAGTGAATAACAGTCACATCAAATTCTTCTTTCAGAGAAAAAGCCAGCTGTAAACCTGCTGTGCCGCTGCCTATAATACAAATTTTCTTCTTCAAGGTTATCTCCCCTTTGTTATCTGGTAGCCGCGAAGATATTATAATAACATTGGTAATTTTCTGCCTTTTTAGTCTAAAGAATACACATGGTGATGTAAATACGACGATTTATTTATTTTCCATATTATAATTGTCTAAGCAAGTCAAACGATCCCTTTTCCACAATCAGGTCCTATTCACAAGGAAAGAGCATATTACTTGCTCCTGATAGGCCCCAGATTGTGGAATAACTCATTAAAATAATGCTGACCTAAAAATTAAAAAAGAGCACTTCCTGATCAAGGAAAGTGCCTGTTTCTTTCATCAAATTAGAAAAGAGGAAAAGAAGAGCACCCGTCAAATTTGTGAGGAGGGCATTAGTCCTTATTCCATTTAAAAGTACACGACACTAATCCATTTCATAATAGCTCATCTCAGCAAGCATTTTCTTTTTAGCGAGAGCCCATGCCTTTTCGTTTTGCTCTGATTTGATATAATACCGAAAAAGCTTAACTTCAAAGTGCTGGATTAGATCCTCGTTTCCGGACTGAATGAAATATGGAAGCACCTTATTTTCAACATAGTCATAATAGGAATCTTCCTCCCCGTTCAGTAATAAAACATGCAGATGAAAAAATAAATAACTTTGGTCGTTTCGTTTTTGGGCTAGGTGCAAACCTTTTTTTGCATCGGATAATAGGTCTTCTTTCGATTTCAAGTTTCCCTTATAACAAATGTCTATGTATAAATCTAACATGGTTAGATATAAGAAATCTTCTTCTTTCAGTAAGGTCAACCCTTTATCAAAATACTCTTTCGCCTCTCGGAAATGTTTTCTTCTAAACAGCTCTTGTCCAAGATTAAAATAGAGTTTAGTTAATCTATCTGCAGATTGAATCTTTTTTGCAGATTGGATTAATTTATCATAATAGCTGCGGGTCTCTTTTAGGCTAAATTGCGATTTGGCGTTTAATTGAAGGATAATAAGCGACTCAGTATCGAGTATGCGTGTGAAATTTAATGTTTCTTGAAAATAGCGCAAAGCTTTTTGAGCATAATAGTAAGCTAAAGTGTTGTCATGAACTGCATGATAGGAAATAGCCAGGTGGTAGTAATATTCTTCGCTCGAATAACTGGAATCAATTTTCTTTAGGACTTCAATTGAATCCTTGTAGTTTCCGATACTAAAATAACAGATTCCCTGAACATGTTTATATAGATTGCTCTCATAAGGTGAAAGGCTGATGTCCAGTTTCTTGATCTTTTGCATCACTTTATGACATTTTTCATTTTCATAAAGAATGAGATAATGACGGGCTAGAAGCAGTGAGTAGTGTACTTGAAAATCGGGGAAATCCTTTAATAGATTAGCGTCAAGTTCTGCTTTTTTTACTTTCATGTTTTCGGTATCTAACATAACAATAGCATTTTTCCATTCTTCTAATGTTTCTTTAAACCTATTGAAACTCCTTACTTCGTCTTGAAAATTTATCTTCAATTTTTTAGAAAGAAGTGTAATAATTTCCCCAGAATATTCTGTTATGCCTCGCTCAATTTTACTTAAATGAGTGACAGAACAAACCCCTCTTGAAAGCTGATCCTGTGTGTATCCTTGTTTTTCTCTGTAGTATTTTAGAATTTTCCCTTCGATCATTTTTCTCCCTCCTACTGATAGTATAAATAACGAACATAAAGGATGGAATAGTTTATAAAATGATAGTGTAAAAGCTTATTGGCACGGGCATTATTGCTTGTGTAAATAAGCTCTTACACTGGATATTTTCACTTTTTAAAAAACAGAACGACTTTCCAGGATCTAGCTTAAAAGTTGTTATTGAAATAGATTGATAAACTATTAGCTGGTAATTCCAAGAAAAAAAGAGCTGCCAATAATACACTAAAAAAGCTAATCGAATAACGCGGATTAGCTTTTTTTACTGATAGGCATTTCCTTTTTGAAATATTTTCATCCTTTTATACAGGGACCTCTAAAGCAGGTAAGGCCTCTTCCAATTCCTCCCTCTTCGATTCCAGCCAGGAAGGCAGCATAAGCCTGCTGCCAAGTTCCTTTAGTGGTTCGTCAACCGTAAATCCTGGAGGGTCTGTCGCGATCTCGAACAAAATGCCTCCTTCTTCATGAAAGTAAAGTGCTTTGAAGTAATTGCGGTCGAGAATTTCGGTTGGATAATAGCCCTTCTCCTGAAGAAGGTTTCTCCACCTCATATGATCCTCTTCATCCTTTGCTCTCCAGGCAATATGATGAACTGTACCTGCCCCCATCAGCCCTCGTACAGAAGGGGTAAGTTTTATATCGATTGTATTTCCAAGTTCGGCTTCTGATTTAAATCTTAAGAATCCCTCTTCCTGACCTAGGCATTCAAGCCCTAATACATCTTCAAGTACTTCAGCCGTTTTATTTGGCTTTGCAGAAATCAGGGTTGCTCCCCCAAATCCTTTAATGGCAGCCTCTGGATGAACGTCTTTCAAAGCCCATGTATTCAAAGGCCCCTCAGACCGCTCTACCAGTTCGATTTCAAGGCCGTCCGGATCCTGGAATTGCAGGTAGTTTTCACCGTAGCGAACCGTTTGTATAAACTTAACGCCAAATTTACTCAGCCGTTTTTTCCAAAATTCAATTGAGTGTTCAGGGATCACATAACTGGTCACCCCGACCTGGCCGGTTCCAATCCGCCCTTTGAGCTGCTTCTCCCAAGGAAAGAAAGTTATAACCGTTCCAGGATCACCATTTTCATTTCCGAAATACAGATGATAAACTTCCGGCCGGTCAAAATTAATCGTTTTCTTTACAAGCCTTAGTCCCAGTACCCCTGCATAAAAGTCGATATTTCGCTGGGCATCGTTAACCATAGCCGTAATATGATGGATACCTGAAGTGATTTGCAAAATCATTCCCTCCACTTCTTTAAAAGTGACTTAATTTCTACTTGGGTCTTTCGATTGAAAACAGTTCGCCAATCTTTGCATAATTAATGTCAGCTAAACGGCTCACTGCAGCAAGCCCCCTTGGATCAACTCTTCCTTTTTCATAGATGTTTTCATCAATATGAAATTGAACAACTTTTCCAATGATAAGATCACAGCCAGGAGTATCCGTCCCTCCTAATGAAAGCGATTGTTCCAGGATACACTCCATACGGATTTTCGCTTCCATCACTCCAGGCACTGAAATTTTCGTACTTTCAGCTGAAGTTAATTGTGCTAATTCTATTTCACTTTTATCAGGAGGCAGAGCTGCTGCTGTCTTATTTATTTTTTCTACATTGTCCTCGTCGACAATATGAACAACAAATTCCTTTGTGCTGATAATATTTCTGGCCGTATCCTTCTGTGTTCCTTCAATTCTTTGAATCGCCAAGGAAATCATTGGGGGATTTGATGTTACGATATTGAAATAACTGAATGGCGCCCCATTCAATACACCTTTATTTGAGATCGTGGTTACAAAAGCAATGGGCCTTGGTATGATGCTTCCTATTAAAAGTTTGTAATTTTCTCTTTCACTATTGTCAGCTGGGTCAATTGAAAGCATAGCGGGCATCACCTCTATAAAATTTAATCCAATTCTCTTAGTGTAAACGGAAGCAGAACACTTTCTATCTTATCCCTTTGCGGCTCATATTGTTCAGGCAGCATTAATTTCCCGCCCATTGTTTCCTGGGATTCATCATGAGCAAACCCCGGAGGATCTGTAGCAATCTCAAATAAAATTTCCCCATGCTCCCTAAAATAGATCGCTTTAAAGTAGTTTCGATCCCGAACTGGTGTAACCCCATATCCATTTTCGGCAACATATTTTTGCCAATCTAATTGATCCTGATCGTCAATAGCCCTCCAGGCAATATGATGGACGGTTCCCACACCCATTCGCCCCCGTCCAATTGGAGTTAATTTAAGATCGATGATGTTTCCAATATCAGCAGAAGAACGATATCGGATAAAATCTCCTTCCTGACCAACCACTTCAAGTCCCATAATGTTTTCCAGCAGATCAGCCGTCTTCGCCGGCTGAGTTGATAAGAGAGTTGCTCCACCGAAGCCTTTTATAGCTGCTTCAGGGGTAACCTCCCCGTAAGTCCAGGAATTTACTTCTCCTTCTTCTCTTTCAACTATCTCCAAATGAAGTCCATGAGGATCATCAAATTCCAAATATTGCTCTCCGAACCGTTCCATTTTTGTATAAGGCACTTTAAATTTTTCAAGCCTTTCTTCCCAAAACTTCATGGCACCTAAAGGAACGACATACGAAGTGACTCCTACCTGGCCATCGCCAATAACCCCTTGACTGGCACCTGCCCAAGGAAAGAAAGTAATGATTGTTCCTGGCTTGCCGCCCTCATTTCCAAAGTAAAGGTGATAAGTGCCTGGATCATCAAAATTGACCGTTTGCTTGACTAAACGCAATCCTAAAACTCCAGCATAGAAATCTACATTCTCCTGAGGTTGGCCAACAATTGCAGTTATATGATGAATCCCCATTGTTTTTTTACCCATATCTTCAACACTCCTTTAAACTTTGATTAAATATATTCTGTGACTAGGCCATGCCCTGCTATCAATTCAGTTAATCAATTTATAGACAAGCTGGAATGGAACAAAAATTTCCGAAAGCTTTATTTGAGTATTTCTAATTCGGGATAGTTTAGAATAAAAAGAAATCCAATGCATATCGGCCAGGGCCAATTAATGCGATACCAATGGCAACAGAGAGTAACGTTAAGTTATATTCATATCCATTAGATGTTGCCCATAACCCATTTGGACCATGCACCTTAACGATAGCCATGATCATAGTTCCTGCAATCATTAGTGCTGCGAGAGGAGTTAAAAATCCTAATGCAAACAAGATTCCCCCTATAAGTTCTGCTAATCCAGCAAAAAGAGCCATCATTACTCCCGGCTTCATCCCAATGGAATCAAACCAGCCTCCGGTTCCTTTTAATCCATGACCCCCAAACCACCCAAACAATTTTTGAGCTCCGTGACCAATGAATAATATGCCAATTACCAGCCTAATAATTAATAATCCTAAGTCCATCATTTTTATTTCCTCCTAATTTTTATTATCTCGAATTCGAGATAATATTTTAAAATTTTTTTGCTTTTTCTTATCATTTCGAGAAATTGAACTAATGCCTCAGTTCCTCTGCATTTAATAATCTTACCTAAAATTAATGTTTTTTGTGGTTCCCTTTGTAACTGCTGCGCGCTTTCTGGATAATATAAGATTTACCATATTGGCTTAACTTTATGTCTTGCCTGGGCTCTCTTTAATTTTTCAGGAGTTACATCATCTCCTATAGGATCAACGATGGTTGTGTTTAATAGCAGCTCTTCCATTGAGCCGCGAAATTCTTGGATATATTGACAGCGCAAAATGATTATTTCTGCATTTTCAATTTGTGTTAAGCCTTCCTTCATTCTTTTTACTGCGAGTTCATTTATTCTTTTTAGAATCTCATGCATAAGACTTACTCCTTTCAAGTATAAATCGAAATATATCTCGAAATAAAATATCTTGAATTAAAGATAATTTATTTTACTAAAAATGTCAACACTATTCTCTTGATTATAAAGATGGAAATATATCATTTTTTTAATTTGATCTAATGCACTCTTCAATAAGTGCTGATTTTTATCCGTCCTCATTTAATGCACATTTTAAGCGCACACTATGAACTTCCATGGTTCCCCGCCTTCCTGATTTGCGCACTATTCCTTCTGCATTAAATTCATTTAAAAGTGCTGTCACTGTTTCACGGATACTGCCCATCATCGATGCTAATTCTTGATGAGTTATGTAAATATCAAGTGCAACCCATTCTTCCGCACTGCTGCTTGGCAATTTATCCCCAAACTTCTCTGTAAGTTTATTTAAGAGGAATAAAAGCCGTTTCCTTGTACTGCTATATGCCATATACTCCAGTAACTCTTCGACTTCCTTAAGGCGGCTGGAGATTATTTCAAGAAGCTTTAAAGAAATACTTGGATTTTCACGTATTATTTTTTCAAACTGCACTCTATCAATTCTGCAAATAACAGAATCCTCCCATGCCTCAGCATATAAATTTTCAGAACCTGTTGTAAAAGTACCAATTTCTCCAAACACATGCCCCGTTTCTAAAATATCAACTGTAAGCTCTTTCCCGCTCTCAGTTATTCTATACAAACGAACCTTACCCGATTTGATTAAATACAATAACTTTTGATCCATATGTGGAGAACTAATAACGGTACCTTTCTCCACAACTTTCATAGGTGTGACCGGTTCATATTTCTTTAATTTCTCCAATTCCAGATCCTCAAAAATCTGTATTCTCGATAAATACTTCATTTTTTCCAAATAGCCCTCCCCCAATTCTGCCGAATGTAGTCCAGACTACATACTCACTAACCTAACAAGCCTAGAATGTATATATAGCAGCTACGTCTATTATACAAAAGGAGGAAACTTTGTGGATGTAGTAACTATGATCATTCAAATAATTTTAATTTTTATTTTCGCCATATCCATTTCGATGAAATTAGCACGTACCAAGTCAATGGTTAAGCACTGGGGAGAATATCGCTACCCCCTATGGTTCATGCAATTAATTGCTTTCCTGGAAATATTGAGCGTAGGCGGATTGATCATCGGATTTTGGCTTCCTAAATTTATCTTGCTTTCAGGATCCCTCATTACTATTCTTATGCTAGGTGCCCTGCACGCTCACTTCTTAAGAGCCAGACATAGACCGATTATGGGATTAAATGCCTTAACAATGCTGATTTTAGCTATTGTAATCACCTTTTTTCAATTCAGTAAGTAGTCAAGAATAGCTCAAGTTAATATTGTCCGGCATTCAGTTTGAAGACTCGTGAACTTAGCCATATCGTTACTATTCCGGAAAGTCTGCTATCCCAAAGAGAACACCTAAATTAATGATCCATTCTTAAAATATTCCAAACACCCTGCCCCCATCTAAATTCAAGACGGGGGTCATAATTCTTTAATAGGAAGTTATGGGAATGATCTTAATGTACCTGTATAATCCTCCAAGCTGAAGCATATAACTTCCGCCAGAAAGCTAACTGTGTCTTGGACTACTTTTTAGTGGCGGTTATATTTTTGCGGTTCAACTCAAGCTTTAGCTGCAATATCTGAACACTGTAATTATCATTTGAAAGGTGCTGTGAAACCAGGTATATATGATGTTTTTTACGCTGAATTACAGAAAGAAGGATCTTTGTATATTGATTCCAGCAATGATCTTACTCACTAATTTTCGACATTCAGAGGGGAGGATACAGTTTCCTTTGTGCACTAACCAGCCTATCATTATAATCCAAATGCAGCTGGGCGTTGGCACAGTTCCAATATTTTATATCATTTGTGTAAGTGCCAGGCATATATCTCCACTATATTTCCACTTACCGCCACACTTTTTTATGGCCTTCCATTCATAAGTTTTCCAACACCGGTAATATTAAGAGTAATGCAGAAAATAATGGTGATTTACTTATGACTAAACAGGATTAAGGATGAAGTCCAGCATGAGGTATGGGAAAAACCCTTTTTTATTCCAATAAATTTTTAATATAGTCAAAAAACAAATATACGCTTTGGTCTTACTTTAATAGACATCCTATCCCCTTTAGCAAAAAAGAACACAAGATAAAAAGTTGATGAATAACGCCGGAGTGAGAACGCAGTTTTACCACAGCCAGATACCAAATTATGAAACGGAGGTGAACCAGATAAAGGAACAGCCAATACCAGACAGATTGAAGATATCCCCATTTTTAGTGTTTTATTTAATTATGTCTATGCAAATTGGCATTGGGGTTCTTGGCTATCAGAGAGACATCGCAAAGGATGCTGGCTATGATGCCTGGATTTCCATCCTGTTTGCCGGGGGATGCATACATGTCATCCTTTGGATGATCTATAAAATTGCCGAAACGGTTGATGGAGATTTTGTGACAGCCCATAAGTACCTTCTAGGCAATTTGATCGGCAAAGCTATCAGTTCCATTTTTATAGGTTACTTTTTTTTGTATGTCTTAGCTATCGCACGAACATTTATCGAAATCATTCAAGTGTGGATGTTTCCGGATCTTAGCACTTTCTGGTTCTCCTTTGGTTTCATGATACTTTGTACTTATATCATTTTTGGAGGGTTAAGAACCGTAGTCGGTATAGCCTTTTTTGGTCTTGTATTGCCGGCTTATCTCCTTCTCACATTTGGCTGGGCCATTAAATTCTCAAATTTTTATAATCTCCTCCCAATTTGGGATCATTCCGTTAAGGAACTTCTCATCAGTTCCTACAATATGTCGCTTACCTTCATCGGTTTTGAGATTATTTTGTTCGTTTATCCTTTTATAAAAGAACCAAAGAAATCCAAAAAGTGGGCCCACCTTGCAGTTTTTACCACTACCCTGATCTATACGATTTTAGCAGTCATTACCTTTGCATATTATTCGGAAGATCAGCTTGCTAAACAGGTTTGGCCCACTTTAACCATGTGGAAAATTGTTGAGATGCCATTTGTGGAACGTTTCGAATATATTGGAATTGCAAACTGGAACTTAATTATGCTTCCGAATGTGTGTATTGCCATTTGGATTTCTTCAAGACTTATCAAGAGAATCTTTAACATTAGACAAAAAGTCGGTGTGTTTTTTGTGGTCGGTCCTTTATTAATATTGATTAACTTTATTAATTCGCGCGAAAGGATTAGTCTGTTTAATGAATATTTTGGGAAAGCAGGGTTTGTCTTTACATTCATTTATATCCCCTTGTTCTTTATCGCCGTCATGATTGCCAAGAGGGTAAAAAAGAAGGGTAAAAAGAAATGATAAGGCTTCTCTTAATGGGGAGGGTTCTGCTGCTTGCCGGATGTATTTTCTTTGGCTTTAACCGGCAAGCATAATAAATTGCTGAATATATTTGTATTCGCTTAAGTACTTTACTTCTGCAAATATATTTGGTTTTTTCGGAATAACAAGAGGATCCAGAGTCCATTCCCCTGAAATCAGGGCACGTGCCACATTCTTTAATTTCTCATTATTCATTCCTAGTTAATTCATTTTTGTATAAGGGCCAAATGCCTCGAGCTGCTGTATCCCATTCAAAACTTGTCAATGCTGTTAAGTCAAGCTCTAAGGGTAAAGATATTCTTAACTTCATACTTGCGCGTCAGGAAATCTATCCGAAACAAGATTCAAAATGATGTTATGCTCAAGAAGTGCTTTTAAACCACACAGAACAATCGTAAAACCGCCAGTTGAATCTTTCACTTGATTTATTATTTCATCTGGACTTCCTTTAAAACCTGCGTTAATGACGGTGACAAAAGTTCCTTCTGTCCGGGGTGTGAAAATCCACTCTACCGTAGTTTCATCGTCAAATTTGATAAGAATTCGATTGTTTTGTTCCAATTCTATTACGTCAAGTTCAGCAGAAACTCCATACATCTCCCAATCCCAGCGGAGTCGTTTTCCTTTTTCTAATCTTCCACTGCTTTTGGTGAACCAGATTTTAGTAGTAATCGAAGGATCGATAAAAGCATCGAATACCTCCTTAACAGGTTTTCTGATAAGCATTTCCACTTTTGAAATAGATACTTCTTTCAGGTTCGTCATTATGTATACTCCTTTCCAATTGTTCAATTATTAAAAGTTTACCCATTCAATAAACGAGTCATAAAAAACGGCTTTGATTTTTTCTCAAAGCCGTTTTTTCTCCTATATCGTATGTACTAACCTTGATGTCCTTCAGTATAAATTTGAAAGGTTACATCGAATTTATCTTTAATGACCCCGTATGCAGGACTAAAACTTGTTTCTGATAGCGGCATTTCAACTTTCCCCCCATCCTGTAAGGCATTAAAAACTTGCCGGGCTTTATCTGCATGGTCAAAGGTAATACAAATAGTCACAAGGTTTCCCTCTTGAGCTGGCTGCCCTGGGAATGTATCTGAAAACATAATAGCTGACTCACCAACCTTTATCGTCCCGTGTGCAACAAGGTCTTTTGCATCCTCTGGTAAAGGAAAATCCGGGCTGGCAGGCATTTCACCAAAAGTAATCACTCCTAAATTTTCGGCATGAAATACCTTTTCGTAAAATCCAATTGCTTCTCTTGCATTTCCGTTCAACTGTAAATAAGGAATAAATTGCATGATTTCAGCTCCTCTAATTTTGTTGGATATACTCCAAATACTATTATAACCAACAAGCTCGTTAATAACATTAAAAATTCTGATAATTTTAATTATTCAGTGCCGTATATTCACAAGTGCTGTTTCAAATAGGCCGAACAAAAAATTTACTAAGCGAAGCTGAATTAATCTACACGCTTTACTTCTTCTAGTTCAGCCAAAATCTTTATTATTTTTTGTGTTACAATGAATATAAAATTTTTTTCTGAACAAAACAAAGATTTAGACACTAAGCGTCTTAATACTTTAATCTCAGACAACTGTGTAAATTGAGGCCACCACAAAAAAGCGGTTTGTGACCATGATAACAATAGTAAGAATAATTGATGATCAGCTTTTTCTTCTATTGTAATTGAAGGAGCGTGGGCGGAAAACATGTACACTGTTCTTACATATTTTGTTTCCCTTGTTGTCATTGTGATATCTGTATTTACTACACTTTTTATCAAAAATGAACTGGAGCGAATGTTCCGGAAAAAAATAAAATGATCCCTTTTCATCTATCTAATGTGCTTCTCACCTTAATGGTTTCTTTTGCAGCACATGCTGTATTTACGATTTATATCATTGGAGATGAAATCAACTGGTTACTGCAATTGACAATCCTCTTTTTCATTATTTTACCAATTTATATATTAGGGCACTTGGCATTCGAAAAATATAAACTAGTGTATAAAAAATACACACCCGCTGAGTGCGGGAAGATTTTAGTACTTAATGAAAAGTACTTAAAGAAGAAAAAGTGGCCTTCAAAGTTCAAAAATTATAATGACTTTTCTAAGGAAAAATAAGTTACAGATACAAAAAAATAGGTTAAGCCAACTTAAGGAACTTTTTTGGTATTTATTTATGCAGGGATTGGAGCATTTAAAATGAAGAATGAGCATTATTGGGTTTCAAAGCTTGGATTAACTCCTCATCCAGAAGGAGGATATTATAAAAGAACGTTTCAATCAGAGGAATGTACTTCTGATCAAGAATTGTCTGTGAAATTTGCGGGAACACGCAAGCTCTATACAAGCATTTATTTCTTATTAACGTCCAACGATGTGTCCCACTTTCATCGATTGAAATCGGATGAATTATGGTATTTTCACGCTGGAAGTCCATTAACCATACATATCATCAATGAAAATGGTGAATATGGAGAAATTAAATTAGGAATAAACCTTGATAACGGAGAAGTACCTCAAGCTTTAGTACCGAAAAATTCAATCTTTGGTTCATCTGTTATGGAGGCAGATACATTCTCACTGGTAGGCTGCATGGTTTCTCCAGGCTTTGATTTTCAGGATTTTGAACTGTTCACACAAGCAGACCTTTTATCCAAATACCCTGAATATAAGGAAATTATTTTAAAATTAGCATATGAAAGGATTCCTGAATAGAGTTTTACTGATGCTTGTCTTAATCAGCCATGCATCCCATCCTTATTAAGACAAGCAAACCATTCTCGAAAACCACCCTATTTACATAAAAAAGAGAGGTAACTCCCTTATTTTTAGTGTTCAAATTCAGATCTATTTAGTCCTCCTTGTTCAAATCATTTCTAAGGACATTCAAATCCTTCATTGCTTCTTGGTTTATAGGAATTTAAAATTTGCTTCTCTTCAAACTTTTGAATGGCAAATGGCTCTTTTGACCGAGCCATTTTTCAAGAATTTCCTCATAATACTTCCATTTCTCTATTGCCCAATCATAAAATTTCGCTTGATCATATATCTCAATAGAGGCTATGGCTTTCGACTATAGCCTTTTACATAAAATAAAAGCAGAAGCATTCCTTATTTATGAAATGCGACGCTTGTTGATTACTTACCGTCATTAATATTGGAGACAGCACTAGAGAATTCCTCAAAACTCATTCCTCCTAAGGCAAACTTCGTACTTTCAACAAAAATACGTTCATTTTTCGTTAGTTCACGTTTTGCTGCCTTTTCAATCCATCCATCTTCTATATCTAAAGTTTCTAAAACATGCTTTTGTTTTGAAAAAGCATCATAGTATCTTAACCCAAACTTTCTTTGGGAAACAGCATCAGTATGTATGCCATCTGGATTTGCCGTTAAGCCTTTTGATGTTACGAAAAAGCAATTCTTTTCGGAATGAGCCACTTTAGATAATATCTCATTTATTTGTTTATATTCTGAAGCACTTTTCCCAAATCCCGCCTGTCCAAGATAATGCCCCAGCTCACCTATTATGATCGGGATATCCGGTGCATTCAATTCTTCTCTCAAGTGTTCGAATAAGGAAAGCAGTTTGGCTTCGTATGTTTTATATCGTTCTCCGTAACTGTCGCTTTCTCCCTGATGCCATAGGATCCCCGCTAATTCACTTGTTTCCATTGCAAATTTTGCTTCAGAAATCGCATGCCTGGTTAAAACTCCATCTATTGCCCAATCATCAATAGAGCTTCCTCCCTCGGCACATGGAATGAGCCCAATCCCCTCGCCTGAATGGTCCTCTGTCCAAGCCTGAGCAAAAGAGGCTGCCGGTCCAATACCAGATACGTGGCGATCAAAATGAATTGGCTCCGCCATCATCTGCCATCTGCCGTTTCGCAGCATATTTATGTGCTCATTATAAATTGGAGACACATCGTCCATAAATCCTCTGCCAGCCATGTTGGATTGTCCGATTAACAGTATAGATTTCATAGAGTATCCTTCCTTCTGTCGAGTTTTAATTCAATTTAATGGCCTGATAATAAATAGACAAGCCAATGTGCATCACACTCATACGCCTTTTGGGCCTTCCGTAATACATCTGCCGTATCTTTACCGTATCATTCATCCATAGAAGTGGTACGGGTATAAAGTATACTTCCCCTTCTTTTCTCACCTTACCATGCAGAATAACTGAATTTGTCCGAATTATATAGCATATTCTCCGAACCAAGAGAGCACTTACTAAAGAAAAAGGACGCTTCCTTACTCAGGAAAAGCGCCTGCTTACTGAATGAGTATGAAGGATCTTAAAAGTCTCTAATGAAATGTTAGTTGCTGAATAGGCGGACTAAAAAACCATCTTCTTCAACATGAGGCATAAAATAGGTGATTCCATAACTTGAAGCTACAGCCATAATGACTGTCCAAAGGAATAAACTGGTCAACATCCAGCCGGTTACCCTCTTTCTTGTAGAACCAAAGCTCATTCCCATAAACGCAGATATATGAGATCCAACGAAAAAAGGGCCAATAATCGCTAAGCCAGGTAAGCCATACTTATCAAAAAGTGTCCGTGCCCGTTTGCCTTTTTTCGACTCTTCCATGCCTTCAGCTTCAGCTTGCGTCGCCGCAACTTCTTCCACATGCATAATATCTTGCATACGTTTTTTTTGTTTTCGCTTTCTCATCCATTTCTTCACTTGATCTACAAAAACAATTAACAGAACCACTGTCAGAGCATTCCCCAAAAAAGCAAGTATCGCTGTCAGAACTGGAGATAGACCTCCGATGATAGCCAATGGAATCACAGCAACAAGTTCAAATAACGGAATTGCCGCCAGAAGAAATACAAATATATACGATAAAAACATATCCTACATCCTCCCCTTTATTCATAAAGTTTTTTAACTTCCGACCAAAAAATGAAATACTGCCCAATGCCAAGTACAGTCAAAGCGATGACAGGGAGCAACTCGACTTTTCTAAACAGTGCAACCGCTACAATAGATGCCGGAATCGCAAAATAATAATAAATATACACTTTTCGACAAGCACGATACGTAATATATTGATGCCCTTCATCTTCTTCTTTCAGCTCATAAGGGATGAAGGTAAGAATACGAATCTTTTGGTCTGGAAATTTACGGTTAAAATAAACCATTGTTCCGAAATAGATGATGACAAAAATAGCATATGCAACAAAAATAATAGTCGTCATGTTATTCCGCTGCTCCAAAACGATGCTCATCGAATAAATGACCGCAAGCCCAATCAGAAACACACTCATTGTAAAAGGTGAACGCAAAAAACGTTCCATAATCACTCATCCTCCCCCTCTATCCAAAACAGTTCCTCTAAATCAACACGTAATGCTTTAGCAATTTTCAATGCTAACAGTACAGACGGAGCATAGTCACCTTTTTCAATCATGCCAATGGTTTGGCGGGTAGCTCCAACCAATTTACCTAAATCAGATTGAGTATAATTATGCCTCGCTCTTAATTCCTTCACTTTATTTCTCAGCATATTTAACATCCCCTATTACCATTTCCTGCCTCTTTATTGTAAAGAATGCTTAACATTTGGTCAAGGATATTTTCCATTTTGTTAAGATTACATACCACTTAACTTAGTTGAGATAATGATAGCTATCCAAAAGGACTTATCTATGAAAAGAAAAAGAACCTCCAAATTTGCATTGGAAGCCCTCTTGCCCATGATTGTGATTAAAGTTTCTGTGGAATATAAGGTTTTAATTCGATGATCTCGCCTCCTTACAGCTGATGGTAAATGTTTTCATCAAATATTTATTGAGGCTTATCAAGATATATAGGCAGTTATTCAACAATATGGCCAGTTTGTTGGATAATAGTCATGATGAACGTTAATTATGATATTAAAAAAGTGCCTAACCCCTATATACATGGGATTAGACACTTTTAAAACGGGTTTATAAAAGCGTTAATGAGCATGATACGATTGTTTGTCCTTCTCGTTCTGAATCATGACTCGTCATCGATTGATCAATCATCTTCAAATAATTTTTCTCCCCGGTGGAGGCGCATGGCAATTTGTGCTGTATGCGGCATTTCTCTCGCAGTTGGGGCATGGCCTGCCAGATAACGTGTTACTGCAAGGATCAATGTTTCCTGTGCATACCTGGCAAGCTCTGAATCCTCTTTTTCCCAATGATCGTGTTCGACCATTGCTGCTTCATACATTTGAAAGGAGTGAAACTCTGCATCCTCCCTTAGTAAAGCGTGCCCGAGCGTATTGAAGAGTTCGCTTTTATCACCGCCGCGTGCCAGGTAATTCACTACCCATCTTGCTGATTCCGCAACCTGCTGCTGCTGATTCATCATCTCCAACAATTCTGAAGGACTTTGCGGTTCAGTTTCCACATCCTTTGGTTCCGGCCTTCTGGCGGAGGGTGTATTGAGAAAACGATCAAGATACACACTCATTGCTCCATGGAAAACAGCCCGGGTCAATTCAGGCGTAGCAGAGCGGCGTAACGATTCGTGTACAGCATGTGCGTGAGTAAAAGTATGAAGTACAGTGATCCAATCCCTGAAATCATTTTGTACATGGAAGCGGGAAATCCGATCAGCAGCCGCTAAAGTTACGAGCTGGGCTAACCGGGAAGGAGTGACGCCGTTTTTAAGTGCAGCAATCATCATATTTACCGTTTTAATAGGGTTATCTGATAAAATTTGTTCAACCAAGGCTGGTTCATCTATACCAGCGTCCCCTCGTGATGTGTCATCAGCAAGTATATCAGGTAATTCTCGGAATGCCTCCTTTAAGGGTTTGACCAGGTTCACAGGTGATTGCCAGCTATGGGATTCTTCACTGCGGGATACATCGCCGATACCAGGCAGCAAGGATGATAATACATAGGGCCGGTGCTCAATACCAATCTGATTTAAAATTTCAAATGCTTTATTATGAAAATCAAGAGTATGACCTGTGTTTACATAGAAATGATCTGTCACCGCTGTCATCATCATGTCAGCAAGCTGCTCGTCCGAGAATCCCGATTGTATCGCGGTCAATAGCACCCGTTCAGCTCCCTGTGAATCACGCACCTCCACACAATGACGATACCATTCTGATAATTGCTCGAATGATTGGGTATTCTTTTCATTTAATACAGGGAGGGATCCAAGCAAAAAGCGTGTTCCCATGCCGGAACTTTCCCGTGCAACATGAACCAGGCCTTGAAACAGCGCTAAAACCTGCCCAGTTTTATCTAATTTGGGCAATACATTGGTCATGGCTGTTAAAATCGTTAATCCCGATCCCCATCCGCTCCTCCGATGTGTTGTTCCGAATTCGACGCCGATTTTTGCTATCTCTGTCGATGGAAAACCAGCTTCCATTAATCCAACAACTGATTTGGCGATGACAAGACTAATATTTTGCTCAAGGCCGTCACGTAATCGCTGCCTTAATTTTTCGATTGTCACCTTATTAAACGGAACTGGATAAACCCAAACCTCATCTTCCTTAATCTCGACAGGGTATGTAGGGACATCATCCGCCCATGGATCCAAGGTTCCTCCGCTTTTTATATCAAAGCGGGCATGATGCCAGTGACACGTCAAAATCCCATCACATAGGCTTCCAGTATGAAGGGGAAAGCCCATATGCGGACAACGGTTATCCACCGCATAGAC
Source organism: Cytobacillus sp. EB106-05-05-XG126 (assembly GCF_058791715.1). Classification (NCBI taxonomy): domain Bacteria; kingdom Bacillati; phylum Bacillota; class Bacilli; order Caryophanales; family Bacillaceae; genus Cytobacillus; species Cytobacillus sp. EB106-05-05-XG126. Next base: position 604,772 of record NZ_JBYTDU010000001.1, on the reverse strand, counting down.
TTGTTTTTCGTACACAAATACGGCAATTGCTTGATTTCCACCTTTAATGACCTTTGCACCTTCATCTTCAAGCGTCTTTAATGAACCGGCATAAATCAATTCTGACAATGGTATCACTCTCCCTAAAGAATTCATAGAAGACTTACAATAATTGTTATCTATTATTTTATATTATTGATGGAATACAGGAATCCTTCATAGGTGTGGACTTTTTTCATCCAAAAGTCTGAGAATCTACCTAAAAACAAATGTTAACTTCGGTATGCTCTCGCTTCCAATGACCATTCATATATTGATAATCTTATGAATCTTAATCGCATCTTGGTTATTCAGCTGTTTTTTGAATTGCCTCCTCTTACAACGACTATGACTGGTAACCTTCAATTCTGAATTTAATACACAGATTATAAGTAAGAGTGTTATCTGATACGTTCTTAAAGTAATCTGCCCCGTTAACCTGTTAGCTAAAGAAGAAAATTTACTTTACTTCTATGGCAAATGCATAATTAGCATCTCCAGCAGATGTGTTCTCTTTCTTTTCATCCATCCACCAGGCTCCATATGAATAATAATAAATCCCTTTTTGGGCAGGCGCTGTGAAATGATTGTTACTTATTTTAACTTCCGATTCTTCAGAACTGCTTATTTGCAGAACATGAATTTTATTTGGTTTTGGTTCATATTCCATAATAAAAGCTACACTTTCACCAGGACTTACTTCAATTGGTTCACTTCCTTTCAAAAGCTCGATTGGTTCAGCTTTATCCACACATTCGGCTTGACCTTTCGTCGACCAGCAATAGGTTCCAAGTATAGTTTCGAATCTTTCGTTATCCACTTCTATAAAGGCTTTAGGTGGCTTTGGCTCTTCTTGAGTCACACCATTATTTGTACACCCAGTGATGATTAAACCAAAGAGAGCTATAATATGGTACCTTTTCTTCATGAGGTTTCCTCCTAAAAAAGAATGCACTAATATCTGAGCAGGCATCTGTTTATCTATTTAGACGATGTTCGTTATGTATTGTTGCAACATGAATATATAAAAACGCAAACTAAAAGTGCAATTATCCTTTTGAGGACCAATGCCCAGTTATCAATAATATGATTGCTTTTTTGAACAAACCTGCCTCTTTCTTACTTGCAGAAACATGATTAAGGCTGGTTGGGACATAGAACACGTATAACAAACGAAGCGGTGAGACTGCATGGAAGATTAGGGTTTACTGGCAAATTACTAATTTAAGAGGAGATCTAAGAATGAATCCATTAATTTGTCTGGATATTTCAAAAGGGGAAAGTCAGGTTCAAGCACTTTAGAAGAAGGTAAACCTTATAGTAAAGTTTCAAAAACTTTTCATACGGTTGTAGGTCTTGGCTTACTTATAAAATTTCTGGAGGAAGTAATGAGGAAAGGGGTCAGAAACCATCATTCCCCTGTTGTTCAATACCTGGAAGGACAAATTTCATATAACGAAATTCCAGGAGCTTGCTTTGAAACAAAATTAATCTAAGTAACACGAATCCTTCAACGAAAGAACATGGAAGGTTATTAGGCATTCACATTTATAGAATAGCGTGGGTTATTTTAGTCTTCATTGAAAAATATTGACAAAGGTTTAGCTGGTTTGACTCAATAAAGTGACAGCTCAGCTCCGTTCGTTAGCTAATGCCACCCGGTAAGCGAAAGGAGGAAACTTTCTAATTATTCGCTTTCTCTCATTGAAAATGTCCTTACAATTTGCTAATCCACTTATAATATTTCAGTAAAATTAAGAAAAGTATGGGGTCAATTACAGCTGAGTGCCATATCGACCACCAACCGTAATGAAAATAACCCCATGGTTGGGGAAGTAAAGTGATTGTCTCATAAACCAATATACTTATAACCCATAGGAGTATGTATGAGCACTGTTTAATAATTTTTTCCTTAAAAGGGTACCAATTGAGGAACATCATATTGACTGGAGGAATAAGTATCGTATGCGGAAGTATTCCAATCCAATCAATTTCCTTATCAAAATACCAGTAACCATGGTATTTAAATTCAATTATGCTGTCAAAAGATTGTTGAAACGCTATGGTAAATGCCCAAATATGGACAATTTGATTAGGGGTTAACCTCTTATTTGTTCTGAAAGCTATCAAGTTAAATGTGACAATCGCAACTATTAGTCCAATCATAATAACAATCCCTTTTTCTTTAGGATGCCCCTTGTTGCAGTACTTTTATTCGACATTTGTCCGGCTCGTTGATTATGGACCTATGCTCTAATCTTTCATCTAATAAAGCGGAATCACTCTTTGAAAAGTTTCCATTTTTGAATTACTCTCTAGGTTCTTTTGTTAAATATCTACATCTTCGTTTTCTATACTGTCGGTTTACCCTCTTACTCTCCCTTTGAGTGACCCCTCTCTGTATACACACTACTTTCACAAATTAAATGAAATGGCTGTAAAACCCTTTTTTCGCAGCTCAACGCAAAAAATCATACCCAATTGGAATGTTAATCTGCATAACTAAGTCGGTGTTTCAGTTACCTTTATCGAATAAGCGAATAAATATATGCACCAAGAGTACACTACATATAAAACTAATGTGGGGTTTTACAAACATGAAACAGATTATTCTCTGGTCACTCTTGATATTGCCTTGGGCGTCCTTGTTCTTTTTGAAAATGGATATTGTACGCAGGTACATGCCTGTCGCTCTATTTATGACCGTTATTCATACCTTGGCATATCAGGCGGCTTATCATTACGGATGGTGGAAAGAGACAGGTTCCAGTCTGTTCGGATGGGATAAAGTCGTACCGGTTCCTTGGGTGTATGGAGCATATTTAGTTATAGTTATTTGGGTATTCCACTTTACTTTCAGGAAATTTTGGATGTATTTGACTGTCAATATACTTTTGGACGGATCTTTTATGTATATTGTTTACCCGGTATGGCAACGGATGGGGCTTGTTTCGAGTGAATCGACTTTGTCTACAATAGCTATTGTTGCTATGATGGTCGGTTTTGCGTTCATCCTCTATCTGTATCAATTGTGGCAGGAAGAAGTGTTGGAACAGCCCAAAGTAAATAAATGACTAAGAACTGACTTGACGCCCATTCTTAGGGGAAAGGAAAACAAAGCACCTGAAAACAGAGAGATTTCCGAGTCGAATACTTGTACACGCTGATTTCACAATCATTAAGCTTGTTCCACAGACTCTACGAAGCCTTTAACAGATCTTTGTTTGGTTTGGCCTGCTTTATTTGGTCTTTTTTTGCAGTGCAATAGCATATGAATTCTACTGTAAATCAAATGATACTCCTTGCTTATACCTCTAAATATGATAAGGTTCCACACGATTATTCATAAACTGATTTGTTTAATTAATGTCCGATTCTTTCCCTAACCCCTTTGTGAAAAGCCGCATAAAAGGGAACTCTCATCATTGGCTGAACCTAAAAATGGATGCATTAGATGGTTAATAGTATCCTCCTTATATTTCCCATATTGTTTACTTAACTAATGTTCGAATGTCCTAAGTATAACCACCTGCATCAGAGATAACCTATATTATGGAGGTGCTGAACATAGGTAGAAAATTTGAAAAAAACCTTATAAAATTGCTTTATTTCTTTGGTATTAGTTCCTTTATTTACTTAATTAAAAAACCTCTTGCAAAGGATTGGCTCCTTGTTTTCTTTATAAAAAGTTATTATGCATCATTGGTAGATCAACTAGTTGTAAATAAAGGCTACGTTAAATATCCCACCCGATTTCCAAAACAAGTTAAAACAAGTTTGGTTTTTGATTACATTCTTTTCCCAATATCTTGTGTTTTTTATAATCAACTGACTAAGGATTCTCGCATCCTTGATTGCCTTTTAAAAGTTCTGTATTTCAGTGTACCGATGACTATTACTGAGCAATGGTTAGAAAAAAATACACAGCTTGTAAAATATAAAAAGGGATGGAATTGGAAAACCACTTTCTATTCGCTTTCTTTTTCCTTCTTATTGGTCAGATTTTCAATGTCTGTTATAAGAAGTCTCTTCAATAATAAATACGATTTTTCTTAAGATGGAGGTTCTTAATCAACAAGAGAGTAAGAAGGATAAGGCATTTCTTCTTCCTTTCGTATTTTAAGTTCAACCGGATATTTCTGGTTGGACATTTTTTTAGATACAAGAAAAAAGACCGCCGATACAATCATCCGCAGCCACCAAAATAAATGAATTTCCCCCACTGTATGAATATTCCAACCAACCATTAATTTTTAAAAACATTAAAGAATGTTTCCCTCCTATTTTGGAACAATACAATTGATTGTACGAAAGAATAAGGAGGTTAATTAGAAATGGATAATCAAAAATTAGCTGATCATGAGTCATTGGATCTACATGAAGTTATAAATTTTAAAACCCTTTGCTTAGCGAAATCAAAACTAATGCAAGGACTGGTATTTGATAATGATTTAAGAGCATTAATGCAAAAAGATGTTGAACAATCCATTCAAGCGCTTGGAGAATTACAGGCAGTTTATCAACGCGCACCTTTTGAAGCTCCTGTTCCTCAAAACCGGCCAACACCAATAGTAAATTGAAAAGGAGGCAAATTCATTGAATAATGACTATTTAGACCCTATAAACTCGCTACACGTACCAGAGCTGGCAGATACCACATTTGCGATGGATTTACTTCTTCGTGCCAAAGAAGGTGTCCGCAATATTGCTGTAGCATTAACGGAGTCCGCATCACCTGATGTCAGAAACCTCTTACGAAAACAGTTAATGCAAGGGATTGCCATGCACCAAGAAATTACAGAACTAATGATTAATAAAAAATGGTTCCATCCTTACGAACTAAGTGAACAGTATAAACTAGATCAACTCTCTGCCAACAATACATTGATGATTGGCAAAATGAATTTATTTCCCGTTGAGACCAATAGAAAAGGTATGTTTGACCGGACACCTGATGATCACTAACACTGGAGGCTGTAACCAATGAAGGCAGTAACATATCAAGGTATTAAAAATGTTGTAGTCAAAGACGTCCCAGATCCAAAGATTGAAAAACCAGATGACATGATTATTAAAGTAACGAGTACAGCTATATGTGGGTCTGATTTACATTTAATCCATGGAATGATTCCAAATATGCAGGAAGACTATATTATCGGTCATGAACCGATGGGAATTGTTGAAGAGGTTGGACCAAATGTTACGAAAGTAAAAAAAGGAGATCGTGTTATTATTCCATTTAACATTGCCTGCGGTGAATGCATTTATTGTAAAAACCATTTGGAAAGCCAATGTGATAATTCTAATGATAATGGTGATATGGGTGCATATTTCGGATACTCGGGAACGACTGGCGGTTATCCAGGCGGGCAAGCTGAATATTTACGTGTTCCCTTTGCCAATTTCACTCACTTTAAGGTTCCAGAAACCTGTGAAGAACCAGATGAAAAATTATCCGTTATCGCTGACGCTATGACCACTGGTTTTTGGAGTGTTGACAATGCAGGCGTAAAGGCCGGAGATACAGTTATTGTATTTGGCTGCGGTCCAGTTGGTCTTTTTGCTCAAAAATTCTGCTGGTTAAAAGGTGCAAAGCGTGTGATTGCAGTAGATTATGTCGATTATCGTTTGCAGCACGCCAAACGTACCAACAAAGTAGAAATTGTTAACTTTGAGGACCATGAGAATGTAGGAAATTATCTTAAGGAAATTACCAAAGGCGGGGCTGATGTTGTTATTGACGCTGTTGGTATGGACGGTAAAATGACTGATATGGAGTTCCTTGCGAGCGGAATGAAGCTTCAAGGGGGAGCATTAAGTGCGTTTATAATGGCTTCACAAGCAGTGCGTAAAGGCGGGACAATTCAAGTTACTGGCGTTTACGGCGGCAGATATAATGGTTTCCCTCTTGGAGATATTATGCAGCGAAATATCAATATCCGCTCCGGTCAAGCTCCTGTCATCCACTATATGCCATACATGTTCGAATTGGTAACAAGTGGTAAGATTGACCCGAGCGATGTAGTAAGTCATGTCCTTCCTCTTAGTGAAGCAAAACATGGCTATGAGATTTTTGACACAAAAATGGACGAATGTATTAAAGTCGTGTTGAAACCTTAAGGAAGGAGGTATAAAAAAATGAACTACGCCTTGCATGAAGTTCTTGAGGTCCATGAGATGGCTGCATTTAAGACTAATTGTCTGACTAAATCCAAAACGATGAAAGCGTTAGTTACAGATCAGCGATTAAAAGATATTATGCAGCAAGACATTGATTTATCTACGGTACAATTACAAGAATATGCTTCTATCCTTACAAACGCTAAGCAGTAAATTAGGAGGTGAATGAACATGAATCCAATCATTGAAAATTTAACTGGCATGAACGCACTCTCGGATCAAGTGGTTGCAATGGATTTATTGATTGCAGCTAAGAGTGGAGTTAGAAATTTTGCCATGGCTGTTACAGAATCAGGAACGCCCGAAATTAAAGAAATGCTCACTCGCCATTTAACGGAAGCTATTGATATACATGAACAAGTTTCCTTATATATGGAAGAAAAAGGATGGTATCATGCTTGGGATACAAACGAACAAATCAATTTAGATTTAAATAATATCGATACAGCATTGAACTTACCCTCTCTATAAAAATAAAATAGGAACAGTTTAAAATTACAACCTAAACTGTTCCTAACAAACCAAAAATGATTTAATATATAATCTTCCTCCTTTTGTGACCATAATTTTTTCACAATTACAAATTCTATTTTATTTATTATAAATGGCAGGAGCAGGAAATTCACCAATTTTCATACGAATTAAACTATAAGGTTTTTGTCGCAGGTCTTTTCCATAATGAAATCTTGCCTGCCGATGTAATTGGTTCACAATGACATATAAGTATTGATCCGGACCAATCGAAAAAGTATCCGGCCATAAAATTCTCGGGTCATGTGCGATGGTTTCCATTGTGCCATTTGGCAATATCTTTCGAATACTGTTGTTTTCATAGTCTCCTGCATAAATGGTTCCTTTTGCATCAGTGATCATTCCATCAGAAGCACCTTTTTCTCCCCAGTACTCCACATGATAAGGTAAATCCATGTCCGGTATATTTCTGTCTCTCAGGGCTTCTGTTGGGATCGAGAACAGATGACGGCTTGTAAGTGGACAAAAAAATAATACCTTTCCATCGGGAGAAATCGCAATACCGTCAGACGCCAATCTAAATGGAGATGTGGAACCATCTTTGTTTCGGTTCATTAAAATTTCACCTTCTACTTTCGGTAAAAAATAAGGATCGGGTGAAGTTGAATTTGCTCCATTTAACCGTCTAAACGCGTTTCCATTTTCTAAATCTACAACGATAATAGCTCCGGGTCCTTTGGAAGATGAATCAGTTATATAGGCATAACCTGCTTTTCCAACACGAAAGTCAAATCGGACATCATTCAGATAAGTTGTTGGCAGGACTACATCCTCTGTAAAGGTATATACGCTTCTAATTGTATTGGTTTTTAAATCAACAGCGACTAATTTTGCCCCACCTTTAATTGGTGCAGAAAAATTGGGTGCCGCTGTATCCAATACCCAAAGCGTTCCCCTTCCATCCGCAACTACACTTTGGACACTGATGAAAGTCATTCTGATATTCCCGGGGTTAACCAAATTGGTTTGTAAGTTAGGATAAGGCTGCAATTCACCCTCAACAATTTCGGCAACCGTAAATTTAACATCGTCTCCCCATTTCGGAAAACAAATGAAAATACGACCAGTTTCCGAAACACTAACACCTGTAGGCATAGCCCCATAAAATGTATGAACTAGTTCTAACTTACCGAAATATTTTTCAATAGGCAGCATAGGTTTCATGTTATCCTCCTCAGCCATTTAAAACGGGATATCACCTATATATGATTTATATTTTTTCAAGTGCATGTCTTTTAACAAATTTTTCTAAACTAAAGATGATGGAATTGATTGTTTAAAATTTAAAAAGTCTTGTCGGAACTTCATATGCTTTCAGAGCAAATGACAAGTTTAAGAAATTCAGGTATCAAACAGCAACATCATCTGAGTTCCCAGCTTCGCATTAAAGTATATAATTTTTTTACAAATACCACTCCCGATATTCAAGGCTGGGATAATCTTTATAAAATATGTAAGATAATGCTGATTCAAAAAACGCAATAATAGCCTTAAAATTGTACCATCGCAAATTAGAAAGCCAATTTTTTATAGTCAGTTTCACGATTTATCATTACCTCCTTTTAAACATTAATAGGTTGGTCGCATAATATACCATTCCTATTCAAAATTTTTCTCATTAACCCAAAGAAGCAGACCAATTCAGTTGCGAAATGGACTGCTTCTTTGTGTGCTAATTTAATTTTTATACGCAAAAACCAGACCTATTACTTATTTTCTGAATTATGTTGTTTTTTTGTTTATTAAAAGGCGATTTTTATTTACGGGTTTATAATAAAATCCCAAAATACACTTTATTGGATACTTTGAACGATTTGAGATAATCCTTCGCTAAGTGGAGCAGCAGGACGTCCAAGTAGTTTTTCAAAATCGCTGCTCTCGATTTCAAGTGTACCCTCTCGAATATCTTTCTGGATACCAACTAGAAAAGGAATGAGGAATTCTGGAACGCCAGCACCCTTTATTGCCTCAGCATAGGAAGCATCATCAACCTGGTGTACTGGTACTTCCTTACCCAATACAGCGCCAAGTGCAGAGGCAAACTCTTCCTGTGTAAATAACTTGCCAGAGAGCTCATAGATAGTGTTTTCCTGCCCGTTACCAGCTAATACTGCTGCTGCAGCCTCTGCGTAATCCTGCTGCAGTGCCCAGCCAACTTTACCAGTTCCTGCAGAAGTCACCCATGGTGCTCCTGCCAGTACACCTTGAATGCTTGAACTTTCATTCTCCAAGTACCAATTGTTACGCAAGAAAGAATAAGGAATTCCTGTTTTCAAAATAGCTTCTTCCGTTGCCTTATGTGTTGGAGCAAGCATGTTTTTACTTTCCCTGGCGTCTGCAATGCTGGTATATACAATAAATTTAACACCGGCACGCTCTGCTGCAGAAACCGCATTTGTGTGCTGACGAATTCTTGTTTCATTGTCTCCATCCGCAGAAATAATCAATAAGCGATCGATTCCTTTAAAAGCCGTATCTAAAGTTTCTGGACGGTCAAAATCTCCCTGGCGAACTTCTACCCCTCGAGTTTTTATTCCTTCTGCCTTCTCCGGATTCCGAACACTAACTGCAAGTTGATTTGCTGGAACAGTTTTCAACAATGCATCAACAATTTTGGTGCCCAATTTCCCTGTAGCTCCAGTTACTAACAATCTCATCTTCCATTCCTCCCAATAAAATTGTTTATCGTTACATCCATCAGTTACATACAATTAAATTAACTGTAACCAACTCAGTTACATGTAATCATAATAATTACATTTTAAGATTTTGTCAATAACTATAAATGGTCATTTTTTAAGGTATAATATTAAGAGTGTAACCACATTTATTACAAGAAAAGATTTATCCTTATGAAGATGCAAGAAAGGTGATGAATAAATGTCCATTAGCAGCCGATTCGCTGTAGGCGTTCATATATTATCTCTTATAGAGTTTAATAAAGACGGTGTAAGTTCATCTGAATATTTAGCAGAAAGTGTAAACACAAATCCAGCACTTATCAGGAAAATTATTGGAATGCTAAAGAAAGCAGGGTTAGTAGAGGTACATCCTGGTATTCCGGGAACTAAGCTTGCAAGGAATTTATCTGACATTACTCTGCTAGATGTATATAAGGCAGTTAATGTCGTACAGGATAATGAGTTGTTTAATGTTCATGAAAGTCCAAATCCTAAATGTCCTGTAGGAAGAAACATTCAAAATACGATCATTCCTATATTGTCTGCTGCACAATTAGCGATGGAAAAGGTCTTAGGAAATGTAACCATCGAGTATGTAGTTAAGGATATGCTTGAAAAAGAAAAAATAAATTAACAACTAGTCATAGTTTAATAAAGGTATGTCATTACCATTGGCATTTACAATCTAATAGATATGTTTTGTCAGCCTTTTACAAGGCAAACAAAGAAAAAGGGGCAATGCTATATCACATTGCCCCTTTCTATATTGTGGTGCTATTTGCCTCGATTTATATAGTCAAGTTTTAATTAATTGACTCTTTCTTAGGGTTTAACCCTGCAGTCTCCATATAGTTTTTACCCCATTTATACATAGCATCAAGAATCGGCATCAAGCTTCTCCCCTGTTCAGTAAGGGTATATTCCACTTTTGGAGGAACAACCGGGTACACTTTCCGATCTACTATCAAGTCTTCTTCCAGTTCACGCAATTGGTTCACAAGCATCCTTTGCGTGATTCCTGGCATGAGAGCCTTCAATTCACCAAATCGCTTGGTTCCTTCTTTCCCTAGATGCCATAAAATCAGCATTTTCCACTTTCCACCGATAACTGATAGCGTCAATTCCTTTTCACAGTTAAAGATCTTATCCTGCATTCGTGACATTTCACTCACCTCTATCGTTATTATACCCCATAGTATACTTTTTAGCACTATGTAAAATAAAAGTGCGTACTTCCACTAAAATGTTATAGGTTGTATACTTGCAATTGTTCAGCGATTGGGAACATCATCGATCCCGGCTGCTGGTACAGATAATACTCCAAAAGGATAATATTCCTGAAGAGGATCTATTTAATTTTGGAGACAGTATAACTGTACGAAAAATCCGAATAAAATTAATAGGAGTGAACATATATGGAATTACAATTAGCTTTAGATTTAGTCAATATTCCAGAAGCAATTGAGCTTGTTAAAGAAGTGGGGGAACATATCGATATCGTAGAAATCGGTACCCCAGTCGTAATCAACGAGGGTCTCCATGCAGTAAAGGCAGTAAAAGAAGCATTCCCTAATTTAAAGGTTTTAGCAGACCTGAAAATCATGGACGCTGCTGGTTATGAAGTAATGAAAGCCTCTGAAGCAGGTGCTGATATTATTACGATCCTAGGCACAGCCGAAGATATGTCTATTCAAGGTGCTGTAGAAGAAGCGAAAAAACAAGGCAAAAAAATCCTTGTTGACATGATTGCTGTAAAAGATCTAGCTGGCCGTGCTAAAGAAGTCGATGCAATGGGTGTAGACTATATTTGTGTCCACACCGGCTACGACCTTCAAGCAGTAGGAAAAAACTCTTTTGAAGATCTGCAAACGATTAAAAGTGTTGTAAAAAATGCAAAAACTGCAATCGCAGGCGGCATTAAATTAGAAACACTTCCAGAAGTCATTAAAGTAAATCCAGACCTTGTCATTGTTGGCGGCGGTATTACAGGTCAAGCTGATACAAAAGCTGCAGCAGCAACAATGCAAGAAATGATCAAAAAAGGGTAAGATCAAGCATGCATACTTCACAATATTTAGCTAAGATCTTAAAAGAGTTAATCAGAACAACTGACCACATTCCGGATGAAGAAGCTGAGAAATTGGTTAATGGGATTCTTGAAGCAAAAAAAGTGTTTGTAGCTGGCGCAGGCAGATCTGGATTTATGGCCAAGTCATTTGCGATGCGAATGATGCATATGGGCATAGATGCTTATGTACCAGGCGAAACGGTGACCCCTAACTTTGAAAAAGATGACATCTTGATCATCGCTTCAGGTTCAGGAGAAACGAAAAGCCTTGTATCCATGTCAGAGAAAGCAAAAAGTATAGGTGGAACGATTGCCGCCGTAACGATTTTCCCCGAATCCACAATCGGAAAAATAGCGGATATAAAGATTAAGTTACCTGGTTCACCTAAGGATCAATCGGAAGGTGATTATAAAACCATTCAGCCTATGGGCTCATTATTCGAGCAAACTCTCTTACTATTCTGCGATGCTGTTATTCTGAGGTTCATGGAGAAAAAGGGCTTGGATACAAATAAGATGTATGGCAAACACGCCAATTTAGAATAAAACGTTGTTTGTCTATGAAAGACCGCAAACTATCTATGCAAGATTGCGGTCTTTCTATTTTAATTTGTATAAAAACCAGTTCATAGGAGTAAAAAAAATGAATTCATTAAATGGCAAAACTGCTTTAGTTACTGGTGCAGGCAGAGGTATTGGACGAGCTACTGCTATCGCCATAGCAAAAGAAGGAGTTAATGGTGTTTTAATCGAGTCAATTAGTTGGAGTCCTTTTGTAAGGGTCCTTCTTTTCAATAAAGTTCGAAAGCCAAATGGTAGCAGCAAAAACAACCAAATAAGTGATATAGGATAAATACAATTTCCAGCCTGTATATGTAAAAACTTGAAACTTTACTGCAATCCATTCTAGAGCAATCGCTACCCCAGCCCAAAAAATAATATAAAATAGATACTTTAGGCCTTTTGGTTTTTTATATTGATAGAAGTTTACGACAAAGTAAGAAAGAGTAGGGTAAGTTACAAAGTGCAATAATACATCAAATAATTCATGCTTTTTATGATCAATTGTAAAGTATAATTCATATGGTTTTACACTAAGGGTAATATCAGCTGACAAAGCAAGAAAAACATTAAATGTCCAAATAATTGTGATGGTAGCAGGAGGCAATCGTCTAGGTAATATAAACATGAGGGACCAAGTAAGTATTGTGGAAAAGAGAATAAACATTTCATTTGAATCAAATTTCTCAGGAAGAGGTAACATCATGACGTATTCACCTCTTTGTCTCTATAAATAAGTTTTTCTAAATAAAATGAGTAAATAGCCAATAATAAAATAATCAGAGTGTATCTCAAATATGAATAAAATACATTCCAATTTACCCATTCCAAATATCCGATATGAACGAAAAATATTTCAATTGAAATGAGTGCTGTTAAGAAGATGAAGAGATGAATAAGTTTACTGAAAATAGTTCTTTTAGAGAACAAAATATAAATAACCCATAAAAGTAACGCTGGTTTGAGTGACAACTCAGGAATTTTTTGTGTCCAAAAAATTAACTGACTTGGATCTTGCTTTGTAAGTTCTAAATTTAAATTAATGATTAGACCTGTATTTGTAATAAGAATATTGGAGAAAAAATAACAGCCCAAGATGTTAATGACGTTCATTTTCTTCTTCAAGATGTATAAGGAAGTAAAGGATAATATTGCTAAAACAAGAAAAAGTCACAATGTTTTCATAATTGCCACCATTTTTATTTTCATCTACATTATTTTGTACATATAATGTCAAAAAAATACTGCATCTAAAGAAAACAAACAGTAAACGGAAAGCTGAATTCTTATTTGTTATTCGTTATACTAGCTAATAGGATGTCAACTTATGAGGAATAGAAAATCTTATGCATGATGATATTTATGCCTCCCACGAACTTTCTCGCTTAACTCGGCGAAAAAACCTTTGTAACATCCTAAGATCACTAAATCTCCCTCTCGTTTAAAGTCACCTCAGTATAAAAATTAATCCGTTATTTCTATGTACAAGTGAAATACTGCTTACCTTCATCGCCTTTCACAATAAATCAGTTTCCCATAACCCAAGCTGGCCTTTTGCTGGGATACGTTCATTCAAGATCTTCATGTCTTGAACCTCCCAAGCATATCCTCCCACAGTAAAGTCTCCTAAAAAATAATCATTTCCTGATACGATTTGTCCATTTTCCAGGACTGCTGTTGTCTGATTTTTTTCAGTTATCTTCAGACAATTTTCAAGCCGGCCTACAGCAATGATCATTCCGGTCGGAAGGGTCTCTTCTGTATATCCATGCTTACCGAGCAGCGAACGGATGGCCACATGCCTGCAAACAGCCTTATCTATTTTTTTACTTGTATGAATGGCCAGCGGCCCGCGATAATTTGTTTTCCATGACCTTGTTTCAAATTCATTCTCTCGAAGGACAAAAAGACTTGCCCAAGGCTGAATCATAGATAATACCTTCATTCTCCCGGCCACCAATCTATAAGTTTCCTTTGTATTATCGTGTCCGTAGAGAAGAATATTATTAGAAAAAAGGTTTAATTTCCCACGGTAAGCAGTAATCTTCCGGAAAAATAAAAATTGAGGGGATTACTACTAAAAAGCACATTGAAACCTGTACGGCGGAAGCGACTAATTTTTCCCAAACTCATCTTTACTTTATTTGCTAATAAAGCCCAGCCAAATAATTCATTATCTTAAAAACCTGGAATGGTTAGTGATCAGGAAAATCCCGACCACTAATTTAACCTTCATTTAGAAATAAATCACTTCCAAAATTCCTCTGAATATAAAAAAGCTGACCCTGTAAGTGTTCATAAGAACCTCGGGGTCAGCCTGAATTATTGATGAATCGATTGGATGATTATATTTACTAAACCTTCCGCATCTTTTAGTTCTACAGTCGTTAATTAGATGCGGCAGAAGGTTTTTAACCGGCACTCCATGCACCATTTCACAAAAAAGATTTTTAGGAACAGTTTTATTGGCCAATGTTAAACTGTTCCTAAAAAATTTCTATAGATTAGGTAAGTTTAATGTTGTATGAATTTAGTACGGTTCACATAAAAGTTCTAAGCGAAAGGCTCCCTTCCGCTATTAACGGACTATAGTTGGACCAACTAATGCTTCTGGTTTTTCCCCCAATGCCAACTTGCTAATATTAGCATAGCTAAGCTGTTTATACGTCTTGAGTAACTGTTGTAAATCAAGGAATTTTTTATCTGTTTTTAAATTTTCGATTTCCCGATAATAGACAGACAATACATAATCATCTTTTGACTTCGAATTGAATTTACCTGGGTCTTCATCCATAATTAATGCACCCATATATTGATATCCAAACTGCAATTGACGAGTCAGTTTAATGATATTTATAAATTTTCTATAAATAGATGGTTTTGCGTCTTTTAATTTTCCGATAGCCATTTGCGCATTTTTCAATTGGTCGTAACTCGATGTTGTCAGCATAATATCTCTCCTTTTTGATTCGTATTAGTCCCATGGTTTATCCAGTGAAAGTTTGGACACAAGTTCTTTATTTTTTTGTCTTTTTAGCTTGCGAACTCTTTCACGTTCTTTTCCCGTTTCATAGAGAAATTTTTCTTCCTCTGTTTCTGGAATAACAGTTGGCACTTCTATCGGTCTTTTATCTTGATCTAGAGGTACAAAAGTTAAGAATGCAGTAGCTGCGATTCTGCGGTTTCCAGTTTCAAGATTTTCGGCAATTACTTTACAGAAAATCTCCATTGACTTTTTACCTGTGTAGCTGACAAATGATTCTATACAGACCGAATCACTTTGTCGAATCGGTTCGAGGAAATTAACTGAATCGGTCGATGCAGTAACACATTCCTTTACCCGTGAATGCCTGCGAGCGGAAAGCGTCGCACAAGCATCCATCTTCTTCATTAGAACTCCACCAAATAATGTATGATAGTTGTTCAAATCATTAATGAGTACTTGATCCGTTTGAACAACACGCGTTTCTTTAACTTTTTTAGCTTCCATGAATGACTACCACCCTATATAAATTACATTGAAGCGTTCGCCTCATTTGCATTAGCTTTTTCACAAGGACAATTATAATATGACTATTGTGGAAAGATACAATGCCAATCCCATATACAATTCATAACAAAACAGTATGTAAGCGCTCTTTAGCCTATACAATTAAAAAAACCTCCCCTCTTAAACAAGGGGAAGCCTTCTAATTTTTGACTTATTCTAGATTATGAATCATGGTTATGATTAGCTGTCGACAGCTTTACTTTGGCAAATCGGATAAATTCTTTCGCAACCTGTGATAAGTATGCATCTTTTTTCCAGATCATCGCTAGATTCCATTCGATTGTCGGATTGGTTACGGTTATAGTCCGAAAATCACTAGCTAGTTCTAAACATGTATTCTCAGGCAGCAATGTAATACCTATATTGTAAGCAACTAATTCTTGAATAAAATCTAATTGTGATGTTTCCGAAATAATTATCGGTTGAAAACCAGCTTCTCTGCAAGCAGTGGTGACAAGGTTTCTTAACTCAAAATCCCGGTTGAACATAATAAAGCTCTCTTCTTTAAGTTCTTCCAATGACACTTCCTGCTTCCCGGCAAGACGATGAGACGCGGGTACAACTAGTTTCAATTCCTCATTAACAAACATATAATAGTCGAAATCATCAATTTTATCTGGAAGAACGACAACCCCAAAATCTAGCAAGCCATTGATAACCTTCTCTTCAATCGGCTTAGATCCATGCTCCTCCAATTGAAATGTAACCTCTGGATATTTTTCATGAAACGAAGCAATCAGTTGTGAGAAGAAAATGGAATTGGTAATGGCAGGGAGCCCAATACGGACATGGCTCTTTTTTAGCATGAACATCTTACCAAGTTCCGCATCCAATAGCTGCAACTGCTTTTCAATTATTAATGCATGTCTTTTTAGAATAAATCCTGCATCTGTTAATATCAGCTTTTTTCTTGTACGAATAAATAGCTGTGTACCAAGTTCAACCTCTAATGATTTGATAATTCTACTGAGGGCAGGCTGCGTAATGAACAGATTTTCAGCTGCATTAGTGAAATTGCCAGTACGTGTAACTTCAATAAAACACTCCAAATGTTTAATTTCCAATTTTATCAAACACCTTATATACTTTTTTAAAGATAATTTATTCTACCACAGTTTTTACTTTGGCAACCTCGCTTGTGATTTATCAAGAAAGCAAATCAATATTTTTTAAAAAGCCTCATTTACTTATGGTGCGGTTCTCAACGATTAATATTAAACTAGTCAAAGCCCTTAACTTCTTATGGCCTCTTTCGTATTTTCCTTCAGGCTCAAGCCGGCCAGCTTAATGATTTGACGGGAGTGAGTGTAGTCCACTTTGGACACCCACTTCCGCAAAGAAACCAGCGACAGTATCTCTTCCAACACCTTGACAGCTAACATTTGAGCTACACCCGGATTTCATCAAGCAGGGAATCTTCTTTTACGTTCAATTCTTCGAATTCCGTCTGGATCGGATCATATTTAGACAGAAGAGTTTTTAGCTCCATTTTTGCCACCTCAGAGCCTTGGCGGATTCCGATGAGCTGACTCGCTGCTTGCTTAACTCCAAATCTTATTGGCACCTACACTTCATTTTGCGGTTTTTCTTAAATGGATAAGTAAATCTGCTATTTCATGCGGTAATGCATAAAGCTGTAAGAATTGTAATGCAGCCTTGCCCTCCCACGTCTTAATGACCTTCAAGAATTCCGGAAAATTCCGGTCAATCCAGTTGTGCATCTGTCCCTGAACCGTTTTTAGGTCCTCTGTTAAAAGATCGCCAATTTTCTTTGCCACACGGAGTTCGCATAAACACCTTGCGGTTGTAGGTTCGGCGTATCTTCCGTCCTTGACCAGTTGGGCAAGGCCCTTGGCACCTTTTACATCATTCTTAGTTGGAGAATCATCATCCAGCTTGTTGCTTTTCAAGTTAGAGGTATTCGCCCTAAATAGGAAACGAGCACTTTTTTAACTAATATTATCGTTTTGAAGTAGTCTTCCATATTTCATCGGATACTTCCTCAAAAGCTCTCACTCTGCAAAAGCAGCCATCCTATGTGCATTTTTTCTGTGCTATTTGCACAGCTTACAATCTAGCCACAAAAAGAAACCCGGTTCCTCCTCATGAAGGAATCGGGTTTCTCCAATCGAATTATTTATCTTTGTTCCATTCCCTTGTGTGGGAGATAGTGCTTTTAAAAGTAATTAAGGATTACACCGCGCTCTCAAATTTCTCTTTTCCTTCATCCGCTTTAATTTTAGTTTTAAAGGTATCAAAATCTCCTTTTTCAATGATTAACGAAACGATAACTCCACCAATAAGAGCCCAGAAAGGGGAACTTATACTAAAGAAAGAGACTCCAGACATCGCAATAACTAATGAAAAAAATGCACCAATTTGAAATTTCCTCTCAGAAAAGGATGCTTGAAGGGAACTTACCAGTACTCCGATCATCGCTAGTCCCGCAACAGTTGAAATCAACGCACCTGGTAAGGCAGTCACAAATGGGACAGCTAAACCTGCAATTAAGCCAAAGCCTCCAAATATTACTGCATTTACAATAACAGAGGCATAGCGCCCTTCCTTATTTTCTCCAGATTCTCTAGATGAACAGATCGCTGTCATCGGTCCTGCAATATTAGCATTATGTCCGCCGAATAGAGATGTAACTATCCCGCCTATTCCGCTCCAGATCGTCATTGAATTAATAGGGGCTTTATATCCCTCTGCCATCAAGACGCCTATGGCTTGAGCATTCTCCGCCCCAATCACCAATAGGGTCAAGGGTATTGAAACTGATATGATGGATTCAAAACTGAATGTCGGCAGTAATACTTGCGGCAGTGTAAATCCTGCTTCCATACTGGACGATTGAAACTCTCCCATTATCGCTGCCAAAATTCCACCAGCGACAAAGGACATTAAAATAGGAGGCACTTTTTTTATATAACGTGAAGAAAATAAATAAACCAAAATGGCTGTCCCCACTATTAGAGGAGTCCCTTCAAGAGATGTAATCATTCCAGTGCCAAATTTGATCATTGCCCCTACTATCATCGCCATAACAATCGGTACTGGGATCCATTTCATTATTTTCCCTATGAGCCCTGAAATCCCCAGAATAAATACGAGAATACCGGAAACTAAATAGGCTCCTGAAATTTCACTAAGGGAGTAATGCTGCAGGGCACCTGCGACTAAAACAGCCCCTGGAATGGACCAGGCTCCCGCAATAGGCTGACGATACTTTAATGCCAAATAAACCCCGATCAAGCTTCCGAAAAAATAAACTGCAAACAGCCAAGAAATAGTCTGCTCAATTGATAATCCGCCATCAGCAGCACCGCCAATGATAATTAAAGCTGGTCCGGTACATCCAAAAATCGCCGCAAGTGTTCCAGCACTAAAGGTGTTAATATTTAAATACCTGGGCAGCATTCTCAAACTTTCACCCATTGAGTATTTCATATATACCCTCCATTTCCCTATTCAACATTCCCATTTATCTAGTAAAAAGGATTATATTCCTTTGAAACTGGGTTTCACCTTATTTCCAAACGACTGTACACCTTCATTAAAATCTTCAGTAGATCGCAGCATTCCATATGCAAATCCTTCAATCTCCATCCCTACACTTAAAGGCGCATCCTGGGAACTATTTATGACCTTTTTTAACACTTTTAATGTCATTGGTGATAGTCTGACAAGATCTTTAACCAATTTATTTACCTCTACTTCTAAATTCTCCTGACTTGTCACAGTTGTTAACAAGCCCCATTGATGTGCTTCGTGTGCTGGTATCCGTCTTCCCCTCATGATCATATCCTTTGCACGGCCGACTCCGGCAATTTTTGCAATCCGCTGTGACCCGCCGCTGCCAGGAATCATGCCAAGATTGATCTCGGGTAATGCCAACTGCGTGGTTTCTGATGCCACTCGAAAATCACATGCCATTGCGATTTCAAGACCTACCCCAAATGTATACCCCTGCAATTGGGCAATAACTGGTTTGGGAGAACGCTCTGGCGCAGCAACATTTACATGCAATTCTGAAAGTACAGATGGATGCTGCTCCATGAATTCTGCAATATTCCCGCCCGAACTGAAGGCTTTTTCACCCGCTCCCTTTATCACAATCACCCTTACATCCTCATCATTATTTAATTCAGTGAAAATTTGATTAAGATGTGAGCGTGCAATAAAACTTAGCGTGTTCATTTTTTCTGGCCGATCTAATGTAATAGTGGCTGTCTTTGCTTCAATGTTCTTGTCTACTAAAATATGATCCCATTGATAAGTACCTTTGTTATTAATTGTTGTCATTACCCTACACTCTCCTCTTTTTGTATTATGGATGAATAATTTTCTTTTAATTTTCTCCTTAATATCTTCCCGACAGGGCTTTTAGGTATCTCTTTTATAAAACAGTAATCCCTGGGCCGCTTAAAGTTTGCCAGGCTGCCAGATTCCCTGCAATAGTTATCCAGCTCTGCAGTTGAAATAGTTGGGCTTTTACTGACTATAAATGCGACAACCTTCTCTCCAAAACGCTCATCAGGTAAACCGACAACTGCAGCCTCTAATACTTCCGGATGTGAAGACAATACATCTTCAACCTCAAGAGGGTGAATGTTTTCTCCACCAGAAATGATCATGTCATCCACGCGGCCAACAACATAAAGATCGCCATCTTCATCCAGAACACCCATATCTCCTGTGAAATACCAGCCGTTTCTGATCGATTTGATGTTTGCATCAGGTCGTTTCCAATAGCCCTTAAATGCTTCTAATGAGTCAATATTTACAATAATTTCTCCTGGAGTTCCATGCGGTACAATATCAGCAGGTCCTGAACTTCCTTCAGGGTCAGGTTCAACTATTTTTAGCTGCTGATGGAAACCTGCTTTGCCCGCACAGCCTGGCTTTTTATCTAAATAGTTGCAAATGCTGAAAGTATATACCTCTGTACTGCCATAGTGATTTACGAAAACATCAGGCTTTAATTTCCTAAAGCAGTCTTCTGTTAACTCCGTTGTCATGGATGCTCCAGCGTATCCTATTTTCCGAACATTCCGTAAATTATACCTATTAAAATCTTTATGATTTAACAGATCATGAATAATGGTAGGAACTAAATAAACGCAGCTAATCTTTTCATCTTCCATTACTTTTAACATTTTCATTGTATTATTATCAGGAATCATGACCATTTTCCCATTGATAAATGCCATGGATAATAGCGAGCGCATCCCCATCGTGTGATAGAGCGGCATGACACCCAGAGTGCTTTCATGGAGTACATATTGGTTTTGAATAATGTGTGCGATAGCCGCGCTATATTCATTCTTGTGGCTTCTGGGAACACCCTTTGGTTTCCCTGTAGTTCCTGAAGTGTATAACATTAAGCAAATATCATCCATGTCGATATTGGGGTGATGAAACGTCTCTTGGTTATGATTTAATAGCTCTTTATAGGTAATTTCTGCACCTTCCGCACCTAAAACGCTTATAAAAAGAGGCTTACTTGCATATGATGCGTTTAATGCAGCATCCTGGCTGCTTGGTTCAAAAATAACCGCTTTCGCATCAGCATTATTTACACAAAATGCCACTTCATCTGTTGAAAGACGAAAATTTATTGGTGTAAAAATGGCACCGATTTTTTGAACAGCCCAATAAATAGCGACCATCTCCAAGCGGTTCTTAAGAATAATAACAACACGATCTCCTTTTTCGATCCCCAGCTTCTGCAATGAATATGCAAGTTTATTAATTTCTAATTGAAATTCCTTAAAGGATAACCGTCTATCATCCTGAACGATGGCTGTTTTATCAGGAAATCGATTCACTGCGAAATCAAACAGCTTTCCAAGATCCACTAATTGTCACCTTCTTTACATTTATTTGTCCCACATGCTCTTTCAATAGCTTCAATAATTCCTGTGTACCCAGTACAGCGGCAAAGATGGCCGGATAACATCTCTTTAATCTCTTGTTTTGTGGGTTCTTCGCCACTATTCAGCATTTCTAATGAGGACATTAAAATCCCCGGTGTACAAAAGCCGCATTGAAGTCCATGGAACTCCGTAAATGTCTGCTGCAAAACATGCTGTTCTCCATTCTCTGTTAAACCCTCGATTGTTTGTATATATGATCCATTTGCCTGAACTGCAAACATTAAACAGCTTCGTACGGCTGCACCATTATAAAGCACCGTGCAGGAACCGCAAACACCATGTTCACAGCCAACATGTGTACCTGTAAGACCCAGATCTTCTCTTATAAAATCACTTAATAGTTTTCTAGGCTCAGCTTCTGCTTCCACCTCCCTTCCATTAATTGATAAAGAAACGTTCATTTTCTGTTCAATGGAGAGATTCGACATGTTACACCCCCTTTCCTAAAGCTCGGTTAAATGCTTTTATCAATGCTTTTCTTGTTAGAACTTTAGCCATATGGACTCTATACTCTTTTGAAGCATGTAAATCCCCATCAGGATCAGCATCCTTCACAGCCAGCTCTACGGCTTTTTCAAGTGTATCCTCTGTTAGACTTTTTCCAGCCAAATATTCCATTGCTTCTTCTGCTAAAAGGGGAATTGCATCCACCCCTCCTAAGACAAGTCTCACTTTATCTATTTTTCCAATTTCATCAACTGATAGAATGCAAGCAACAGCTGCTAAGGCAAAGTCACCATGTCTCCTGCTAAATTCCTCAAAGGCATACCCATTATGTTCAGATAAGGGAACATGAATTTCAGTTAATATTTCCTCCGGCATCACCTCTGTTGTTAAATAGGTAATAAAAAAATCATTTATACTTATTTTCCTAGTCCCATCTATACTTTGGATAACGATTTCAGCATCCAGTGCTAAAAAGCAAAGGGGCAGCTCTGCGCTTGGATCTGCATGGGCAACACTTCCTCCAACAGTTCCTCTATTTCTCGTTTGGACATGACCAATATATGGAGTGGCTTCCGAGAGTATAGGAACATTGATTTTAACGGCATCTGACTGTTCAAGTTCCCTTTGCTTTGTAAGAGCACCAATTTTCAGTACCCCTTCTTCTACCCTGACTCCGTTTAACTCATTGATTTGGTTAATGTCAATGAGACACTCCGGTTCGGACATCCTCATATTTAAGATGGGAATAAAACTTTGCCCGCCAGCAATGATTTTCCCTGTATCTCCATATTCCTCTAATAGTTTCACTGCTTCCTCTATAGTTGAAGGACTGCAGTAAGTAAAGGTTGCTGGTTTCATACAAGCGTCCTCCTTCCTAGTCAGCAATATTTACTTTAT
This sequence comes from Cytobacillus sp. EB106-05-05-XG126, assembly GCF_058791715.1. Taxonomy (NCBI): domain Bacteria; kingdom Bacillati; phylum Bacillota; class Bacilli; order Caryophanales; family Bacillaceae; genus Cytobacillus; species Cytobacillus sp. EB106-05-05-XG126. Next base: position 581,900 of record NZ_JBYTDU010000001.1, on the reverse strand, counting down.
CCAGCTCTCTTTTAATCTTTTTAAAAAAGTCTTTAATAATCAGTTTAGCTACTCCACCTAACATACGCTGGCCAATTGAAGCGACTTTTCCACCTACAGCAGCCTCATAAGTGTACCTAAGCTCTGTATTTTCATCGTCCACCGAAACCAAATGAATGGCTGCTTCGGCATCTACAAACCCTGGTGCCCCTTCACCATGAACAATTAACTTATAGGAATGAGGGGGCTCCAGGTCCGTAAGACGAATGGTTGCATCATATTTCCCTTTAACTGCAGCAACCCCAACAGATAAGTCCGCCACATACACATTGGTTTCTTGTCTATATAGTTCTTTGCATCCCATAATGCAGTTTTTTAATACTTCCGGATCTAATAAACTCGAGAATACTTTATCTAGATTTCCGTTAAGCTGAATATTTCCTTCACCATTCATGACAATTCCTCCTTAAGTTAGATTTGTATCGTTTTCTTATTATTAATTTTTGACCAAATCCGATCTGGAGATAAAGGAAGTTGATCAATTGATATATTAAATGGTTTTAACGCATCTGTAACCGCATTTGCGATGACAACCGGAGCACTCATTGTATTTCCTTCTCCTAACCCTTTAGCTCCAAGAGGGGTTAGGGGGGAAGGTGTTTCAATATGCTTTATGGTCACATTTGGGATTTCTGTAGCCGTAGGACATAAGTAGTCCATAAAACTTCCAGTCAGGAACTGCCCCCTTTCGTCATAGGCAAGTTCTTCATAAAGTGCGGCTCCTAGTCCATGAGCTAGACCACCCATTATTTGACCTTCCACAATATTTGGATTTAATAGTTTCCCAGCGTCATGGATCGTGGTATAGTCAAGAATCTTCACTTCACCGGTATCAATGTCCACTTCCACTTGAACAGCGTCAAAAACAAATCCATAGGTGACGGATCCATTAACAAGATCCAATTCATTTGGGGACTCCGCTGCAGATAATGTATAAAATGCAGATTCATGGATACCTGGTTCAATACCAGAGGGAAGGCCTTGCGGATTCCAATGTGCCAAACCTACTAATCTCTTAATGGAGATACTCTTAGAAGGATTTTTTTCTGCAAATACCTTCCCTTCTGCCATGACCAATTCGTCCACTGTTGTATCTAATTGGCTTTTGGCGATTTCTAACAGTTTCAATCTTACTTTTTGCGCTGCTTGATAAACGGCACTTGACCCGATAGGGGCAAACCTGCTGGAGTAACTACCTGATGCTACTGACCATGGGCTTGTTAACGTATCCAATTCAGCAATAACCCGGATAGAAGCAGGATCAACACCTAGAACGTCGGCAACGATTTGGGAAGTAACTGTTTCATGGCCTTGCCCAGTTGGTACCGTACTGATCCGGACTGTGATTCCACCCATTGGATCTATCGATACTGTTGCGCCTTCAGAACAGCCTGATTTCGGCAATGATTTTGCTCTCTCTTCCGGCGTCAAAGCAATGGTCACATAACCCATATTCGAACCGGATGGCTCAACGATGCAAGCAAACCCTAACCCCAGATATTTCCCTTGTTTCCAGGCTGCTTTTTGTTTCTCTTTAAAGCTATCGTAATCAATCGATTCAAGCGCAAGGTGCAATGCCTTATGATAATCCCCGCTATCGTATATCCCGCCTGAAGCTGTATGATAGGGAAATTCTTCTTTCGTAATTAAATTTTTCTTTATGACTTCAATCACATCCAGATCCAATTCAGCTGAAATGATTTGCATCATTCTTTCCAGCGGAAAATAGTGCTGGGGACCGCCATAGCCTCTTATGAGCCCTGTTGGACTTTTATTCGTAACGACTGCAATCGCTTCCATTTTAACGTTTTGAATTCGATAGGCTCCAGTTGAATTTGAGTGTGTTCTATATAAACAAGCAGGTTCGGGTGCACGTATATATCCGCCAACACTATCCGCATATTTCATTTTCAAACCAAGAATGGTTCCATCTTTTTTTACCGCTGCATCAATCCACGTTACACGATCTGTACCACTGGAACTCGCCATGAGGTGTTCTTGTCTGTCTTCCGTCCATTTAATGGGTACATCCAATATTCTTGACACTACACCCATTAAGACCATGTATGGAAATACACCTGATTTGATCCCGTAGCTTCCGCCAATATCCTTTGGCGTAATAATCCTCAGTCTGTTGCTCGGCACCTTTAGTGCAGCAGTCATGACGGAATGAAGTGTGAAAGGTCCATGAAAGTTTGACCAAATGGTATACGCACCTTCACTTTTTGTATAATTCGCGATTACTCCGTAATTTTCCACAGGAGTTGCACTAACCTTTGGAAAAGTGAACTTTTTACTTATTATATAATCGGCACTTTTAAATGAATTCTCGACATTGCCGTATTGGAATACACGATGATTAACTATATTCGTACCCGCTTCTTCATGAAGAACGGCTGACTCAGACGAAAGAGCATCTTCAATTTGGACCACAGGATTCAGCGGTTCGTAATCGACTTTTATCTTTGCGAGAGCATCTTCTGCAATATAACGATCTTTAGCCACAACAACTGCAACAGCCTCTCCCACAAACCGGACCTTTTCTACTGCAATGGGGTAGTATTTTATTGGTGCCTTTACGCCGACTGGAAAAGGATTGGTTAAAGCTTTTACATGTTCTCCAACAACTACTCCGATTACACCTGGTGTTTTTGCCGCTTCTTCTAAAAAAATCGCTTTAATACGGGCATGTGCATGGGGGCTTCTAAGAATCGCAGCATAGTGGATATTTGGCAATGGCGAAAGATCATCAATAAATGTTCCTTCTCCGGACACTAACCTGGCATCCTCTATTCGTTTCACAGGCTTACCTACATAGGTCAATTTCATTCCTCCTTTTTAATAGTCTCCTATAATCTTCAATAGTATCGATGTCCTCCGGAGCTTCTTCATCCTCATAATAAATGTGCGCCTTTTCTTTATTAGCACTAATAAGTATTTTTGCTCCTTGATCTCCCTTTAGGTTCAAGAGTTCATTGAAATACAATTGGCCAAATAAAATGGGGTGCCTTATTTTTCCTCTATATGAAGTTATAATTAAGGGATTTTTTGATATGAGATACTCTGTAATTACTTCGTTCATTACTTCTACTTTTATTTCGGGCTGATCAGCTAGTGTTATCAACAAAGCTTCACACGCAGGAGACAAGCTTTCAATTGCTGCAGCTAGGGAACTGCTAATTCCAAGTTTCGGACAAGGATTCCATACAATGGATACTTGCAAATCACGGATTTCATTTTCCAATTCAGGAAAATCCCTATTCAATACAACCATCGTTTTACTGGCCATGTTAGCCGAAATCTTTTTGACGGTATATCTAAGGATTGTTGTTTCTTCTTCAAGCTTTTTAAGTAACTTATGAGTTCCTTTCATCCTGGTAGAATGACCAGCTGCTAAGACAATGTTCCAGATTTCCATCTTCATCTATTGAACCAATTCTTTTAATCTTTCATTTGAAGCGGGATTTGAAGGATGAATTGAATCCTTTTTCCACTTAAGCGATTGGCTGCTCGTTTTATTTTTGTGGCCCATAATTTCTGCTGCAATACTCAGTGCTATTTCCTCAGGTGTCTCAGAGCCTATATCAAGACCTATAGGTGAATAAATCTTTTCAGCAGCTTTTGCAGGTATCATGAACCCTTGTGCTTGAAGATCCTTTTTAAGATTATTGAACCTTCTCTTCGGACCTAATAGGCCTATATAGCTAAGATTAAGCTGGAGCAATCCCTTCAAATACACAAGGTCTTGTTCATAGTGGTGAGTCATGATGATTGCATAAGAATTTTCACTCGCATTTAAATCTTCCGGAAACTCTCCCTGCGGCACTAAGTTCAATTCATCTGCGTAAGGAAAGTTATCCTTATTTAAATATCCTGGACGATGATCCACTATTGTTATTCTCCAATGTAAAAACTTTAATTGATCTATTAACGATGATGCATCTGGTCCTGCTCCAAAAATGATGATATGAGGCGTAGGTTTAACCGTTTCCAAAAATAAAGTTACGGTTTCCTTTTTTCCATCCATATCAATTGAATAATTTTCTAAAATCCCGCTTGACATAATCTTAAATAAGGGCAACTCAATATTTTCTAGAATAGTTCCTGGAAGAAGCGCATTATGATTACTTGATTTAATGACTGTACAGACTGGATATGGTTCCTTACTTAGAGATTGCTGTTTTAATACTTTGAATTGCTTTACAGCTGATTCTCTATTATTTACAGGATCTATAAGCGAAAGCAAAACTGTTATGACGCCATTACACCCAACACCTAACCCCCATGGCACATTATGATCATTTCTTAGGTCATAAATAATCTGTTTTGGTTCACCTGTCTCAAATACATCCCTTGCATGTTCAAGCAAGTCTTGCTCAATGCACCCACCGCTAAGTACACCATAAGCAGTTCCATCTGAGAAAATGAGGCTTTTTGCCCCAACTTGGCGATAGGAAGAACCCTTTTTATCAATGATAGTTGCTAGGATTGCTTTTTCATTATTTCGAATGCATCTCTTAAGTTCATTTATAATCAAAGCTCCTTCGCTCCTTTGAATGTGTTAATTGAATTATATGAACATTCGTAATTTTGAGGTTTTAATATATTTGCAAATGATCTTTTAAAATATTATTAAAAAAGGATAAATCCCGAAATGGGACTTATCCTTATATTAATTATCCTTTATTTAATTTATAAAAAGACTTCTATATTCAGATGGTGTACAGCGTTCGCTTTTTTTAAAGGTCGTTGCAAAATACCCAGAACTAGTAAAGCCTATTTGATGGGCGATTACCTCAATAGGTAAAGAGGTCATTTTGAGCAATGACTTCGATTGCTCTATTCTATATGCAGTTAAATACTCGATAAAGGTTACACCCATTTCTTCCTTGAATAAACGGCTAAAATGGGAAGGGCTTAAATAGACTGAATCCGCAACCTGATTTAGTGTAATAGGGTTTTTAAAATGACTCTGAATATATTGAATAGATGATTCAATTGGATGGGCAAGATCGACATTTGCGGTATCTTTCCGCTTTCCTGTAAAACGGTTTGTCTCCGTCGATAGACTATGGACAATTATTCGCTCAAAAGCCTGTTTGATTTCACTTCTTGACACCGGTTTTAGCAAAAATGCTGAAAACCCTAGATTAATAGCACTTTGGACATATTCAAATATTTTTAGCTGAGTATAGATTATTACAGAAATTTCCGGATCCCACCGCTTTGCTTCTTTTCCCAGTTCGAAACCATTGTTGCCCGGCAAGGAGATCTCAACTATAAGGATGGAAGGCTTTAGCTGTTTAAGCATTAACAGTCCTTTTTCATATGTTTCTGCTTCATGTACAGAAAAATAATGATATTCACTGGAAGTTATAAACTCACGAAGGACATAACGGCTTTCATATTCATCATCTACAATTAGCATATTGGGCATTTCAAGCCTCCTGCCTATTCATGTTTAAAATATTGCTTTTATGATAAAAATTTGAAAGTCCCATCTATCATTAATAACTTGATTTAATTTTTTTACGCATTATTTTTCCTACAGCCGTTTTTGGAAAAGATGCTTGAAAGATATATTTTCTTGGCCGTTTATAGTTTGATAATTTAGGGTGTCTTTTGCAAAATAAATCCAATTCATTAACGGTCAAAGATGGATCACTTGGAACGATATATGCAACCACCACTTGTCCCCAGCGTTCATCATCTTCCCCAACCACAACAGCTTCCTGAACCTTCTCATGTTCTAATAGTACAGATTCGACCTCTATAGGATATATATTATCTCCAGCGTGAAGAATCATTTCATCTAGGCGTCCTATCACAAACATATCTCCATCTTCATCTTTGTATCCTAAATCCCCTGTATAAAACCAATTTTGAATCACACTTCTTTTCGTATGATCCGGTTTATTCCAATACCCTTTAAACGATTCAGGGGAGCCGATATGAACAATAATTTCACCTATTTCTCCATCCTTAACGGTGTCAGCAGGTGTCTTGGAACGGCTGATATCAGGTTCTATAATCCTTAAATTTTGATGGATGCCTGGCTTCCCAACACATCCAGGCTTTTCCGAGATATGATCACAATAGGAATAGGTGTAAATTTCTGTACTGCCATAGTGGTTAATAAAATACTTGGGACGGAAAACTTCCATACATAAGCCAATTAATTTGCTTGTCATAGGAGCTCCTGCATACACAATAGTACGCAATTCATTAAAATTCGATTTATTCGCTTCAGGCAATGTTGCCATATCATGATACATATTAGGGAGCAGATATAGACTATTTATGTTTTCTTGTTCTATTAATTGAATAGCCTCATAAGAGTCGAAATCCCGAAGAATGATGAAGGTACCATTTAACAGCACCATACTAAGCAGGGAGCGCAATCCCATTGTGTGATACAGGGGTACTACCCCTAATGTGGAATCATGCCACTCATAATGACATTGGAAGATATGGGCAAAAGCAGCTGCATATTCATTTTGATGTGAACGTGGAACACCCTTTGGATTACCTGTTGTACCAGAGGTATATAAGATGACGGCTAAATCATTTTCATTGATTTGATTGGGATTAAAGTCGTAAGATTCTTGTTTTTTTAGTTCTTCATAATTAATATCCCCGCCATTTCCATCTATATTTATAAATACTGGCCTTTCCATGAACCTTTTTTTGTTAATTAAATACTCAGTCGAAACATCGTAGATAACAAATTTCGACTCTAAATCACTTAAACAATAATGAACGATCTCTTGGGATTGTCTAACATTTATTCCTGCAAATATAGCACCAAGTTTTTGAATGGCCCAGAATATAACCACTGTTTCAAAACGGTTTTTCAAAAGCACAGCTATTCGGTCATATTTATTAACACCGAGTCTATGTAAGGAAGAGGCTACACTGTTAACCTCTAAACCCAGCTGCCGGTATGTATACCTTCTATCCCCGTCTATAATGGCAACCTTTTGAGGATGTCTTTCAATAGAATATTCAAATACTGTTCGAAGATCCAAAGAGATTCCTCCTTTAAAGTGCTTAACTACATAAAAATTCGCTAAAATGTGGGGAAACCCTTCTGACAAAGCGATATAGAAATATAAACGAGCTATAAAAGAAGCAATTATTGTCTAAACAATTCTTCCACAACTTATACTATTAATAGATTTAGTGACACTATTTGCAGCTTGAATATTCTATAAGAAGAACTAATGAAGACAGAGATAAATATTTAAATCAATAGGTTAGTACGAAAAGATGGATTATCGAGGGTGTTCATAATCATCACTGGGCAGGCAAAAGTTATAAGAAATGCTAAACTTAATTATATTTTTTGATATACCGTATTCTATACGGATATTTCACGATTATTAAAAGGTACGTGCGACAACTTTTAGGAGTAGAATCAGGTAATTATGAAAAAGCTATTCAACTCAAAGCTGCCGCAAACCGAAATCCGTTTGAAAAGACTTTGTATCAGCGTCATATTATTGAGTCATGGTATGTATATAACCATCATTCTTCAATACAAAGAGCACCTATCCAAGTTAGAGTCAGAGATAGATGCCCTCGCAAAAGAAGTTGAAGAATATAATATTATCAAATCTATCTCAGGTATCTGAGAAAAGATCTCTGAAACGATCATTTCAGAAATTGGGGAAATAGAGTAAGTTTACAGCCACCCAAAACCGAATCACGAAAAGAAGATCTAGCAGGCTTTGTCACGCCTAATATATTGCAGTTCGTTGTGCGATTCGTGACTGTCGTAAGAGCAAAACAAGCGATGAGATTATTCCTCGAAATAAGAAATTACGAGAGTTCTATGATAAAAAAAGTGAAGAAGGAAAACCTTTTAAAGTAGCTGTTATTGCTTGTGTAAATAAGCTCTTACACTGGATATTTGCCATTTTAAAAACAAAACAACTTTCCAAGATATAGCTTGGAACCAAAATAAAAGAAAATAGTACAAAACCTACCAAAAATATATAATTATCAATGCAGATGGCGTTTACTTCAGTTTTCGAGAAGAAGTATTTATATCCAGAGGACGCTTCATAAATAGAAACGATGCCAAATCAAATCTGATCATAGATAAATAGCGTGCTGCATTGCGCGCTATTCTTTATCGTTTTCAACACCTAAAGATTATAAAAACTAATTCTAAACAAGCACTTGTCTTTAGTTTCCAAATAGATCATATATTGACTTCATCAAGACTCAATCTCGAATTGCCAATTGTTCCTCCCTCCTAAATAGTCAAGACGATTTTTTTACTCACCCTTTAGTGAATAAAAAAAATCCACATCAAAAGGGAACTTTGATTATCGGTTGCACCTACAAGCGTAATTCAAAAATAAGCGTTAATCCTTCTAGGATCAACGCCATTTTTAATTTATTAATTTGCAGCCAATCTTGCCTTCTGTATGTTCAATATCGTTATTTGATCTCGTTCAAATGTTCTTCCAGACGATTCCAAGTATCTGTTATACCCTGCAGCATACCCATTTCCATTACGGACTGGAGCGCCTCTGCAGATACATATTCTCCACGGTTAATTAATTGGGTTTTTCCGTCCACATCTACAAATTCCAGAGTCACTTCAGTAGAGGGCATATCCTCATTAATAGTCCCTTCAGCATCGGAAAAATAGTCAGTATAGCTGATGCTCACCGGCTCGCTAATCTCCTTGTATATCCCCTTGCCCCAGGATTCCATGCCATAGAATTGGCCCTGATTCCGGTCAACACATTTCATGCAATAATGCCATACTCCACCAGGTCTGAAGTCAACGCTGCAAACCGGGAGCTCCCAGCCTCTCGGACCCCACCAATGTTTCAAGTGTTCCGGCTCTTTAAACATTTTAAAGACAAGCTCTCGCGGTGCATCGAATACGCGTTCCAATACCAGCACCCGTTCATCTTCAACTCTTGAAAGCATTGCATTATTTGCCATTATTACTCCTCCATTAGAAGCTGTATTTGAAAAACCGTCTGCAACTCTAGAGACAGACCTAATCTGAGCTTAATCATCAATTCAAAGGTTTTTTGCCCTGCAATACGTTAAGGTAATCATCCAGCCTATCCATCCTGCCTTCCCATAATCGGCGATAGGAATCAAGCCACCTATCCAGTTCCTGAAACGGTTCAGGCCTGATTTTATAAATCCTGCGGTTGGCGATCGGCTGAACCTCCACAAGGCCAGCGTCACAAAGAACGCGAAGATGCTTGGAAGTTTGAGGCTGGTTCAACTCAAGTTTTTTTGCGATATCCCCTACTGGAAGCGCTCCTTCCAGCAGCAGGTCTATGATATCCAGACGGTTGGGCTCAGCCAGTGCACTGAAAAGTTGCCCATTCATGTTGTATCATCTCCCGGCGTGATTATGGTCACTCTTTCCATTTCTATAGTAGATCCCACCCCCGATTCCTTATTGTAACTTTCCTTAAGAATAATATACACCATTAGGAATATTCCTGTAAAGGAATATTACAAAAAATTTTTAAAATAGACTATATGGACCCGCCTTCTTCATCAACAAAAGAAGCATTATAGTCTTGAAATATTTTTCCCGGAATAAAATTAATAGATATTCTTTTAAACTTATGCCTTACTTGGAAAATTAGGAGGGATTTTTTCTGAAAGCAATTGTGTATCAAAAATACGGATCGCCAGATAATCTTAGATCGACAGATTTAGATAAACCAGTGCCCAGGGATCAAGAGGTACTCGTCAAGGTTCACGCAGCATCTGTGAATTATGGGAATCTTGTTCTTTTAAAAGGAAAACCATACCTGGCACGCTTTGCCTACGGTCTTCTCAAACCAAAATACACGGTACCAGGAGGTGACATCGCCGGTCAGGTGGAAGCAGTCGGCAAAGACGTCACACAGTTTCAGCCAGGCGATAATGTGTACGGAGACCTTTCAGGCTGCGGCTGGGGCGGTTTTGCTGAATATGTATCTGTCCCTGAAAAGGCGCTGGCCATAAAACCAGCCAATCTTACCTTTAAGGAGGCAGCCGCAGTACCTATGGCGGGAGTCACAGCACTACAGGCCTTAAGAAACAAAGGAAACATTCAGGCAGGACAAAACGTCTTGATTTATGGGGCGTCAGGGGGTGTGGGAACTTTCGCCGTACAAATCGCCAAATCATTGGGTGCTAAGGTTACCGGTTTATGCAGTACAAGGAACTTAGACATTTTGCGTACCCTTGGAGCAGATCATGCCATCGATTATAAAAAGGAGGATTTCTCCAAAAGGACAGAGAAGTATGACCTGATTCTGGCTGTTAACGGCTATCAGCCGATTTCTGTTTATAAGCGGGCTTTAAGATCTAATGGAACCTATGTGCTTGCCGGAGGTTCAGGAGCACAATTTACACAGGCGATGGTCATGGGGCCGTGGATTTCATTCACAGGGAATAAGAAAATGAGCAGCATGCTGCAGAGGCAAAATCAGGTAGACCTGATTTACATGAGCGAACTTATTGAAGCCGGAAAAGTAAAGCCGGTCATTGATCGATCATTTAAATTAAGTGAAGTGGACAAAGCTTTTAGATATTTTGAAGAAGGTCACGCTCAAGGAAAAGTAATTATTACGATTACAGAAGATTAATAGCGGTTAAGATTCATTGTGTGTTCAGTGCAGGGGAGAAGAAGAATCCCTTTACCATCTTCTCCCCCTTATAAAGAATTGTGAGGTTATGAACATTCTGAAAGCAGTATTATCAATAAAAACTAAACGGACATGTTTGTCATAAATCAGTGTCTTAACAATTATATTCTCTATTTCATGCTTCCTTCCTCTTTCTCACTGTTAAGAACACTATAAAACATTACGTTAGGTTCAAGTTTTTTCTGTCGGGACCAGCCCTTTAATTTTTTAAATTTTTTGAACAAAATAGTTTTACCATGTGTTAAATTATATTTAAATATGTTCATCCTCTTTTAACACATGGGCAAGGAGTGAAAAAAATGAATGATTTCTTTACGTTTTTAATTCTTTCTTTGTTTGTGGTCATGAGTCCAGGGATTGATACTGCCCTTATAACAAAGAGGACGATTTCAGACGGAAGGACAGATGGCTATAAAATGGGGCTGGGCATTACAGCAGGTTCTTTAGTGCATACCTTTGCGGCTGCTTTTGGCCTATCAGCCATTTTAATGCAGTCTGCTTCAGCATTTGAAGTCATTAAATTTGCCGGGGCGGTTTATTTGATTTACCTGGGGCTATCTTCATTCATCAGCATGAAAAAGAAGAAGAATGCTGATTTAGAAACTGAAGTAAAATCAGACATGAAAAAGTCTGCCTTTAAACAAGGACTCCTTTCAAACGTGCTCAATCCCAAAGTTGCAATGTTTTTTTTAACCTTTCTGCCGCAATTTGTGAAGACAGGCGAAAACGCGCAACAGCAGCTGATCATTATGGGAATTATATACACATTGCTGAGCATATGCTGGTTTTTCCTATACGTATTCTTCATCAATTACCTGCGGGAATGGCTCATGTCCCCAAAGGTTCAAAGAGTTATGGATAAAGCTACAGGTGTTGTGTTAATCGCTTTCGGATTAAAGCTGGCGCTAGGTAAGCAGCATTAAAACATTGGGATTCAGTTCAATAACGCTCAGAGTAATTTCTGAGCGTTTTTAGTGTCATTTTTTTAGTCCTTACCCTTTATTTAATGCTATTCAATAATAGATTCTCAAAATGTTAAGAACCAATCCGATGATGAAAACAACCGCCAATAAGAACATGGCGGCTGGGTATAGACCAAATACATCAATAGTGGTCGAACTGTTGTTTTGTAAACTTGGAACATTAAAAAACAACCACCCAATTAATACTGATTGAGCCTATTGGGGAATTAAACGAAGGATAAATTTCCAGGGAGGATGCTGTTTACGTTTATTCGAAATTTTTACTCCGCAGCAATCCTCTTATTCCTAAAATCAAAAAATGAATGTGATAACGCCAAGTGTTAGATCAATTAATTTTGATATTGGAGCTTTCAATACTAGTTCTTTTCCCTCGGTCATTTGGATAATGCCCGAACTTAGGGGTATAACGATTTAGTAATACTGCAATGGTGAGAGAGTCAGTCATTCCCAGTGGAGAAATACCTTTTGTTTAAGATATTGGGAGAATTCTATTCCGCTTAATTTCACTACCAGTAACGGTAATAACCAGTAGTTCCCATTGCTATAATTATATTTCTCTCCCGGGTTTGACTGCAGGTTCGTTCGTATCATTCATACGTTCCACACCTGCTTGTAAGGAAATTGCAGGTGATACAATAACTGGATTAGGAATACCTAAAAGCTGGAAAATCGCAACATATTTTCATGTTGAATCATCAAGTTTTTCCTCTGGCAGATATTTAATTATTGGGTCATCCAGTTGGATTCCCCTTGATCAGCAAGCTGCAAAACAGCAAATGCAGTAAATGATTTGGATACGGAACCGATCCTCATTAACGACTTTTATTTTACTGGCTTTCCCTTGGAATCGTGGCCATATCCCTTCTCGTATACAAATTTACCGTCTTTTACAATGGCAATCGATGCACGAGGCAGCCCATTCCATTCTATATAGTTAGTGACAAATTGATCAGCATCTTCTGTCTTAAAGGGTTTAGCAGATAGGACACTTACACACAAGGGAAGATGTTACAAGGATTATTAACAGAAGAACAAAGCTCCAGCTAAACTAATAAAGACCACATAATATCGATTATGTGGTCATTTAATAAGGTTTTCCTTAATGTTTCTCTGGACTGCATAACCTCTTTAATATATCCTGACCTCGTTATTATTGAATAATCATCCTTGTTTTTGAGAGGTAATGTTGTCTGTGCTCTGAAAGCTACTTCGTTGGTGATAAGTTTGTAAAAGCGAGCCAGATAGTATAAGTACAATTCCAAGTCCGGAAACAATTGTAATAATTCCTCCACCAACTGTACCTGCCTGGAAGCCATCGGCTAAAAATTTTTGGTCCGCTGTAGTAAGTGCTAACCAAAAAGAAGTGCCCATACCGCCTAAAATTCCGCATAAGATAAAAATCGTTCCTGTAAAAGTCAAAATTGAGTTTTTTGGTATCTCTTCTTCATCAACAATATCCATCCATAGCAAATCCCATTTCTTTACCCTTTTATATAAAATAAGCATTAAAGGTGGACCTAACACACAGATAGCAACTGAATTATTCAAAGCTACGACTGAAGCCATTGCAGCAAAGGGAACAGCAGCCAAAAGTTCTCCACTAAAACCTAAAGTGAGTGCACATGCAAAGGCCCCTAGAATACCGGCCATACAAAAGTTAATTATCTTTCTGGCAGAGTTTAGATATAAAGAATCATCATCCGTACTTTTTATATTGCCTATACTGTTCCATATTTTGTAAGGGATATATGCCATAAGAAAATTTGCGATAAATCCAAATGGTGTTCCCGGACCAATAAAGCTAAACATATCCCCTATAATACTTCCTATTCCTACTCCCCATGCCCCTGCAGGACCAAATAACAAACCAAATATTACAGGAAATACAGCTGCTGGCCTCAGTTCTGAAGCCCCAGGTATAATTACTAAACCTTTAAAAGGAATCATCGCTGCTGCATATATCGCTGCTGATAGTGCTACTAAAACTACCATTTTGGTGTGTTTCCACATACTAAATACTTCTTTCACAAACCATCACTCCTTTCACAATGCTATTAAAAATTTATTCGGTAATAAATTACTGAAATGCATAATATCAGCATTAATCCAAGAATAATAAAATCGGCAGAAGTCATTTTGAGCTTTAAATAATAACTTCTATAATTTTGATAGCCAAATCCTTTTGATTCCAAAGCCATTGCTAAAGTTCCAGTATTCCTTATTGATGTAAGGAATACAGGGACCAGTAGTGGAATATACTTCTTGAACCTTTCTATTATACTCCCTTTACTTAAGTCAAGGCCTCTTGACTTTTGAGCATCAATAATTATATGACTTGTAGAAATTAAGGTTGGAACCATTCTTAATGCTGTCATAAAAGCAAATGAAACCCTATAAGGAACCTTAAAATATATTAATGCGAGTGATATTTCTTCAACCTTTGTTGTACTGAGGAATAAGATGCCTGCAATAATAATGGTGCTAATCTTGATTGCCACTATTACACCAAATTCAGCACCTTCTATTGAAAAGAATAATACATCCTTAGTTCCTGGATAGCTTGCGGACCATAATAGTATGGATAAAAAACAGGTCATTGTTATTACTATTTTTAAATGCTTAATATTTTTTAACATTTGTGCTAATTTTCCAATAATTAATACTATACAAAGTAAAGTTATTTGAGAAAGAATGTCTGGTAAAAGCATGGCACTAAAGAAGATTGAAACAAAATTTATGATTTTTGTTCTTGGGTCCAACCTATTAAAAAGAGTATTGCGATTCAGGTAAAGTTGCACATTTTTCCTCCTTCCTTGAATGAACACCACCATAATTTGTACAATTTAACATTTCATCAACAGAAAGAAGTGTGATTCCTAAAAGTTTACTAAACTCGGTTATGTGTGGAGGACGGATAGAAAGCTCTTTAAGTAAATTCTCTTTTCCTAATATTTCTCTTGTAATCCCATCCAATGCAACTTCACCATCCTTCATAACTAGAGTTCTGTGTGCATACTCTGCCACCACCCACATCACATGAGTAATAATAATTATTGTATGTCCAGACTTGTTTAATTTTTTTATTAAGTCCATTACTTGTCTTTGTTCATGATAATCAAGACCCGTTGTCGGCTCATCCAGAATAATGATTTTAGATTCAGCTGCAATTACCGAAGCAATCGCCAACCGTTGTCGCTCACCTTTTGTTAAAAAGAATGGATCCTCATCCTCGTATCCTGAAAGATTTACCACTTTCAGTGCTTCTTTTACCCTTTCATTAATGGCATTTTCAGATAACCCTCTTAATTTTAGGCTAAATACTACTTCCTCATAGACTGTTTCAGAAAAGATTTGATGATCAGGATTTTGAAATACAAGGCCGATCTTTTGCCCTATTTCGAATACTGTTAATTCTTTAACTGACTTGCCACGTATAAAAATATTTCCATGATTAGTATCGATTAACCCAGTTAAATGTTTGATTAGAGTCGTTTTCCCACTACCATTATGACCCACAATTGCAACAAATTCATTTTCTCTTATCTGTATATCGATTCCCTGAAGCGCATATGAACCATCTGGGTATTTATAATTTAAATCTATAGTTTCTAACACAACATTTTTATAGGTATTTATACGTTTTTTATCATTTTCTATAAGTTTATTGTATTGGTTACTATCTAAATTAATTGGTAAACTCTTGAACAACCGAACCCCTTCCTCAGGAAGCAGTGGCAGCACCTCTTTCGCTAGGCCCAATTTGTGAAAGTATAGAGGCACTTGAAGCGGAAAAACTCCATTTGCTTCTAGAACTTCAACTTCCTTTAATACATTAGCAGAATTATCATTCAGAACAATTTGTCCCTTATTCATTACAATAATGCGATCTGAAGTGATTATTTCCTCTAATTCATGTTCAACCAATATGACTGTTTTATCATTTTTTGATTGAAGGTCTTTAATAATATTTACGATGCCTAATTTACCACCGGGATCTAAATCTGTAGT
Organism: Cytobacillus sp. EB106-05-05-XG126; assembly: GCF_058791715.1. NCBI lineage: Bacteria > Bacillati > Bacillota > Bacilli > Caryophanales > Bacillaceae > Cytobacillus > Cytobacillus sp. EB106-05-05-XG126. The sequence goes on along the minus strand of NZ_JBYTDU010000001.1, from coordinate 566,188 downwards.
TGGTTCATCCATGCAAACTATTTTTGGATCGATAGCCAGGATAGAACCTATTGCTAAACGCTGCTTTTGCCCCCCTGAAAGGGATGAAGGAGCTCTATCTTCTAACCCGGACAAACATACAGCAGGGAATATTTCCATTATGACTTTATCCATTTCTTCATCGGAAAAATTTAAATTCTCGGGTCCAAATAAAATTTCAAGAGCAGCGTTTGTCGAAAATAATTGTGCCTCAAAATCCTGAAAAACTAACCCTACCTCTTTTACATTTTCACCTACTCTGTGCTCTCTTATATTCTTATTAAGAATAATTACTTCACCAGAATAAAGTCCTTTTTGGTAATGGGGAATTAATCCATTTAAACATTGCAGGAGAGTGGATTTACCAGCACCCGAAGCACCCGTAATGACAACGAATTCACCTTTACTTACAGAAAAGTTTATATTTTTCAGAGCATATTTATCCTTTACTCCCTTATATTTGAATGAAAGCTCTCTGACATCTATAATCAATTTCTTCACTCCAAAATAAGAAGTTACCAACATGAAATTAATAGAACCTGCCTCTAGTAGAAAGAATGCTTTTTACTCCTTTATTGATTTTACATACATCACATTCGCCATATTTATATGGATAAATATGGCCGAAAAATTGATTATTTCCAGATTTACAATCTTTACATATAAAAGTTATCCGATCCTCAGTACTATGCCCGTGTTCTATTAATTCTAAGAATTTGTTGGCCTTTGAATATAAAGCTTTATCATGGGTTAATAAAAATGGACTCAAATCATTTAAGTCTTCTATCGTAAGTACTGTTTTTTTTCTCGAGGTCCTCATATATAAGGTAATTTCATGTTCATCCAAAATTATAAGTAATGGAGCACCTTCCTTTTCCCATTGTCTTTTAATTTTTTTTATATTATTTTCTTCTCTCTTTACACTGCATCTTATGGATTGACTATTGAGTAGTTTTTCAACCTGTTCAATTAATAGCATGTTATTATCCAAGGCAGATGCAATAATAACTTGACTTGGAGCTACTGAAGTTGGCAATATAAGCCCATTTTGATCACTGTGTAAAATAGCCATAAGGGCTATGACTTTCTCTGAAAACCCTGAATCAATTAATTCAAAATTAGTATTAAAGTTTTCCTTAAAGTTTTCGGATAGTTGAAAGATCATACCTGATTTTGTGAAATTCAAGTTGTCTAGTGCGGTTACAAAATACCTTTGGCTAGAGGCATAGTTATGTAGTTCACCTGCATCTACAAAAAGAGTTGGCAGACATAGTTTTCTAAAAAAATCGCGATAGACTTGAGTTAATTTGTCAAAAAAACCATTAATTTCATTTTCTTTTATGACATGATTCAACTGAATTACTGGCCAAATATTTCGATCTCTAAATAAAGCCTTAGTACTGCCTGTTTCATTTCTTGCGACAGAGGTTAAGGTTAGAACCGGTCTTTTCTCAGTTGTTTCTAGTAAGTAAGAAATATTTAGAGGCATTGCATCTGATTTAATTAAGTAATCACTATTATTATCTTTAAAAGTGTAGATGCTATCATAATTATTAATATCTCCATAAACTTGATCATAGACTGATTTATGAATGATATTACCGAAATCTAAAATATAAAAGTCATTAATCTCTGATTGTAAGCATTCTTTAAATACTTGAAAAATATTGTTGACTAAGTCTATTCCATTTTTATACCAAATAGGGATTCCTTTTCCATAACCTTTTTCATTAATAATTTGTGCATCTTCTAATTTTTTGATATAAGTATTCTGAATCATATAACAGCACTCACCTTTAAGCATGGCAAATCATATTGTGAATCAACAATACTAATAAATTTGTTGGAACGCTGTTTTAATATTTTGGATAAATTTTTACTTATATCATCTAATATCATAGGCTCACCGAAAAATTGTGCTAATAGTAGGCTTTTGACTTCAATCCCATTTGCAACGCCTTTTCCAATGGAAAAAAAACCTTTTGGAGGGGCTTTTAAATCTATCCAGTCAAACAAAACAATATTAAAATCAGCTCCAAAAGATCTGAGATAACACATTGTATTAGAATTTTCTAATTTAACTTTAATAGGGTAATATATTCGGTTGACTTGTTTTACTTTGTTATTCCTCTTTGATCGAACAATCTCTTCTTTTTCAGGAATGCAGAAGATATCATTGATTTGGACTAAATCATATTTCTTGAGCTCACTTAATACTATTTCTATATTTAATAATTGCTGATTGTTAATTGGTAACCTGTGATTTATTATCGTATTTGACATTTTCTGTACCCTCTTTTCTTAATAAACTAAAAATAAGAAGACTTAAGAAGGAAAATATTAATAAAAAGAACCATAGATAACCTATAGACTCTTCATATAAAAAGCCTCCAATTAATGGAGCAATAGCATACCCAAGGGAGCTCACTCCACCAAAAACACCATAAAAGTGGCCTGAATAATTCGGTGGTGATATATCTGCCACATAGCTTGTAGAGGTAGGGAAAAACAACATACAGCCAAATGATACAAATAGAATTAATGGAAAGAAGAATAGATATTGATCTACAAAGTAAATACCAACTAAACAGCAGCAAAACATTAATGATCCCATTGCCATTATGCTTGCTTTTCTCAGGTTCTTTGTTAAGATACTTAAAGGCAACTGAAAGACCATAATAGCGAACGTGTTAATTGATGCGATAATTCCATATTGCATTTCATTAATACCTAAATGCCCTTTTAGATATACCGGTAACGTTGTAAATAACTGGGCATAACAAGTAATGGTTAAAATAGTACCAATACAGAACCATATAAACCCCTTATTTTTCCACACCAAAGAGAAATTCACTTTTTCTTTGGTTCTATTAAAATTAATCTTTTGTTCTTTGCTTGAATTATCTTTATAATTAAATCTAAATATTAATAACAATGTAAACAAAAGGGTGGTTACAGCATTTACTAAAAATACATATGTATAAGAAAATACGGCAAGGAACCCACCAATAGAAGCACCTAAAACTTGACCTCCATTAAAAGCCATAAGTAAGATACTATTTACCTCAGTTCTCTGTTCTGAGCCTACACTCTCCCCTACAATTACATTTCTTACAACATAATACATAGGGACCAACATACCTGAAAGAAAAAGGACAATGGCAATTAAAAGAATGGACCTGGAAAAGATATATAATATATCCACGAGAGTAACAGCAGACATTATTATTATAAGAGCAAGTCTTTTATCAAATCTGCCAATCATTAATCCGACAAGAGGCTGAGACACTATACCAACTATGCTTTGCAGGGCTAGTAGTAACCCAATTGCACTCATCGGCATATTAATTTGTTCTTTCATGTATATAGTTAAAAAAGGGTAAAAAATACCAATTCCAATAGCGTTTATAAGGGTACCAAGAAATAGTACCCAAACAAAGCTATCAAAGGAGCGATAATAATTTTTTAAAGCAGTTATAGTGCCAATCAATTTTATAATCATCTTATCACTCCTTAAAAAATGGAACTTTATTATACAGGCTCATACTTAACATTGAGAGTATCTATTAATTGGTCCCTTATTGCTATTAAATCACTGTGCGTCTTCCCGCTTACATAGGCGAAACCTAACATATCCATTAAACTATTTTTAGGATCTAGAATAGTCCCCGCCTCTTTAACCATAATAAGCAGTTCAAGTCCTGGTATTTCTCTTGCTGTTTGTATATTTGATAGTTCGGCAATCTTAACATTGTAGTTCGGCCCATGTAATAAGAATGAACCTGCACTTCTTTTAAAGTCAGGAATTGTTTTCGGTTTCTCTCCAAGAGATAATCTGCCCATTTCATAAAATAGATCATAATCTGGATCAGCAAGTCTTAATCTAAATGGAATACCTCCTCCTGGCCTTGCATTCACTTCTATAATTTTAGGGCCGCTCTCTGTTAGTTTAATCTCAATATGAGTTACACCATTTTTCAATCCTAAAGCATGAATTGCTGCTGCTGCAATCTGATATAGGCTTTCCTTAGAATCATTTCCTAAATTCGAAGGTAACATATATCCCGTTTCTCTAAAGGGTTCTAAGATTTCAGTACGGTCTGTGACACATAAATGATATATTTCTCCATGATGGATAATAGATTCCACACTCAAATAATCTGCATAATAGTCTTCCTTATGCCACTTTACCCCTTCCATTCTTTCTTCTAATAAAAAATCCGGCTTTCCATTTTCCACAAAATAATTTTTATAGGATTGAGTAAAGTCTGTATACACTTTTACTAATTCTTGATAACTCTCTACACTTGCTATGTGGTAGCCACCAGCACCATACACTGGTTTTAAGACCGCAGGAAATCCAACTTTCTCACAAGCTATCTTTAAATCATTTTCACCTTCAATCAAGTGAAATTTAGGAACCGGCACACCATTCTCATGAAGTACTTTCCTTTGTAAATACTTGTTTTGTGATAACTCTATGGATTTTCTAGTGTTATATGGTAAGTTGAGTTTTTCTGCGATTTGAGCTGCTGTATCCAAAACCATTTCTCCAAATGTTATAACACCATGAATCGGTTTATTTTCATGATAGGCTATAGCTTCAGTGACCATCTCTTGAAAACTTTTTACCTCAATCGCATCACCGTATTTTCCAACCCAGTTGTTGTATAGATCATTAAGTGCTTTATTCTCAGGTCGTATATAGATGGTAACAATATCTGTATCTAATTTACTGATACTAGGATAAATTAAATCAGGAGCGGACCCTCCACTATATAAAAGTAATAAAAGACGCTTTCTCATTATTAAACCCCCAACTCTTCTTCTAATTTATTTACATAATCTAAAGTGACATTAATATGTGACATTTTTTCTAATGCCTCATGCCTGCTCATTAATCCAGCTCTTACATGGTAAGATAATTCATAGACATAAGGGTGGAATTGAAATTTCTTTAAATGATCTACTATTAGAAAGCTATTTAAACGGCAATTCGAAGAACACGAATCAGTATCTTTAGGCTGCTTCCAACCAATTTCTTTTAATGACTTAACTATTTCTTCTTCTTTATAATCTGAAACATAAAGTGGATTAACTAAGAACTGGGTAACCTGTAGTTGTTCTTCTTCACTTCCAACATGTGCCCAGGCTTTTTCTGAAACTTCTTTCATCCTGTCTGCATATTTGCTGATAATTCCCTGTATGAAATCACTTTCAAGAACGGCTGAATCAGTCATTTGACCAGGGGTCCATCCCCCCGCAATTAAAGGGATATTCAATTTATTCGCCAACATAACACCCGTCATGAATACAAGCCCTATACATGAGCCGCAGCAAGTTGTAGAATACATGTATGTTGACTTGTCAAACGTTCCATTTAAACTTCCTCTATAAATCTCATCCATCACTGACTTAGGGTATTTAATTATGTGATGATCGATCCCTAAGTTATCCAAAACAATTTTCATATTTTGGCTTGTAACGTTAGATAAATAACTATTATCTAATGTCATCGCCAGAATCCTTAAATTATATTTTTCTTTCATTAATTTTAAAGAAAAAGAACTATCTTTTCCTCCGCTATATAGGACCAAACAGTCATATTTAGAACCTAGTGACTTTGTTTTAACTGTATTAATAAACTCTTCTAAGTTGGTTTCGTTCCAATCTGGAATACCGGCGAATTCATCACAATAATTACAAATTCCTTTAGAGTTAAATGATATATCTGGGAATGTCTCAGGCAAAACGCAATTTTCACATATTTGGACATCATAATGTACATTTAAACCAGTCTGAGAGTTTTCAATAAAAACTTTCTTTTCAGACATGTTCAACACTTCCTATCTTATAGCTGACTTTTATAGTCTCTTTTATCTTTTTATATTGCTCCAAGCATTCCACTGAAGTATTTCCAAAAGTATAAGCAAAAGAGTATAAGGAACGCATACCTAAGTCTGCTAATATCTTATCCCCAGGCTTTTTTAAACAAACAAGGGTGTGTATACCTTGAATTGCCCTTGCCTCTTCTACACCATCAATCGACTCAACCTCTTTTTCACTAACACTTTCTTCATGAAAGAAAAATGATGAGCCATACCCTTTGAAGGTTGCTTTAGATTTTGGCTCTTCACCAACAGTGATTTTAGCAGCCTCCTTAGGAATGTCATAATCAGAACACAATTGAAGCATTATGGGCATTGCTCCGCCAGCCCTGGCGTTAACCTCTATTATTTTTGGACCATGCTCTGTTAACTTAATTTCTGTATGTACAGGGCCATTTGTTAGTCCTAGAGCTTTTATTGCTTTGGAAGCTACTTCATATATTTCATTTTGTTTATCAGTCTCCAATACAGAAGGTAAGATGGCACCTGTTTCTCTAAACGGAGGAGCTAGAGGAGTTTTATCACAAACACAAATATGGTTTATTTTCCCTTTGTATACCATTGACTCAACGCTAACATAATCACCATATCCTTCAGTATGATAGAAATTTGCTCCGATCAGTTTTTCCTCAAGTAGGAATAACTCTTTTTCTTTATTTAAATAATTTGAATAAGATTTTATTTTTGTTTTATATACCTCTCTGAGCTGCTCCATGTTTTCGATGTCATACACATGGTAGCTGCCTGATCCGAAGGCAGGTTTTAAGACTGCAGGGAAATCTATTGATTGACTTGCTGCAGCTAAATCAGACTCTTCTCTAATTAGATGAAACTTTGCACTTGGTACTTGGTACTCCTTCAATTTCATTCTTTGTAAATATTTATTTTGAACGGCTTTAACTGCCTGTACAGAATTCCCAGGCAGATTTAAGTTTTGGGCAATTTCAGCTACAGGTTCTGTCATAAACTCATTAAAACTTAAAATACCGTCTATATTTTTTTCCCGACCAATTTTTTCAGCCAATTCATAAATGCTTTCAAGTCCTTTTACAGATTGGGTTTTTAACGTAGTAACCTTAAGCCAATTGTTAAAAATAGCAGACATTGCAGGGTTTTGGGGTTCTGTATAGATGACGTCAATTTCATAGTCTAAACACTCTAAACCTTTTAAATAGATAAATGGATCAATATCATGTATCAGTACCATTAATTTTTTCCTCATTAAATGTTCCCCCTTATTTAAATGAAAATTCATTTTGCCTAAGTCTATCAAGGGCTTCATGTAATATATCTTCTGAAACACCTGTATACATCCGAACAAACTTTAGTGATTTACCCTTTAAATCGCTCTTTCTAGGAGTGGCCCAGCAATCAGTTACCAGAACACCAGTTTTATAGAAGAGTTTTTTAATATAGGTATTTATACTGTCAGCCTCGTTGTGGTATTTTTCCGGAACTTCAAAAAGTAAATACGGAGAATAAACGCCTATATGATAAGAAGACTCTGGGTAATTTAATTTAGTCTTGAAAAAATCGTTAATATAATTATTTTTTCTGTCACTTTCGCAATGCAGCTTAGTTAAAAATCTTGTGGATTCCTCAGATTTCATCCACTTTTCCATAGATTTTTGCATCAGTGCATTATAATTGTAGGAATGAACAGCTCTATATTCGTTTACTATAATATCCAAAGCTGGAGGGCTAGCCATGATTGCCCCAATTCCCCAACCGTTACAATGGAACTGTTTACCTAAAGATCTTGTAGCAAAGATCCAATTATTAATCTTTGCAGATTCGATAATACTCCAGTTTCTATTAACAATTTCTAGTGCTGAAGTTTTACTGCTGAAATCAGGTGTTAGACCATAATAAGCATTATCAATCAATAGCCCACATTTATGTATTGCAGCTAATTGAATAATTCCTTCAACCAATACTTCACTCCAGTTGTTTCCTGTAGGGTTATGTTGAGCATTAATTACAATAAACGAGAGGTATTTGCCTTGATGCTTTTTTATATCTTCAATAGCTGTCTTAAAATCTTCTAAACTGGGCTGAAAGCTGTTCAAGGGAGATAGTTGGATTTTTTTTATTTCATAACCTAAAGGACAAAAAACACCTTCATAATCCCATCCAGGATCAGTGGAGATAAACACTGGCTTCTTCTGATTCTTTTGTTTTTTTAATAAGTATCTACCAAAATCAAACATGGCACTTCTTGTTCCATTCCAGGTAACAGCAGTTTCTAATCTATTATCCCCAGCAATTCTTTCTGACCTTCCAATGTAGTCTTTCAAAAGATTCCTAAAACTCGGTAGGCCATACATAGAAATCTGATAACCACTTTCAAAAGAAGCAGCTTCCTTCAAATTGTTTATAAGACCATCAGGGACTCGTTTCCAGGTCTCTCCTAATGCTAATGGAATTGGCTCTTTATTTTCTGAAGTTAAATAGGCCTGTAGATATTTGGTATCCCTTAAATGGTTAGGAGCAACATTATCATAAATCATTTCTGCTAAAGAATTCCTATACATGGGAGATCTCCTCTAGTTTTTATAAATTCTAAGTAAGTTTTGTTCACTTTCTATCAATGCACGACCGCCTATTGGCAGTGTTATCATGGGCTCCGTATGTCCTAAATCAACATCGGCTATTATGGGGAAATTATATTTGTCAAACACGTTATGTAAGATTTTTTCAAATGAAGACTCGCCGGAACTAGCCAATTCAGGATTAGAGTGTCTGCCAATAATAAGGCCGGATATGTCATCAAATACCCCGTGAAATTTCAGTTGCATTAAATAGGCTAATAATTTATCAGGGCTATATCCTTCAGTTTCAAAAAATAGAATTGCACCTTCTAGACGTGGCATATATTCTGTTCCTAATAAAAAACTAATTGTATTTAAATTCCCGCCAATTAAAACCCCCTCAGCTTTTCCCTTCTTAAAGAAACGCCACTCCCCTCTCCCGGAAATGCTTCTTTTTCGAACATCTTCCTTATCCCACCATAACTTTTCCTCAGTCCAATAATCGGGTGGTTTTAAATCTATATAAAGATTTTCACCAAACAATTGTTCTTCCAGTCTCTCAACAGTATATTGCCATGGACCACCGTATTCACCCCATTCAGATATTACCATTGGTCCGTGAAACCCCAGCATGCCGGATTTTGCATAACAAGCTAGTAATAAAGAGGTAGCATCACTGTAACCGACTAAGACTTTCTTGTTTGCGCTAACCAACTCCCAATCTATATAGGGAAACAAGGCACTGGTAGTCCAGCCTCCAACAGCAAAGAAGATTGCTTTTATATCCTCATTAGTTAAATAACTATGGAACTCTTCAGCAAGGCATTTGGAAAATCCAATATCATAAGTTTGGTTTCTCTTGCATGAATCGCCGATCCTTATATTTTTATATCCCCGATCAGCTAATGAAGTAATAGCTCTTTTAAACCTTTTAGGGAAAAGGAAAGGGGCTGGTGAGGATGGAGCCCATACAACTATTTCGTCATTTTTTGATATTTTATATTCATTCATTTGCCACCATCCAAAATATGTTATTTAATCACATCATAACAGCCCTTTTAAAAAAATTCAAATATATTTAAATTTTTTAAAATATAATTGACCTATTTTTAAATTTATGATAGATTTTAGTGGATTTTGAATTTTCTAACAAACGGAGGTTATTAATGGTGGTAACTTTAGAAAGAATCTACAGTAAAGAAGAAATTATTAATACTGATTTTTCAAATTTAGTCTCTATAGTAAGAGAGCCTAATATGTGTTCTGGTGGAATCGAAACCATTCGGGTAATTATTAGGGAAAGTAACCTGCGACACGATGCAAGTATTTTGGAGATTGGCTCAAACACTGGATTTTCCAGTCTTGAATTCGCCAGCACCCTCCCACATGCAAAGGTTACTGGAATAGACATTAATAAACAATCAGTGGCCTTTTCAAAGGCAAAAGCAGAAGAACACGGTATTAAAAATGTTGAGTTTATACAATCTGATGCTCGAACTCTGCCATTCGAAGATCATTCCTTTGATCTTGTTTTTTGCAGTAATGTAACGTCATTCATAAATGATAGGGATAGTGCCATTTCAGAATATTTAAGAGTCCTAAAGCCAAACGGTGTATTGGCAGCTGCCCCGATTTACTATAGGGAGATTCCTCCTTTCCATATTAAAAAGTCAGTTGAGGAAGCTATTCATTCAAATATTGATGTGTGGGATAAGTCTTTCTGGGAAGAAACGTTTGAAGATCATGGATTAAAACCCTATTTTACTGAGGACTTTAAATATTTGGAGTCAACACGTGAGGAAATTGAACAATATATTTCCATGGTCATGTCCCAGGAACATCTTTCAACAGTGGATCCTGATATTAAGAAAGCTATGGAGAATAGACTAAGATATTTTTATGAATTATTTGACAAGAACCTTACCTACTGTGGTTTCTCAATTATGCTCTACAAATTTAAACCTATTAACCCAGAGCCGATATTACATAAATCCTGCCGAGTATAAACGGTAAATATCTAGAGAGGAGAATTAATGATGTCTATAAGTACAAATAGTAAAGATAGAATAATTCCCCAAAAGACGTGGATGAACACAGAAACGCATTTTAAAAAAGCTCTATCTGACCCTTGGTATAAAGCGATCTGTACCATTCAGGACGAAATTAATCATTCCACATTTAAATTTTTTAAACAGTCAAACCTTAGGTCTATTTGTTTACCAATAACCACCGGCTCTGTTACAAGTCCAATGGGGCTTGGAAGTGATTCATTGCCCGTGAAGATAGAGCTTGAGGGCATAGATACCTATTTATCAGATTCAATGCAGTTTCATTTAGAATATGCGTTAAGAGTATTTAATGAAGGTGTACATTATATAATGCCTTCTTTCAGAGGAGAAAAAGCTGATTCTAGGCATTTGTGCCAGTTCTACCACAGTGAGGCAGAAATTCAAGGGAATCTGCATGAAGTAATGAAGCTCGTAAATAATTATGTCCATCAATTAAGTACTGATTTGTTAAATAACATTCCAGATACTTTAGAGTCAGTTTCAGGAGATCTAACCCATATTGAAAAACTGATTGACAGGAATGGTAACTATCCGACGGTTACTATGGAAGAGGCTGTTGGTTTGCTTGGTAATAGCAGCCGTTATGTAAAATACCATCCTGAGGGTTTTCGAACTATCACTCATGAAGGGGAACAGGAGCTAATAAAAATGTATGATGGAATTGTTTGGCTTACCCATCATGATTATTTATCTGTCCCATTTTATCAGGGATCTGATGAAACAGGGAAATATGCTCTTAACGGCGACTTATTGTTTGGCATCGGAGAAGTTGTTGGTTGTGGTGAACGTCATACAACTGCACAGGAGGTGCGAGAGGCTTTAAACTTTCATAATCTAGATGGTAGAGATTATCAATGGTATCTAGACATGAAGGAACTATATCCTCTAAATACTGCAGGGTTTGGTATGGGCATAGAAAGGTTTATACTTTGGCTAGTTAACCATAATGAAATAAGAGATTGTCAACTTATCCCAAGATTTAATGGAGAATTGATTAATCCATAAGGTAAAAAGGAGTGCGCTTAATTAGTGCCTCCTTTTTATTTTGTATTAAATATCATTTTTTCAAACCATGGAATTTTCTTGTTCCATAGTACCATACACAAAATAATCTATTTTTCTAATAGTATGCAATTAAGAAAAAGCCAGCTAATTCGAAATTAGCTGGCTTTATATTATAATATAGATCAAACTACTAAATTTACAAGTCTATTTGGAACAATGATTACTTTTTTGATTTCTTGATTATTTATCCTTGCTTGAATCTTAGGCAGCTTGATAACTTCCTCTTTTAGTTGCTCCTCTTTTATATCTGCTCTAATCTTAATTAAATCTCGAACTATCCCATTTATTTGTATAGGAATTTCTATTTTATCCATTATAATAGCATCTGTATTGAATTCTGGCCATGTTTGTTTAAATATACTGCCAGTATTTCCAATGGATCTCCAAAGTTCTTCAGATATATGCGGTGCAAAAGGAGCCAGCAGCAAAAGGATAGCTTCTAAATAATCTTTTAAGTTCGACTTACTTATTTTCTCTTGATTAAACGTAACAGAATTTACAAATTCCATTATAGAGCTGATCGCGGTATTAAATCCATTTCCTTCTTCTAACTCTTTTGTAACCTTTTTTATAGTCAAATGTAATTCTCGGTATAACTTTTGACTTTCTTCATCTTCCAAATTTAGAACTTTTTCAGATGTATTATTATCCGTATTTTTCTGAACTAATTTCCAAACCTTATTTAAGAACCGGAGCATACCCTCCAAACCTGAATCAGACCATTCCAAGTCTTTTTCAGGAGGAGCTGCAAAAAGCACAAACATTCTGGTAGCATCTGCTCCATATTTTTTTATTGTTTCCATGGGACTAATAACGTTCCCTTTAGACTTTGACATCTTTGAACCATTTTTTAATACCATACCTTGAGTCAAGAGGCTTTTAAAAGGTTCATCAAAATTTACCAAACCCTCATCATAGAGAACTTTAGTAAAAAACCTCGAATATAAAAGATGTAAAATTGCATGCTCCACTCCACCTACATATTCATCAATTGGCAGCCATTTATTTACTTTTTCAGGATCAAATGGGGCTTGCCCGTTTTTGGGATCTATGAACCTTAAAAAATACCAAGACGAGTCTATAAAAGTATCCATCGTATCGGTTTCTCTCTTTGCTTCATTCTTACAGTTTGGACAAATAGTTGTTTTATAAGCAGCTGAAGTTTCAATAGGATTTTGCCCTTTATTAAAAACAACATCTTTAGGTAACAAAACTGGTAAATCGTCGTCAGGAATAGGTACCGTACCACATTTAGAGCAATATAGTATGGGAATTGGGCATCCCCAGTATCTCTGACGGGATATTAGCCAATCTCTTAATTTATATCTGCATTTCTTTTTCACACTTTCCGATTGTTTAAGTGTATTGAGGACCTCATCCCTATCTAAGCTATCTTTGTTATGGTCCTCTCCCATTAAAGCAAGATTATATTTAGCAGCAAATTCAAAGTCACTCTTTTCCTGGGCTGGAACACCTAACCCCCCTTCAGTAAGAACATAATTAGTAACCCATATAGGTATATCAGCACCATTTAAAGGATTTACAGCATTAAATCCTGAGAATACTCCATCTTTAACTACATTATATGATGCTCTATCAAACTCAGAAATTTTGCCTGTTTTTTCTACAAATTCTCTTATTTGGGAATTAGAATTTCGGAGGTTCCTAATAAAAGGATGATCAATTGACAACTTTAGAAAGCTGGTGTCATAAACTAAGCTCGGGCAAGTTGTAAATATGTTTATCTTTTCATCTAAATCCTTAATCGAAAATGTAATTTCATAACCATCAGATCTACCTATCCAATTTTTCTGCATATTTTTAACATTATCTGGCCATTCATCTAATTTGTCCAGATCTGTTAGAAGCCTATCAGCATAATCAGTTACCTTCAGGAACCATTGTTCCAGTTCTTTTCTTTCAATTTCTGTATCGCAGCGCCAGCACTTACCATCTTCGACTTGCTCATTAGCTAAAACAGTTGAACATTCATGACACCAATTTACATTAGCTTTTTTCCTATATGCCAATCCACGTTTATAAAATAATAAAAATAATTTTTGAGTCATTTTGTAATAATCGGGAAGGCAGGTACCAAGATATCTATTCCAATCATAAGAGAAGCCTAAAGTTTTTTGTTCATTTTTTATTTGAACCATATTCTTTAAAGTCCACTCTTCTGGATTAACCTGATGTTTAATAGCTGCATTTTCTGCAGGTAAACCAAAAGCATCTGCGCCCATTGGATGGAGCACATTAAAACCTTTCATCCGTTTAAATCGTGCTAATACGTCTCCCATTGAATAAACTCTCACATGCCCCATGTGAAGTCCACTTCCCGAAGGATAAGGAAATTGTTCTAATATGTAATATTTTTTTTTAGAATCTTCAGTAGTTGTGTTTGTCGTGTTGATCTCGCTTTTTTCCCATTCTTGCTGCCACTTTTCCTCAACCTTCAAAGGTTCATAAGTACGCATATTATTTACTCCCCCAGCTTTAAACATTTTTAAAAATAACAATGTTCATAGGTGTGAAAGGAACTCATGTTGAAAATTTTATTTAGCAACCAAATGGATAGAGGCTGAATCTTTTTTAATAACATGTCATTCTTATTCTAAAAAAAATGAAAGATTATCGTATGATTCTCCTTTACAATAATTTAGCGCTGTATTTAGCGCATTAATAGCTTCCTGGTGATTACCTTGTGCATTGAAGATCTTAGACTTTAAAATAAAAATTTTTGATAGTAAACCATATCCTCCTTTAGCTTTCGATAACTTTTCCGCTTCAATTACAAGTTCTAGTGCCTCCTCGTTTGAATGGGATTTAAACTTTATAAAAGCCAGCAATAAAGTTATCTTTACAAAAAGTTCGGATCTATTATTTGTATTTTCAAGTTGTTTTTGGCATATAATCTCCGATGATTTATAGTCTCCTATTAAGAAATATGTCAATGCTAATTCAAGATTGGTATTTAATAGGTTCCAGCTGTTGTTGTGCATAATAGATAGTTCTAGACTTTTTTCTAAATTCACTAAAGATTTTTTATAGTCCCTTATTTCTCTGTACAGAATACCCAAATTTGTGTAACATCCTATTAATTCTGTTGAGTTACTTTTTTCCATGTGCTTGATCGCCATTAATGTAGATTTTATTCCTTCTTTAAACTTAGAAGTATACAGATATGCCAAGCCTTCTAACATGCAAAATAAATTCTGAAAGTAATAACAATGAGTCTCCTCCATATATGCAAAAGCTGTACTTATACTTTGCAGACCTTTCTTAAATTCAGATATACGGCAATAACTAAGGGATAAGTTATAATACAGTTGCAGTTTAGTAAAAGGATTTACTTTTGATTGATAGAATCTAAATAACAAAAGTCCTTGTTGAGCATTTTCTATAGCCAATTGGTAATCCTTTAAATTTATAAAACAATCAGAAATTTTTGTATAAACTTCAATTAGCGTTTCTATATTTAAAAGTGTGGTATATATAAGAGCATTTTTATAATGTGAAACTGCCTCTGAATAATTTCCAAGCCCCACCTCTATATCACCTTTAAGCTTTATATACTCACCCAATTGATCTGTATTAACACTCTCTTCATTGATTTCATTTATTGCCTTTTTTGCTTCTTTAAATTTAGTAAGTTTTAACAGACTAGGAATTATAGCTAGCTTTGAAGTAATGTCATTGCTAACGTCAATTTGTTTTTCCTGACCATATAACAAATAATTAACATTGACATTTAGTTTTTCTGCAATATACTCTAACGTTTTTAAAGAAGGGTTTGCCCTATCCCTCTCTATTAAACTAATTACTGCATGACTAAAATTTGGGCCAGACAAATCCTCTTGAGTAAAACCTAATTCTTTTCTTTTTTTTCTAACCCTTTCTCCCATTGTTGTCATAAGGAATTCCTCCACTCAACTCTAAAACTACCTTTAAAATCTTGAATAATTGAATCGACTATCTTAATATCCATAATACATAGAAAACTCAGCAGTTTCTAGTCGGTTTTTAACTTTATTTAAATAAATTTAATTTTTTTTAAATTTATAATTTACATAAATTTCATAATCGGGTATTATATCCCTATAAAAGAGAGTGAGGTGAAAAGTTTTTGAAGAAAATTCTAGTTTTTGTAATTTGCGCTGCATTTTTTACAGTTAGCATATCTAAGTCACCGATCGATACCTTAAGCAATGCACCAGCAGACAATATAGCAGAAAAAGAAATTTTATTGGATCCAGTATGGCCAGCTCCCACGGGTGAAAATAATTCTTTAGCTTAATTACATAGGAATTTGAATAGGCTTTGATAAACCATCTTATCAAGGCCTTCTTTCAAGCATATAAGCTGCTTTATCTTAAAGGATGGATTTTAAGAGTGTTATATTGTGCAGAAGCAGGTCTTCCTCCCACCCTAATTGGGTACCATAGGGGATTTTAGTGCCAGAATTTTTATAACTTCTTCAAATTTAATCATCCTCAGATCATTCATTACCCGAGTTTCTGATCATTTACTTCTTCAATTAACCTGCCCTGTTAGCACGTTAGTTAACGAAGTAAAATTAATTTACTTCTTTAGCAAATGCCTAATTAGCAACAAAACCTCTAATTCCTTTAAATGTTTTGTAACTAAGCTGCCCCGTTTGTTCAATAAGACCCTTTATAAAAAGGCGTTAATCCTTGGATTATTATCCCTTTAGCACCCTTTTAAATTTTATCTTCAGGGAACATAAATTTAAGTTTCAGTGAGTCAGTTTTCAGGTAGAAGTATCTAAAACTTTAATCTTCGGAGGGGTCTCTTTTGGCGAACCATGAACTAGTCATTTATCATGGAATAGAAGATATAATTGTGCATCAATACGATTTCTGGCTAGAAATCAGAAATCCAAAAAACAGGAGAATTGAACTGGCATACAAGTCGTAATTAACACGGCTAAAATAATCCTAATTCATGGATAAAGCACCAGGCCTTATGCTAATTGGATTTGGATTAAAATTAGCGCTTGATAAACAGCAATAAATTGCAAAAAAACATTGGATAACCCAATGTTTTTTTTACTCTCACGCTGATGCACCCCAGCAAATAGAAAAGCGGACCACATGCAGATTACAGGGTAACCTGATGATCACAATTTCCTCTTCAATTTAGCAAGGAGTTGTCAATGGAGAAAGAGCAGCAATGCTTCGGCAATCAATGATAAATTCTCTTTCTGCCGGAACAGGTGCCACTGCCGGCTGCTGGGAGAAGGTAAAGATTGCGCAGCACGTCCCTTCTTTAAACCGGACAAAAGAAAAGGCAGTGGGCTGAAGGGTTTGACCAGGATCTAAAGCTAAAAATTCCGCAGTACCTTTCAGCAAAATCAAAAACTCCTGCCCTTCTCTCGCATTCCTTAAAATGCTGCAGGCACATCCCTCACAAGCTGAAGGAAGAAGTTCACACCACCAGCATTTTCCTAAAGTAAACATACTATCACCTCCTTAATAACTATCATATTTCTAAATATTCATTTGGACAGACCATTGTCCCGATGTTTAAAAAATGAAGACTTAGCCCACCTGGATTACAAAAGGAAGTGGCTGCACTGCACATCTGCTTATCAAAACAGTGCCAAAAAAAGTACAATAAGCAGTAGATTATTATCACATTCATACTGTATGATACATAGTATAAACCATATAGTGTATGACATATAGTATATGGAGCGAGGTGATTGAATGAGCACGCTGCTGAATTCGTTAACAACTGAACTGCGCAGAGGGACATTGACGCTGGCTGTGCTAAGCCAGCTTCGGACACCGCAATACGGGTATTCACTGGTTCAGCTATTGGAGGACTCCGGCATCAATATTGATCAGAGCACATTATATCCATTGCTGCGGCGTCTGGAAAAACAAGAGCTTGTCACAAGCAGCTGGGATCATACGGAGAGCCGGCCGCGCAAGTATTATGTTTTAAGCGAACTGGGTGTGGAGACATTTCTGCAACTGAGAGAAGAATGGATTAAGAATTCCAAACAGCTTTTCGGGCTGTTAAAGGGGGATGAGGAAGATGAATTTAATTGAAATATATATACAGGAAGTGACCCGGAGGCTGCCTGAAAAGAGCCGTGCGGATATCGCACTCGAGCTTCAGTCAACAATCGGGGATATGCTTCCGGATGATTACAATGAGGAAGATGTGAGGGATGTCCTCAGCAAATTGGGCAGTCCCGCAACCCTCGCGGCAGGATACCGGGATCAGCCGATGCACCTGATCGGGCCGCGGTATTTTGATGTATATGTATCACTGTTAAAAATGATCCTGCCGATTGCCGCAGCGATTTCATTGATATCACTTGCAGCCGAGTTTATTTTTAATTTTAACCGGGACGAAACGATCATCAATGCCATACTCGAATTAACGGGCTACGGAATTTGGAGACTCATGGAAGTGGCCGTCCAGGTATTTTTCTGGCTGACGATTGTATTCGCCGTAATTGAAAGGATGGATAAAGGAAAAGAGCAGCATCCACTGTCACCCAGCTTAAAACCGTGGACTCCGGACGATTTGAAAAGCATTACGTATATTCCGAAGAAAAAAGCCATTTCCAAGTTTGAGGTGTTCGGAAGCTTAATGTGGACTGCTATCTGGGCAACCCTTTACTTTTATGCCGACCGGCTGATGGGTGTTTATAGAGGCGGAGGTGAAGGATTGGAGTTTAAGATTGCCGCGGTCAACCAGGATGTTCTGCTCGGATATTGGCCTATTGTGGCAGTCATCATTGCGCTCGAAGCGGGACTCGCTCTCTACAAACTCATCATTGGCCAGTGGACGAAAAGAATGGCGATCTTCAATACCATCCTTGAACTGCTTGCCACCATCGTGTTCATCTTCATCCTGCTGAACCCGAATTTGCTCCAGGCAGAATTTATTGCATACATGACCGATTTATTTGCAATATCAGCTGCCCAATTGAAGAACTGGCTGCTCAGCAGCATCATCATTATTTTCATCATTTATGCAGGAATCAGTATTTATGATGGATTCCGCAAATCAAGAATCACCTCTTAAACAAGAACAGACACACTGATTGTCCAGTGTGTCTGTTTTTTACAAATTAAAAATAATCCCCATAATCGAATAAATAATCACCGTCGAAAAAAGAACTGTCATATGGACAAGCGAAAAGATAAACAGTGATTTTGCCCATTTTTCAGGATCCATCCGTTTATAGCCGTAGATACTGAGTACCAGCCAGGCAATCCCGAGGAGCAATGCTACGAGCATAAGGCCGGTGCTTAAGGAACCTAACAGAAAGCTGATCCCGATCAGAATAACTAAATAAACATTCGTCTGGATATATGTCCTTCTGACGCCTTTAACAACAGGCAGCATCGGCACATTCGCCGCTTTATATTCATCATGCTTCCGGATGGCAATCGCATAAAAGTGCGGCATTTGCCAGATGATGGTGATGATGAACAGCCCAAGGATCGCAGGATGCGTGATATCCGGATGGATGGCAGCCCAGCCGATAAGCGGCGGCATCGCACCTGAAATGCTTCCGATCTCCGTGTTATAAATGGTTCTTCGTTTGCTCCACATCGTGTAAGGGACCACATAAAAAAACAGCCCCAAAAATCCAAGCAGCCCTGCTAACGGAGTCGTGAAGGCAAGAGCGAGAATCCCAAACACAGACATGAGGCTTGCAAGCCACAATACCTGCTTTGGCTTGATTTCCCCTGTAACAGTTGGTCTGCTTTGAGTCCGCTTCATGATCGAATCGATATCACGGTCATATAAATTATTAAAAGCCCCTGCTGCCCCCATTACAAGGCTTGAGCCTATAAAGGCCAGCAGAATTTCGGGCAGCTTCTCCAGAAGGCCGAAGTCATACGTATATAAGGCCAGTGTTAATCCTGCAAACATCGGGATTAGATTGGATTTAATAATCCCTGTTTTGACTGTCAGTGCGAGGATCTTTGATAAAGGCCGTCCCTGCGTCTTCAGGGTTTCTTCCTCTTTCATGATCAATTCTTCCCCTTTTAATTATTCTCTCTTTCTCTATACACCAATACTCATTATACACCTATTATAACAGGAGTTGATGCTCAATGATTTCTGAAAAATCCCAATGCTGGTAAACTCTCTGCAAAAAGAAAAGAGAACCTTGCCTGCCGCTTAGTCCTCCCTGTTGATTCTAACATTATTTGCATGGTAATGGGGCTTATAATCGTGACATCTTTGTTTCATTTCAATCAGAAAATGATTCCCCCTGGACCTGACCCAATTTCTTCACGTTTTACCTTCTGGATATAGGATTCCTTTTCAAAAGTATGGATGTACCGGTTTAATTTGTAATAGCCGATATCATTAATCGTATAAAAAATGATTATCGGTTTTCCATTTTTATAGAAAAAATGAGGATTTAGGATATCCGGAATATCCTTCAGTTCATCCCACGGGTGAATAAAATTTAAGTAGTCTTCTATTCGCGGATTCCGCTCGTCTATATCTGAACGCATCTCTTCTCTGTAATCATCCGTATAAGGCAAAATCCGATCCTGTCCCCATGAACAGCCATGCCATATCGCCCCAAATTCATAAAGCTCATGCAAAGCAATCGCCGCCTGCAGATAGGATAAAGGTGACCTGTCCCCATCAATCGCCTCCATAAAGTCATCCAATGCGAACTGAGGTTTAGGCGGACTGAGGAAAAAGTCATCCAACCGGCCGCAAAGATCAGGATCAGGAAGCTCCACTGCTGCTGGAATCGCCCACACCACCCCATTTCCGTTTCTGCCGCTGAAATATTGATAGCCTCTTAGCTTGTATTCTTTCATGATTTTTAATTGAGAGAATCCATGGATGATATCTTCAGGGTTCTCGGCTGAAATGCTCCAGTCTGCCGGAGGATCATTTCGGTCTGCATCATCAGCAGAATTCACGATGATATTTGGCTTTGCAGCTGAGGCGGTAAATATAGTCAGGTTTTTCATGTATGATATCTCCCTCTGAGTTATGTCATCCTCTTTTACATTAATTGTACGACGCTGCCCTGTTAATTTTTTAGTGGGGTGGGTTAGAAAAATGAAAACACCTGTCCTCTTAGTCCAATGCATGAGGTCAGGTGCCTGATTGGATCCAATAGTGAAGATGAAGATAATGCGAAGTGTTCTTCAGGAGGATTACTGATTGTTCAGCTTATAAATCTGCCGGGAGTGCTCTGAAATCTTCTGATCATAATAAGCAAGATCATGCCTTGAAATAGCCGATTCTTTAAGGTCGGCAACCCCTTCAATAGCCTGATCTGCTTTCACATCAATAACAGACAATTTTTCATTCATTTCATTTATTTTAACATTAGTGGCAGCAACACTATGAATCAATTGCTGGATAAGATCCTCATGCCGTTTTAAGTCCGCTGTCAGCCTCTTATCCATAGAGTTAACTTTTTGGTCCAGTGTGTCCAGCCTTTTATCCATCGAGCTGACCTTTTGGTCCAGTGCGTCCAGCCTCTTGTCCATGGAACCCACTTTATGATCTAATGATTCAAGCTTGTTCAGGATTAAATTCAGTACTTTTTCCACCTTTCTCACCTCCTTCTCTTATCATTATATCAGGAACTATGTCGAATTAGACAACATCTAAGAGATCTTAGCCTGGATAGTATTAGCTTATCAATCTACTGTATTAGAAAGTGCCTATCCCCATTACTGCTATGCTGGACAGGCACCCTTAAGCCGGCAAAAGACGCTGTCTGATGCTACTTTTTCTTCCTTTCAATGATATAGTTACGCTTTCCTTTTTTAACCGAGTATGTATCGGTGGTTCTTTCCATAATAAAGCTGAAAGTGTTTTCCTTTCGTTTGGATATTCTTGATGCCAGTATCTCTGTCCGGTCATATTTCATAGAGACCTCTTTTTCAGCCGCATTCAGTTTAAAACAATGACCGCCACTCACATAAACGTTTGAGGTATTATAGCCCTCTGGCATGATGGCATCCACATGATGAAGCGCAAACCACACACACTCATCGTGGCCAGGCGATGTATGAGGAAACCAATACATGTCCATCCCACCCGGAATTCTTACAGGGGCAGCTCTGCAGGGTCCAAGTATAGTTTTCGAACCGCTCGATGCACCATTCAGATCAAAGCCATAATAGTTTATGCTTTCATCTATGATCTCAATCGGCCTCTTCTTTACCATAAACGTATAATTCCCTTCCAAAACCAAACTGCAGCATTCGCCTTCTTCGTTATAATGGGCCCTAATTGATTTCGTTTCCGGTATGATGATATACTCCCGTATTAGTAATGCATTCATTGTAATTAATATCCTCCCTTATATTTCACTATTTAAAAAATGTAAATTAAGGAGTATACTAACTTATGAGCTGGTATACTCCATCTCAACTAGACTCTCAGGCTATCGTCTTCCCGGACCCGCCTGAGGGTTTTTTTATGCTGTTACATCATGCTCACCTCCTTTGCGTCTCCAGCCAATTGGCAATCGCCTCTATATTTTTCTTGCTTTTATCAAGGTAAAAGAATTCCCCTCTTGCATTTCCGTCAAATCTTCTCCACTCCGGATTCGTGCTGCTCCAGTTCACTACTTTTAGGCTATCCATTCGTTCACTCAGACTTTGTTTTTTGACTGACAGTGATTGATATCCCCAGTCTTTCATAGCGTATAAGGATATGGCCTGAATAAGCGGAAAGCTCGCCAGCATGGTTTCGTGATAGTTTCCGATTCTTTTAGGAGATTCTAAGGAGAAAAGTTTATCAAACCAGGAATTTACGACATCCATATAAGCTTCATCCTCTCCCCCGGCATTCTCCTTCCATTCATCCGATCTGTTTAACAGCTTGCCTGCCAGAAAAGTGGCCACAAGCAAGCGCAGCTGGGAAAGTGAGAGGAATTTTTTATTAGCTGGCCGAATAATGGCTCTTTTTTCGGTTTCCACACCTGCTTCTATCAGCTTGGCATTGGATTGGAGAATCCGGTTCGTCATCCCGTTTAAACGGTCTCTCGAATCATAGGCGATTCGCTTGGACAATGCCACCTGTTTCCCTTTTGTGTTTAAATCAATAAAAAGCTGGTTTTCCTCATCTTTGGAAAGTCCTTCAAGGACCTGAATGGAGATCTCTGTCTTCTCCAGCAGATATTGAAGATGATAAGCATTCCGGATTTCTTCATCCTTCTCACTTTTCATACTCATGAAAATTTGATCCTCAAGCTGAAGAATGGCTCTCATCCGGTGTGACCCATCTACAATTCTTAATCCGCCTGGCGGTTGCCCTCCTAACATCCCCTCTTCTGCTGCGGCAACCAGCGGCGGCATATATATTTCTCCACCTGAAGCATTCGAGAAGATATACTTTTTAATCCGTCTGACCTGAAGCTGATTCGTGTCTCTCAGAATAAGCTTTTTTTCTTTATGCATTTTGACCAGTTCGGAAACAGGCAGCGCTATAAAAGTCTGCCGCTTAGTGAAAATATCATGAACAATCACAGGTTCAGCCCTCCCTGTACAATTTTCTTTTTGAATTCCAATGAGGTCTGCTGGATTTTCCTCGTAGCAGAATGGCCTTTAATTTTCAAATTTTTCTTGTCAAACATGTGCCGGAACATAGGATCATTGTGCTTCCAGCTGCACTCGAATTTTAAGTGTTTGAGTTCGTGTATAGCTTCTTTGTAGGATAAGTTATGAGTCCTGGTCAGCTGGTTGGCACAATAAGCAAGAGCTATTTGCACACCCGAGTAACCGCTTACAAATTTAAGTCTATTAGCGCTTCTCTTAGGGAAAATCTGCTGCCATATCTGAAAAAATTCGATTGCGATCTCTTCTGCTTCCTTCGGGTTGCATCTATAATACGGGGTACCTTTTTTTACTGTTAAAATACCTTCAAATAAGGCAATGATGCATCTCCTCATGGTGGCCAATGATGTAAGTGCGGAGTTGTGAACAGAAATTCTGGAAAGGCTTTGTTCTATTTCAAAGAAAGGCTGAAGCTTTGCTGCAACGGTTCTTGTCATCTCCGTATATTGGTCACGCTGATCATAGAGCATAACCTGCCCGATATGAGCATCTCTTCTTTCCGTATTTATATCAGTAAAAAGCTGCCTCTCCTGTGTTGTTGTCAAATCCAGGAATACCTGCATGGCAACGGGATATTCTTTCACTCTCTCAATATAGGTCTGCAGCATAATGGCTTCATCCAGCCTGCCTGTTTCTTCCGCTGATTCTTTCTTGGATTTAAGATGGCTTAAGGCAGATGAGAAACTCGCGCTGCGATGCTGGCCATCAATGATGTAAAGCTTGCTTCCGGGAGTCAGTTCCCATCCATCCTCCGTTTGGCGAATCGCGCCTCTGGCCGAAAACACAAATGGGGAAAAGTAAAAATCTTTGCCTTCTTCAAGCGATTGGATGATAAACTCTCTGATCTCCACCCGCCTTTTTGGATCCAGCTTTCTCTGAACTTCCTCATCCACTTCAAACATCGATTCCAAAGTCGCATATCGCAGCTGAGTGACTAGTGCTTTTTTACCAAATTGATTGTATGCCGAGCCCATAATTCTGGTTAACACGCCAATATCTTTCATATTTCTCACCCCGAGATTCATTATAGGCATGTTGTCTGATTATTGTAAAATCATTTTTCACCATCACACTCGCTCCGTTCTTTCTAAGGCCTGATTTTGATAAGTCAGCCTGCTTTCATACCATTGACAGTAGCGGGAAGACAAGATAAAATATGCTGCTAAATTTTCGAACCTGGCGTGAGACTTTTGTTTGTGATTTATGTCACAAATACCTTCTTAAAACACTCTTTTCAACCTTCCTAAAATAAAACAGATATAAAAAAAACAAATTTTCCTCTAATTTCGAACATTTTGTGACAGGCTGTTCTCAGCTGGATCATCTTGAAACTACGTGAAAAGAAGGCATAAAAAAAGACTGAAACCCCGAGGGGAATTTCAGTCTCTTCTCAGATCTATTTCGGCAATAATACGCGATCAATGACATGGATTACACCATTGGAAGCAGCAATGTCAGGTGTTACCACAGTGGCATCATTGACTTTAACAGGGTTAAGTGAAATTGTCACATCTTTTTCTGCGAGTGTTTTTGCCTTCATTCCATCCTTCAAATCTGAAGACATGACTTTACCCTGAACAACGTGATAAAGCAAAATATCCTTCAGATCCTTTCTTGCCAATAACTGTTCTGCCGTAATGTTCATTTCCGTCAGAAACTTGTTGAAAGCCGCATCTGTTGGAGCAAAAACTGTGAATGGTCCTTCACCTTTAAGCGTATCAACCAGTCCCGCTTTCTCCAAAGCAGCTGCCAGGATCTTAAAATCCCCAGCTTGTACAGCAGTATCAACGATGTCTTTCTTAGTACCAGTGTTTTCTGCAGCTGATGCCAGTCCAGAGAAGGAAAGCAGCATCATAAAAACCAGTGAAAATGCAATTATCTTCTTCAGTTGAATGCCTCCTTTTTCATTTAATGGTGCACACTATGTAAACACCAGGAATTATTGTTTACTTTTCTGTAAATTTTATCCTGATTATACTCAAGTGCCTAATAAGCAGCATGAATGGTGTTTCCCTTATGCTCAGAAATACTATATTTTTATAACTAAAAAAGCATAATCTCCTCATACGGAAATTATGCTTCATTGCATCTTCTTTGAATATCAAAACATGGCGTGTCATCTTTCCTGTTCCTTTATAAGGGCCAGCACTTTTTCCTTAACAGGCAGTGCCGATATAGCCCCCTTGCCTGCAGCTGTTAACGCCCCGCTTGCATTAGCAAACTGCAAAATGTCTTCATGCTTTTCTATTATTATGCTTAACACATTTTCAGGGTTTGCTTTAACTTCCAGAAGCTTGAATAAAAATCCGCCAATAAATGCATCTCCTGCACCAGTGGTATCCTGGACATCTACTGTGAATCCCGAAGACTCCCATTTATCAGCTTGTGTATATAATTCGGCTCCATCAGCTCCCTTTGTATAGACCACAGCCTGAACATCTCCCTTGAAGAGCGAAGCAATCGCTTCATCCTCATCACTGATTCCGGTGATGAATTCCAGTTCTTCATCCGAAACCTTCACAATATGAGCATGGGGCACAAATTCAAGAATGGCAGCCCGGCAATCCTCCGGACTCTCCCATAACGGCAGTCTGACATTCGGATCAAAGCTGACAAGGCCGCCCTTTTTCTTCATTACTTCCACAGCTCTCTTATGGGCTATTTTCATTGGGCTATCGACCAGGTCAACCGAACAGAAGTGCAGGATATCCCCTTTACCAAACCACTCTTCCTGCAGCTCCGATTCTTCAAACAGCAAATCTGCAGACGGTTTCCGGTAAAAAGAAAAATCACGCTCACCGTTTTCTTTCAGCGATACAAACGCAAGTCCTGTGTTCGCTTCGCTGGTGCGGAGAATCTTGTCTGTCTCCACCCCGGCGTTTTGAAGCTGTTCAATCAGAAAATCGCCAAATGCATCAGAACCGAGCTTGGTAATCATCGATGCATTGTGTCCAAACTTTGCCACAGCCGCAGCAACATTAGCCGGTGCACCGCCCGGGGCCCGCTCAAAAGCGGTGACATCCTTTAATGCAGCCCCCTTCTCGAGCGGGATAAAATCTATTAATACTTCGCCAATCGAGTATAATTTCGTCATGTTCTCACCCTTAACGTGTAATGCCTTGCTTTAACTCATGCTTCGTATAAGTGCCGCTGACTCTTTTGTCACTGAACAATCTGATTCCGTCAGACCCTTTTTCAGGAAAGACTCTTGCCGTGAACACAGCTTCCCCATCATTGATAAAAATCTCAGCAATACTATGATCAACAAACACTTGAACTATTACAGAAGAATCGAGTTTCAGTTCTGAGCTCCTTACAAAACCGTAGTCCCCGCCAAATGAGGATGCAAATTTTTCCCGGTTCAGACTCACAGCTTGTGAGTTGCGGTCAAACTCAAGCACTAAACCCTCCTTTTCAGAAGCAAACAGCTCAATCCCAAATACATCAGCATCTACTGTATCAAAATAAAATTCGAGCTCGTGCTGCCCGATTCCTTCATCAATCATTAGGCTTCCCGACTCAATGGTCACGCTGCTCTTTTCCGACTTTACGCGAAGCTGCTTAAGCATTTCTGCTGGTCTTTGAGCAAGCTTCCCATCGACAAGACACAGCTCACGCGGAATTGACAGGCAATGCGCCCAATCCTCTTTATCACTCGGATAATCGATTTCACCCATTCCCGCCCATGAAAATAACAGGCGCTCATTATATTTGCCGGCAAACGTTTGCGGAGCGTAAAAATCAAACCCTTTTTCAAGCTCCTGGAAATGCTCAGGCTCAAATGAAAGAGCTTCTACATCCAAATGGCCCGCTGCATACATGACATTATATAGATTATGGTAATCATGCCCTTCAGGCTTTAACCCTTGCGGTGAGAAAATCAGCACATCGTTGCCGTCGAGCTCGAAATAATCCGGACACTCTAGCATATACACCGAATCAGGAAAATCAATCTGCAGATTCAGCTCCCCTTTAAAGGACCAGTCAATGGCATTTTCAGATTCATAGACAATGATGGCACCAGTCAGGTTTTCACGCTGTGCACCAAGCAGCATATAGTAGCGTCCGTTCTTTTCAAACACCTTTGGATCGCGGACATGCCCGGTATAGCCTTGCGGAACCCCTTCAATAATCGGGTTGTTTTCATATTTTTGAATCTTCCCTTCCTGGTCCATGATCGCCAGGCACTGATTCGCCGATCTTTCCTCTGCACTGTATTTGATATTGCCTGTGTAATACAAATAGAGCATTCCGTCCACCTCAAGAGAAGCACCGGAATAGGCACCATGAGACTCATAATCCTCCACCGGAACCAGTGCAGCCGGGAGACGCTCCCAGTTCACAAGGTCCGCTGATTTCACGTGGGCCCAATGCTTCATGCCGTGCATCGCACCAAATGGGTACCACTGATAAAAAACGTGGAATTCTCCGTTGAAATAAGCAAGTCCATTAGGGTCATTAATTAAACCGTACTGCGGGTGGATATGGTAGGCCGGCTTCCAAGAGGATTCTGCGGATTTTTCCCGGAGCCTCTCCAGTTCATTCTCTTTTGCGTCATATAACGTTCGATACTTCTCTTCTGTATATCTCTCCATACTAAGTCCTCTCCTGTAAAAATAGAGAAGAGAGGAATTTCTCCCTCCCATTCTATTAATCTAAGTTTGGTTTTTTCACTTTAAAATACACAACCGTCAGAATCGCTCCTACAGCCAGTGCAAGCACATTGGCGATAATATAGTTGATATGTCCGTTTCCTTGTGCCGCGACAATCGCGAAACCAGGCAGTGCAGTCGCACCAAAGCCTAATGCCTTTATTCCTGTCATATATACATACGCTCCGCCGATGGCACCGCCAATGCAGCCCATAACGAGCGGAAATCTATATTTCACGTTAACCCCAAACAGTGCAGGTTCAGAAATTCCGAATAAAGTCGAACCAAACGCTGAAATGCCAATCTGTTTGGCTTTATCATTTTTCCATAGAGCCAAAGTGTACCCAAGCACTGCTCCACCCTGTCCCATCAAAGCAACCGACATTAGCGGCATAATGAAGTTCGATCCTGTGTCAGCAATCAGCTGTGCTTCAACTGCTCCAATGACGTGATGAAGGCCGGTAATAACAATCACCTGCTGGATTCCCGCAAACAGCATGAACCCGACAATCCCTAAGTTATCAACACTCCACATCAGACCCGCCGTAATTCCATCTGATAACAGACGGCCAAATGGGCCAATAGCCGAGAATAATAGAAAACCAGAAACGACAATCGTTAGAAATGGCGCCAGGAAAAGTTTAATAATATCCGGAACTTTTCTGCTGAAAAATTGATCAAGCTTAGCCACAACAAGTCCCATTAACAATGCAATGATAATCCCGCCCTGGAAGGCAACAAGTGAAACTTTTAAGCCAAATAAGCTGATGACTTCCGGTTCGACTGTTCCGTTTCCAACTAAATAAGCATTTGCAAGATCGGGGTGAAGCATAATTGCACCAAGCACTAACCCTAGAACCGGGTTGCCGCCAAATCGCTTTGTTGCCGAATACACAACGAGCAATGGCAGAATTGTAAAGATCCCGGTTGACATGATGCTGATAAAGCGATTAAATCCAGCAATGGCCGGATACATTTCAACCACCGACTGTTCGCCGAAAATCCCTTCCTGGCTGAGAAGTCCCGTAACCCCCATCAAAAGTGCAGCAGCCAATAATCCTGGAATTATTTCAACAAACACATCGGATAAAGCCTTGATCCCTTTTTGGAACGCATTCTGTTTCTGGGCAGATTGCTCTTTTACGTCGCCAAGTGACATTCCTGAAATGCCTGCTTCTTCTGTGAAGACAGCATACACATCATTAACTGTACCTGCCCCAAAGATAATCTGCAGCTGATCTCCAGCTACGAACGAACCTTTCACAAAATCAAGTTCTCCAATGGCCTTCGTGTCTGCCAGTGAATTATCTATCAGAACCAGCCGCAGCCTTGTGGCACAGTGGGCTGCACCCTGAAGGTTTTCCTTCCCTCCAATTAACTTTAGTAATTCTTGGACTGTAGGCAGGTATTTGGATTTTATGTTTGCCATTTGTCTATTTCCTCCCCTTTATACAGAAACGGAAACGGAACCGGTTCCATTTCTGTATAAAAAAATAGTCATGTTTGTTTATCATCTTTTTGGAACCGGTTCCATTTCAGTTCAAAAAACAACCCGCTTTTCACCCGATATAAGGGTTCGTTGCGCGGGAACCGGTTCCATTAATTTGATTATAGTACAGTTTTCAGTTTTCAACAACCTATTTTTGAAAACGTTATCAGCTTTTTACACATTTCACGCTCTCGCCTTCAATAAAATCAAATCCGGAGACCTGTAATGGCGTGACTTCTTCCCTGTTGGTCAATTTAATAATCGTCTCGGCAGCCATTACACCTGTCTCTTCATTTTTAAAGCGAATAGTCGTAAGGGAAGGATGAATGACTTCTGAAATATTGTATCCCCCAAAACCTGCGATTGAAAAATCCTCCGGCACTTTTTTGCCGAGTTTTGAAATGGTCTTCAGAGCCCCAAACGCGATTGTGTCAGTCGCACAAATGATGGCTGTCGGTGAGATGTCCTTAAGCATTTCCTGTGTGATTCTGGCTGCATCCTGCAAATCAAACTGGGATACAAAGGTTTTAACATCAGAAACTCCTGCTGTTTTTAACCCCTCCAAAATTCCCTGCTTCCGGCGCTGCCCTACTGCAATATCGCTTTCGGCTACTCCGATATATGCGACAGCGCGATGCCCTTTTTGTGCAACAAACTGGCCCATTTTAAATCCTGCCTGATAATCATCATTAATAATGCAGGTGCAATGATCGACTTCCTGTGCGACGATCAGAACCGGAATTTGTATGGAGTTAATCGTCTCGATATGTTTTTCCGTTACGCCTGTCGCAATCAGAATAATGCCGTCGACTTTTTGGCGGGACAAGCTGATTAGGCTTTCGATTTCCCGGTCAACATGCTTGCTTGTACTAATGATCAAGGTGGTATAATCCCTCTTTCTCAGTTCTTCATCAATGGCCATCAGCACCGTCGATGTAACATAAGAATCAAGCGTAGGTGCAATGACCCCAATAAAGTTCGTTTTCTTAGCCTTCAGGCTTTGCGCAAACGAATTAGGTTCATACTTCGTTTCTTCAATCACCTTTCTAATTTTGGCTTTTGTCTGTTCGCTTACATGGCCGCCATTCAAATACCTGGAAACCGTACTCTTGGCAACTCCGGCAAGCTTCGCTATATCTTTGATCGTTGTATTCATGATTTGTTCACCTATTTGTAATTAGAATTGCTTTTATTATATATGAATAGAGGAAGTAATTATAGGGAACTGCGTGCTGGAACCATCGTTCTTCTGGTAAGATTCAATTAATTCCGTATTATTACTGCTTTCATTACAGTTTTCCCGGGAACTGTTTCGATTAACTGGCTCACCAGCCTCTATATCTCATACCAAAATGTTTTTTATAATAAGGTGTCCTCCGCTGTCATTACTTTAGTAGATCCTCTTAAAAACCACAGCAGCCATCAGAGTTGCATTCGTCATGGGGAACATATAGAAAAATCATAAAAAAGACATCATAATCTATTTACATAACCATTAAAATACACAAGGCAAATAGCCGTCCTGAGGGCGGCTTTTTGATCATTGCTTTATTGAATTCTGATTCGCTAAAGGCGAACTTGGTCCATTTTTGATTTACCTACTCACAATCCTTTTCCGTAATAATCAGCGGTCTCATCATATCATGATCCTCGTGTTCAAGAATGTGGCAGTGCCATACATATTCTCCTGTATAATGCTTAAAGGGAACTATAATTCTCGTGACTTTTCCTGGTTCAACTCTTACCGTATCCTTCCATCCATTTTCACTTGGATCTGGATGATGTTTTTTTCCAAGTTTAATTCCATTGCCATTTTTAATCCATTCTTTTTCATTAAAGGTTTTTACGTCAAAATCCTGGCGTTCGAGAATTTGAAATTGAACAAGATGAAGATGGATGGGGTGTGTAATGTTAGGTGGAATGCCAAGCGGACTATTAGAATCAAAAGTAGGATGGGCAAATTCCCATATCTCAACACTATCAATCTCTGGGAATTCTGTAGCAGCATTCATAAATCCAAGGTGGTTTATCGTTAGCTTAAACCTTCCTAGCCCATCTGGATCTTCAGTCATGACAAATCTTCTTACTTTTGGTTTTGGATGAATCTTTTTAGGGTCTAATTTTTCAAAATGGCGAAGCTTATTTGGAATGGCACTTCTATCTTCGCATTCAGCCTTGATTCCTACTCTGAACTGCATAACATCCTCTTTAAACGTTTCAGGCTTCCCTTGAAGATTCAATTCTTCTGTTCGAAGCGTTATCGTCTGACCTGCATATTTCGAGAAATCGATAATCACATCTAATCGTTCAGCCGGATCCAGCGGAAATTTTTTCAGCCGTTTTGTTTTGCTTATCAGCCCGCCATCAGTGCCTACTTGATAGAAGGGCTGTTCTATTTGGTGTTTGTCCCAGAGTTTAAAAGTAAAACCGTTTGTATTAGAAGCATTTAGCATTCTAAAGCGATATTTTCTTGGCTCTACGTTAAGATACGGCCATACCTTTCCGTTGACCACCATGGTATTCCCAATAAAGGCACGAACAACTGATGGATTAACGGGAGATGGAGGAACAGAGTTTGCAGGATAGAAAAGTGAGCCATCTTCCCTAAAGGTTTTATCCTGTATCATCAGCGGTATATCATATTTACCCTTTGGAAGATCAAGGCATTGCTCATGTTCATCGTGAATAAGGTAGAAGCCTGCCAGACCAGCATAAAGATTAAGTCTTGTGACTCCCAATGCATGGTCATGATACCATAGCGTAGTTGCCTGCTGGTCATTTGGATATTCAAATACTTTAGCGTTGTTCCGTATATACCAGTCTTCAGGATGACCATCGCTGTCAGGTGCTACATTCGCTCCATGAAGATGCACGACCGTACGCACCTCAGGATTACCCGCAGCGCCGTGAAGCGTTTTATCTACTGGCAAAAAGTGATTCAATGGCAAATGATTGATCCATTTTACCTTTACTGCTTGTCCTCTCATTGTTTCAATCGTAGGGCCAGGATACATTCCATCATAGCCGTAGATAACGGTTTCATTAAAATCTCGATGAAACCGGTGCTTTCCACACTTCATTTCAACCTCATAATAGGCCCCATCTTCTCCTTGAGAAGTCGGATTGAGCACCTCTGGGATCGGGAGCTCATCAGCAAATTTTTGGATAGTACCCGGCTGTTTAACGGCTACACCTTCTTTATATTCAAGACACTCATTTGTTTCAAGACTCCCCATTTCTTCTTTCATAAAAATCACCACCTTTTTTGATAGAGTAGAAGCTAGTGCTTCATTAATAGTAAATGAATAAAAAAATAGTTGGTGTCGGCCAATACTGGAAAGGTGTAAAAATGTGTGAATACCAGTCTACAAACAGTCCATTAAAAAAAGCCGCCAATACTGACAGCAATAATTAATTAACAACATTGTTTAACAAAACAAAAAAATAAAGCAGAAAAACAATTCAAATACTATGAGTTGGTTTTCTGCTTATTCGGAAATCCAGGGGGATAATAATAAGGCGGAACCTTTAGCCATCCTCGTTTTCGCATAAGTGTTTTTAGAGTTCCACCAAACATAGCCCATTCAAGAAAGAATTCAATCCATATTTTGCCTGCATCATTACGTACTGCATCTGCTTGTCTCTTTGCAAAAAGCTGGTAGCATGTAACGAGATTAAATGTTAATCCGTTTGCATTTTCATCATCTGTTAACTTAACCCCTAAAGGAACAGCGTTAGGCTCTGATTTCGGTTTTGAAGAAGTTACATCATGCATTGGAATTCCCTCCTCTTTCTTTTTTTAATATTCCTCATTATCGATAGAAAAATGTATCATATTTTTATTTCCGGCTGGATTTGATAGTTCTATGAGAAACGATTAATGTACTTTAATGTTCATACGGATCCAATGGCAATGTTTTTTTATGAACTTAACCATTAAGGGCATAAAAGTGTATAAAACACATCGAAAAAGCACACCTTATATTTGCTCTTATTCAATCGTGGGGTGGAAAATCATGGAGTGGTTTAGCCGCAGTAATCATTCATTCCAATTTAGCTTGTTTTCTGTAAATCACATAGCTGCCTTAAGCATTTTTTTGCTTGTTGCAGCTGCTATATTTCTAAACCGAAAGAAATTAAATGATCAGAAATGGAGAAGGATTGAAATAGGGACCGCTTTTTCATTGATCTTAATTGAAGGTATGAATCACGTTTGGATGTACATCAATGGAGTATGGAGTTTCGGTCGCTCCCTGCCTTTGGAATTGTGTAACATTGCTCTTATTTTATGTATTTTTTTACTAATGACGCGAAGAAAAATATTTTTTGAGTTGATGTTCTTTATAGCTGTTTTGGGTGCTACACAAGCGATCATCACCCCTGCCCTGACATATGATTTCCCGCATTTTCGTTACTTCCGCTTTTTTTATGAGCATATAATGGTAGTATGGGCAGCCTTATATTTTACCTGGGTAAAAGGCTATTATCCGTCTTTCCGGTCATTAAGGAAGCTATTGATCTTTATCAATCTCCTTTTGCCAATCATCTTGTTCGTAAATAATCAGGCAGACGGAAACTATTGGTTCTTGAGGCACAAACCTGAAAGCCCGAGTTTATTTGATTTACTGGGTCCTTATCCATGGTATATCTTTACATTGGAAAGTGTGTTGATTGCCCTAAGCTCTATTACCTGGTTCCTCTTGCGAAAGCGAGTGAAAAACGGGGAACGTACTCAGCTGAATATTGATCTTGCTAAACAGGAAGAATAGATTACACTAGTAAATTTTTGCTTGCCGTTTAAAGAAAGCAGATATAAAAAATTAAAAAGAAATGAGTGTCAAAGATGAGAACTTTTCTCCCTGTATTGGCTCACGTCCTGGCAGCTTTTCTTACTGCATTTGCAGGAAGAAAATCAGAAAATAAACAAGATAGGAAACTCTACTTTGCCTTAATGGTCGGCGGCTTTGTATGGTCCCAGTTACAGACCGAATATCTTATATGGAGAATAAAGAAGAATACCGATCGTTCTTTAAATAAATAAGAGGATTAACTACATTAGCACCAAAGGTAAAAGATAATTACCAGTTATTTAGAACATTACATTTACACTAAAAAGCCGCCAGTACTTATACAGACGGCAGAAAATTTGTTTAACCGGTTTTCAAATTCAGATTAATGTATTATGAGCTTCATTCCCCATGCAGCTGCATAAATAGGGGTGGCACCTTACAAGGATGAACCTCAATTTTCTCCCATACCTTTCCGGTTACATAAGGTTCTTCTTTAAGCCATAGGTCCAGTTCCTCTCTTGATGGATACTCCACCACCATCAAGCTGCCAATCATTTTTCCTTCATCATCAAGAATCGCTGCAGCATATAAATGCTCTCCTTCTTTACATCTCTTCTCTACACCTCTTAAATGTTCTTCCCTTGCCTGTAATCTTCTTTCCAAGGCTTTCTCATCAGTGCCGTCATAAGCCGTAATAATAAATTGCATAAATTTATCCCCCTCTGCCTTTATTTCGATAGTGCAGCGACTGCTTCTATTTCAACTAATTGATTTTCAGACAAGGTACTGGGAACATTATGTAGACCAAACGCTTCTCTAGCTGTGTTCCATACAGTCACTAAATCAGACTGATCAACAAATGCTACCAGTACTTTCGTATAAGGTGCATCCTTTAACCAAATAATAACACAATAAAGTGTTTTCTAATGATCAACTCTATTCAGAGAAAACTCGTCATTACCCTGGCGAGTTTTTGTTATTTCATGCCAGCTAACAGCCAGTTCTTTTCTTTTTAATTTGTATTGGAAGGATCGGCGCATACATTCATCTGTACAGCTAAGATTAAAAATATATGTATTGTTAAACAGACATCGGGATATTTCTATTAGGAACGGTAAATCTGAGCAGAATTTTTCTAAAAAGGAGTGTAAATTATGAAAAATGTTGCTAACAATGTCCATATAGGTGAATTAATTGCTGTCTCCAGCGTTTTTAATTTAAATACTTTTCAAATGATCACATTACTGGAAAATGGCTTAATGGAAGTATTCGATAACAAGGAAGCTTTTTTTAATAAGTATGGAAAAAAGGAAACATATGACGAATTGGATTGGTGTGAGTTAAATAATGGAAGAATCTTTACTATGACGAAATAGGAAGGGAATAAATCCTGCAGCAGACGATAAGGAACGCAAGCATCTTCTGGAGAGTATACGTATTCACTTGCTATAGATGGTAATTTTATAAATGCTGATGATAGCATCGCTTTATTAGATCGTGCACTTATGGCAACAGTCATTAAAACATGATTTTTATGCATAAAGCAGAAAGTGTTCTTCTTAGCTTTAATGCTCTCCTCTCTTTTTTCTCAAATCCTCTGATAAATGAGTGTTTTATTGTAAATTATAAGGTTGTGTTAAAAATTGAGGAGGGATCTGTATGCAACAGGAGCAACAAGCGAAGAACAATATGATGAAACCGGCCGGAACCGATCCGCAAAAAATAAAACAAGAAATCCAAAAAGATGTAAGCCGGGGGCAAGGTGCAATGACTTCCAGAGAAGCAGGAGCAATGAGAGATTAGAAGACCACTTCCAGTGGTTTTTTCTATTTGAAAATTTACACTGCCAAACAAAATTTTCGAATGAATGTTTTTCAGGGGAAGAACAGCCTGCTAAATAGTGTCTATAATACAGGTTTTTGCCTTGCTATAATAACGACTGTTAAGCATAAATGTAAATCGTCAATCCAGGACCAGTACTATTATGTATGCCTGAGCGCAAAACACGCTCATGGTCAAAATAAGCTGGTTATTCTCCATAGCAGACTTTAACACAAACATAGCCGATACAATAATACTCGCAGTTGTCGTCTGGA
The DNA here is from genome assembly GCF_058791715.1 of Cytobacillus sp. EB106-05-05-XG126. NCBI lineage: Bacteria > Bacillati > Bacillota > Bacilli > Caryophanales > Bacillaceae > Cytobacillus > Cytobacillus sp. EB106-05-05-XG126. The sequence continues at coordinate 529,990 of NZ_JBYTDU010000001.1, read as the reverse complement.
GTGTCTCCCAGATTCCTTCTAGGCACAATTTCTATTTGTGGAAATAATGATTTAACCTTTCTTCCAGAAGAACAGCTTGACTGATTCTCTTTCGAATCCCCCAACATTACAGCTCACCTCCTTCATAATAGATTATTCAAAAGGAGGGACAGGTGATTAGTTGTTAATCATGTGTTAAGAGATAGATACTATTTTCCTGATTTTTAAGCTGTTATACGTCTAAAAAATGCCTGCCTTTATTAATAGGCGGGCATTTAAGCTTAAAGGGAAATCCTTTAGCGTTTTTTACAAAACTTAGAGAAAAGTAAATGCAATCCTCTTCATCATTTTTTCTGACATTTTACCATTGTAAATGTAAAAGGAGGTTTCGTTTCATTATCCTTATGCGGCTCCATAATTTCCGATATTTCGATCAGTCCATATTGTCCAAATTCCTGTCTGATTGAGTCGGAATCATAGAAAAACATTTTTACTCCATCCATGATCTCAAAATAGTCTTTACCCAATTGTTTACCCTTTCCATACATCGGGGCTTCTTTTGAAATCGCAGTAAAAATCATATATCCGTCTGGCTTTAACTGATTATAGCAGGAGTTAATGAACTTCTCCCGTTCACTCTCATTCAATAAGTGTATAAGCGCATAACTGAATATCCCATCATAAAGCTTGTCATCAAAAGGCATATCGGTTACGGAACCGTGAAAAATAGGCATCGTAAGCCCATTATCTCTTGCCAATTCAATCGCTGTTTTTGAAATCTCAATTCCTGTTACATCTATTCCATTGTCAATAAACACCTTCGCATTTCTGCCATATCCAAACCCAGGAATTAAAATATCCTTCACTTTCTTTTCGAGGAAAAAATCCTTCGTCTGGATTGCTGAGTCTGAAGGTTCAAATCCCCACATCGTCCGCTTTTCTATAAAGTTTGATTCCCAGAATTCTGTCATCCTTCAATCTCCTTTTGTTTGGCTTCTTTCTTAAGATTAAGCTGTTTTCTATTAGCCTTAGCTATATTTGGAAATTCACCTAACTTGCAACAAAATCGTAATTGTTACGATTTATAAAATCATTAAATCACATATTTATCATTCATGCAACAACTATGAATACACAGGGACGGTTCAAGCGTATCAGATTGAATCGCCAGAACCGCCCCTATGTTTTTGTCATCGCGCTCTTATATCATTTTCAGAAATGATCCAGCACTTTTCCCTTCTCAGGCAGAGAGAATATAGCCCCTTCTCCACTTAAATGCACCACATTTGTCCAAGGAGACCAGCTAACCACTCCCATTATATATAACAATAATAAAGTAACTAAAAACAATATTAATTTATTGAAAAACAATAAATACAGTGTTATAGTCATTTTATCATTAAATCAATGAGGTGCTTTAAATGAGTGCTAAACAAGGTTCAATCACTTTCTTAAAAGTACTTATTTTTCTGATTGGAATTGCGGTGTTTGCTTTGTGTATCTTTTGGTTACCTGAAATAGCCATACAAGATGCAAAGGTACATCCAGATACAGCTTATTTCCTAATCCCCTTTTTAGTATGTGCATATGGATTCTGTATCACGTTTTCCGTTGCGTTGTACCAAGCATTTAAACTATTAACCTATATCGAAAGGAACAATGCTTTCTCTGAGTTATCACTTAAATCTTTAAATGTTATAAAAAAATGTGCTTTTACAGTTATTTTCCTCATTCTGTTAGGAATTGTAAGCTTAAAGGTGCTTGCAGAAGTTACAGGTGACGATGCAGCAGGTCCCATTTCACTAAGTCTAATGGGCATGTTGGCAACAAGTATCATCGCAGGCATTATGGATGTACTTCAAAAGCCATTAAAAAATTTCCTGGATAAAAAACAACTGTAACCCTAGCAGGACTCACACCTCAACTCGATCATAATCGATGGAGACATAGCAGATATTTTTTCTTCCTCGAGCATAAACATCAGTATCGAGCAACAGGAAAGAGGGATAGCCATGTCCTTTATCGGATTTGAATTGATAGCCAAAAGAGCATGGACGATATTGCCTGGCCACACTTTTTCGATGTCCATTTTATGGAACAAAAAAAAGATCCCTTCCTCCATCGGAAGAGATATCTATCATGAATCTGGACTGCTCCTCCCTGATAAAAGAATTGCAGCTACCGGGAGGATCCACCATCTGTCTGATCATACAATAAATCACTATGAACCCTTACAAACAGCACCTTGTAAGCTTATTTGCCGGCCTGACTTTCCCCTGGATGGTCTTAAGATTGAACTGCTTGCGCCGATGAAAGGGATTATGGAACCCATTCATCAAACGGCCGTTCTGTTCTTATGGATCGAGAAAAACAATCTTTTAAGAAAAACAGAGCTTCACTTGGATCCCCAATCATTTGAGAGGATCCCTCCAAATCAATATTTGATCGATCTTTCTTTTTTACTGGGTAAAATTTAGATCAAGCAAAAACTGATTTCTTTACCTTCCATCCAAGCATTAAACTAATATCGGCGTTAAGAAATAAACAATCAAAAAGGCTGTCAAAATACGCATGACGATTCCTAGTACAGCCGCTCCCATTGCCTCCTTTTCACTAAGGTCAGAATTAGCTGCCCATATAACCGGAATTTGACCAAAGATTGTAGACAAAGGTAAGCCGGATGAAGCTAATACGAATGATCCGATGACCAAACGCGGATCCAATGAACCCGCAACTTCTGATAACTGGGCCATGGCCAGCGCAGGGCTTGCCAAAATGGAGAGAATTCCGGTCTCTGGATGAATATTAAGAGCTAACAAAACGGCTGATAAGCCGGATTCAAATTTTGACCAAATCCCGATGTAGTCCAGAACACCAATAGCAGCAAACACGACAGCGGCAGCCGGTATAATGAGAAGGAATAAAAGCTCTGCTCCCTCCCTGGCTCCATTAAATAAAGTGGGTAAAAAGCCAGTCTTCGGTGTAAATTGAGGCAGCTTTGCAATTTGGACAGCTTTCGTATCCCGGTAAATGGTTTTAGAAAGCAGGAACGGGACAACAATGACAGGCATGAAGACAGCCAGCACAACCACGACAAAGGCATTGGCCCCTACTGCCGTTAAAGCAACCATGCCTAACATAAATGTAGCAAAAGACTGCTGGGATTGAACCATAGTGGCTACCGCTATTTTCTGCTCTGCTTTTGTTGCTCCCGAACGGATTAAGATCGGTCCGGCAATTTTCCCGGCAGCATTAATATCACCAAGAATATTATATATGCTTGGAATGATAACAGCCGAATTCACTTTCATCAGCTTTGTAACAGGAATGAATATCCGAATTAGCGCATCCGTAAATCCCAGCCTTTCCAGGACCCGGCCTATAATGACACTGACAATAATGGACACTCCTACCGTGCCGGTTAAGAATATCTCTACGATGACCGGGAAAACCTGGTCGACAATGGAAGTAAATAACCCGGCTAATGTGCCTGGCGTGATTAACAATACCAGCAGTGAGATGATGACCAAACCCAGACCGACTGCTTCAATTCGTGTCCATTTTCTCGTTAAAGGAATCGGAACACTATTCTCTTCTATTTCTAAATTTTCTTGTACTAACGATTTAACCTCGCTCATCTACCTGCACCCCTTTTTTATACTGTTTGGACAGCCGTTTTTTTCAATAGATAGCCTTCAGCCATTTCTTCTGCATATTTCTTTAACTGAGGAGATCCCATTTCATTTAAGGATATGCTTGTCACACGTTCCCGGAAAACAACAACTTCAACATCAGGCAGCAGTCTGTCCAAGGCATAAGCTAAAGGTAAACCATTTTCAAGTATTTCTAACACATGGCAATTTCCGATAATAAAATTAAGTCCTAACTCCTTAGCTGTTTCAATAAGGGGATGTCCGTCATAAACCCGGCTAATGCTAGCGAGAACTGTGTCAGCTTCCGGGTGTTCCTGGATGGCTTGACGCAAATGTTCCGGGGAAAATCCTGTATGCGGGAAAATGTGCACAATATTGTTCACGGGGCTTGTCTCTTCTCCATGAACAATTCTCCCGCGTGTCACTATACTAGTTTCAGACAGAGATGAACTATGGCGTATTTCCTTTTCCGTATGTAACAATTCCTCTTCATCTCTCAGACCCATAAAATGGTCCAGCCGTGTTAAAATATCCCCCAGTGTTTTCACATCAGGGAGTACTTTCCCTGCATATAAAATATTTCCGTGTACGCCTCCATAAGAAACCTCTGTCCGGTATACCTGATGGCCGTGCAAAAAAGGAATGCCAGGATGTAATCCATGGAAAGCTTCATGCAATTCAAATGCAGCGACATTATACAAATCCAGATAGTTTTTCAAGATAACTCCACCTGAATTAGCCGCTTCAGCTATCGGATGATGAGCAACAATGGCATCGACACCAGTGGCGCCGGCAAGTTCGATAGATCCTTCTGTCATTGTCATAGCAACTGCTACTTTTTTTACCTCCTTCTTCATTTCACCATAAACAAGACCAGGCGTTTCAATGATTTCTTTCCCGGGAATGTTGGAAGATTTCATGATGACAAAGGGATGCTCCCCTCTCGTAATGTCATTCAGAGATTTAATCACTCTTCCTCCTGTCAGCTCATCCAGCGCAATCAATACATCTTCTACTGTTTTCATAATGTTGCCTCCTCTATTTTTTTATAAAAAAAACCGTCAGCACAAAACAAACAGACGCTAGTCTGAAAGCTTGTACTGACGGTTTTTATGCACTCTTAAGAGTTCATTTGACCAGTCACCATTATTTAATTACCTTGAAATATAGGCACTTGTATCCTGATCCAGGGTAATGATCGTTCCTGAGAGTTCAGTAACGGGATCATAGTCCTTTAAAATAGAAAGTACCTTCATCCCATATTTTTCTTCCAGGACATTTCTTAAATGTTCCTTATAACTATCTATGATGGCAATGTCAGTCATTCGGGTTACAAAGCGATTAATCTCGTCCAAATGTTTAAGAGATGGAATTCTCTTATGATAGGCGAAAATTAATATCTTATCCCCCAAAAACTCGACTCTTTGACTTTTGACGCCAATGTTAAACAAAAGAAGATTGATATTGTTATAGTCCTTGATCAGTTCCTGTTTAAATGGGCCAGCAGTCCAACTCATTCACTCACACCATATTTTTGAAATTTCAGAATCCTTTGATAAATAGAATTTATCATAGTTAATAGTATCTGTAAAGTGTTTATATTAAAAATCTATTAGCGGCGAGCAATTAGCGGCACGCATCATCCATTTTTTATAAAAAGCCTAATTTCCGATACTGGAAGATTAGGCTTTTTTTAATTGTTGCAAAAATATCAAGCTGAATTAATGGTTTAGTATTGTCCCTGAAAAAATGGCATTCGTTCTTACTCCAGGTTTTATTTCCCCATTAATCGAAAAAATATGTTTATCCATTAGTACTAAGCCTGCACCACATGGAGCATCAAAAGGAACCTTCCCTATCGATCTCCAAGTGTCTTTTTTGGCATTATAGATTAATATTTCTTTATTCCATTTAAACTCATAAGGATCAGCATTAAAGTATTTCGTTTTAAACTCAGCCAATGCTTCTCCTGTTAAGGTACTTAAATTTTTCACAGCATCATCATATATCTCTTTATTAAATCCGCCAATTACCAGCATCTCATCCTGATTTAATTTTACCGAATTTGCTCCCAACAATGAAATTTCTTTATCAGCAGCCTTGACTGAAGAAACCTTCGTCCAGGAATTTTTGTTAATATTATATTTATATCCATCTGTGTAGGCAGTTGTCCCCCCGCCGCTAAATACATACAGATTTCCATTTAGTAATTGAGCTGTACTTTGATTCCTTGAGCCTTCTCCAGGAATAGTCGCTAACTCTTTCGTTTTAGATGTTCTTACATCATATTCAAATAATTTATTGCTGTCTTTACCATTTTGTTTTCCAAGTCCAATATATAGTTTTCCATCTTTCTCAACAGCAATACCGTCGCTTATAGTAAACGGTAAATCACCGATTTTTTTTGTTTCCAATTTTTTATTTTTTTCAACCGTCAGGAGCAGGATATCGTTGCCGAACTCTTGATTTGGACTTCCGCCAATATAATAAACACCTTTATCTGTCGTAATGGAAGATCCATATCCTATTTCATGATCAAGAGTTGTATGATCAACCAGTTTCAACTCATTTTTATCTTTTTCTAACACATAGATATCTGGATAATGCTTCTTCTCTCCCCCATTTAAAACCGTTTCATAAGGGAAATTTGCTCCTCCTCCGACGATGACAAAGTTTTTGTAAGAGCCGGATAATACTCCTGCCGTTCCAATATTCTCTTCAAATCCCTTTTGCGGTTCCAGCTCTCCTGCATGCTCCCATGTTATTTTATCTGCAGATTTTTTATGATTATTATGAGCTTCTGCTTTCGACCACATATTCCCGCCTGCTACCAGCATAACTGTAAGTGCAAACACTATAACCTTCTTTTTCATCCGATCTCCTCCATGAATAATCATTTGCCACTATAAGCATATAGACAGGGTGAACAGCTGCAGGGACATGGTCTCCTGCACCTGTTCGTGCCTATTATTTAACGATTATTTGATTTGTCAATGCATCTTGTTCCGACCCTTTTGGAAACTTATTTCCATACACATTGTAAACCGATAAAGAATCATCGAAGTTTAAGCTGATGGTGTAAGTGCCTTTTTTCAGCTTCTTTGGCACTGAGCTTTCAAAGATAAAGCGGTCTGTTCCTTTTTCCTCAACAAGGTCAAAGCTTACATCGAAATCACCAAGTTTACCGTGTAAACGTTTCGCTCCCATGAGCATGGTATAACCATCAAAGCCAACTTCAACTTTAATTTTATCTTTTTTTCGATATTTATCTTTCTGATTTGGAATGACTTCAAAGCTGGTAATCTGTGGATCAGGAGATTCCAAGTACTTGTCCCATTTTAAGAAATCCGTGTTAAATCGAATAAAATCCATATTCGTATTGGAGGTGCCTTCATAAAATAACCCTATATTGCCATCAGACAGCTGCGCTAAGCTGGAATAACCGTAATGGCCTTCTTTTATAAGCTGCTGATACTTCCAATTAAAGCTGTATTTTGTACGTCCGTTCTCATACTTTCCATTTTCCTCAATTAACCCCACGCGCACCGTTCCATTAATACGGCTGGTGGAATCATTTGCACTGGAGAAAATGACCGCTTCTTTTCCATCAATTTGCCCATTATATCGAATGGCAGACATCTGACTATACGGCGCAACGAGTGCAGTTTCAGTTATCACCTCGGGATGCCATGTTTCTCCGCCGTCAAAACTTGTTGCAATTTGGGCATATCCTGAAAAATTTCTCATAAATAACTTGAGCTGGCCATCCGGCATTTCAACAACCTGTGATTCCGTTATTTCATGAGCTGAATTTGAAAAAGTCTTTTCATTGATTGTTTGCCCGTTTCCAACATCTCTTCCTTCATTCGGAGATTCCCCGCGTTTCCATGTCTGCCCATGATCATCACTGTAAATAACGGCACTTGCCTGCTTTTTATTTTCATTTAAGAAATAGACAGGGAAAATAAGTCTGCCAGCATGAGGACCATTATCTAATTGAATCCCATTTCCCGGGCCAGTACCGAGGAAAATCATCCATTCTTCTTTCGTCTCATCATTCAAGTCAATCGGCCCTGTCCAGGATTCACCTTCATCATCACTATAGTAAAGCTCCAAGTAGGATGTTTTATAAGCCTTTAATGGAGAAGTTGAACTAAAATAGTTATCAATCTTTTGCCCGTTTTCGTAAAGATTCCTTTTTTCATCTACTGAATATGCTGTTACTTGGCCAGATGCGTCATACACCTTCCCATCCTCTCTCACAGTATATTCATTATTTTCTTTATCAAGCAGATACAAGTATTTTTTGCCATCGATTGTTTTAAATCCTGTTCCTTCATAGGCATTGTTTCCAAAGCCGCCCATCAGTCCTGCTCCATGCGGAAAACCATCTACCAAAGCAAATATACGGTCATTGGAACGGTCTTGAACGAATGATAAATCAATGTTTGAAGCCTGATCTGGATAGTCATTTATCATGATCCCATCCTGCTCCCATGTTTTACCGCTGTCGAAGCTTCTCCGAATGGCAGCATCGATATTATTGGGAGAATCTCCGCCATGAACAACTCTTCTGTCAATTCCGGCAATAAGTGTCCCTTTATCTGTGGTGTACAGAGCAGGTATACGGTAGTTATTAGAATCCATAAACCCTGGGTAGAACAAGCTTTTCGGATCTGAAATAAGAGCTGTTTCAGGTAATGGGTTCACTAAAGGCTCCGCTTTGGTTTCACCAGTAACAGCTGTTAAGTATTCATTGGATAATGGTTCATTGTAAATTTTCACAAAGTCGATATTTCCCTTGAACGGATAAGTATTCCCTGATGCTCTTTCCGTTTGGCCCAGTTGTGCACTGTTTGGATTGTAAATATTGCTAAGGAACTTTCGGGGTGAAGTGGTATCTTCTTTGATCAGTTTTCCATCAAGGAAATACTTATAACCCTGATCCTGATCAACCACCATGGCAAGAGTGTGTATTTCATTAGCTTTTACCGGGACTGATACACTGATATGAGTATTACTCTTTGCTTCACCAGGCTTCTCAAATCGGTTCTCACTCCCAACTCCAGAAGGAGACACATAAAGATGAAAATGACCATCATTAACCGTATTATTGCTTAATGAAAACAGGGACATGATTGAGGAGCCCGTCTGCTGGAATCTCACTATAATGGTCCCTTGATCCAGTGTATTTAAGGTATCTGCTTTGTCATTTAAATTAGTGAAGTATCCATTTTCAATTGTTTGATTATTGACCTCTACTACTGGAATAAAACCTTCTGCAGATGCTGGCTGTCCTGTAAAACAAAATGACAGCAGCATTGCACATGAAACTACTGCAATCCATATCTTTTTAACCAAGTAAACCTCTCCTCTTTTCTATAATTCTTTTAACCTTTAAAAATTGTTGCTCTCACTTCATCTCATACTAAGCTTTGATTTCACCTCCGCTGTTGGAATAGTCCAAATTTTTTTATTGAAAGCCTTTTCATGATGTACTGGAAATATTATCATTAAGACAATAAACTATCAATACTATAATATAAATTGACAGTTAATTGTCACCAAAATGAATCTTAAGTATTAGAAGAAAAAGGAAAGATATATGTCTAAAGGGGCGTAAAGCCTTAATGAACTGATGGACATGCATTCATTACTGCATTGTCAAGCTGCTGGGAAGGAAAATGGACAATGGGGAAAAGCTCATACATAAAATGAACTGTTTTTAAAAAGCCTAATTTTCAATGTGCGAAAATTAGGCTTTTTAAGATAGGTTTTGAGTGATGAATGCAAGATATATACAAAAAGGTAAAACCTCTGAGGATATTCCTTTTTACCTTATAGCACCAGTTGATTTTATCTCAACGTCTACGGAAACATCGATGTTTGAATCCGCAAGAGCTTCACCCCAATGCTCTTCAACTTTTTTATATTGTTCATATTGAAAGGCTCTTGCATGAATACCGAGACCGATTGGATCAATTTTGTTTTCCTGGATTTTCTTAATCACATCCTCAAATCTGGATGTCAATTCCTTCTCAATCATCTTCTGCAGCTCCTTTTCCTTTACACTGCCTGCAGGAAATAACCGTTCAATAATATTTACTGCCAATTTAATTTTATAGTTGAAATGAAATTTTCCTTGTTCATAAGAAGTCATGACTTTAATGTTTGCCTTTACAACATCCAGACTCAACTCATTCCTGTGAAAAATGCCTGGTTCCTCATTTAGCTTTGCCATTGGCATTGAGAGGGTCAATTCTTCATTCTGTTCATCCTTTAATAGAACCAGAAGTGATGAATTTTGAATACCGAGCGTATCAACATATTTCCCTTTTTTATCCAATAATGTCACGCCCGTTAATTTAATATCGCTGTCTTTTTTTATTTCCGACAGCGAGGGTGTAATCCCTTTTTCGTACATTTGCCTATGAAGTGTTTGGAGTGTGGCAATGACTGTTCTCGTTCGATCAATATTATTATCGACCACTCCCTTCAAATATAGGGATAACTGCGGTTTATCCTTCGCTTCATAAAACATAACGTTAGACACTGGACCATCAACCACTATGACTCTTGTGTTGATGGAAAAGGCAGGGTTTCGGTAAACCGTATCAAGGATTGAAAACCAATCTTCATGTTCCAATATCCGTTTTCCAATCAGCAGGACTTGAATTTTTGCCGCAGTTACCTTTCCAGTTGACAGGGAATCAAAATATCTCCTCGATTCCCGTATGGATTTTGTTTCGGTTTGATAAGTTTCGGCACTTTTTTTAGCCTCTTTATTAAACACGGGACTTGATTCAGAAATGATTAGATTATTTTCATCATCTAAATCAATACCAAGAATCAAAGCAATCGTTAAATCCTCCAGCGGGATATTTCGTCCGCAGCCTGATAGCATGGCAACAAGAAAAACAATAAGAACGGGCAGAAACCAGCGGTTCATGAGATTGGCCTCCTTTTAAAAATTCCATGCAGCCAGACATATCCCCATAAGCATAGAGGAAAAACAAAGGCGACTAGTAAACCTGCCATTTCTGACACATGTTTAAGCAGTGTATTTCTTTCGAAGCTTGGAGGAAAAAACACCACAAATACAAATTCTATAATCAACAACCATGCTAAATGTCTCCGATGATCGGGTTTTCCAGCAAGCTGGCTTGTACAATATACGGTCATAAACATGTATGGGAGGACGGTTGTAGACATAACAAATAAATAAAAGGAAAAAAACACAATTTCCAGTCTTTCGATAAATCGAAGTTCGATAACCTTTAACATTTCAAGCATAGGTTCGTTATATATGGTAATTTCATCAGGGCTGTAAAAGGCAAACGCTGCCAGGGTTATCATCAAAAAGGCAAGCAATGAGAGTGTATTAGCAATCACAATACCCATGGAGGCTCTCTCTTTCTTTTGTAAAAAGGGATAGAGAAAGAATGCAATTTCAAAACCCAAAAATGAAAATACAGCAGTGTTTACACCAGAAATAATGGGCTCTATCCCTTCCTTAAGGATGGGAAGCAAATGGAGCCAGCTGGCATATTTCAAAGGCAATAGATAGATAATGATGGTCCACAATGTCATGAAAAAAACGAACTCACTATACCTGCCTAATATACTGACGTTTTTCCGGACAATCAGATAGCTTGGAACGGATAATAGCAAAATGAGCATATACACTTCGGCACCGGGCAGAATCCACGCCTGTATAAAAAGTGCCTCGCGAATAAAAATTACATTGGCTAGTAAAGCAAAATACAATGCAAAGAGAATGGTTCCTGCCTTTCCAATCCATTTTCCAAAATAACGGGCTAAAAGATCCAGGATTGTTCCGTCCGGATTTCTCTTCATAATCTGTATGATGATTAAACTGGCTATGGTTGCAAGAAGCCAGCAAACGATGATGGTAATCCAGCCATCCGTTCCCGCCACTTCTGCTAATTCACGCGGGAGTGTTAATGCTCCAACCCCCATTTGCACACCATGTATCAATAAAATGTATTGCATTAAGGTGATTTTATTTTTACTTATCATGTTTCTTCACCTTCTGGGCGGTTGGAATTTGCTTTTTTCAATTGAATGGCTCCTGTATTTAAAGGCCGTTTTTGCATCGACCACTGAGGCAGCCGGATTAATGCATCCTTCCAATCCTGAAAGCGTAAAGGGGCAAAGGGACTTCCATACGGCATCCCTAAAGATTCAAGCGAAATGAAATGCGCAATGATCATCATGAAACCGACTATAATTCCTACAAATCCAAAAAACGAAGCTATGATCATCATGGGGAACCGAATGATCCGAATGGCAGAACCCATTTCATAATTAGGAATAATAAAAGAAGCTATGGCTGTCAAAGCCACAACAATCACCATGATATTACTGACAATCCCTGCTTCTACTGCTGCTTGGCCAATGACGATACCTCCAACGATGCCAACCGTCTGGCCAATCCGGACTGGAAGCCGGATCCCCGCTTCCCTAAGCATTTCCAGAGTGAGCTCCATTATAAATGCCTCAATATAAGGCGGAAAAGGAATCCTTTCCCGTGATTCGCCCAGCGACAATAGAAGCTTTAAAGGAATAATATCAACATGAAAAGATATGATTGCGATATAGATTGCCGGCAGAAATATGGCGATAAAGAAACCGAAGTATCTCATCAGCCGAATAAAAGTGGCAACCATCCAGCGCGCACTGTAATCATCAATGGCCTTGAAAAAGGAATCAAATGTTACCGGACCGATTATGACACTGGGCGAACGGTCAACAACGGTGACGATTCTTCCCTGTAAAATTTCCGAAGCCGCAAAATCAGGTCGTTCTGTCACTAACAGCTGCGGAAAAGGAGAATAAGGATCATCCTCGATGTATTCTGCCAGCGCACCTGCATTCAATACAGCATCGACATCAATTATCTTGATCCGATCTTCAAGCTCCTTCAACACCTCCTGATTAGCTACATCTGCAAGATACAGGATGGACAGCTTCGATTTTCCCCTTTTTCCAACAGTGATTTCTTTTATTTTTAATTCTCTGTTGTGAATATAATTACGTATTAACGCTACATTATCTCCCCCGGCTTCTGTGAATCCCACATGGGCACCCAGTAAGGAAGATTCAACCGGGGATTCTTCAATAGATCTTTTAGGAAAAAGAGGCGTATTATAAATGAAGGCCCCTGTTCCATTTTCAACAAACAGGACGCATTCGCCATTTAGAATCGCACTCTCAATCTCATGCCACAGTTTCGATTCTTTTATTTGACCCAGTGAGACCCTTAGATCCTTTTCGTTAGGATCGGTACCTTTTTCAAATAAAAGTGGTTTTAACACATGATTATAAATCACCTGACTATCGGTTATTCCACTCAAATATATGAGTGCTGCTTGCCTTTGTGATGCTTTTATGACAAATTTCCTCACAACCAGGTCAGGTGTCTCACAAAAGATTGACTGGATTTTTTTCTATATTTGCCATTAAATCTGAACTAATCAGATTGTGATTCTGCTGCTGAGATGAATTCGACTGCTTATTGTATTTCCGAAAGAATTTCATAAGCTGATTCCCGCCTAAATTTATGATAACTTAGTATGTAACGCAGGCTGGAAAAACATGCAATTAGTCCCTCTCATAACAATTAAATTTAAATGGTTTACCTTACATAAATGAAGAGCTTAAAAGAAGGTGAAATTCTTGGGAAGGATAGAACTGAAGGTATTTACTTTCATTTCATTTCGGATAGCCATCGCGAATGTCATTATATGGCCAATTTCTTTATGGATATGGTCAGTAACTTCAAGCGGGATTCTGGATTCCATCATGCGGGTATTTGTTATTCTTGCCTTTCTTGGTTCCGTGTTTGCCATACCATTGAGCATCGTTTCACTGTTCAGTAAAGAACAATTATCTAAAAGGATTTTGGCTTTGCTAATTAATTTATTGCCTATGATCCTAATTGGTTATGCGCTAATGATGGAAATTATAGATGAATTTTTCGGAAATGCCCCATAGAAAAAAGGCAGCTCCCTGTGGCGAAAGGGAGCTGCCTGCTTTTCATCCCCACCATAACTTCTTAGCAGCAATTCTTACCGTCTGGTTCTCCTCTCACAACAACCATTTCTATGCTTTCTAAATTATTTAGGCAATCAACTGGATTTTCCTTAAGCAAAATCAGATTTGCCCTGTATCCCTCTTTAATTTGCCCAACGTCTCGTCCTAAGATTTTCCCGGCATTTACTGTAGCTGTTTTAAGGACTTTTTTCGCATCAGGGACAATCTCATTCATGGTATACAATTCATCCAGCAGTGCCCGGTGAGATGTACATGGTGAACCCGCATCTGAACCGGCCCCAATTAAAATATTCCGGTTAAAATAGGTTTCAAATGCATTTCGGTGAATGCCGACGATTTCCTCTGCTTTATCTCGTGCATAAGAAGGAATTCCTTCCTGTGTTGCAATTTGCTTATAGACGAACAAGGTTGGAATCCAGGCGGTATTCCGTTCTTCCATTAAGGCAGCCAGTTCATCATCCATGTAATGACCATGCTCAATTGTATCCACACCTGCAAGTATCGAATTAAGTATCCCATCACGGCCAATCGCATGTGACGCTACTTTGAGTCCAAAACGGTGTGCCTCTTTACAGATGACTTCCTGCTCTTCCAGGCTAAGCTCCGCATGGCCGACCTGTTCCCCTTCTATTCTGCCATAGACCCCGCCAGTAGAACTTACTTTAATGACTTCAGCACCCTTAAAAATTTGTTCGCGTACTCCTTTTAATGCCTCATCCTTCCCATCGACAAATCTTGCCCAGAACGGATCATGCCCGCCTGTCATGGTTAATGTTTTCCCGCTAGCAATGACATCAGGACCTGGAATGAGCCCCCTTTTAATCCCTTTTGCCACATGCAGCGCAATGTCATCGATGGAGCCAATGTCCCTGACAGTCGTTATTCCGTGCTGAAGATAGGTTTGACAATTGGCAACAGCCCTTATCAGCATCTGCTCATAGCCTTCTGTTTCAGAGGTATGAACTGGATTTAATGAACCATCCCACATCATATGAATATGTAAATCTATTAAGCCTGGAGCGACAAACCCTCCATTTCCATCGATGACCTTTACACCGGCTGGCAGTTTGGATTCAGGGATCATTTCCTTGATCAAACCATCTTTTATCCAAAGTGCTAACCCCTTTTTACAATCCAATTCTTCCCCATACAATAGCTGCACATTCGAAATCACAAACTCCATCGCATGTTCCTCCTATCATTTCAAAAGGAAGAAGTGTGATACTTCTCCCTTTCAAGTTTTATATTTAAGTTAATAAAGCAGGGACTCCATATCACGCGGGTATTCTGTGATTAATCGGCATCCATCAGATGTAATCAGAACAGTATCAGAGTGTCTGAAACCGCCAACCTCCGGTATATAAATCCCAGGTTCAATCGAAAATGCCATTCCTTCTTCTACCACATCATGATGGTCATAACGCAAAAATGGCTGCTCATGTGCTGATACACCTATTCCATGACCGGTACGGTGAATCGCATATTTTTCAAGTCCCGCCTTTTCAAACACTTCACGGGCAACACCATCTACCTCTGAAAATTTCACACCCGGCTTAATAAAATCAATCGCACGCTGCTGTGCTTCTATTGCAGCCTGAAATGCCTTTTCCTGTTGGGATGTTGGCTTTCCGACAATGACGGTTCTCTCTAATTCTGCACGATATCCATTTAGCCCAACCTGTCTGCTGTGGATAATGACATCTCCCGCTTCAATTTTTCTTGTGTTGGAGAAGACGTGCGGCATAATGCTTCGTTTTAACCCTGAAGGTGACATAACCACTACATCAATAACTGAATCCGGATATTGTGCAGCAGTTGCTTCAAACAGCGCCGCATTTCCCGCTGCATCTATTTCCATTTCTGTTATACCCGCTTGAATTTGCGCCAATGACTTGCTTACTGCCAGGTTCACTAATTGACCTGCCTGCTCGAGCATGTGGATTTCTTCTTCATCTTTGATAAATCGCATTTGATAAATGAATTGCCCGATGTCCACCACCTGATAGCCTGATTGCTGCAGATAGAGAAGAACTTCCCCAGGGATGAAGGCTAAATCCACACCAATTTTTGATGAGTCAGGACTTTGTTTTACCAATGCACGTATATGCTCCATATGCGAAGTCTCATCCCTGCCGGCCCCAGGATGTTCATAATAGACCAGTACATCATCTGCATGTGAATGTTCCTGTGCATGTGTTTCTTCAAGACCCGGTAAAATCATGGCAGTCTTTTCCTGTAAATGAAAGATGATGGGCCGTGAATAAATTAAAGCTTTAAAATTCGTTAAATAAAATTGATGGTCAGGATTAAAAACAAATACCGAAGAAATCCCCTGTTCCTTCATATACTCTTTTAATCGATTGATTCGTTTCGTTGCATCCACGCTTTCCAACTCCTTTTAAAGTCAAATTAGCTTGTATGATCAGTAGTGAGGTCTGTTGTGACGTTTTTATTTCTCGTTGCAAGGCTGACAATAATGAGTGTTAAAACTGATAATGGAAGGGCAAACAGTACACTATTCCAATCTAAAGGCCGGTCAAGACCGATTTCCCAAATCATCGTTGCAGAACCACCCACAAGCATGGAGCTGATCACGCCTGCTTTTGTCGCATTCTTCCATAATACGGTTGCAAGAATGGCAGGAGTTAAGGACGCGCCATACATCGTATACGAATACATTTGGATGGCCAGGACGCTTGGGAAGAATTGACCTAACACATATGCAAGGACTCCTAATACCACGACAATCACACGGTTGTACCATAGAAGTTTGCTTTCTGATAGCTTGCTTTTACTTGAGCGCTGGATTAAGTCACTGACAATATTTCCTGATGCAGATAGAAGATAAGAGGTAGCTGTTGTGATAATAAAGGCAACGGCTGAACAGAGAATAAGCAATCCGACTACAAGAGGTACACCATCGATCGCAAGTGATAAAATGGCTGTATCAGGCTTGATTTCTGGAAAAAGTACAATGGAGGTAGTTGCTAAGATGATGGTTAAACTAATGACAAACACACTGCCAACAAAAAAGCCGATCGTGGATTTTCGGGCTACGTTCGGATCTTTCGCAGCGGAAAATCGCTGATACATGTTTTGATCACCCAGAACGAGCAGAAACAATGGCAGGAAGAAGCCGAGAAGCTGAGGAAATGATAAGCCGCCATTCCAGGATTTATTCATTTCAGGCAAAGATAGAGATAATCCTTCAAATCCCCCAACAGCATTCAATGCAAAGGGAACCCCGAATAGAAAGCCAATGATAATGAGAATGGCACTTAGTGCATCCGTATACGCAACCGAAAATAGCCCGCCGCTTACCGTTAAGAAGATAACCAGTGCACACATAATGATGGCTCCTATTTCCAGTGGAATGCCTGTGGTTAATTGCAGCACATAGGCTCCGCCTGTAAACTGGTAGGCTGTGATTCCGACAAAGGCAAAGATGATAATAACGGATGATATATAAAGAGCTGCTTTTCCAAAGCGCCGTTCCAAAAGGTCTGGTACTGTATAAATTTCAATCTGGCGGATTTTAGAAGCGATAAAATACAAAATAATAGCTCCAACAATTCCGCCTGACAGATTGAAAATAGCGGCAAACGGTCCGTATTGGTAAATAAAACTTGCACCGCCGACAACAGTTCCAGACCCAACAAACGTTGCCAGAAGGGTTCCCATTACGACGAACAGCGGCAGGCTTCGTCCTGCAACCATAAAGTCGTCGCTGTTTTTCACCGACTTCTTTGCGAAATACACACCAATCAACGCCATGAAAACCAGGTAAAGAACAACTGCAACTAAATAAATGTTCAATAAGCTCACTCCCTTTAATTATTTTTTGTATAAGGCTGTGTGGAAGCTTAATGCAGATTTAATCTTGGAACAGTGATCCATGTTTCCTATTAAATTTTCTTTGGAATTTATCCAAGGGAGACTCCGCAATCGCAGAGCCCCGTTACAGCTAGCTTGAACAGTGCAGGTCAGCTGACCAAAACACCATTTTTCATCACAAGCTTGTCTCCCCGCAAACTATTTAAATCATTTAGAGGATTGCTGTCTGCAATTAGCAAATCTGCGAACTTTCCTGGAGAAATACTGCCGCGCTGATCTTCAATTCCGAGACATTCAGCTGCAACACTCGTTGATGCTTTAATGACTTCCATTTCTGACATTCCCGCTTCATGCATAATCTTTAATTCATCAAAATAATAGCGGGGCGGGGTTAATGGAGAACCACAATCAGTACCTGTCGCAATCTTCACTCCGATTTGAACAGCTTCCTGCAGCATCGAGAAATGCGGTCCCACTACCTGCTTAGCTTTTTCAAGAGCATATGCCGGAATGTCAGGACTGCTTATAAGCTGTCTCATGACGGCCATTGTCGGTACCAAAAAGGTTCCCTGATTTTTCATGATTTCAAGAGCCTGACGATCTGCGTAAATTCCATGCTCGATTGTGTCAATCCCGACCTCTAAACAATTCATGATCCCTTCAATTCCATCTGCATGAGCAGATACCTTCTTATTTTTCTTTAAAGCCTCTTCTTTTGCTGCACTTAGTTCCTCTATTGTTAATTGAACGGAACCAGGCTCTTCCCCTTTTGTATAAATACCGCCGGTTGCCATCACCTTAACCAGGTCTGCCCCTTCCTTGAGCACCCTTCTAGTATTCTTGCGGACTTCATCCGGCCCGTCAGATTCATAGCCTAAATAATAGACATGTCCGCCTGTCATACAAATAGGTGCACCCGCAGCAATAATGGTAGGCCCTGAAAGCAAGCCGGAATCAATGACATTTCGGACATGCAAAACGGTTCGATCCGGTGCACCCAAATCCCTAACCGTAGTGACGCCTAATTTCAGTGTATCCAATGCATGCTTGTAGGCTTCCAAAGCGATTCTGTCATTCTCTTCATTCTTTATGAGGGATTGCGGGTCTGCACTGCCATTCCAAACGAGATGCACATGACAGTCAATCAGTCCGGGAAGTATATATTTTCCGGTACAATCAATGACTTCAAACCCTTCTGCATCACCTGGCTCTCCTTCTTTGACCTCCGTTATTCTTCCGTCTTCAACCTTGATGTACGAATTCTCCACCACCTCATCATTAAGTCCGTCAATAATGCTGCCGCCTTTTAAGATCCATTTCGTGTCTGTTGGCATTTTGAAGCCCTCCTATTGTATGATTATTCAAAATCATAACAATAGAAAGATTATTTATCATTGTATACTACAAACAAAAAAGAGACAGTAATTTGTCCCTTTTAAACAATTCTATTGGAATTGATCTGCTTTTTGTTTAATTCTGTATATGGAAAAGGCCATCATGAGCATCGAATAATGAGATGGATTTTGAATATCCACCTGCATTAACTCGGTTATCTTCTGCAATCGGTACTTTACCGTATTAGGATGTACAAATAATTCACTGCTTGATTTTTGCAGATTGAAAAAGTGTTTTAAGTATGTAAACAGTGTTTCGGTTAAGGAAGCATTCTTTTCCAGATCATAGGCAATCAATGGACCCAGTAATTCTTCATCGAAGTTTTGAAACAAATGATGGGATTGTAAATTGTAGGCGATTTTTTCAATCCCCATCTCGTCCCAAAACACCAATTGTACATCATGAATGTGGCCATGCAGCAGCCCCATAGATGATTGGTCAAACATAGCTTTAATTTTACTGCAATGGTTCACTTCATCTATCGCACTTACGCCGATACGGATTCCAGGGTAGTCTGTCAGAATGGCCGCTACCCTCTCTCTGTCTACTATCGAATCGATCACCCCGACAATTTTTCTATTATAAATCCACAATCGGGAATTTGTTTCATTTTCTATTAAACTCTCTGAAAGCATTTGAAGTTTTGACTGAAGTGTTTCCGGAGTGGAGGACTGCACCTGGAAAATGCATCTTACCTTCTTAAGGTCCATATAAAATTCAGATAGGCTCTTATCATCGGATTCACCTTGAAAAATACCTTCAAGCATTTCTATATCTTTGCTCTTTTGATAGTGAAGCAGTGTATTTTTATTATAGGCTGCTAAGCTTAAGGCACGTATACCATTCTTAATAACCTCTTCTGAAAACTTATCCGGTGTTCCATTTTGACAAATGATCAGATAGCCAAGAAAGTTCATCTTAGAAAACAGCGGCGCTACCTTGAAATTCTGATCAGAGAGAGAATCCATTTTAACAGCTATATTCGTCTCACGATTGGTGAAGCGCACTTTTAACACGTTCTCTTTATGCTGGTTTATGATCAAATTAATCAGGTGCTTAATCTCATCTCTGGTTTGCTCTTTCGTTTTCCAATACGCAATCAAATCAAAATACGGATCTAACACGCACACAACATTGTTAATATATTCTCCTATTACTTTTACAATTGAATTCAAATCCTTCTCCAGGAGAACAATTTCCATTAGCTTTTCATTTAATCTATGTATTTTCGAAGCCTGCTCATTTTCCTTCTTATTTACCAGCTGATTATATTTCTCGTGGATGCTATAGTATGGGACCTCTTGGGGGATTTCAAAAAGCGGGAAAGAATGAGTATTGGAGTAGTCAACAACTTCTTTCGGAATTGTTTTCAATGCTGCTGTATGAAAACCAATTGCACTAATTCCGATCTCCTGCATCCATTCTAAATGACTAATGATTTGATCCACATCCTTAAAAGCGTGAAATGTGGTCATAACAAACCCTTTTTCTTTCATGCGGGATGTTTTTTCGGTAAGCTCCATGCTTGTTAGGTAGGCGATTTCTTTATTTATACTTTGTTTGCCGCCTACCAGCAAAATATTATCCCCTTCTAACACATCTGCAAACTCGTTGACTGTAATCATTAGACTCCCCCCTTTGGAAAAATACTTATCTATGAATTTCTTATATGTATCCAATAGTTTGTTTATATTATAAAGGCAACATCTGTTAAATAAAATGAATAAAACTAATGATTTAAACAAGTATGGGGTACAGCTATTGGCTGTACCCCATTAATAAGACATTTACCGAATAAAATACCCCACAAGAACCGACCCGGCACTATACACCAGCAGCAAAGCCATTATGACATTAAACTGATTTCGATACTTCGCCAGAAAGGATTGAAAAACAGATCCAAAAACACTCCAGCAAAAGGTACTCAGAAAACCAACAAAAGCAAGGAGGATAGAAAAGAAAATCAGGCTCGCATGGGATGTGTGGTATGGGAGGATGAAGGTTGATATAACGGTAACCCCATATAAAATCCCCTTTGGATTAATAAATTGCAAAAGCATCCCAATTAAAAAGCCGTTATGCTTCCCATCCTTATGGTTTGGATCATCCGATTTACTGGTCATAATCTTAAATGCCAAAAACAGCATATAAATAACTCCAATGATGGTCATAATCAATTCAACTCTCGGAATGTATTGATGAAGCAATAGATTAAAATAGCTGCAAAGTATCATAATGACAAAGAAACCGGCGCTTACCCCTAAACAAAATCGAATCGTATTTCTTAACCCAAACCGATTGGCAAATACCATGGCCATAATATTGTTTGGACCTGGAGTAAAGCTGGTCACAAAAACATATAAGAAAAAAGATAATAAAGACATAGCTCCTTTCCCCCTCCGCATGTATGTTATAATGTACAAAAACGACAGTATACCGATTTACTACATATTGTATATCACGGACGTTATATTGTACACACGAAAGGAATGCAGCTATGGAGGAAATTCATTTAATTCTTGCTAAAAATTTAAAAGCATATCGAGAAAATAGAAAATTAAGTTTAGAGAAGGTGGCCGAATTAACGGGAGTTAGCAAAACGATGATCGGCCAAATTGAACGGGGCGAATCAAGCCCAACGATTACAACGATCTGGAAGATTGCGAACGGTCTTAAGATTTCATTTACCTCACTGATTAATCATCCCCTGCCGGATACGCAGCTTGTTTCAAAGAAGGACATTCAGACATTATCAGAGGATCATGGCAGGTATCGGGTATACCCTTACTTTCCTTTCGAAAACGATAAGCGTTTTGAAGTGTATACCGTCGAAATTGACAAAGGTGGATACCTGAGTGCTGAGCCACATATAGAGGGAACTGAAGAGTTGATTGTGGTCTTTGATGGGGAGATAACCATACGGGTTAATAACGATGAATATACGTTAGAAAGCGGTGACTCCATCAGATTCAAAGCGGATAGACCGCATACCTATCATAATTCAGGGAAATCATTGGCACGTGTCAGTATGATCTTATTTTATCCGGCAGAATAAAAGAATTCCTATGATTGGCGTAAATTTAACTGAAAGCTTAAATTGACAAACCCTTCCGCACAAAAAGCAGCCTCCCGGGGCTGCTTTCCTCGGTTAATATTCCCCACAGCATATCATCAACCTGTTTGATAAAGAAAAGCTTAATGGTTTGCGTAACGTTGTGTAAGTGACATTATAATTGGTTGGATGTAAGGTCCTGCATTTTCTAAACCTTCGCCGTATATAAAAGATAACAATAATCAATTTTTCAGTCCATTGACACTCCTAATCTTCCCGGATTTTTGGTATATTGACAGATGAGAATATTTGGAAGGGGAGAAAAGAATGAATGAACTAGTGTTTAAACAGTTTGAGAAGACAAGAGGTTATTTTATTAAAAAGATCGAGTCAGTATCAAAGGATGTAGCAGGTATACAGCCAGACGGTTTTAACAACACGATCCATTGGCATATTGGCCATGTATTAACGGTCTGTGAACAGTTTATGTTTGGCTTTCCCCACAAAACGACCCATATCCCTGCAAACTATATTGAATTATTTGGGAACGGTACAAAGCCGGCTGATTGGAAAGGTGATATACCTGAAACAGATGAGCTCATTATACAGCTGAAGGATCAATTGGTCCGAATCCAGCAAATTCCAGCTGAACGGTTAAATGAAAAGCTGGATAAACCATTTTTGGGACTTGAAACCTTTGGTGAATTAGCCGAATTTGCGTTGTTTCATGAAGCAAACCATTTGGGGCATATTCAAGCAATGGAACGGGTTATTAATCATACAGGTGTAAAGAACTAAAAAAGGAAAGATCATTTAATTTTAGTCTTAAAAGTTACAAAGGGTGCCCATTGATATTACGAACAGCACCATTGGGCATCCTTTCTTATATAAATCTAGTCTCTCGTCCCCAGAACATCTGTATTTGGCGGTTCATACCCCAACTGGCGGGCCATCGCCATAATCTGTCCTTTGTGATGGTATTCGTGAGTGACAGTATGCATGAACAGTTTTCGAGGAGTCATTGAAATCTCCTCAGTTGATTCTCTCCAAGGAATAGGCCGCACGATTGACTCATCCATTTTTTGAGAAAATGACTCAAGAACTTCATACACATAAGCATCTGCTTGTTCAAAAAGTGTCCTGATTTCCTCGATACCGATTGTCGGATAGTTTTCTCTAGGTGTGATAGGCTTCTTCGTTTTTAATAAAACAAATGATCCTAGCCAGCCATGATAACAATTCGCTACATGAACAAGTGTGTCACGCACACTCTGCCAGCCGAATCCCATTTCACACGTAAAATCTTTTGGATCCATTTTACTGCAAAAGTCCAAAAGCACTTCTCGATTCTCTTTGACCCACTCGTATTCCTTCCGCTCCATTGTATCCGTCCTCTTTTCTTTCTACTCTTTACTTTGCATGGGACCCTGGACTTTTCGAATATAGATGATCTGTCCAATATGATAAGTGTTATGTCTGCACAAATTTGATAACGCCCCCCTACCAAAGCGCATCTATAGGAAAAGGGGGGATTTGTTCATGTAATTTTGATTCTCTGGCTGCCTCAATCCTTAAAAAACAATTGTTTTGTTTTCATGAACAATAATCCGGTCTTCTAAATGCCATTTAACCGCTCTGGCAAGAACACTTCGTTCAATAGAACGTCCGCTCTTTTTTAGATCATCAATATGATCCCGGTGGTCAACACGCTTGATATCTTGTTCAATGATTGGTCCTTCGTCAAGATCGTTTGTAACATAATGAGACGTTGCCCCAATTATTTTTACCCCGCGCTGATGGGCTCGATCATATGGCCTCGCACCAACAAATGCAGGAAGGAAAGAGTGATGAATATTAATGATTTTGAATGGATGAGCCCCAACAAAGGCTGGCGTCAAAATTTGCATATATCTGGCTAAGATGATTAAGTCAATATCAAATTCTTTTAAAAGCTGCAGCTGTCTTTCTTCAACTTCCTCTCTATTTACTTTACTTGCTGGTATGTAAAAGAATGGAATATGCAAGGATTCTGCAATTTGTCTTGCTTCCTCGTGATTGCTCACAATAAGAGCGATGTCGGTAAGCAAATCACCGCTTTGCCATTCCCATAACAGCTCACGTAAACAATGAAGTTCTTTTGATACGAAAATAGCTGTCTTCTTCAATTCATAAACAAATGCTAATTTCCATTCCATTGAAAATGTTTCTGCGATTTCCTTAAATTGACTCTTCAACTCTTCTTCCTTCGACTGTAAACCAGGACATTCAAACTCGATTCGGATAAAAAAGGTGCCACCCTCTGGATTTGTCGAATATTGACTCGATTCGATAATATTAGCATCATGCTGGAACAGAAACTGGGATACAGCAGCCACAATTCCCGGTTGATCGGGACAATTGATAAGCAGCCGCCCCCTGTTTTTTTGACCTTCTCTAAATACTTGAAGTTGATCTTGAATAGATGAATTCATATGAATCTCCTTTTTTAATTTTAATAACTATAATAGACTTATTGTTCTGGATTTAAAAGCATATTTTTTTATAAAGTTATTTATTTTGGTTTATGGGATAGTTAAACATGGAGTAATGCTGAAATCTTGGTGCCAGCCCTTTCAGTGGAATGGACAGACAGGCACTTCTTCGAGTGGAATGTATACGAGGAAGTGCTACTCGAATAAGCGGCAGCTCTTTATTAGTTGGCTCTTTGCTGAAAGATTGTTGTTTTTTTATGATTTTGTGATTAAAAAATAAAGAGTGAGGAGAGGTTGATTTCCGCTCAAGGATGCTTAGCGAACCGCGGGGCGGGCGGTGAGCCTCCCGCTGGAGTCTCGCACCTTACCTTCCAATCAACCAACCTTATTTTTTTTGAAAAAAAAGATACAGATAATAACTGCCTATCTCCTAGCATGGTAAAACTTTACTGAACATGGGGACAGGCACTCAGTTTTATTTCTTCAGAAGCAGGCTTCAAATACAAAAAAGACTCGCCTTTTTTTAGCTGGTAAAAAACAATTGGGACGGTTCCGGCGTATCAGGTTGAATCGCCAGAACCGTCCCTATGTTTATTTTCATTACACTATTGAATATTTAAATAATTTCATCTATCTTTGGCTTTATTTCACAATATCTAACCGGCTTTGCTATTTTACTTAAAGAAGATAGACTAATTGTTTTTTGAGTCGGAAAACGCTCATCTAAGATTTTAGTCGGGACAATATAAAACTCCCAATGACTCACATTCAATGGATCAAGAGTATCAATATCTTGTTCCTTCAATAAACAAAAGATGTAAACGTCAGCGTGTCTTCTAATCTCTGTACTATACTTCCTAGTTGTATAACTATATTCCCTTTTCGCCCCAATGTTAAAGCCAATTTTTGAAAATGTGTCAGTATGCCAGGTCTGTACATATGCTGCAGATTTTACTTCAATCTTTTTCCCTCGATAAATTAAATCATAAGCATCCCACTCGATTCTTGACTGATTTAGACAGTCTAGAGCACTTCCTACTAAAAACTCCGCAAATATTCCTCTTAATGAGTTGCTTAGCAAATCAGAAAATCCCCATTTCCAGAAATCGATTAAAGTTTTATCAGTTCCGCCTATCTTAGTTTCATCTGAAAGTGTTCTTTTTCTAGACACTAGTAACACACTTCCTTTTTCCTTTTTATAACTCTTCCACATCCTTTTAGTTCTAAAACAACCCATAAAAAAAGCGTCAGACCTTATTTAGGGCTGACGCTGCATGTATTATAGTTTCTCAAAAAACATTATCCCAGCTTTTTCAATTACTGAGCTTTTAAATTCTCAGAAGTAATAAGTTCCGATTGGTTAGTAATCTCTGTAAAGTGATCAGGTGCAACCCTTGCTTTAACTTTCATAGCTATCATATATACAATTCCTGCAGCAACAATTGATTGAACGGCAGGCAATCCAAATGAATACACGTATTGTGTGAAGTATCCAACCAAAGTTCCTACTACTAATGCGATGGTAGCCATCCAGTTCCATCCTTTGTTGTCGACCCACTGCTGTTTTCTTATAAAGAAGAAGTCAGCCATCATAACACCAGCTATGGCTGGATAGATTAAAGCAGTCATATATAGGAAGTCCATAAAATAATCAAGGATCCCCGCCAAAGCAACTCCTATAGAAACAATAGTACCAGCTAATGTAAGAAGTGCTCTTCCCTTATTAGAGTTCACATTTAGCATGTTAGCTAAAGCCAAGCCCATACTATAATTATTTACTAATTGACTCGTCCAGGTTGCTAACCATAAGATGAGAAAGCCCCAGATCGGGAAACCTAAATTCATCATGACATTGACAATATCAGCATCGCCTACTCCTATGGACATAATGGCTCCAACATAGAATAGCGGGAAACCTACTGCAATGATGCCTAATGGAATGAGTACGTTGTCTTTTACTTTCGGTTTTGCATAGCGAGTATAATCGGAGGCAATAACCCATTGAGAAACATTAATACCGATGACTAAGCTAACGGCAGCAAGAAAAGTCATTTGCGGTTCAGGGTTCCAGGATAAGATCTTTTCCCAGCCGATATTTTTTAAAGCATAGAAGATACCGCCCGCAATTAGAAGAAGGCCAGCAGGGACAGCTAAGTAATCAGTCCATTTCATAGATGAGTAGCCAATAATGGACGGAAGTGCAAATAGCAGACCAGCTATGATTGTTACGAGCGCCCAAAGGAACCACTGCGACTCATAGTCAATTCCAAACATTGCTGAAATGGCATTACCGGCAACTGCCGTCTGCAATGCCCACCAGCCCATAGAAACGATAAAGATAGTCAATCCTACGATAAACCGTGCCTGGGTTGATCCAAAGCTGGTTCTGGCAATTACGGAAGAGGACCGGCCAGTTTTAGCCCCTATATAGCCTGCGAGGGCATTTCCGATCCATTGGAAGACAAAGAGAGCTGCTGCCAAGATCCAAAATAGCTTTCCGAGTCCGAAACTGGCTGTTAACGTGGCACCAACCATTAAAACCGGAATTGTAAATTCCAGTCCCCCAAATATAACAGCGGGTGAAATCCAGTGCTGCCTCTCATTCATTGGCACAGAAGCAAGAGCTTCATCTTTTCCACTGCTTTTCCTTAGAGACACATCTTCCATTTCTATTCAACTCCTTTAAATTCATATCGGAATATTCTGTAAAATCCTTTTATAATAAAGACCTTGCCCATGCAAGGTCTTTATGGTGATTGAAGCTAACCAACCAACACCCAAACAATTTCACAATCTTCTTCACTGTCATTATAGGCAATATGCTCTTGCCCAGCAGGAATATAGGTTGCTTCCCCACTTGACACCCGATACGTTTTTCCATTGGTTTCTGTTACAATGGAACCTTTTACGATAATGGAATATTCGTTTTCTCTATGGTTTGAAACTCCAGTCAAAGGAACTCGCTTTCCGGGTGGAATAACAACTGTTCCCACTTTCAAATCTCCAGCAAGAGCTTTTTGTGAAAATACCGTTTTAAGTGGAACGGCCGCATTTGGATCGGCCTTAATTTTCTCTAAATTTAATACCTCCACTTTATTTCCCCCTCTGCAGACGATCTTCTGTTAAGCCTTTAACTTCATATGTTTTCTCATTTACTATTACCCCATAGCTTTCATTTGCCTGGGCAGCAGTAATATAGCCATTTTTCACATCTTGGGCTACTTGATATGCAGGGCGTTTATATGGGTCACCATAGCCGCCGCCTGTAGCGGTTACCAATTTTACGACATCACCGTTATTCAGCGGATACCTAGGATAAATTCCAAAAGGACCATCTACTTCCCCGTTGGCTTTTTCAATATACACCTCATTCGCTGAACCGTCTTGGCCATCCTTCATTCCCCAAGGAACAAACTTATTCCGTCCAAATGTAACGGAAACCATTTGGTTGTCACTTAAAGCTTTATAGGAACGAATGACACCAGAACCGCCTATATATTCCCCTGCTCCAGCACCATCTGTATGAAGGCTGTACTCGTCAACCATTACACCATACCTGGTTTCTGCAACTTCCACCGGGACATTATAGGTCTCTCCATCACCAATACAGAATTGTCCTCTGGCGCCATCCTGACCTTCAGAAGCACCCCAGCCTCCAACTGATGGTTCAACTATTAAGAAAGGTTCATTTGTATCCTGATGCTGCCCTGATAAGACAACTGAACAAACAGATAATAAATGTCCTGCATTAAGCCTATGAGGAACAACCGGAGCAAGAGCTTTCCATATCAGATCTGCTCCTGCCAGCATACTCTCCCAATAGATTGATACAGGTGCAGGACGTTCTGCGGAAAGAACAGATCCTTTATCCGTAATAACTTCTAATGGGCGGAAAACTCCATCATTCGCATCTTGCGAAGGATTTGTAATCGCCAGGAAAATCGTTCGTACAGCAGAGACCAGTGCTGTATAAGAACAGTTAACAGGTCCTGGAACCTGAGGATGACTGCCTCTAAAATCTGCAACGAATTTATCATCTGTTATGGTTACTTTCACTTTTATCTTGAAAGGGCCATTTCCAAAACCATCATCATCAATAAACCCTTCTGCGTTAAAAGTACCTTTTGGCAATTTACTTAGTTCCTGGCGTGCAAGCTGTTCGCCGTGATCAAGCAGATAATCTACTGAAGATAAAAATAATTCTTTCCCATGTTTTTCACATAATTCCTTGACTCGTTTTTCACCTGTTTTCAGTGCTGCAACCTGTGCCCACATGTCTCCTAAAGATAATTCAGGAAAACGCACATTGGCTTCTATGATATCGACTATCGCCTGATTTATTTCACCTTCATTAAAAAGTTTTACACTCGGAAATTGTAAGCCTTCCTGAAAAATATCTGTAGCATCGTTACTGAAGGAACCTGGATCTTTTCCGCCTACTTCCGTCCAATGTGCTTTATTGGCCGAAAAAGCAACAATTTCCCCATCAAAGAATATTGGCATGACCAATCCAACATCCGAAAGGTGTGAACCGCCACCACCATAGGAGTCATTAATGATAATGATATCGCCCTCTTTTAACTTTCCGTCACCAAACTTTTTGAGTGTTTGTTTAACCATGTCAGAAAGCATCCCGATAAATCCGGTTACACCATTTCCTTGTGTCAAAAGCTGCCCCTTTGCATCGGTCAGGCCGCTGGCGTAATCCAATACTTCGTAAATAATCGGGCTCATTGAGGTTTTAGCAAGGGCAATAAACATCTCATCTCCAATAGCAACCAGTGAGTCTTTCACAATCTCAAGTGTAAATGGATCTACTTTACTCCGAACAATCTGTGTCATTTATTCCACCCCTGTTTCAATGATTAAATTCCCATATTCATCTACAGTTAAGGATTGATCAGGATAGATAACTGTAGAAGCAGACGGTTCCTCTACAATGGCAGGTCCAGAAATTTTCATGCCTTTACCAAATAAACTGCGGTAGTAAACCTTCGTTTCAACCCATCCGCTGTCCTCGAAATAGACTGGACGAGTTTCTTTGTAAGCCTCTTGCGGATCGCTGCTTGTAGAGGTTAATCTTTTTAGTTCAGGCTTTAATACCTTCCCGAATGCTGTTAGATGCAGATTGACAATCTCTGTTGGAGTCCCTTCCAGCTTAAATGTGTAATGCTGTTCGTGCAGATCTCCAAAGCGTTCAACTACTTCTGAAATGGTTTCTTCAGACCATTCCCCATTCGGAACAGGAACCTTTACAGTATGTTCCTGACCTAGATAGCGGATATCCGCAAATCTTGTAAATAGCACGTCTTCTTCTGAAACTCCCTCTTCTTGATATTGCTTAAGCGCTTGAGTTTCAATTGAATTCCATTCTTTATTTAGCTCACTAGGATCTAATTGATTTAATCTTCTAATGTATGTCTGGATATAATCATGCCTTAAGTCAGTCATGAGCATGCCCCATGCTGAAAATACGGAGGAAGCAACTGGAACAATAACCTTCTTAACACCCAGCTCTTTAGCCAGTGCCGGTGCATGCATCGATCCTCCACCGCCAAAAGCGACCAGCGAGAATTCACGAGGGTTATGGCCCTTTCGTACTGAAATAAGTTTCAAGGCATTCAGCATATTGGAGTTTGCAATTCGAATAATGCCTAATGCAGCATCCTCAACAGACATTCCAAAATGATCGGCAACCTTCTCTTTAACGGCAGCCTTCACTTTATCCAAATCTACTTCATAATCAAAGTTTTCTGGTGAAAGTCTTCCTGTAATCAGGTTCGCATCAGTGGTTGTTGGCTCCGTACCACCTTGACCGTAGGCAACCGGTCCAGGCAAAGCACCTGCAGATTGAGGACCAACCTTTAAAGAGCCCGCGCCATCTATCCATGCGATAGAACCGCCGCCATTTCCAATCTCCACGATATCAACAACCGGCACTTTTATTGGATAGCCAGCACTGCGCTCATTTTTTTCAATGAAATAATCAGTAGAAACCTTTACCTCTCCCTGATTAATCAGGGAGCACTTTGCAGTAGTCCCGCCGATATCAAAGGCAATAATATTCTTCTCATCCAGGATTTCACCAAGTACAGCTGCGCCATAAATCCCGGCAACAGGTCCAGACTCTACCATATTAATAGGCGTTTGCTTTGCACTATTAAAGGTCGTTGTCCCACCATTTGACTGCATAATGTAATTTTGGCTATCAGTTTCGTTTTCTACTAATTTATTATGTAACCGGTTCACATAGGATGCAGCAATTGGCTTTACATATGAATTAAGAACCGTCGTACTAGTTCGCTCATATTCCCGCCATTCTTTTGTTACCTCATGTGATGCCGTGACAGCTACTTCTGGCCACAGCTCTTTTACCAAATTTACAGTCTCAATTTCATGATCTGGATTTACATAGGAATGCAAATAGGCAACAGCTATCGCTTCTACTTCTTGTTCCTTGAAATAGTGAATAATCTCTTTTATTCGTTCCTTATTTAACGAAGACAGCACTTCTCCCTTATAGTTTAAGCGCTCTTCTACTTCCTGACGTAAGTACCGCTCAACAAATGGAACCGGCTTTTGATACCTGACATTAAATAAATCCGGACGATTTCCACGTGCAATTTCCAGTACATCCCTGAATCCTTTAGTTGTAATTAGACCTGTCTTTACACCTTTTCGTTCAGTAAGGGCATTAATAATAACAGTGGTGCCATGAATAAAAGTCTGGATAGCTGTTTGATCTATCCCACTTTTCTCAATAACATCGATAACCCCCTTTTCAAAATTAGGAGGTGTGGTATGGCTTTTGGCAACCCCAATCTCACCTTCTTCATTGACATAAACCAGGTCAGTAAAAGTTCCGCCAATATCAGTAGCTACACGCATGATACTCCACCTTTCTGTATTTATAGATTTATTTATAAAGGCCAATTAAAATATAACTGGCGTTAAAACACAAAGTAATCTTGATTCTTCGCTTATCGGATTTTCAACTGTATGCGGGTAGGTAGATGGGAAATGAATGGAATCACCTTCCCGGATAACGTATTCCTTACCATCTACGTGAAAAATAACAAGGCCCTTTAATACGTAATAATATTCCTCACCTGCGTGGCCAAACTGCTGTGTCTGTTTTTGGTTGGGTGCTAATGTAACCAACAGCGGCTCCAGGCTTCTGCCTGGAAAATCACCATTCACTCGGACATAAGTAAATTCCGATCCTTTGATATTAAATGGCTTATGCTCGCTGGACTTCACCATAAAATTCTGATTCGGTTTCTCGTCTTCGAAAAACTCAGAAATTTTAACATTCAATGCATCGGCTATTTTTTTCAATGAAGTAATAGCTAAGGAAGTTGTTCCTCTCTCGACTTGAGAAAGAAAGCTGATTGATAAATCAGTACGTTCACTTAATTCTTTTAAGGTATAGCCATTCTGAAGCCTTAAATCTTTAATTTTCTTGTAAATTTCATCCATAATGAACTCCTTTGAAGCCGAACTGTAAATTTATAGTGCTGGTGTAAATAATTTAAGTAATACTGTAATTAAGAGTATGATAGCATATTAATTTTTGAATTGAAAGAAAATTTTAAATTAAGAAACAAAAAATAATTATCTTTTGATTATATCTACATTCTTTAAAGTGTTCGGTGGTCAGCTAGATTTAACTTTATTGTTCACTCCATTTGTGATGAAGAATTCCCATATCAAATATCTTTATTAAGTCTAAAAGTCTAAAAATAAAAAGCCTGCTCCCTGAAGATATTTTTTCAGGAAACAGGCTTTTTATATTCACTTAATAGCATGCTATATTAAATGACATACTGCTCTATGATGTTTTTCTTTATTTCAATAGTGGGTACTTCCTTTTAGAAAATTTCTTAAGCGCTATGATTACTCTGACGTTGTATACAAAACCCATTATACAATCTCAATGAAATTTATTGCGCAAAAAGGAAATCCGTTCAACAGAGAAATTTGGTTTTTTTAATTTCGCCCCTATGCTAAAGTCCACCATTAACTCTGCTTAACAACCATCTCTTCTGCCATTTTACTAACCAACGTGTACAATTTTTCAATACGGTCAATTAGTAATATATAATTAAGCCCTCTTCATATACTTTTAATTGGCTATGAATATCGTAAAAGAAAAAAACCCCATAATCCATATCTTTTGTCCCATGTTATAATAAACAGTTGTATTATGCATATTTTGTAAAAAGATGTAGTTTTTACTGAAAGGATGATTATTTTGATCAATACTGATTTACATATAGATAAAACAGTCAGGTTATTTACATATTTAAAAGAACTTTCCTTATTAAAAGCCCCTCTGGTTAGAGATCTACAATACTACGAGAACTACGTATTTTTAAATGAAATTCCAGATGAAGATGGTTGTATTTCCCCGCTTTTTTCAAAAGTGAAAGATACTTGGGTGGAGATCAAAAAACCAGTGAAGCCAGTTTTTCCACATCCGCCTAAAGCTTTAAAGGACTGGATAAGCTCTGCTTACAAACCAGAAGACACCACTGCCCCTGCCCTTTTAGAAAAAATCCCAAATCCTGATTTTCAGGATGATACAGACCAGGATGAAACTGATGCTGAGGCTGAGCAAAAATATTTATATTTGGAAGATCATTCAGAAATACAGCGTAAGTTTGATTTCTACTTAGCAGGTAAATGGAATGTGTGGAAAGAGGAATTTGAACGATATGAAAAAGTCCAAAGTATATACACGAAGTTATTCTCCATTTATCAAAAACAGAAAAAGCTCGGGGATCAGTATGAACTTATAGCTGCTGTTGGGCTATTGAATTGGAAGGATCCTAATGACCAAGTCATTCACAGGCATATATTGACCGCTTCATGTGGGTTTCAATTTGATGCCAATAATGGAATTATACGAGTCATGCCATCATCAGAAGGAATTAAGCCTGAATTAGAACAGGATATGCTTGAATTAAGCAGCAGATTAGATAACAAATCTTTATTGCCTATTGCGGAAAAATTAGAAGAATTACAGGAGTCTTTCTGGAATCAAAATTTATTAAATTCAATTTGCAGGTCCTTTGCTTTTTCATTATCGTCAAATGGAACATTCCATGAAAATGAGTTGGCCAATACCAGGGAAACATATAAAGAACCTAGCATTTTTTACAGTCCTGCCCTTATTTTAAGGAAGCGGACTGAAAAAGGATTTCAGCAGGCTTGTAATACAATTGTAGAAAATGTGAAGGAGTCAGGAGAAGAAGTTCCTCAAGGTATAAAGAGGATTTTTGAAGAAATTGATGATTTCCATCAGTCTGCCGGCACCCAGGATAACCAATCAGCCGGTACCCTGCCAGTTGATTCGACTATTTACTTCCCTCTTGAAGCAAATGAAGATCAACAAAAGATAATCAAGAATTTGGAAACCAGAAATGGAGTTTTAGTCCAGGGACCTCCTGGTACAGGAAAAAGCCATACAATTGCCAATCTGATTTCTCATTTGCTTTCTACAGGGAAAAGAGTGCTCATAACCAGTGAAACGGCAAGAGCTCTTAAAGTATTAAAAGGAAAAATCCCAGAAGAACTGCAAAGTCTATGTGTTAGCTTACTTGGCGCCGATTCCAAATCCTTCAAAGATTTAGAAAAGGTCGTTCAAACGATTTCAAACAAGCGTGATACCTGGAATTCAGAACTGATGTCCAATGAGATTGCTGAACTGACAACTCAACTTAAAGAAATGCGTAAAGAGAAAGCAATCCTGCAAAACAAAATGCGATCAATCAGGGAGAAAGAAACATTTCAGCATAATCTGCTAGATGGAAAATACCAGGGAACAGCCCAAAAGATTGCTATGACTATTAACGAAGAACAAGACTACTACTCCTGGCTCAAAGACCAGGTTAAAATGGATGCCGAATGCCCTATTACCAGCTCTGAGGCAGCAGAACTCCTGGAATTACTATCTCTTCTAAATGAGAATATTCAGGAGGAAATTCAATTATCATTTCCACCTCATGATCTATTAGATGATGAAGAAACATTCACAAGAAATGTGAAGCGTGAATCTTCCTTAAATGAAGAAATTAAAAACTACGAAATCGCAAATCAAGATAAACTTGAGATACTTTCAAGCTTAAGTAAAGACCAGCAAGCTTTGCTCAATAAATTACTTAATGAGATGTCTTCCCTATCCAACCAGATTGCAATGAAAAAGCAGCAGTGGCTATCTTCAGCTTTCCAGGATCTTATAGGGAATAGGTTCAGACCCTGGGAAGAGTTTTATACACAGGTCATCGAATCACTTAGTAAGATCAAGGGTCTTGCATCAAAGCATAGTTTAACTGAAATTCATGGTACTGACCAAGTTCCATTATCTCAGCTTCTGTCGGACGTATCCTTACTTCATGCTCACTTGAAAGAAGGAAAAGGACTCGGCGTCCCTTTAATGAGACCTAAAGTCGTGAAAGATGCCTGGTATATCGTGAAAGATGTCCGAGTTGATGGCCGAAAATGCGATTCCGTCGAAACGGTAGCTTTTTTAGAAGAAGCAGTAACAGTAGATCATACTTTAAATCGGATTGGTAAAGTGGTCCAGGATCAAATAAAGATTGAACAGAACTTTGGACAGTCCAGATCACTAAATGCAGCGAATATAGAAGATTTAATCGAGCCATTCAACCTATTATTGGATTATAAACAATTAATGGAAAAAATGACAAACGATTTCGGGCATATTCATTTATTTGAGGAACTCGCTATTACCAATGAAGAAATTGCTTCTCTACTAACTCAGCTTGAATTGTTGAATCTAAAAGAAGAATTAAACGAAATCCAATTGAAAATGAACTCTCTTATCGGAAACATTCAGCAGTCGGTAGGTACAAACGAACAACATCAGGTTGTTGGTGATTTAATTGATTCAATCCGGAACAGAGATTCTGAAAAATACACAAAAAATATTAAACTCATCCATGAACTAGATGAGTATGGAAGAAAAAGCAGCAAGTGTGAAGCATTATTACAGAAGCTTAAGATTTCGCTTCCTAAGCTATATTCAGATCTTCTTGTTTCTTATGAGGAACCTGTTTGGAAGGAACGGTTTATACATTTGCCAAATGCCATGAAATGGGCAAAAGCAAAAAGTTGGCTGATTGATTTCTCAAATACAGATGAAAAGTCACATACAAAAGAACTGAATGATTTAGACAAACGAATAAAATCGACAATAAGCAGGTTAGGAGCTAAAAAAGCCTGGTATTCTACATTAGGTTCCATGACTGAAGGACAGAGGCAGCACTTGCTTGCCTGGACTACCTCGATGAGAAAGGTCGGGAAAGGAACCGGGAAAAATGCTCACATCCATCTCAAAGATGCCCAAAAACATATGTCTGAATGCCGGGATGCCATTCCAGCTTGGATCATGCCGTTATATCGAGTGTTTGAAACATTTGATGTAAAACCTAACCTCTTTGATGTTGTCATCATTGATGAGGCCAGCCAATCCGGTCCCGATGCCGTTATTTTGCAGTATATAGCAAAGAAGCTGATAGTTGTTGGGGACGACAAACAGATCAGCCCTGAATATGTAGGGATTAAACGTGAAGATGTCCAATATCTGCGCAACCAGTATCTCAGTGACTTTAAACTTGCTGACATGCTTGACATCGAGAATTCTTTTTTTGATTTGGCGAACGTGTTATTTGGTGGAAGAATTACGTTAAGAGAACATTTCCGGTGTATGCCGGAGATTATCGAATTCTCTAACAGGATCAGCTATTCAAATACACCATTAATTCCGCTAAGACAATACCCGCCTAACAGGTTAGAACCAATTAAATCTGTTCATGTTCCATCTGGATATCGGGAAGGCTCCGGTTCAAAAGTGATTAACCAGCCTGAAGCAGAAGCACTAGTCAGTCAAATGAAGGAGTGTATAAATAACCCTAACTATAAAGATAAATCCATGGGTGTTATTTCGCTCCAAAATGAAGGGCAAGCACAGTTAATCGAAAGGCTTCTGGTTGAAGAAATCGGAACTGAAGAGATTGAGAAAAGAAATATTATTTGCGGCGATGCATATGCTTTCCAGGGGGATGAGCGGGATATTATGTTTATCAGCATGGTTGCAGCCCCTGGTCAAACAACAATGAGGGCTATAACCACGGAAAAAGATAAAAGAAGATTTAATGTTGCGGTCAGCCGTGCAAAAGACCAGTTATGGCTTTTCCATACACCGACGGTAAATGATTTCCGGAATAAAGAATGTTTCCGTTACCAGCTAATCTCCTATTGTGAAGATCCAGCCATTGAAATCTTGGAAACAAACCGTTCCCTTTGTGAAAGTGACTTTGAAAGATCAGTTTATGATCAAATCACAGCAAGAGGCTTCAAAGTCATTCCTCAGCATGAAGTAGCTGGCTACCGAATTGATATGGTAATTGAAGGCCAAAAAGGCAGAATAGCAGTTGAATGTGACGGGGATCAATGGCATGGCCCTGACCGGTACGATTATGATATGAACCGCCAGCGTATCCTTGAACGCTGCGGATGGGCATTCTGGAGGGTCCGGGGCAGTGATTATTACTTTAACCCTGAAAAGGCTCTTTCTTCTTTGTGGGATACCTTAAAATATTATGATATTGAACCTATGCAAGATAAAGCAAATAGTGAACCAGAATTGGTAGAAACCATATCTAATGAGGCAGAAACCATTTTTGCTGCAAGCGGCGAGACTGCAGCTGGATTAGAACCGTTTACCTCATCACAAATGGTAAATGATATTGCAAAAAACGATTTACCACTTGAACAATACGATCTTGAAAAGACAGAATCAATCCAAAGGGAATTAGATACTACACCTAGTGAATCAAAAAGCAGCACAAACTTGATTGATAAAACAGCAACACCCAGAACCGGTCTTAAGCAATACCTAGAAAATCTAGGATACGAAGTGGTTGATAAAAGAGAAAAAGGCGGAGCATTGTGGCTAATCGGCGACCAAGAGCTAACTGACTTGATAGAAGAGCTGAGAAAACAAAAAATAACCTTCACCTTTGCTTATAATGGGAGTAAATCAACGAATAAAAGGCCTGCCTGGTTTACTAGTTATCAGGGGTAAAAGAAAGAACCGATCATATTGGTCGGTTCTTTCTTCTTCACATTTTATTCTTCTTAATATATTCAATAAAAATTGTCTGCTTCATATTACAGTAAAGCTAGCAAAACTCGACAAATAGAAAACTTTATATGGTGCTATAAGAAATTGCTGCCCCACTGCCAAATCCTTTTACTATTTCATCTTCGAATACTTTAATTCTGTTAAATGTTGATTGGCTAACTTCTTCCCCTTCAAATCTCTGTCGCTTTTTTCCATTCTCTTCAACAGTATTCCAGCTTAATGGCTTGTATACACAAACAACTTCTTTATTCATAACACCAATAACATATTCTACTTGTCGTACTCTTTCTTTATTAGCTCTCCAATTTCCACGCGTAGCTTCGTAATAATCTTTGCCATCCTTCTTAACTGCATTCTGTATTTTTACAGCCAAAACTTCTTTAGTCATTCTCCTATCCCCTTTAATAATATATATACATATTTTAACATATATGGATTTTTTAATAGCGATTATATTTACAATCTTAAGATGGCCCAATAATTGACTCTCCCAGAATTTGGGGTAATATGGTTAGTAACAACCCATAAAAGGGAGGTTTACTACTTGTATAAGATATCTGGGAATAAATCAGAAAGTATTGATCCCGTATCATTCGCAGAATTAGGTTACCAGGAAAGTGATATTGAAGAACTGCTAAGACGAAACATTGAAATGATATCAGAAGATGAGAAATCTATGCTAATAGTCGGGCAGCAGGTACGGAATGTTCATTATGGTAGAAGTGATTTAACAGCTATTGATAACAACGGCGATATTGTCCTGATAGAAATTAAAAGGGATCGAAGAGATATTGAGGGCCGAAAGGAATCATTTGAATTCCAAGCAATTCGTTACGCAGCAAGCTATGCAACCATTGAAACACCTGACGAACTCGTGACAAAGATATATGCCCCTTATATTGAAAAATATAGGGAAGAATTTGAGAATGCTGCACTAACCAGTTTCGAACTGGGAAGAAGAAAGTTAAATGAGTTCTTGGAGGATAGTGGTGCTGGCAAAAGATTTAATAATAAACAGCGTATTATTCTAGTTGCTTCAGATTTTGATGAACAAACCCTGTCGGCAGTCGCATGGTTAAATAGCAATAATGTCGATATGAGCTGCTACAAGCTTATTCTTTACAAAATCAAAGAGGATGTATATTTAACAATTGAGAAGGTTCTCCCTTTAGATAATTATGATGATTACTATGTCACTTTTTTGGAGAAAACCTCATCTAAAACTACACCCTCTAAAAGTGTTTCACGTCGTCTTTTACCTAAAATTGATACGATGCTTAAATGGGGAGTTGTTAAAGAAGGCGATCTTATCAAGGCGAAGGATTACCCAGATGAAGGTTCATTATTAGGAAATGGTAATGTTTTAGTAAAGGGTCAAGAAATTTCATTGCAAAAATGGCTGAAAGAATTGTACGGATGGTCCAGTGTTCAAACCTATGTCTTTGCCATTCATAAAGAAAGCGGCAAAGCACTTTCGGAAATTAGGCAGGAGTACATGGAGAAGTTGGAGCAAAATAATATTTAATATTAATTGCACAAAAGTTAAAATAGTGCCTGCCCCAGTACGGAAACGCATTACAGACTTGGGAACAGGCACTTATTTTTATAGCTGACTTTTGGAGAGAATTAAACTGATGACTATTTAAATAATCCCAACTATCTTTAGCTTTATTTCTCCATATCTGACCGGTTTTGCTATTTTACTTAAAGAAGACAGCCTAATTAAAAGTAATAAAGATTAAGGGGATAAATCACTTTTATTATGAAACCGCTAATGAAAATACAGTTATAATCTGATATGTATTAGCCTTTAACAGGATAAAAATGAAAAAAAACCTTTACAAAACCAGTTTGTCCACTATCTCTGGCTAAGGCAACAAAGTAATTAATTTTTAAAAAACCTTCCACTTCCCCAAAAACTGCCTTTACGAGGTTTTTGCAAACTAATATTTATTACATCATAATCTTCGAAAACAGAACTCCAATGATGGGAACCTATAGCTTCAAAAGGTTCATCTATTTTAAAAAGCTTAATTCTTTTAATTTCTTTTTCATTTACAGGACAGAAAGCAATACCCGGCTCCTCATGCAAATAAAATTCTCCTTGTAAAGAATTACAATGTTCGCAATGATTCGCAAAGTAATCACTATTCGAAATTCTGAACCCTTTCGTATAATCCAGCATAGCCAGCTGCGCTATTTCGTTCAGCTTGGTTATTTTTGAAATAAAACTTGGGTAATCCTCTTCAATCCAGAAAGACTTCCAGTTTTCATTTTCCTGGCTTTCTTGTACAACATCCGAAAAGCAATATTTTTCTAACAAATAGCAAACAACTTTTGTTTTTCTTTTGCATTTCCAGCATTCTCTTGCTGTCTCGGCGATATAAAAATAATCCGCTTTTAAATTAATATCTTTTTCTTTTATTGGGTTAATCCATTTAAAAAACTTTTCTATCTCTCCACTATAAGGCGTATACCATACTTTTATATCTTTATCCCATTTTGCTCCGAGGCTCTTAGCAATATTTTTATCTTTAAATGGAACCTTGAGGTTTATTCTAGCCATTATAGCCTCCTTTTACCATTTATTTGTTATCCCTATTGCTATCAAAATAGTTAATGCAACGACTTTATAATCTACTAAAATAACTCATCTTTTATCGATCTAAAAAATTACCTACTGAAGCGTAATTTTAAAATCCTCTTTTTTCTGCTTTACTTTTACGGATTTCATCCACTTCCCGCATGTAGAACCATGAACTGGCCTATGCATGAAGGATTTCCAGAATGTCTGCCAGTTCCTCGATTGCTTCTTCATCAGTTTGTTTTTAACGTACTCCTCTACCTCCTCGAAGCTCTTTTTCTTTAATTCTACTAGGTATTCTTCATAATCTCATATTCTTGTTGAACACTTTTTTTCGTTTCGAGTAATTACCTCCGGGATACGGTCTCGTACAAGTTTATTGTAGATAGGCATTTTCGACTCCCTTTAAATAATTATTTTTATAAATCTTTTTGATGCTCAAAACAATAGATCTTCCCATTAAACCTTTTATTCGACAAACAAATAGCTTTCACTTTTTCCGAAACATTTTTGTTGCATAGGCAACATTTTTTCGACTGATTTTCTTTCGTAACTGACTCTATTTTATTGCGATTACTTTCTTTTAGTATTTGCACATGCTTCTCTCTAATAGAGGGATCTGTTATATTTGCTGCATAAATTGCCTCATAAATCATTAAAACTTCATTTTCATTAAGTAATGGCTCTTTATGCTCTAACTTAAGAACCGATACTTTCCTATTTATGTAATCGAATAATTCAACGTCATAAACAATTAAATCATTAGAAGCTATTTTTCTAAGTTCGAGATCATCAATTTTAAACGTGCATCGTTTCGTAAAGGAAACCATTGAAATAAATAGATGATGGTATTTTTGATCAAGGAAGTTTTTTAATGCTTGTATATGTCCATAATTTTGAATAAATGGATTCATCATTTTAAACTTGCCATTTACGGACCATGTTTTTCTATCTTTTCCTCCATAAATGGTTCCTTGATAATTTTTAGTTTCTATTACAAAGACACCAAACGGAGTAATCAAGATATGATCAAGCTGTGAATAACCTGTCTTTGCTTTTGGGTTTTCGACTAGCAAATCGCTAAAATGCTTATATTCCTTCGGAAGCTGATGTAATTGTATATCAATTTTGTATTCGCCTAATTCACCTATACGGGAAGCAACCTGTTCCGTCTTTTTCTCTTCAATTTGATTTAATGTTATGTTAGGAATTCGCTGTGCTTCATCTTTTCTCTTCTTAAAAAAGCTTAGTAATGGTATCACTTTGCTCTCCTTATTTTTTGATAGCTTATTTATGTATAGTATTAATATACCAGTTATCTGAAGAAACTGTATTATTTGAATAATAATATTGTTACTTTCCAAAATACTTAATTAATTAATTTAATAAACAAATAAAGGCTGTTGTAATAGTGATTAAGAATGAGAAAAGTGTGATCTTATGAACTCTAAGGTCGTATAAAAGGTGGAGTTTCCTGACGGTACAGTGGAGAAAGAAGAATGTATTTATACTGCTTTATAGGCAGAAACTTACAGGAGCTGATTTGCAAAATTTGAAGCAAAGTAGTTGTTTGATGTTAACATTCGTGAATTCGATTTATTTATCATAGAAAATTTCACATCTATAACATATGGACCTGAAAAATTTACAGGGTTTTGTGGTAGCCAGTTGATGCCGTAAACATATAAGTTGGCATTGCATTGTAATTCCCTCCTATACTTAAAAAACATTATAACAGAAAAGGTTGTTAAATAATTTATAGGGTGATAACCAATTCGCTGAAGTCACTTCTATATAACGACTAGATAAAAATGTCGGATCCATCATTAGGTTTACAACTAATTTATATTTCATTAAACTTAAAGCAAGTAAAAAAGAAAATATAAATTGGAGGACAAAAGTGAAAAAAGCAATCAAGGTTGTAGCAGCGATCATTGAAAATGAAGAAAATGAAATTTTATGTGCCTTAAGATCCCCGGAAATGAGTATTCCAAATATGTGGGAGTTTCCTGGTGGTAAGGTAGAGAAAGGTGAAGACCTTTACGAAGCGTTAAAAAGAGAAATTAAAGAAGAAATGAATTGTCTCATACATACAGAAGGAATATTTAATGATCATACACATGAATACGATAAGTTCACAATTAATTTAATTGCAATAAAAGCAAAATTAATTGAAGGAACACCAACTGCAAATGAGCATTCTAAGCTTGTCTGGTTTAAAAGAGAAAATCTAAAGTCTCTAGTTTGGGCACCAGCAGATATACCCGCGGTTGAACAACTGATCCAAGAAAAAAATAGTCTTCTCATCTAAGAAGACTATTTTCACCTTATTCAGCAGTAAGGTATTTATACATATTATATTCAACTGGGGTTTCCATGATCATATTCATATTAACGATTGGCTTTTCCCCTTTGTCAGTGTTAATGGTTGTTTGTGTGACAGTGTCAATAATAGGTGAAGCTTTTCCAAGATAGTAGGAATCTGTACCTTCATCATCGTCTTTTTTTATAAAGATATGAATTTCAATACCTCGTTCCTCAGCATGAATAATCGGCTGCAGTTCTTTCGATTCAATCACGCGGCTATTTCTAGAAAACCACAATAATGTTTCCTGATTAATGAGAGCATCTTCGTAGGCAATACTAGCCTCAACTGATTCATCTTTATGATAAGTGATAAAGATAGGGCAAGTGCCGTGCTTTGTTTTATACCCATACATAGTTCCTTTTTCATCATTCTCCCAATTTAATAGCCTACACACGTCTTTTTTCGAGTATTTTTCATACAGCTTTAAGGGCTCATTACTCATGTATCTTTTACTAATCTCGAATGCAGTATCACAAATATCACGCAAATGTAATTCAAACTCCTTATTTTTAATAAAGGAATTATTTGTTTTTTCTCCGAATTTATAGCTTCCATTTTCCGATACAATAATTTCTTCTCCACCATATTTAGCTTGGTCCGTTTTTGTAAAAAAGGATAAGTTAAATATACGCTCAACGGATTTTAATGTATTTTCGTTAACATAGCAGTTATTCTCTTTTAAGATTTTCAGGTAGTCTTGAACGGTTATTTCACCATTTATTAATATTTCATTTAACAAGATAATCTCATGCAGTCTTTTTCCATTCATCACTTCGATTGACAGCATACTAATCACTTTTAATTCGTATTCAGAAAAACTTGTAGAAATCTTATCTACTACCTTTAAAAATTTAGGGTAAGTTGTATATTCATTAATAATTACATTTGGATCGATTGAGTTATAGGTTGCATAATCAACTAATTTTGGAACGCGGCCAATCTTATTCTTTAATTCTAAATAAGCATCTTTTAATAACCTTTTTGTCTGGGATCCCATATCATTAATTGCATCAAAAATTCTTTTCCTTGCTACCTCTTCAAAGTTAACTGTTGAAACTCCCTTAATAAAACTGGTATTTTTAGTATATCTGCGTGTTGTATCTTCATTTACAGATTTATCACCTGAGAGAGCAATAGGTATTAAAAAGTTATTTT
Source organism: Cytobacillus sp. EB106-05-05-XG126 (assembly GCF_058791715.1). Lineage (NCBI taxonomy): Bacteria > Bacillati > Bacillota > Bacilli > Caryophanales > Bacillaceae > Cytobacillus > Cytobacillus sp. EB106-05-05-XG126. The sequence continues at coordinate 486,251 of NZ_JBYTDU010000001.1, read as the reverse complement.
TATAGTTACCAATAAAATCAATGATAGTAACAAACTCTTTAGAATCGTGTTTGCGTAATCCCCTACCTAATTGCTGAATAAAAATAATACTTGATTTCGTTTGTCTTAGCATCACGACTTGATTTATACTCGGAATATCAATTCCCTCGTTGAATATATCGACAGTAAGAATATAATCGATTGTGCCAGCTTCTAATTGATTTACCCTCCTTTCTCTCTCTTCCTGGGAATCCTCTCCTGTCAATACGACTGTATTGAAACCTTCTTCATTAAGCATACGTGATAACTCTTTTGCTTCATCCTTACGACTGCAAAACATTAACCCTCTGACCTTTTCTCCTGAAGCACCATAATAATTAATTTTTTCAATAATATGCTTAACTCTTTCTTCTGTTACCAGGTCACTCAATTTTGAAGCATCATCAATTAATTTTCCATCATACTCAAAGTCAGTTACTCCAAAGTAATGGAAGGGACAGAGCATATCTTCTTCAAGTGCTTCCTGTAAACGAATCTCATATGCGATGTTATAATCAAATAGCTCAAATATGTTAAAATAATCTGTTCGTTCCGGAGTTGCAGTCATTCCCATCATAAATTGAGGAGTAAAGTACTCCATAACTTTATGGTAGGAGCTTGCTCCCGCTTTATGTACCTCATCTATTAAAATATAATCAAAGTCATCTTTAGCAAATGAAGACAAGTGTTCTTCTTTAGAGATAGATTGTATTGTAGCAAATAAATATCTAGCATTCTTTTGACGAGTTGTACCGGAAAGAATCCCAAAGTCTTCTTCAAGACCACCAAGAATCCTTCTAAAGTCTTCTTTTGCTTTATTTAATATTTGTTCACGATGGACGATAAAAAGCATTCGTTTAGGAGCAAACCTTCGTACATCAAATGCAGACAAATATGTTTTACCTGTACCAGTTGCAGAGATAATTAACCCTTTCCTCTTACCATCATCTCTTAAAGCTTGAATTTGTTGTAAGGCAGCCTGCTGCATTTTATTTGGAACGATTTTAAGCGCATCTTCAATCGCATTACCAGCATATTGAGAAGAAGCTTCTCCAATTCGGTCAATTACCTTACTGTTTACCAAAGGAGTATACTGTTCCTCATATCTTATAATCCAATCCTCAGTAAGCGGTGATCCCTTTTCCCAGACATCTTCAAATTGCTGTTGAAAATGGTTAATGAATTCTCCATTTTCATGCGATGTCAACTTTACATTCCATTCGTAATTTACCTTTAATGCATTAGCGGTTAAGTTAGAGCTTCCTACTATCAAAGAAAAATGAGTTCTTTGTTTGAATATATAGCCCTTTGAATGAAATCCTTTAATATCCGTTAATCTAACCTCTACATTTTCAATCTTCATTAACTCCCGAAAAACTTTAGGATGATTAAAGCTTAAAAAAGTAGATGTCAAAATACGTCCTTTAATCCCTTTTTGCCTAAGATCCCATAAATAGGACTTTAAAGTTGCTAACCCACTTTCAGTAATAAAAGCAACTGAAAAAATAAATGATTCACATTGCTCTAGCTCTTCATGTAACGTATTTAATACATACTCATTAGTATTACTGTTATTCACCAGTAATTTAGGAGGGTAATTGCCTTTAATTATCCTATCCTGGTCAATAAATCCTTTATACAAGGAATCTTCTAAACTCTGAATGAAAGTTGACATGTTAGTTATTCCTCCTGTATATCATTACCATTATTGTAAGGCATTTAGTTGATAATGAGTAGGCGGGATGGAAATATTTAAGAAAGTTCCATCAAAAAAAACACCCACTATGTATATAGTAGGTGGATATAATTGATTGCTATTAAGTTTTCGATTTGAAAAAACTCATATAAGTGCAAGAAACTTTGAAAATGATTCTTTTGATACCGGTGGTCGGGGTCGATATAGTTCCTAAAGTATGTGTGAGTGATGTGTAAAATTTGTGTAAAATTATTTGGATGCATAAAGCTAGTCTATTTTTCCAACTACTTTTATATCCAATCTCCACATGGCTTGAGTAGTGGCAGATAGGATGTAACTAGAGTGTCCCACCGAATAAGAAAACCCGCTTTATTCAAATGAAAATTTCATAACAAATTAATTTTATTTCTTTATCTTGCCCATTATTATCGTTACTTTCTTGTAAGTCAATATACTCCAATATCTCATCTAACTTACCTACTAGTTCCTCATCAGATAGCTCAGAGATTTCGATACTTTTTAATTTGCTAATTGTACCTTTATGCAATGGCTTCTTTAATTTTTTTCTTATTTTCCTCTGTTCTAAAGTAATTCTACTTCTAAATTTAGTTCTAGAAAAAATCTTCTCTAATCTTTCAGCAATATCTTTTTGAACCTTGTCTATTTCTGATGATGTAACCTGTATCTGGGCAATTTGACTAACTTGATTTTCTACATAGCTCCTACCTATTTCTAAGACTTCAACTTCATTAAAGTTGATGTTTCTTTTCATAGGTTTAATCGATAAATTATTCCCCGATGAAATCATCTCATATATGTCTGCCTTACTTGTTTTCATTTCACAAGAGGTATAATCATAAAATAACCAATAATTTTCTTTTGCTACTTTAAAATACATAAAAAGCCCTTTAACAGACTCTGATTTTTTAATAGAAAAAATACCATCTGGGAAACTAGATACTAAACTTTTATTTTGGATATCATTAAAGATAAATTCTTTATAGTCTTCATAAATGGCTTCTTCTGATGGTACAATGTCTTCTCTTTCTCTTTCCAATTCATCTAATAAACTTTGGTCTTCTTCATTTATTTTTAATATCTGATCACGATCCTTTTCATTAAAAACTTTATCAATAAGAATTTCATCTTCTGAAATTATTCTACTTTCGTTACCAATTGTTTCATTTATATATTTAATTTTTTCAGCAATTCTTTTTGTTAAATTTAAAATTGAATCCAATTTATCATCTGGAATAAAATTATATATAAATAAATTTTCATGTTCAGTCGTAATACGGTCTATTCTACCTTCTCTTTGAATAATCCTTACAGGATTCCAAGTTAGATCATAGTTAATTATTGTATTACAATCTTGAAGGTTTTGACCCTCAGATAGTATATCAGTAGAAACAAGTATATCTATTTCTGGTTTACTAGGGTCAAAAAAATCAGGGTTTGCGACTGGAGCAAATTGAGCTACTACTTTTTCTTTTCTGTTATTCTGATTATTCTTACTATCAATTTCAGTAACAATACCGAAATTATTATCTAAAAGATGTTTATAAACATAACGTGCTGTATCTTTGAATTGGGTAAAAATAAGTAATTTTTGTTTCTTATTTTTACTCTGACTCAACCTAATATGATTTATTAGGGTTTGGAGCTTAACATCTTTTTCATCGTCTATGTCCTCTATCAGGTCTATAATGTTGGACAAGTTTTCTTTATCTGTTTCAATTTGCTTCAATAATTCCGCAATATCTCCTTGGAACTCAGATAAGTTGATTCTTTTTACACTATCAGTTATATCATAGCTATCAGAATCGAGATCGTCCATTACGCCTTTTTTTGTAATAAGAAACCCTTGAGAAATCGAGGAAAGAAGTAAGTCACAATATCTGATTTGCTTCATAATTGAATTTCTAAATGCTTCGACTGAACTTTCGAACCTCTTTAGGAATAAAGTTTTTACGAGTGCCTTGTTGTAAAATTGCTGACCTTCAGAAATAGATTCCTCACTAATTATTGGTAGATGTAGATTCTCGATTGTATCAGCTATTTTATTAAAAATATTCTCGCCATACAAATCAGAAATACTGTAACTAATTTTCTTTAATTTTCTGGTTGGGAATCTAATTTCCTTGTTATTAACAAACAACTTCTTATCTTTATTTCCATATTTTTTTCTAATAAATGTTCGGCTTCTTCTTATCATTACCTCGTTTAATATATTCGAAACTTCGTCCTTCTTCTCTTCATAATTGTTGAAAATATCCCGTAGCCTCGCTATACCAAATTTACTTTTAAAATCATCATCTTTTAAAAATAAAGTAAGAATATTATACAAATCATAAATTGAGTTATTTACTGGAGTAGCAGTCAACTGAACTATACTTTTATCCATAGTAACTTTCAGCAATTCTTTATGTCTATTAGCATTTTCATTACGGAAGTTGTGTGCTTCGTCAATTATGATAGTATCCACATTTTGAGTTTTACTTGCAGGTACTCCTTCTCTTCCAATACTCTCCTGAGTAAGTAATTCAATAGCTATTCCCAATTCACTCGCCTGTTGTTCCCACATTGTTTTTAAAGACGCAGGACAAATAATTAAAGTTTTCATTTCCTGTAATAAGAAGTATCTTAAGAGTCCTCTTGCAACATACGTTTTTCCTAAACCAACACTATCTGCTATAATTACACCTTTATATTTTTCTAAGATTTGAATTGCTTTTCGAACAGCAAACGCTTGAAATTCAGTCAAATCATCAAGGTTTAATGACTGTATTTCTTCAAAGATCTTGTCTTCTTTCAGAAATTCAAACAGGGTTTTTAAAAGAATGTCAAAAGGAGAATACTCTAATTTTTCAACTTGTATATTGCTGTCAATAATGTGTAATAAATCCTCATTAAAATCTTCTGCTTCTTCCCAAATTTCGTTAAACCAATTTTTTACTTCCCTAATAGCAGACGGTTGACGTAAAACAGCATTTAACTCTGTATTTATTTTAGAAGCTTCTTGGTCACCTAAACCACTTTTTGAAAAATTACTTGAACCAACTATTGCATACTGTTCTTGAATATCACCATTATTATATGAGACATCAAATAAATAAGCTTTTGAATGAAATTTATCTTTAACATATACTTTAAAATTGATCTTGCCATCACGAATCAATTCAGAAAGTTCGTAAATCCTTTGTGTTTGCTCCTCGTTTAAATATGAAATGTCCTTTTCCATGGAACTAAGAATTGAACTTTTCTTCAAATCATAACCTGTTGAGATTTCATTTGCTGTAATTGTATTTGTCTCATTTCCAATTACTATATTTATCGTACATTCTGGATGTATATTTTCTTTAATCAAATTAAAACCGTTTAGGTAGAAATAACCCGTTGCTATTTCTACCTTATTGGCATATTTTATTAAGTTATTAATTGTATCCTTTAACAATGTGGTTCTATTATCAATTATTTCTGGGATTTCAGGCATTATTACCTCACTCCATTCCTTAACCAATAATGCTTTCTAATATGCTTTGTTCATCATTTGAAATCCCATATATGTTAAATGCCAACTGATCAATTTCAAATTGAACTTCTTCAATTTCTTGTTTATTTCCATTTTCACTTAATAAACTAATCATTTTCTTAACGGTTTCTTCCATTCGATTAACCTGTTCCCTGTTTCCCTTTTTTATCGGTAATTCTCTTACATCAGTAACAAGAATTTTAGGAAACAGTCCTTTTTTAGCTTTTGGTGATGTTCCATAATTATAAATAGCAAATAAGCTAGTATTAAGTAAACCTAATATATAAAATAACGATAATTTCCCGTCTTCTCTTGGAATTATATTAATAATGCTAGGAGTATTATAAGACTCTTCTTCTGTATAACCTGCGTTAAGTCTTCCTGTTTGCTTATTAACAATTTCCCGAACTAATACCCTAGGACCGGTAAAAAACCTTGGCTCTCGTGGAGCAGCTAACCAACTACCATAACTAATCCAATTCTTCCCACTCCATTTAACTAAATAACTTTTAACATCTTCACCTTTCAATTCAGGTTTATATGTTTCGTCTATTGGATGGTCTGAATGCCAAATTCTATTTTTAATTATTTCTTGTGAGTGACCTCTATATTTATCATATGGAATTAGCCCTTGACTCACATCAAAATCCTCTTTTAGTGCTTTTCCTCTTGAAATGAGTTTCTCAATAAGGTTCTCTTGTTCCTCAGAAAAACGCATCATAAATAACCATTTTTTATCATTTTTCTGTAAATCTTTAACACTTTTTTTGTTTTTATAATAAAACCTTTCGGTATCTGCATCAAAGTTAAAATAATTTACATTATAATTTTTCACTATCGATTTAATCCCGTATTTAATTACTGTTCTTACCTGTGCTTTTTTAAACACATTAACTTCGGTTAAATCGTATATTCCATCTAATGTAGAAGAGGTAATGATTTCTTCCCTAAAACTACCTGCGTAAACGTTGAATAAAAAAGTGTTAGTTGTTATATAGCTTATAATCCCATTAGGTTTTAATAGTTCAAGACCCCTTAAATAAAAATACTGAGATGATTCATAATCTGCTACATTTGGATATTTTTTCTTTAAGAAGGCTTTTTCATAACTGTTAAATCCAGCCCCATATGGGGGATTTCCAATAATTATATCAAAACCTTGCTTTTCAAATACTTCTGGGAAGTTTAGTCTCCAGGAAAATAAGTTCCTATTATTTAAACGTTCTGACACATCCCCAAAATTGAAAATCATTGATTTTATTAAATCACTTTCTAATTTTTTTATTTCCTGTTCTAATTGTTTCTTTTCAACTGTGGCATGAAAAAAGCTATTTTTTTTATAAATGTATTCATCTATTAATGTATGAAGGTTATTTTTTTCCTCAAATAACGAGGCTTGTCCGTAACCTAATTTATCAAACTCAACATCTAAATCGGTACCATCTGTTGAAGAGAAAAGACTGTTCCCTTGAATAATTTTGTACGAGAGATTAGGTAATGGTTTAACCTCTTCAATTGATTTAGCATTGTATTCAACTGCTAGTGATAACCAGAGTCGTAATCGAGCGATATCGATTGCCCCTTCTTCTCGATCAACACCATATAGATTCTCTTTAATTATTTCTTTTTTTGTGTCTGAAATATTGACTCTAGACCCATAAGAGTAAAACGAGATTTTACGCAAAATTTCTACTAAAATATGGAGCATCCCTAAAATAAAAGCACCTGACCCGACAGCTGGGTCACATATTTTCACTTTTTTTAGTTCCAATAAAACCTTTGATGCTTCATTTCCTGTTAATTTATAGACAGAACAATCTCTAGTTTCGGTTCTATGATTGTCTATTATAATTTTTTTTGTTTTTGAATATAAATTTTCATCCTCAACATGAAGAATTAGGTATTCCACTTTTTCGTAAACTGTCTTTTCAAACTTATCACTAAGATGTTTAATTAATGTATTCTTACACATTTCATTAATTATATTACGCGGGGTATAAAAACTTCCCGTACTTGAACGCTCTTCCTCGATAATCATATTTTCAAAAATTCTACCTAGTAGCTCTGGATCGACAGCAATATCAGTGTCATAACCTAAGTCTTCTCTTACAGTAAAGTTATACTTATTTAAAAGGCTCTCGAACAAGTTTTGGAAAACTTTATTCTCAATTTTTATGTCCTTATTTATCTCATAATTTGGATTAGCCTCGAATAACCCGCCATTCAGGTAAGGAATTCCATGAAAATTTTCAACTATTTCTATATCATCTAAAACAGGCTCATAATTTTCATACAACTCTTTCGCTCTTTCACTTCTTGTATTTTCATTTAATAAGCTAGGTTCAGAAGGGGTATTTAAGCATTCAAAAAACAAAGGTTTTAAAATATCTTGAAAATAATTCTTATCATTTAATAAACAGTAATGAAACCTATCATATAAATAATTTTTAACACCATTTAACCACCCTTTTTGTTGAACAAAGTATAAAAAAATTAGCCTGCTAACAACAAGCAGTGCATAGTTTTTTTTATCTTTGTTTGTTTCTAACCCTTCGATATGCTCTGTGAAATTTTCAATTTGAACTTTAAATTCTTCGAAGAATCTATTTGTTACACGCTCAATATCAAAAGCATCTTTATGTATTTTAGCAATATCGAGATCATCAATTATATCTTTTCCAGTTAATTTTAAATCAGATAATATTCTATTGTCGGTTGCGGTTAACCTGTTTTTTTCAATCCTTAAGCGTCTAATTTTTATTTTACCATCGTTGTCCCTATGATAATGTAGGAACACAGTATTGTTATAAACCTTGTCGGTAAAAATCAAAAGATTATAATCAAAAGGGTTTCGTCTGTAAAGTCGGTGGGCTATTGTATTCATTCGTTCCGTCTTTAAGTCTTCAATTTCAAAAAGCCATATATTAAAATCATCGGTATTACTTATAAGATGTACATTCATTAACCAATCATACGTAAAGTCTAGTTTTGCCTTGTCGAAATTAAAAATGGAGTTATCTTCATAACCGACACTTGTGAAATACTTTTTTATACTTTCCTTATTTTGTAATTCAATCATCATATACTTTCCCCCAAAAGACCTTATTAATATAAATATATCATATCTATTATTTACCTTCTCATTTATCATAAACATATCAATAGGTTAAATAGCTTGATTTATACTGTGTCTTTGAAAAAGTCCTCCTCCAATATTATTTTCAAATTAAAGTCATTATTCAGGAAAAACGAGTGAGGCAACCAGAAGTGTTAAAAATCGGAGAATGTACTGATGATAATCAGCATAAAACCGAACTACAACAATTCCCCCATTACCTAATGCCTCCACTCATTATCATTTATAACAAATCGTTTTCATCATCCTCGTATGGCTCGGATACAATTTCACAAAAGGCAATAACACCTCCAGTGTTTTTATTGCCACCATCCGATCTCCAAATGAACACCTTATCCCCAACTTGTACCTAATCCAAAAATTGCTTATGCCGTATATTCCAATCTAGGACTTCATTTTTTTCTGTATATGTATCTACTTCAAAATTGTTTCGGATTGCCTTGAAAAATCCAGGTCCCCATTTGCCATTCCCTCCCTAAAAAAATCTCAACATACCGTTCATATGGTAATAATATACCAGTTAACCTGTTCAAAATTAAGAGGGGTAAAAAACTCCCCCCTTTCAGTTCCGCCACTCTTAACCCCACTTGACCTGAAGATGAGCCAAGACCCAGGGACGTCTCTGCCAAAAATTACATTCTCCGACGGCAAAATCAATAAAGATTACGCATTAATTTAACAAAATCCCAAAATTCAATTATTAATTTGAATTTCCAGAGTTTTCTTTTTGTTTGAAATATTTCATGTAAAATATAAGTAAATATGTAAAAATGGACTTCAGAGAGGATTGATAAATATGGGAGTACCCATCTCCAATTATACGGTCTTAAAGTTTTTGGCTGACGGTGTAGAGAAACAAAAAATTAATCTGCGAAGCTTTGAGATGGAGTTAGCTTAAGATGCAATGGAAAACTACAGTACATTTGCTTTTATTATTCATGACCCAAGTGTACATAAGGACTTTCACGATTTCTTTGAGAAACAGTTTAAAAGTTTACATTATAGTTCTGGGGAGCACTTAGTCTTTTTTGGTTTAGTGGATTCACCCCAAAAACACTGTCTGGTCGGGAAAAAACCTTTCTATAAGGATGTACGGGAAATGGTAGAGTTGTATGAGGAACAACAAAAGGATTCAAATTATTATAGCTATTCAGCTTTTGCAATCGCCAATAGCTTAGGGATAAAACCGGAAATGTTACCGGCTATTGTTATCACACATGATACACGATTAAGTTCCTATCGCTGGTATAAAACCTGTCCTGACAAAATAGAAATACAGATGAGCAGGCTTACAGGTATTTCAAATGAGATGCATATTTTTAAGAATAATGAAAAAATAGATTTAAATGAAAAACAAACTATTTTATATCAATTGCTCGATGAACAAGAACTTGATCTATGTTCAGGTATGGGAACAACAAATCTAAATGAAAGCATGGCAAGGGCCTTATCTGATTTAATGAGCTTTCTAATTGAAACGGAAAAAGATCCTGACTTCATTAAAGAAAATCGTAAAATTCTTCAAATATCAAACAGACAAAAAATGAATTCCCTGCAGGATGCTTTTAATAGCTTGGAAAAATTAAAATTTACTCTTAATGAAGTGGATATTGATAAAGTTGGCAATCATGCCACGTATCCTTTGATTGAGGAATTAAGCATTAACCTTGCCATTAAATTAGCACTTTTAAAAAAGAATAAGGGCAAACAAAATCCTGAATCTTTACCCATCAATAACGATTGGTTTGAAAACCATTCTTTACATCTACTGCAAACCGGGTTGGATGTGGCGGAATTTCTGCAAAGAGAGAATAATACATTAGACTATTCAGCCAGTGCCATTTGTTTAGCCAAAATGTTCGAGCAGGAGATTAATTATTCCATCGTACATTGGATACGCAAACATAATTCAATTGAACTTCCAAGATATTTCAACCTACACCAGCCAGGAGTTGATGCTTTAGTAAAACCAAAATTCTCTTCTGGAAATAGCGGTTATCCTGTGGATTTTAACAAAAGTAAAAATGGTTCTTGGCAGCCTCCTGAATTAGGGAAAACAAAAACGATTGTAAAATTTAATATTACTACTGATGATTGGATTTCTATCGGAATCAATCAGTCAAGAGAGTTTCTCATAGAGTGGGATGAAATAATTAAGGTTCGAAATAAAGCTGCTCATACAGAAATAGTTTCTTTAACGGATATGAATTCCTTAAAAAATTCTCTTACTATTTTGGCAAGAAATACAGTCCTTGAAAAATTATCAGATTTAAAAAAGGAGTATAAAAATACTGCTGCACATTATTAGAGGGGATGTTGAAGTATGATAAGTCGCAAAACAAGATTGGAAGATGCACTTTTTAAGAGGGGCTTTTTAATAGGTACCAGTGGGATTAGCTTTACACTCTCTAAAGGCAGCCATCAAAATGACAAAGATGATTTATCTCGTATACTAACAAAGTTAAATATTAAACATACTTGGACCGACGAAACCCTATCTGTCGAAGAACAAATTAGTGATAAGCAATACCAGGACATAATACTCTGGCCAGCGAGAAACCATGAAGCAGACACATCTATGTCACACGGATCATGGAGGAATTTCACACGAAGAAAACACGGTCCTAAAGCAAGATCAATCACACTTGAATCTGGTGTAGCCAGTTTAGTCAAAGCATTAAGCACAGTTGGTATTAGCACAGTTTGCAGCTGTGATGGCCATGGCCGAGTGAGGCCGAAAATAGACTTTGCCAGCTATCATAATGCCGTATGGTTCGAATATTTAAATGAAAAATACTTCGGGAATCTTGAACTTAACTATTCATGGAAAATAGATTTTCACCCACATAACTTAGCTTTTTTAACAGCAAGCGGGAACAAATACGATGTTCTATTGCTGCAAGAAGATAGCTCAAAAATGGCAGACATTTTACTTGTTAATGATGAAGAGATACGCCAACTAAAATTAAGGTTTTTTTTTAAAAACAAAAAACCTACGAAGAGACTATTAGTGGGTAAAAATTATGAAACAACTAAGAGTATAATGGAAGAAATTATGGCCAATTATTAAAATACCAACTCAATGGTCATCATATTGAGTTTGAATTTTATTGTCAAGATGTACCAATCTTCCAGAGGTTGGCACTTTCTAGCAACAAAAGGCCTGCTCAGAAACTTTAAGCCTTTTTTGAGCAGGCATTATTTCATTAATTCCTCAGTGATCCTCTTTCCTCCATCTTTTTGCTCCACAATGAGTACTCTCTTGCATAAATCGGCAGGCATATTTCTGTGTCAAAATTGTATTTTTCTACAACATGATATTGGTTCATTATGGTTGAGCCGTAAAAGATGGAGATGGTAATTTTGAAATGTTGTTCCAGTTTCCTCGCTCTTTCTCTTAAAATCTCCAGTCCTCTTTCTTCTGCATCTTCATAAAGTGCCAAGTGAGGTTCTAATTTGTTTGGTAAATGTTTACTAGCCAGGCGAATTAACTCTTCGTCCTTCATAACATACAGACCAATCATGAGAAAGGCATCTTCTAGCATATTTTCAATCGTTGGAATCCATTGAGCAACTATTTTATTGGAGTTCTTTTTATTGGAGGATAAATCTGCTGAGACAAGAGTCCATTGAGCAACGCCATTTTCGGATAATAACATAGAGTACCTCGGGTTAATGCCTCCATCATATGGATGTGCATTGCCTATTAATATTTGAGCTGTCATTGTACTCATTAAACCATCTCCTTTTTAGAAAATTTCAATTCAAGATTTTTCATATAACCAAGACTCAGAAAGCCTTTTCCGCCGCGGATAATTTCTTCCATATAGTGGGCAGGCGGGATCGATTCCTCTTCTTTTTCTACAACCACAAATGTTAAAGCATCTTGTAGTTCCTTATCCGCCATTTTTATTTGAACCACTGCCGGCCGGTAACAGCCTGAATTCACTCCTTCTCTTTTGTACAAGTAAGAGATGGCTTTAGGTGTAATCTTATATACTTTTCCTTCGACATCAGCTTCTGGCTCTTCTACTATGTCGGCCCTGCCACCGTCAAATGCTTTTCTGGAAAAGCAGAGTTTATATCTATTCAAAATGCCTTGGCCCATAACATTTTTAAAATGATGGATGACCCTTGCTTTTTTAAAGCGGGCATCATCCATACAGCTTCCATAAGCAAAATATAGGATGTTTCTTTGATTGAGCAGGCGGTATACCTTCCAGTCGCTCAATTCTATTATTTCTTTTAAAATGTGTGTCTTTTTCTTATCCATCACGTACACAAGAGCTTCTTTTTCTCCTAGCTCCGTGTAAACTTTCTGGGTATGTCTATCATAAAGATTATCTAAACCTTCACCGGCAAAACCTTCAAGAGAATCAATCTTTGCCAGCTGCATATCACTTATTTCATATAATTCGCCATATACCTTGCCTTCCTCATGAATGATCATGGCAGGATAACCGAAGCCGGTATCAAAAAGCATTCCGTTTGTCCATGCCTGCTGCGCTATACAGGTTGCACCATCTAATAAAAAATGATTGCCTTCGTTTTTTCTCAAAGTTCCATATACAAAAATCAGGTTTTTATTTTCCACCAAACCACTCCTTTGCTTTTGTTAATCAAAGTATATAAAAGAGCGGTCACCTGAAAGTGACCGCTCTAAAATACACCTTTATTTAAGGAAATGATGGAAACAGTTTTTGATGAAGTCCATTTATAACCTTGGCGAGGCACTGTCAGAATAACTTCTGAAACAGGCTCTTCAAAGCAATCCTGAAGTTTTTTCCTTAAGCTGCTGATAAACCTCTTTACAATCTGTGGATTATTGCTCTCACTCCACAACGCTTCTCTTAATTGACTATTCGATTTTACCTGTCTGCTAAGAATCAGTTCTCTTAATAGCTGAGCTTCCTTTCTTTGCAGATTAATTTCACACTTTGCAATAAACAACGGGTGATCAGGCTCACGAAGATCAAGTACTGGATACTCCTTGGATCCAGATTCTAAAATATCATATGCTTCGTTTTCACTTATATGTTTCAACTGCTGATCCTGCGTATGTATTATATAAGGTTTATGATTGTCTTCGGGAAGCTCAGCCATTTGTGCTCTTGTTAATTGAAACTCTGTTGAGTGTTCATGAATTTTATCAAGACTTTTTGCTTCCTGATATAGGTCTTCGGCTTCATCGATTTTATGTATTTTATGAAGACAAACGGCACTCGCCAGAAGACCTCTTATTTTTTGCTGCTTACTTAAATCTTTCGTTTCCAGTGCCTCCTGAAGATACTTCAGTGCATCACTCCAATACTCATCCATGAAATATATGTACCCTAAATGATACTTTGCCTGTCCTTTCTCAGGATCTATCTCAAGGATGCTCTCAAACAGCTCTTTTGCTTTGCGATAATTCTCATAACGAAGTTTTAAATCCGTTGCATATTCCATGAGGTACTTACCTAGCAACAAACGGTAATATGTCTCTTCCGGGGAAAGTCTTGATAAATTTCTATAGATTTCTATCATCTTTGAATACCAAAGTTGCTCGTCAATGCTGCCCTCTTTATCAAGCCAGGCTTCTTCTTGTTTATGCCAGTAACCTACGTTCTTAGTCATCTTCCTCCGCCTTTTTATATTATTTTAGGTCCCTTATTTTATTTTTGTTGTCGGCCAAGAAAAGTCATTTTTATAATAATGTTTTTTTAATTTTGCCAGGTCGTATTCCCATTGGGAAATTGCGTAACTGAATTTCTTCTCTCCATTTTTCTGTCCTTTTCTAAGTTTTACATTTTGAGCAATTGTATAAGCCACCTTCTTTAAACCGATTTGCTGAACTGCCTTTTCAAGGTAAACCCACCTTTTTTCTTTAGATAACCCGGTTATCTGATAGCCAACTTTCTTTAATTCACTCTCTTCATTAAATGTAGAATTCTCTTGCAATGAAGATGATGTATTACCCTTTACTTCTGTACTTGGCCATGAGAAAGAACTAGAATTATCTAATAGGCGAGTATCGATATAGCGGTTCTGGCCTATTTTAAATTTAATAGCCTGAAATAATCTGGGAGTAACATAAACTTTTCCCATCCTATTTTGGGACAAGACTTTTACAAAGGTATAGATTGGGGTCCCTTTTAGTGAAGCGTCTTTATAGACTGCAAGGTCTACCCATTCTTCTTGCAACTTATAATTTGTACCAGGAACTATTTGTCTTTCATTTGGCAATTTAGAAACAAAGCTTATTTTCCTTACTTTTTCTGTCACCATATTCCCCTGCTTGCAATTTATAACTGCTTTACTATTGCTTCTTACTTTAGTCAGCTTCTTATTTATTCGTTTATAAAGGGATTTAAATATCACATTTTGTTCTTCGTTATCAAAACGGTTAATTTTCTTTTTTAACACATTTATTTTATCAGCTATACTCACTGGGTCTGCTTTTCCATCAAACATATCTTTGTATAAAAAATAAATTTTCATTTCGGGTTCAGTATTTAGTTTAAAAGGGAAGTGTACATCGAATGCCTTTAAGCATCTATTTTCTAATCCATGGTTAAAACAAAGCCAAAATAATTCAATTAAGGATTTCTCGTCCATCCTCTCTTTCGAAAATGGCCATTCTTCAAGGATATTTTTTAAATAATCTCTTTCTGCCGGTACTTTAAAAGCCGAATATATTTTTGCTAATTCAATAATATCGCTATGTTCCTTGATGTCTAAAAATCTTCTGTTTAGCAACTCGCTATTTTTAGATATAAATGACTTTACTTCTTTATTATTAAACGATTCTTTAAAATAGTTTAAAGCTGCTTGATACAATCCCGTCATTTTGTTTATATCCTTTGATTTAGTCAAAAACATACCAAGCAATACTTTATTTAATCTTCTAATCTCATTTTCACCCAATTTATTGAAATCTTTTTTTAAATTGTTAAATATTAATGAAACAAACTTATAGTTGTTTTCTTTATTATATTGTTCCAATAATTCTATTTGTTTTTTTATCCTTCTTGAAACACTCAAATTTTGAATTGACTCTAAAAATAATTCACTTTCATTATCTTTTGCTGCCTCATTACTCAAAATTTGACGGGACATTAGTTCATTTATTTTTAATTCTTGTTCTTTAATTTGATTTTTAGATTTTAAAATTTCATCTAAAAGTTCAAACTTTTCAGCTTCTAACTTTTTTATTTTTATTTCATACTGTTTTATTAATTGATTTATCTGCCTCTCGAATGTACTCATGATACTTTCTTTTGAAATTTCTTGAGTCTGTGTATCCATTTACTCCCCCACCATTTCTCTATAACTAATTCAATATTACCAAATTGTCAAATAATTCAGCAATCAAAATTAAATAGGAGGATTGGAATCAAAAAAAAAAAACCATTCTACAAAAACCAGCTGCCATGGTCTGGAATAATACAAAAAGAACAGCCCCAGTCAGGGCTGCCCTCCAATCAACAAATAATAAACGTCGCTATAGAATGCTCCGGAAGAACCACCAACATACTTTTTCCCTCAATAGATATAGACACTTCTTCTTCGCTATCATTCTCATTCATCAAAACCGCCACCGTTTCACCATTAATATTCTCAAAGGCGGTGGCCAATATAAAGTTATTCGATGCCTGGCTGCCTATTCGTCTGGCTCCAGGCTTAATGAACTTGCTGAAATGACCAGTATAATAGTAGGAGCTGTTATAATGAACCTCATCCTTCTTCGTATCCACAATCACTGGCGCATCGCAATAGTTCCCGACATGATTCGGTCCGCCTTCTTCATTCAGCACGAGATTCCAGTCAATCCATGCTTCAAGATGATTGTTCAAGTCGCCAATGATGTTTCAACCATACCGCTTACCAGTATGCCATTCGCCTGGCTGAGGACCGCCTTCTATGCACCCTTCTGTGAAAATTAAGTGCTTGTCAGGGAATGCATCGTGAACCCTGGAAAGATTCTCAAATTCCTCAGACACATACCAATGGACTCCCGTTCCCCACACATATTTAGCAGCTTCTGGATCGGACAGGACGGCTTGGGCTCTGTCGAAAATGACATCCCGATTATGATCCCAGATGATAATCTTCACATCACCATGGCCATGTTTCTCAAGGGATGGACCAAGACAGTTTTTGATGAAATCCCGTTCTTCCTCACCTGTGTACAGGCAGGAGTCCCAAACCTGCCTCGCTTCAGGTTCATTCTGAATGGTGATTCCCCAGATGGGCACCCCTTCTTCTTCCATCGCCGCTATGTACTTCTAATTATACCGTCCCTATGTGATTCAAGATTACTATTTATTAAACTCAAGCCCTCGTTAATAAGTACATTCTTCTACAAAGAGAACAAATATATGTCGTTCGAATACGCAGTATCGTTGTACTGCGTAGCAACCCACTTCATAATTTGGTCACTAACTTAATCCACTTATAACCATCCAGCATTTATAACAGAATTTTTAGTAAGTATATTTAGATATAAGAGTCTACTTTTTGGGCTGATCAAGTGCTTGGTAAGCTACCTGATACTTTCCTCCATCCGCAACTTCTGAATGGTACAAGGCCTTGAGGGCATTGTTTTTCTCAAGACCATGCTCAGCCTTCAGTTCTTTAAAGCGTGTATGGAGTTCTTTATTTTCCTTAATTAGTTGTTGCATTTGCGATTTTAAATACTTCAAAATATTTAGCTCCTTTCTGAATCTCTAAGTTTAGCTTAAATTTTACGTGAAATAACCTGTTTAAAAAGATCCCTAAATTGCTCCCGGTCTTCTGCTGTAAAAGGCTTTGGTCCCTTCGTTCGCTGTCCGCTTTTTCTAGCCATTGCACTTAAATAACGTGTTTGTAATAATTGATCAATATTTTCATTTGTATATCTAAATCCTTTATGGTGGAGGACGATAATTCCTTTTGCTAAACCTAGTGACGCAAGACCATAATCTTGCGTCACGATAATATCTCCTTTTTCCACTAACTTCACAATCCGATAATCTGCAGCATCTGCTCCAGAATCAACATAAATGGTTTTCACTCCTGATGGCTGTTCTGCATTAGAAAAATGAGAAAAGCTTGTAACAAGGATAACCGGAATTTCAAAATCCCTTGCTTCTGCAATAATAATATCTTTCACCGGACAAGCATCTGCATCCACATAAATTTTCATCTTTCCCTCCTGTTAAGAAGTTCGACTTACTATTTAACTTAATCTTTTTCAACTATAAAAGAGACTGGTGACTTTTGTTTAAAAATAATCAAGAGTTCTTCCTTTTGCTGTATTTTTCTATCCTCATATTATACTTTATAGAATTTTGTTGGCAAATGTTCGTTCAATGGCCTACAAAATAGGTAGCTAAATCATCTGCTTATATTAAATCTCTAGGATACCTTAGAACTAAATACTTGATTAGAATGTCACACATTTTATAGGTGTAAAAGAAAAAGGATAAATGAACAGGATGATCACCTGTATACATCTATCCTTTTTATACAACAAAAGACATCATTTTGACTTATTCAATAAACCAGCTTCCATAAGGGACAAATGTGGCTGCATCAGCAATTCGCAGTCCATGTGCAGGAAGATCTGTAAGGGTTCTTCCGGTGCCGGCAACTACGCTAATCTCCAGTTTGCCACCTGCTGGTCTTCCTTCAATTGCTTCATAGTCACCCTTGGAACTCACTTTTATAAAGGGAAACGAATTAACTGGTATTGCTACATTATATACTCTGCACTTATTACCAGGAATCGTTTCTTTAGGAAAAGAAGCTAACGTTCTTTCTCTAATATTACTAGCGGACGGAAGCATAATTGTGGTGGTTAAATCAGGTCTGCATTCTTCAACAATAACGCTCGCTTGAAATGATTGATTGGAGTGATTTTTAATAGTAATGACAATTCTGTCATTCACAAGGTTCCCTTGATTTAAAGCAGGGATATGAATCGGACCAGAGCTTACAGTTAGTTCTTTCCGATTTTCGCAGCTAAGCATTTTACATTCCTTCTTTCCATTTAAATGATAAATTATTGATTATTTTTTGATTTGTAATTACTCGAGGACTATAATACTAATTTATGTCCTTCTATCTATTAATCATTGACTGCTAAGGAGTACTAATTCCTAAATTAAATTACAACACCAGAAATAATCGTTCTCTCTTTTTCTGTTATTCTTCTATTTATTTAATGCAAATATCTATGTTTTGTATAAGTCATTTTCCTAGCTGAAGGCACATTTTTCGCCAAACTATCTTTTGCTTTTCTAGCTTACTCAACTTTGTATTCACTAGCACCCTACTTTACTAGCTGTTTAAAGTGTGAATTACCAGATCTACTAAAAAGGAATTTATTTGTTTACTATAAAGAAAAGGGGGGCCAGTCCGCTTTTAATCAGCGGGGATCAGGCCCTTACTCTTAGGAATAACTCATAATTAAAAACACCCTGCAAAAGGGTGTTTTTAACGTTTATTGTCTTAAGGGTCCCCGAAAAATTAGAAATCCAACCTGCAACTTATTTAAATAGCCGGGGCCTGGCCCTTTCATTCGATCAATGAATAATAATCGTCGCAATAGAATGCTCCGGAAGAACCAGCATCATACTTTTTCCCCCAAAGGATAAAGATACTTCTTCTTTACTATCATTCTCTTTCATCAAAACCGCCACCGTTCCACCATTGGTGTTCTCAAAGGCGGTGGCCAATATGCGGTTACTCAAGGTCTGGCTGCCAATTCGCCTGGCTCCAGGCTTAATGAACTTGCTGAAATGCCCAATATAATAGTAGGAGCTGTTATAGTGTACCTCATCCTTCTTCGTATCCACAATCACCGGCGCATCGCAATAGTTCCCCACATGATTCTGCCCGCCTTCTTCATTCAGCACGAGATTCCAGTCAATCCATGCTTCAAGATGATTGTTCAAGTCGCCAATGATGTTTCGGCCATACCGCTTTCCGGTATGCCATTCTCCTGCCTGACGGCCTCCGGTTGCAATTGACAAACTAAGTTTTCAAATTCATGCCTTCACAAGCAGTACATATCCATGCTAACACCCAAATCAGAGAAATAGCCCCCAAATCCCATCCCATGATAAAATACTAAATAAATATCCCAGTAAAGGAATGAATCCTTATTAATCTCCCAGACAAGTTAAAAAACCTGCCCTTAACTCCAGGTGTATATCTTATGAAGGATTCACAGGGTCAAGTTCTGTATGTGGGGAAGGCGAAAAATCTAAAGAACCGGGTTCAGTCTTATTTCAGGGCCTCCAACAATCATTCTCCCAAGATTAAAAAGCTGGTCAAACACTTAAGGGATTTTGACTATATCCTGACAGATACTGAATTCGAGGCTTTTATGCTTGAATGCCAATTAATTAAAAACATTAAGCCGCTCTATAATCGAATGATGAAGAGTCCGCAGTCATTCATTTATATCTCGATCAGCCTTTCCGGCAATCACCGTAAAATTGATATAGCCTTTAATCCTATTGAAAATGACGGCAAGGTTTATTTTGGCCCTTTTACGAGCCGAAGAAATGTGGAACGAGCTCTCCGGGGGTTAAAGGACTGCTTTAAGCTGAACTGCAGCAATCCCAATGGAACGAACTCCGCCTGCCTGAATTATTCCTTAGGCTCCTGCCTTGGCCGGTGTCTTGGCGGTCCTGCGGAACAAAAGTACAATGACATCCTGGACAGGTTTATCGGTTTTCTGAAAGGCACTGACATGAGTATTCTCGAGGACATGAATCAAATGATGTGGAATGCCTCTGAAACATTTGATTTTGAAGCGGCCTCCACCTATCGGGATCATATACAGGCAGTAAGCTCCCTGTTAAAAAAAGAAAAAGTGATCGAATTCACCGAAGAAAATCATAATATCCTCGCGATCGAAAAATTAGCAGATTCAACGATTAAACTTTTCCTTATAAAAAGGACGGAGATTCTGTTCAGTCAGAGCTATGCAGCAGCAGGCAGCATGGAGGAAATAATAAAAGCGAACATTTTAGCTTATTTTAAAAAAGATGAGGCAAATGCGGCCGGAGACATTAGCAGAGATGAAATCGATGCAGCTCATATTATTTACCGTTATTTACACAGCGGTAGCTGCTCTTATCTCATCATTCCGGAAAACTGGCTGGCTTCTGAGAACCATGCCGCCCTGGATATGGCATTAAAAAATTTACTCAATAACCCACAACACTTCGAGCCCCCTATTCATAAGGAATAAGGGGCTTTTTCTAATCATCTACTCTTCTCACACAAACGACTTGTTCTTTTCAGTCACGGCTTCAATCGAATCCCTCATGATTTGAATCATTTGCCTGATTTGACCATCCGTACTTGCCAGCGGCGGCATAAAGACGATTACATCCCCAAGCGGTCTAGTCAGCATGCCTCTTTTTCTCATTTCCAGTGTGGCTTGATACCCCATCCGCTTTTCCCATGGGAAAGGCTTCCCTGTTTCTTTATCCTGAACCAGCTCAATGCCGCACATCAGTCCCACTTGGCGGATGTCTCCTACATGCGTGAGGCTTTCTAAAGCAGCTAATTCAGTTTGAATGACTTCTGCTTTTCTTGCGGACAGTTCGACAAGGTTTTCTTTTTCATAGATTTCCAGGTTAGCCAGGGCTGCAGCACATGCTAGCTGGTTGCCTGTATAGGAATGCCCATGGAAGAAGGTTTTCATTTCTTCATATTCCCCGTAAAACTCCTGATAAATTTCCTCTGTCGTGAGTGTGGCAGCAAGCGGAAGATAACCGCCTGTGATCCCTTTCGCAACGGTCATGATATCCGGCTGAACGCCTTCATGCTCGACTGCAAACATCTTTCCTGTCCGGCCAAAGCCTGTCGCTACCTCATCCGCAATTAAAAGGATATTAAATTCACGGCATAGCTCTTCTACCCCTTTAAGATAGCCGCCAGGCATGACATTCATGCCGCCTGCTCCCTGGATAAGCGGTTCGAGTGTTATGGCTGCAATTTCTTCATGATGTTCCCGGAAAATGGCTCTCAGCTCTGTTAATGCCCTTTCTTTAACCTCTGCTTCACCTGAATAGGGACTCCGGTATTGGAGAGGAAAAGGAGCTTTTAAGGTTTGAAACATTAAGGATCCATACACGCGGTGGAATAAATCAACATTCCCGATACTAATGGCTCCAATTGTATCTCCATGATAATTGTTCGTGAGCGTGACGAATTTCTTTTTCTTATGTTTTCCTTTATTTTGCCAATATTGATAGGCCATTTTGATGGCGATTTCTACGGATGTTGCCCCGGAATCAGAATAGAATACCCGCTGCAGATTTTCCGGTGTGATCTCTATAAGCTTCTCAGCAAGCCTGATAGCAGGTACATTCGCTGCTCCTAAAAGTGTGGAATGTGCGATTAAATCAAGCTGCTCCATTATCGCCTCATTCAATTCCTTTTTCCGGTGCCCGTGCACATTTAGCCAAAGTGAAGAGTATCCATCCAGATATTCCTTCCCATTCATATCCTTCAGAATGATCCCTTCTCCACTCTCAATGATCAGCGGATCTCTCTCATAGTCTGTCATTTGTGTAAACGGAAGCCATAGATGCTTCATGCTGCTTTCTAACAGATTTGCCTGCTCACTCATTCCTGTCAACCTCCATTAGCTTTGAAAATAGATGGTCAAGCATTTCTGAATCACCAAAGGCGGATAATGGATTTTCTAAATAGGGGATCATCCCTAACACAGGAACCCTGGTCATAAGCTCAATCATTCGTATGTTGTCCTGCTCAACCTTTGTATCCTCTATTGTCATCTGATTCATGATCACGCCGATCACATTTATCCCTTCTTGTTTTAATCTTTCAGCGGTCAGAACGGTGTGGTTGATTGTGCCTACCCCGGTCCTTGCCACAATCACAACTGGAGCGGACAGTTCTTTCATTAAATCAAGCATGCTGTATCCATCGTCCCTTAAAGGAACGAAGACTCCGCCAGCGCCTTCTATTAATACAAATTCATTATCCCTTGACAGCCGCTGATAATGCTCAATGAGCTTATCAATCTCGATTTCTAGTTCCTCTTCCCTTGCAGCCAGATGCGGAGAACATGGTTTTTTTAATAGATATGTAGTGGAAGCGGCTAATTCCGGATTGGCCAGTTTATAAAAATCCACATCCGGTGCGCAAAGCACGCCATCAATCATTTCAGCACCACTTTGCACAGGCTTATATGCAGCCGTCTGGATGCCTTTCTTTTTTAAATACGCTAAAAGAAGAGCGGCAGCTGTCGTTTTTCCTGCGTCAGTATCTGTGCCTGTAATAAAGAGACTTCTAATAACTATTCCTCCTTTTATATGTTAACCGTATTTACAAATAAGTTAACATATGAGAATATTATATTCAACTCATTGTTAACCTAAAATATTTTTGGTTAACACAAAAGGAGGTTTATATGAAAGATTTAAAGACTCAGGATTTGGTTCTTTGCGGTCTTTTTGCGGCTTTGATGGGCGTGGGCGCAAATCTATCCCCATTTCTCATGATCGGGAGTGTTCCTATTACTATGCAGTTTCTCTTTGCTATTTTAGCAGGGGCAGTGTTAGGGAGCAGAAAGGGATCCATTGCTATGCTGGTCTATGTGTTTGCTGGTTTAATAGGTGCACCTGTTTTTGCACAGTTTAAAGGAGGGCCTGCCCAGTTATTAAGCCCGACCTTTGGCTTTGTGCTGTCTTTTGTGGCTGTTGCCTATGTTGCTGGAAAATGGGTTGGGGATTCTCAACTGGTTAAACCAAAGCATTATTTTATGGCAGGAACTTTAAGCCTTTTTTGCAACTACATAATTGGAACCAACTGGATGTATTTTGCGCTTCTACTTTGGGCAGATGCACCGGCAGGATTTAGCTACGGTATGGCCTGGGGCTGGATGCTTGCCTATTTTCCTCTCGACCTGGCTGTAACAGCTTTGTCCTTCTTCCTTGTTCCAAAACTAAAACAGGCACTTAGAAGGACACATCATCTTAACACCGAGATGTGACAGTCCTCAAAAAAAGCCTAATGAGAAGTTTTAAATTACCGCTCATTAGGCTCCTCATTCATGCATTTTCAGTTCACATACTCATTCGCAAAAGCATCATCCACCCTGAAGAGAACGGTAAATGGATGGGTTCCATTATAATAATAAGCAGTCTCTCCCCTGTCTTCCGTTACATCAATCATCTCAGGCATATCCCGTAATTTTGCTCTGAGTCTTTCTATGGATTTGATGAAGGTGCTCTTTTTTACCTCCCCATCACGCCCCGTTCTTCCGAAGAAGTCGCGCATAGTAATTCTTGTACTTGGATTTTCTTTGCTGGAGCACAGCATAAAATGTCTGATCATATTCGCATCGGTTGGAGTGATGATGGCATCCTGACCATTAAATAATAGTATATTTTCACGATCGTTAAAGTACAGGACCAGCTCACCTGCTTCATTGTTTTCAAAGAGGTGTTCACAAGTATCCTTTGAACAGGTTTCCGTTTTATTTTTGGTCATTTTGTAGAAGGCGTGGTTATGCAGGTAGGTTTCATTGGCTGATATTGCTTCAAATAATGGGGACAGCTCTGCGTTCGGGAGCTGATCCAGATATGGGAGTTTTCCCATCGTTTCATAGGTCTCGCCCGCAACATGCAGCCCGCTGTTGGCCAAATACATATGGGCGTGGAGTTCCTGCTGCTGATTGAGGCTGTATCTTGGGTCACCTGAGAGCTGCTGACTTAGGGACTGCTGGAAATAGCGGACAGCTGAACCGTATTTGCCGTGTTTATAGGCGAGGCAGCCAAGACGGTAATACGCTATTGGAAGCTTTTGTTCCACTCTAATTGCCTTGAGGAGTGACTCTACAGCATCCCCGTCATCTCTGAAGTGATTCATTTTTAAGTAGGTTCCATATTTAATAAGATGGGATATCAGAAGTTTTTTCGTTTGCTGAAGGGCGTTGTCATAATAGGGGCCATTATTTCTGGCGAGATTTGTAAGCTTTTTATACATCGTTTCATAGAGGATCACCAGCTGCATGTAATAGCCGTAATCGCTTTTTTCCCCATTTTCATGCAGATCGTGTTCCAGCTCTTCCAGAGCGTCGAGGGTTAAGTCTTTTATCTTTAAAGTTCTCATCTTTACACCCCAATCTATTAAACCTGAC
The DNA here is from genome assembly GCF_058791715.1 of Cytobacillus sp. EB106-05-05-XG126. NCBI lineage: Bacteria > Bacillati > Bacillota > Bacilli > Caryophanales > Bacillaceae > Cytobacillus > Cytobacillus sp. EB106-05-05-XG126. Next base: position 461,716 of record NZ_JBYTDU010000001.1, on the reverse strand, counting down.
ACTTTTCACTATATAGAAATAAGCGGCCAGTTTCGCGCGAATATTGTCGAATGAATTGTGAAAATTTTGTATCATTTATAATCCTATCAAGAAGATGAACATCTTGAAAAATACGAACAAACGTTTTATAATTTATCCCATGAACGGAGGGATGCTTTATTTACGTTACAGTCAAAGATTTTATTAAAGAATGGAACAGAGAAGCAATGCTGACGCAAAAGGTACTGGACGGTTTAACAGATGACTCTTTAAAGCAGCAGGTCTATCCTGAAGGACGCACCTTAGGGCGAATTGCCTGGCATTTCACCACAAATATTCCTGATTATTTATCTCATTTCGGAGTAAAAATGCAGAGAGCTGAAAATGAAGAAAATGTCCCCTCTTCTGCCAAAGAAATTGCGGATACATTTAAAAAGCTGAGTGAGGAAGCGGCACTGGCGATCGAACAGCAATGGACAGATGACCTATTGAGCCAGACACAGAAGGCATTTGGAAGAGAGGAAACCAATGCCCAGATTTTGATGGGCTTAATTAAACACATTGTGCATCATCGCGGACAATTAACCATTCTGATCCGACAGGCAGGATTAAAGCCTTTTGGGGTTTATGGTCCGCCAAAAGAGGATTGGGTTAAATTAGGCGTTACGAATCCGCCGCAATAAAATGGAAAGAGAAAAACGCTCGGAGCTTGCAGAGCGTTTCTCTTAGTTTAAAAATAAAGGGCTATCTAAGCAGCCCTCTTCTCTTTTTTCAAAGTGAGATCTTAGGGATCATCCAGAGTTTTCAAGCCCTCCGAACATCTACTTAAAAGGGCATCCACAGCGGCTTCAGTTGAGAAATCAATATGCACTCCATATTTCTATGTTGAATTATTTAGCCTTTACAATAGAAAATGAAGCAATAAGATACTTTAACCAAAATAGGAAAAGGAGCTTAATTCTATGAGTAGCAAAGAACAATCATTAAAGGCAAATACTTTTCACCGCTTACATCAGCAATCATCCACCTTTGTTTTGCCAAACGCATGGGATGTAATCAGTGCAAAGATGTTTGAAGAATGCGGCTTTAAAGCGATTGGAACAACAAGTGCCGGTATTGCTGCTTCTTTGGGCTACTTGGATGGACAAAGTATACCTCTTAACAAAATGGTTGAAACGATTGAAAATATCGCCAAATCAGTAAATGTTCCTGTGAGCGCAGACATTGAGGCAGGTTATGGAGTGACTGTTGAAGAAGTTTTGGAGACGGTAAAAGCAGTAGCTGCTGCTGGAGCTATCGGGATAAATCTGGAGGACGGTACAGGTAATCCTGACAGTCCAATATTTGATATTTCATCTCAAGAGGAAAAAATAGCAGCTATCAAAGAACTTTCAGAATCCAGCAATATGCGGTTATTTATTAATGCACGAACAGATCTGTTTTGGTTAAATGCTGGGGATTCTTCAACGCGTTTACGAGAAGCTATAAAGCGGGCAAAAGCCTACCAGGATGCAGGGGCTGATTGCATTTTCATTCCTGGCTTAACTGATAGGAAGAGTATTAAAAAAATTAGAGAGGAAGTTTCTTGTCCCATCAACTTATTGGTTGACCCAGAGATGCCTTCTATATCAGAGCTATCTGAAATCGGAATCGAAAGGCTTAGCTGTGGATCCGTCCCATTCAGAGCTACTCTAACATACTTACGGACTATCAGTGAAGAGATAGTAAACCGCCAGACCTTTCATCAAATGACAAATGGCGATGTTCTGTCTTATAGAAAGTTAACTGAATTCATTCAATAAGAACTTGTAATACCCATCAACAAAATGATGAATGTTAAAAAGCCGATTTTCCTTTTATCATGAAATCGGCTTTTTGTTCACTCTCATAATTTTTCGGGAATGCTTTAGGCTGTTTGACTCAAATTATTAACTATCAATTGACCTATTGGCTACAGGCGGCTCATTAAGCCAGTCTTTCCGCACCAATAACTTAAACCCTTGCGCTGAATAGCTTTCCACCTGATCAATTAATTCCTTTAGTCTTTTCACGTGACTTTTTTTATAACTTGAAACCACAGCAGTTTGCAGATTGCCTATTCCGATGGGGTTCAAGAACATGATTAAGTTAGCCATTAGTTTATCTGAAAATGGGGATTTATTCACCTTATAAACGTGAGCCTCCAATCCGGTGGTTGTCGGCACTCCGTTTTCTCTGTATATTTCTGATAAAACATCAACTTGATGGTATGACAATTTGGTTCCATCCTCTAAAAAACTCTTTGTATCTTCATCCTTTGCGACATCCGAAAAAGCAGTACATAAAGCTAAACCAACATTATTACATTGAAAGGAACCAAACATACTTGCTAATTCAACAGCATTAAGCGGCCTCTGCTGGGTTGATGCCACTTTGAATAACTTGCTCTCTCTGTCTTCAGCATTTTTGTATGAAAAAGGCCTGTTTTGGAGTAAACCTTTTTGCTCCAGCAAATTTAAAATAGAAATATCAATTTGTATTAACTTATTGAGAATTTCTTTAAAGAAATTCTTAACCTTTGGGACGGTTAAGTCTGTATATTGAAAAGAAAGGACACCCAGTCCATTACTGGTTATATGCTTAATTATTTCTATCATTAATTGATCAGAGAATATCTTTTCTGAGGGGCTATGTAAATCATTTTCACTAAAAAACGGTGTAACATTAAATCCATTATCAGCCAAGAATTGTGAAGCCTCTTGTTCCTGGAATGATGAGAGTGCTTTAATCTCAGTTAAAACATCCTTCAAATCAGGATCTTCAGCAGTTTCAACCAGATTCCCCAAAAAAATATTGACCATATTCGAACTTGAATGTAAGTACCAAAGAAAGCCTAATTCGTTTAATTTCATCTAAGAGGCCCCTCCACAATTTATTTTCTTCTCTTAGTTTGTAATTGAACATGGTAATTATTCATTAAATAGTGCCTAAACACCTTCCATTGCCAATTATTAAAGCGCTTAATAATAAATTGGCTGCCTTGTTTAAAAGGGTTCGATGTGTTTTTTTCTTAATACCTTCATTAAAATAACACCCACACTGACACCTGGTATTACACACAATATCGGAAGCCAAATAGGCCCTAATAATACCCCAAAAAGCTTAAAGGTAGAGGAATATATACACCCCACTGTAACAAAGTAAGCTGAAGACACAAACGGAAGAAAAGAATAACTGTTTTTCCCTCCTCCCGCATCTTTAAAGGAATCCCACATAGCAAAAAAATACAAACAAGGGTAAAACATCAGCCACAAATAATCGGTTTCTGCAATTGCCTTTTCAATATCTCCATGAAAACTTGAAATAATGACCCCATTGAAATTCGCTTGTACATTTATAAGGAACTCTAAAAATACAATAACCATTCCCTTTATCAATTTTCCATTTAAAAATTGCCCAAAACCAGGAAGTGCAATACTCCATAATAGCCTTTCTATAGATGTCTCCATTCTATTCAAGCTCCTTGCCATGTCTCTTTATACGTGTCCTTTAAAGAGCATACATCTATTAATTGACTGAAGTTAACATTCACTATAACTCAGCACCACACTTATTAGTATGTAAGCACACTTCTCAAACTAAACTCCCTTTTAATAGGAGAAAAAAAGCTGCCGTACTGGCAGCTCGGTTTTAAAGCACTCTGATTATGGTTAGAACTCAGTAATTAGTTCATTATATGTTTGAAAAAGTGCGGTTAAATCTGACGGAATACAGCAGCACATAAATAACAATAAAGGCGGCAAACAGGTTCAGAACGATCAGCGAATGGTTTAAACTGAAAAACTGAGTAAGCGCTCCGACTCCAATTACGGGAACGATAAATCCTGAGTACGCACACAAATAAAAAACCGAAATGACTCGCGGCCGTTCGTTTGGCTCCGGTAACTGTCCGGCAAGTCGCAGGGCCATTTGAAAAGTCCACCCGCCCCCGATAGCCTGGATGAATATGCCTGCCCAGAGCAGCGGCAAACTTGATATTAAACCGGAAGTAACAATTACCCAAGACCCTATCGCAAGAAGCAGGATGCCGATTCTCATTCTTGTAATGAGTTGACTTGGCCAAGGTATGAACTGAGCCAAAGCTGATCCACTGAGAAGTACGAAAATGATAAAACCAGAAACGGAAAGGTTGGACGTATGAATAACATTCTTGACGAAATTAGGAATAAGAGCAAACGCGATTCCTTGAATTGTGAAAACTGTGAAGATAGGCAATCCGGCCATTGAGATAAATGGAGAACGAATATTGTCTGGCACACCAAGCGATATCTTCGTTTTTTCACGTTTTTGTTCACTGGAAACAGCATCTTTAGGAATAGATTCTAGCACAATTAGTGAGATGATAAGCAGGACGAGCAAAATCCAAAATGGCAGCTGGAGTGGCTGGAAATGTATATATTGCAGGATCAAACCCGCGATAGCTGGTCCCAGCCCGAAACCAATAAGAATCGTAACACCTGATAATTTGAGAGCTGCGCCTATTTGGCTGGGAAGAGTTTGCTTCATAAGAAAAGCAGCAGCTGTACCTGTAAAGGCTCCGTATGCGATTCCTTCCAATGATCTGGCAACATAGAGCATCCAGGAATGATTGCCAGCTATGAAGAATAAGGTAGATGCGATGGAGATCAATATACTGAAGCGAACAACCCTTTTTAATCCCCACGTGCTGCCTTTTTCTCCCGCAATGAACAAAGTAGGCAATAGGAATGCAGCATAAATGGCAAACAAGATAGTGATTTGCAGACTGTTCAGCCGGTAAGCCTCACTATATAAAGGGAATAACGGGGTAATAAAGGTAGCCCCGCATGACATCAAAAGAGAAACCAATAGCATTCTTTTCATTGTGGCAATCCCCACTTTCTTTATTAAGGTCTTCAAGAAAATTTAAAAGTTACTTACTAGAAGGTAAGTATTTATAATTAAAAAAACCGTTTCTACGGTTTTTTTAAGAATCGATTTAACTGAGTTAGTACTTCGGCTAATACATCATCACCCAGAACCCGTCTGTATAATAAAGCTCCTTTAACACTTGATAATATCGTTACCGCTACTTGATGGACATCTTCAGAGCTATTTATGATATTTTCAGCTTGTGCCTCTGCAACTAATTCTTTCATAACCCTGAGCTCCAGTCTGCTGACTTCCTCAATCTTTTCTTGTACGGTGGATGGCAAAGATTCATAATCCGTCTGCAGCGAAGAAATCGGACAAATTTCAGTACACTCGAATCTTTGAGCCTGCTTCTGGATGAACTGCTTCAGTTTCTCTTCAGCAGAATCCTGGGAATTTTTAATTAACATGAAAGATTCCTGCAGTCTCAATAAAATACGATCCGTAACTGCGACCCCTAAATCCTCCTTTTTCTCAAAGTGATAGTGAATACTTGCTTTGGTCACCCCAAGCTGTTTAGAAATGTCATCATAGCTGAAGGCTACATACCCTTTTTGCTGTATCAATTTAAGTGCTAAGTCTACAATTTGCTTTTTTCTGTTTTCCATATCCCGATAGTAACTTACTAATAGGTAAGTGTCAAGATGGATATCAAAAGTCAAAATCACTGAAAAACTTAAATTCCATTGCACTACGGGCTTCCCCATTTTTTCTTATCATTTGTAAACGGTCAAAAATACCCCATCCATATTGTTACCTGAAATCTCATAATAGCTATCGTCCGGTAGGTTAATCGTCCTGGTTTGAGGTATCGGGTAATAAGTAATCGTGTATGTTTCCCCATTCATATTCACAGAGATTTGTTTTTCTTCTCTTAGATAATCTAAGTATTCCTCTAAAGCAAAATTTTTTTCCTTCATAATTGCACTATGCGGCAGGCCAACATACCGGATATGCCAAGGTTCATATTGAATTCCTGTTATGTCTGTCTTGTCCTTTGGATAACGCAGGATGAACCCGTATTTCCAGGCATTTTCTTCTATCCACTTTCCTTCAGGTGCGTCGGCCATTTTCATTTGCGTAGATCCTACATCAAGCGATAAACCCAAATTATGTTCACTATAGCCAGCAGGCAAGGCATAGTCAGAACCCATCTCCTGATAAAGAGCACTCTGTTCTTCAAAGCCTCGAAAGCCGCTGGTTATTGAGAAATTTCGGACCCCTTCTTTTTCTGCTGCAGCGATCATCTCTGAAAATTCACGGGCAACGTCCTCTGACAAATAAATTTCGCTATTTAACAAGCCATATCCCCTTGTCCGTTCATTGTGTTCAGTTAGATTGATGACATCTGACTTAATACTATCCGGGTGGACCGGGTATTCACTGTTGACCAAAAGCAAATTTCCCTGATAGATTTGTTCTTCTGTTATCTCTTCTTGAATATGTTCAATAGACCTGCTATCCTCTATGTCACTTTCAAGTTGATCATTATTTTGTATGGTTACTTTTGGTTCAAAAAAAGAGTCCATATTTACGAATGTTAACCCCAGGCAAACTACTAGTAAAAAACCCCACTTCTTCATTTTTCAGCTTCCTCCTTATTCTTCCTTGCTTTAAGAATAGGAAAAACTATTTAAAAAAAGAGTAGGGTAATTTTTAAATTTTTCTTAAATACTAGCTAATCTTCATTACTTCGTTCACTTTCCTTTGGCAGACGAACTTCAAAAATGGTCCTGATGACATTGCTTTCTGCCGTAATGGTTCCATTATGCTGCTCCAAGATATTCTTCGCAATGAACAGGCCAAGGCCGGTACTATCTTCTTGATGTGTTCGTGCTTTGTCACCCGTATAGAACATATCAAATAGATGCGGAAGTTCATTCGGGGGGATGCTGTCTCCATAATTCACCACTTGAACGACCACTTCATCCCCATCAATCGTGCCGGTAATATCGACATACTGACCTTCATATCCATAACGAATGGCATTGGTTAGAAGATTCTCAAACACACGCGCTATCAATTCTCCATCACCGAAGATGGGTAAAAGGGGTGTGCTATCCATACGGGCAGTCAAATGATTCTTTTTGAACGCAGGATACAATTCTTCCTTTAATTGATTAAGCAGATCAGTCAAATTAAGTCTCTTTTTTTCCACTGGAAGCATGCCATAATTCATTCTGGTTATTTCGAATAATTCATCAATCAGCCTTTCCAAACGTTGAGATTTCGTAAAGGCAATGGTCAAAAAATGCCTGACTTGTTCTTCAGTCAAGCTCTCATCCTTTAGGATCAAATCCAAATATCCTAACACAGAAGTCAGCGGCGTCCGCAAATCATGAGCCAGATTTACGACCAATTGATCCTTACTGCTTTCCGAGAAATCTCCTCTTTCTACAGCTTGCTTCAATTTTTCACTTGCCAGATTAATATCATGAGCAATATCCCGAAATTCATCATTTGACTCTATTTGAACTTGATGTGAAAAGTCTCCCCGGGAGAGATGATGGATTCCAGTTGAAATCTCATTAAAATAGCTGGAATACCGCTTCGTGAGTAAATAAAAGAATAGGAACGAAAGCGGGATAAACAGCAGTAAAAAGACGTTAATGTCGCCAAATTGCTTCATCATTTTTCGATAATATTCCAGCCGGTCACCATACTGGACATTCGCGTGATAATAGAATTGCAGTGATTTAAAGACTATAAACGTTATAAGTCCAGAAAAAATCATACTTAAACCAAATAACAGCACCATCTTTGAACGAAAGCTGCGCACCATTTTACCCATTGAAGGAATACCCGACTCCCCACACGGTTTTAATCCATTTGTGGTTCTGTCTGCCTTCTTCAAGCTTCTTTCGGAGCGTACGAATATGTACCATGACCGTATTGCCGCTCTCAAAGTATGCTTCTCCCCACACCTGCTGAAAAATATTTTCCACACTGTACACCTTCTTTGGATGACTCGCAAGTAAATACAAAATATCAAACTCTTTCGGCGTAAGCTCAATGCTTTCACCATACAGGGTAACTGTGCGCTGATCAGGCGTAATCACTAACCCGCCATATTCAAGCCAGGTTTTTTGATCTGCTTTCGGCTGATTCAGCTGCATAAAACGCCGAAGCTGAGCATTAACACGGGCAACCAATTCGATCGGGGTGAATGGTTTCGTCATATAATCGTCTGCTCCAATGACCAATCCCTGTACTTTATCAAAATCAGATGTTTTAGCACTCAAAAAGATGATGGGCATATTATGCTGCCCGCGAATGCGGCGGGTTACTTCATATCCATCCATTTTCGGCATCATGATATCCAAAATCAGCAAATCAATCGATTGAGTCCCGACGACCCGAACAGCTTCCTGTCCATCCGAAACTTTAATAACATGGTACCCTTCTTTTTCTAAATGGATGGCAACCAGATCAGCAATATCCTCCTCATCATCCGCAATTAAGATCGAAATATCTCTCATCTTTCCACTCCTAAATCAAATTATCTTTCAGCCGTAGACCTATTCATTTTCTATTATTTCCGTTTCTTTTTCAAAGATATGGTCATATTTTGCAAATAAACATACAGCCATAATAAAAATGTTAAGGTGCATACAATTTTTGATAGTAATAATAATAAGTAGTAACACATGTTAGGAGTACATTTGTTTATGAAAAAGGAAAACACCAATCTGAATCCTGCAGAAAATCAAACACCTGCCGACATAGTGAATACAGCCAAAAAATCATCTGATTTTAAAGAAATTCAAAAAAATCTTTCCGGAGTCCAGATAGTCATTTTATACTTCACTACACTGATCGATCACAAGACGATGGAACATGTATTACTTCCATATATTAATGAGTGCGAAAAAAAGAATGACCAGGCTTTTGATATGAATCAATTTCAAAACAGCCTTCCGCTTGAAGACGTTATCAGAACAAAGGAAGCAAAAGAAATCGAAGAGAAAATTCATCAGGGATATATCCTAATTCAATTTAAAAATAACTTAGAAGATTGTCTTTTGGTAAATGTAAATAATTTATCTAAAGGGATAAGAGAATCTAACGAAACTGAGAATGAATTTAATGTTATCGGTCCAAAATTAGGGTTTGTTGAGAGCCTTGATACGAATATTCTTTTACTTAGAACAAAGTTAAAATCTCCATTATTAACTACTGAAGAGATCGTGCTGGGCACACTGTCAAAAACAAGAGTAATGATTGTTTATTTAGATGGCATTACAAATGAACAGCATATAAAATTTGTAAAGAAAAGGCTCTCTGAAATAGATTTTGATATCATTTGGGATAATTCTGCTTTAATCCAGTTAATCAAGGAAAATTCTTATACTCCTTTTCCGCTTTACTTTTCTTCAGAGAGGCTGGATAGAATTTCTTATTCACTTACTTCCGGCCAGGTCGTTATCTTTAGTGATGGTTCACCATACGCAATATCCGGACCTACTACCATTTTCGATTTTTTTCTCTCATCTGAGGATTATTATTATAACTGGATAATCGGGTCTTTCTTCCGTTTTACTCGAATACTTGCGATCATCTTTTCCATCTTTTCTTCCGCCATTTATGTTGCGGTTATGACGTTTCATTATGAGGTGGTGCCCGCGGATTTACTGGGTCCGCTAATAGAGTCCAGAGCTAATGTTCCATTTCCACCGCTGCTGGAAGTTCTTTTTTTAGAATTGACCATTGAATTATTAAGAGAGGCAGGAGCCCGATTGCCTACTAAAGTAGGACAGACATTGGGCATTGTTGGCGGTATTGTCATTGGACAGGCCGCTGTAATGGCAGCACTGACCAGTAATATTTTATTAATCATTGTCGCATTATCAGCCTTAGCTTCATTCACAACGCCAACTATCGTCATGTCCAACACCATTCGAATTTTAAGATTTCCCTTTATCATCATGTCATCATTCCTGGGCGGGCTGGGTATTATGATAGGCTTTGTTGTGCTGCTATGTCATTTGTTTAAATTAAAATCATTTGATACTCCTTACATGGTTCCTTTGCACCCGTTTCGCATCAATAGTCTTGCGGATAGTATCATAAGGCCTCCTTATACCAAATTAAACAAAAGGCCGGATTTTTTGAGACCTAAAGATAAAATTAAATATTCACCAAAAGAGAGTAACAAAAAGAAGGAAGATATTAATGATGAATAACACATTAGTTAAAATGGGTATTGTTGTTCTAACTCTATTCCTGGCTGGATGTGTACCTCACAATGTTATTAATGAAGTCTCTCTGATGCACAATGTAGGTTATGACAAAGAAGATGAGATGCTAAAGGCAAGTGTTGTTTATCCAAATTATGCCGAGAGTGATAATCCTGCTTTAATCACAGCTGCTGCTAAAAATCCATCCAGTCTGCAGGAAGAACTTAGCCATAAATCTCAATTTCCCTTTGAAATAGGTCAAGTAAGGGTAATGATATTTGGGGATCAACTAAGCAGAGATGGTTTAGCTTCCATATTAGACCCCATCTGTAAGGATCCAAAAATTGGCATAGTAAGAATTGTCATTACAGATGGAACTCCAGATTTAATACTAAGTAAAACACTTAATGAGAGTCCCCTATTCTTAATGAATTTGATTGATAAAAGTATTGAAAATGAAGGAGTTCCTGAATCTAACTCCCATGTAATGTATGACCAGTTTTTTGGTAGTGGAATTGATATGTCCTTTCCAAATCTTACAGTTGATTCTAAAGGGCAAATTAAAGTCGATGGTATGGGGATTTTTAAAGGTGAAAAATTAGCACTTAGGATTTCCGAAAAAGAAACCTTCTTATTAAAATTAATGACGGATAAAAACAAAATGGGAGTATACAGTTTTGACCTCAACATGCATGGACACAAAGCTAATATCGGGGTGAGAACAAACTATGGAAAACACAAGGTGAAAATCATCAAGGAGAACCTCAGGGAACAAGTTAGAGTAAGCCTAAATTTAGATGTAGAACTTGATGCTTTGCCTGAATGGATCAATTTAGAAGATGAAAAGGATCTTAAATTATTTAAAACCGCCATACAGAAATCAATTTCAAACGATGCTGAATTACTTCTAAAGGATTTTCAAACAAATGGTGTAGATCCTTTAGGTATAGGAAGAGTGTATAAAACAAATCACAGAAATTATTCTGAAAAGAGTTTTTACGATCGGATATATCCTAATATGACATATGAGGTAAATACCAAAATTGCAGTTAGGCAAACTGGGGTGGGAAATTAGTGAACGTAAAAGTAGAAAAACAATTTCAAGTTTCGGCTTTTTTCACATTTTTTCTCATTCACTCTTCACAAACCGGAATTGGTATCCTAAATTTTCAAAGCCAGGTTATTAAACATGCTGAGCAGGATGCCTGGATTTCTTTAATTATAACTTGGGCTGCAACCCATATCATACTCTATATTATTTTTAAGCTATTAGGCGGGGGAACTAATGATTTAGTAGCTGTTCATCAGTATTGCTTTGGAAAAGCGATTGGCAGCATAATGTCTGTCATGGCATTGGTTTATTTCTGGCTGGCTTCTTTGACAGTCCTCCGTGCTTATATTGAGGTCATCCAAATATGGGTGTATCCTTCAATAAAAACATGGCAGCTATGTACCGTTTTCGGACTCACATTTTATTATATTATCTCAAGCGGCTTCCGCAGTTTAACCGGCTTTAGTTTCTGGGGAGTTATATTGCCTGCTTTTTTGTTCTTTTTAATTTACTTCCCCTTGATGCATGCGAATTATATTTACCTGCTCCCAGCCTTTAGTCATTCCCTCAGTGAGCTATTTTTCTCTTCTAAAGGGTATGCCCTGCTTTTTCTTGGTTTCGAGTGGATCCTGATGTATTATCCCTTCCTTAAAAGTTCAAATAACAGAGATATTTCAAAATGGGCGTATTTTGGCAATATATATACTCTCATTGTGTACCTAATTATAACGTTAATATCATTCTTATACTTTAATCAAGAGGTATTACAGCATTTACCTTGGCCCACTCTTATGATGGTTAAGATCGTTAAATTCTCTTTCCTGGAAAGATTTGAATATGTATTCATCTTTATTTGGCTGTTAGTGATTATATCCCCTATATGTATTTCTTTGTGGGCATGTACAAGAATCGTAAAAAGAACTTTCTCCATTCCTCCAAAAGCGACTTTGCTATTCTTACTTATTGCAGAGATGATTGTTTCTGTATACCTTCAGGAATTTAAGAGTGTTGATTATCTTGTCAATTTCACTTCTAATGTGGGAATTGGTTTTGTATATGTGTATCTGCCGCTCCTTCTTATTATAAAATGGATAAAGAGCTATTTTATGAAGAATAGGTTAAACAAAATCTAATTCCTAATGCAAAAAAGAATGCCTATCTTGTTAAAAGATAGGCATTCTTTGGGTGATCCCGGAAGCTGATTAACCAACAACGTTGGAGATTACTTCGATATTACCTTGAGTTGCTTTAGCATAAGGACAAACCTTATGAGCTTCCGCAACGACTTCTTCTGCCACGCTGGTTTCTACGCCCTTTACAGTGATATCCATTTTAATGGCCAGCACATAGCCATCGTTCGCATCCTTGCCAAGCGTAACTTGTGAAGCAATATTTATACCGTCTGTTTTAATGTTCTTTTTCCTAAGGACAGTGCCCATCGCTCCCTGGAAACATGCGGCAAACCCTGCTGCGAACAGCTGCTCCGGATTGGTTCCAGCTCCGTCCCCGCCTAATTCCTTTGGATATCTCAAGTCTACATTCAGATTGTTATCGTCAGAAACCGCTTTCCCATCTCTTCCGCCTTGAACATTTACAGTAGCCGTGTATAATTTCTTTTCTATTTTCATCATTTTTAAAACTCCCCTTTTTATAATGGATTTTAGCTTCAATATTTCCACGTGTAGCTTTTGCATTAAGGGTAAACTTTATGAGCTTCTATTTTGCAATGTTAACTTTGACATTTTATTCTATCCGAAAGGTTAATGCTTTTTACTTACTAGAAGGTAAGTTTATTTTTAAAAAAAGTCTCAGCTTAAAGACCATCATGTTTAAAAAATGGAAAAATTATTATGGCTTTAACAGTTGAAGATATTACTTTTCGTCGGTTGCGACATTCCCCATTGCAATCGAAATTCTATTCCAGCTGTTGATTTGATTGATAATTAGAACAAGATCAATATATTGCTTCTCATCATAATGTTCCCGCACTCGCTGGTAAAGCTCATCCGGCACACGTTTCGCCGGAATTAAAGTTATATGCTCTGTTAATTCAAGAGCTGCTTTTTCTGCTTCGGTGTAAAATGTACACTCTTTCCATGCACTAATGCAATATAAACGCTGTTCCGTTTCTCCCATTTTTCTCGCATCAGCTGTATGCATGTTAATGCAATAGGCACAGCCATTAATTTGAGAAGCGCGAATTTTTATCAGCTCACGAAGTTTACGGTCTAAACCTGTTGTTTTCGTATACTTCTCCATTTCCATCATTATTTTCATTGCCTCTGGTGCTAAATTGTAATAATCAATTCGTTGTTCCATATCAATTCCTCCTTAAAAGCTGATTCAACCGCATTTTGAAATTTGAATTGTGGATAGCATCAATCAGCGATTGATATTGTCTATAATAAAGGGTAGACTTTATTATGTCAAACCTCTTTTCATGTTAATTTGTGCCAATTGATCATGTTTGACAAAGGAATAGAAAATTCTTAAGATAAATTAATCTCATTTATGAAGAGGTGTTAGTAATGCAGTATAGTATTGGAGTTGAATACGCACTTCACTGCCTCGTATATTTAATTGATAATAAAGAGGATTCCTCCATTGGAATAAAGGAACTTTCCACTTTCCAAGGGATTTCCGAAACGTATCTGTCAAAGATATTCAGTAAATTATCAAAGAGCGGGATTGTTACCTCAGTTCCTGGAGTTAAGGGTGGTTATAAACTCGCTAAATCGCCAGAAGAAATATCTTTTTGGGATGTAATTGAAGCAGTTGAAGGTCCCAAGCCAATTTTTCAATGTAAAAACATTAAAGATAATGGTTATTTGTATAGAGAAAATATCTGCTCTTCAGGTACCTCCTCCTGTACCATCAATTTAGTTATGCTCTCAGCCGAAGAAAAAATGCGTGATTTCCTGCGCAGTAAAACACTTTCATGGTTAAATGAAGAGCTAGACCGTGTCTTGCCAAATCAAACGCGTGAAGAAACCCGGAAATATTTTACCAAGAGCAGCCTGTAGTACCAGCCTCTCCTTGATTTTGATGGAGAGCTTTTTTGGGAGAAAACGTTCTTTTGAGCCGCTCCTCAAATACATGCCTTTTCATTGAAAAAAAAAATACTGAGCTAAAATAACCCCGTCCATATATATGACGGGGTTAAATAATTCATCAATTTAGACCTTTAATTAATCGATTAAAGTGATTTTCCCAATCCTATCACACTCCAGTGCAAACCAGATGGTCTTCCCATCGCAGCTTGAAATCCCATGCGGTTCAGCATTTGGAGTTTCAATCGGAAATTCCTCAATCATTCCATTGGCTGCAATTCTTCCAATCTTATTTGCTCCCCACTCTGTGAACCATAAGTCGTTCCCTTCCCCTGCTGTGATGGCATGCGGCCTGGCGTTCGGGGTTGGAATTTCAAATTCTGTGATATCTCCAGATGTAGTAATACGTCCAATTTTATTGCCGATAATCTCCACAAACCAGAGAGCACCGTCGTTTCCTTTCGTAATTCCAACAGGCCCGGAAGCAGGTGTAGGAATTGTAAACTCTGTCACTTCTCCATTTTCGGTAATTCTTCCGATGGCATTATTTTGGTTTTCTGTGAACCATAGAGCATCATCAGATCCCTGTGTTATAAAGGCCGGGTACGAACCTTGAGCCGGAAGATTGTATTCAATGATAGAACCATCATTCTTAATCCGCCCAATACGGTTTCCATTCATTTCGGTAAACCAGATATCTCCGCTCGGCCCTTCTGTAATCCCATAGGGTGCTGAATCTGGATGGGGCAAGGGATATTCTTGAATAGTGCCTTCTTTCGTTATTCTCCCAATGCTGTTTGCTGCATTCTCGGTAAACCAGACCTCTCCTTTTGACGACACCATTACACACATGACCTTTGCATCCGGTGTCGGAAGCGGATACTCTTTCATTTCCCCATTCAATCCGATGCAGCTTATCTTATTGGCTTTATGCTGCGTAAACCAGACTTCTCCCTTTTCTGAAACAGCGATTCCATATGGGCCTGTATTTGTACGGGCAAGTTTTATCTCCTGTAATTTAAATTCCATCCTTCTACCTCCGAACCACTAAAATTCCCCCAAAACAAAAGCCTCCTATCTCGACTTTCCGAGACAGGAGGCAGTGCGGCACAACCATAGACTTAAATAGGCTTTTCGAAATAAAGCCGTTCTTCAAGTCAAAAAGCACACACATTCAATCCTGTCTCAGAAAAATCATCGATAAATAAAGCCCATTCCCACACGGTGTGGAACTTGAACGGGAGGCTGTACTATCGGCTTTCACTAAGTGCAGGATTAAAGGATCATGTGCTTTTCTTCACCCTTTCAGCATTGAATAATCTCACTGTATGACATTTACTGGAGGATGTCAAATGGTGCTTGGCTAATAGAGTTTAAGTATACAGAATAGTAAGAAATATACCAGCACTCTTCTTTTGATAAACCATTTTAATATATAATAGAGTGTTGGATATTACAGAAAGGTTGAGACAACATGAAAAAGGTTTTTGCAAATTACAAGCTAACCATCTTCCTGCTCCTTTCCATTCTCATCGGCGGAGTTGCCGGAGTGGTTTTTGGCCCGAAGACTGCGGTTGTGAAGCCATTTGGGGATTTATTCTTGAATTTATTATTTATGATCATTGTGCCGCTCGTCTTTTTTAGCATCGCTTCAAGCCTTGCGAATATGGGCGGAATGAAAAGACTTGGGAAGATTATGGCCGGGATTTTCACCGTGTTTTTTATTACGGCTGTCATTTCCGCGATCCTGGGCTTCATCGGGATTTCCATTGTGGATCCGCTGAAGAATACAGATGTCTCTGCAATTAAGAGCATTATGACGGAAGCTTCTATCGATCCAGAAGAGGAAGAAATCACATTCCTGGGCCAGCTGGTTCAGGCCTTCACGGTTCCTGATTTCCAGATGCTGTTCTCAAAGAGCAACATGCTGCAGCTGATTGTGTTCTCGATTTTATTCGGACTGGCAACAGCGATGTCAGGTGAAAAAGGCAAACCGATTGCCAATCTCCTTTCATCCTGTTCAGCCGTGATGATGAAGTTTGTTGGATTTGTCATGTACTATGCGCCAATCGGTCTTGGCTGTTATTTCGCGACAATCATTGGTGAGCTTGGCCCGCAGATTCTTGGCGGATATGTCCGTGTGTTTGTACTTTATCTGGTATTGACTCTTATTTACTTCTTTATTTTCTTTACGCTGTATGCCTTTGCGGCTGGCGGTAAAGATGGCGTCAAGGTGTTCTGGAAAAATGCGATCACTCCTTCTGTCAGTGCGATTGCCACATGCTCGAGTGCAGCATGTATCCCAATTAATCTGGCCGCTGTCCGAAAAATGGGTGTTCCCCAGGACATTGCGGAGACGATGATCCCGCTTGGCGCGAACACGCATAAAGATGGTTCTGTTATTGGCGGAGTATTTAAGATCGTCTTCCTGTTCAGCTTGTTTGGAAAAGACATGTCGAGCATGACAAGCATCCTTACTATCCTTGTTATTTCGTTTCTGGTTGGAGCCGTGATGGGTGCCATTCCTGGCGGCGGGATGATAGGCGAAATGCTGATCCTGAGTGTATTCGGCTTCCCTCCTGAGGTGCTGCCGGTTATCGCTGTTATATCTACGGTCATTGATGCACCGGCTACCCTCCTGAATTCAGCCGGCAACACGGTTTCGGCCATGATGGTCAGCCGGATTGTTGAGGGGAAGAACTGGCTGAAGGAATCATTAGCTTTAAAATAAGACCGTGTGTAAAGAGCTGGATTTGACTTTGTCATTCCAGCTCTTTTTCCATTCAGACAATTTATTCTTCGATTAGCTTTTCTATTAATTCAATAACCTTTCCATCCTCGCCTGGTTCAATGGACACTTGCTTTGTATTTTCAATTATATCACTGTAAAATTTTTCTCCTGCTGGGTATTGGCCATCCCATCGCAAAGGAACATTGTAAACATTAATTGTCCCGTCCCCATTTCCACTATAAGTAACGGAACCATCTGCAAGGCGGGAACCTGCTAACTGGATTACATATTCCGGATAGCCTGCACTTGTCTCATCTTCCGGATTAAGTGGTGTACCGGCAGGAATGTGCCTAATATACAATTCATCGAGATCCTGATTCGGTCCAAGCTGCAGCCAAACTCTTGCGTATTCGATTTGCTGACTGGAATACTGGGATAATGTTTTGTTGTCTTCTTTATCCCCTGCACTATTTTCCGAAGCCGTACTATCTGGTTCACTATGAGCAGATCCTTCTGTTGAAGAGTCTTTTCCATCATTAGCCTCTGACTCACCTGCTGTCTCTTCAGCAGCAGATTCTAACGATGAATTGTTTTTCAAATCGTCATCATTGACCCCATCATTTGTTTTGTCTCCGCATCCCGCGAGCATTCCTGCCATCATTATTGCAATAGCATAAAAATGAATCTTTGTTGGCTTTTTCATTCGTTATTTTATTCCTTTCATAAAATATTTTAAATTAAGTTAATTTGCCCGCCTTTAATTTTAACAAAGTTATCCAAAGATTTTCATAAAAAATCCCAGATTGACACAGATTTCTAGTATTCTTGCAAAATCAGGCTTCACCACAAAAATAAAGTCCGATTCATAAGGGAACCAGACTTCAACTGTTTCTTATTGTTGGTATTATTCCTGGTTATAACCTTTATGGCCAAATGGCTGCAGCTCCTCCAGCCACTTTTCCTCCAGCTTCCCCAGGGCTTCCTTCTCGTTAAAATACGGATCATCCTTCTTCTTCAGCTTCTCCAGAATACTGATTTCAAAAGCCTCTTTCCCGAACTGATTCCATTCCTCCTGCAGCCCCCGATTAGGCATATAGCCGTTTGTTTCGAGTGAAAATCTGACTCCGTTCAGGCTTTTTAAATTATTTGTGCTGCCAATGAAGATTTTATTGTTCACTGTATTTTTAATTTGATAAACCCCAGCTTCAATGGGCGTTTCTTTAAACTGCTGCTTTAATTCTCTTTTTCGTTCCATGTTAATCCCCCGTTTTTCTATTTTTTAAGCCAATACTCGCTGCCATCGGGCTTTCTGTCCAGGAATCCATAATCGATCAAATACCTTCTGATCAACGCATAATCCTCATAAATGGCCTTTAGTGTGTCGTTTAACTCTTTCTCGCCGTATTTGTGTTCGGCCTTCAGCCCACCGGCAATCTCCCGCAGCACAATCAGCCTTTGCTTCTCTCTAGGCGGAAACTTCGCAAGGGGTTTATCGGCACCCTCGGGAAAGTATTTCTTTAGGATTTTCTCCTGTTCCCCCTTTGTAATGTTGTAGCGGTCATCCACCATCGTGGCTGTTTTATGGACAGGCAGGAACGCTGGTGCGTGCTCATCCTTTTCCTTCAGCAATTCCATAATCGCCAGGAAGGTCTTCGCCTGACGTTCCTTTTCTTTTAAGGCAAAACGGTGATGGCGAATGGTCGAGGTACTCCCCATGTCCAGCTCCTTCTGAATATCCTTATCGCTTTTCCCCTGATAAAAAAGCTGCAGAAGACTTTTCTGATGATCCGTAAGCCCTGTCAGCTTCTTATCCATCGAAAGCAAATAGTCAAAAACCGAGATATGCTCCGTTTCAATATGAATGCGCATATACCGTTCCGCTTCGAAAAATCGATCTTTATATGGGTAGACAATCCCTTTTTCCGTCTTTTCCCCGCATAACAGGCAAGTGTATGTCTCTTTTTCTTCCATGTAACCCTGCTTAAGCTCCTCTAAAGAAGCGTCCCAGAATTGATTTGAATATTCCATCGGTTAAACCCACCCTAATATTTCTAAACAAAATCAAAATTTGTTTGTTTTATAATAAACATATTAAACCAACGTTTGATATTAGTCAATATTTCTTAAACGAATTTTATCTTTGTTTTCTTATTTCTAAACAAAATAGGCAGCTGTTTATCTACTAAAAAAATAAAGACCTTCAATGGAAGAAGGTCTTTCCCAGATTAGTATTCCGGCTGTACAAGAGAATTTTATTTATTTTCAAAATCCCTATAGTGAATGATCTCAGATAGAATTTTGCATCCTTTTGCTTTCTTTAGCTCCGTTCTTGCTTCTTCCCTGTTGTCATACTCAAACATTTGGATCCGGTCCTTTAAAAATAGTGTTAAAATCCACATATCGAATTCCTCCCTGGATAATTAGATTCCTTAAAGAAGGGCACGAGCCGCAGCGGCATGAGTGCATGCAGAGGAAAAGGACTTTAATAGCTTTTTTACTATGGTTTTCATTTTAAAAATAGATTAAAAGCGACCGTAATCAGCCAGCCAAGAGCAAAAGTAAGGGAAATATATGTACCGACATAAAGCAAAACCTCCGTCATGATTCCTCCCCCAATGATTTTGTTTTTTTTTTAGATAGGTTTATACTCGCTGCTAAGGTCTTATCTGTATTCATCTCCCTTCCTTTTAAAATAATGTCATTATATCAAGTGATTATATAAAAAATGTCGAACAATTGGAGCTTTACCGATTTGTAAATAGAGTGTTAACTTTCTTTAATAAAGGACATGTTTGTTTTATAAATGCAAAACAGGAAATGATGTTCCCACAGAAAAAAGCCTATCTCCATTGAATGTGGGGTTCCGTTTTGAGGTGCTTATCTAAAAACATGCTCCTAAATGACAGTCCTTTTGACATCAAGTGGCATATAAAAAGGCAAAACTCGCCCGAAAACTGGCGAGTTTTCTTTGTTATGAAATCCGTCCCTTCTTAAACTAAAGCACGCATTCGTTTAAGTACAATTCTTCACAAATTTCCCCCTTAAATGCTTATTTTCACATAAGGCACTTCTTTGGTACGATAATAAAATAGCGTTAAACCTGTAAGGCTTAACGCTATTACTAATCATTCATTTCATTACTATATTAAATCCATGCTTTTCCATGTTCGCGTATGAATTCAAGTTCTTTTTGATAATGTTCATAATGTCCTTCATCAATCATTTTTTGAAACGCCATATCTCCTTCTTTAGCTTTCCTTTGCATGGTTTTACATAAGGCTTCAACTCGTAGCAATACAATCTCTAAATATCCATTTTCCAGGCTCTCAACACCATAGGATTCAAAAAACAATTTAACCCTTTGCATTATGCGGTCTGCATCCCTTAATGGGTAATAATAAACCGCATTACCTGTTTCAGAATGATATAGTCTACTTAAAGGTACACAAGTATACAGGGTATAAGCTATATCCCAAATTCTTGGTCCAGGAGCTGCAAGGTCAAAGTCAATAATCCCTACTGGCTTTTCATGATTAAAAATAATGTTATATATGGCAAAGTCATTGTGACATAACACCTCAAATTGATGAGGGGTGTTATCGATTGGTTGCCAACTTTCATTAATCGGGAAATCACTTACTGCATCATGATAGAGACGTAGTATTTTAGCTATCTCCTTTAAAACATCATTAGACCACATATATTTTTTTAGTGGATAATTACCAGCTTCACCTTCAATAAATGATAATATTTCTCTATTTCTTTCATCAACACCTAAAAACTTAGGTGCGTAGTTGAAACCTTTGCTCTCCAAATGTAATAATACCTTATGAATATTTGGACTATGTTCTTTAAAGTCTCGTCGAACAGTATCTCCGGAACGGTATACGTTTGTAACATTCCCACCTGATAGAATTTCCTCGTTTTGGTACTGACTTTTCATTAAAATTCCCCCAATATAGGGATACTATGTTTGTGTCGATAGAGATGTATTTTTACCCATAAAAAAAGCAGATACACAAAGATACCTGCTTGGTAATGGGAATCTAATTGTCCACACCATGTATCCCTTGAATGATTTTAAGATAGACAAATAATCGCGTCCTTTGAATTAAAGGATCGCAATTGTCTATATCTAATTAAATAATCATTTCAAGGTATTCCACATATGGAGTATAGATTCCCCTTCCTTATACATCTCTATTTAATAGTACTATATAAAAGTTGAACAATAAAGATGAAATTCCATTTTTTTCTATTAAATGTCCTTCCCCGTTTGTCAAAAACAAAAAGCCACCTGGTTTGGAGAATGGATCATATAACGCAGCAGTTTTCCTAATAACTCTTCACATATTAAATAAGCTTAAATAATGAGTTGAATTTGGATAAATATTCTGCTTTGAAAATCCAAAGGAAGTATAAAATTTATCCCCTTGCTCTGTATCTGTATGAAGTACTAAAACCTTATAAAAGTTTTTTGCATCGTAAATTATCTGACTTAACAAAAATCTTCCAAGGCCATTCCTTCGATTATATTTAGAAACATAGAACCTTCTCAACCGTCCAACGTTTTCATCTTTTGAAAATGGATTTATATTTATTCCTCCAATAGCAATTAGTACACCTTCTTTGTTAAACAAACCATATAAAGATTCCCCAGGATTATTAAATTTATTAGTGCCCTTTTCATAATCATTAACTAATCTTTCAAGAAACCGAAAACCTTCTTCTTTGCTTTCCTTGACTAAATGGGTTAAATCAATATGAAACAGACTTTTTAATTGCATCACTTTAAAACCTTCCATATCTTCCTCCGAAACAAGCTTTATTTGATTAAGATATTTCTCGTAATATATTAAAAATCCTTCTTCAGCAAAACTGCACCGTTAGTTGAAGAAGATATATTGCCTGCAGGCCAAGCGGCATTGTAATTGACAGGTCTTTTGCACTGCATTTTAATGGTACAATTGTTTTTTGTACAATATAATATCTATCGCAAATGTCAAAGCCGATGGAAGAGGCTAAAAACCTTAATAAACAAGAAAAAAGACGTGTGCCATTCACACGTCATTCTTTATGCCACTATTCAATAAAGCAACCAAAAATGGAACCCTTTACTCCATTGAAATACATTCCGATACTCTCTGCCATTTATCTGCAGCTGCCATCGGAATACTGATGGCCAATACAAACATCCCATGTAAACAGCCCTTTACAATTTCAATTGTTTTCAATATAGAAATCATGGCCGGCATATCGCTTCTAATTCCATACAGCTTTTTTTGCAAGAGCAGCAAGCTCGAGCCTTTCAAGTGTTTGACAGTATGCATGCCGAATCTCCCCATTCATCATATCGTCTAACTCCAAAAAATACTCCACTACATGATCATTTTCAAACCAATCCCCTGGTTCTGCTTCAGGCTGGTTCACATTTTTCCAGGCGCTTTCAAGGCTGGGGCTATAAATTCTCCGTCCGCCCGGCCGAATCTGGCACGACTTTAATTGGAATTGATATTGCTCTCCCGGAAGACCTTCATGAATATCATTAAAGATATGCGGCCAATAGTCTTTTCTTGAACCGGTGTGGGGATGTGTGTTTGCCCATTGTTCAGTCAGGGTTAGCACTTCTTTGTCCTTAAAAAGGACATGGTACAGATTTTTCCCTAAAAGGATTCGCTCGTGCAGCGATTCAAACTGATTCACAGTCAGACCCTTCAATTGTATAGTTCCATTCTTCTCAAAAGGAAAAAGGATGTGATTCAAGGACAGAAGTTCCTGCAGCTTAAATTCAAGCTTATGAAACACCTCATGTTTGTAAAAAGAGTTTTGAAGTACCCTTTTTTCAATATAATTTTGTTCATTTATAATAAAAGCAGTTGTCAGAATATAAGAATCCATCCTTCTCCAAAAACAGCTCCAGACCGTTTCCATGAAGAAGGATATACCAAGGTGAGGAAACAGGTGAAATAATGGCCGGTTCCTTTTCACGCTTTCCCTGTAAATTAATAATTGCGGATAGGCATCCTGAAAAATGAGCCAGTTCCCTCTCTCCAGAAAAGAAAAGAAAGAGTGTCTTTCACGATCCGATAATAAACGGGACAGGATTTCCCCTTTTAAATCAGTCATATTCCAGCCGCCATTCCGGGAAACCATGTGCGCTAAAAATGCCCAATGGACTTCCGGATGCTGCCGGTAGAAATCCAGATAGGCTTTTGTCCGGGTAACATTATTTAGGTTCCATTCTGCTGTCTCCCTTTTAACCTGAACCAGAATCCCCTTTTCTTCATTTGAAAGCTTAACCTGCTTTTGATCTCTTTTCTTTAATTCTTCTTTTAACCAGCTCATTGGGTGTTTCTTTTGAAAAAAGATAAGCATCCCTCCTCCATGAATTCTCTCTCTGTGAAATGAATATGTATTTATAGGAGCAATTTAACCGGAGAGGAATGTGTATAACATGACTAAAACCGTTGCTGGCATGAAGCGTCTCATTGCCGCATTAAATAGAGACCAATCTCCTGATGGTTCATGGAATTATCCTTTTGAAACCGGCATTTCAACAGACGCTTATATGATCATTTTATTAAGGACATTGGAGATGCATGATGAAAAATTAATTCAGGGACTGGCTGCAAGGATCTTAAGCAAACAGGAAGAAAATGGCGCCTGGAAGCTTTTTGAGGATGAACCGGATGGAAATGCAAATGCCACACTGGAGGCTTATTATGGACTTCTGTATTCGGGCTATATAGAGAAGGAAGACTCCAGGATGAAAGCTGCGAGAAAATTTATACTGGAGCATGGCGGATTAGAGAGTGCAAATGTTATTACCAAAATTATGCTGGCATCTACAGGACAATATCAATGGCCTGAATCCTTTCCGATTCCCGTTGAGATTATGCTTCTGCCCCTGTCCTTCCCTTTCAATTTTTATCAGTTTTCAGTGTATGGGCGTGTGAATCTCGCGCCGATTCTGATTCTTTCAGAGAAAAAATTCAGCCTTAAAACAAAAAACAGCCCTGACCTTTCAGGCTTACTAACAACAAGAGCCCGGTGGGAGATTCAGCCCGAATACCGTTCTTTATTTTCATTCCTCAAAGAAGGTGTTGAAGAGCTTTTGGGTCTGCCGGAACAGCTCCACTCATTGGCAATGGACCGGGCGAAGAATTATATGCTTGAGCGGATTGAGCCGGAAGGGACTTTCTATAGTTATTTCAGCTCAACCTTTTTAATGGTTTTGGCGCTCCTGTCCCTTGGTTATTCCAAGGATGAGCCCGTAATAAAAAATGCGGTTGAGGGACTGAAATCGCTCCGGAAAGATATAGACGGCCTCCCTCATATACAATACGCAAACGCCAGTATATGGAATACATCTCTCATAAACACAGCCCTCCAATTAGCGGGTGTTTCTTCGAATGACCCTGCAGTAAGGAAAGCAAACACCTATTTGCTGAAGCGTCAGCATGTAAAGTTTGGGGACTGGGCGATCCATAATCCCCATGGGAAACCGGGCGGATGGGGATTCTCTGATATCAACACCCTCAACCCGGATGTCGATGACACCACCGCTTCATTGCGAGCGATCGCCAGGAGTATCGAGGACAGTTCAGAATATCAGGATGCATGGGATCGCGGCATTCAGTGGCTGGTCTCCATGCAGAATGACGATGGCGGCTGGCCTTCCTTTGAAAGAAATACCGAAAATTCATGGCTTGCCTTTCTTCCGATTGAAAAGGGTGAATATATATTTGGAGACCCCACCTCAGCCGACCTGACCGGTAGAACACTGGAGTTTCTGGGGAACTATACGAATCTCCCAGCTACTGACACTTTAATGAAGAACGGGGTTAACTGGCTGTTGGGTAACCAGGAAAAAGCCGGCTCCTGGTATGGCAGATGGGGCATTTGCTATATTTACGGGACATGGGCCGCAGTAACAGGGCTTGTTGCGGCAGGCCATTCCAACCATTCTTCTGTCAGGAAGGCATGTGACTGGCTGAAGAAAATACAAAACGAGGATGGAGGCTGGGGAGAATCCTGCCTGAGCGACAGTCAAAAATCTTATGTTCCCTTGAACGCAAGTACCCTTACAGACACGGCATGGGCGGTTGATGCTTTAATTGCAGCGGAAGACCAGCCAAATGAACAGATCCAAAAAGGAATTCAATACTTGCTGAACTCAATTGATAAAGAGGATTGGACGACTGTCTATCCAAAAGGGCAGGCCCTGGCCGGAAGCTTTTATATTCATTATCATAGCTACCGTTATATCTTTCCGCTTATAGCTTTGGCTCATTATCGCGGGAAGTTCGGGGAATGAATAAAAGGCAAAAAAGGCGCCGGCTTAATAACAGCTGGGGCCTTTTTAAAAGGTAGTTTTATTGATAGATAGTTTTAGAAAGCAGCTTAGTTTAACGATCATTTCTTCTCTTCTTCCTGTTCTTGGGAGTTAATCAACTCTATTAACGACGATATTACTTCTCCACTCCTCATTATGGTCGCTAATCGCCCAACCATTCCTTAACTTCCAACATATGCATCTGCTAATCTAGCTAATTAAATTCCCCTGCAGCCATGGACGTGCCCGGTAGAATCCAATCGGGATTTGGATGAGGCTAGTTTTTCCCTGTGATTCGATTTGGTAGATTTCATCACTCATCTTCGCATCAAACCCGAGAAGCGGATGTCCGCCCATTCCAAGCGCTGTCGCTGCTATTAGTAATCGCTGCATTAGCATCCCGGCTTCCATTTGCTGAATGCGATAGCCTCTATAGTTCAATTCTGTTTTATGGTAAGCTCTATCCCCTGCTATATGAAAGCAGAGAGGGACTTGAAACAGATTCACATTGCCTGCAGGCATGCCGGATTGAAGCGCAAGCCGATGGTCTCCGGGATTGATCTCCCTTAGGGAATGAGCATCGCTGTCGTAATAATAGGCACCATCCAGAATCCCCTCGACATTATTCAAACACACATATAGAGTTACACATGAGGCTCGCTTTTCAAGTGCCATGTCTAAATCGTTGCGATACAGGCAGGAGTCAGTCGCCTCCTGAAGCAGGGCAGCAAGCTGCTCCTGGCTCACTTTTCCTAAAGTGAAATCGATGTCCGGTGAAAAACGCTCCCGGCAGACCGACGCCAAATCATACGCTATCCTGTTTACATGAGGAAGAGGCACAGGCCGGCCCTCACAGTGGGTCTCTTGAGGAATGATTTGACGAAACGAATTAGTGGATTCCTGCATGGACGCTTTATTAACGCTGGTTAACATCGGAAATTCTTTTACTTTGTTAGATCTGACCCAGTTATTAGTCTGAATCGTGGTTATTTCCTCGCACAAATCGGAGGCAGAAGCCATTCCGTCCCTGCTGCTTCTGTTGGAGGCCCAACTGGTTGTTTCCACAGAGAGAGGGATAACAGCATATACGCTCTCCTCCTCTTCAGACAGTCCAAG
The DNA here is from genome assembly GCF_058791715.1 of Cytobacillus sp. EB106-05-05-XG126. Lineage (NCBI taxonomy): Bacteria > Bacillati > Bacillota > Bacilli > Caryophanales > Bacillaceae > Cytobacillus > Cytobacillus sp. EB106-05-05-XG126. The sequence goes on along the minus strand of NZ_JBYTDU010000001.1, from coordinate 435,348 downwards.
GAGATGGTTGAAGGCACGATCAAGAAATTGGAAGTAAACTCCCGCTGCAAAACCAAACCTCTTTGTAACCTCCAATAACTGTCCAATTACTCCCCCTGCATCCAAGCCCTGCAGTCGATAAGCAAAGTTGTTGTATTTATAGTAATTTTTCCAGAACATGGTCGTCACGAATACAGTCCCAAAACAAGTTGACACATCACACCGGCTGCCAAGAGCACGGGCTATATACGAATCGAAATTACCCTTTCGCAGCAGCACCAGGCGGTGGTGCAGCACATCATAGTGGTAGATCCCTTCCGGCAAATCATCTATTTTCAAAAACATGTATAGTTCGTTAGGATACAGCGCTCCGCCAGAAGGCACAGACCGCCGAAACGATTGCATAAAATCTCCTTGCTCATCCGAACCCATTGGAGAGACAGACTGGGAAAATTGATTCAGGCCAAATGTGTACCAGAGATAATCCCCAATTCTCCTAAGGTCAGGCTTTGCCGGTGCCTCCCATTCTTCAAGAGAAAGGGGAACCTCCAGTGACAGTGGGAAAACTGGCAAGCCCCGGTAAAGCTTATAGGCAAGCGGAGCATCTTCCCAATCCACTTCCCAATCAGGCGGGGTGATTTTATCAATATCAAAATGCAAATTATGCAGAAATGTGTCTGGATTCATCTTTTTCACCTCCCAGCAAGGGCTTATGGAAATGGATGGGGATGTGGATTCAGCTGTTCAACTGTAAGCAGCTCCTTTGCATATCCGAGTTTCATGGGAACCTCCAGCACTCTTCTAAGCCCTGTTACACGTGTCAGGTGGTGTCCAAATGTCATAGGCAGCATCCCCGGAATCAGCACCTTGACACAATGCAATCCACTCCTCTGTATCTCCGGTGTCGTCTGATCCACCACTATGACATCAAGATTTTGCAGGTGCAACGCTTTAAGAAGGTCCTGCAGATCATCTGTCAGGTCTGCATGTCTTCTTCCCCGCTTGAACTCCTCGGAAAACGTTCGGAGCGGACGGTTTTCATCCAGTAAAAACGCCAGCCGCTCCTCCGCTTCCGGCAAACCGTAAAGCATCCCATGGTCATCCATTTTCCTGACGAGGGAAGAATCCTGCAGCATTTGCCGTAATTTCGTCTTGTTCGCTTCAAAATCATCGTCCATTGTCCCCATCATTCCAGCTAACTCATGAACTGCGCTTTTTACCGCCCGGATCGGATCAGGATGGGCTCCAGCCGCACAAATGAGATTCAGCCCTTTTTTCTTCCTGTTCTTCGCCATCGCCCAAACACTTGGTATCCCGTGCTCCATTGTCGCGTTATACAGATGCAGATCATATCCCGCCACTATCCTCACCCGATCAATCATCAGCTGCAATTCCTCGTCATTAGCGGAATAAGGGTCAAGACGCGGAAGGGCCAGCTGTCCGTACCAGGCCATCAGGAATGAATCACGCTCCACCACCTCTAAAATACCGTAGAAAATCGCTTCTTCCAGGCTGCCGCCAAGTGCGCATCCGTTGGACGTTTCATAGACAAATCCATTCCCGCAGCCCAGGCTGTAATAAGCAAGCAGTTCAGGAACCAGAATCGGGCGCTCCTGCAAGAACGAATAACCCCATACCCAATTCATCGGGATATCAGGATTAAATTTATTAAAAGGAAAGTTCGGCTGTGTATACTGTTCTTCTGCATGCACACCTGCTTTTAGAGGATTAAGAGCCCGGTCTTCCAGGTTGCGGTAACTGTCATAGACTGCTGTCCTCTTTCCACGGGGCGATATGCCGCAGGAACGCTCAAGCCCCTCCAGAATGGCTGTCAGCTCGCTCACCTGATAGGAATGAGTGCGGCCTGCCACTCCTTCGTCCCCTCCAAACAATGGCAGGTTTACGACTACATCCGCAAAAGGGGGTGTGAAATCATACATTTTCCCATTCAATAAACCAGTCCGCTGATCCAGATAATTTCTGACGAGCGTTTGATTTAAATCCTCCAATGATCGGCAGCGGTAACTATCTGCACTAACTTTCAAGCTTGGGTTAAGGGTTATTCTTGCAGCTGCCTGTGAATCTTCAGGGAGGGAGCTGCACACAGGGCATAATGAATCCGGCAAAATGAGGTGGCGAGAGGTTTTCAATGTTTTCAGACTGACGAGATACATACGTCCTTCCAGGTCCGCCAGGCTGCCCTCCAGGCACCTTTGTATTTCGGCCACAAGCAGGTGGGACACCTGTAAAAGCCCAGTACGTGACACCCAGGCGTCACTTTCTAATCCGCTGTTCCCTTCGAACTTCTGCTGCAATTTCCACATCTCTTCACGGTCACGCCCTGCCAGGAGTTTCCGCGTGTCCGCACATTGTGAGCATCCCGGTGCAGACGGGTGGACCATTGGTCCGATCACACCTTCTCCAAATGATACAAAACCCCGCAGCCAGGGAATACCTGATGATCGGGATACCTCTTCCGCCTTTTTATGGACTGGAGGCATCCAGGTATCGTGCAGCACCAGAAACAAATTTGTTCCATCCGGCAGTTCAGGCTCGAAATTCTTTTGACGGACTACCTTATATTCGGCAGGCAGTTCTTTGCATACGCTGTCCGCCAGCAGTCCCTCTCCGACAACTACCACGACAGCACTCACTGTAATTCCTCCTCTCGTATGAACACCCCAAACACACCTGCCAGACTCTCTTTCAAAAATGGCTCGAATGAAAATTCACATACTAAGAGCTGCTTGTTGTTCTCTTCCAGAACCTGTCTGGCAGACTGCAGCAGCCAGGATTGTTCCTTCTCATTACAAGGAGGTATGACCAAACGCTGAGGGGCCTTTTCCTCCAGAAGCACAGATGATGCCTTCACTGCAGTTGCTTTATGTCTCCCTCTTTGGTTTTGCGCCTGTGCAATTGCATGCTGCAGCGCTTTCCTCAGAGCTAATGTCCTATTAAAGCCAACACTTCCAAACCAGCGATCGGCCGTGCCAACCCAGACCACAGGGAATCCGGACACTCCTTCACCCTGGCAGATTTTTGGTGCTCCCTTCATCGTTGTCAATGCGTCTAAATAGAACCTGCACCGTTCATCTTCAACAGCTATCAATTCCAGAGGAGCAACTGCTGTCTGTACTGCCTGACGCTTAGCCAGTTTCTCTTCCAAACACTTATCCAGCCCTCGTAATAACGCTTCTGCAAATGTTTCCCCTGCTCCAATTCCATATAAATCTAAATTCGGAGACAGTTCAAGCCGGCCAGCCATCCGCGACACATACGCTTCAATCCCGGTCAAACCTGCTTCCCGGCGAGCCTCGTCATGCCTCAATTCTGTACAGATAATAGCTGGCAGGAGCTCGGCCGGGCCCTTTGACAGCGGATCTGCTGCCTGCACTTCACACTGAGCCAGCGGAAGCTGCTTTAAATCCCCTTCCTCCCATGTATGAAAAATTCCAGACTCTTTGGAAGTCAATTGGCTGAAAAAAAGAAACAAACTGTCAGACTTATTTTTTTTGGAATTCTGCCCGATTCTCTGATCAACATCTTGAATCCATTCCACAGCTGTATTTCCGGTTAGGTTTGGATGGGGCAGAAAGGAATGCCAATTTCCTTCAAGCGTCTCCAGATTAAGGAGGAAAAACTGATTTCTCTGTTCAGCACTGGTCAATCCAGTAACCTCTTTAAACAGCTCAAACACAATCAAATTAGCGAGCATGGCTCCTGCCGTGGAAGAGGCGGCATGCAATTGCTTGTCTTTGCAAAAAACGGATTGATGTACGCGGTGCCAGGCAGTCTCCCAGCATCCTTCTGATTCCGGATGCACGAGAGGACCTGCCATACCAGCCTGTTTATAGATAATGGCAGGAAGAAATATCTTCTTCTCCTTTCGGCAAGCGGCGTGTATAACTTGCAGTTCCTCCACATTCCCCGCTTCCGAGATATATAAAATTGAATCATATGGCTGGATCAATTCCTCCCAGGAATAACCTTCATCACTCGGTCGTGTTACCTCCTCTGCAGAAACTTCAGGGTCTGTTTGCCGGGCATGTGCGATAATCTCCTTCAGCCTCTTTGTGTTAGTCGATTCAGGGTCCGTAATGACCATATGAACCTTAGGCAATCCGGACTCAATCAGCGCAGAAACCAGCGAAACAAAAAAAGGGCCTGAACCTGCTGCCAGCACTTTTGCCTGTCGGTATGCCTCGAAATGATATGCACCCGAATCACCGAAGCTTTCCAAAAATTCGATCTGAGATGAATACTTTTTAAGAACATGCTCTTCCAATTGATGTGGATGATCCCCGCTAACATCCCGCACAAAGCCGTTACGGTACAGCACTTCCGCAATCTCAAACACACGATCCCTATGCGGGCCCGGCAAGCCGCACGTCAATTCCCCCAGCGAATATTCACCATTAAACATCGGCATCAGCTTTTGAACCCACTGATCAATCATACTGCCTTCCATGCGGAAGGAGCTTACATTATTCCGAAAATACACACCTTTGGCTGGATCAGGGATAAAAAACGTGTCCCTTTTCACCTTCAGACGCACAGAAGGGGTCAAATTTTTCATTTCGCTCCTCCTTACCCGTAAACTATGCCTTTTATGAAACATACTTCCTCTCTCATTCTATGTATTGGGATTTGTCTCATATGTCTGACCCTCAAATGAAAAGCCCCTGCATACTGAGGGGCTTCCCTTTTCTCATATTGATAAGCCTAGTGTCCGCCGCAACGGCCTCCACAACGGCCTCCGCAGCGTCCGCCACAGCGGCCTCCGCATCTAAAACAGTTAGAGCAGCGGAAACAATTAAAACAGCTAAAGCAATTAAAACAATTGAAGCAATTAAAGAAAAAGCAGCTAAAGCCAAAGCCAATACCAAAACCAGCGCATAACCGGGACTGATCACTATAGACCTGGTTTTGATCCCAAGGGACCGCCTCGTTCGCATGGAAATCACCAACATTCAGCATTTGCAGTTCGTTTTGGAAATCATTCATGTTCATACCTCCATATTTATTTATAAGATGTGCAAGCAGCATCAAGGGTCATAATGAAGAACATCCAAAATCAATTATGAATCTGTCAGTTCTTCGGATACTCTCTTCACAAAATATGTGTCCGGATGGGGGATTGTTACTGAATCATACACCCATATTCACTGGGTTTATGTATTTAAGCGAAAAAAGCTGTACCTTCTAATAGCCGGCAGTCCGCAGGAAAAGATGTATTATTGTATGCTGTCAGGGAATTTACCTCCCTTCCCTGGCCATACTAAATAAGTAATGGCATTTTCACTGGAGGGCAGAAACTTGAATAACACCTGGCTATCACTCATACCATTTCTAATCGTAATCGGAATGTCCATCTGGCTGAAGAACATTCTGCCGGGTTTGGTGGCGGGCATCCTTGTTGGCTCCATTATCGTTTCAGCAGACCTGCTTTCTGGCACGGAACAGTCGGTCGCATATATTGTTACCACGCTTTCAGATGAAACGAATATCAAGATAGTTGGATTTTTATATCTGTTCGGCGGGCTTGTTGGGATGATGAATATTGCGGGCGGCATAAAGGGATTTTCCGAATGGGCCGGCAGAAGAATCCGCTCTGAACGGGGCCTTCTTGTGTTCATCTGGATCACTCTCCCGTTCACCTTCATGATGCCAATGTTTCGGATTATGATGATCGGGCCCATTATCAAATCTCTGATTAAAAAAATGAATCTCTCCAAACAGAAAGTCGGCATGACTCTCGATATTTCAACCGAATCAGTGATTGTGCTGCTTCCTGTTGCGACAGCTTTTGTGGGCTTCATGGTATCCCTTGTTGAAGGCGGCATCAGCGGGCTCGATCTGGACATGTCCGCATATGAGATTTTTTTATTAAGTATTCTGTTTAATTTTTACGCGATCATTATGCTGCTGATCGGTATTGTGCAGACATTTTGGCGGCGAAAAAAGACGGGAGAGCAGAACGGGGAACATCACACCGATTTAGAAGAACAAGAGCATGAATTCCACCGGATGGGAATTAAAAAGGAATTATCGCTTGTAAAAGCCCAGCCATGGCATTTGATTTTCCCGGTGGTTTTATTGCTTGCTTTTTCTCTGTTCCTGTTATGGCAGGATGGCATGGCACAGGGGGCAAATACACTATTCGAGGCCTTTTCCATGGCCGATGCAACATTTGTGATGCTGCTGGCTGTTTTTATCACCCTCGTCTTAACCTTTATTTTCTACATAATCAGACGGGAGAAAATGAACGAAATTCTTTATCATTTTTACGATGGAGGCAATCAGATGATGGAGGCGATCAGCCTGCTCATCCTGATTTGGGCGCTCACCCTGGCAGCGGAGGATCTTGGTTTTTCCGACTTTATCGGGAGCTCACTCGGAAGCTTTCTGCCAGCCTTTTTGACACCGGCGGCCATCTTTGTGCTAGGATCAGTGGTCGGCTACTTTATTGGGAGCTCATGGGGAACATGGGGTCTGTTCATGCCGCTCGGAATTACCCTCGCGGTTTCAACCGGCGCCTCCATTCCGCTTACCGTTGGAGCCGTGTTTGCAAGCGGGGCATTCGGAGCGCTGACCTCACCGCTTGGCGATACGACCATTACCACTGCTTCGATTTTAGATATGGACCTCGTGGACTATGCGCGATATAAATTGAAGGTTTCAGCCATTGGGGCTGTGATTGCTGCCGCACTATTTATTGCATCAGGGTTTCTGATTTCATAGACAGTCTGTTCAGGGCTCACTTGGAATCCGTGAAAATGAGTTTGAATAGGGAGCAACTTTGAACACAAAAAGCTGCAAACCCTGATTCTTAGTCCGAACCCGAGCCATCTTCGGACACAAAAGGCTGCAAACCCTGATTCTTAGTCCGAACCCTAGGCTACTTCGGACTCAAAAAGGTGGA
>NZ_JBYTDU010000001.1:370505-428349 GCF_058791715.1 Cytobacillus sp. EB106-05-05-XG126 | reverse complement strand
TCTTAGTCCGAACCCTAGGCTACTTCGGACTCAAAAAGGTGGAAACCGCTGATTTGAGTCCGAACCCGAGCCAACTTCCGACACAAAAGGCTGCAAACCCTGATTCTTAGTCCGAACCCGGGCCTACTTCGGACACAAAAGGCTGGAAACCCTGATTCTAAGTCCGAACCCGGGCCATCTTCGGACTCAAAAGGCTGGAAACCCTGAATTTGAGTCCGTACCCGAGCCAACTTCGGACACAAAAGGCTGCAAACCCTGATTCTAAGTCCGAACCCTAGGCTACTTCGGACTCAAAAAGGTGGAAACCGCTGATTTGAGTCCGAACCCGGGCCTACTTCGGACACAAAAGGCTGGAAACCCTGATTCTTAGTCCGAACCCGGGCCTACTTCGGACACAAAAGGCTGGAAACCCTGATTCAAAGTCCGAACCCGAGCCAACTTCGGACACAAAAAGCTGGAAACCGTAGCTCTTAGTCCGAACCCCATGCTACCTCAGAGGCAAACAGCAAATAGGCGATCCTCCACGCGGAGAATCGCCTCATTCTATTCCTGCTTCCTATTCCTAATCTCCTTTTCAACCTTTCGCAGCGCCTTTTTCGACCCTCTCTCCAGATCATGCTGCAGCTTCCGTTCATGGTAACTGGTAAATAAGGTATTCCTGTCATACCCTTCCGGATATAGCTCGCTTGCCTTAATGTCCAATTCAATCCGCTTGCTGTTCACTTCCACTATTTCATTTTTATAGAACAGCTTAATGTTATTAAATTTATCTAATGGCTCATAAACAATAGCGTAATCATCCTGGCTGATCCATTTTACCCTGTCACCGATTTCATAAGGATATTCGTCTATGTTCTGCTTCACTTCAATCACTGGCTTCTTTATTTTGTTCTCTCTTACTGCTTCCAGATTATAATCCTTGTTTTCAATATACTTTTGCGCGCGTTTCAGGACATGTTCGCGGATATTCATTTTTCTGGAAATCCAAAGCGCATTGCTCTCTCCTGATTCACCTATTAAAAGCTTATACATCGGCCTTAATTCGGCACTATCGAATAACATGGCTGCATTCATAAAATCATCATGCATTTCAGAATAACGTTTAATTTCACCATAGTGAGTAGTGGCAATCGTGATACATCCCATATGATAAAACTCTTCCAGAATGGCAATGGCCAATGCAGCTCCTTCATTCGGCTCTGTTCCGCTGCCAATCTCATCGAATAAAAGCAGCGTATTATTAGTGGAAGCACTAAGGATTTCGGAAATATTTTTCATATGGGAAGAAAACGTGCTTAGCGCGTTCTCTATGCTCTGATTATCGCCAATATCTACAAAGACATTGTCAAATATGGCGATTTCACTCCCCGTCTTCGCCATAATATGAAATCCGGACATGACAGCCAGAGTTAGGATTCCGATTGTCTTAAGGACGACGGTTTTCCCGCCTGCATTTGGGCCTGTTATGACTAAGCTTCTAAAGTCCTTCCCGATTTCAAAATCCAGCGGGACAACGTTTCCTTCCAATAAAGGATGCTTGCTGTTTACTAATTTGATATACCCATGATTATTTATTTCCGGTTCGATGGCGTCCGTACTTTTGCTGTACTTCGCTTTCGCAAAAATCATATCGTACTGGCTGATGCATTCAATATTGATGCGGATCTCATAAATGGATTCAAGAATCGCTCCGGAAAGCGTGGCTAAGATTTGATATTCCTCCACCGATTCCTCCGATTTCAGCATGGCCAATTCCACATTAAGCTTTGAAACGGCATTAGGCTCCATAAAAACAGTCGACCCTTTTGAAGATGTTTCGATTACTGTCCCTGCTACCTGATTTTTAAAGGAAGCTTTAATGGGAATTGTAAAGCGGTCATCCTTTTTGCTTATATAAAATTCTTGAATATAGTCCTTATTAGCACTGCTCCGCAAGAACTTATTCAATCGTTCTTCAATTTTCTCTTCGGTTTTGGCAATATGGTTTCTAATCCGTTTCAGCTCTTTGCTGGCACCTGAGTCAACCATGTTTCCTTTGATTGCATATAAGATCTCTTCTTCAATCTGCCTAAATTCAGTCATAGATAACGCATACGTGTAGAGAACTGGCGCAAAAAACTCTTTATCTGCCATAAACTTTTTGATTTTTCGGCAGCCCCTTAGAAAATCGGATACAGCGTTTAACTCTGATGGAGTTAATATGATTCCTTTTTCCACCTTTTCAATAATACTGGTGATATTGGAAATGCCGGTTAATGGCAGATGCTTCTCGGCGTCAAGCAGCCTTCTGGCCTCGCTTGTTTCGTTTAAGCGATTGCGGACGGCTTTTATATTTGAGCTCGGCTCCAGCTTATCGATCAGCGCTTTCCCTAAACTGCTGACACAATGCTGTTTCACTTTATTTTTTAATTCGTGGTATTGTAATTTATCAAAGGACATTTCATTCATTCTCTCAGCCTCATTCCAAATAAAATAGCCCGCGAAAGCCTTCCCCGCTCCAATGTGAATTGGGCAGAAAGCTTCCGCGGGCGTTCTACTTTTCGAACAGGCATAAACAAACTAAACCCTAAAACAGGCATAGTGTCTAAAGCTACACGAATATATAGAAATGGAAGCAGTCTGATAGCAGGCATTCAAACATATATTGTTTGAAAAAAAGGCATTCTTAATAAACTGGCAAAAACCAGAAAATTAGCACCTTATTCAACTAAATAATTAGTTGACACCTGCAATCGACATACTTCACCACACCTTTTTATAATATAAAATTAATGTAGCACGGAACTGCAAGTCCAGTCAATCCGCATTCTGAAAATTTGAATTTATGACAAAAGAAAAGCACACCTTACTGCAAAAGGTGCACTTCCTTTTGATATTCTGTTTACTCTGTTTCCTCTTCAGTTCCATCTTCGCTGTCTTCTTCAGCGCCTTCTTCTGTTTCCATATTTTCAGTTTCTTCTGTGTTCGTCTCGTCAGTGTCTTCTTCATTGCTGCAGCCTGTCGCCACACCTGTAATCAGTAAAGCTGCCATCAAAGCTAATAACCATTTTTTCATTTCCAATTCCTCCTTGGCTGCTATAGTTGTTACAGTAGTAATCATAGAAGAATTTGAAAGAAAATAGAAGGTCATAATCCATTTTTTTACATACATTAACCTTCTTTTAAGAAAGTTTATGAAAATAAAACATAGGTTTTTCAAATAGCGGGACTAAGAGCACTTCACAAAGAAATAGATTAAAACAGGTGATTTAAGTTTAATCGACTATCCCCTCTATTCTTTAAGGATGTTTCATAAAAAACACAATTCTATAAACAGAGTTTACCTGGCATTAATATTAAGAGGATATGATTGTTTTATCAACAAATGAGGAGGCAATATAAATGAATCTTCGTGCAGTATTTATTGATATGGATGGTACACTCCTGAAAGCCTCAAATTGCATCTCCCGCCGAAACATGGAAGCCATTTATCGGCTCGCAGATCAGGGAGTCATGGTGTTTCTAGCAACAGGCCGTCATTATGAAGTAACCTCTCCCTACCATAAAGAAATTGGGTTACAAACTCCGATGATTTGTTTGAATGGGGCCGCTATTCATGATGCACAGACAGGAATGGCGACACAAATAAAAACTGTACGATTGAACGAGGAACGCTTTCACCATCTGACCGCAGAAAGGCCATGTAATGTTATGATCCATACTTCAACTGGGCTATATTGTAAGGAAACAAATGAAGAAATCGATTATTGGACTCAAGTGGGACAAATTCCACCGCAGTATATCGGTGATTTAAGACTGGCAACTTATCAGGATGTTCTTAAATATAGTGTTCGAACAGGTTCCCCAAGTCCTGAATTATCCGCTATGTTTAAAACAGAAGCAGGGGTCATCGATTGGAATGACGGGTTTGAGCTGGTTGCTCCTGATGTATCCAAATGGGCTGCTATCAAAAGCTTGCTGGACAAATATCGAATCAGTCCAAGTGAAGTCGCAGCCATTGGAGACGGGCCGAATGATATAGAGATGCTTCGTCATGCCGGTACTGGCGTGGCAATGGGGAATGCCAGCGAAAAGGTTAAAGCCGCAGCTGACTTTATTACAGGACACCACGAAAATGATGGATTAGCTGAGTTTATAGAACGTTATCTTATTAAATCTTATGCGATTTAATGTATTTTACAGGTCATTCGGCATTATTTAAAGACAGGTGAACTACCTGTCTTTTTTGATAGCAATATTCTTAGGTTAATAGGTGAAAACAACTCCCGCACACAACCCGCTTAAACCCTTTTTCACATCAGGCACCGATAATCTTCTTTAACGCCTGCACTCTCTCAGGATCAATGGCATACTCATAGCTGGATTCCACACGGACCCCGGTGCCAAAATGAACTTCAGTGACAGGCACTTTTTCTAAAAACGCTTGAATATTTTCAATCGATAGACCTGCTCCAGCCATTATTTTTAAATGGCTATCATCCGTAAGCTCATGCAGACGCGTCAGTCTTTCTGCTGCATCTGCAGCACTACTTTTGCCGCCGGATGTAAGGAGTCTGGAAATCTGCGGATACTGCACTAGACTTTCCAAAGCGGCAAATTGATCATCTGCCTCATCAAAGGCACGATGGAAGGTAATGTCCAGCCCATCTGCTGCATCGATTAACCGCTTTAAATGATCGTTATGTACTTGATGCTGGGGTGTTAGAACGCCAAATACTACACCTGCTGCTCCTAATTTTTTGCAGATGCTAATATCCTCAATCATAATTTCTATGTCCTCTTCCGAATAGCAAAACCCGCGGCTGTGCGGGCGGATCATTACATTCACTGGGATCTTTAACTCCTTGCACACTCTTTCAATAACAGCATAACCCGGTGTCAGACCGCCCTCTGCAAGCCCGGTTACCAGTTCAATCCTGCCTGCGCCGGCTTCCTGGGCAATTAGCGCATCACTTAGAGTATCTGCGATCACTTCTATTAACATATTTATGTATCTCCTTTAATAGTGCTTTCCCATTAATTTGTACTTAGTTTAAAGGCAATTTCTCAGAATGGAATATTTCCTTTATAGATCCCACTTCTATTCCAGCATCATTTCGAATAACCGGAGGCCTTAGATTTCTTAGCTTTTTTATGGTTTCGTGATTGCTGTATTGTATTTGTTCAAGTATGGACGCTAAAATGTTAGGCCAGACGTCCTCAGATCCATTTAAGACTTTGAGGGCAAATCCAGCACGTTCTTTTTTAAGTCCGAAGCAATACACACCCTGGGCTCCGCCTTTAGCAACAATATTCTTGTCTTCCAATAAAATCGAACAGATAAAATGCTGTGAGGCAACCATATTGAACTGGTTATTCATAGTGGCGGTCATGTTAATGACTGCCTGCTGCAGCTGTAAATCTTGAATCAAATCGGGACAAGCCAGCTTAAGGTATACCTCGGACATCTTTTTTAACGGTATTGCAAAAACGGGAGCCCCGCAGCCATCAATACCAATATGAATTGCAGAGACCGGGGTGCCTGATAAATGAGAAAGAATTTCCAAGATATGTTTTTGCAGAGGATGGTCTTCTTTCCAGTATCCCTCCACCGGAAATCCCCATTCACGGCATACTGTAATAAAGCCCATATGTTTGCCTGCGCAATTGTGATAAAGCTTTCTTTTCTGAACCCCTTGTCTGATCATCTCTTCTCTTGGCTGTATATTTAAAGGATAAGAAGGAGGGCAATAAAGCTCTTCTTCCTTTACAGGAAGTTTTGCCAGCATGGATTCCAGAGCCTTAATATGGTAGGGTTCTCCTCGATGGGAAGCTGTAAACAATGCTGCTTCCTGCTCTGTTAAACCGTATTTCTCAATTATGTCAGTCAGAAAGACCGGCAGCGCCTGGATTGGCTTAGATGCGGAGCGAAAGTATGTGTAATGATCTTCATCACCAACCTGATAAAAAGATTCCAATTTATCATCCACTCCACAAATGATCCCTGTATGAATATTCTCAACCAGTCCTCCCCTGACTTCCTCTACTAATGCAGTATATTTCACTTCAGTTCTCTCCTTAAAAATGGCTTATCTACTCAAGCTCCAGCATAAGATTTTGGGCCTGTATGGCCGCCCCAAGAACAACTCCGTTATCACTTAATTCTGAATAGACGATTCTCACCGATTGCTTCAATGGCTCCCAAATATACAACTCGCATTTTTGCTCAATGGCTTCCTTCATTTCAGGCAGTTTCTCAATCGTATTGCCGCTCAAAATAATGACTTCCGGATTGTAAAGGCAGAGGAGATTACTGATTGCCAAAGCAATATAAGTGGAGGCTCTATCCATGATATTTAATGCCCAGGGCTCACGGTCCCGGTAAGATTGGAAGACATCTTCTATAGAAGAAATATCCTTCACCTTCCTGCTGTCTGCAAGGATCGCTCCTTCAGAAATATAAGTGGCGAGACAGCCTATTTTGCCGCAATTGCAGACATTGCCTGTAGGGTCAATTACTGTATGCCCGATTTCCCCGGCATTATTGGTTTCCCCTCTGTAAATGTCTCCATTAAGCATGATTGAAGAACCAATTCCTGATCCAATGCCTATTAATATGGAATTCTGGGAATTCTTTGCTTTCCCTTTAAAGCTCTCTGCGACAATCTTCATTTTTAATTCATTATCAACTATGACATTAAAAGAGGTAAGCTTTTGCAGATCTTCAGCCAAGTTTGCATTTTTCCACTTTAACTGATCCGATACCTTTACAATCCCGTTTTTATAATCAATATATCCAGGTAAACCGACAGCGAGTCCCATTATTTTAGCAGCCGGAATTTCGTTTTCATCCATAATCTTTCGAATGACCATATTTATTTTATGGAGCGTTTCCATATAACTCTCTGATTCATTTCTTTTACTCTTAAGTAACGAAACCATTTCTCCAATATAATTGACAATCCCAACCTTTAGAAGGGATTTATCAATTTCAATACCAACTGTATAAAGCACATCGCCGCGAACTTCAAGCAAGGTCGCTTTTCTCCCGACTCCAGACGCAACTGCCTCTGTTTCCCTCAGGTAGCCCTGCAGCTGAAGTTCATTGACAATTCGTGTTATAGAAGTCGGGCTCATCCCCGTTATTTTCGCAATATCAATCCTTGATATAGGAGACTTAGTCTTTAAAATATCAAGAACAAGATTTTTATTTTGTCTTTTCATTAAAAGCTGATCTTGTTTCTCCATAATCCTACCTTCTTTATGACTGCAGATTTAGACTTCCAACTCTGAAGGCGCATTTAAAGAATCGTGTTGACTCTCGCCTTCATTGAAAAATCCAACAACATCCTTTAAACTTGATCACATTTCTGTGCAAGTCCGGTAAAGCTTCCAAAAGAGAATTCCCCATTCCATTTTGGAAGCTTCCATTGGAAATCCCCATCTCATTATACACTTTGTTCAAAGCATGAATCCATTTACCTAAAGCTTTTAATGAATCCTACAGCTTCCGCAATATCACGGATTGGATTTTGATCTACTTCTCTTTCAATCGTTAAGTAGCCTTGATAATTAATTTCGTTCAAAGCATTGAAGTAAGCCTGGAAATCAACGTTCCCCTTTCCGAGCGGAAGCTCCCTAAAATATTCACCTGAGGCAACCATTTCGGCAATTTTCTCATGGTCTGTTCCGCCCCCATATCCAAGGAACCCGTATACATCACGGGGATCAGCAGGCTTAAGCCTCTTTCCATCCTTCACATGTGTATGGACAATATAATCCTTTAGAAGCCTGACACCATCTGCCGGGTCATCTCCTGTCACCATCACCATATTCGCAGGATCAAAATTTACTGATACCCCATTCGTGCTCAGCGTATCCAGAAATTTTTTGAGCCTGGCGGATGGTTCAGGACCTGTCTCAATGGCAAAGTAGGCATCCATGCTTCTTGCATAAAGAGCCAGCTCCTCACAAGCTGCCTGCATCGCTTCATAGATGGGGCTGTTCTGCTCCTCCGGAATAATGCCAATATGCGTCGTCACAATATTTGTTCCCAATTCTGCAGCGAGATCCAAAATGCGTTTTGATTTTTCTATCTTAACAGGATTTTGTTCAATATCCTGAAACCCATGTCCTCCAAGGTCACCGCAAAGTGCCGATATTTCCAGACCAATGGATTCCAAATAGCTCTTAAGTTGCTTCCGGGAGTTCTGATCCATATTTTCAGGAGCCATTTCTCCTTCAACCGCATATATTTGTACACCATCAGCCCCCATATCCCTGCAGACTTTAAGTCCTTCGTACAAGGGCAGCCGCAGGCTATCTACCATAACACCGATTTTATTTGAGAGTTTTACAGTCTCCATTTTAAGCAAAGGTCACCTCACTTTTCTTATCTGCCGCTTCATAAATGCCAGCGAGGATCTTCATCATTTCCACCCCATCTTCAACGGGCGCCAAAGGATCTGTTCCTGTTATGCAGCTCGAAACAAAAGAATCGATCTGATTTTGAAAGGCATTGGCAAAATCAAATGTTAAATGATCCATCTGCGGGTGAATATTTAAAATGGTGTTATTTTCTTCACTTACAATCCCCAATTCAGGCTCCAGTTCTGCTCCGCCTTTTGTGCCATATAATTTGACTCCAATTTCATCTTGTTTTGCATGGAGGGTAAAGGATACATCTACAAATAAAGATGCGCCATTTTCGAAAGTAATCAGGGCATTCGCCAAATCCTCTACTGTGTTACGGTCTTTTTGATAATCTGCCGCTTTATAAAAGTGTAAATTCTCGACATTCCCTCTGTTCCCCAGCTTGCTGTACACATTCCCGGAAATCGCCTTCACTTTAGGGCGGCCCATCAGGTACCAGCACACATCGATGACATGGACACCCAGGTCAATTAAGGGACCTCCCCCTGAGCGGTCTTTGTCTGCAAACCAGCCCCCCGGATTTCCCAGACGGCGGAGGCATGATGCTTTTGCATAGTAAATGTCGCCTAAAGTTCCGTTGTCAACAAAAGCCTTCAGCACTTTTGTATTTGTAGCAAACCTCCTGACGAATCCTACCTGCAGGGTTTTCCCGCTATTCCTTACAGCTGCTTCCACTTTTAACGCTTCTTCCACATTCATGGCCAAAGGCTTTTCTACCAAAACATGTTTTCCAGCTTTTAGTGCTCCAACAGAAATTTCCGCATGGCTATTATTCCAGGTGCAAATGCTTACTGCATCAACATTCGGGTCACTATAGACTTCATCAATATTCCCATATACACGGCTGATCCCATACTCCAGCGCTTTCGCTTCCGCTCTTTCCGCGGAATAATCAAATACCCCGTAAAGGACAGCATCAGAATTGCCGGCAAAGGACTTGAAGTGCATATCAGATATCGATCCGGCTCCTATAATACAGACTCTTAATGGCTCCACTTTCTTCACCCTTTCAAAACCGGCTTAGATTCATTCACTGCCTGCACTTCATTCCATAATCTTCTTACATTATCCATGCCAATTTTGGAACCTATCCTGCAATCTTCCATACCTTCAAATTCCACTGTCAAATAACCGTCATAACCGGAGCCCTTTATCAATCTAATAATCTCGCGTATATTTAAATCTCCGTGGCCCACGATTGCTCCGCGCAGATAGTTTTCATTTACAGTCCTGAACCAGACTCCATCACCCGGATTCTCAAAATATGGGCGAATATAGAAATCTTTTAAATGGACCGTTGCTGCGTATTTTAGGTTCTTTTTTACCCCAACGAGCGGATCTTCATCAATGCAAAGGAAGTTACCGACATCGAGAGTTGTTTTAAAGTTAGGGCGGTCCACCACATGAATGACCCGTTGTACACGGTCGCTCGATTGGACATTGAATCCGTGGTTTTCAATGGTTGTCGTAATGCCGTATTGTGCTGCGTAATCTGCGATTTGACGGCTTCCTTCTACTAACTTATCAAAATGCTCTTCAAAGTAGTGAATCGTCATTTCTTCCGGCTTCAGCTGAAATGCTGTTACATCATGGCGCATAATCTTAATGCCCATGAGATTAACGATATCCACATGCTCCTTCAGCCGCTCCACTTCTTGTTCGAATGCTTCCTGTGTCGGCTGGACAAAATTGGCCGGCAGGGAATAGGCAGAAAGTTCAATCCCGGCTGCTTCTGCTCTCTTCTTAATTTGATGTGCCAGCTCCGCATTATCCACAACCGAGAAGCCATAAGGAACGATCTCCATGTGCTCACCGCCATTTTCGGCAATCCAGTCGATCACATCCAGAACTGTCATATTGCCATCTCTTAATTCTCTTACTAAACTGTACGTGCTAAGTCCAACCTTCATGAAAATCCTCTCCTATTACTTGTATTTTATAGTGAATTTACAGGAACGCTGATATACCACCAAGTGACCGATATATCAAAAATGTGACCGATAAAATTAAATTCTGACCGATATCTCCGAAAACTGACCGATATAATTAAAAGTTGACCGATAAACACGGCAAAGTGACCGATAAATTCCTGCAGAGCGAAAAATCCTTAAGAAAAATCTCATTGAACCGGTACGTTTGGCTAATCCATTAAATGACATGCAACAAAATGATCATCAGCCAGCCCTTTTTTCACCTCTGGCTCCACTGTTCTGCAAATATCCATACATGCAGGACACCTCGTATGAAAACGGCACCCGGAAGGCGGGTTAACCGGACTCGGCAAGTCTCCCTGCAGGACAATCCGCTCCCTTCTCAGCCTTGGATCCGGGACTGGCACAGAAGATAGCAACGCTTTTGTATAGGGATGCTGGGGATTTGAGAAAATGACATCCTTCGGGCCCGATTCTACGATGGTGCCAAGATACATGACCCCGATGCTGTCGCTGATATGTTCGACTACACTTAAATCATGAGAGATAAATAGATACGTAAGATTAAATTCAGTCTGCAAATCCTTTAATAAGTTCAGGATTTGAGATTGAATGGAAACATCAAGAGCGGATACGGGTTCATCAGCTATAATGAGCTTTGGCTTCATAATCAGCGCCCTGGCTATGCCGATCCGCTGGCGCTGGCCGCCGCTGAATTCATGAGCATATCGGTCAGCATGGTGTTCTGTCAGTCCAACGGTTTCCAGCATTTCGCTGACTAATCTATTCCTTTCCGCTTTTGATAGTTTCGTATGAATCACAAGAGGTTCGGCAATTATCTCTCTTACTTTCATTCTTGGATTAAGAGATGCATAGGGGTCCTGGAAGATCATCTGCACCTTTTTTCTTACCAATTTCAGTTGTGATTCTTTCTTTTGTGAAATTTCTTCGCCATCAATCCAGATTTCACCTTGGCTGGGAGTCAGCAGCCTTGAGATCAGCCGTCCTGTTGTAGACTTGCCGCACCCGCTTTCTCCAACCAGACTGTATGTCGTTCCCTGCTCGATGCGGAACGACACATCATGAACGGCCTTTAATGATCTCTTTTTGGCAAACATGCCGCCCGGAAGCGTGAATGACTTCTTTAGCCCGTTTATTTTTAGCAGTGTCTCAGGCATATACATTCTTCCTCCCTTCTTCAATCATCCAGCAGCTGCACTTTCTCCCATCTCCCAAATCAGTTGCACCCGGCTCTTCCTCCAAACAAATAGCCATGGCTTCATTGCATCTTGGAGCAAACTTGCAGCCCTTTGGCATATTGCCGGGGTCTGGCACATTTCCTTTAATGGATGTCAGTTTATCCTTCCTCTGGCCGATCTTTGGAACAGAACCTATCAGTCCTTTCGTATAAGGATGCTGCGGGCTTTCAAATAAATCGAATACATTCGCTTCCTCTACTACCCGGCCTGCATACATGACGGCTACCCGGTCACACATTTCCGCCACTACACCCAAATCATGGGTTATTAATAAAACGGACATGCCTTCCTCCCGCTGCAGCTGTTTCATCAATTCAAGTATCTGCGCCTGAATCGTTACATCCAGTGCAGTCGTCGGTTCATCTGCGATTAGAAGCTGAGGATTGCAGGACATGGCCATGGCAATCATAATCCTTTGCCGCATCCCGCCAGACAGCTGATGGGGAAATTCATAAACGATTTCTTCCGCCCGGGGGATTCCGACTTTCTTTAAAATAAAAATCACATGCTCCTTTGCCTGCTTTTCGTTTAAATCAAGATGCAGCCGGATGGGCTCCAGCAGCTGTTCCCCTATTTTCATGACGGGATTTAAGGAAGTCATCGGCTCCTGAAAGATCATGGCCATTTGCTTTCCGCGGATTTTTCTCATTTCCCTCTCTGATTTATGAGTAAGATCCTCGCCTTTGAAGGAAATGCTTCCGCCCGATATTTCTCCGCTTGTGCCTTTAAATAATTTCATGATCGACAGGGAGGTTAAACTTTTGCCGCAGCCGGATTCCCCTACGAGCCCGAGTACCTCTCCTTTATTGATATGAAAATTGACCCCCCGCAAAATTTTCAGTTTTTCCTTATCCTTTGTAAATTGCGTCTCCAGCTCGTTTACCTGCAATAGCTTCTCCATTTTTTTCAATCTCCCTTACTCATTCTTCGTTTTAGGATCCAGGACATCCCGGAGCCCATCTCCGACAAGATTGAAAGCAAGCACGGTCAAAAAGATCGCTAATCCCGGCATCATGACAACATGGGAAGCTGTTCCTAAATAATCACGGCCAAGGCTGAGCATAGCACCCCAATCCGGTGTTTCAGGACTGGCACCGAGACCCAGAAAACTCAAACTGGAAGCCGCTAAGATTGCCGTTCCAATTCTCATCGTAATAAAAACGATTAAGCTCCCAAGCGTTTCAGGGAAAATGTGTTTGAACATAATCCTCCGATGTGAGGCTCCCATTGATTTCGCCGCTTCCACAAAAACGGTCTCTTTCCCCTCTAATGTCGAGCCCCTCACCAGTCTTGCAAAAGATGGGATGCTGAAAATGGACACGGCGATCACCACA
This sequence comes from Cytobacillus sp. EB106-05-05-XG126, assembly GCF_058791715.1. Classification (NCBI taxonomy): domain Bacteria; kingdom Bacillati; phylum Bacillota; class Bacilli; order Caryophanales; family Bacillaceae; genus Cytobacillus; species Cytobacillus sp. EB106-05-05-XG126. Next base: position 415,413 of record NZ_JBYTDU010000001.1, on the reverse strand, counting down.
TTCGTTAATCCCGGTCCTAAGATGGCCACAATGGCGATTGCCAGCAGCAGATCCGGAAACGCAAACATAACATCACTGCCGCGCATAATAAGCCGATCCAGCCAGCCGCCAAAATAACCGCTCATTAGCCCAAGAATGATTCCTCCAGCCGCTCCTAAAAAAACAGCAAGAAAACTGACACCAAGCGAGATTCTTGCACCGACGAGCAAGCGGCTGAAAATATCGCGGCCGTATTCATCCGTGCCTGCCCAATGTTCATTGCTTGGACCCTGCAGCGTCGTATTATAATCAGGCTCATACGGATCATAAGGTGCAATATAGGGCCCAATGATGGCGATGATGATTAGCAGCAGTATAAAAATGCTTGCCCCAAATGCCATTTTTTGCTTTTTCCAATTCTTAAAGAATTCTTTAACAGGTGAGTATTTTTTCTTTGGAATCACTGGGGTATAGGCATTAACTTCTTTTATGATTTCCATGATTCCCCTCCTCTAGGAAACGTAGCGTATCTTCGGATTCAGCATACTGTACATTATATCTACGATTAAATTAACAAGAATGAATTCGATGGAAAATAGCAAAAGCTCCGCCTGAATGACTGGATAGTCCCTGAAGGCAATGGAGTCGATCAGCAATCGTCCCATCCCCGGAAAACTAAATACGGTTTCAACTACCACTGATCCCCCAAGCAGGAAGCCAAACTGCAGCCCGGCAATGGTTACGACAGGGATTAAAGAGTTTCTAAGTGCATGTTTTGGAATAACTACAGATTCCTTTAACCCTTTCGCTCTACCCGTCCGGATAAAATCGGCTCTTAACGTCTCAAGCAAAGACGACCGGGTAAACCTGGCAAGCATGGACATGATTCCGGCACCTAAAGTGAGGGAAGGCAATATATAGCTTTTCCAGCTCTCGGCTCCGCCTGTTGGAAACCACCCGAGCTGGACAGAAAAAATCTGAATAAGTATCAAACCAAGCCAGAACCCCGGCATGGAAATTCCCGAAACTGCTGTGACCATCCCGAGATAATCCGGCCATTTATTTTTGAATACCGCTGATAATGTTCCTATTAACAAACCTAGCACCAACGCCCAGCCCATACTCATGAAAGTTAAATAGATGGAGGGCATAAAACGGTCTGCAAACATCTCTGAAACCGGAAGGCCTGTTTTTAAGGAAGTGCCTAAATCTCCTTGAAATAAATTGCTCATGTATGTAATGTATTGATCCCAAATCGGTTTATCCAGCCCCAGTTCTGCCCTGATGATAGTGACCTCATCAAGAGTTGCATCCTTTCCGGCAACTAATCTGGCAGGATCTCCGGGAATTAAATGAGTGAAGAAAAAGATTAATATGGAAACAATAAATAGGATCGGGATCATTTCCAGGATTCTCTTCAAGATATATTGAAGCAAAATGAAAACCCCTTTCTTAGAAGGAAGAGGCATAGGATATCGTCAGCCTTTGCCTCTTCTGCTTGCCTTGCTTTTACTTAAGATTGGCGTCTGTCACATTAATTCCGCCTGTTGGAGAAATGAAGACACCCTCGACATTAGACCTTGAACCTGCAAGGATCTCATCTACGCCTAAGAAAATCCAAGGTGCATCCTTGTAGATAGTTGATTGAATATTGTTGTAGATTTCTGCCTGCTTGTCAGGATCTGCTGTTTGATTAACCTCTGTAATCCACTTATCTACATCATCATTTTTGTAGTATGCTGTATTCGCTCCATCCGGCGGGAATGAGCTGCTGCTGAACAATGGCTTCGTTGCATTGGTCGTGTCGGATGGATATGCAGACCAGCTGACATACCACATTTGCACCTTTGCTTCTTCCGGTGTCTGAGCTCCATAAATCTCATCTGATAATGTGCCTTCTTCCATTGATTTAATCTCAACGGTAATCCCAATTTCTTTTAATTGCTGCTGGATAAACTGCATTCCCTTCAATGTGTCGGAATTGGTGTTGCCCCATATTTCAGCTTTGAAGCCATTTTCAAATCCAGCCTCTTTCATCAATTCTTTTGCTTTCTCAATGTTGTGATCATAGGTTTCCTGTTTGGAGTAAAACTGGGTTTTGCTTGGAATAATCGAGTCCAGCGGCAAGCCGTAGCCGGAATTGACAACACTTATAAAAGCCTCTTTATTCACAGCATAGTTAATGGCCTGGCGAATTCGAACGTCATCATACGGTTCTTTCATCGTATTGATGGATACATACCGGGCAATCGTGGAAGGAATTTTATGAATTTCAACGTCTGAATTGCTTTCCAATTCCTTTAAGTTTTGTACTGGCGCTGGATAGATCACATGTGCTTCGCCTGTTTTCAGCATAGCTACACGAGAGCCATTTTCTGGAACAGGCTTGTACGTAATCTTTTTCACACGATCTGCCTTATTCCAATAATCATCGAATCTTTCAACTGTTAAATGGTCCCCCTGAACCCATTCCACAAACTTGAATGGACCGGTGCCGACTGGTGTTTTGCCGATATCGCTGGAAGAGTCATTGATCAGCTTCGGGCTTAGGATTTTAGCGGAAACAAATCTTGTCAGCATACCAGCATATGGTTCTTTTAAAGTGACTATAATTTGAAACTCATCAATTACATCAATGCTGGTAATAAGATTAAATCCACGGCTGTTTAAACGAAGGCTTTCATCCTTCATAATCCTTTCAAAGCTGGTTTTAACCGCCTCGGCATTAAACGGCTCCCCATCATGGAAGGTAACACCCTGACGAAGCTTGAAAGTATATTCCAGTGCATCATCACTGACACTGTATTCCTCAGCCAGCTGCGGAATGATTTGTCCCTCTTCATCCGATCCCAGCAATCCCTCCAGCATAGCCGTCTGAACGGAATTTGAATTCGTATCGCCCGTATTATGCGGGTCCATTGAAATAAAGTTCTCATTAACAGCAATGACTAACTCCTGATCCTTGCCGCTTGCTGATTTCCCTGAATTCTCCTTTTCAGAAGTTCCGCCGCTTTCCTCGCTGGAACAGCCAGCCAGTAAAATCACAGACATAAAAGCAACAAACAGCATTTTCCACACATTTACCCTACTCAAATTGCTTTCCCCCTTGAACAATTTTGTCTTTTTTGCTTTTCTCAGTTGTTTAATCTAAAAGAGTTTAAAACCGACAATTATTTTCACCATGTTATTAAATATGTAAAATATTCTATGTACTATAGCTATATAAAGGTTTTTTACATATTATTTTCTCCACTGATGAAAATAATTAAATTCATTATAGATTGATAATCTTGTAATTTCAATAGTCAATTCAGAAAATTTTATATTTTTAATTTTTAACCAGGATTTCTTCTATACTTTTCATAGATTCACAGAACATCAAATTTGTGAATAGTGAGAGTCGTCATGTACAGCAAAATATAAAAGACCAGGCGCATCATCGCCTGGTCAAATATTGCATATTTACTATACTGTTTTCAGCTTTCTCTTTATCTTCGCAGCAAAGACTTCAAGGATAATTGCAACGGCCAGAATAAAATAAGTAATAGCCCCGATTTCCCTCATATCCAGATAAAAGCTGCTTGCCATGAACATATCAAATCCTATTCCTCCGGCCCCTGCTGCTGCCCCCATGGCAACCGCGACTGCAAAGTTAATCTCAAAGCGGAGGAATGTCCAGGAAATCATATAAGTAATGGAAGATGGGATAACCGCTTGAAAGGCAACCTGCCACCAATTGGCTCCGCTCGCCTGCAGCGCTTCAATCACTCCCCTATCCAATTCTTCAAAGGACTCTGAATAAGCTTTGATTAAATAACCGATCGAGTGGAAGGTCATTCCTATCACAGCAGCTGTACTTCCCAGACCGGCTGCAACCGCAAAGATCAGGACCCACAGGACGGTCGGCACGGCTCTAATAAAGGCAACCATACTTTTAATGACTATAGAAACCCTTTTCGAAGACAGATTCTCAGCCGCCAGCAATCCGAATAGGACTGCAATTATGGCTCCAAACAAGGTTGTCAGAAAAGCCAGCCCGAGAGTGATCATGACTTGATAAAGGGCATGTCCAAAGGAGAAATGCTTCAAGTGCGGTTCAAGGAATATGGTTTTTAAATTGGCGAATGTGCCGAGAAGCGCATCCATAAAGTCCAGTTCCTTATAATCAAAGCTGTAAAAGGCATAGACTGTCAGCACAGCGAGAATAAAGAGAGTTAATCTCGTCACAATGGCCGCTTTGTTCAAAGGCTTAACCGGCATTCTTTTGCCAAGCAGATGATCGGCTGATGCTGTTACATTACTCAGCTGTTCCTTCACCTCCATTACAATATCACCTTCCTTACATAATTGGATGCATATTCGATCAATAGGATAGCAGCAATAATGACAACAACGACCAGGCTTGCTGTGTCATAAGCCAGACTTTTATAGTATAAGTTGAATGTAAAACCGATTCCGGATCCTGTAAGCAGTCCAATTAATGTGGCACTGCGGATATTCGTTTCAATCATGAACAGAATCCAGCTGATTAATTGCGGAATGCTTGATGGAATCACCGATTGAAAGATGATGGAAAAGTAGCCTGCACCTGTTGCTTTTAACGCCTCCACAGATTCCCCGCTCACTTCATCAATTGTTTCGGTAAAAGCTCTGGTCAGGAATCCAAATGATCCAAAAAACAAAGCAAAATAGCCAGTTAGCGCGCTTTGTCCAAATGAAAACAGCAAAATCAATGCCCATGCGGCAACATCGATGTTACGAAAGACAGTGGCAATTCCTCTTGTAATCGCTCCAAAAAAGGGATTTATCTTTGTTGTATTCGAACCGAAAATGGAAAACAATAGTGCGAATTCCGCAGCTGCTGTCGTGGCCGCAATCGAAACCAGGAGTGTCTCCTGCAGCTTTTCAAGAATAACTGGCAGCTTTTCTAAGGATTCTGCGGTTGGATAAAAGTTCGCCATTCCCCATTGTATGGCTTTGGGTATAGAAGCAAAACCCTTTAAAGCATTGTACTCAGTAATGATCATAGCAAGGATCGTCACGGCTCCAAGGAGTAAAAGGAAGGCAAGTGTGTTTCGCTTTTTCTTAGCAAAAATATCAGCCTGCATGGATGCCTCCGATGTCAAAGATTAAATCTTCCGCTTCCGATCCATATATTCGCTTAATGTCTTCAGAAGTCATTCCTTTAGCCGTTCCGTTATATACTGCCTGCCCCTTGTTTATGCCGATAATGCGATCAGAATATTTGATGGCCACATCAACCTGATGAAGATTTACAACAACGGTAATGCCCATCGTTGCTGAAATCTTCTTCAAATAATCCATAATCACTTTCGCCGAATTAGGATCAAGAGACGCAATGGGTTCGTCGCACAAGAGCATCCGAGGATTTTGGATAAGCGCACGGGCAATGCCGACCCTTTGTTTTTGCCCGCCGCTTAATTGGTCTGCACGCTTATAAATCATTTCGTTCAGGCCTAGCACATTCAAAATCTGGATTGCCTGCTGCTTTTCCTCTTTGCTGTAAAGTCCCAAAACGCCAGCCAATGTTGATTTGGTTCCCAATTTTCCGTGCAGAGTGTTCTCGATTACCGATAATCGATTCACTAAGTTATAGTGCTGAAAAATCATGCCAATTTTGGTGCGGACCTGTTTTAATTCTTTTTTCTTCAGGTCCATTACATGGAGATCCTGGAAGCGGATGTCTCCGCCTGTAGCATCAATCATGCGGTTGATGCAGCGGAGGAGAGTTGATTTCCCTGCTCCTGATGGGCCGATAATGGAAACGAACTCCCCTTCCTGAACTGAAAAGCTTATATCAGTCAATGCTTTCGAATCTTTGCCAAATTGCTTTGTAAGGTGATTAACTTCCAATAATGCCGTCATGAGTTAACCCCTCCTATCCAATTGTTTTATATGCTTTAACGGGCAGTCCAGACTTCTTAAAGGACATATAGTAAATAAATATTTCAACTGCCGATAAAATTAGATTGTTCAACCGGCCATCAGCAGGGGATAAGCCCTCCCCGCTGATGGAATTCAATTTATTTTGCAAGCTCACGGATCGGGTTGAACCACTCGTCTTCTACTTCAACCAAACGCTCATTTCCGGACTTCCTGCTGAATAACCCTGAAAATTCGGAGTCCTCCGGAACGAAGATTTTTTCGTTATTTGCCACTTCATCCGATGTCATGATTTCAAGCAGCTGTGTTTGGTCTTCTTCACTCAATGTGCCGGAATTAATTACAAATGGTGCGTTTAAAACAGGAGTTACTGAGATTAAGCTGAATTCTTTTCCGGCAACCGTATTCAATGGCTCAGCTGCATCATCTTTAACTTTGTAAACTGCGCCCTGCTTATTCACTTCACCTTCTGCCAGATCCACATAATTGTTCACACATGTATCACAGAATGCCGCTACATCCGCTTTGCCAGTTAATAGATTGACAGCAGAACCCTGGTGAGAGCCTCCAAATAATACTTCATTGAAGAACTTGTCCTCTCCGCCTTCAAGCAAATCCTCAGCTGTCAAACTCTTAAACTCTTCTTTTTCGCTGAAATAATCAGTAATGCCTGTAGATGGAACCTTGAATCCTGATGTGGAACTGTTCGAAACAAAAGAGAATTTCTTTCCTTGAATATTGTCTATGGCAAACTCCCCGCCGTTTTTGTATTCATCTGCATTTTCCTTCTGAACAGCCAGCCAGCTGTAATACACAGCGTCCTCCAGGGTGCCTGACTCGCCGCTTGGAACAGCCAGCGGAAGGACCTTTTCATTCTTGTTATGTGCTTCTATGTATCCTTGTGCACCAAGGAATGCCATATCTGCGTTGCCGTTCGCAATCGCTTCAATAGCCACAATATAATCAGTCGTTGTTTGATGCTCAACTTTTTTGCCTGTTTTTTCTTCTATCAGTTTCCCAATTTCGTCACGTGCTTCTCCTAAATCAGCGCCTGATTCGTTTGGAAGCCAGGCGATCGTCAGTGTATCGTCCTTTTCTGAGTTTGCTGTAAACGAGCAGCCTGCAAATACAACGGTCATCACAATTGATAGCAAAAATAGAGCCATTTTCTTCATGATTATTCCCCTCTCTTATTTAGAAAAGTTTTTATAATCCCATCGACCTAACTATAGCGAAAAAATATTAATCTACTGATAAGGCATTATGAGTAATCATTAAGCACTGGTAAAGAATTAGTGAGACAATGTAAATACACCATTCTGCATGTTGTATTCCTGATCACATAAGTTGTTCATAAATTCAAGATCATGGAAGATTCCAAGCATTGTCGTGCCTTCATGCATTAATTGCTCTATTAAGAATTTCACCTTCATTTTAGATTCATAGTCCAGGCTTGCAGTCGGTTCATCCAAAAGAAGCAGTCTTGGCTTCTTGACCATCGCCCGGGCAATGTTCAGCCTGAGTTTTTCCCCGCCGGAAAAGGTGGCAGGATAGCTGTCCCATAGCTCCGGGTCCAGCTCGAAATGCGAAAGGATCCGCTCTGTCTCTTTCTCAGCATGAACTTGCTCCCTTCCCATTTCAACAATGGCCTGCATTACAAGCTGCCTGGCAGTCGTTCTTGGCATAACATTCAGAAATTGAGAAACATAGCCAATTTCTTGCTTGCGCAAATAAATCATCTGTCTATTTGTTGCCTCAGCCAAATTGATAGGCCCGAACTTTTTGGAATTGTACCAAATGCTCCCTTCCTGAAGGCTGTAGGTTCCAAAAATGCATTTCAATATCGTCGATTTTCCGCTTCCGCTTTTTCCAGTAATCCCGATGAATTCTCCTTCTCTTAACCTGATATCAATGCCGCTCACTGCATGGATATTTTTCCCGAGGTTATGAAGGGTAAATGATTTGGACAGATCCTTGATTTCCAATAGATTCTCCACCGATCCACCTGCTTTCTCCCAAAGTAGTATTAAATTCTGTAATTCGTTTTTTGGATCAGCTTCCCATCAACGAATACGCCAGTAATTACCGGAAAATCGTCTGCCAATTTTTCAATGATCAAAAGGTCTGCTTTTTTTCCTTCTTCGATTGAACCGATTTCCTCATCCATATTCACTGCTTTTGCAGGATTAATGGTGACAAGTCTGATCATTTCTCCAAGGTCCTTCCCATAATTCCTTGCCAGTTCAAAAATGGAATGAAGCATAGCAGCCGGATAATAATCACTGCACAATATATCAATCGAATCATTTTGAATCGCTTCTGCTGCACCCAGGTTTCCGCTGTGGGAGCCTCCGAGCAGAACATTCGGTGCTCCTGCTACCGTATACATGCCAAGCTCCTTCGCTTTATACGCTACCTCCTGAGTTATTGGAAATTCGCTGATTGTCGTGCCGAAGCTCTTCACCAGCTCGATTTTTTCAAAGCTGTCATCATCATGTGAAGCAACTGCAATCCCATGTGCATGCGCGTGCTCGGCAATGTCCTTCATATCTTCGACAGAGAGCTTTTCTTTTGTTTGGTGATTTCGGATTAAAACATCTATAGCGGCATCGCTCATACTGTTATAGCTTTTAACGGTGTTCCGATAGATTTCCAGATGACGATATTGGCCCTGTCCTGGTGTGTGATCCATAAACGAAATCAAATGCACCTTATTTTCACTGATGTAGCTTTTGAGGTTCTCGATTTCATCCACATTATCAATCTCCAACCTTGCGTGGAAACGGTGGCGTACAAGATGCTTTGTACTGTGTGTCTCATCTATAAGGTCTATGAGCTTTCTGACATTTTCCGGTTCCCGAATCGGCTTGTATGCATATTCTGTTTCTTTATAGAGGGAAAGTGAATGGAACATCGTTGTGATCCCATGGGATATGAGCTCCTTCTCTGCTTCCCTGAGGCTTAAATGAAAGTTCATTAAAGACGTTGGCCTCGGTGCTGCCATATGTTCAATATAATCGGAATGTATATCGATAAATCCCGGTGAAACATACGCGCCCGCTGCATCTATCACCTCCAGGGATTCTTCAAATTTCATTTCTCCCTTTGGAGCAATTCTGCTGATCCGATCATCCTCTATCAGAAGATCGTATCCTTGCAGAATAGTATCCTCTGTAATTAGTTTTCCGTTTGTAATGACGTACAAGTGTGCTTCCCCCTAATTTCAAATGAGATTTTTTTCCGATTAGCTTAAAGAAGCGAATGAACCAAGCTTTGAGTAAATGGAGCTTGAGGGTCTTCAAGTATTTGATCTGTCAGCCCCTGTTCAATGACCTGTCCCTCCAGCATGACCAAAGTTCTGTCAGCCAGCATCCGAATAACACCCAAATCATGTGAAACCAGCACAATGCTAATATTCATTTCCCGCTGCAGGCTCTTAATCAAATCCAAAACACTAGCCTGTACGGATAGATCCAATCCCGTCGTAACCTCATCCAAAAGGAGAATCGGCGGCTGATTAGAAAGAGCCTTGGCAATTTGCACACGCTGCTGCATCCCCCCCGAAAAATTCTTTGGAGCTTCTTTCCGGCGATGGACAGGAATATTCACCTTGCTGAGCAATTCTAATCCCCTGGCTTCCATCATTCCCGCATTCCTGCTGCCCGCTGCAATCAACTTTTCGGCAATATTTCCAATCGAAGAAAAGTCGATTTTCAATCCCAATAAAGGGTTTTGATAGACTTTCCCCATTAAATGGTTGCGGATATACCGTTTTTGCTGGGAAGACTCCTTAAAAAGATTCTTCACCCCATTCTGATAGGAAGAAATATAAGCTTCCCCTGAGGTCGTTTCCTGGTCAAAGTACAGGCATTGCATTAATGTGGACTTGCCGCTTCCGCTTTCCCCTACAATCCCAAGCACCTCTCCCGGATAGACATCGAAGGACACATCCCTGCACGCATACACCGTTCCGCACACACTGCAGTAATTTTTGATAAGGGTCAAAGGCTCAGGGGTCCTGCAATGATCACAGCCAGGACCGAATTGCTTGTTTAAGTTTTTAATAGATAAGACCGGAACCTCAAATTCAGTCATTTAATTCACTCCTGCCTTTTCAGCTTCGTTTACAATTTCACAGCAATAGCTGGTATCATTGCATTGGTAAAACGTCTCTCCCGTTGCCTCATCGATTAGTTCGTCAAGGAACACTCCCTCAGACCCGCATAATCTGCAGCATTTATCATGAAAGCTTTCCCCTTCAAACGGATAATCTTCAAAATCGAGGGAAACAATCCTCGTATAAGGTGGAACTGCATAAATCTTCTTCTCCCGTCCTGCTCCCAGTAAAATAAGTGCTTCGTTTTCATTCATTTTCGGATTATCAAAGCGCGGGATCGGGCTTGGTGCCATAACATAGCGGCCGTGAACCATGACCGGATGATCTGCACCTGTTGTCATGCTTCCGTATTTCATGATCTGTTCAAATAGCATGAGCCAGGCACCGCTGTATTCTTTTTCCGCATGCAGCTTTTTCGTCTCATGTTCACTCGGTTCAAAATAACGGAGCGGTTCAGGAAGCGGCACCTGCAAAACAAGAATTTGGTCCGTCCTAAGCGGCACCTCAGGAATTCTGTGACGTGATTGGATGATGGTTGCCTGGGAGGTGTGATCCGTTATTTGGACACCAGTTGTATCCTTTACAAGCTTTTTGATGCTGACTGCATTGACAGATTCATCTGAGCCCTGATCTATAACCTTCAATACATCCTCTCTTCCAATCAGTGAGAGTGTCAGCTGCAGGCCGCCTGTCCCCCAGCCCCTTCCAATCGGCATTTCCCTTGATGCAAAAGGAACCTGATAACCCGGGATGGCAATCGCTTTTAATGTGGCTCTTCTAATCTCCCGCTTCGAACCTTCGTCAAAGAAAGCAAAATTATAGGCGTTATTCATATACTTGCACCTCTTCCTGTTCTTCTGCTTTCGCTTTTGTCTTTCTCACACTGTCAAGCTTTGACTGGAACGTTACATAATGCGGCATCTTCAAGTGTGATATAAAGCCGGTTGACTCCACAGAATCAATGTGGAGGAGGACAAATTCCTCATTATGGCTGGGAAAGCTATTATCAGGATGCTCGAGGCAATTATCCAGAATGCCCATGGCGATCGCTTTCGTCTCATTCTGTCCGAAGCACAATCCATATCCGATTTCAAACTCTAATTCCTTTTTGCCTTCTTCTTTTTCGGTCATGAACGGCATCAGCATTTCTGCTTCTGTTGCTTTAATCTCGCCAATGTAATATTCATCTTCATCACTGCAGGCTTCATTCGTAGGTCCCACGTATATTGGCAGGCTTCCTGTTCTCAGCTCTCCGACTGTCGGATGGAGCGCTCCATAGCCTCGGATAACCGCATAGGCCAGTGAAGTAACCGCTCCAGTCTCTCCTCTTGTCAGAATTTGCAGGCGCTGGCTTCGGCTTGATGGAAACTCAAGGCTTTCCCTCGTCACATCATCCGGCTCAGCATCATTGTTTTCAAGTGGAGGAATCAAGCCTTCTTTCCTTAAATAATCAAGCACCTTCGGCAAGACGAGGTCAGGTGCATGCTGCTGTTCTATATTTGGGCTATTTTCCAGAGCATAAGCTGAAAGCCATTCTCTTACCGTCACTTCCGTTTCTTTCATTAAATTGAAATCCAGAAGCCGGTGGGTGTAATCAGTTGTAGCCCCCAGGATCTGTCCGCCGGGAATATCCTTGAAGCTGGCTGAAATCCGGCGTTCCACCTTCATGGCCCCGGTTTCAATGATTTTCGAGCAGTACTTTCGCTGCAGGGTCGAGCGGTATGCCCGAAGCAGGAATACTGCTTCTTCCGGATTCCCTTCAGCCTGCTTGATCGCTAATGCAGCAAGCTTTTCACTATATAAGCTGCTTTCTGACATCACCTGATCGATTAACCCTCTCATGCCTGCTTCAATCTGTCCGGTTCTCAGCACTTGCTCCTTATGCAGCCTTTCGTATTTCAAGCGTTTAATCGACTCTTCAATGGCCTGTGTCCCGCCTTTTACTGCTACATAACCCATTGTTCCTCCACCTCCCTGCATACTGTTATTTGAGTCGTTCTTGGCAGTGATAAAAGCTGATGATTACGGTCCACGAATACCAGATCAACCCCGGTTGGATACTCTTTATTTTTTTCACTTCTTCTTTCAATCCAATTTCCTGTCAGGTCTATACTGATTCCTGTGCTAGTTTGAATGCCAGGCCCTTTTAAAAGCAGGTCATCACCGGCCGTAATCGCTCCTGTTTCTGCTATAATCACTGCGGATTTGTGCGGGTTTAGGAACGTGCCTGGATTCGCATTTTCAATGGCATCTTCCAGCGAGCCTGCCCAGGCATCCTTCAGGAGAAATAAATAATCGGCCTGATCCGCTTGCACCGCTTTTGCGAAAGTTAATTGATTTAGTTCATTTTCAACTGCTGCAGCCTCACTGCCATACACTTTAAACGTCACCTCAGGATCAAGCAGCGTTAGTGCCAGCAGTAAAATCGAGCTGGAGCAGCCGGCAGCATTCTCTTCATCAAGCATCGCTGCCTCCTTGCCCAGGTCTGTTATCAGTCCTGGTCTTGAGGAGCTATCAACTAATTTTCTATAAACAGATTGCAGGTCATGAACAATATCTAATTTCAAAGCCTGTTCCTCCTTCTATTAAACATCCATCGTTTCAAAGCTGACTTTTGTTTTTAAAATCGCTTCATTTTTTGCTTTTCTTTTTTGATCTATATAGTACTTTTCAATTTCGAGTATCCCGGCCCATGGTTTGGTCTCAGGAAGATCCCCTAGAAATGCCGCGTCAATCACGGCAAGATGATAAGCCAAATCCGGATGATCTCCTTTCACAATCCCCATGCCGATCTTTCCTTCCACCTTAGCCTTGCATTCTGTGACAAGCACTTCTCCTAAATAAAACAGGCTTTTCCTGGAAGTCTCCCGCACCTTTATCATCACAAGTCCATTTTCAGGCTCCTGTATGACAGATACTGAATATTTTTGCTCAATTTCTTTCGCTAAAGATTTTGCCAATTCATGTGAACCTTCAATTAAAATTTCTGTTCGCTGTTTTCTTTTCACCTTTTGGCCTCCATCTGTTTTTGTTCTGCATCTTAAATCTATCTTGTTGCCAAGCTGGCGGATGTTAAAGAAGTGTAAATTATGTAAGAGTTTTATTAACCTGATTGACGCTCCAAGCCATATTTAAATTAAATAAGTAAAGCAATCGCTTCTATACTTAATTCTCGAGAATTCCAGCACTGTTCCCGTCTCCTTGTCCATGCAAAGGGACTCCAGCAGCAAAAGCGGAATCAAACTCGAGCATTGCAGGATTTTCCGTTCAAATTCATTCGGGAAAACCACACTCAGCTGACTTTGGCCCGATGAGAATTCTTTATAGCCTTGCGTTTTGTAATAATGGAAAATAGAGGTGATCCCGGGTCCATCCCTATCAATTTGCGGAAAAACGGATTTGGCTGCATAAGACGTATGCAAGGCTATCGGGCAGCCGTCCACGATTCTTAGCCTGGAAATTTTATAGACTTCATCCTCCGGATCGACTTTTAGAGCATGAAAGACTTCAGAATCAAACTGGATTTTTTCACAGCAAATATTCTCTGACCTAAAGTCAAACCCAAGCTCATTCATCTTTTCACTAAAGCTGATATCCCCTGTTAAAATCAGCGGAATCTGCTGCTTCCTATTTTGGACATAACTGCCTCTTCCCTGCTTTGAAAAAATGAACCCCAGTTCCTGCAATTGCTCATACGCTTTCCGTACAACCATTCTTGGAATCCTATATTGATCTGAAAGCTCATTCTCAGAAGGAAGCTTTTCATTCGGTTTGTACTTCCCTTCCTTTATTTGTGTAATCAGCTCATCTACCAGCATCATTTTTTCACTCATACAGTCGCCGCCCCTTTCGAAATCAAGAAACAATTTAAGTCTAATGAATGAATTTAAATGGAAAGTTACGTAATTGTAATATTTTTATGAATATAAAAAAGACCCAATCTTTTTAATGACTGGGTCTTTGTAAGTCTGTATTCAACTTCCAAATTTCCTGATAAAAGCTTCGGTATCATTTAATTCTTCAAAATGGGCTTCAAGCTTCTCCCTTGGCCAATCCCACCACGCAATTTCTAGCAGTTTTTCAGCTGTCTTTTCAGAAAACCTTCTTTTTAATGGCTTTGCCGGCACGCCCGCTGCAATTGTATAGGGTTCAACATCCTTTGTAACGACTGCACCGGAGCCGATGACTGCTCCCGTGCCAATTTCAACACCCTTCATGATGATGGCACCGTGCCCAATCCATACATCATGGCCTATTTTAACCCGGTTTGTACGGCGCCACTCAAAAAATTCATGATCATCCTGATCGCCGAAGCCATAGTCGACTTTCCGATAGGTCATATGGTGCTGAGTCACCCGGTCCATCGGATGCTGGACAGGATTAATGCATGCATGAGAAGCAATGGAACAGAACTTGCCGATTTCTGTATAGTTGACTGTTACATCATCCATCGTATAAGTGTAGTCGCCAAATTTCGATTCGATAATTTTATTTCTTTCTCCAATTGACGTCCATTCTCCCGCATAGCTGTCAATGATGAAGCTGGATTGATGTACAGCAGGAGAAACAGAGAGCTTTTCATCCTTTTTTGGTTTAAAAATCATTGACATGTGCAGATCCACTCCTTTTTTAATGTGACGCCTATTAACGCTGGCTTTTCAGTCTCTTCCGTCTCGCCGCTAATTCATGCACTCTCTCCACCCCCGGAGACATGCTGCCCAGCACAACCGGTTTCTCACCGTAAGCACCATGAAAGTCGGAACCTCCAGTCATGGTTAATCCATATTGTATGGCCAGTTTCCTTGCCACTTCTTCATGCTGTACACTGTGAAGGGGGTGCCAGACTTCTATCCCCTGCAGGCCGGCTTCAGCCAGCTCAGGCACCTTTTCAAAATTCCCGTATTGGCCAGGGTGGGCAAGCACAGGCACACCGCCAGCTTCAAGAATTGCCTCAACAGCAAGTTTCGCATCCACATATTCCATCGGGATAAAGGCGATGCCTGGCGATTCTCCTTTTTGACCGCGGCTAAATAATTTTTTATAAAGTGAACCGTAAATGGAATCAGCATATCCAGCCTCTATAAGAGCTTCCATGATATGCTGCTTGTAAACTCCGGTTCCTCCCTCAGAAAGCTCCAGACAGCGGGCCCATGTAATGCTGTAGCCTGCTGAAATCAGTCTTTGTACCATTTCAAACGAAAGCTTATGCCTCCGCTCAATGATCGGCTGGCACAGCAATTCGATTGCCTTATGCCCAGGTTCGATAAAAAAGCCCAGTATGTGAACCCGGCGACCCCTGTCAAAATCAAAAGCAGAAATTTCAATACCAGGGATCACCTCCACTCCATACCTCTTCCCTCTCTCAATTGCTTCCTGCAGCCCTTTTGTCGTGTCATGGTTCGTGATGGCCAAATGTGTAACTTCATTGGCAATGGCCAGATTCAATACCTCATCAATCGATAGCGGGCAATCAGAAACATTCGTATGGCAATGCAGCTCTGCTTTCATCTCGATTCCTCCTATTCAAAGCCTTTTTTTCTAGAATAACTTGGTGCCAAGCCAGATAGGTTAATAGAATGTAAATTTCTGTTAAGAGTTTGTAATTTCATCTTTTAGTAAAAGTGCGGCATGAAAGCAACTGACCGATATATTAAAATTCTGACTGATAAACTTCCGAAAGTGTCCGATATCCCCATTTCTACTAGACTAGATGAAGAGCAAATTTATTTAACGGATAACTTTAAAAAAAACAGCTATTTTTCAAAAAAACCTGCACAAAATAGGGCCAACTTCAAAAATGTTGGCCCCTTTCTTCTTTGTTATTTCGTTTTGCTGCTGTCTTCCTGGTTCTCTGACAGCAATTCTTTTGTTGAGCTTTTGAATTCCCTCAAAGTCGAGCCGAATGCCCGGCCAATTTCCGGCAGCTTCGATGGACCGAAAATGATAAGTGCGATAACTAATACTAGTATTAGTCCTGGTATACCTATATTTTGCAGCATCTTCATCCCTCCTGCTGAGTATTGTTACTAACCTTCTAGATTAAACGGTTTCTGCGGCAGCCAATGTTTTCGTCTTCCCTAAAGCTCTTAAAGGTCTTTTACATACATTCCCATAAGCATCCATTGCATGCACTTCAATTTGATAGGCTGTATTGGCCTGTAATCCTTCAATGGTTAACGTTAACGGATTTGGCACAGGATCTTTATAGAATTCCGAGAAAGCAAGAAATTCCTTCACAACTGCCTCTGTATTTGCATGCCTTACCACTACCCTGTAGTCATGAACCAGCAGATCATCCTTGGCTTGCGTAAACATAATGGCCATGGCAGTGGCTGATGTCATTTCATGATTAATAGATAGCATTGCATCTTTTGTAAAAAATGGCGCTTTCTTATCTCTGTCTTCTGTGTAAACAAATTGCTGCTTATTTGCCGGATAGCTGATTTCAAACGGATCTCCAGTCCAGTCATTATGATGAATATCACGGCGCTTAATCAGCACCTTATTATTATGCACCTCTACAACTAATGCCTGATTCAGAACATCTGCACCCTCAGGCACTTCCCCTTGAATTCTGCCGGCATCCAGCCACAAATAGGCGCCGGTTGAAGTCCCGATTGAAGTAAAATCCTTCTGGTGAATGATTCTCGGGTCATCAAGAGGATAGTGGGTATGACCGGAAAATGAGATGACTTGCGGATATTCCTTTAAAGTGTTGTAAAAAAGGTCTCTATTCTGATTAAAGCCCCATTCACTTCCATAGATCGTCCTTTTAATCGGCTGATGATGAAAGACAAAAATTGGCTTCTTCCAATCATCTTCATGCGCAATCTTCAGCTGCTGACCCAGCCAATTAATTTGTTCAGCGGAAAAGGTGCCCTCTGTTAATCCATCTTCTGTTCCGAGAATGATAAAATGGTAGCCTTTAATTACTTTGTGAAAGCGGATAGATTCCATGCCTGTTTTTGATAGGAATCGCTTTTGAGCCTCAGATACTGATAAGCCATTCCAATAGTCATGGTTCCCTATGGCAAACATCGGAACGGCACCTGGCTGTTTGTGGACATTATAAGCTGACATGAACTTATCGAATTCCGATTCATATCCATAATCTGTTAAATCTCCCACAACCACAAAAGCATCCTGCTTCGGTACAGCCTTATTTAATTGCTCCAGGGTAGTTATAAACTTTTCAAGTGTTTTATTGCTGCTGTTATGGATATGAATGTCACTGATAACCGGGAAAACTAAGTCAGGTTTACCAGCAGAATTCATTATCGAAGCAGAAGAGGCTGCGCTTGCTGTAATTACATTAAGAGAGTTAGCAAAAGATATTCCGATAGTTGCACTTGCAGCTAAGGTCGTTTTCTGCAAAAAAGCGCGGCGGTCCATTTCTCTTGAAAAAATATTACCATCTTTGTCTGCATTCCGAATTTCTTTCATGATTTATAAGCTCCTTCATCAATTTTTCAAGATTTCTATAAAACACTGCAGGTTCTGTTTAGCCTATTTTTTCTCCAGCGGCAGAGGATCCATGCTCTGGTCGTTGGCAGTTAAATCAATTCCGTAGTCTTTGGCAAAAACCATATGTGTATCGGCCAAAACACCATCATGATTTTCATCTAAATTAAATACTCTCGCTCCACGAAGTCTGTTTCTTTCGGGGCCTGAAAGACCGTAAGTGCCAAAACCCGTATTTCCGGCATATCCAAGCAGAATTCCATAGTAGTTTCCGCAATATGTATTAATATGGTCATGGCCGCAGAATACTCCTTTCACATCCCCCCTGTCGAGCATGGCTGTAAACAAGCCGCTGTTGATTGGGCCGGGGCACTCATCTTCATTCCGCTCTCCATTAATTTGATGCCTTGCAACAGCCAAATCATGCCCTGCCTGTGTACGGCCATCCACACTGCCCCACCACATAAAACGGTGCTCCCATAGAGGAATATGAATAAATACAAGAGAAGGAACTTTATAGCCATAGCGCTTTTCTATTGCTTTCGATCTTTCATAATACCAATTGACCTGATTAAATCGCAGCCAATCCCATGTTGGATAGCCCTTGAAATCCTGGCCGGCGATTGTTCGAGGGGCATATCTTCCGCTGTCTAAAAGCCAAAGATTAAAGGCCGCCTTATTCCCTTTCGATTTTTTGATTAATAGATTCATATTTCCTGTTCCCGTCAGGCCTTTTTCTCCAGGAGTATTCATATTATGCTTATATTTCATATAGAACTTAAGCATACCGCTCTCATCCATGCCGCTCTTTGGAGTTGAATCCTCATCATGATTTCCAAACGTAGCCGCCCAGCGGATCTTTCTTTGTTCCATTGGCTGGACAACATTATTCATCGCTTGCATCATTTCTAATTCAGTGTCACACCCGCCTGTTATATTGTCACCATTTAAAACGACAAAATCAGGCTTCTCAGAATCCAGCACATTTTCCATCAGCTGTATAGTCCGTCTGTCGATCCGTTCATCATCCTGCGTATCATTAAATTGTACAATTTTAAATTTCCCATTTGAGTTGAAGGAAAGTCTCGGCCCTTCCAGCTTTTCACTTATCTCTTCCGCCTGGACCCTGCTTTCGAATAAGTCTCCTGGTAAACCTGCGGCTGCCATGGTTAAAGCCAGAGTCCCTGCTCCTCCCGCTTTAATAAATGTCCTTCTGTCCATTCCTTTGCTTTCATTTTCTTTCTTCATCAGCCTTACCTCCATGAATTGATCAATAATTTTTCCCTACGGTTAAAATCCTAGAGTAAATCTATTAAAGAAGTATTAATATCAATAGATTGTTTAGTAAAGAAAACAAAGGCAAAAAGATAAACAAAAAATTATTTTCTATTATTCATCGGAGATTAATAGGAGGGAAGTATGAAATTCGGGACTTTCCTCTCTTTGTATTCTTTTGTTTTCCTTTCTGTTTTAAAACTTTTAAATAAATTAATATTTTTAACCTCAATTTTTAAAACTTCATCCCTATACTTATCCATAACATGAAAGCGGGGGCTGCTATTAATGAAAAAAGGGATTGTTGAGGAAAGGCACATGAGAATTATCAGGGAATTAGAAATAAATAATAAAGTGAGTGTAGCGAAGTTCTC
This sequence comes from Cytobacillus sp. EB106-05-05-XG126, assembly GCF_058791715.1. Classification (NCBI taxonomy): domain Bacteria; kingdom Bacillati; phylum Bacillota; class Bacilli; order Caryophanales; family Bacillaceae; genus Cytobacillus; species Cytobacillus sp. EB106-05-05-XG126. The sequence continues at coordinate 396,303 of NZ_JBYTDU010000001.1, read as the reverse complement.
CAGAAAATTAAGTGTAACGCCTGAAACAATCCGGAGTGACTTGAGACGGCTTGAGAAGAGAAACAAATTGCGGAGAATTCATGGAGGAGCGATAGGCTATTTTGGCTTAGAGAAGGAGCAGCAGTTAAATAAACGGATTGGTATAGGCCTTCCGGTTAAAAAGAAAATTGGTGAAGCTGCCGCAAGCTTTATTTCCGATGGAGAAACAATCGTTTTGGATGTCGGCTCCACAACTCTTCATATTGCCGGTTCGATTGAAAATGTTGAGAACGTTACGATCGTAACCAATTCCCTGGCTGCCGCAGATGTATTAAATACGAGAATGGAAAATAAACTGTTCAGTGGCAAGGTCATTCTGATTGGCGGGACCGTGAATCCCCTGCAGCGCTCAACCTCAGGTTCACTAACTAACCAGATGCTGGAACACTTTTACTTTGACAAGGCCTTTATCTCATGTGGAGGAATGAGCCGCGAAGGAATCTGCGATTATAATATGGATGAAGCTGCTGCCTCCTCCATCATGATCAAAAGATCTAAACAGGTTTATGTGGCAGCCGATTCCTCAAAACTGAATCAAAGGGCATTTTTCCATATCAGCCCTTTTTCAGCTATTGATTTTGTTATTACTGATGCAGAATTGCCGCAGAATTGGCCGGAGGAAGAAATCAAGTTCAATGGGCTAAAATGGGTGAAGGTATATACATAAAATCAAAGTCAGTCATCGGCTATGCGTTTTGTCATCTCTATCCAGATTGTTTATTTCCTTTTAAAAAGGAAACATTAAAAACATATATGATTAAGGGAGGCAATTTATATGAGCGAAAATACCCCGCAGGATGTAAACCGCATTCAGGAGGAAGCACAAAAACAGGATCGGGAAGCGAAGAAAGCCCAGGAAGTTGTGGATGACGCCATTTCCAAAATGACTCCGCAGCGGCAGTACGAAAAAGAAAAGGAACAGAATAAGCGATAAAAGACAAAGCCTTATTCCTGTCGGCCAGCAGGAATAAGGCTTTCTTCATTATCGAATTTTTATGTACACACCTTCCTTTGCTTTTTCATATGCTTTTTGTCCTCTGTTTTTAACGTCTTCTGAGAGCTTTGATGCTCTGATCAGCTTGCTGTTAATCAAAACAGATGGGTCAATCAATCTTATTTTGCCTTTGAAATGTATATCGTAGTCTAACTTGTCTTCTTGTGCGGTGACCTTATGATCCATCTTTTCAAGAAGACGCTTCACTTCCTGATCCCCTGATTCCCTTAATTTCACTAATACCTCTTCATCATTGCCAAGCAAATCATCCAAATGAATAAGTTTTTTTTCGAGAGATTTTTTTAGAGCCTTTGCAAGTGTATGATTGGCAAAAATATTTAAGGGTTCCATGAAGAACTCAATAACTTCTGTATAATAAGTTTTGACGAACCACTCAGCTGCCTGCAAGTCAGAAATATAAATTTGCCCGTCAACAACGATCATATGCTTTAAAAAGCATTGTGCCTCATCTAGAGAAATATAACCGTATCGGTACATGTCCCTCAACGTGTAGTCCAGCCGGTCTGCACAAAGTTCAGGTGCAGGCTGTTCTAATAATGTCCATTGTGAATCATCAAAAAGGATGCTTTCATAATCAAGGTGATGCCTTTTCAAAATAGCCGGGATTTCAGACTCAAGAACAACTTGCTCAAAAATATGCTCATGATAATCTTCTGCTTCATTTTTAAAACCCCATCGACTACGTGGGAAAAGGCAGTATGAGAAACATCATGAAGCAAGCCGGCAATCTGCTCTTCCACAGAACCGCCCAGTTTCCTCACTAACAGCATCACACCTAATGAATGATCGTACCTCGTTATATTCCATTTTTCATTTACAAGATAGCTCGCTCCGCCCTGGTGAACACCCTTTAATCTTTGCACCGGTCTGCTGCTGATTAATTCCTCCAGCACTTTTTCAAGCTTGTATTCTCCATATAGCTCATCTTTAATTAGCATAAATCCTCCTGGTTTGATAAATATCTACCTACATTATATATGTATTAAGGAGAAAAGCCTTATTCCGGCGGGAATAAGGCTTTATTTTCCGCGTACCCTTTTTTGTTCAGCTCTCTGCAGATAATGCATCGGTAAATAAGTTATAAAAAAGACAACTAACGCAGCAGCTTCAAGCGTTACATAATACCAGACACCATTTCCGAAAAATGACAGCAGGGTCTTGGTTTCTGTCGGGCTTGCCAGATAGAAAAAATTGGTCCCCAGCAGCAGATTTAAAAAGAAGACTGGCACCGCAATCACGTTCAGTGTTAAAAAGCCGGCCAGCACCGCATTTTTCGGCACCCTGTATCCTTCAAACATAATAAAATATAGTACGGCTAATGGAATGGCTGAATGATGAAGAAAGTATTTGATGTAGCGGTAATGAGGAAATTGGTAAACCATATCTGGTGTCACCATGCTTAAAATGGGAGGAATTGCACCAATAAAATAAAGCAGCCAAAAAGCCTTTTGATTTGGCTTTAAAAATAGGAAAAGTGCAATAAAAGTGCTCAAGGAACATAACTGGAGCGGCAAATTTGACACATCCCACTGATTAGTCAGGACCAGCCATACATGATACGTCACTTCACAGGCAAGCAACGTAAAAAACAGCGTCCATTTAATGATTTTCTGATAAGCCCTGAGCGCCTGCCTGTAATAAACCAGCCACCAGGCCGTAAAAAAGAAAAGAAACAACGTAACCAGATGCATAAGCGAAAACATTTCAAAACCCTGCATTCCCGTTACCGAAAACATGATGTCATCACCCCTCAATATTCATTGAAGTGCTGTTTGATTCATTGTATTCACGGCTGGGAAAATTAACACGGTTCATATGCGGAAAAATTGAATGAATGCCCACGGAAGAAAGCGATTAAAACTCAAACATAGCAGAGGAAATTCAATCTGAATTCCTCTGCTATGTTCCATTTTACCCATGCAGTTCTTCAAATGCCTGATACACATTGGCCCTTACCTGAATGCCATTCAGATTAATGCCGAGCGTAACAATCGTCTGTGCCACTTCCGGGCGGATTCCTGTAATGATGGTCTTAACGCCGACAAGCGATAAGGCTTCAATTACTTTAAACAGCTGATCTGCCACCATCGTATCGACAATCATGACACCGGAAAGGTCTAAAATTAAATGAGACAGCTTTAGGTGTGCAGATTGTTTTAATGTTTCTTCCATTAACAGCCGTGCTCTCCCTGTATCAATATTCCCAATTAGCGGCAGGATGCCCACCCCTTTTGATAGGGGAACAACCGGGACAGATAGCTCAAGGAAAGCCTGCTTTGCATTCTCGAGGGTTAACTGATGGTATTGGACATAAGCCATGCTGAAACAATGAATGGAATGATCCAGCAGAGGATCTATCAAATAGACAACCTTTAAGATCTCTGCAGCAGGCATCTCATGCTCAATCATTGTTTCCTCTAGTTCTTTCCAGATATATTTCCGATAATATCCCGCATCCTTTAAAGCTTCATCCAAAGGGATCCCGAGCTTGAAGAAATACTCGCCTGTCCCCTTACACCATTTTTCAATCTTTTCCATTGCTTTATCTTTGTTCTCATGATTCAGCAATGCTTCACCAAACAATTCAATAAACTCAGCACGAATCTGAACAATGTGAGCTTCCATTTTCTCAGCCTGTGATCTTTCTGTTTCAGTCATCTCGACGTCGCTCATTCGATCCTTATGCAGTTTTTTTGCTATTGTGTCCTTCTCTTTTATAATCTTTTCCCCTAATAGACGCATCTGATTATTCATGTTCTCCCCCTATAACACCTTGATTTAACCCTTTAAAAATGAGCCCGCCTCGTCCTAAACACATTACCTTACCCGGTTGTTTTATAGAATAAACCTTTGAATTAATTTTTAAGGATTATTAGTGATTACCTGCCCCTTTTTCTATAGGAAGAGTATTGAGTTATTCCTTATAATTAACTACCGTTTTCCAACCCGCATCTGAATTTTGGTCACCATAAACCCAACATGACAACATTTTCTTCAGTTCTCCGCCTGTATTCGTAGTCATGACCACCAATATCCTCCCTTGCCCAATTCAATCCGTCATCCCCATACCAAGCAAATCCCTGCCCCCGCCTCTGTCCGCCCATTTTCACCATGGACACTCACCCTCCTTATCCCGCTTGGAATATAGTATAGGAGTTAGAGGGGGGTGACCAAGATCAGCCATTTATATACTGCCAGCTCCTCCAGCCTGCAGAGTTTAGAAGATTGGCAGCTGAATGCCTTAAATAGATTCCAGAAAAAGATGACCGGCAAAGAAAAACCCTTCCCCTGCATCCCTGCTACCATCGGGTTTGCCAACAATCAGCTTCGTTATGGATTTGCGGACGATCCAGGAGATCCGGCCTCTGTCCAGCAGACAGCATCCATCCTGAAGGAATTCACAAAGCACTCAAGAGATTACGGAAGCTACACTTCACTGATCATTTTTTATAAACAGAAGGATAATTTAAGCGTGGAGGAGTATGAGCAGCTTTTTTGGGACCAGCTGACTGGACTGTCTGAGATAGATGAAGTGGAGTGGCCAAACGGAATCCCTAAAGACCCGCACGATCCGCTTTGGGAGTTCTGCTTTCACGGGGAAAAATACTTTATGTATTGTGCTACCCCTGCACATAAAAATAGGCAGAGCCGCCATTTTGATACGATGATGCTTGCCATCACGCCAAGATGGGTTCTGCAGGAGTTCATGAAGAAGCGAACATTTGCATCCCGCATTAAAAATCAGGTTCGCAAAAGGCTACTCAATTATGACACTATCACCATCCATCCTGATTTGAACAGTTATGGCGACGAAGACAATTTTGAATGGAAACAATATTTTCTTCGGGATGATGATACCGCGATTTCCAAATGCCCCTTTCATCGCCTGCTGGGGACGTTCAAGAATAAATAGGAGGACAGAAGCCGCTTCTGTTCTCTATTTGCTTTTTCTATCGATATATAAAGTACCGTCCTGTTGGACTTGTGCAAAAAATACATCTTCTGGTGAACGGATATTTGCTTTTTGCAGTTCCCTTTCAAGCCAGCTTTTTTCTAACTGTAATTTAGATAGATTTTCTGAATTGACCTTTCCATCGGAAATAACATCTGTAGGTAATGGAAAGAGAACATTTTTTATGCTCTGAATGTTTAAATCTTTTTTCGTAACTGGCTGCTGACTTTCTTTTTTCAAAACAGACAGATCTCCGTTTGATTCCAGTATGGCGCAATCGACATCCTTAAAGGAGAATATATCCTTCTGCCTTAATAACGCCTGAAGCTCATCCAGGTCCACCCTTGCTGCTTTAAGAGCGGCTTCCATAATCCGGCCTTCTTTTATGACAATCAACGGGTCACCTGTTGTAACTGACCTTCCCTGTTTCGATTTGAGGTCGATGATATCCAATGCGATGGTGTAAGCCGTCCAAACAATTAGTGCGATTACCCCATCTTTAATGGGGGTGCTGTCATCCACGACAAGGTTTCCGGCAATAGACCCGATTCCGATGGCTGAAGCCCAATTGAAAAAGGTCATTTGCCCAATTTCCTTCCGCCCCATCAGCCTTGCCAGCATAAATAACACCAAAAACGAGATGGTTACACGGAGTATCGTCTCATTAACTGACATTTTTAAGCCACACACCTTTCAAGATATACCTTTTTTATAAGAGCCTTATAACCTCCCTGGAGCAATACAGCCAATCCACAATATTAAGTCAACATTTTTATCACTTCATCGGAAGTCACAATCACTGCAAATTCTTTATGCAATGCCGCCAGCTCCAATTCCTGCACTGTTTTCGCCGAATGGACAACTCCCTTATGATCAGTGATGTCAAAAGCAGCAACCGCATCTGATACCAAATAGGTGATAAACCCTAGATTTCCGCTCATCCTCGTTGTGGTTGAGACACAATGCTGTGTGGATAGGCCTGTGATAAAAACAGATTTGATCTGCTGCTGCCGCAATTGGATTTCAAGCTCTGTGCCGATGAAGGCACTATTTACATTCTTTGTAAAAACCTGTTCCCCTGATTTTGGAGCCACCAAGTCCTTAAATTGGATTCCCGCTTCATTTTTATGATAAAGAGGCGATTGCGGATCAAGCGACAAATGCTTTGAAAAGAATATGGGCCACTCCCGCTTCCTCCATTCAGTCAGCAGGCGAAACGCATTGTTTTCAGCATGGAAATTGTTCCGCTTCCCCCAGTAAGGGTCATCAAATCCCTTTTGCATGTCCAAAACCAACAATGCTGGTGCATTAGGAAATTTATTCATCGCACTTCCCTCCTAAAAGGATAGTTAATTTACTCTGGCGACTCCGTTTGCAAAATGCTCCCAGAGGATCGCCTCAACCTGTTTTCCTTCTTCTTCATGGCAGCCAATAATCAAAATAACCTCAGACTTTACTCCTTTTAGCAGCCGCTTATTTCTAGTTCTTAGCTTAATAAGGGTGAAATCAATTGCAAAGCCAATCAGAAATCCAGCCGCAGCCCCAATCAATCCCCAATAAATTGGTCCCCATTCCAATATAAATCCTCTGCTGGCTCCAACAACTGAGAACATTACCGCTAGGACCATCCCTTTATTTATAAGTGATACTCCATCTGACTTGTGAATTGTGTCAAACATCCGTGGATCCTCCGTCCGGTTATCCAGCGGGACCGAGTATATGTCAGTTATTCCCTGCTGTTCCAGCTTCCTGATTGCAAGTTCAAGATAGGGTGAATGGTCAAAGGTTGCAAATACCTGCATTTACTTCACCTTAATGCCTTTCTGTAATTGAAATGAATTTGTTTGATAATACTTTCTCAAGAACTTCTTCTGCTCGGTATCATATAATTTATTGTTTTCAACAACGTTCATATAGGTATCATAAAGTGTAAAAAAATAAAATGATGGCAAATAAAGCAGCCACTGTGCATTTAAAACCTGAGATGATTTCTTAAGTTCTCCTATTAGGAGGTAATGGAATGCTTCGATAAAATGAGAAAAATGGACAAGTACAACCGTCATAACCAATGTAAAAAAGGCGCCAAAAATTCTGTGGATGTATAATTGGCCAAGGCTTGGGATGGTCAACGACCAAAAAATAGCGGCTATGGGGTCTCTTTTATCCAGGTAATTGATCTCGAATGGTTTTATCACTAATCTCTTTATGGCCCCTGCGTCTTTTTCGTTCAGGAGAAAAATTTTATTCATGTCTACAGTTGTCCGGTAACTATCCCAGATGGCGAAAATATATACAGGAATATACAAATGCATGTATCTGATATCTATTACATCTTTTGCTTTTTGAATATCTCCGATGAAGCTATAAACCATGGCTGAATTCAGATGAATCATTTGGTTTATGAATAATTCCCAAATAACCAGGGAAAAGCCCCTAAGATATTTATTTAACAGCAGATGACCGTAGCCCGGAAATACTGCAGACCACATAGCTACTACATAGGGATCTCTCAAATGAATTTGTGAGGTTCCAAAAATACTTAAATAAGCAAGCTTAGGACCCGCTTTTTGATTCTTGTATGTATATGGCATAAATCCACCCCAGCTTTATCTGAAAAAACCATTATTGGTATTTTCTATCAAGAAGGATCTTTTCATACAGTCTTTTAAAAGTCATTAGCATTGCATTCGATGAAACTGTAAACGAAAGTTGATATAAAGTTTATTTTCATTTTGTAGAATAGCCATTGAAATTAGTTTTAGGAGGCATTCATGTGAAAAAACTGCTGCATGGGGTAACAGATTGGGTTTCCACCAAACGGGGAATGTGGATTACGATTATCGGCTGGCTTGTGCTGATGATTGGCTTAAGTGCAGGTCCGATGCTTGGAGATTATAAAACCAATAATTTCCAGTCGCTTCCTGATGAGGCGAAATCCATTATTGCCCAAAATAAAACAGAAGAATATTTTCCAAACAAACAAGGAACTCCGGGCATCCTGGTTTTCCATAACGAAAATGGCGAGGTTCAAATCGAAGAAGCTAAACAGATTCTGGAAGGAATCATGAAAGAAGATATCGATGGAATCAAGACGATTATCGATATCAGCAAGCTTCCGCCGCAAGCACTTGGCTCTTTCATTTCTGAGGACAAGTCCACCTTAATTGTGCCGATGGAGCTTGAACAGGGACTTGGCAATGACCAGTATGCCGAAATAAATGATCATGTGTCAAAAGTGGGTAATAAAATTGCGAAGGATCTTGAAAGCACTTCCTTTTATATCACAGGTCCAGCCGGTATTGCCGGAGATACAGTCAAGCTGTTCGAACAGGCGGACTTTGTTCTCCTGATTGCCACCGTTGTCATCATTCTTGTCTTGCTTATAGCCATTTACCGTTCACCATTGCTAGCTATCATTCCGCTTCTGGCAACGGCGATCGTCTACCAGGTCGTAAACCAGAGTGTTGCTTTAATGGGTGCCGGCGGACTTGAGATCAATAACCAGACGACCTCCATCATGAGCATTTTGCTGTTTGCTGCCGTGATTGATTATTCCTTATTTGTTTTCTCCCGTTACCGTGAGGAGCTTAACCATTTCGAAAACAAATATGAAGCCATGAAACATGCCATGCGGGCAACCGGCGAGCCTGTTTTCTTTGCGGGCGGAACGGTTCTTGCTGCCATGCTGGTTCTGTTCTTCGCGGAATTTCGTGATTATCAGAACTTTGCCCCGATTTTCGGAACGGCGATGTTTTTTATCATGCTCGCGTCAGTTACACTGGTTCCAGCTCTATTCACCCTGTTTGGACGCAAGGCGTTTTGGCCGAAGGTTCCTAAATACGGTGCTGAAACAGAAGTTAAACATAGTGTCTGGGGACCCATTGCCAGATTCGTTGTGAACAAGCCCGGCCTTTCAGGCGGAATTGTCGGCATTTTCATGCTCATCACAGCGTTTAATATTTTCAGCCTTGATTATGAATTCGACACCGTCAAGAAATTCCCGGAAGACCTGCCATCGCGGGTTGGCTATGAAATAGTCGAAGCCAGATATGACAAAGGCGAGCTGGCTCCTTCGACACTTCTGGTTGTCAGTGATCAGAAGCTGGCTGAAAACGATACAGCAGCGATAAGTGAAAAGCTGCAGGAATATGAGGAAGTTGCCTCTGTCCGCCTGTCTGCTCTATCCGAAGACGGCAAGGCGGCAAAAATGAGTGTGGCATTATCCATCAATCCATATTCAAACGAAGCCATATCCTTTATGAAAGATTTGCGTAACGACACACCTGAGTTATTAGAAGAAATCGGTGTGGAAGCTGAGTCCTACTATAGCGGGGTCACTCCGAAAATAGTGGACGAACAGGATGTCAACAGCAATGATATAATGAAAATTGTCCTGCTTGAAACGGTCCTGATACTTGCATTGTTATTTGCACTAACGAAATCCATCAGGATGCCGATCTACATGATGGCAACTATTTTGCTCTCATTTGTCTCGGCTTTAGGGCTTGGGATATTCCTGGTTGATGTATTATTCGGCTTTGAAGCCATCAGCTCCCGTGTTCCTGTCTATTCTTTTATTTTCCTTGTAGCATTGGGGATTGATTACAACATCATCCTGGTTTCGCGTTTTATGGAGGAAAGGAAGAAACACCGGGTGAAGGACGCTCTTGAAATTAGCATCCGCAATACGGGCGGCGTTATCTCTTCGGCTGGCCTCATTCTGGCTGCTACCTTTGCCGCCCTGATGACCATGCCAATCGCGGACTTATTCGTCTTCGGCTTCATCGTTGCGATGGGAATATTGATTGATACCTTCCTTGTGAGAGGGATGCTGCTTCCGGCATTAATCTTATTTTTTGAAAAAGATAAGGAAACTTCCCGGCAAAAAATTTCGGAATAGAGTGAGGGTCCCTCCCTATTCCCTTTAAGGAGGCCCTGCTATGAAAATACTAGTCGTAGATGATGATGTGCATATACAAAAACTCGTAACGATTCATCTAAATCATGAAGGCTATCAGGTGCTGCGTGCGAACAATGCTCAAGAAGGATTGGCTCTCCTGGAAGAGCAGACGGCAGATTTAGCTGTTGTCGATGTCATGATGCCTGGCATGAACGGATTCGAACTCACCAGACTTCTGACAGACGACTTCGGAATCCCTGTTATTCTTCTGACGGCAAAGGGACAGCTCAGTGATAAAGAACAGGGCTTCCTATCTGGATCTGAAGATTATATTGTCAAGCCGTTTGAAGTGAAGGAATTGCTTTTCCGGGTAGCCGTGGTGTTAAGAAGAGCCGAGCGGGCGATGGAAACAGTCGTTAAAGCCGGTAATCTGACCATTGACAGAAAAAGCTTTGAAGTGGAAATCAATCAGGAGACCATCCTTTTTCCATTAAAGGAATTTGAGCTGCTCAGCCTGCTGTCTGCCCGCAAAAATAAAATAACACAGAGGGCCGCATTGATTGAACAGGCTTGGGGAGCCGATAATGAGGGCAGCGAACAAACTTTAAATACCCACATCAACCGAATTCGCGACCGGTTGAAAAAATATGGTGCAACCGTTGAGATCCAGACTATTCGCGGCATCGGGTATAAGCTTGAGGAAACCAAATGAAGACGCTCTACCGGAAATTCATCGCAGCCACACTTGTGATCTTAGCCATAAGTATCCTTCTTTCCTTCTTTTTAACCAACTGGGTCTATATGGCTTCAACAAAAGGAAAAATCGACAGACACAATGTCGGTATTGCAGAGGAAATCGCCAATGGCCTTGAACATATGCATTCCTCCGGCTCCACTTATGAAACGTATCTAAATTCGATGAGCAAGCTCGGCTATCAGCTCTATATCGTAAGTGATTCCGGAGATGGAGAATTCTTCGGGCAGCCTTTCAATAAGACAGATCTGCCTGAAGAAGCTGAAAAGGTACTGACTGATCAGAAAGTGTATCATGGGATGGAGAGCTTTGCCGGCCAATTTCTGATGATGGGCCATTTTTCAAACGACCTTGAAAATACGGTCGGCGTCCCTTTTACCATGGACAACCAGAATTACGGGCTATTTCTCCGTCCCGATAATAAGCTGCTTTTCTCGGACATTCACATGATCTTCGCGTGGTTCTTTGTCGCCATTGCCGTTGTCAGCATTACCGGGGTGATCTGGTTCGCCAAGCATCTGATCAAGCCGATTACGAAGCTGACGGAGGCGACCAAGGAAATTACCCGAGAGAATTTCAACTTCCCATTGAATATTGAACGAAGGGATGAAATTGGACAGCTCGCGGAAAGCTTCAGCCGCATGCAGGATCAGCTGCAGCACAATGATGAGGCCCGCAAGTCATTCATCAACAATGTGTCCCATGACTTTCAATCGCCTCTTATGAATATTCAAGGGTATGCGGAACTTTTGCAGACACAGAAACTGTCAGATGAAGAACATTTCGAATATGTACAGATTATCGATCAGGAGTCCAAGCGGCTTTCCAATCTGACCAAACAGCTTCTACTTTTGACTTCACTTGACCAGAAATCTTATCCGATGAAGCTTTCGGAGGTGAAACTGGACGAACAGATCAAGGAAACCATCCGAAGACATCAATGGCGGCTGGAGGAAAAAGAAATTGAGATCTCCTACAAGCTCGCGCCCGTCAGTTTGAAGGGGGACCCGGAGCTTTTGGTGAATATCTGGGACAACCTTCTGACAAATGCGATAAAATATAACTCGCATGGCGGCAGCATTCTGATCAGCCTGTCTCAAACCCAAACAGCAATTGAAGCTGTTTTTAAAGATACCGGGATTGGAATATCAGAGAATGCGATCAGCCAGATTTTTGAGCGCTTTTACCGGGTGGACTCGGCCAGGAAAAAAGATGGCACAGGACTCGGGCTATCGATTGTAAAACAAATCATTGAGCTGCATAATGGGGAAATCAAGGCAGACAGCAAGGCTGGCGAAGGCACCACCTTTACCATTACATTTTTCAGGGAGAAACAACGGGAGGAATAAACATTATGGAACAAAAATGGAGTATTAGATTAATAAGATTTGCAGCTATCTTTGGCATTATCGGAACCTACCTTGGGTCGCATATGTCCGGGCAGATGGATTATTCGTTAAGGCCCATTCATGCCCACATCCTGCTGGTAGGATGGCTTTCCGTCTTTGCCTGGGGAATCTTTTATAAAGTCTACCGCGTAAAATATAAAAAGCTCGTATCCATTCACAGCATCCTTGGAATGGCAGGAGCACTTGGTCTGACTATCGGCATGTGGATGTATACTTTAAATCCGTTTAATTTAGGAGATACCTTTGTTCTGGTCTTCTTTATTGTCGGCGGAACCCTGCTGTTGTTTGCCTTTGCACTTTTTGTGGCGATTACCTTTTTAACTGAAAAAACATCGGAACAGTAAATTATAAAAGCAATGCAATCCTCTTTTGGAGGCTGCATTGCTTTTTTAAAATGATAAGAAAGGAGAAATTTTAACTTTGAGAACTGTCTAGCGCAAGCAGCCTGCCCCCCTCGAGGTGTCGGAGGTGACCAAGGCGCTTGCGCTTTTCTTTAGTCAGCCTTGCTGCAATGAATTCCAATAGGCTTTAGCTTCCGCTTCCAAAACTTTTAATCTCTTATAATAGTCAGGAAACTCGTTAAGATGCGCCAGTGCAATTTTCCCTGTAAGAAGCGGATCATCTCCAGTAACATTAGTCTCCCTTGATCGTTTTCCATGTTCCAGTTCTGTATTAACACCCATCCAGAATTCATTCAAATCAAACTGTGTTTTCGTAAAATCGATTCCCAATAGCAGTGCAATGGCTGCGGCCTCTTCTTTGGAAAAGCCTGCCATTTGTCTGCTGGTATTTGGAAAAGACTGATGATTCACATGTCCTCTGCCTAAGTGATACCCGTAAGGATTATAAGAGTAATACAACAACTTTCACCTCTCATTGCCAGATACCATAATGTATGTGAATGATTTTTTTAGGAGCATGGACTTGAACAAAATTAAAAAGGGCCCAAAAGGCCCTTTCCTAACAGCATCTTCCTGTATTACCGATCATCGAGATCCCGCTTCCGTTACCGCTCCGCTCTAAAACAAGATCTTCGGTGTTTGGTTCAATAATTGGGTCGATTGCTACTTTGATTTCATTGATAGTGACAATAATATCATCTGCTTCCGGCTCATCCAGAGCCAGTCCTATTCTTGGCTGTCCTCAGCCATAGCCGTCAAAAAAGATGCGGACGCTGCTGGCATTTTGCTCTTCCAGCATTTTTCTTAATTCGTCACGCGCATTGTCTGTGATAATCAAATTTGTTCCCTCCCTTTGAATGTTTACTTTCCTGTTTCGGAAAATGTTTTAATGCGGCTGCCGATTTCATCTCGTACACGCTGAAAGAAAGCCCATTTTTCTTCTTCTGTACCTTCTGCTTTCGCAGGGTCATCAAATCCCCAATGCTCGCGCTTTACATGGGGAGGTGTCATAGGGCATTTATCAGCCGCGTCTCCGCAAAGCGTGACAACCAAATCCGCATTATTGAGGATTTCAGGATCAATGATATCAGAAGTCTGTTTGGAGATGTCAATCCCAGCTTCCTTCATTGCTTTTACAGCATTTGGATTCAAACCATGTGCTTCAATCCCTGCACTATAAACATTCCATTCTTCACCTAAATGCTGTTTTGCCCATCCTTCTGCCATCTGGCTGCGGCATGAGTTGCCTGTGCATAGGAAGTAGATCGTTTTTTTAGTCATGTTGAGATTCTCCTTTTTAGATAATCATTAGCCAAATGTACAATCCGGTTAATGTGATAAACAGTGTTGGAATCGTTAGTATGATCCCTGTTTTAAAGTACGTTCCCCATGAGATTTTAACTCCCTTCAGGGACAATACATGAAGCCACAGCAAAGTTGCGAGGGATCCAATCGGCGTGATTTTCGGGCCTAAATCCGATCCAATCACGTTGGCATAGATAAGGGCTTCGCGTATGATGCCGCTTGTATCGGTTTCAGCAATGGCCAAAGCGTCAATCATAACGGTTGGCATATTGTTCATGACAGAAGATAGGATGGCTGCAATGAATCCCATTCCGATTGTTGCTGCAAATAGTCCCTGGTCAGCTGTCATTTGAATTAAATCTGCCAAAACATTTGTAAGACCAGCGTTTCTAAGTCCGTAAACCACTACATACATGCCAATCGAAAAGAATACGATAGCCCAAGGTGCACCCTTGATAACCGTGCGCGTATTCACGGCTGGGCTTCTCCGCGCCATGAACAGAAAGAACACCGTTACAATGCCTGCGATGAATGAAACTGGGACACCAATCCACTCACTGGCAAAATAGCCTATTAATAAGATGCCTAAAACAAGCCAAGACAATCGGAACATTTTGCTGTCTTTAACTGCTTCTGCTGGTTTTTTCAAATGAGATAAATCATAATTCTTTGGTATGCTTTTTCTAAAGTATAAATATAAAACTAAAATGCTGGCACCCAGTGAAAAGAAGTTCGGAATAATCATGCGGGACGCATATTCCACAAAGCCGATGCCAAAAAAATCAGCGGAAACAATGTTGACCAGGTTGCTGACAACCAATGGCAGAGACGTTGTATCTGCAATAAATCCGCTTGCAATAATAAATGGAAAAACCAATTTTTCTTCAAATTGAAGGTTTCTCACCATCGCCAGGACGATTGGCGTGAGAATGAGTGCCGCTCCATCATTCGCAAAGAATGCTGCGACAACCGCTCCCAAAACGGAAACATAAATGAACATCTTCACTCCGCTGCCCTTTGCCGCTCTTGCCATATGTAAAGCGGCCCATTCGAAGAACCCGATTTCATCTAAAATCAGCGATATAATGATGATGGCAATAAAGGTTAATGTGGCATTCCAGACAATGGATGTAACATCTATGACATCATTGAAATCCACCACACCGGCTATTAAGGCGAGGATGGCTCCGCCGCATGCGGACCAGCCGATGGACAGACCTTTTGGCTGCCAAATGACTAATATGAGGGTGACTAAGAAAATCACCGATGCTAAAATTATTTGAGTCAATGTATTCCCCCCTCTTACTCACATGAAATTCGCAATCCCTGCTCTTCCAATTCTGTTAATAAGTAATCCTGGCTTGGAAGGTGATCAAGCACAGTCTGAACCAATTGGTAATATTCACTCTCCTGATTCAATGAATAAATAATCCACTGACCCCTCCTGTTTTCCCTTACCACACCTGCATCTTTTAATTTCCGAAGATGCTGGCTGATGGCCGGCTGGCTCATTTTAAAAATCTCCACAAACTCACACACGCAGCAATCATGGTTGTTTAATAGCTTTACCATTGTGAGCCGTGTTTTATCGCCTAATAATTTTAAAATGGATGCTGCCTTGCCGATTTCGACTGTGGATTCTATCATGATTTCATCACCTCCGCTTTGCATATATTAATATATAATGATTTACTTATATAAGCAAATGGTTTTTTATTAATTACGGAAACTATGGCGGCTATTTTTTCTGCGCTTCTGGTTTTTCGGCGCCAAAAACGCTTTATGACAACCTTTTTTATACTCCGCCTCTGTGTTTTCGGCGTCATGAATGTTCTATGGCGACCAATTTTTACTGCGTAGCTATTTTATCGGTCTCATAAAAGCAACCAAACAAAAAGCGGCTAAAACAAAACTTTAGCCGCAACCACAATATTTACAGAAGTTTTTCCATAGCCATCACGTCCACAAATTCTCCGTCTAACACACCCTGGTTTTGAAATATCCCTACTTCACGGAACCCCATTTTCTTATACAGACTCTGTCCCAGTCCATTAAATGGAAAAGTAAATAAAACCAGCTTATGGAACTTGTTTTCTCTTGCTTTCTTTTCGAGGGCAGAAAGCAGCTTCCCGCCTGCCCCCTTGCCCCTGAATTCCCTCGAGATATAAACTGAGATATCTGCCACTCCATTATAAGAACAGCGGCTGCTGTACGGCTTTAGAGAAGCCCAGCCGATAACTTGACCCTCTTTTTCTGCGGCAAGCACACTAAATCGTCCCTGATGCTGTTCAAACCAGTCTGTCATATAGGAAAGATCTTTTTCCTCTGTTTCCAATGTAGCGATGCGGTCTTTTATTCCCTGATTATAAATCTCCATAATCTCTTCCAAATCTGTCTTCTTCGCTAAACGAACAACAGTCTCCCTGATCATTGCAGTTCCCCCGCTAATAAGATTCATAAATCTCTTTTCTTATAAAAGTGTTAAACCTCTTTGCTAAAACTGTCCAAATCGCAGCTAAAATAAGCAGTATGAACGAACCGCCCCAATATAAAAATGTAAAACCAGCATCTAATTGGATTACTATGTAACTAATTGCAGGTCCTAAAGCTGCCCCTACATCTTGAAAGATGGTGTATACCGTAAGGAAAGACACCACGTTTGCAGTTTTTGCTGTGTCCAGGGCAATCGTATCCAGAATGGTTGATAAAATAGTAGCACCGGCCATCACTAAAAGAGTAACTGCTATCCAAAGCCATAATGGAAGTTTAGCAGATACCAAGCCAAAGACAGCCCCTGCAAAAATCAGGGAAACAATAAAATTCGGCAGCCTCCCCGACGCCCCATCAGACCAGTGCCCCACTGTTTTCCCCAGAAAGGGTTCCCATGTCCACCTTACCGCTTGGATTAGGCCTGATAAAAAAGTAACACTGACAACCACATTCCATATTGATATACTCTCTCCGTAAAAATGTTCAATCAAGGAGCTCATTGTGGATGTAACTATTCCCTGATATAGCATGGCAAGGAGAAAGCCTGATACAATAATAACTGCTTTATATGCGGTCCTGCCAATGAAAGACTTCTCTTCAGCCATTGTATCAATCTTTCCGGGTGTCTCCTCAACTTGATTAATTTTAGAACTCAGCATTAGAGGAAGCCCCAATAGGGACAATAATCCAAATGCAATGGAAACCGTGCTTAAACCTATAATCGGAACAAGCAAGCCCCCTACCAGCATTCCGACCAGGCTTCCTGTTCGGTAGAGCCCGTTATATAAGCCCATAGAACTTCCACGCTTATTGTTTTCAGCATATACGGCAACAGCCGACAATCCGCCAATTCGAAAAAATGACCAGGCAACCCCCCATAATGCTCGGAGGATCACCCAGGCCGCAAACCCTTCGAAAACACCATAGCCTATCGTTGTGAATCCGCCTAACAGGACGGCAATGATCAGGCCGGCCTTTAATGAAATGTGTTTATATATCCAGCCTGCAAATGGATTAAAAGGCAATCGTATGAAACGGTTTATGGAAAGGAGCACACCCACTTGCCAAATTGACTCAAGCCCAGCAGTTTCCCAATAAATAGGCAAGGCAATATACAGCATGGAATCACCTAAGAGACTTAAAGCTGTGACGATGGCGACTATTATAATTGGCTGTGAAGATAATTGATCTTTGATAGTCACCAGGATTCATCCTCTCCGGTTATTAAATTTAATCATTCGGATGTTTAATTAAATCCCGATAAGCCAAAATAAATTGTTCATACGTTTCCTTCCCCATTTCTATCTCCCGCAATCGAAACAGCCTTTCAAACGTTTTATCTTTAGCTTCCTCAACAGAACACCCAAAAGCATTCATGATTAATTTCATATAGGAAATAAAGTATTCTTTTTTGAGTGCTCCGGCATGATTTATGGTCATTATTATCACCTTTTCAATTACATTATAAAGAGAAGCGAATCAATTGCAGCAGGATGATGCAGACTCTTCAAAGGAACTTTTAAAATTAACGCTGCATACACCTGTTTCCGGCAAATCCAGCTCCACTTTTTCTGCAGCAGCGAAATCACCGCTCAAATAAGCAGCCACAGACCTGACCTGCTCATAGCCTGTCGCCATCAAGAAGGTTGGAGCACGGCCATAGCTTTTTGAACCCACAATATAAAAATTTTTCTCAGGCTGTCTTAATTCCTTTTCTCCATGGGGACGAACCGTCCCGCAGCTATGAATATTAGGATCAATTAATGGTGCCAATGAACCTGCACTTTCAGTTGCAGAATCAATGGAAGTACGAAGTTCACTTATAATTGAAAAATCTGGACGGTTTCCTGTATTGACAATCATTTCATCGATTCCATTCAGGCTTCTCTGCTTCCCGTTTTGGCTGCCTATTAACTCGATTCCCGTTTCCGACTCTTTGACGAGCTGGATACGAAATGGAGTAACGGCCTCCACTTGCCCTTTATCAAACAATTGATGGATTCTGCTTCCGAGGCGGCCGCGTGCTTCAAGTGCATCTTTTTCTTCTCCTCCATAAGCATCCTCAACCTGATTTCTTCTCATAATCCATAAAATCTCCGTTTTGGGATAGGACTCTTTCAAAGCGGCTAAATCCAGCAAGGCATTAATCGCTGAATGGCCTCCGCCGACAACTGCAACTCGCTTATTCCGATAGCGCTGCTGCTCACTCCCTAATACATCGGGTATTCCATAAAATATCTTTTCATTTAGTTTCTTCTCATCAGCCAGCCAAATTCCGCTTGATGAAGCCGGATTAGGATTTCCCCAGGTTCCTGCAGCATCAATGACTGCTCTCGATTCGAAAGTTTTGTACTCTCCATTCTGCTCAGCATGGATAACAAAGGGACTGTATTCCCGGTTTGCGGTTTTCATTTTATCGGTGTCTTTTCTGCCAACTGATAAAACTTTTGTATTAAGGTGAATGAAAGGCTTTATTTCAGGTAAGCTGGACAGCGGCTTTAGATAGTGTTCAACAAGCTCTTCCCCGGTAGGCAGTGCTTCCAATTGCGGCTGTACCCAGCCATTTGCGCTTAATAAACTGGCAGCAGCTTTATCAATATTGTATCGCCATGGTGAGAATAACCGAACATGTCCCCAGCTTTTAATATTGGCTCCCGCTTGCTTGCCCGCCTCGAGCAAAATAAATGATTGCCCCCTGCTTGCCAGGTGTGCAGCAGCTGCCAGTCCCACAGGTCCGGCGCCAATTATAGCCACAGGCAGCTCTTTTGTTTCCCTCTTGCCTAATGAATTCTTTTCTAGTTCGTTTTTCTTAGGTGTGCAGCATCCTTTTACAAGATCATTCTGATTAGTCATGCTTTCTCCTCTTTTCTCCAATTATTTTTACTTGCAAAATGCAAGTTTTTTACTCCAGAGGCATTTACCCCTGAAACGGCTTACAGCATGCACTGGATTTTGCCATTGCATTATTTAACAAATGAATCGAGCGGATGACTGTTTCTTTTTCAAACTCATTCATTTGTGAAAAAACCTCTTGTAAAAAAGAATTCATCTGCTGATCGATAGAACCTGCAATATATTTCCCTTCAGCAGTCAGCGAAAGAATACTGATTCTCTTATCAGCAGGATCTGGCGTTTTCTTAACTAAGTTCACTTTCACTAAAGATTGAACCTGCCTGCTGAAAGTTGTGATATCGGTCCCTAATGTATCTGCAATCTGCTGCATGGACGGGTTATGCTGATTGTCAATCTCATAAAGAATATGGCTTTGAATGAGGGAAATATCGCATCCGCCGACACTGCAGCAATTTTTATTGAGTAAGCCAAAACGGCGCGTCATTACTTGAAACAAACTGCGAAGATTTTCCATTATTTTCACCTCTTGGTTACATTATAAATATATTATTTGTATTTTGCAACTAATTTTTATTTATTTTTCTAGCAAAAAAAACAGACCAGCATTCAGGTCTTCTTCCAATTATTCTTATAACTTAAAACTTTATTAAGATGTCATCCCCAGACCAATGACTCCAATTAAGATAAATGCCAGGGATAATAACTGTTTATATCCGAATCTTTCTTTAAACCAGAACAAACCTGCGAGTGTTATGCCAATGCTTCCCACTCCAGTCCAAATAGCATAAGCCACACCAGCTGGAATCCTTTGCATAGCCATAGATAAACAGAAGAAAGAGAAAATAAAACCAACTGTCATTACAGCAATCGGCCATTTCTTTCTCGTTCCATCCATGTATTTCATGGCAATTGTGGCGATCACTTCTTCGATCCCCGCCAGAACCAATAATCCCCAAGCCATTAAGATTCACCTCTCGCTTCCGTGTTTTCCTGTTTCGTAAAAGTCTTCATACCCATAATTCCTGCCAATAATATTACCAGAAAGAATACTTGAATTACCGAAAAAGGCTCCCCCATTAACACACCTAAAATATAGGTGCCTACTGTTCCAATCCCGACAAATACGGTATAAGCCGCTGCAACAGGAATTACCTTATATGAGCGGATCAATAATATGAAACTTGCTGCAATAAGCACAGTGGTAATCGTCCAATCCAAGAATGAATCTGCATATTTTAGACCTGAAGCCCACATCACCTCAAGGATGCCGGCTGCAAATACTAACATCCATTTCATTTACTCTCAACTCCCTATGAATGACAGTCAGTCATTTTTCCTTAAAGAAAAATTATTGGAAGCATTCCAATAATTTTAGCCCGTGATTAATGATTTCCTGATAAATTTAAAAAGCTCTTCTTTATATACAGTCGGGGACTCATCCTGCTCGCCGCCAATATAATATCTTTCAGCAGCATTTTCGATAAGGTTAATGATGGTCCTTGAGTTCCATTTCACATTTATGCCTGCATAAATTTCTTCTTTTTGAACTGCCTTGCTGATTTCAATCTCAAGCCATTCGTAATATGGCCGATATACCTCTTCCCACTTTTCCAGGGAATGATTGAATGCGAGTCCTGAGTATACAAGTACTATGATCTCTTTATGTTCATCGGTAATCTTGTAGGTCTCATCAATAATGACATCCAGAGTACGCCAGAAGCTTTCTCCTTCCTGGACCTTACTCTTCATGCGATCGAGAATTTTAGTGAGAAGTGAATTAGCGATTGCCGGTACCAAATCACTTTTTGAAGAAAAATATAAATAGAACGTTCCCTGGGCGATGCCTGCTTTCTTAACGATCTCTGATACCGAAGATTTTTCAAGGCCTTTTTCAGAAATAACCTCTATAGAAGCGTTCAGGATTCTACTGTATTTATCATCTGGCCGATCCTGCATGGATTTACCCTCCTTGCCCAAGAATGACTGACTGTCATTCATTATAAGATAGAATTGGTTTTTCAGCAAGAATTAAAATTTTTTACCTACTAGTACAGTTCTCCTCTTTTTCAGGTATGCACAAAGTTTCTCATAAAATATCATATTAACTGCCATAACAAAAAAATAAAAAAGGACAGAGTAATAAAACTCCCATGTGTTATAGGAAAATAAATGGAAACAAAATACGGATATTGCCTCTAATAAACTTAATGAAGCAATGCTTGCTAAAAGAAAAAAGACTTTATTCCAATTGCGGACTTTATATATGTGCATGAATAGCAGAACTGTTCCTGGATACACAATAGTTTGAAGGAATATGTCTGTCAGCTCCCCGCTGTTCCGATCAACCGTGTCATAAAAATCATAAGGCGGCATCGCTAAAAAATATTCACCGATGGTGGTCATTTGCAAATTGAGCAGAGATATGCAAATGATTTCCGACCATAGTAACCTGCGATTTTTTATTGTTACTAAATAAACGCAAATAACAATCAGGATGGTAATTACAAGAGCATACCATTCATTCTCATCAAAATTTTTTGGAAGTATGGGCTGTATTCCTTTTTCATACATCTCCTTCATCGTTTAACACCCCTTCTCGCCTGAGTATCGGCGGCAAAACCTCCAGAAAGTACACACTAATAGAGAGGACAATCATGGCAAGGATCAAATCAATCGAAGGATACCAGCTCTCACTTTTTGATACAAGTACACCAGATAGAAGCAGCAGTTTTTCGATAAAAACGCCGCCAGCAACCCATGTAAAGCAAATCATTACTTTTACAGATAACTTTATTTTTGTACGCAGTGCATACATGACCCACATTAAAAGAGCGGGAAATATTATGCCATATTGAAGTCTGGCCGACCAAAATGGCAGATGCTCTTCCACCACCCTAAGGCGCTCATATGGAGAAGATAGAATATAAAAAAAGCCTTGGCACAAATAGGACGTAAACATGAAGAGTATGAAGACTTCAAAAGAGTCAAATTTTTGATTAAGACGTTTGAAACTGAATAGCAATAATAGCGAGATCAGAACGAGTGTAAAAAAAATAACTATCATGAAATTGCATTCTTGTTTTGTTATCGATAAAAATAGTTTTTCTCAATTATTATTAAATATTCCCAAATTGCTAATTCCTTAGTGGAGTTTCCAAAAACTAATTACTTTGCACAAAGTATATTATCACTTATAATAAATTTGTAAACGCAATTTAAAAAGATAACTTAAGGGGGATTTAAAATGGGGAAATTCGATAACAAAATTGTATTGGTTACTGGCGGAGCATCAGGAATGGGAAAACGCATGACTGAGCTTTTAGTCGATGAAGGGGCATATGTTATTGCAGCGGACATTAATAAAGAGCTCCTGGACGTTGTCAGCCAAAATGAGGCAGTGGAAGGCAAATTGCTGAATGTCATGTCTGAGGATGATTGGAAAAAGGCTGTGGAAGAAATTGTTGCTGATCATGGAAGAATCGATGTTCTTATCAATAATGCGGGCATTTCAAGTGAGAAGCATATGGATGATGTGACAATTGAAGATTGGGATCTCATGATGCGCATCAATGGTTTCGGGCCATTTGCAGGAATGAAGCATGTTTTGCCGCAAATGGTCAAACAGCAGAGCGGTGCCGTTGTGAATATTTCCAGCTACACAGCCATGGTGGGAATGGGAACAAACACATACACTGCTTCAAAAGGGGCTGTCAGAGCCATCTCCAGAGCGGCAAGCACACAGTTTGGCCGATTCGGGATCAGGGTTAATGCTGTTTTCCCTGGAGTTATTAAAACGCCAATGACAGAAAACCTGTCAGAATCCAGTGAAGTGCTGCAAAGATTAATTCAGGCAACTCCGCTTCAAAGACTTGGTGAAGCGGATGACGTGGCACGCGCTGTCTTGTTCCTTGCTTCAGATGATGCTTCTTATATTACAGGAGCAGAATTAGTTATTGACGGCGGATTTTCTGCACAATAAACACAAAGAACTGTTCCCGCTGCGGGACAGTTTTTTTGTGTTCCCTCATCTCCCATGTGATGGTTTGCAAAGTTTAATAGGAGCAGCTGCGCTGAATACGATACAGCAGCTTTTCCCCCTGTTCTTCCATTTGGTATTGCCATGCTGCTTGCATTAAAATGACATTAGGGTAAGATATCCTGTATTCGAGCAAAGGTATTGTCTAAAAAGGAGTTACCAATCATGTCTATCCAAATTGTCATTCTCGGTCTACTAGAAGAGAAAGAATATCACCCATATGAAATGAAAAAAGTCATTTTAGAACACAAATGGGATCACCTATTCCCCGTTACGGACGGCAATTTATATCATGCCATCCGCAAGCTCGAAAAGCATAAGTGGATCCAGGCGGAAAAGCAGGAACAGGTGAACAACCGGCCAAACCGGACTGTCTACCGAATTACTGAAGATGGAAAAAATCAGCTTTCTGAAGAAATCATAGAGGTCTTTAAAAAGCGGATGCCAGAACCGCGATCCCTTTATCCAGCCCTATTGTTTGTTCAATCAGCCCAAGTCTCCGAAGCAGCTGAACATATAAAAAACTGGATTTCTGATTTGAAGGCAGAAAGCAAAGTAAAGCATGACTACCAGGCGGTCATTCCCAATCTGATACAGGAACATTACAAGGGCTTAAATGAATTTTATATGAATTGGCTGACAAAGATTCTCCAAGTAGTAGAGTCTCCGGATGAGAGGTAAGGGGGTATATCCACTTACCTTCTTTAATATCAACCCAACACCCTGTAAAAATTTTACCAATTCCCCCAAAAGCTATGTACTTTTCACTCGAAAGCACTTATACTATTCTGAATATTGTTTTTTTCGCAAAACGAAGGATGTTCGAAATACCTATAGGGAGTGTCTTGAGTTGAGAACTACAGCAAAAATGGATTCAAAAAAAAACCTTTTACTAATGGCTGGCATTATCTTTGTGGCTTTTAATTTACGCCCAGCGATTACATCAGTCGGGCCATTGATTGGGGCTATACGGGATGAAACGGGAATTTCCAATGGTGCAGCAGGTCTTCTGACCACTCTGCCGCTCGTTGCCTTCGCTATGCTCTCCCCTTTTGTGCCAAGGATCGCCCAAAAGCTTGGCAGTGATTGGAGCATTCTTTTGGGGTTAACGATTTTAGGAGCCGGCATTGCAGCCCGTTCTGCAGGAATGCTGCCTCCGCTGTACATAGGAACTATTTTAATAGGATTAGGGGTAGGTCTTTGCAATGTCCTTCTTCCGGGAATGGTCAAGGAAAAATTCCCGCAGAAAGTTGGCCTGCTGACAGGAATTTATACATTTTCAATGGGAATTTGTGCAGGACTTGCCCCAGGTTTCAGTGTCCCGCTTGCTGAGGGTCTTGGGGTAGGCTGGAGGCTCTCGCTTGGAGCATGGGCTGTCCTGATCTTAATTGCCATACTTGTCTGGCTTCCTCAGCTAAAAAAGAAGAAGAAAAAAACGGAAGTATCTGCTGTATCTGCACCAAAGTCTTCCATGTGGACCTCTCCCATCGCCTGGCAGGTCACATTGTTTATGGGATTGCAATCAATGGTCTATTTCAGCGCTACTACCTGGCTCCCTGAAATTCTTCATAGCCAGGGACGGGAAATCGCCGCAGCTGGATGGATGGTAACGGTTCTCCAGTTTTCAGGACTTCCTGTTAATTTTATTATCCCTGTTCTTGCCGATCGGCTTCCTAACCAAAAAGGGATTGCTCTTGGAATCGGTATTTTCACTTTTGCCGGCATTACAGGTCTGCTTTTAAATGTTAATGGCATCATCACTAACATCAGTATCGTTCTAATCGGAATCGGGCTAGGCGCTGCGATCAGCCATTCCTTAACCCTGATCGGCCTTCGTGCTGAAAATGCAAAACAGGCTGCCAGTCTTTCAGGAATGGCGCAATCCGTCGGCTATCTTCTCGCTGCAGCTGGACCGATTCTCATCGGCTCACTATATGACCTGTTCCAGTCATGGACCATTCCGCTGGCCTTGCTTTTGGTCATAACTGTAATCTTTACAATTTCCGGAATTGGAGCGGGGCGTGATCAATTTGTTTTGCAAGAAAGAGACCAAAAACAGAAAAAGACCGCTTCAACCATTGCTTAATACTAGTAATCTTACAATTCGTTCCGAGGCTGGACCGGGTTCTGACTCTGATCTACGTTTTACTGCTTTCTGTGTCTGAAGTTGACCCAGGTTCTGACTCAAATCCAGGTTTTCCTCCTTTCTGTGTCCGAAGTTGACCTGAGTTCGGACTCTGATCCAGGTTTTCCTCCTTTCTGTGTCCGAAGTTGACCCGGGTTCGGACTCTGATCCAGGTTTTCCTCCTTTCTGTGTCCGAAGTTGACTCGGGTTCGAACTCTGACCCACGTTTTTCTCCTTTTTGTGTCCGAAGTTGACCGGGGTTCGGACTCTGAGCCAGGTTTCCCTCCTTTCTGTGTCCGAAGCTGGACCGGGTTCGGACTCAGACCTCCGTTTTTTTGCTTTCTGTGTCCGAAGTTGACTCGGGTTCGGACTCTGACCCACGTTTTTCTCCTTTTTGTGTCCGAAGTTGACCGGGGTTCGGACTCTGATCCAGGTTTTCCTCCTTTCTGTGTCCGAAGTTGACTCGGGTTCGGACTCTGACCCACGTTTTTCTCCTTTTTGTGTCCGAAGTTGACCGGG
>NZ_JBYTDU010000001.1:339022-370407 GCF_058791715.1 Cytobacillus sp. EB106-05-05-XG126 | reverse complement strand
GGGTTCGGACTCTGATCCAAGTTTTCCTGCTGTTTGTGTCCGAAGTTGACCCGGGTTCGGTCTCTGATCCAGGTTTTCCTGCTGTTTGTGTCCGAAGTTGACCCGGGTTCTGACTCTGGTCCGGATTTTCCTGCTGTTTGTGTCCGAAGCTGGACCGGTTTCTGACTAAAGCACACTAATTTCGTCCAAACCTGCTGC
Source organism: Cytobacillus sp. EB106-05-05-XG126 (assembly GCF_058791715.1). NCBI lineage: Bacteria > Bacillati > Bacillota > Bacilli > Caryophanales > Bacillaceae > Cytobacillus > Cytobacillus sp. EB106-05-05-XG126. The sequence goes on along the minus strand of NZ_JBYTDU010000001.1, from coordinate 370,209 downwards.
TGGCTCAGCCGTATCCGCTTATACCTATTTTGATAGGGAGCTGCCTGCTGCAGGGAATACTTCAATTGCTATACCAGGCGTCCGAAAGATGCCGCACGGCCATTTCCAGCTCTTCCTCCGACATCAGGGCAAAACCCAGCAGTATGGTATGGTCCTCATTCATTCCAAATTGCGATACCGGGTATACTTTAACCCCTGCATCAGCAGCTTTCTTAATAAGTTCTTGTTCGGTCATCCCATTATTCGGACGGACCAGGATGTGCAAACCTGATTCCTGCCCGATTACTTCAGCACAAGGAGGAAAGTACTTCGAAATAGCTGCGATGAGACTGTCGCGTTTTTTACGATAAACGACCCTCATTTTCTGGATATGCTTATCCCAGTAACCCTCCTCGAGAAATTTAATTAAAACCTCCTGATCTGTCCGGGAAACAGTTTGGGCATAAAAGAAGTAATCTTCCTGATAAATTTTCAGCAAAGGCCTTGGAAGGACCATATAACTAATCCTTAAAGAGGGAAGCAGGGCTTTTGAGAATGTGCCCATATAAATGACTTTTTCATCCTTATCCAATCCCTGCAGAGCTGGAATCGGCTTGCCTGTGTAGCGGAATTCACTGTCATAATCATCTTCAATGATATAACGGCCAGGCTTTTCCTTTGCCCATTTTAAAAGCTGCATCCTTCTGGCAATAGGCATAATCATACCGCAAGGGAATTGGTGGGAGGGAGTGACAAAAACGATGTTTGCTCCTGACTTTTTCAGCTTTGATAAAATAAGTCCATCTTCATCAAGTGGAATGTCCCTCACCTTGTCCATTCCTTTTTCAAAGATGACGAGCTTGCGGTGATATCCCGGATTTTCGACTGCAAAAATACTTCCTTCCAGCAGCTGCAATAAAGTTTTCATTAGATATTGTGTTCCTGAACCAAGAATGATTTGGCTGGGGGAACAGTTTACTCCCCTGGATTTATAAAGATACTTCGCAATCTCGTTCCGCAGCTCCAGCTCTCCTTGAGGATGGCCAAGCAATAGAACCTCGCCATTATCCTTTGTCAGTACTTGATTTGTTAATTTCCGGAACACAGAAAATGGGAAGGTCCTGATATCCACTCCGGAATGAGTAAAATGATATAGGTACATACCCTCAATATGCTTCTTTTCTTCAGCGATAGGCTCTTCACTTGAAGAAAAATGGTATTGTTCAACTGCACACACAAAATATCCTTTGCGAGCCTTCGATTCGATATAACCTTCAGCCATAAGCTGTTCGTATGCAGATTCAATTGTGTTCTCACTGACCTCAAGATATCTGGCAAATTTCCTTTTGGAAGGGAGCTTTGCCATTACGGTCAGATTGCCTGTCTTAATTTCGTTTTTAATATATTTATATAATTGCACATATAGTGGTTCACTGCTGGTAAACTCCAGGTTTGGAGTTAACTCGGACATTAATCTGACCCCCTTTGATATTAATAATCTGACCCTTCTAACAACACCAGTTATTATCTATAATACATGATAATAACAACAATAGTAAGGAGACACACAACATGAGTAATTCACGCAGGCTGGGACTGGTCATGATCATAAGCGGAGCTTCTTTGTGGGGATTATCCGGTCCAATGCTCCAGTGGTTTTTTCAGGAAACCCGCTTATCATCAAGCGATTATTTAGTTATCAGATTAATTACGGCAGGCATCTTCACGCTCATTTTCCTATCCTGCCGGAAAGTAAATGTATTTGCGATATGGAAATATCCCCGCCACTGGATACAGCTTCTTCTTTTTGCTGTTTTGGGAATGCTTGGAGGGCAATATGCTTTTATTGAAACCATTCAGGTGAGCAATGCGGTTACAGCCACCCTGTTTCAATTTGCTGGCCCGGTGCTAATCACTATTTATGTGGCAATTGATTCCAGAAGATGGCCAGCCAAGATCCATTTGCTTGCCATTGTCACCGCTCTATCAGGGATTTTTCTGCTTATTACTAATGGATCTCTGGACCAGATTCTGTTATCGGATAAGGCTTTAATAATCGGGTTTTTAACGGCACTGGGATTTGCCTTTTATACATTGCAGCCTGTTTCCCTCATTAAGACCTGGGGAACGATGACAATCATCGGATGGGGAATGCTGATTGGAGGTATCGTCCTATATTTGCTAAGGCCATCATTCAGCTTTGCCAGCATGGCAGGAGCCCTTAATTTCGGTACATTATCTATGTTAATTAGCATCATAGTGATCAGCACACTCTCATTCTTGTTATATATAGGGAGCTTGAAGTATTTGTCACCAACAGAAACCAGTCTTTTATCCAGTATCGAGCCTCTTGTAGCAGCTTTGATATCCTTCTTGTGGCTAAATGTAACCTTTGGAAGCTATCAATTACTGGGCGGTGTTTTCATCATTGCAGGAGTACTATTCCTATCAATGAAAGAAAAAGAAGAGGAAGTCATTATTTTGCAGCAAAAAGGGGCTTAATCTATTTACTTTTCAATCATTAAGAAATCCAATAAGCCTTATTAAACAATCGGTGAAGCGGTTCTCCTTTCCTATGATACGGTTAAGATATCAAATGAACGAAAGGGGAACTCGCTGTGGAAGCACAAAAAATTCAAGAATATGTAATAGAAGAACCTAAAAAAAAACAAAAGGCAATCGGGTTTGCGAAAGGATTATCATTGACCCTTTTCCTTGCGGTTCTGGCTGGACAAATTGCCCATCTTCCCTTTTTCTCCATTCTCGGAATCATGATCCTATCCATTCTGCTGGGAGGCATTTGGGGAAATACGCTATCTGTCCCTGTGGAGGCTCATTCAGGTGTACAGTTTTCAAGCAAGGTATTGCTTCGTGCAGGGATTATTTTACTGGGCTTTAGGCTGAATTTGCAGGAGATTATATCAGCAGGCTTTTCCATCATGCTCATTGATGTAGTGGTCATCGTTTTTACCATGAGTTTGATCCTTCTTTTGGGCAAAGTATTCAGAATCAATAAGAAATTGTCCGCTTTACTTGCAGCAGGCACTGCTATTTGCGGAGCGGCAGCCATTATTGCGATTGCGCCAATTGTCAAAAGCAAGGAAGAGCAAACCGCTGTGGCAGTATCATGCATAGCCGTTTTAGGGACCATTGGGGCGATTTTGTACATTGTTTTGTTTCCCTTGCTGCCTATCAGCGAGCAGGAATATGGTGTATTAGCCGGAGCAACACTGCATGAACTCGCCCATGTAGTGGCGGCAGGGGTCCCGGGCGGAGATGTCAGCAGTGACTCTGCCATTCTTGTAAAACTGGGAAGAGTGCTGCTGCTGATACCAGTTGCCCTTATCATAAGCTTTGTTTACAGCAGAAAAAACAGCGGTAAGAGCCGCAATATAGGAAAGCTGCCAATCCCGTGGTTTATTTTCGGATTTCTCCTTACCAGCCTGATCAATACTATTTTCCACATACCCGGGAGCATCATCAGCATCTTTTTGTTATTGAGCACCTACCTCCTCGCAATGGGTATGGCAGGGCTGGGGCTTAATATTAAATGGAAAGACTTTGTGAAAGTTGGCTTTAAGCCTGTTGCTGTTGCCATTGCAGGCTTCCTGGGTCTTCTTGCCATAACCCCACTGCTGCTCTTACTATATAAAATTTTTTAAATGTCCCCTAATCGATTACAATAGATTGAGGGAAGTTACATGTTTGAAGGAGGATATCCATGAACCTCGACTATCTGAAAGTATTTTATGTCACCGCAAATAATAAAAGTTTTTCCCAGACTGCCAAAGATCTTCACCTCTCTCAATCAAGTGTCAGCCTTCAAATCAAACAACTCGAAGAACAGTGGGATTGTCAGCTCTTTGAACGGACAACCAAAAAAATCTCGCTGACACCCGCAGGGGAAATCCTCTATCATAAAGTCAAAAAGCTGATAGCTTTAATGAATGAAACTGAAAATGAACTGGAAGAATTAAAGGGAAGTGTACATGGGGACTTAAAGGTTGGAGCCAGCTTAACAATCGGGGAGCATGTACTCCCCTTTTTATTAGCCGATTTTTCGAGTCTCTATCCAAAAGTCAGCCTGCATTTAAATGTATATAATTCCAGGCATATCGTTGAGAAACTATTAAATCATGAAATTAACTTAGGGTTCATTGAATCCATGCTCTCCTATCCGGCCTTAAAACAAGTTCCTTTTGCCAAAGATGAGCTGATTATCATAGCCTCCCCTGAAAATAAATTCATTAAGACGGACAATATAACCATCGAGGAGCTCCTGTCAGTTCCTATTATTATCCGTGAAAAAGGATCAGGAACACGGCAAGTGATGGAGGATTCCTTTAGAAGATGCCATGTAGATGCATCCAAATTGAATGTCATTATGGAACTGAAACACACCGAAGCCATAAAAACATGTGTCGAAGCAGGATTAGGAATTTCAATCATCTCAAAATCCGCTGTAAAAAAAGAACTTCGGCTCGGGACTTTAAAACAATTACATATAGATGGACTTACGATGCAGCGCGATTTCTACATGATCTATCATGAGGAAGCCCTGAAACATACCAGCAGAAAGCTGATGGAATATATATCATCGAGACATTGAGGGATTAAATAAGGAAAAACGATAAGACATATAAAAGCTCAGAGTCGCAGACTCTGAGCTTTTGTCAATTAAGCGTCTATTTTAATATTAACCTGGCTATCAGCTTTATCTTCCATTCCATTTGTATCTGTACTGCCTAAAATATAATAATCAAGTGTACTTTTAGGTATTTGATTGTATTCTTTCCTTTTATATAGATAGAATGCTAATCCTAATACTGTCCAAACGATTAAGGCGATCAGTGAAGGTGCTCCAAGTGCAGATGGGGACCCGGGAACGAGCAGCAGGCCAAGAAATGCAAGTCCGCTTAGTGCTCCTATCAGAGCAACCAGTTTTTTGCCGGGTGAGACCATTTTTCCATCACCTGCTTCTGTCCAGCTGAATAGCTTATAGGCTGTGTAACAAGTATAAAAGTAGGCAATAGTTACTCCCGTTGCTGACATGTCAACGATCCATAACAGGACTGGACGCCCAAACCACGGAGCAAACAGGCACAGGGCACATGTGAACAGGATCCCCACATAAGGGGTGCCATGCTTCGGGTGAAGCCTGGAAAATGCTTTGGGAACTACTTTAGCTCTCCCCATCGCAAACAATAAACGGCTGGAAGATACATAGAATCCGTTAAGCCCTGTGAAAACACCCATACAAAGGGAGATTGCCAGCAGAAGTACTCCGAAGGCACCTAAAGTATCAGAAATGACATCACCTGTCCCCCAAATCGGCTTTCCGGCAACAAGGTTTTGCCATGGCATTGCCACTGCTGTTGCAATAATCATGAAGGAGTACAGAGCACAAGCTACAATTAACGAATATATGATAAGCTTAAATGCCTTTTTGGGAGGAAAATCAAACTCTTCAGCTGCCTGCGGGATATTATCAAATCCAACATATGCCCATGGAGCAATAGCGATGATGGCGATGATTCCAGAAAATGCAGGAATCCCCGGTTTAAAAAAAGGCTGAAGATTTGACAAATCTGAAGATGGACTTAATAACATGCTTAAGGTGAGCAGAAACACACCGGCAACAAGGATGATACAGAATATATATTGGAGACTGCCAGAAATGGATGCACCCTTTATATTAAAATAGGCAAAGATCAGAAGTGCTGCAGTCGCAATCACTACTTCACCCAGATAAACCTGCCAGCCGCCTATTTCATATAACAAAGCGGTGTTTGTCAGCGAAGGCAGCATAAACTTTCCGAGCAAGGCCAATGCAGATGCATTCAGGGCGACAATACAAATATAGCCAAGGGTCAGAAACCATCCGCAAATAAAAGCATGATTCCTCCCAAATCCGATATATGCATAAGCAAATTCTCCGCCCGAAACAGGATACTTTTCAATTAAAACCCCGTAGCTGACAGCAATCACCATCATTAATAATGCACCAATGGTTAACCCGATCACCGCACCAATTGGACCTGCTTTCCCCATCCATTCCGCCGGCAGAATAAAGGCTCCCCAGCCAATGGCAGAACCAAGCGCGATAGCCCACACCCATTGCGGCTTAAACGTTTTTTCCAGCTGTACCCTTTCTTCCATGTTTTCCCCTCCATTATTAAGGCTTCTCTCAAATCTATTAAGGATTGCTTAATCTTGTTGAGCTAATGCCTTATCCTTAATTGGAGCAAAAAGCTGACCCCTGCTTTTGCTTCAGTATTGAGGATTTTTTGAATAGCGGTTTTCTATGAATGAGTGTAAGCTTTTTCTGTTTTCTCCCACACAACCTTACCGGAAATAATGGTCGCCAATATAGGAATATCCTTTAATTCCATTGCTGGACAAGTAAGTGGATCAGCATCCAGGACAACAAAATCTCCTCTTTTTCCTTCTTCAATCGTGCCTGCGGAATCTTCTTCAAAGTTCAGATCTGCCCCGTAAGACGTCATCGCTTTTAAAGCTTCCAGAACATCAATTTTTTGATCATCACCAAGCACATCACCTTCCAAAGTGATGCGGTTCACAGCCGCCCATATGGAAAACAGGGGCGAAATTGGAGTAATTGGACAATCAGAATGCAGTGTGAACAGCAAATTGCGGTCAACCGCATCAGCCAGAGGGTTAATTCTAGCCGCTCTCTTCTCACCCAGGAATATCCTGCGGTGCCGATCTCCCCAAAAATAAACATGATTGATGAAAAAGGAAGCAGCTACACCTAATCTTTGCATGGCATCAAGGTCATCACTGCCGGCAGTCTGTACATGTTCAATCCGATGCCTGTGGTCTTCCATCGGACTTTTAGACAATATATAATCGAAGGCTTCAAGGATAGATCCGATTGCCCGATCTCCGTTTCCATGAATCGCAATTCTAAATCCTCTATTATGAAGATCCAGCATTTCTTCTGCAAATTTGTTTTGATCATGCAGCAGTTCACCATATACAGATTCATCACAATGATAAGGTTCGCGGAGTGCACCTGTGAGTCCCTGGATGGATCCATCCTGAAATAATTTGGCACTATCCAGAGAAACTCTGTTTTTAGTGCGTCTCTTTAATTCAAGATCGAGCTGATCTGCAGTATAACCGGAAAAAGCACTCCCGTCTCTTAAAAGATGATGCAGGATCATTAGCCGCATATTCATCGGATTCTTTCCTGAATTAATAGCCGCTATATGTGCATTTAATTCTTCTATTCCTCTGTCAAGGCCCACGCCGGCATCTGTACATGTGGTGATTCCCTGAGACAGGTACACCTTCGCCGCATTTTCTATATTTTTGATTTGTTCATCGCTTGACGGAGAAGGCAGGACTGGAAAAATAAATTCCAGGGCAGGAATTTCGTGAATGACACCGTCCAGCGTTCCATTATTATCACGTGTAAAGTACCCGCCATGCGGATTTGAAATACTTTCATCGATTCCAGCCAATTCAAGAGCTTTGGAATTTGCAGCACCAAAGTGCCCTGAAATGTGCCGGATAAAAACGGGATTGTTCGGGGCTGCTTGGTCTAAATCAAACCTGTCCGGATGCCTTTTGTCCTCCAGGAGGGTATCATCATACCCCCATCCCATGACCCATTCTCCAGGTTTCGCTTTACCCGCCCTTTCTGCTATCTCTCGCTTTATATCTTCAATGTTTTTATTCCGCGGGGATCTGCAATCAACATAATTCAGCATTTGCCCGTACATTAATAAATGACTATGTGTGTCAATAAACCCCGGAAGCAGCGTGGCTCCTTTTAAATCCTTGATCTCGACATCAGGAGTTTTTGGAATTTCCGAACGGTCCGGTTCGGTTTTATCCCAAATTTTTTCGATGATGCCATTCCTGACAAGCAATGATTTTGCCTTAGTGTTTTGTTGATCAAGCGTAATAATATTTGCATTTTTTATGATAAGGATACTCACCCTTATCCCTCCTTATTAGACAGCCTTGTTTTCTGCAGAATTGATATCGTTTATCTTTCTTTTTGCTGAAGGGAGGTCTTACCAGTAAACAGCCTTTACATTTTCTGATGGTGAATGTGTTGTCCAGAAACTAATTATGACAAGCGAACAAAAGGACATGATAAAGCCAGGTATAGTCTGATCGATTCCTGAATGGAGAAGAGGCCATAGAATGGTCGTGAAGCAGGCCAGGAGCATGCTCGAAATGACAGCGGTGTTGGTTGTCCTCCTCCAGAACATAATGGCCAGAAACGGAAATACAAGAGTTGTTGCTGACAGCCTGAGTGCCCATTGATACATACTGACAATATCTGTTAATGCAAAGGCGACTAACAGTGATAATACCGATATAATCACTACACTCAAGCGGGAAACAAACATCATTTGCTTCTCTGTTGCATTGGGATTTAATAGCCGGTGATACAAATCCTGAGTAATATTAGAACTTCCTTGTAAAATGAAGGAGTCTGCACCTGTCATAAGTGCTGATAGGAGTCCGATTAGAATAATGCCTCCAATATACGGAGGAAGCATTTCCACGGTTACATAGGAGAAAATTAAATCTGGGTGAATATCGGCTGGCACAAATTGCCTTGCCATAATTCCTATACTATATGGAAGCACAGAAATGCATAAAGTAATGGCATAACCGGTCAGGCCTGCTTTGATGGCAATATCTTCTGTCTTAGAAGCAAAAATCCGCTGCCATGTGGATTGCCAAACTAAGTAGAACGGAGCCACAGAAAGGGCAAAAAGCAGTACATCCCCAAGGCCATTCGCACCAAGCGGTGTTAAAAAATTTTTCGGCGTGCTGCTGAGAATGTGTTCCATTCCTCCGCCAAATTGCAGGGCTGCATATGCGAGCATTACAATCCCTACAATCAGGATCACGCTTTGAATGGCATCCGTTACAATTGTCGCTACTAAGCCGCCTAAAATCGTAAAGCCGAGGATCAGAATGAAAGAAAGCACAATTCCCGTTTTCACGTTCATATTAAAAGCAATGCTGAATACGGTACTCATCCCTACAATCTGCAGGGCAGTTGTGGGAACAGAATATATGAAAGCAGATAACACGGATGGAATGATACCGGTTTTTGACCCAAATCTTTCACTAAAAAGATCCGCAAGTGTATATAATCTCTGTCTTCTTAATGGACGGCTAAAAAAGAAGATCAAGAGCATACTGACAAGCATGGCTGGTAAGGCAAATTTAAAAAATCCAGATACGCCCATTGTGAATCCCATTCCAATCCAGCCAATAAAAACGGCAGCACCGCAATTCGTGCTGATGATGGTTCCGACAATATTCCAAAAACCCATATTCCAGCCTGCAATCAAATAACTGTCAGAGGTTTTAATTTTTGTAAAATAATAGATTCCAATTGCGAACATGAATATGAAATACGTTAAAATGTATCCAAAATACCAGCTCATCGACCGCCTCCATTTTTCTTAATATTCTGTAAATTATTGATAGCAATACTTTGAATATCCTCAAACTCAATTCCATTATATCGGTCACTTTCCGATGATTATCAGTCAACTCTACTATTTATTGGTCAATTTTTATCGGCTGCTTTTCCACTATATCGGTTAGTTCCCGTTCTCATATCAGCACTGTAAGGCCTTTCTCAAACAAACGCATCTATCTTTTAAAAAGGAGCTTAATCAAAAATCAATTAAGCTCCTTCTATTTTACCTACCAGTTTTTATGATCAAGGTGAGCATATTTCGGCAGAAGACGAGTTGGCATCTTTAAAGCATCCTTGCGGAAAGGAGGTGCCAATTGCGTGCCATCTACCTGAATATCAATAACTGTCGGTTTATTGGATTCTATTGCACGGAGAATAGCTGGCCCAACATCCTCAGGTTTATCTACACTAATTCCCTGTGCCCCCATGGACCTTGCAACCTCTGCAAAATCAGGATTCTGGATATCCGCTCCTACAAAGCGATTATTATAAAAATCTACTTGGTTTTTCTTCTCCGCACACCAGGCATTGTTATTAAAAACACATGCAACTACTGGAATGTTCTCCTCAACCGCCGTACTTACTTCATGCAGGCTCATTCCCCATGCACCATCCCCTACGATGGCTACTACAGGGCTATTCGGATTTGCAAGCTTTGCACCTAATGCCGACGGATAGGCAAAGCCCGTATTCCCAAATGTTAAGGCTGCAACATGCTTGCGGCCGGAATTGAATTTTAAATAGGCATTTGCGGTGGAAGATACATTCCCGATATCTGTAGTTACAATTGCGTTTTCCGGAAGGACCTTTGTAAGCTCAAGCAGCGCCCTGCGCGGATTAATTGGACTTCCTTCCACCATGGCCAGATCGACAAGCTCTTTTTCCCATTGCTCTTTCTCATTTGCCACTCTTGCCATTCTCTCAGAATTGAATTGCTTATTTGGCACTTTTTCTTTTAGCCGTTTGGCGATTTCAACTGAAGCTGCTTTTGCATCTCCAATGATCCCGATCTCTACTGGATGGGTCCTCGCGATATTGCGGGGATTGATATCGATTTGAATAATCTTTGCGTTTTTCGGAAAGTAATCAATGTCATAGCATGGCAATGTTCCAAATACAGATAATCTGGTGCCAATAGCGAGCACCACATCTGCATCCTTTAATGTGTTCATAGCTGCTTTTGACCCCATATACCCAATAGGTCCTACCGCTAAAGGTTCATTTGCTGGGAAAGCATCATTATGCATATAGGAAACAGCTACAGGAATCGTTAAGTGATCGGCAATTTCCTTCACTGCCTCTATTCCATCTGAATCCACTGTCCCCCTGCCTGAAATGATCACAGGGTTTTTGGCAGAAGCAAGCAATTCCACAGCCTGATCAATCTGCTCTAATGACCCGCAGCCCCTATTATCCACACGATACTGATGAGGTTCAAGAATTACATCCTCCACTTCCCCATAAAAGTAGTCCCGCGGAATATCAAATAACACTGGCCCTCTCTCTGCATAAGCGATTCTAAAAGCAGTCCTCAGGCAATCCGCCACACGCCCCGGATGTGTGACCCGAACGGTTTCCTTTGTAATCGCTTTAAAGACTGAAACCTGATCGCATTCCTGGAAACCGTCCCAGCCGACGGTCGGTGTTCCTGCTGAAGGAGATATGACAACCATAGGGGTATGAGCCTGATTTGCAGCTGCAACAGACGTTACCATATTGGTGATTCCTGGCCCATTCTGGCCGATCACTACCCCGGCAACTCCGCTTACCCGAGTATAGGCATCTTCCATGTGGGCAGCACTTTGCTCATGCCGCACGCCGATGAATCGGATCCCGGCAGTTGGAAGCAAGTCTAATAGATCCATGAAAGCTGACCCCAAAATGCCGGAAATATGTTTGACACCTTCCTTGACTAATGTTTCTACAATAGCCTCACTTGGTGTCATTTTCACCTTTCTTGTTTTGATTTCTGCTAGTTCTTTTTCTGCTTTTGCCATTACGGGCACTCCCTTTCCGATTAATGAAATTTCGTATATATAAATGGATAGGATCCCTGTCTAAAGAACCCTAAACCAGATTCAACTTTTTTACTAAATTCCCTTAAATACACTTTCAACTGTCTCAACAACAAATCTTAAATCTTCTTCTGCAGATGAAAGCGGCGGAGCTATAATAAGGACATTATTGAAACCTGGAACAGTATCACCGTTTCTTCCAATAATCAGGCCTTTTTCTTTACATAGTGAAATGACCTTTGCCATTAATTGATCAGATGCCGGCTGCTTCGTTTCCTTGTCTTCAACCATTTCAATGCCATACAAGAACCCGACGCTTCTGACTTCGCCTACATTTTTATGAGACTGCAGCTCTTTTAAGCTGCCTAAAATGCTTTCACCCAGCACCTCTACCCTGCTGACAATATTCTCTCTTTCTATGATTTCGATATTTTTCAATGCTACTGCGCAGCTTGCCGGATGTCCTCCATAGGTTGATACATGGCGGAAGTGGTTATCTGTACCCTGCTCCTTAAACTTCTCATAAATTCTGGAATGAACTGCCGTAGCCCCAAGCGGCAGATAGCCGCTGGTCAACCCTTTAGCCATCGTTACAATATCAGGCTGAACACCATCCGAGTGCATAAATCCAAACATTTTGCCCGTTCGCCCGAATCCGGATACAACCTCATCCATTATCAGCAGGACATCATGTTTTTTGCAGATTTGTGCCACCCTCTGCAAATATTCAGGAGATGGAATAATAACCCCCCCACCTGAAATGAAAGGCTCCATTATGACAGCAGCAACCGTTTCGGCACCTTCCCATTGGATGACCTGGTCGATCATGTCAGCTGCAACTTTATCGCAATCCTTCACATCCTCCCCAAATGGACAGCGATAGCTGTAAGGAGGCGGAACATGCAGGAATCCCGGCATGCCAGGATCGTATTTCACTCTCCTGTTGGCCTGTGCTGTAGCACTTAATGCTCCTAAAGTTGAACCGTGGTAGGCACGGTATCGCGAAATAAATTTGTATTTACCGGGATTGCCATTCTGATTATGATACTGCCTCGCTATTTTGAATGCGGTTTCATTTGCTTCCGAACCGCTATTTGAGAAAAAGGTTTTATAGGAGTCCCCCAGCAATTCACTAATTTTTGCAGATAACTGGATGGCTGGTGCATGGCTTAAAGTTAGAGGGAAATACGACAGCTTCATCATTTGCTCCGCAGCGGCCTCTGCAATTTCTTTCCTGCCATGTCCAAGGTTCAGGCACCAAAGACCGGATACACCATCCAAATATCGATTTCCGTCCATATCAGTAAACCAGGAGCCTTCACCTGATTGGGCAATCATCGGACTGCTTCCTTCTGTATGCCGGCTCATCGCATGCCATAAGTGTTTCTGATCCTGATCTGTTAACTTTTTGTGATCATTTAGTTCTACTGTAGACATATTGCTTGCCTCCTTCTATTTAATAAACATTCAGGTTTGCATCTTATGGGAATCATGTTGCGGCTGGAATTTTGTGTGTTGATTCATGGGTGGGTGTATAAGGGTAATTATGCGCCTCTGCAACTCTCTGATGAGTGACCTTTCCATTCATGGTATTGACCCCTTTTTCAAGAAAAGGATACTTTAAAATAGAATTTTCGATCCCAGTATTAGCGAGCATTAAGGCATATGGTGCTGTAGTATTGGCGAGGGCATAAGTGGAAGTTCTTGCTACAGCGCCCGGGATGTTTGGAACAGCGTAATGCAAAACACCATGCTTTACATAAGTTGGAGTATCATGTGAGGTAATATGATCGATGGTTTCAATTGAACCGCCCTGATCAATGGCAACATCAATAATGACCGAATTCTTCTCCATTTGCATAACCATTTCTTCGGTTACTAACTGAGGTGCTTTTGCACCGGGGATGAGAACAGCCCCTATCACTAAATCGGCAAGTTTTACTTCCTGGGCGATATTGAACGGATTTGACATGACCGTTCTCACCCTGCCAGAAAATAGATCGTCCAGCTGGCGGAGTCTTTCAGCGCTAATGTCGATGATGCTTACATCCGCACCGAGTCCAACTGCCATTTTTGCGGCATTTGTCCCAACAACTCCACCGCCAATAATCACCACTTTTCCAGGCTTCACACCAGGAACCCCGCCTAATAGGACACCTTTTCCGCCATGGATCTTTTCAAGGAATTGCGCTCCGAGCTGGACAGACATCCTTCCGGCAACTTCGCTCATGGGTGTTAGGAGAGGCAATGATTTGTTATCCAGCTGAATGGTCTCATAAGCAATAGAGGTAACTTCTTTTTCGACCAAAGCCTTTGTCAATTCAGGCTCGGCTGCAAGATGCAAGTAAGTAAAGAGAATTAATCCTTTTCGAAAATATTGGTATTCATCTGGCTGCGGCTCTTTAACCTTCATGACCATATCCGCAGACCAGGCCTCTTCTGCACTTGAAACAACCGATGCACCAGCTTTTTCATATTCCTGATCAGAGATGCCGCTTCCTGCACCTGCACCCTTCTCAATCCAAACCGTATGGCCGGCATTAACAAATGCAGAAACACTTGCCGGTACAACAGAAACCCGATTTTCATTGTTCTTTACTTCCTTTGGCACACCAATAATCATGTCATCACTCCATCCTGAAAAATAAAAATATTAATCTTCTCGTCATGACATCATGTCGTCCGTACCAGTTGTTGTATGACTAGCCTCAGTTGTAATTAAAACACAACCTTTATGCATTTTCAATATTTTCTAAAGATTTTATATTATCGGAATTATCAATAGATATTATTGCAAAATTGAATAACAGTGCATTTAACTATAATTCTTTGATAGTTTTATTCTAAATGAATACATATCCGAGCGAAAAAAAGCAGAATAGTATTCTATTAAGTTTCCATTTATATCTGATAATAACCGCTCTATATGAAGCACACTCAAGGAGCATGGAACACCCAGCAGATCAGCTTCTTCTTTTGATAAATAAGTACTTGTAATAATCTGTTCGGCTTCAGCAAACCTTAAGTCTAAACTTTGCTCGAGCAGATCATACAGTGTTCCTTTTTCAATATCATATTGGGCGAGATTTTCACCTATTTCTACAGGATAGTACTGATTTTCAAGTGCCAATGGCTTATCGTTTGCATAGCGAATACGCTTTATAAAATAAGCCTCTGTAAGCCCGCTGGCCTCTACAATTTCTTTTGCTGGAACAACGTTCCCATTGTCAAGTAATTTTGAATCGGGCTTCATCCCCATATTATTAATCACTTCTGTTGTACTGGTAATATTCCCAAGCCATTCCTCAATCGGTTTCCTTGAAATAAAAGTGCCTTTTCCGTGGACTTTCTTTAGCACACCCTCGTTTACTAAATGGGAAACTGCCTCTCTCACCGTGCTTCTGCTTACTTTATAGGTATCCATCAGTTCTCTTTCGCTTGGAATTTTCTCATTGAAAGAACGGTTGTCTATTAGCTCCTGCAGTTTATTCTTTAGTTGTATGTGAAGCGGAATAGGACTTTTGGAATCTAACTCTCTCATAATGGATGCCTCCTTTATTTTCTCTAAATGCAAAATGTATAATTAATTATATAGATTACCTGAATGAATATCCATCCTTTTACAGCAGAACCAGATGGGCGTATTTAAAAGTTTAGCTATTTGCAGGCTGTAAAGTCAGCAGATGATTTGGAAAACTGGCGGGAGAATGGTATTAATTTAAGCAGAATCAATTAATTGAAAAAGGATGATTAGAAATGAATCACTTCATGAAACGGGCTATTGAACTGGCCATTAACAATGTAAAAGAAGGAGGCCAGCCCTTCGGTTCCGTTCTGGTGAAAGATCAGGACATCATTGCTGAGGGCGTCAATGAATTGCACAAAAAGCATGATGTAAGCGGGCACGCGGAATTGCTTGCAATCCGGCGGGCACAGGAGCAGTTTCAAACGAATGATTTAGCCGGATTTACCATGTATGCAAGCGGGGAACCCTGCCCGATGTGTTTAACTGCCATGTATTTCGCAGGTATCGATAAGGTGTACTATTGCCAATCAGTCGAGGATGCTTCTAATGCAGGTTTAGGCAAGTCTAAAATGATTTATGAGGATTTAAAAAACGCTAGAGATGACAGGGGACTAAAATTGGTCCAAATGCCATTAAATGAGGATCAAGACAATCCAATGAAGCTTTGGAAAGAACACATTTAACACTTAGCCTCCCTTCTCTAAGCAGCGGGGAGGCTAAGTGTTTCTTCACCTTTTAATATTCTCACTCATTCTGCTCATCTATTTGCAGGTTTGCTCATCTATTTGCAAGTTTGACTGGTCTATTTGCAAGTTTGCTCATCTTTTTGCAAGTTTGACTGGTCTATTTGCAAGTTTGCTCATCTATTTGCATGTTTGACTGGTCTTTTTGCAGGTTTGCTCATCTTTTTGCAGGTTTGACTGGTCTATTTGCAGGTTGCTCATCTATTTGCAAGTTTGACTGGTCTATTTGCAGGTTTGCTTATCTATTTGCAAGTTTGACTGGGCTATTTGCAAGTTTGCTCATCTATTTGCAAGTTTGACTGGTCTATTTGCAAGTTTGCTCATCTTTTTGCAGGTTTGACTGGTCTATTTGCAGGTTTGCTCATCTTTTTGCAAGTTTGACTGGTCTATTTGCAAGTTTGCTCATCTTTTTGCAGGTTTGACTGGTCTATTTTGCAGGTTTGCTCATCTTTTTGCAGGTTTGACTGGTCTATTTGCAGGTTTGCTCATCTATTTGCAAGTTTGACTGGTCTATTTGCAGGTTTGCTCATCTATTTGCAAGTTTGACTGGTCTATTTGCAAGTTTGACTGGTCTATTTGCAGGTTTGACTGGTCTATTTTATTTTGCAGGTTTGCTCATCTATTTGCAGGTTTGACTGGTCTATTTTATTTTGCAGGTTTGACTGGTCTATTTGTAGGTTTGCTTATCTATTTGCAAGTTTGACTGGTCTATTTGCAGCTTTGACTGGTCTATTTGCAGGTTGCTCATCTATTTGCAAGTTTGACTGGTCTATTTGCAGGTTTGCTTATCTATTTGTAAGTTTGACTGGTCTATTTGCAGGTTTGCTCATCTATTTGCAAGTTTGACTGGTCTATTTGCAGGTTTAAACACATCATGCATAATGACTAATGCTCAGCGGAAATTGTTCCATCTTCTTTACTTCGCTGTTTCACTAAAATGTTATCCAGTTCAGTTCCCCCTCACTTGCAAATACAATTGTATTTACAAGTATTGTTTGAGAGATGGCTATTATTATGCAACAAAAATAGAGGTTCACTTTCGTGCCTCTATTTTAGTCCTATTCTATTTTTCACATCATCTCTAATGAGCCCAATCATCTCTTCAGACAAGTTCGCTGGAAGCGACGAGCCATCATTAAATACCCAGGCGTTGATCACCTCAAGATCCGCTTTTTTAAATGTGATGCTATAAGTATTGTGTTCATGAAGAAATTCTGCCGTCACATATTCTTCTCCATCAAATTCATCATCCACAATCATTCCTGTTATTTCGAAAGGATACACTTTACTATCTCCTTTAGCTTTTTATAGCTTAGGATGCATCGGGCCCCTCAAATTATTCGAATATGTTTAAGTTTTCATTAAAATGGTATCTATGGTTTTATAAGCAACCAAAAATGTGGCAAGGGAGTATGCCGCTTCGGTGAGTCCGAATAAAAAAACCGAACTTCCAAAAAGCAGGGTATTCATGATCAAAATGCATTGCCCGATGGTGAACGGCAAGCGCTCGCTGAATAATATCGCTAAAACCTCTGTACCGTCCAGGCAGGCTCCGAACCGGATAATGAGCCCCACTCCCGTACCGAGCAAAAGTCCTCCAATGATAATGATCAGCAGGGGATGGTTAGTCACTTCCTCAAAGGGAGCCAATATGTATGTTTCCCCTGCCAGTACGGAACTGGCAAACAGGCTTAACACCAAAAATCTTCCTCCTAAAAAGAAAAAGCCTGCCGCTAAAAACGGGAGATTCAACAGCAGGATCAAGGCACCTACATCTACATGAAAAACATGTGAAAGGAGAATGCTCAATCCGACAATGCCACCGTCAATGACATAATTTTTCACAAGGAATAATTGCAGGGATACAGCCACAAGTGTTGCCCCTAATATGATAATCAGCGCATTTTTAAATGCGAAAAAAGTGCCGTTTCGACTCTGACCTAAATAGTTTGGAACTCTATTTCTATACACCGTCCATCTCCTTTTGTTCAGTCTGGCTTATGTATTGAAATATATTCCGTCAAATCAATAAAATGCGGATGCTTTCTTTTAAATTTTTAATAGTTTTCCAGAAAAAAAAAGATAGAATTCCTTCATATCAGAGTGTAAAATAAATTCAGCCAGCTGAAAAACTGGTATAGGAAACACAAATAGAAATACGTCAAGCAGCACTAAAATATATTGAATTTTCAGAAAACTAAATAAAAGAGGTTGATGTACATGGCAATGGATGCATCTATTAAGGAACAAACGATTTTTGATCATGCTGGAAATAAAATTATTACAGAGGATCGGGAAATTCATATAATCGCTAAATTCGCAGAACCATTAATTGTGGTACTGGGAAATGTTTTGAGCGATGAGGAATGTGACCAGCTGATTCAGCAGTCAAAAGATCGCATGCAGCGTTCAAAAGTTGCCAACTCTCTTGAAGTGGATGAACTGAGAACCAGCAGCAGTACGTTTTTCGAGGAAGGGGAAAATGAACTCGTCTCCAGAATTGAAAAAAGAGTATCCCAAATCATGAACATTCCAGTTGAGCATGGTGAAGGGCTGCAAATTCTTAATTATAAAATAGGCCAGGAATATAAAGCACACTTTGACTTTTTCTCTTCAACCAGCAAAACAGCAAGCAACCCGAGAATCAGCACGCTTGTCATGTACCTGAATGATGTGGAACAGGGCGGGGAAACGTATTTCCCAAAGCTTAACCTCTCCGTATCACCACAAAAAGGCATGGCCGTGTACTTCGAATATTTTTACAATGACCAGAACTTAAACGATCTGACCCTTCATGGCGGAGCACCTGTTGTCATTGGTGATAAATGGGCTGCCACACAGTGGATGAGAAGAAAGAAACTATGAAAAAACGCTTGGGAAATTTATTCCCAAGCGTCTTTCTTTAAAACCACAGTCTCTTATGATAGTCATAATCAGAGGTATCGAAATTCTCTTCCCCTTCTATATTGGGGGCACACTCTTCACAAGGTCCTTCCTGCTGGCCATGTTCACATTGCTCCATTAAAAGTTCCACCTGAACGCATCCCCTTTCCTATCTGATACTTCAATTATAATTGAAAGCGTTTACACATGTCTTGTACAATTTGTTGGAAAATCGTTAAAAAGTGCCTATCCAAAGGCACTTTTTAACGTCAAAAACAGACATCTCTGTCGCATTTTAGCCTTTAAGACCACTTATAATAGCCCCTTGGCAAATCGGTCACTTCACTTGCAGCCCTTATGCCTGATTGAATCGCTCCTTCTATCCAGCCCGGGGCTGTGGAAGTATGTTCCCCGGCGAAATGAACTCTTCCCTCAGGAACAGGAATAGACGGGTACAGCTCTGTTGCCTGGCTCGGCTTGAACATGGAGAAGGCTCCGCCCGAAAAAGGGTACTGCGACCAGCTATGGGAAGCTCCTGTTAAGAAATGCTCATAAACCTGATTGCCATGAACAACAGCCAAATTGTCAAGTGCATTCCGGATCCGGTCACCTTCCTTAAGGTTATCCCAGGATAACGTATCATCTTCCCATGTATAGCTTGCCATAATAACTCCGGAACCTGAAGATCCGATCAGATGGCTCGGATAGGCAGCGAATCGAATGGGCAGATCTGTCATCAGCTTCCCTCCTTGCAGTCCTTCACGTTCCCAGAATCTTTGTTTGAACTGGAGCCCGATTTTTGTTGATGAAACATAATGAAGTTCCCGAATGGCTTTCCATTTATTATGGGAAAATGAATGCCGGGGAACGACTTCAACGAAGGAGAGCAAAGAAAAAGGAATCGTGATAATGGCCAGATCACCAGTTACGGCCAAAGGCCTTTGGCTCAAGGTATGGCTGGCATGAATGGTAACCTGCTGATGATCCTGAACTATTTTTGTCATCTGATAGCCGAAATAAAGATCTTGTTTTAACTGAGGCAAAAAAGCATTTGGAAGCTTATCATTGCCTCCCTCTATTTCATAAAAATGAATGTCCGGGGTAAATAAAGGAAGCAGCTCCCTCAGAATGGCCGGAAAGCTCAGCTCCGGAAACCCTTCCAGGCCCAGCAGAACTTTAATGCTTTCAAGGGCTCCAGGCGATAGGCTGGGCCCCACTGGATTATATCTGAGAAAAAAACTCATGGGATACCTATCAAACTCTCTAACTACGGTATTCCAATTTTGTGCGGGGTTTTGGTTAATAAAATCTGCAACCGGCTTTATTGCCATCATGAGCAGTTCTTCGGCTGTCTTTCCTTTTTCATGCGGTGCAACCGGGTAGCCCAGCATATCCGGATTCTTCTTATAGGCAGTTCGATTGGTCTTTATTCCATTGGCAAAGATCAGGTCCTGGGGTGTTGTGTTCCTGAATTCATTTACTTTTAAACGGAATTTTTTAATATACTCAAGGACTAATGGATGAATATGAGGAATTCGCATGGCGCCCACATCCAGGTACAAATCGTCCATGAACGGCTCTCTCATCGTAAAAATCCTGCCGCCAACCCTCTGTGTTGCTTCTAAAACCGTTACATCATGACCGGCATCCTTCAGCAGTGAAGCAGCCACCAGCCCGGACATACCGGCTCCGACAACAATAATTTTCTTCTGAACCTGTGAAATGCCGAGTCCGTTTCTGATGATAGAAAGCATTTCTTCTGGTGATAACTGCGCATCCCGATAATAGGCCATTCAGATTCTCCCTCCGGCAATCTGTCAAATAGCTATTACTTCATCATATTGCCGGTCAGCTTTACAATATGCTTCTTTTATGATTAACCAGTTTTACCAATAAAAAAATCAGCGAAAATTTTATCCTACCCCCAAAACCCAGGAATGAAAGTCTAAATTTTTGTTGATGGTCATTTTTAATAGAATTAATGAAGGGTTGGGAGTACAGGCGTCCCCCTCTTACATAATTAACATTACATCTTGGGAGGAATAAATTTGGATCGTTTTTTCAGGTGGGTTGTCAGATCCCTGTTTGCCCCTGTCTCTGGTACCGCAGGAGCAATCGCAAGTACTATGGGCTTTTTTCTGGCATTTTTACCTTTGGATAGTTACAGAGTTTTATTGTTGTTTGCTTGTTCACTGATTCTGCGCCTTAATATTATTGCCTTGTTCCTGGGCTCTCTGATTACTGTTTTTATCCCATACATACATAAGCTGCCTTACATGGATTTTGGCCCATTAGATGATTTCTGGCTGATTTCAAATCTTAAAAGCGGAATATTATCTTCCGATTCAGTTGTTTCAGGTATTTTAGGAGGGATTGTTGGACTTGTCTGCTATTTTTTCTTCCACTGGTTTTATAATCTGGGGCTGAAAACAAATGATGGAAAACAGGAATCTATATTTCTTGATCCAGCTAAACGGCGCTGGTCTCTAATCAAACGAATGACTGCAGGCTTCGTTCTATTAATTGCAGTGATATCAGCATTTTTTATTGAGAGCCTTAATATGGCTCCCAAGGTACCTGCATTGAATCTGGAGCAGCACACTTCAAGCCAACAAATAGAGCCGATTGACACATCCTTCCATGAAAAGGATACGGCATCTCGGGCTCTGGAAACAAACTCTGCTGCCAAAATTCCAGAAAATCAAGATCAAGAAGTGTATGGATTCTATGTCAATTGGGACGAGCATAGTAAAATATCTTTCAATAAAAATAAAGAGTCTATTACTACCTTGGTACCTGAATGGATGCAGGTTACACCAGATCTAAAGGTCAAGTCCTCAATTGACCCATCCATTGTAAAAGAAGCTGAAGAACATCAAATCAAGGTTTTGCCATTAGTAAATAATTACATAGACGGCAAATGGAATTCAGATGTTCTGCATAGGTTATTCACTGTTCCAGGGGCTGAAGATCGCTTTATTGAAGAAATGATTTTTTATGTGAAAGCAAATAACTTCGACGGGATTAATATTGACTTCGAAGCCGTTAAACCTTCTGACAGGGATCATTTTACACAATTCATGAGTAAGGTGTACAAAGCCTTTCATAAGGTAGATTTAATGGTGACATTGGATGTTCCGCCGAACGATGAAAGCTATGATTATGCCTCTTTGGCTAAATACGCTGACCGCGTCATTGTGATGCTCTATGACCAGCATTATGCCATGAGCGAACCAGGACCTGTCGCTCAAACACATTGGGTAAAGGAGAACCTGAACCAAATTGATATTCCCTCCGAAAAGCTGATTGCAGGCCTGGGTACATATGGCTACAACTGGGAAGAAAATTCAAGTGAACCCGCAGCTGAAATGACGTTTGGGGATATCATGAAGATGGGCAGAGAAGCGAACCTACATATCAATTGGAGTATGGAAGCTGGAAACCCATACTTAAGATACAAACAGAATGGAAAAAATCACACTGTCTGGTTTTTGGATGCTGCCACTTTTTATAACCAGATGAACCTAGCGCTAAATAGCGGTTCTACCGGGATTGCCATATGGCGGCTCGGTTCTGAGGATCCTTCGATTTGGAGTTTTCTTAGCAAGACTAATGAAGCCAAAAAACCATCTCAAGTGCTTAGTACCTTTGATAGTCATTTTGGAGCCCTTCATACTGGCAGCGGCGAGATATTAAAAATCGCTTCAGAAACAGAAAAAGGAGGACGGACAATAGAAATGGATTCGAATGGAATGATAAAAAACGAATCCTATGTCCAATATCCGAAGCCATTTGAAGTAATCCGCCATGGAAAATCAAGTAAAAAAGAAGTCGTCCTTACGTTTGATGACGGTCCTGATCCAGCCTACACTCCAGAAATACTGGATATATTGAACAGGTATCAGGTGAAAGGCACTTTTTTTGTCGTAGGGGAAAATGCGCTGATGCATCCTCAGCTTGTTAAAAGAATTTATGATGAGGGGCATGAAATTGGAAACCATACCTTTACACATCCAGATATTACATCCATCACACCTTCTCGTTTGCGGATGGAACTAAATGCAACACAACGCTTAATTCAAGGCATAACCGGCCATTCTATGACTCTTTTTCGGCCACCTTACATTGCAGATACGGAGCTTAGTACAAAACAAGAGCAGCTTCCTGTTTTGGAAGCCCAGAAACTTGGCTATACCATGGTCGGCCAATCCATTGACTCTGGAGATTGGCAAGGAGCCACAGTTGATGATCTTGTAAATCAAACATTGGATCAGCTGTCAGAAGGAAATGTCATTTTGCTTCATGATGCCGGCGGTGACCGCTCCAAAACAGTTGAGGCCCTTCCGATTATTATTGAAACACTTAAAGGCCGCGGCTATACATTTTCAACTACTGCCGGCTTAATTGGGAAAAGTGACAGTGAGATCATGCCTTTTGCTGATCAGGAAAACCCTTATTCTGTATATAATAGTGCTGTTTTTAAAATCCTTAAAAACTGGAATACCGGCATCAGCTTTTTGTTTTATTCAGCCATCCTTTTAGGAATTTTGCGTCTGATTTTTCTTGTTTTCCTGTCCAGGAAACAGGTTAAGAGGTATAAAGAGACAAAGCTTGACCCTGGATTTACTCCATATGTCAGTGTAGTCATTGCTGCTTATAATGAGGAAAAGGTCATCTGCAAAACTATAGATTCTATTTTAACCAGTGACTATTCTGCTTTTGAAATACTGGTTATTGATGATGGCTCAAAGGATCAGACGGCCCGTGCCGTTGAGGAAGCTTTTGCAGACAATTCCCGCGTCAGATTAATTAAAAAAGCCAATGGCGGAAAATCTTCAGCTGTAAACCTTGGATTCAAGGAAGCTAAGGGGGAAATTGTGATTGCTTTAGATGCCGATACGCTTATCGCCGAAAATGCTATTTCACTGCTTGTCAGCCATTTTAAAGATGATCAGGTGGCTGCTGTGTCAGGTAATGTCAAGGTTGGCAATAAAGGGAATCTTCTGACGAACTGGCAGCATATTGAATATGTGACAGGCTTCAACCTGGAAAGAAGAGCCTTCGCTGCACTTAACTGTATTACTGTAGTACCAGGTGCAATCGGGGCATGGAAAAAGTCTGCAGTTGCAGAAGCCGGCTACTTTAGCGAGGATACACTTGCAGAGGATACAGATATCACTCTTGCCCTATTGCGCAATGGAAAGAAAATTGAATTCGAAGAAAAGGCCTATGCTTATACAGAAGTTCCGGAAGATATTAAAAGCCTGGCAAAACAGCGCTACCGTTGGGTATATGGGACTCTTCAATGCCTCTGGAAACATAGGGAGGCGTTATTTAACAGGAATCATCAGTCATTAGGGTATGTAGCCCTACCGAACATGTGGCTTTTTCAATATGTTTATCAAACGATTTCTCCCATTGCAGATCTTTTGTTTATCTTAGCCCTTTTCAGCCCAAACCCTGAAAAAGCAGCAATTGGATTTGTTCTTTTTTACTTGATGGATTTCTTTACCTCCTTATATGCGTTCAGGCTGGAGAAAGAAAATCCTAAACCATTGGTCTCGTTGTTTTTGCAGCGAATCTTATATAAACAGCTGATGACGTATGTGGTGGTAAAATCGATATTCTCCGCCATAAAAGGAGTAACTGTCGGCTGGAATAAACTAAAGCGTAAAGGCAGTGTGACACAAGATAATCCGCTATAAGCTAAAAGGCCTTTCCCAATTCCGGGAGAGGCCTTTTGATTTTTCATGATCCGGGAAGTCTATAAGTTCTTCCCATTGCTGTCTTTGTTTTCATTTCCTTTTTCCACTCGTCTGCTCTCAGCTTTTTCTTTAGCGGTCTGGGAAACCTGCTGTCCATGGTTGAGAACTTTTTCAGCAGGACTTGCTGTACTATTCCCTCCCGTACCAGATGCTGGTGCTTGGGAATCTTTTGGGCTGGTCACAGGTTTCGCAGCTTCACTTGTTGTCTTATTTCCTGAAGACGCAGAAGCAGGCTCTGGAGCTGAAGGCTTTTTGGCTGATACAGACTCCGTTTTAATCACTGGTTTTGCTGCAGGTTTCCGGCTCGATAATTCGGTATCCGTTTGCACAGCAGCTATTGCCTTATTGCTCTCTCCCTTTTTGGGGGATTTTGCAGAAGAAGGAGTATTTTCCTCCGTTTTTTGTTTCACCTTATTTTTTACAGACACTGTTTTTGTTTCAGCCTTATTGTCAAGTTGTCTGTATCCTTCAGATTTCTTTTGAATACCTGTTAAAACAGATGAATTTTGCGCTGAAAAAAGTTCAGTTGCTTTCAAAATGCCATTGGCAGCAGAAAACGTTAAAGCCCCCGCTATTACCATGACAAGGGCTCCCTTAGCTGGTGATTTCATAATTTTCTCCTCAAGACTAATTATAGATTATATACACAGAATACGAATAAGAATCTGTATGTTATGGGGGTATAATTCGACATATATTTTAACTTTTTCATATTAACCCGGATTTGTATTTTTAAAGAAGATCCTGTTGCCGCATTTATAAAACCTTAAATAAAGGGATTTGGCCTCGTATAGAGAATATGTAAAATACATACAATGAAAGCGGTGAGTAGATGAATTCAATTGCTTCCCCGATCGCAGGCAAAGTGAACAATGTGTTTATTCATGTCAAGGACCTGAAAAAGTCGGCTCAATGGTATAGCAGTCTCCTTGGACTGCCTTTTAATATGGATGATGTGGAATCGCCGGTATATAACATTCCTGTCACCTCTCAAACCGGACTTACCCTGGATGACCACACCTTTGATCCATCCTTCAAATGGACTCCTTCCGGTCACGTTTTATTTAATTTCTTTGCTCAGGATATCGATGAGGCCTACAAGTTTGTAAAAGATCATGGAATCACCATTGTAAAAGAAGTAGAGCGTATTGGAGATTTTGCTTATTTTAACTTTCAGGACCCGGATGGCAATGTATTGATGATCTGCAATTGCTAATGAAAGAGTCTGTGGCTATATGGCCATGGATTTTTTTATTTACAGCATTCCCCGCTGGACATCCCCCTTTTCCTCGCGTATACTAGCCATATTTATGTAAAAGAGTAACAGCTTCATAGAAAGTAAGGTGTTTAATATGATTCACAATCCGACTGGAAAAGAGCGGCTTGCGCTGGCATTTCTCCTCAGCATGCTTGGCATATTGGGGCCATTCAATATTGATATGTATTTGCCGGGCTTTCCAGATATCGCTGATGATTTCGGTGCCCGTGCTTCACTTGTTCAGATGAGTCTGACGGCCTGTTTGATTGGACTTGCGGCTGGACAGATAATTGTCGGACCGCTCAGTGATTCGCATGGAAGAAGAAAACCACTACTCATCGGAATCTCTCTCTTTGCCGTATCTTCCCTTTTATGCGCCGTTTCACCCAATATTGCGGCCTTTATTGCAGCCCGCTTTCTGCAGGGATTAACAGCCTCTGCCGGAATCGTCCTGTCACGGGCAGTTGTCCGGGATGTGTTTAGCGGAAAAGAGCTCACGAAGTTTTTTGCCTTGCTTATGGTCATTAATGCAACCGCTCCGATGATTGCGCCCATGACAGGCGGTGCGCTGCTACTGATTCCTTTCGCAAGCTGGGAATCCATCTTTTATTTTCTAAGCTTTTTGGGATTATTTATTACCATTGTGATCTATTTCCGATTAAAAGAAACCCTTCCTCCAGAAAAAAGGGTCCCAAGCTCCATTGGGAATTCCGTTAAAAGCATGGGGGGACTTTTCAGGGACCGTTCCTTCATCGGGTATGCCCTTATCGTTGGTTTCATACATGGCGGAAGCTTTGCTTATGTATCGGGGACACCCTTTGTCTATCAGGGAATTTATGGTGTATCGCCACAGGTGTTCAGCATCCTGTTTGGCATTAATGGATTGGCCATCATTACGGGGAGTTTCCTGATTGGCCGCCTGGCAGATGTCATTCCAGAAAGAAGCTTGCTCCGGACAGCGGTCTGCATTGCGGTAAGTGCCACTTTGTTCCTATTAATTATGACCATCATTAAAGGGCCGCTATTCATGCTTGTCATTCCGATTTTTATCTATATGACTTCGATGGGGATGATCATCACCAGCTCGTTTACATTGGCCATGAAAAATCAGGGGCATCGTGCCGGCAGTGCCAGCGCCGTAATCGGAATGCTTCCTTTAGTGCTGGGTTCAGCTGTTTCCCCTTTGGTGAGCATTGATGAAACCACTGCAGTGCCAATGGGTGCCATCTTGTTTATTACATCATTCATCGGATTTGTTTTTTTCTTCACCTTAACGAAAGAAAAAACAAAAAGAAGCCGACAGAGCCTGAAGCTGCATGCGGAGGGATAATTCCCTCCGGCTGGCATGCCGCCTGCTTTATTCTTTTACTTCCTCGATAATCGACTGTCCTTCAGTTCCTTCATCATCCTGCCACTGCCATTTTTCATGCAGCCTGATGCGGCCGTCCTCCAATATTTCAGGGGTGGAGAGACATTTTCCGCCGCGCAGCTGATTTTTGTTATTCACATGGTTATATCTGAATTCCAAACATCCGTCTTCATTGGCAATTCCAATCAGTGTCCCCTGAATGATCTCTCCCCCGCCATAACTAGCTGATATTATATTTCCATCCTGTTTATAATGAAAAAAGGTCTTTGATGAAACTTCACCATTCTCTGTATTTTGCACAGAAACAAAGGTACGGCCATTGTAATTCATAAAAATATCCTCCTGGTATGTATCGATTTATAAATCCCCTTTTAAAATGGAGTACATATACAAGTCATCAAATTTCCCGTTAGTATATTCATAATGCCTAAGCAGCCCTTCTCTCGTGAAGCCCTGCCTTTCAACCAGCTTCTGGGATGAGAGATTTTTTGGCTCGATCAAAGCTTCTACCCTTTCAAGCCCAAGCTGTTCAAAGCCGAATTGTAAAACCCTCTCAAGGGCTTCATTCGCAATTCCTTTTCCCCAATGCTCCCTGCTTAGTTCATAACCGACTTCACTTCGGTAATGTTTCGGATTCCTATTCAGGAAACCGCAGCTCCCAATGACCTTCCCTGAATCCTTCAGGGTGATGCCCCAGCGAATTCCTGTGCCATTTGTATAAATGGATTTATACCATTCTATTTCTCCAAGCACCTCCTCTGGAGTTTCACAGGCTGAGATTCCCATATGCTTTACAACCAGCTGATCTGACAGGTATACAAACATATCTTTTGCATCTTTTTCAGTTGCTTCTCTTAAAATTAATCTTTCTGTTTCAAGAATCGGAAATGCTTTTTCCAACGGACTGCCTCCTCTGCAAAATATCTATCTTCAACTATACCAAATTGCTGTAAAAAAATCCTATCATATGGAAATTACTTCAAAACCAGCTTTATCCATGTTACACTCTATTATTAGTAAAATATAAACAAAAGGAGAATTTCTGTGAAACGTTATGGTCTATGGCTGCTGTCTGCCGGATTGATTCTTTCCGCGTGCAGCAATGACAAAGAGAAAACAGCCGCTGATTCACCTGTTAAAGAAGAGCAAAAGAAAGAAGAAAAGCAGGTAAGCATTTTAGCAGAGTCTAAGAATATTAATTTAGAGGTCTCTGAAGAAACCCTGCTAAATTTGCCTCCTGGAACCCTAATGGATAACCTTACATACGAAAAAGACATTGAAGCCATTGAAGTTATACCGGAAACTGATCCTGAACTTTTACGGAAGATGATGCCCAAACTGGAAGAGCTGACGGAGGAAGCCAAAGATACAGACTCTATTAAAAAAGGGCTAGTTTCCCTGCTGGCGAGTCCACATTATAAAGACATTATTGAAAAGTCCAATACCTACAAACCCGATTTTGAAGAACCTTACCTGCCGGATCCCACCAAGTCAGAACCCGGAGAAGAAGAAAAAAAGGCAGCAGAACAGGCCATTATTCTTCTGGATGCCAGTTCATCCATGCTGCTGCAGGCAGACGGCAAAGTGAAAATGGATATTGCTAAAAGCGCCGTCAAGAGTTTCGCCCAGACGATTGGCCAAAGCAGTGATGTATCCCTTGTGGTCTATGGCCATAAAGGCTCTGAAGCAGACGCTGATAAAGAAATTTCCTGCTCTGGTGTTGAGGAAGTCTATCATATGAGCAAATATTCCAAGAAAGAATTTCACGAAGCTGTTGATTCATTTGAAAGCAAAGGCTGGACGCCTCTTGCCGGCGCCATTCAAAAAGCAGCAGAAATGAGCAGCGGCTATGACGGCTCCACCACGATCTACATTGTCAGTGACGGTGCCGAAACATGTGACGGCGACCCTGTCAAGGCCAGCGAGAACCTTGTGAAAAACAACAGCAGCAATACTGTAAATATCATTGGGTTTGATGTAGACGGCAAGGCCGAGGATCAATTAAAAGCAGTAGCCGAAGCCGGCAACGGGGAGTACTTTAAAGCAGACAGTCCCGACGATCTGAAAGACACCATTCAATACGAGTGGCTTCCGTCTGCCGGTGACCTCGCATGGGCTTTTACAATGGCACCCAGCCCGTGGGAAATGATGGATGAATATAAAACCGGTGAAGTTTATCCCCGCCAATTATTTACAGTCGGCAGGCGTGAATCACACCGAATCCTGGATGCCGTCACCATTATGGGCGATAAGGGCTGGATCACGGATGAGCAGCGATCCGAACTCCGTGAATGGGGCTATGAACGCAGCGGCCAAATGAAGGATCTGTATATGGAGCTGCACGAAAAAAATCGGAATACAGCTGAAACGGAAAGTGATGAAATTAGACAGAGAGTAGACGAATGGGTTGAAAAAATGAAAGCTCTGAAGAAAGAACGCGGGGATATTTGGTGACAAAATTTTTAAGAATGCTCCGGGCGGCATGCTCTGAGCATTCTTTTTACTCTTTGGGTATGAAAATAAAATTCCTCTTCAGCTCGGCCTCATTAATGGAGATCCGATACGATAAATCTTTTGTCCGCAGTACATATTCTTTAATGCCAATAAATTCAGATTCCGCAATCAAGTAAAAGTGCGTACCCTTTTTTAATCCTTTAAAATGATTCTTTAACTTAAATTTTTTCATGATGCTCCTACATTCTATTTTTAAACTTCTCCGGCTTCTTCACATACCCTTCAATGATAAAACCGCAGCTAGTGCAAATAACATATTCAATATCAGATCCGAGACTCATCTTATCCACAGGAAACATGACCCCATATCCCGAATGCTTCCCTTTCCCCAGCTCATTTGATCCGCACTTTGGACAATTTTCTACTTTCATATTCATTCTCCTTTCCGCTTCTATTAGTAAGTCATACGTTCAGAAGCATGAAAAAGTTTCATGAAAACAGTAATTGCGGCCATACAGATCCGGTACTATTCAGCTGCTGTAAGTGATTCCTTTGATTTGAGCACCTGAATATAAGCGCCTGTCAGTGTCTGAGTCAGCAAAAAAATTGGGAAAGAATGCATGAGCTTATACCCTTTTTGCAGGGTTATTATATCTGCAGCTGTTAAAACCCATTGAAAAAAAACACCAAATAATGCCCACACCAATACATACATAATGAACGTTTTTTTGCCGATGTTCAGTTTTTCATAAAGGTAAAAAAAGAAGTAGCCAAATGGGGCAAATAATATATAGTATAAAATATCTGTGACTTCATAATTGTTTAGATCATTAACCTTATAAAAATCTGTTCTGCCTCCGCCTATTGTAAAATCATAAAGGATCCCAACGGCTATGCCCCACAGCAAACTCAGCACTCTGACCTGCTTCGCCAGCCTGTCCGGCCTTCTTATTAGAAGAAAATATACAAAATAGGCAGCAGCAACCATGAGCAAAAGATAAAGCTCGTTGTTGCCAAATTCCTTCCACATTTTCATGCTTCATTCACCCCTCTTGTCTTAAGCTGTCCGAAATACTTAAGTAAGAATTGAACCACTAAATGCAGGAGGAATAGATAGATGATTTCATAGCCAATATTCCATTTTTTATAATCCACAACTCCAAAATACCTGGCAATCATCACAGCAGAAACTAGGAATGCAATGGAAACCGCCACTTTAATAAACTTTGAACCCAGCGAATCCCCTGTCCTTATTAAATTTAATGTAATTGCTAATGTAATTGGAAGCGTTATGCTCCTATGTATTAAAAAGGCGGAATTGTTTAAGATCTGCTGGGAAATATCCGCCATATTCAGCTCTTCATAAACAATCCACGTATAATTAATATTAATGACCATCGCCGACAGATAAACAAAGGTATTTTCAATAAAAGTCAGCTTCTTATTCATAGATGTAAACAGCACAAGTACCAGCCAGGCCAGAAAAACCAAAAGTACAAACCCCATGTAACATCAGCCCCATATTTTTTTGTTATTATTGGCGGGGGAAGGGGTAATTATTCTGCCGTGGCACCCTTTAGCTGTTTAGTCGGGGTTCGGTTCTGACTCAAATACTGTGATTTTTGCTTTCTGTTTTCGAAGTTGGGCCAGGTTCTGACTCAGACACTCCGTTTTCTGCTTTCTGTGTCCGAAGTTGGGTCTGGTTCTGACTCAG
>NZ_JBYTDU010000001.1:290231-338923 GCF_058791715.1 Cytobacillus sp. EB106-05-05-XG126 | reverse complement strand
TGCTTTCTGTGTCCGAAGTTGGGTCTGGTTCTGACTCAGACATTCCGTTTTCTGCTTTCTGTGTCCGAAGTTGCTCCGGGTTCTGACTCAGATCCTGCGATTTCTGCTTCCTGTGTCCGAAGTTGCTCCAGCTTCTGACTTAAATCCCTGGTTTCCGGCGTTCTCTGTCCTAAGTTGGGGCGGGTTCCGACTCAGACACTCCGTTTTCTGCTTTCTCTGTCCGAAGTTGCTCCGGGTTCTGACTCAGATTTCTGGTTTAAGTCTTTATTTATCCAAAGCTGCTCCTTATTCCACGCCCGACCCCAACTGACCCCCGCCATCCTAAACAGTCTGCCGCTCAATCAGCTTCACCGATATTTCCACATGAGTACGGCTTTCACTATCTATCGCTTGAAGCATCAGCTTTTTTCCCATTTCCACCAGAGGGATTTCAAGTGTGGTGATGTGCATTATTTTGGCTATCGGCTGGTTATCAAACCCCATAATCGCGAGTTCCTCAGGGATGCGAATCCCTTTTTCTCTGCAGGATGTGACGATTCCGGCAGCAGCAAAATCACTTGTTACCAGCAGCGCACTTGGAGGATCATCCATTTTTAATAACCGCTGGACCACTTCCTCACCATGCTCAAAATTCAGACACTCATAAAAGATATAGTCTTCATTATGAGACTCCCCAATCCGCCTTACAAAATCTGCGTAGGCTTTTCCTCGCTGCCTGCTGTTGGCGCCGGACCTTCTTCCAATGCAATACCCGATTTTCTGATGCCCTTTATTATGTAAATACTCTAAAGCATTAGTGAACGTCATGTAATGATCGATAAAGGTTGAGGAAACATCCTGATTCCTTGCATCCTCACAAAGGACGATGGGGCCATACTCGGTAAACTGGCTGATGACCTCCCAGCCGCAGATTCTTGAACAAATGATTAAGGAATCAATTTGCTTATGCTGCAGCATTTTTAAAGCTTCGATTTCTCTGTTTTCCTCGTAATTCGTCTGAAAAAGAACTAGTTTATAGTTGTTTTTCATGGCTTCATTGGCAATCCCTTCTACCAGCAGACCGAAATAAGGATGATTGGTAAAAGGAACAACCACTCCAATAAGAAGGGTCTCCCCTTTGCTCAAATGAACAGCATTGATATTCCGCTGATAATTAAATTCCTCCATCGCCTGCAGTACCGCTTCCCGCTTATCCTCCCTCACATAGGGATGATTATTGAGCACCCTCGAAACGGTTGTTACTGACACTCCCGCTCTTTTAGCGATATCTTTAATATTTGCCATAAACCCACCTGTTTTTTTCACGTTTTTTCTTGCTATGAAATGCGTTTCATAAATTAAGCTTTTCTTAACAACTAAAGGAGGTTTCCTTCATGTTCATTCTATCTGGAATATTCTATCTGGTTTTATTATGCAGTTCTATTCTTGCCCTGTCATCTATTCCTATTTCCCTCTATCCGAAAAAGAAAGCAAACAAGAACACTTATGCAAAAGATTACTACAGCTCTTTATTTGATGTCTACGGGGATGACGCATAACCGGCAAAATACCACCCTCCCATTTTTTAAAATTTCCGTGTATAGTAGCATGGTCCCAACCCGAAAGGAAGACATGCTATGTTTATTAAAATAACAAAAGAGCAGCAGCAAAAGATGATAGAGGACATCCAGATTTTCTTTTCCGAGGAGAGAGATGAAGATCTATCTGAGTTCTCTGCGGAAAGAGTATTGGATTTTGTTAAGGAGTCTTTGGCCCTGCATTTCTACAATGCAGCAATCGCTGATGTAAAGCATGTGGTGGAACAGCAATATGCTTCAATGGAGGATGAAATCCTGACGCTCGAGCGTCCCATAAAGTAGATTTCAGCAAAGGAATCACCTATAATGGGTGATTCTTTCCATTTAGCAGAAACAATCATGTAAATAAACTTTAATACTATGTTATCCTCCTGTCATTTTTCTGAAAGTGATCAGTGATATGATTATTTTGACTGCTGTATAGATTTTATAGAGAGCGAGCAAGAAAAATGAACATTACTGATGCTGTAGGGCAATTGCATAAATCTGGAATAAAGGCGAATAGTGAAGACGTTGAGCGCTGGATTGAAGAAGGAAAAATAAAAGCGGAACGAAGCGCGAGGAGGCAAGTCAGCTACTCCATAAAGATGAAGGATCTAGCTGATTTCATCATTCAGGAAAAAGAAGTGCTGTATCGCCAAAAGCTCGAAGGAGTCCTGCTTCAGGTTAAAGACCTGAAAGGGCAAATCGAAATCCTGAATACCCGTGTCCAAATAGAGGAATCAAAGGTGAAATCCTTGAAGAAAATGATTCAGGCACAAAAACTGATTGTTGATGAAGAAATTAAGCCGGCAAAGCTTTTGGACCTGAAGCCTGATGAGGATCTGCAAATAGTCAGAAAAGAATTCAAAAAGCTATTAAAAGCCCTCCATCCAGACCGCGGTGGAGATGAAAGACTTTTCAAGGTGTTTAATGAACATTATAAAAACATCTTTTAACCATTGGAAATCGAGTATACATACATCTTATTTCCCGTTTTATGGAAGGTTTTTTCCTTTTTCATGCCCGCTTTCTCTGCAACACGGATAGATGCAAGATTATGGACGTTAATAATGGAAACCAGCTTCCTGTAGTTTAAGCTGGTGAACCCATACTCTTTACAGGCTAGTGCCGCTTCCGTGGCATAGCCTTTTCCCCATTCACGCCTGGCAAACAAGTAGCCGATCTCCATTTCAGTAACTCCGCCTGTATCCTGGGGGGTAATCCCGCACTGCCCCAAAAACCTGCCTGAAGCTTTCTCTTCCGCAATCCAAAGGCCGACCCCATATGTCCAATAATTACGCAGCGTCCAGCTGATCCAATCTTCAGCCTGCTCTTTTGTTTTTGTGGAGCGATAAAATCTCATGGCCACCGGGTCTGAAAAGATTCCTTTAAGATAAGGCAGATCAGTTCTTTTCATTTTTCTTAAAATCAATCTGTCTGTTTTTAAGACAGTATAGGTCACTCTTATCCCCCTTCCATTATTTCGCACATTCATAAACCGGAAAAGATTGTCCATCTCCATATCCATCTCTAACTTCATGAACTGCGATATTATTAAATCCGCTGCTTTTGAGCACTTTCTCGAATTCACCCGGTTCATAGAGCCGTATAGGAAAGTCCATCATCTCTGTTTTTTCCGTGATCCCCTTTCGAATGGCTTCATACTTCAGCTTGATCTGTAGGATTTTCGTTTCTTCCTCATATGCTATTTTTCTGTATTCTATAATGGTCTGTCCGCCAAACTCTTTCCTGTTCGTTTCCGCCCATTCGGAAACCTCTTCTATCTCATGGTCTTTTTCCACAATAGTGAGTAACATTTTTCCTTTTTCATTGAGGGCATTCTTAAGATTCTTTAGACTTTTATGTACCAGTGAATCAGGCAAAAGCGAAAAAGAACCATAAGGAATCATAATTAAATCATATTGTTTTTCACTTTTAAATTCTTCTATTTTCTCTAGAAATATAGCGGGCTTTAAGTTTAATGCAGCAGCTTTTTCCCTGCACACCTTCAGCATGTCTTCTGAGATATCAAAGCCATCGCTCAATTCCATTCTGCATGAAAGGAATGAGCATTCGGCCATTGCCGCACATCGGCTCCAATACTTTCATTTCACGGTCTTTTATATATGACAGGTAGAAACTCAATTCTGCACCTTCAGCCATTGATTTATCACTCTCATACATTTTTGCGCAAAGTTCACCGTAATAGGCAATCATCCATATCCCCCTGCTTTCGCTTTCTATGTCACACTTATTCAACATCACTATGAGAATATCCTTTTTAGCATATATCTGAAATTTCGTATTGCGAATTAAATTCAAAATCTTTAAAATAAAACAGAAACCATTTTTGAAAACCAGGGAGACACACATGAACCGCAAAATTTTTCTGTATGTAAAAGCCTTTTCTGATCTGGGCACGTT
Source organism: Cytobacillus sp. EB106-05-05-XG126 (assembly GCF_058791715.1). Lineage (NCBI taxonomy): Bacteria > Bacillati > Bacillota > Bacilli > Caryophanales > Bacillaceae > Cytobacillus > Cytobacillus sp. EB106-05-05-XG126. The sequence continues at coordinate 334,940 of NZ_JBYTDU010000001.1, read as the reverse complement.
CATGGACTTGATTGCCATTAATGTGCTCATGTATGTGGCCACCGGAAGCTCTGCCTGGCTTGCTGCCACAATGGCCTTCAGGACACTTGGGGGCGTTTTATCCAGCCTTTTCTCAGGGATTCTCGCCGACCGATATGACCGGCGGAAAATAATGATTTGGACGGATGTTTTCCGGGCCGTTATCATTCTATGCTTAATTCCGTTTCCCAACCCCATCATGATTCTCATTGTCTGCTTCTTTATTGGTTTGACGTCTAGCTTTTTTGCGGTAAGCTACAGCGCAGAAATTCCACAGATTTTTGGGCAGGATAAAGTGCTGGAGACAAATGCGTTAATATCAAGACTAACGTCTGTCAGCCTGGTGTTTGGCTTTATCGGTGCTGGAGTCATCACTGATTTCCTTGGCTATGAGGTCACTTTAATCCTTGATGCCGCCACCTACGTTATTTCGGCACTGGTTTTGGTAAAAATGAAGTGGCAAACATCTGAACCGGCCTTGAAAGAAGGAATCAGCAGCGGCTATAAGGAAAAGCTGGCCGGGATTGGCCGGGATTTGAAGGAAGTTTATTCATTTATCTTACTTAAACCAATGCTGCTGCTTGTCAATATTGTCTTTCTTATCGGGGCATTTGCAGGAGCTTCGCATAATTTAGGGATTCCGCTGCTGGCAGAAGAGATCGACAGCAGCAAACAAAGCTTCTATTACGGATTAATATGGGGGGTATGGGGGATCGGTTCCGTACTGGCAACTATCATCCTGCCAAGATTGAAAAGCCTTCAGGGGAACCGCCTTTATTTTGCCTGCTTTACAGCAGCCATGCTAATGTCCGCAGGATTTATCACCTTCCTGTCCAATACTGGCTTAGCTGTCATTCTGCCGTTTGCCTTTTTAACCGGTATTTTTGATGCGTGCTTCACGACACTGCATGCCACCATCCTGCAGAAGACAGACAACCACATCAGAGGCAGGATTTTTGGAGTCGGCATGCTTTTAAAATCATTGGGTTTTGCCCTAGGGTTTGTTGCCGCGCCGCTTTTACTTGAAGTTTTATCGTTGGCTAAAATGGTCTGGGTTTTTCATGGGACCTTAATTTCCGCAAGTATTTTCGTCCTCATTTTTGCTGCAGGGATGCAGAAAAAGGGGAAGAGATTGAGTCAAAGTGCTTAAAAATAGCCCAGTTCATGAACTGGGCTCTTTTTATTGACGAGGTGCAAACAGGATGACATATGCCCCGATTAGGCAAATCCCTGCACCAAGCCAATCATAAAAATCAGGTGTTTTTTTATCTATGCCCCATCCCCATAAAATGGACAGAATGATAAACACACCTCCATATGCAGCATATACTCTTCCAAAAGACGGGAAGGCTTGGAATGCTGCAATAACACCGTATAATGCCAGAATCAATCCGCCCGCGATGCCCCATGAAAGAGGCTTTCCTTCGCGTATCCATTGCCAGATTAAATACCCTCCGCCAATTTCGGCTAAACCGGCCAGTATAAATAAAATAATAGCCTGAAACATCTTTTCACTCCCGGAAACATTTGTTTCCAGTTTACATGTTCTCACTCAAAAAGGTAAACCTTATCCCCTGATGCGATCTCACCTGTTTTCAGGACGGAGCAATACACACCGAAGTGATTATTCCTTTTACTGATCACCTTTTTATGGAGGCTTGGATCCCTTTCTCCGCTTTCAGGATCTACTGTAATAATCATGCACCGTTCGCAATGCCGCTTAACTTTTAACTCCACATTGCCAATCTTCATCGTCTTCCCAAACCACTGATCCTCCAAAAAAGGTTCCTCTTTTACCAGGGAAAGCACTAAATTCGGGCGAAACCGCTGGAAGTCCAGCTTCTCTTTTCCCCATAGCTCTTTCATTTTCTTTAGGGAAGTATCTGTTATCACTAAAATATTCTCTTCTTCAATTGCCCCTTCTGGAACATGTATAGGACTGTACTGCACCGGATTAATTTTTGCGGAAGAATGTTCTTCTATTTCTTTAATTAATTGTTCATCATCCCAGGGGACCTGTTTTCCGTCCGGAGCTGTAATTCTAACAGGCGGATATTTGTCCTTATTTTCCTCACCCATAAACTCAGCTTTATACCGCACCATTTCCGGAAATTGAGTAATCGTCAAGTATTTACCTGGCCTGGACTCATCCAGATAGGCATGACTGCGATCCCCATACAGTCCATAATTCATTACATTCGTTTTATTCACGCTTTCCCCATGAAAGCTTTTCACCGGATAACGGACAATCTCCCTTATATGTCCAATCAGCATTTTCACTCCCCCATTCAAGAACAAAAGCGCAAGCGCCTTGCTCACCCCCGACACCTCGAGGGGGTAGGCGCTGAAGCTAGACGTAGATAAATTCATCCACAAGGTTATAAACCTATCGCGATTTTATAATTCCTAAAAAGTAAAAAAATCCATGACAGCATTTTCGTCTATCATGGAAATCCTATTACTGAGGCCGTTTTGTTTGCCGCTTGGCTTTTTCATCCCTGTCCAACCTAATAATTTTTTCCCGGACATCTGGAGGTATGGAGGCAGAGGTCTGTTTTGATTCAGGTTTCATTCCTGCACCTCCCCATTATTTAACGACTTTGTAGCGTTTATGGCTGATCACCGTTTTAATGGGCTCATCCTTTTTCGGATTGACCCCAAGCTCTACAATGACTGAGTTATCCCGGACTACGACTACTCTGCCTTTTTTCCCTTTTTCAGATCCGCTTATGATGCTAATCGTATCGCCAACATCCGCTTTCTTTCCACTGCTTACCTTATCTGTTTCTTCAGCCATCTCGATTCTCCTTTAAAAATAAATATATTTTTAACTATGTCGCTAGTATTGCCGTTTTGGCGTTCTGCAAAACCCGTTTTATTTTCGTGATATCTTATTAATATGAAGATCCTTCAATAAATTTAAGCCTGCACGGATGATCATCATGATACTTCCAGCAAGGAAAAACGAGATGGAAACCGTCTGGCTGACATCTGTCAAAAATAGTATACTTCCGATTAAATAAAGAACACCGAGGAGCATGTCATTTACAAATGAAACAGCCTGATATCGCTTTTCAATGACCATTTTGTAGCTGCCGATCTCAATATGCACATCTTCCTGCTGTTCCCTAACAATATTTTTTATCTTCATGAATAACACCCCCTGCTTTGCCTTTTCCACATGAGGTGTCAAACATTCATGATTTTTCGAAAAGATGTTAAGAAAAATAATCCAGGACCAATGAAGCCAGCAAGCCGATCGCTGCAATAAATCCGGTCACCGGACCGCTGTCCTCAAAGGCTTCAGGCATCATCGTGGATGCAACCATGGCAATAATGGCACCTCCGGCAAATCCGGCAATCCCTGACAGCACCTCTTCTGAAGCTCCATCCAAAAATATGTACCCAGCCATTGATGCCATTCCCGAAATGACAAATACCGAACTCCAAAGGAGAATGATTTTCTTTTTTGAGTAACCGCTTTTTTTCATTCCTGAAGTACTTGAAAGCCCCTCAGGAAAGTTGCTGATAAAAATGGCGGTGACCAAAAGAAAGCTGACCGAATCTGCTTCAAGCAGGCTTGTTCCGATCATGATCGATTCTGGTATGGCATCCATAATGGTTCCGGCGAAAAGCACAATTCCGCTGCTGGCTGCTGCTTTATGGCCGGACCTTTTCCTGTGCTGTGCCCCTTTTTTGGAAATCATTATATCGAAGAGGGTAAAAGTAATAGCCCCCGCCATAAATCCAATGCCGGTAGGCAATAACCCGCCGTTATGGACAGACTCCCCAAGAAGCTCAAATGAGGCTGCACCAATCAGGACACCTGTACCGAATGCCATAATGTACCCGATTAATTTCTTCCGGATGGGCAGAAACATGGCTGCCAATGCCCCTAGCAGGACCGCTGACCCTGAAACTGCGCCCCAAAATGCAGCATTCCACACCAGGACCACTCCCTTCTCGTTGTATTGTTTAATTATTTCCTTTTTGCCCGCCCTAAAAACCACTATTCAGAATAAGATTAAAAAAGCAGAACCTCGAGGGTTCTGCTTTTGCTCTATCTAATGTTTTTTAATGCACCACTCCAGGATATCACCTGGTCAATCATTGCGTTCACATTATCGAGATGAAGATCTTGAGGTTTAAATACTGTACCATTTTCAAAATCAGTAAATAAAGACAATGTTGGATGCACACGCACATCAGCAATCATTAATTCACCCATGATTCCTCGCAGATGTTCAGCAGCTCTCGCACCGCCGGTTGACCCATAGCTTACAATTCCTGCAGCTTTATTGTTCCACGGTTCACGGGCCAGATCAAGTGCATTTTTTAATGCGCCTGTAATACTGTGGTTATATTCCTGAACAATGAAAATGAATCCATCCAGGCTACTAAGCTTCTCATTCCATGCAGCAATTCCTAGCGAATCCGCTTCACCTAAGAATGGCAACTTGAAATCAGCGATATCTATAATCTCATATTCGGCATCACCGCGTTTATCGGCAATCTCTTTTACCCATGAACCGACCTGAGGGCTAACTCTCCCCTGACGTGTGCTTCCTAAGATAATTCCAATGTTTAATTTCTCGCTCATTGTTTGTTCCTCCTTAGATTTTCTCCCAAATAATTGATTAAAAAAACCCATCACTCACACCACCTGATGATAATTTATACTCCTAAAATAATTCGATTCCCTGAAGGGTCTTCCGTAATTACCCGATTATTTTCAACTGCTGCCGCCGCGCCCAGTTTTTTCAAATTTTCCACTGCCTGATTTATAGCTGCTTCATTTTCAAAAATGAGCTTGAAGGATTGGAGTCCGGCACTATTCTCTGAGGGCTGCGGAGCTCCCACTCCATTCCATGTATTCAAACCAATATGATGATGGTATTTTCCGCTTGAAATGAATAATGCCTGTGTGCCATATCGGCAGACCGCTTCAAATCCCAGTCCCTCTGTATAGAATTTTTCAGTATTAGCCAGTTCAGCCACATGTAAATGAATATGCCCCATGACTGTGCCGGCGGGCAAGCCCTTCCAGGACTGCTGCTGACCAATGGAGAGCAGGTCAGGAAAATCCAGCGGATCGACGGTCATCATAACTTCCCCATTTTTCCAAGTCCAATCGGAAGGACTGCGGTCAATGTAAATTTCTATTCCATTGCCATCTGGATCAGATAAGTAAAGTGCTTCACTGACAAGATGGTCGGATGATCCAAATTGCAGCCCGATCTCGACGAAATGACGCACTATTTTAGCCAAATCGGAGCGTTTTGGAAGCAGCAGAGCGAAATGATATAAACCAGTTGTTCTTCCCATCTTGGGTTCAGCGTTTTCAGGCTGTTCGATGGTAAGCAATGGTGTTTTGCCATCAGCAGTCAGCTCGGCCGTTCTATCTGTTTTTGATAACACTTTAAATCCGATTACGTCTTTATAGAACGCCAGGGACCGTTCCAGATCCTGAACTTTTATATGGACCTGCGCAACAAAGGTTATCGGCTTTTGGTGAAAGTTCATGTTAATTTCTCCTCCCATTAATTTGCTTTAGATTGTATTAGCTTGCTATCAACAGACAGTGGTGATTCCTTCGCTAAAACAAAATAGATTGATGCTGCAAGCAGGATTAAATCTAATTCATAGCCGGCCATTTGACCATTTCCAAGCAGACCTAGAGGCAGCTTAGCGGTAAAGATTGCTCCGAGCATGATAACAGCAAATAATACTGAAACTAGTTTTGTGCCGATTCCTAATATAAGCGCTAAGCCTCCTGCCAGCTCGATAACGGCAACAATATAAGCCATAAAGCCTGGAATGCCGATACTATCGAAGAAACCAGCTGTATTGCTGATGCCTCCCTGAAATTTTGATAAACCATGAATAAAGAAAATAAATCCTAAAATGGCACGCAAGATGAAATGACCTAATTCGTTTTTGTTCATGTTTTTTCCTCCTTGGTTAGTTACTTACTTTATGTAAGTTAGTATATTATTTATATTTAGTGTCGTCAAGTAATTATTTTATTATTAGTTATTTAATTATTTTTGGTTTATGATTATAATAATAAACAAGGAGTGATACGGATGGAGAAATCACTAATTTGCCCAAGATTTGAAAAAGCCATTGGCATACTGAGCCAGCGCTGGACCGGATTAATCATCTATCAATTACTTAGCGGCCCACAGCGTTTCTGCAGCATCGAATCTTCTATCGGGATTAGCGGCAAAGTTCTTTCAGACCGGCTAAAGGACCTGGAAAATGAGGGAGTCGTAAAACGCAATGTCTTCCCTGAAACTCCTGTAAGAATTGAATATTCCCTAACAGAAAAAGGCCTTGCCATGGAGCCGTTAATGAAAGAAATAGAAAAATGGTCACAGACCTGGTTAGAAGCTTAAAAAAAGAGTCTTCCCTTTTGGGGAAGACTCTTTTTTGCGTTATCATTTTGGTGGCAGGTTCTGATTGGGTCGGTGCCTGAGTTTGGACTCAGAATCCCTGTTTCTCGTCTTTTGTGTCCGAAGATAGACCAAGTTCTGACTCAAATCCCCGGATTCTCGCCTTCTGTGTCCGAAGATGGACCAAGTTCTGACTCTAACTCCCGGATTCTCGCCTTCTGTGTCCGAAGATAGACCAGGTTCTGACTCTAACTTCCGGATTTTCGCCTTCTGTGTCCGAAGATGGACCAGGTTCTGACTCTAACTTTCGGATTTTCGCCTTCTGTGTCCGAAGATGGACCAAGTTCTGACTCAAATCCCTGGATTCCCGCCTTCTGTGTCCGAAGATGGACTCAAACCTCACTCTGCCTGTCCGAAACCGAAACCAGGTTCCAACGCTGATTTCATTATCCAAACAGCTTCACACTTCAAACTATTTACCACTTATCTCTTTAATATACTGCTTTACAACTTCATACACATAATCCTGATTTGCTGCCGCGGTGTTGGGATCGTACTTGCCCCCGTTTGTCTTGTTATTGGAAAGGACGCGAATTCCCAGGAATGGAACATCATATGCTCCGGCAATCTGCGCTGCTGCAGCACCTTCCATTTCTTCCACAGATGTTTCATAGTTTTCATGGAACCAGTTAATTCGGTCCACTTCATTATTCCATAAGTCTGCTGAACCAATAGTTCCTTCAACTACCTTGCCCTTGGTGTACTTATCTTTTACGGCATTGGCAGCGGCCAGCAGATTTTCATCACCTTCAAAGTAGCGGATCTTTTCTGCATCAGGGTCTTCCCCCGCACTTCCTTCAGAAGCCATGAGGTCCATTGGAATCCAATTGGTTGGTTCGATTCCTTCTCCTTCTTCTAAATGCCCCGTTTTCAGTGATCCGATATTGACTGTTCTTTCGCCTAATACAATATCATACACATTCAAGCTCGGATCATGGCCGCCGGATGTTCCCTGATTGATGATTGCAGCTGGATCATATTTTTCAATGGCAATCGCGGTAGCTGCAGCTGTATTTTCCATACCCTTTCCTGTCTTGGCAACGATGACTGGATACTTGTCCAATTTTCCTTTATAGAAAACAAAATTCCCTGATTTTTCAACCTTAACCTTGTCTAATCGCTGGGCAAATTTTTCTGCCTCGATCGGCATAGGTCCTTGAATAAGAATTGGCTTTTGTGCCCCTTCTGCTTCTGTTTCAAATTTTGGTGCTGAAGTGCACCCTGCAAGCACGGATACAGACATGACTGCGATGGCAGCGATTGATGCTAATTTCTTTTTCATTTTACGTTCTCCCCTTCTCCTGGTGTCTGATGCACCGTAGTGCCGGTAATAGAAAATAAAAAAGGCCTAAAAAAGCAGAATGAATTCTACCTTCCAGACCATAGAGTTAAAGCAGCTGCCAAAAAAGAATACATCTTTTTTTATACTTTAACCCGTAGTCCGGTTCTTTCATTGGGAACCAGGTAGAAACGCTCAGACCATATTACCGAGCATATACGAGTGATGTTTTTTATAAGATTACTTTGCCAATATAACAAATAATGCTTATAAATTCAACCTAAAAACGAACATTTAGTTCATAATTACTATTTAATATTCGTAATTATAAAATTCACAAAAAAACCTCCAGCAGAAAACTGGAGGTTGCACACATTATGCCGCTTTCTTCACTTCAGAAGAATTTGACTGGCTGCTGCCCTTTATTACTGCAGTTGCAAGACCGATCAGACCGCCTGCCAAGGACGGGACAATCCAGCCTAAGCCAACATCATATAAAGGAAGGACTGCATTAAATAGGTCATTGATTGGCGCGAAAGTAATACCTGCTGCATTCAAGCCATCAAACAAAGCTACCACAAATGTGAAAAGCATGCTTCCCTGATAAACTTCTTTCCTGCCTTTAAAAATCGGATGAAGGAAAGTAAGAGCCATCAATGCAATCGCCAATGGATAGATTCCCACCAATACAGGTACAGAAATGGTGATCAGCTGGCTTAAACCAAAGTTGGCAAAAACGGCGCTGAATATGGATAAAACCACTACGAACATTTTGTAAGAAACTTTTGGCATCAGTTTATTGAAGTATGAAGAGCAAGCTGTGATCAGACCGATGCTGGTTGTCAGACAAGCGCCAAACACAATTACACTTAGAAGCAGTGCACCAAATGAGCCAAAGTAATGCGCAGACGTACCTGATAGAACAGCACCGCCGTTATCCAATGCTCCCAGACCGCTGACACTTGAGGCTCCAATAAAGGAAAGCGATGTATAAATGACTGCCAACAAACCGGAAGCAATTACTCCTGCTTTGGCAATAGATACCATGATCTCCTTCTTGGTTTTAGCGCCTTTTTCCTTTACAGCATTTACGACAATAATCCCGAATACAAATGCTGCTAATGCGTCCATCGTAAGATAGCCTTCCTGGAATCCTTTAAAGAATGCACCGTTCACATAGGCTTCAGCCGGAGCTTGGAATGCACCCATTGGATTAAAGAAAGCCGCACCGATCAAAACTGCAATAACAATTAGGAGAATAGGTGTTAAATACTTTCCTACGATATCAACAATTTTTGAAGAATTCAAAGAGAAAAATGCTGTAATCCCAAAGAAAATAATTGAAAAAATAATTAAGCCGACTGAACCGCTTCCTTCTGACAGATAAGGCTTAATGCCGATTTCGTATGAAACGGTAGCTGTTCTCGGAATGGCAAAAAGCGGTCCAATTGATAAGTATAGGGCTACTGTAAAAGCTAGTCCGAACAATGGATTGACACGGCTTGCCAGCGATTGCAAATCACTTTTTCCCGAGAAGCCCAAAGCCAGGATGCCAAGCAAAGGCAGACCCACACCCGTTATAATGAATCCTGCGTTCGCTGACCATACATTGGTTCCTGCCGATTGGCCCAGCATTGCAGGGAAAATTAAATTTCCTGCCCCAAAAAATAAGGCAAAGAGCATAAATCCAACTGTCACAGTAAATGAGAATGGTATTTTGTTCGTCATATTTATTTCCTCCTATTGACAAGGCTTTAAATTTAACAAATTTAAATTTTCTGATATTATAGCGCGCTAATATTATTATTTTTGCACTCTAGTAATATATCGCATAACTCAAGATAACATATTCAAAATACTTATGCAATATATCGCATAAATCTTTTTGTCGAATTGCGATATATTGAATTTTTTAAGATACTTCTATATACTAAATTTATAATCTTTTGGAAATAACTATAAATCCGCAGGAAAATTGCTAGAAATGAAAAGGTGGTCACAGCTATGCCAATACCCTCTAATTACTCATCACCTACCCGTGTATCCGCTAAAGATCGCGCCTTCTCTCAGATCCAGGAGTGGATTATTGACGGGACACTTCAACCGAAAGAAAAATTGAACGATGCTGATCTTGCTAAAGCGTTAGGAGTCAGCCGCACCCCTATCAGGGAAGCGCTTCAGCTGCTGAATGTTCAGGGATTTGTCGAAATGTTCCCCGGTGTGGGAACTCAAGTCACGTCAGTTAACCCCGAAGATATCAGCAAGATTCTTCCCCCTTTAGGCGTACTGCAGGCCCTTGCAGCAGAATTGGCAGCTCCTGTTATCAGCCAGGAGACAATCAATATTCTCAGGGACATCAATCATAAATTCGCCAAAGCTCTAAATGCGGGAGATACCTTCTCAGCTTTGAAGCAGGATGAGAAGTTTCATAATATCATTATCGATCTTGCTCAGAATCCTTATATTTCGAATACAGCTTCCATGCTGCAGGCTCATGTCATGCGGTTGTACTATAATAAAACTATTATTTTAAAAGAACGTTCTATTGAAGAACATGAAGATATATTAAAAGCTTTTGAACAAAAAGACAGAGAAAAGGCCGGAAATATCGCACGTGTTAATTGGCTTCGGGCAATTGACGAGTATTACTCCGGGGAAAAATGATCAAACGGAAAAAGCAGCCACCATCGGCTGCTTTTTCTTTTTACCTAGCTTTTATAGATAATTTCATCAATAATCCCGTATTCCTTTGCTTCTTCGGCAGTCATGAAATAATCACGGTCCGTATCCCGAGCCACTTTTTCTGCAGGCTGGCCAGTTCTTTCTGCAATAATTCCATTGATGTGTTCCCTCAGTTTTAATATCCGTTTCGCCGAAATTTCGATTTCGGTCGCCTGCCCCCTCGCTCCGCCAAGCGGCTGATGAATCATGATTTCACTATTCGGCAAACTGTAGCGTTTTCCTTTTTTCCCTGCCAGCAGAAGCATCGCCCCAAATGACGCAGCCATTCCTGTGCAAATCGTTCTCACATCCGGCTTTATATATTGAATCGTATCAAAGATGGCAAACCCTGCGGTTGTCGAACCGCCCGGACTATTAATATAAAGAGAGATATCCTTTTCAGGAGATTCCGCTGCAAGAAATAGCAGCTGGGCAATCACACTATTGGCAACCACATCATTAATTTCTTCACCAATCATGATAATCCGATCTTTTAAAAGACGTGAGTAAATATCGTAGGAACGTTCACCCTTGCTGGACTGCTCAATGACATATGGTATTGCTGTCATCTTTATCCCTCCTGTTCTATGCGGATCTATGCCGCCATACAGAGAGTATTAGAAGGAGATGAAACAGGAAGAACAGGCTTCTTCGAATAGCTTTCCAGGGATTCCAGGAAAGGGATGGATTTTATTAGGATGGACGGGTCTTCAGCGGCCACTGATTGCTGCATCAGATGAAAAAGCTTTTCTTCGTCCTCATTTGTAAAAATATCCTCAGTCTTATCTTCAACCACGTGTTGAAGCTGCCTCCGTGCACGGGTCATCGCGGACTTCACTGCAAATTCAGTAGTCTGCAGGATATCAGCAATTTCTTTAGTTTTGTATCGAAACCCTTCCTTCAGCGTAAAAATAACTGCCTGTTTTAATGTTAGACGATTAATGAGATGGCTGATTGCTTCTCCTCCACTGGAGATGGAATTCTTCTTTTCACCTTCAGGCGACTCTTCCAGCTGCTCCCGCTTTCTGTTTCGAAGAGTGTCAATCCAGCAATTATAGACAATCTTCTTTAAAAGAGCCTGATTAATTTTCTCAGGCGAATAGTTTTTATAAGCGCGGACGATTGCTTCATGAGTTAGATCGTCCCCATCCCAGCGGTTCTGTGCAAGAAACCGGCTATATCTCTGCAGTGAAGGATAGATATCTGCAATACAGCCTTCCTTCTGCTTTAAGGAATCCCTTAATTCAGCCTGAACTTTCCCATGCTTCATAAACCTGTTCACTCCTTTAATACATCTCTGCTTCTATAACGGAATAAGAGAACAAAAAGATACGGGGGATTAAAATTTTTATCAGTTTATTCTAAGGATAGCTGATTTTATACTGTACCTATACTATTTTTAAAGTTTAGTTCTGTGTGCATTCAAAAAAAGCCCCAATCCCATCGGAATTGAGGCTGCATTTTTATATAATCCGTGACGTAATAATGCCTTCTATTTGATTAATCTGTTCAAGCAGTCCAGGGATCACATCGCCATTCACCTTATTATCAATGTCGATCATGGTGTACGCATAATCACCGCGGCTGCGGTTGACCATGTCTGCGATATTCAGCTGGTAGCTTGAAATGGAAAGTGTGATTTGGCCGACCATATTTGGGATGTTTTTATGAAAAGCAGTGACACGCCGCTTGCCAGTGTAAGGAAGCGCAGCATTTGGGAAGTTCACTGAGTTTTTGACATTACCTGTATCAAGGAAATGCTTCACCTGGCGTGCTGCCATGACTGCACAGTTTTCCTCCGATTCCTTCGTTGATGCGCCAAGGTGCGGAATGGCCACTGCGTTTTTCATTTTCAGGATATTTTCATTTGGGAAGTCTGTAATATACTTGCCCACTTTTCCGCTTTCAAGGGCAGCTGTCATATCTGCTTCATTCACAAGCTCTCCGCGTGAGAAATTCAGGATGTGAACACCCTTTTTCATCAAGCCAAACGCATCTTCATTGAACATTTCCCTTGTATCATCAGTTAAAGGAACATGCACAGTGATATAGTCAGATTCTGCAAACACCTGCTCGATGCTCATGGCGCGCTGTACATTGCGGGACAGGTTCCAGGCCGTATCGACAGAAATAAATGGATCAAAGCCAACAACATCCATATCAAGTTCAAGTGCATCATTGGCCACAAGTGCCCCGATTGCCCCCAATCCAATGACGCCCAGCGTTTTGCCTTTAATTTCTTTTCCGACAAATTGCTTCTTCCCTGCTTCTACAAGCTTAGGGATCTGGTCTCCTTCATCTTTCAGCGTTTTGGTCCAGGCGATGCCGGCAAAAAGATTCCGGGATGAAGCCATTAAGGAGGTAAGCACCATTTCTTTTACGGCATTCGCATTGGCGCCAGGTGTATTAAACACGACTATTCCCTGCTCAGTGCATTTCTCCACCGGGATATTATTCACACCTGCACCTGCACGGGCGATGGCTTTTAATCGATCGCCCAATTCCATAGAATGCATATTAAAGCTGCGAAGAACAATCGCATCCGGATTGCCGCTTTCATTATCGATTGTAAAATGATCCTTGTTAAACACTTCAAGACCGCTTGGCGCAATGGCATTCAGCGTTTTAATCGTCTTCACTTTGTCTAAAGTCATGGTACTCACTGGATTCTCCCCTTTTCAACTAACTTTGTCAGATTTTAAAACAGAAAGAGGTAAGGGTAGAATCCCTTACCTCTGCCCAGGCGAACGGCTTCGACACTATGTGCTCCCCCGCGGTGATCCGCGTCTCGCCAGTTACACATAGCCTTTTCGGTTTTTTAAATCTTATCAAAGTCTTCAGAAAACTTCAACCCTTTAAAGCGCTTACAAAAATAAAAAATTTATTTATTTTTCTATGAATAATAAAGTATATTTTTCGTAATTTGTACATTATGCTGCAGAACAGGCTTTTATCCCTTATTCATTCCGTAATTTTCCGCCACCCTCGGTTCCTATTAAGTTTATAAAAGAAAAAACATGTTAAACCAAATACATATCCTAATACCTGTGGGTGAATCATTTGCGTGCTTTATTCATTCTCTTATCACTCTTAGCCGGTACAATTGGCCTCATTGTTTCTCTTGATTATATCCAGGGTCATCCATTATTTGAATCCTGGCAAAGCATAAAAAGTGTCCTGTCTTCCGCACAGGGAGAAGATTATTTTCTTATGGTAATTTTTATCCTTGGTTTATTCGTTATGTACTTGTTACAGGAAAAGAAGAAAAAATAACCGCTATTCACACTTTTCCCAGTTTCCATTTACGCTGGATTGACGCCAATACTAGCAATACAGCAGGAATGGCGAATTGGAAAGCAATATGCAGGAAATAAGGCACTACTTTTAATCCTTCATCCAGATGGCTTTGATAGCTTGGTGCAATCATAATGGAAGAAAGACAAATAATCCCGCCCATAAAATAGGAGGTAAAAACATTTGGCTTCATTTTGAAAAGGTTATTCATTCCGATTACCGCACAATAGAAGAACATGCCCACTTTAATAAACCCCAGAAATACAATCAATAGGATGATAAAAGGATCCAGACGCTGAATAAATCCCCCAATTTCAATATAACCAACAGCAGCCAATGCCGGAAAGGCCGAACGCTCAAGGAGGTCTGCACCAAGAATACAAATTAAGATTATAGTATTAATAGTTAAATAAATGCCTACATAAGCAATTGCCATACTTCCTGTTTTCAAAATCTTTGTCTTCCGTTTCATTAAAGGAAGGATCATCGTAAATAGAACCAATTCTCCATAGGGAACCGTCATATTAACCGGAAAAATCTCCCCGATGACCGGCTTCCATCCATTAGCCAAAACAGGCCTTAAATTTTCGAGGTGAATCAAGTCACTGATCACATAGAATATCAGGATTAGCAATAAAGTGACTGTCATGACGGCGAAACAGATAATCCCTGCTCTTGCAAATACCTCAAAACCTAAATGAACTGCGTATATCAATGCAAACACCATACAGATACCCAATGTAATAATGGAGGTTTTGGCATAAGGAGAACTGATCAGCAATTCCTCAACATCACGCAAAACCCTGGACGCGAGATAAATGAAATAGATAATGTACATATAGCTTATAAGGCTTCCCAGGTATTTTCCTAAAATTTTTTTCACGTATTCTGTCAGCGGCAAATCCGGATGCTGTCTGTAAAGTCGATAGTAAACAGCGAAGATTGCCAGCCCGGCAATGGGTGAAAGAATCGTAACGATCCATGCATCCTGGCGGGCTCCGCTTCCAAGATCCAGAAACACGGCTGTCCCAAACATAAAAAGGACCATCAAGCAGAACAATTGTATTCCATCAATCTTATCTTTCGGCATTTACTTCACATCCAGAATTATTGTAGTTTATATGGATCTGTCAGCAACCCTGCGTTCGAAATTTTTGCATTCACATTTACTTCAATATCCGCATTTTTAAATAGCGTATTCCATTCTTTCTTATGTTTTTTCCAGTAATTCGGATTATTTATTGATAGTTTTCTGCCGAAACCGAATACATCGGTTTCCATTTCCTGCGCCATTTTGATTGTTTCCCTTATTTGGCTTTCAGCCTCTTCTTCTAATTTTTTCTCAATCTTTCTTATTTCTTCTTCACTGTCAATTTTAATATAGCATTCCAGTTCAGCAATATAGCCCTTAATATCTGCGTCAACTGCCAGGGTCAATTTTGGTTTTAACTCTGTCTTAATGGTTGACTTTATACCTTTTGTCGTGACGGTCATATTTTTTTTACTGTTACACGGCAGCGGAAAGGATGTATACTCAGCGGCTGAGTTAATTAAATGGGCTGTTCTTGCGATTTTGCCGTCAAACCAGCCGGCTAATTGATCTTTTTTAAACAAGGCTAAGCCAGTTACCTCCACGACCGGAGGCTTGATGTCCTGCAGGTTATCCGTCTGATTCTGAGATTTAAGCGGTTTGTTCAAATGAATGCCTGACAGCATAAGGTTCTGCCCTTCACCTGATAAAAGGGAGATGGCCCGGTAAATGGGAACGATTTCTGAGATGGCGTACATCTTTTCATTATTCTCGCTGGTACTGATGATGCTTTTCGTTGGATTGGATTCCAGCGGCTCAATGACCCCCAGAACTTCTTCCGCAGTCGTGTCCCTTGCAATAAAAACCGGAAACGAAGAGCGTGATTCACCTCTTTCAAACACATCAAATATAAGCCCCAGCCCCTCTCTTGCAAGAGCCTCTCCAATCACAATCAAAGAAAGATGAGTAACACTGTTCTCTCTTGGAATGATTAAAAATGCCATCCGGTACGCTTCAATAAACGTTTCTGCTTCGACTGTGTAATTAATAACCGGAAGGCTGCTTACAGCCCCATTTTGCGAAAAATAACCAGGATTGATTAATTGATACGTGACCCGATAGCCTGATTCCCTTTCCTGGGGGAGGTCTATGCCAATGGCGATTATTAAACCGACTTCATTTAAATCTCTATAATTGGAACAGCCCGTTAGTAAACCCATTATCAACAGGACCGAAATGACTTTTTTCATACGTTCATCCCTGCTCTTTTAATTGACTTCCGAATCAAGGAGCCTCACTTGGAAGAGGTGCCTATCCGGACTAAACTGTCTTTCAAACCGCTGACTCTGACCGGTGAGAGTGGAGTGAGATATGGGACTCCTACTGATTTAAGGCTGCAAAGGTGCAAAATAATGCATAAAGAAAACAGGATAATTCCATAGAATCCAATAAAAGCAGCGGCAAAAATAAGAATGAAACGCAATCCGCGTGCGGCGTTCACAATATTAGGGTTAGGCAGTGTAAAGCTTGAGATAGCTGTCGTCGCCACGATGATCACAATTGCCGCTGAAACAAAGCCTGCTTCGACTGCAGCCTGCCCGAGAATAAGTGCCCCTACAATGGAAACAGCCGGACCAATGGCCCTTGGCATTCGGATCCCGGCTTCCCGCAGGACTTCGAAGGCCAGTTCCATTACCAGTAATTCCACAATGGCCGGAAACGGAACCTGTTCTCTTTGTGCCATGAGCGTCACCATTAAAGTAGTAGGGATTAAGCCATGGTGGTGCGTGATCAGGGCCAAATAAATGGCCGATGCATACATGTTAACGTAAAACGAGCCGACCCGAATGAGTCTTAAAAAGGAACTCACCAGGTAATTAGCATAATAGTCTTCAGGAGAGTGAAAAAATTGGATAAAAAAAGCCGGCAGAATCAATGCAAATGGTGTTCCCTGTATAATGATCGCAATTTTGCCTTCTAAAAGGTTAGCAGAGACCACATCTGGCCTCTCTGAATTCTGGAAGAGAGGAAAGATCGTTTTCCTGTTGTCCTTTAAGGCTTCTTCCACATAATTTGTGTCCAATATACTGTCCATATCGATTTTACTGATTCTTTCCTTCACTTCCTTGACGATTTCCTCTTTCGCTATGCCCTCCATATATAAAATGCCTATATCGGTTTTGGTCACTTTCCCTGCTTTTGTCTGTTCAATCCTTAGATTGTTATTTTGTATTCTGGCACGGATCAGCGAAATATTCGTCCCTAAATTCTCTGTAAATCCATCCTTTGGCCCTTTCACCACCGTTTGTGTGGTAGGTTCTGTAATAGACCTTGATTGAATCTTTCTTGTTCCCGCAAGGATCGCCTCTGGATGCCCCTCTATCAAAATAACCGTGTCCCCGCTCAGCAGACCGTCAACTAATACGGGCCATTCATCAATGATATTCACCTTAGATACCGAAATGATCTGAGCTATTTCCACGGACCAATTTTGAATAGATTTTTGTTCACAACTGTATGCGAGAATAGGATGCAGAACATTGTCATGCAGGCTTTGGTCGTCAACAATCCCCTGGAGATGTATGAGGGCTGCTTTTCCTTGGTTTGAAAGTATTATATTTCGGACTGATAGATCGGAGCTGTTGCCAAACTGCTCTGTTAAGTATTGAATATTAGAGTGAATACTCTTACTTATCTTTTTATGGTGACTGTAATGTTTCCGGAACACAGTAAATCTCCTTTGGAAAACGAATCTTGTTTGTTAGTGTGCCCGGTACCATTTGGATTATGAATATCTTGCCTTTTAAAAAAGGCTCTTTTCGTATAAATTTTTTTTCGCCTATCAATGTTGTCCGTTGATTTCCGCTCCAGGATGCTCAGCAAAAAGCGGGGCGAGCGGTGAGCCTCCTCAAGATGCGCGTCTGCGGGGTCTCACCTCTCCCGCTGCTCCCGCAAGACTTAGAATAAGCTTTCTTGAGTATTCACCGCACGAAGAAAATGCGAATTCATTTTCGACGATCTCGCACCTTCCACTCCAATCAACTCAGTAAATACTATTCAAAAAGCCTTTTGGTAACAGCCTAAATAAAAAAAACCTAACCAATCAGGTTAGGAATTCATGATTCTATATTAACCGGGATTCTTTCACCACTGAGTCTGGTGAACATTCGTATTCTCCCGAGTATTCCACTAGTCCAATCTCGCAATTTTTGCCGATTTTGACATTTTTGCCTCTGACGACAAGAGCTGAGGTGCCTTCAAGTTCGATGTCATCACCTTCAATTAATTCTGCCTCGAGCTTGAGGGGGAAGAGTGATTTGATCAATTTAAACAGGCTTTCTCTATGCTGTGCCACTTTTATCTTTCTTCCGCCAATCTCTTTCGCTTTGCTTTCTCCAAATAGTTTAATATCAATCGTTTCTGCGTTTAGTAAACCATCTATCTTAAAAGCCCCTTCCGCGCGGAAAACCTCCGCTTCACAGTCTCCTGCAATCTTTGCTTTCCCGTTCACTACCATTTCATCGCTTTTTACAGAACCTCCAATGGAGGAATTTCCGGCAACCTCAAGCTTTTGGCTGTGGACAGCTTCTGAAATGGATGCGGAGCCGTTGATATTTAAAGATTCAGCTTTAACTGCTCCATGGATCTTGGCTGCACCGCTGATCTTTCCTTTTTCGGTTTTTACGTTTCCATGGATCGTCCCCGTACCGTTGCAATTGAATCTCTCGCATTCTATATCACTATTTACCGTGCCCTTTCCATTGATTTCGACTTTATTAAAAGTTCCTCCATTAACCGATCCAACTCCATTAATGATTAAGTTCCCCAGTGTTTTCATTTCCACAGCATTTCCTCCTATGCCAATTTGGATTTTAATTCCTCAGCACATTGCTCTACCGATATAGCGGCTGCCAATTTTGTCCCTTTTTCGAGAAGGACCTGTTCCCCGTTCATTGAAGCCAGGCAGCTGGACATGCCGAGTTTTCGAATGAAGCAGATCACAGCTTTGGGCTGCTGCAGAATCTCTTGATGATCATTTAATAGCTGAAGGAGCATTTTCCCTTCTTCGATATGGATATCCCCCGATTCCAGCAGGCTGGAAAGTATATAAAGCTTTAAAATCTCATAATAATTGAATTCGTGAATCTCCCCCTGTGTGTCCAGAAAGATATTCATAACCGGATCAGAAGCTATTCCTTTAGCCATCAGACTTTCCTTTGGCAGCTTCAGGTTCGAAGCATTCAATGAAAACAAATCAGCCAGCTCATCCAAAGAAAGGGTATCCTTCATCTTCTGTATCTTTTCAACCCGCTCGAGTATTTTCTCTTTTGGAAAAAAAGTCTCCTGCCCTGTAAAAGTTGATTTCCTGACAAACCAGTCCTCAGGTATCAGGTTCTTCCTTTTCCACCGGTAAAGCTGTCCATATGAAATCCCAGTTAAATCCAGAACCTCTTTTTTTGAAATTAATTCATCGCTCAATTCCAGGACTCCTTTCTGATGATTCGATTGTAACATAACACTGTTACGTATGAAATGTGTACTTATTCTTTTTTTCCTGATTTTTTTCGACAAATCTTCCGGAATTCACCACGAAATCAATACTCTTCAAGCTTCTTACTGTAAAACAATGTTTTATTGACACAAAAAAACCTGGCTAATATTGAACCAGGTTTCCCTTCATTCGTATACTTTTAATAAGTTATACTGCTTTCCAATATACCGGTAATTTTGCCTTCGGTACATCTCTTTTGGAGTATCTTCTCCATCCGCCACAAGAATGATCGTTTTATCCTTATACTGATCCATCACGGATTTCTGCAGGGAGCTGCCGATGCCTTTCTTTTGAAAATCCTCATGGACCATCAATCCATCAATTTCAGCTGTTCGTTCCTTGATAATGACATCAACAGATCCGGCTGCCTTTCCTTTATAAAATGCAATAAGCTGCTGAATACTTTCATCTTTGTAATTTCTTAAGTGCTGAGCTTTCTTTTTCTCTGCGAAGTTTTCCCCATATACCGAATCCTGCTCATACTGAAATTCCAAATAATCGTTCCATGTTTTATCCGTAACATTTTCAATTTTAATTTCTTCCCTTTCCTGGACTTCCGGAAATTCAGCCGGAAGAATCGCAAATAACTCCAGGAACCCAACCGTATAATCTTTATCCTGCTGAAAGAAAGCCACAAGCTCTCCAGAAAGCTCCTCATCATCCGGAAAATAAAATCTTACATGCTTTTGGCCCTTTTTCTGATGAAAATCTCTTAAATATTGATGTGCCTCTTCAAACTCCTGAACGGAAGGCATTCTTTTAAAGGCAATAAAATTGCTGTCATACTGAAGGAGCATGTCAGGATTATGGTTATGAATAATTAGGTCATTTTCCAGAACACTGTGTCCCGGTTTATAAATATCATGAAATGTGATCTTTTCCATCGGTTTCTCCTAAAAACATTTTATAGGTATTTATACTCTCTATCTGTTATGAGCACATCATGGCAGCGCATTAAATTCTCCTTTAGTTCCGGAGGCGTATTTCTGTTATCATAAGCACACAGGGAAATCAGGCCATGGTCAGAAATGGCATTGCTTAGGTTTTTTTCATATTGTTCCACTAACGGAATGTAGTCCTTCACGTTCCCCCACTCAACCAAACCCCATGTAAATATCTTAGTATTGCTATCTAAATATGGCTGAATGTGTTTATGAAAAAAGTTGAACACTGTACCAGGATTAAAATTACCGTTAGAGTAATAAAAATCAAAATTGTTCGTAAAATGAACCCTGTTTAATTCCTCTTCTCCCAACATATTAGTTAATTCTTTTTCAATAAGAAAATAATTCCGATCATTCTCCACAAACAAAACATGTCCGCCGCATCTGACACCAGCCGTTATGTATGAGACCGCATACTGAAGATAGCAATCCATTTGATCATAGTGGTAAAGAATATGGCCACCGTTTGACTTTTGCAGATCATCAAGTAAATCTGTTAACAATTCATTCATTGATAAGACTCCTTATAACGAAAAAATGTTTGATGTACTTTAACGCTACTCACTCCCAGCTGCTCTTTCTTATTATATCTAAAAATTGAAAAAAGTGGGTGTATTTGTTTGCGGTCCACGGCCCATATAAAAACTCGAGGTAAGTTCCTCGAGTCTGCTGCAATTATAAAATATTATTCATTCTTCCACTTCCGCCCCGGCTATTTCATCAAAGTTAATTTTCTCAAGATCCCCGCTCTCCAGTTGCAGATAAATTTTTCTGCTGATGCCATCCAGTCGGTTTACCCTTCCTTTGTATTCGAGGAAAAATCCTTCCCGCCAGACTTTTACTTTCAAAAGATAAGCATATTCCATTGCATAGTGAATTTTGTTTTCATATTCCTCCAATTCATATTCATCAATGAGCGGCTTGTTTTGCGCCATTTGATCTCTTTCCAGCTTTCTTAGCATCGCCCGGTGTTCCGGCATGAAGTGAGCAGGCTGCCATTTTATTTTCCCTCTATCTTTTAGCGGCATAATAAATCCCTCCATACTTTATTATAGAACATTTGTTCGATTTTAAAACCTAAAAAACAGAAAAAGCTTAAGTTGGTTCATTTGGATAATAAAAGTACGAATGGTAAAATACACTTTAACTCTCTAAAAAAAGATTGGTGAAACAATGAAGCAGCTGCAAATCAAATACCGGTGGCTTGGAAGCTTGCTGGCGTCCGATCCCGGACTTATCCGATTTCAAAAAGCCGGACGAGCCACCTTAAGTTTAATGGCGTCAGTATTTACAACTTTATTTCTTATCCAATTGGCTGGGGCAGATGCCGCTCTCGCCCTTACTCCGGCAATTGTTTCCGGAATGGCCGGCATGCTTGGCATCATGATTGTGATGGATGACTCTAAAAAAGGGAAAATGCTCACAACCGGCCTCCTTGGATTTTCAGCAATGGCAGGAGTATCAATCGGTTCACTGCTGGCAGAAAGCACAATCTTTACCGATATTTCAATGGTTGCATTAATATTTTTAAGCTTTTATTTGACCCGCTTTGGTGTCCGCTATTTCTCATTATGCATGATCGCATTCATGACACTTTATTTCTCATCTATTCTGCAATTATCAGCCAGCCAGCTTCCTTCCTTTTACTTCGGGATCTGGATTGGGGTCGCGTATGCTTTCCTGTTCAATTTCATTCTTTTTCAGGACACCGCGAAAAACCTGAAAAGAAGCATCCGCTCCTTTCATTTCCAAAGTAATTTTACCTTCAATCTCTTAATTGAGGGAATGCAGGAAGAGCGTATGACTGCTCATCAGCGGGAAGAATTGCGGAGAAACGTGCTGAAACTCCGGGATTATGCTGTAATCGTTTCAGAGTATATCAATGAGGATGATGTGCAGAAATTATGGCCCGGGCTGACCCCATCCCAGCTGAGGTTATATATATTTGATACAGGCATGCTGATTGAAACGCTGACTGACTCCATCCGGAACTTAAAAAAAGCGAATGCCCTTGACATAGAAGAGCTGAGAAACCTCCTGGTCTGGGTAACCCGCTCTCTCCGTGACGCTGAAGTTCTTGCCCATCAATATGAAGAACAAAATCTTCGTGAAGCAGAGCTTGCTGTACAGGCACTTCGCCTGCTTATTATGGATTTGTTCAACAGGGAAGACAAACCGGCAGGATGGCTTTACTTGATCAGGCGGATCGAGTCCCTTGCAAACCATGTCATTGAGGGCGGCATAACTATACAGCAGGCGCTTCATAAAGTAAAAGACAATGAAATAGAAGTATCTGAAGAGACGCCCGATGAGGATGAATCATCTAAAGAAGATAAGAGCCTCAAACCTTCCACCAAAAAAGCATTTCAGGCATTAACTGCTGCCATCATATCCATCATTGCTGGACAGATTCTTTCGCCTGACCAGCCTTATTGGGTTCTTTTAACAGCCTTTATCGTTCTGCTCGGAACCGAATCAATCGGGCGCATTTATACGAAAGGTTTTCAGCGGTCAGTTGGAACGATTATCGGGGCAGTGATTGGATTTACGCTTGCCAGAGTGGTCAGCGGCCATTCTGTGCTGGAAATCACGCTCATTTTTGCAGCAGTTTTCTTCTCTTTTTATTTATTTGAAGTCTCTTATACATTAATGAGCATGTTTATTACGATGCTGGTCGCTTTTATGTATGACCTTTTACTTGGCGGAATATCATTCTCCCTTATCAGTGCCAGGGTTATCGATACGATTGCCGGTGCCGGCATTGCATTCGGCGTATCTCTATTTATTTTTCCTAAAAAAACGAAGGATAAAGTGGCCGATACGATAAATGATTATCTTCAAGAACTGAAACCGTATGTCACGGCATATGTGCGAAGCTTCCGGGAAGATGTGAATGTTAAGGAGCTTTCAGGCAAAGGCTTCTTATTGGATCAAAAGCTTAAAACCATAAACGTCGAAGCGCAATCGCTGATAAAGAAACCCGGATCGCCACGCCATGCTGACGTTAACAGATGGATCACCCTTTTTTCAGCCATCAATTACTATGCAAGACATCTGGTGGCTTCCTCCTACCGGAAAGGATTCGACTATCCTGATGAGCTGGTCGATGTTTTCACAAGAATTGAGGAGAAACTTGAATTAAATATTGAAACATTAATGGACCTGATTAAAGAAAGCGGAGACGGCACACTTGTCTATAGTCTGGACCGGGAAAGAGAACAAATTGAACGAATGGCACCACCAAGGCAGCAATCCCAGCGTGATTTGATTCATCATCTTTATTTCGTCTGGAGAATCAACAAAGCGATTGTGGAATTGGCAGAAGAGCTTGGTGCAGGGAAGGAGCAATAATGCTCCTTCTTTTTTATTTATTCCAGATCACAAAAAAGAGCCATGCCCGAAGGCATAACTCTTTTCATTTCTTTATCGCAGTCTAACGGGCAGTAAGACCCCCACTTCAAGACTCAGAGCAATCAAAGGAGGATAAGCGGGGGTCAAACTGCCCGTAAAGGCCCGATTGGTTCAACTAACAATCAGTGAAACCCCCACTGATTGAAGTTTCACTTTATTTTGAGAAGCCGCAGGCTATTCAAGGTGACCAGCAAGGTTGCTCCCATGTCCGCGAATATGGCAATCCATAGGGTCAGCCAGCCCGGAACAACCAGCAATAAAGCCAGTGCCTTGATTCCAAGTGAGAACGTGATATTCTGCTTGATGATCCTTAACGCTTTTTGGCTGAGTTTAATCGTATAAGGCAATTTGCTCAAGTCATCTGACATTAGGGCAATATCTGCTGTTTCTAGTGCTGTATCTGTTCCGGCACCGCCCATGGCAACCCCGACAGACGCAGCAGCAAGAGCAGGCGCATCATTGACGCCATCCCCGACCATTGCCACACTTTGATGGCCGGCACGAAGTTCTTTAATAACAGCCAGTTTATCCTGCGGCAGCAAATCCGCTTTAATCTCGGAAACGCCGGCTTGCTTTCCGATCTCCAAAGCCGTTCTGTGATTGTCGCCTGTCAGCATAACTGTTTTAATTCCCATATCATTTAGTTTGCTGATGACCGTTTTCGAATGCTCCCGTATTTCATCTGCAACAGCTATTAATAGCAGCATTTCGCTTGCTGTCCCTAGAATCATAACGGTTTTACCCTGGGTCTGCAGATCTGCTATTTGCTTTTGAATAGTGCTTTCCATGCCGCTATGAAGCTCTTCAAACAGATTGGGGCTGCCGGCATAGTAGAGGACACCATTCACTGCGGCTTTTACTCCCTTTCCGGTAATAGAGGTGAATTCCTCTGTGTCCAGCCCGGTAAAATCAGTGCCCATTTCTTCTGCTTTTTTCATGATTGCTGAAGCAAGGGGATGCTGTGACCCTTTCTCTATGGCAGCCGTGATTTGGAGGAGCTGTCTTTCATCACCTTTAATAGTGATGATGTCTGTAACTGCAGGAACACCTTTTGTTAATGTGCCTGTTTTATCAAATGCAATCGATTTAAGCGCCCCTGTTTCCTCCAGGTGGATGCCGCCCTTAATCAGGACACCGTTTCTTGCTGCATTACCGACGGCCGTAACGACGGCTACCGGTGTAGATACGACAAGCGCACACGGACAGCCGACAACGAGTGCTGCTAGCCCCTGGTAAATCCATTCGTTCCAATCCCCGCCAAACAGCGGAGGAACAACCGCTATTAAAAGTGCTAAAACAATGATGGCAGGCGTATAATACCTGGCAAATTTATCGACAAACTGCTGGGAAGGCGCTTTTTCCGCCTGTGCTTCTTCAACTAAATGAATGATTTTAGCGATGGTGGTATCTTCAGCATGCTTTGTGACTTTTACTTCAAGCAATCCCTCTTCATTTAGTGTACCTGCAAAAACCTCATCACCTGCAGTCTTAACGGCAGGCACGCTCTCTCCTGTAATCGCTGCCTGGTTCAGGGAAGAGGTTCCTTTCAAGACCACGCCATCCATGGCCAATTTTTCTCCCGGCTTCACAATCATGATGTCACCAATTTGAATATCATCCACATGAATCCGCATTTCTTCATTGTCCCGTTTGATCAATGCTTCTTTAGGGGCAATGTCCATCAATGATTCAATGGACTGACGCGCTTTTTCCATTGAGAAACGCTCAAGGGCTTCACTGATGGCGAAAAGGATGACAACCATCGCTCCTTCTCCCCACTCGCCAATGATCACTGCACCTATAATAGCGATCGTCATCAGGGTGCTCATGTCAAAATTCAATCTCGCAAGATTTTTGAAGCCTTTCAGGAATAAAGTATAACCGCCTATGATTATAGCTGCTGCATACCCTGTGATCGGGTATAGATGATCCTCTCCATACTGTTCGCTTAAAAACCAGCTGATAATGAGAATAAGAGCTGATATATAGACTTTATAATTTGATTTCTGCTTCCAGAACGGCTCGCGCACAACCGCTTTTTCATTCTCGGCACGCAGCTTCAGATTTTCGAAGGCTCCGGCTTTTTCGACCGCCTTCATTGAAGCTGTCCCAGTAACGGTTATTTTGGAAGCTCCGAAATTCACATTCGCATCTAAAACGCCATCCAGGCGTTTCACGTTCTCTTCGAACGTCTTGGCACAGCCTGCTCAGGAAAAGCCCTGAACACGGTAGGTTACCGTCTCTTTCTCCGCAATTCCAGCTTGTTCAGACATTGGCTTTCACCTCATTTCTGTGTTCAAGTGCAATCATCATTAATTGCCTGATATGATCATCATCCAATGAATAAAAAGCCAATTTCCCTTCTTTCCGGAACTTAACAATTCCCTGCTTATGCAATGTCCGCAAATGGTGGGATGCCGTTGCAACTGTCGCGCCAATGATATTGGCAATATCACAGACACACAGCTCTTCATCCCGGGTTAGTGCATAAGAAATTTTTGCCCTGTTCTCATCAGCAAGAGCCTTAAATAATTGGGCAGCACCTGAAAGATCTTCCTTCACCAGTTCCCCCTGAATGCGGTTCACTTTGTCTTCATCAAAGCAGTAAATTTCGCATGTATCTTTAGAGCCCAATTTTTTCTCCCCTCATTATTCAAACATTCATTTGAATATATTATACCTCGTCTGTGAGCTTATTCAAACAATTATTTGAATATTGTATGAAAAAAGGAACCGGATTGCTCCGATTCCTTTTATTTCTTTACTTCTTCTTTCAGTTTTATTAATAATTCATCCGAATTCTCCGCTGCAATCAATTTTCCGTCCACTACAGCATAGGGAGACAGCCTGCATTCTTTGCATTTGCTCTGACATTCGTATTCTTTATAAATAATATTCTTCTGGCTCAGGAATTCATTAAATTCAGTTAAATTATCTTCTTTTAAAAATTCATCCAGATTCCGCTGGCAAAATTCAATTGAAGATGTTTTTTGCTTTGAGAATAGTTTGTTGATGAGTTTCACCTTATCAAACTTCCTTTTGGTTTTTCTTTTAAGCTCTTTTCCGTATAAATTGTTGTCCGCTGATTTACGCTCCAGGCTGCTCAGGGAAACACGGGGCGGTCGGTGAGCCTCCTCGACGCTCCGCTTCTGCGAGGTCTCACCTGTCCCGCTGCTCCCGCTGGACGTTGATTAAGCTTCCTGGAGTAAACACCGCACGAAGAAAATACGATAGCATTTTCGAGGATCTCGCACCTTCCGCTCCAATAAACTCAGTAAATAATATATATAATGCAAACAAACCATGCCGAAACAGCCTGCTTTAATAACTCTGGTAAATATTTCTTTCCCTAATCCATTTGGTTGCCGCCCATTTTTCTCCCTTTTTGACAGGAAGACTGCTATGGACTGATAATTGGTCCAGCTGCCCCAGCTCATTGGCATAATGAAAGTAAATGGCCGACCCCTTTTTGGGAACAATCGAAAGTCCGGCTTTAGAAAAAACGGTTTCACCGCCCTCATCCACTTCGTTCAAATATATGAGGAATGTGCCAACTCGCTGTCCGCCCTTGCCGGCATCCACCATATGGGGAGGGAAGAAACCAAAATGAGGCTTATATTCTTCACCCAATCCATAGTTTAAGATCTGGAGGCATTCGCCATTTTCTGCCGGATAACCCGTCAATTCGGCTATCCTCTTTTCGATCCTTTCGACCAGCTCATTTTCCCTGAAGCGGAAAGCCATGCTCCTGCTTGTT
Source organism: Cytobacillus sp. EB106-05-05-XG126 (assembly GCF_058791715.1). Classification (NCBI taxonomy): domain Bacteria; kingdom Bacillati; phylum Bacillota; class Bacilli; order Caryophanales; family Bacillaceae; genus Cytobacillus; species Cytobacillus sp. EB106-05-05-XG126. Next base: position 307,479 of record NZ_JBYTDU010000001.1, on the reverse strand, counting down.
CTGCCGGAACCTGCCCTTCAACTCCAGAACCCGTATCCACTACACGGGATGGCTGCAGGCGGCTCCTTGAAAGACTGATGAGCTCATCACATTCTACTGAGCTGAGCACAGAATCCAAGTGGAGGACAAACGGCTTTTCATTCCTGGAAAGCACTTTGACGTCCCTGTCACTGGCATGCAAGATTTTCCCCTTCCTGCCTATTTCCGGGATTTCATAATTATATCGAATCTGCTGCCCTTCTGTCGTCCCAATTGCTTCATTTCCAACAATTTTAAATAAAGTCTCATAAGAAAACCGGCTATAAAATCCCTTCTTGATCAAAGCATTTGCAAGGGAAATCGGACTCACTTCATTTTTTAGCGCACCCGTAATCCATTCCTTCAGTTCATCTGAAATCTGCATAATCTTTGCCATCATCTTCCCCCTGTATGACTCACTGAAAATAACCATCGGCCGGTAAACAGAAATATATGTATATTATTATAAAAGGAACTGAATCGATTTAGATGCATGAAATTTGGTATTCGCACTAGCATGGGATCTTTTTCTTTTCGCTGCACTCTTTTTCGGCCTGACCGCCTGATGACGAACATTCCCCCCCACTGTACTAATCTCCGGCTTCAAGCTTCACAAAAAAACAGGAAGAGCATCCCACTCTATCCTGCACAATCTCAATTTTTTTTTTACTTATTACGTCTATTTTTCTTCTTATTTTCATTAAATCATCATCTACTCATCCAATCATGATTTTTTCTTCAGCATATTTAAAATTAGCTTTTTCTCTTCTTCTGGCAAGTGCGAAAGCAAGAGTTAAAGGACCCACCCTGCCAGCAAACATCATCAAAGCAATTAATTGTTTTCCTAATGGACTCAGTTCAGGAGTTAAGCCAAGAGACATCCCAACTGTGCCGAAAGCGGAAATAACTTCAAATAAAAGCATATTCAACGGTGCATTCTCTGTCAAAGAAAGAAGAAATAGAACCAGTGCTATTAATCCCATAGAGTACACTGTAATCGTAAATGCCCGAAAAATTAATTCCTTAGGGATTCTTCTGCCCATCAGATTAACTTCTTCATCTTCTTTAATGAGCGCTCTGACAGCAAGCAGGATCAAGGCAAAAGTTGTTACTTTAATGCCTCCTGCGGTTCCGCCTGATCCTCCGCCAATAAACATTAGAAGCATGGTAATAAGCTGCGAGCCCATTGTCAGCTCACCCGTATTAAGCGAATTAAAACCAGCTGTTCTTGGAACGACTCCGTGAAAATAAGATCCTAACAGTTTTTCCTTCATTCCCAAGTCACCAATTGTCGCGGGATTATTGAATTCCAAAAAGAATATGAAAACTGTGCCTAAAATATTAAGAATCAGTGTCATCAGCAAAACCAATTTCGTATGGAGAGAAAGTTTCCGTAAACTTTTATTGATTTTTAAATCAAGCAGCACGATATAGCCAATCCCCCCAATGATGAACAGCGAGCTTAACGTCATAATGACAGTAAAGTCCCCTGCATAACCGGTGACGCTGCTAAAGTCGCCCATTATATCAAACCCTGCATTATTAAAAGCTGAGACCGAATGAAAAGCCCCATAGTATAAAGATTGTGGAAACCCAAAATCTTCAGCCCAGCGAACACCCAAAATGATTGCACCAATTGCTTCTACAATCAGAGTAAAAGCCACCACAAATTTTACAAGACGTACCATCCCTTCAATTGTAAGCTGATTTAATGATTCCTGTATCATCAGCCTCCCCTTTAAGCCAATAGTTTTCCCAAGCATAATGGCAATGAGAACTCCAAAGGTCATAAAACCAAGTCCGCCTATTTGTATAAGCGCCATAAGAACTACCTGGCCAAAAACCGTAAAAGTTGTTTGTGTATCTACGACGACTAAACCTGTCACACATACAGCAGAAGTTGCTTCAAATAATGCATCAATAAACGATAGATGATGCCTGTCACTAGTGGAAAAAGGCAGCATAAGCAGCAGGGTGCCAATCGCTATTAGTATTAAAAAGCCAACAGATAAAGCCTGAGCAGGATTCATCCTGATCCAGGTGCCGGGCCGCTTAATTCTTCTACTCCTTCTGGTTTCTTTGTACATGGTCCATAATCTCCTCATTTAAATGGTAAACATAATTGAAAAGCTTAAACTCCATGCCTCTCAAATCTGCCAATCCCTTTATTGTGTCCCATTATAATCAGGACGTCTCCCTTTAAAATGACCTCTTCAGCGGGCGGAGTAACGATTATTTCCTTCCCGCGCTGAATCCCCACGATATTACAGCCATACTTAGCCCTTATATTCAGATCTGATAGAGATTTGTTGGCAATCTTATTTGTAGCCACAATCTCCACCATACTATAATCTTCAGACAGCTCAATATAATCAATCATCTTTTCTGAAACAATATGGTGGGCAATCCTCTTTGCCATATCCCGCTCCGGATGAATCACACGATCAACGCCAATTTTTTCGAGCACTCTGGCATGATACTCATTATGTGCCTTCGCCCAGACCTTTGGAATTCCCAATTCTTTTAACAGCAATGATGTCAATATACTGGACTCAATGTTTTCACCAAATGAAACAAATGCATGATCAATATTCTTAATTCCCGTCTGTTTAATGGCAGCTTCATCAATACCATTGATTTGAACGGCGTATGTCACAAACTGTGCGTATTGATCCACTTTCTCCTGATCCACATCAATCGCAAGAACTTGCACACCCAACTCATGGAATTCCTTTACCAGACTGCCGCCAAAGCGGCCTAAACCAAATACAGCATACTGTTTTTTCATTGAAGAAATTCCCTTCTTTTTGAAAAATGAACACAAAAAAACCACTCTTAATAAAGAATGGCCAATGGTTTCCATTAACCCTTCTCTCGATTTGGCTTACGGAGTTAGCTGTCGGATTAGGGATTGAGAGTATCCCTTCTTAGCTTTAATATGCTAAGATTCACCCCAAGATAAACAAGGTTTATCAAAATTGGTTCCCCCGCTCAAATGATTCAGCAAAAAGGTTTGCTATGAAATTAATAAATATAAATTACTCCCATGTTTATCTCTTGTCAATCTTTTTTTCATAAAGCTTTGTTTAAAGGTATATTAATTTTTGAACAAAAGAAAAAGACCCCCTTATAAGGTCCTTTTGGTCATTCCTTATTGAACTGGCACACCCGTTTGTTCAATAAGGTAATGACAAAATGTTTAATCCTTTATATGTAATATTAATTAAATTGTAACTGAGAAACAAAGTAACACAAAGCCAATAAGAAGCAACCAAGAACGAATAGATTGAAAGAACATCCATCGTTTTCTTATTTCCTTCCAAGCAGCGGGTGGGTTATCTCCATCCCACTGTTTGATTGCCTTGTTAATAGGAACATTATATCTAATAGTTATTATTGTTGCTAAGATGAACATTCCAGCAGAAGAAAAACGGCTTGCAAGCTCGATTGTTCCAAGTTCTTTAGTAAATACTGCAAAGGATAAGGTTAGAATGACACTTACAGGCATTAATATAGGCATAATACGTCCATATGTTTTCAGGGAAGCTTGTTCAAAAAATATATGTTGCTTTTGAGGTAAATGACGGATAACTGGATGCACTAAAGCGTATGAAGTAAACTCAGCACAAGCAGTAAAGCCCGCTATCAACAAAGTAATAAAACCTAAGAAATCCAATTTAACATCTCCTAATAATTGAGTTAATAATTTTATTATCATTATACAAGTATTGAACAGTTTTAATTATATTAGGAATAAGTTTTTTTAACTATTCTCTCTCAATAAAAGAAGCGAAAACGGCTGCCCCGTTTGTTTTTTTTAAAAAAATCAATATTATTTTCATCATGGCCTTTCACAAAAAAAAGAAACGGCTTTCAGCACCGCCTCCCTAACTGATTATATTCCCTCTTTCAAAATGATTCATTTCTGTTAATTCAATCATATACTCATAGTTGTCAATCCTTTTTTGAAGAGTTTCCTTTTCACTCTCTGATGCAGCCTGACCGTGCATTTTGATCTCCAGTTCTTGTTTTGCAGCTTCCAGCTTCTTCTTTATTTCTAAATAGTTCATTTTCAGCACCCTTTCGCCTTTTATAAAATTTGAAAGGAGGAATGAAAACGCTTTCCCCTTAATTTAATTATAACCGTTTAACCCCCTTATTCATTTCAGAATATATTGATAATTTGTGAAATATTAAAGTACCTAGAACGGCAAGCAGGTCAGATATCTTGGAGAAATAATAGAATTAACATTCGGAATCGAGTATGAAAATGAATTCGCAATTATACTCGATTTTTTTTTGAGAAACAGCAAGCAACAGGTAACTTATAATAATATATAGAGAGAAGCAGAAGAGGTATCCTAGAAAGGGGGAGAAATATGAATATACAAGAAATAATACATCAGCTAATGGACAATAACATTTTCCATTCAAAGCCAACTTATCATGAACAATTAAATGGTGGTACGGTAAGTGAATTGTACCTTCTGCATTTTGAGGATATAAAGTATGTCATTAAGAAAAATGAACCACAAATTATTAAATCGGAGGCAAATTTCCTTAATGATTACAAGAAGACTGATTTATTGCCAAAACTTTTATTCGTTGAACCATTATACAAGTACATCATTTATTCCTTCATTGAAGGCACTGCCAATTATGTTAGAAAAAACAAAAAAGAAACCCTCCAAACACTGGTGCAAGGGCTTTTAAATCATTACAAACCCGTTGAAAGCAGTGAAGGCTGGGGCTGGGCGGATCAGCCATCAGAATCTTGGCAGAGTTTTATCCTTGATAGCATCGATGAAGCAAATAAAATCCTCCATTCACGATTAGATAATAGTCATTATAATCTCGTACTGGACCTTGCTGAAAAAAACAGTAAAGACAAAGAGCCATTTTTACTGCACGGGGATTGCGGAGTACATAATTTCATTTTTCGTAATGGAGAATTAAGTGGTGTAATTGACCCCACCCCTGTTATTGGCGAGCCGTTATATGATTTAATATATGCTTTTTGTTCATCCCCAGAGGAACTAACAAAAGAAACCCTTCTTAGTGCAGCAGCCTTTTTGAAATCTAAAACTGAAATAAATCCTTCTGTTTTATATGAAGAGGCACTAGTTGGTTTATATCTTAGAATGGCAACTTGCATAAAACATCATCCAAGTGATTTTCAGGAATACCTTGAAGCCTGGGATTACTGGGAGGAAATCGTAAAAGACATTAATCATTATTAAGCATTCATTGAGTACTTTATTGGAATATGCCACATACAAAAAATAAAGCTCAAGAGCCATATGCTCCGAGCTTTTTTGTGTGTATTTTACTGTGTTAATTTACCTGTGAATTAAAATGTTATTTTAACTGAATTATTTACTAAAACGGATAGTGCATTATTCCCATATCGCAGATGCCCACTCAGGATGATCTATAAACGGATTGCGGTTATGCTGGTAATCAGAGTAGATGATTTCGTTTCTTCTTCGTTCTTTATCATCGACTGGGTCTTCCTTATGCCACTCGAGCAGGACAGACATTCTGCCATGATAAGGAGCAGAACCGTTATTGACTGCATTGTTCAGCTCCAAATCCACTTCTCCGCTGTCACCTTCATAGCGGACAGCCATATAAAACAGCATCCGGGCTACATCGCCTTTTACAGCATCCCGTGGTTCCCAGGAATCTGAGTCATAGTAATTACCAAGTGCTTCAGAATGCTGGGATCCCCCATTATCAAAGTCTAGATTTCCTCTCGAACTATTTACAGAAGCATCTGTTGGCCGCAAATGATGAAGGTCAGTTCCCGCCCCCATCGCTGTGCCAAAGTCCCCGTGCGATTTAGCCCACACATGTTCCCTGTTCCAGTCATTGACTCCAGATCCATTGGTGAATTTGCCCTGAGAACGGCCGGTATATAAGAGAATGACGTTATTCGGATTAGCCGGGTCTTCGTCTGTTTCACGAAGAGCTTCCCATACATTGGAATAGGAAATTTCAGTATGGTCATCAATGATGTTATGAAGAGCTGATTTTAAAGACTCACCTGTTTTCCCATTTGCAGCATCATAATACCCGCCAGGTCCGGGTTCCGGGTCAGTTGCTCCACCGCCATCCAGTTCAAAAGCAGTACCGTCCTTAAGCCCCGGATGAGAAAAATAGGCAGTCAGCGTTCCCGTTACTTTCATTTTCTTTCCCATCAGAGATGGATTTGATTTCAAACCAAAGCTTGAGCGAAAGGAGGATGGGATTTGAACATAAATCATTTTAGCCAAGCTAGTCTCTGATGGACTATCCGCCAGGGCTAAAGCATAGTCATTTGGAAACCCGCTGGTGATAACCGTATTTGTTGCAGTCGGCTGTCCAACCACATAGCCTTGAACAGTTTTGGATGAGTTATTTTGTGCATTGATTCCCTGTGAAACCGAATAAGGTGATGACCAGGACCCATCTCCCGCAGCTGCCTTTGTTATTGAATCTTGGATGGGCTGCATTACAATGAGAATGGCAGCAAATAGAATCAACGATAACAGCAGACCTTTTCTCTTACGATTCAGCATTCATTCGCCTCCATAATGTTTTGAAAGGACTTAGAATAAACAGAAAAGTCACAATCAACCCTTAGTATAAATGAACACACTCGGCCATGGCATGATGTATTGGTCCCGAAATTTTGCTGATTTACAATACTTAACAATCGTGTAATGCTTACTTTTTTAGAATGCCCAAATACTCAACCCAAGGACCAACATTAGTCCTGTACCTATTTGCCAATACTCTTGTAATCTGTGTAATATGTGTAAGGTCATGAACAGCCCAAGTTGAAATCAATTCCCTGACTCTTACTGGACCAAATGCAGGGTGAAGGCCTTTCTTTTCGAAATGAGTTTCCAGATCAGGCATCCCCCTCAGTGTGGCCAAATTTTTTATTCTAAGAGTCTTAAAGATCTCAAGCTTTTCTTCCAGCGGCAGATCCCCTGACAAACTTAAATGAGCAAAACGGTCAAATGGAGGAAATGGCTTGCTTTCCCCTTCCTGCAGAATAAATGACAGTCGCGGAATCCAATTTTTCTCTTCGCCATCAATCAAATGATCAACCACTTCGGCTGCATTCCAAGTGCCTTCCCCTTCATTGCCATAAAGCCATTCTGAAGAGAGACCGCTTAGTAATGCATCCAGCGTATCCGGTGTACGTTCAAGAATTTCAATAGCTTCTCTTAAGTTAAAATTCATATATTCGCTCCTTTCAACCTTCACGGCTTTCCTATAATAATTTCTCAAAAGCAGTAATAGTCAGTGAATCATTTATTTTTATTTTTTCAACCTCTCTAAATCCACTTTTCAGATAAAATGCGACAGCTGGAGTATTCTTAGAGCCGGTTGTGACAACCATTTTTTCAATCATCGGCCTCCGTTCAATGTAATTCAGCAGCTCTTGTGCAATTCCCATTCTAAAATATTCAGGATGCACAATGAGTCTATGTATATCTAAAACACCTTTCTCCTGTTTAAACGAAATCACCCCGCATAATTTTTTACCAGTAAAATACCCAAAAAAGGTCTCTCCTGTAATTTGCAGGGTATTAGCAGTATCTTTCAAAGGGGGCAAATCAGGATAACCAATAATTTCAGCCTCAATTTTATACGCGGGAAGCTGTACGCTTAGAACCTGCTCAGCCGCTTTTCGGTCTTTAATATTTATTTCCTTAATCATGATGGTCCCTCTTCTTATATTAGTTTAAAAAATAATTTCTCTATCAAAAATATTTTCCCTCTTTTTTTGGACGAATATAGGCATTCCAATATAAAATGTTAGCTAAAGGGGGAAATGGGATGAATTTAAACTATGAAGTGATAACAGAAGACAATATCAGCCTTTGCCGGGATTTATGCAATGAGCTGATGGCTTTTCAAAAATCTAAGGCACATATAACACCTGAGCGTTTTGACAGCATGAATTTTGAAACAAGATTGCTTCCATCCATAAAATCTGCTATACATAATTATATTGTAATTGTTAAGGACGATGAAAAAATCGTGGGCTATGTTTATTCTAATGTTTCTCCTAAGGAAGCCTACTCCAATGATTTCACCACTTTTTTTGATCTAACTTCAGTCAGGAAAGAAAATGTTGGCTGCTTATCTCAATTCTTTATTAAAGATGGCTATCGGCAATACGGAATTGGTTCAGTTCTTTTTAACATGTCGATGGAATGGTTAAGTCAATTTAATGATGTGGAAGATTATTTTATTTATGTATCAAATGGAAATACAGAGGCCCTTGAATTTTATAAAAGCAAAGGATTTACTGTGAGTCACGATATTCTGGACGGCTTTATTACAGTTTTGCGAAAATAGGATTATTTTTCCCATAATTCATGTACCCATACTCATTATAAAAATATAGTGGACATTCCCATATATCTTGTTATAATTCAAAAAGAAATTACTTTGAAAAGGGTGCATTATGGGAAATACATGCAGATATGTTGTGAGTGCCACCGGTAAAAACGGGGAGACTTATTATACGCAATGCAAGGATAAAGAGGAGTTAAAAGAGTGGCTGGCTGAACATGAAGACAAGCTGAATAAGAAGGAACTAAAGGTGACGGACAAGAAAAGACACCCTCTTTTGAGCTGGCTTAACTTCTGATCTTATTTGTTCTTTTCTATAAAAATTACTATTAATTTAATAGTAATCATGGATAAGAAAATCTTATGATTTACAACTTTTATGATTATTGTTAATATATTAAAAAAACATTATATTTTTCGCTTAATCTTATTTGAGCGGGGGAACCAATTGTACTTTTTCATAAAGTACCTGGGGTGAATCCTTTTACAGGTAGGGTACTCTCAAGACCCGAACCCGACAGCTAACCTCGTAAGCGTGTTGAGAGGGAAACACTGCATAAGTGCACAGTGGTTATTACCTCTGTGTTTTTTTGTTGCCTTTTTTAAGTTAGGTTTATGTTATTTGGGGGTAATATAGGGAAGGACATTATTTTCCGTGTCTGTATTTTACATTTTTTTACATCATTCATTGGAGGAAAGCGTATGAAATTATCTACTAAAATTATTATTGCTTTGATTGCAGGGGGAATTACAGGTTTACTGATTAATTTGTTTGCGCCTGGAATATTTCCTGAGCTTGACAAGTTTGTGTTTACACCACTTGGAAAAATCTTTTTAAACTTAATCAACATGCTGGTTGTCCCGATTGTATTCTTTTCCATTACTCTTGGTACAGCCGGGCTTGGTGATCCAAAGAAATTAGGAAGAATAGGTGTCAAAACGATATCCTACTTCTTAGTTACTACAAGTATAGCGATTATTATCGGACTAGCTTTGGCATATGTCTTCCAGCCGGGAAATGTCGGGGAATTTGACGTAACAAACGTGGAGTATGAATCTGAAGAAGCTCCGCCTGTCTCAGAGACACTATTAAATATTATTCCGACCAATCCGGTAAAAGCCTTTACGGAAGGAAACATGCTTCAGATTATTACTTTTTCCATTTTTGTCGGATTTGCCTTAACGATGCTCGGCAATAAAACAAAAGGCATTTTAAACCTGATTGAACAGGGCAATGACATAATGATGTATCTTGTTAATCTGGTTATGAAATTTGCGCCATATGGAACATTCGGACTTATTGTTTCTGCTGTTGGAAGCCAGGGTCTCGATGCCATTAAGGCAATGGGACTTTATATGATCGTGGTCGTTCTTGCCCTTCTTGTCCATGCCATTATCACCTATGGCGGTTCAATCGCACTCATTGCAAAAAGAAATCCATTAACCTTCTTTAAGGGATTTGCACCTGCCATGGGAGTAGCGTTCAGTACTTCAAGCAGTAATGCCACATTGCCGATTTCCATGAGTACTGCCCAAAAAAATCTGAAAGTTCCTGAATCAATCAGCAGCTTTGTGCAGCCGCTTGGTGCAACGATTAACATGGATGGAACAGCCATCATGCAGGGTGTTGCCACTATATTTATCGCACAGGTATTCAATGTGGATTTATCACTTACCCAGCTTATCACGGTTGTTCTTACCGCAGTGCTTGCCAGCGTTGGTACTGCAGGTGTGCCGGGTGTCGGCCTGATCATGCTGGCGATGGTTCTTAAATCCGTTAACCTTCCGGTTGAAGGTATCGCATTAATCATTGGTATTGACCGTCTGCTTGATATGACGAGAACAGCTGTCAATATTACAGGCGACGCTGCTTGTGCAGTGATTGTCGCGGAAACAGAAGCAAAAAAAGAGGCTGTTAAAGCCTGATCAAAAAATAACACCGGTTATCCGGTGTTATTTTTTTCGGAGCTCTTCCTCCCCCTCTTCATTCAATTTCATTGCTTTTCTATGATAGTTTAGTATAATTAGATTCATAACCATCACGTAACAGTTTGGAGGAAACCTCATGGGGCTGAGAAGTTAAGAATAGGAGAATTGGCTGAAAAAGCAAAGGTTACGAAGAGAACGATTGATTACTATACTTCCCTGGGTCTTTTAGAAGCAGAACGTTCACCTTCAAATTATCGCTATTATGACCACTCCTCCATCGAACGTATTGCTTTTATCGAGAAATGTAAAGCAGATGGTTTGTCACTGGAGGAAATCAAGAAAAAAGTCATCAGCCAATTTTCCGAAGAGGTAGATGTACTAGAGCTAAGGCTAAAAATTCAGGATCTGGAGGAGGATGTGACGAAAGCACTTTCTCAGCTGAAAAAATCAGATCCGGAAAAATATGAATACGTTAAAAAAAATATTTCACATGAAAGCTTATCTTTAATTCAGTCACTACTTTTATTGCTGAACTGATATTGGTTTTTTGAATTTTGGAGCATTATGGATATTTGTTTGGGCACAATTTAAGTAGTGAACTTATTAAGTATTATTACCATTTTAGGAGGTGTATGTCTTACTTTTTAGTAAGACTGCTTGTTGACAACCATAAATTTATTATTGATTGCATTATTAATAGCATTAACCGCATTCTTCGTAGCAACCGAGTTTGCGATTGTAAAGGTCCGTGTTTCCCGAATTGATCAGCTGATTGCTGAAGGGAATAAAAGGGCTATAGCGGCAAAGAGAGTCGTCACGCACCTGGATGAATATTTATCGGCCTGCCAATTGGGGATTACTATCACCGCATTAGGTCTCGGTTGGCTTGGTGAGCCAACGGTTGAAAAGTTATTGCATCCGTTATTTGAGAGGTTTGAAATAGCAGAGTCACTTACCCATATTTTATCATTTGGTATTGCCTTTGCTTTAGTCACCTTCCTGCATGTCGTTGTAGGAGAGCTTGCACCTAAAACCGTTGCCATTCAAAAAGCGGAAGCAGTTACAATGGCGTTCGCAGCACCGATTATCTGGTTCTACCGAGTGATGTTCCCATTCATTTGGTTCTTAAATGGATCAGCCCGGGTACTTGTTGGCCTATTTGGTTTAAAGCCGGCTTCTGAGCATGAAATGGCCCATTCTGAAGAAGAACTGCGAATTCTTTTATCCGAAAGTTATAAGAGCGGTGAGATCAATAAGAATGAATTAAAGTACGTGAACAATATCTTTGAATTTGATGAAAGAATTGCAAAAGAAATCATGGTGCCGCGCACAGAGATGATTACGATTGCTTCAGATCATACACTGGCAGAAATCATGGAAACCATCCAAACAGAAAATTACACGCGATACCCTGTTGAAGATGGGGATAAGGACAATATCCGCGGGTTTATTAATGTAAAAGAATTTCTGACAGCCAGTCTTACAGACAGGATTACCCCGGAGAATCTTGATCTTGACTCCTTTATTAACCCGGTCATCCATGTCATTGAAAGCATTCCAATTCATGACCTGCTTGTAAAAATGCAAAAAGAACGCATCCATATTGCCATTTTAATGGATGAATATGGCGGAACTTCCGGATTGGTGACCGTTGAAGACATTCTTGAAGAAATAGTCGGTGAAATCCGTGATGAATTTGATGAAGATGAAGTTCCTGAGATACGAAAGCTAAACGATAACCATTATATCCTTGATTCCAAGCTTCTTATTGAAGATGTCAATAATCTGCTTGGCACGGATTTTGAGCATGAAGACGTGGATACTATTGGCGGCTGGTTCCTTACACAGCATATGGAAGCAGAGATAGGAACAGAGATTGAAGCGGATGGATTTACTTTTAAAGTCCACGAAAAAGATGGACATCAGCTTCATTATCTGGAGGTTTTCAAAAGCAATCCCCAGCTAGCTTAAGAAAAACGGCGGCTCCGATTTCGGCAGCCGCCATTTTTGTGTCTATATAAAGTGAAACTTCAATCAGCAGGGAGTGCTTTTCTCCCTGCTGATTGTTAGTTGAGGCCCACAGAACAAGGAAGGCTTCGTCAGCATGAGCATCGCACGACCAAATGCGACAGCTTTTGGGAGGAAGTGGGTCACAAAGACGTTGCCACAGGACAAGGAAAGCTACGGCAGCGATACATCGCACGACCGAAAGCGGCAGCTTTTGGGAGGACGTGGCGTTCTTAGTCTTTATCCTTCTTTCGGGCCTTTACGGGCAGTTTGACCCCCCACTTATCCTCCTTTGGTTCTTCTGAGTCTTGAAGCGGGGTCTTACTGACCGTTAGACAGCGATAAATACTTGATTGTTTTCCTATTACCCGTTAGACTGACTTATGTACTTGAAGAATTACCTTTTTATAAATTTACAGGATGTGTGGCTATGTCAGAAATTGTTATCAGCTTAATTGAATTTTTAAAACAGTTCTCTTACTTTGGAATATTGCTTGCCCTCTGCTTTGAATTTGTTCCGGCAGAAGTGGTTCTCCCTTTGGCCGGCTTTTGGGTCTTCCAGGGTGACTTTAATTATTATCTGGTTGTATTAGCAGGCACTGTGGGAGGAACGATCGGGCCGCTGACATTATATGCGCTGGGCCGATATGGCGGCCGTCCCATGGTTTTAAAATACGGAAAATACTTCTTAGTTTCACAAAAACAGATTGATGCTTCGGACAAGTTCTTTGAGAAGTACGGTTCAGGGGTCGCTTTCTTTGCCCGCTTTATGCCGGTTGTCCGTACAGCAATATCGATTCCATGCGGAATGGCCAAAATGAATGTGTGGAAGTTCTCAATCTATACATTCCTGGCAATGCTTCCGATTACCGCATTCTATGTTTATCTTGGGTTTAAACTTGGCCCTCATTATAAAGAAGCAGAGGAAATTTTCAATAGCTACGCCCTTCCTCTAGTCCTGATTATCCTTGCGGGACTCATTATTTTCTTTGCTTACAAATTCATCAGCAAGCGCAAAAGCGAAAGTATCTAAATCGAAAACGGCACTGAATGAGCAGTGCCGTTTTTTCTATACAAAAAACTTTGAAGCCCAGGCAATATAATAGGCCCGGGGTATAAATATGATCTGAGCAAGGACAGTCCCGATCATTCTGGAGGTAACCATCATAATGGAGATTCCTTTTAAACTCGTATACTTGGCTTTTCCGCGCACCACATTATCTGACATGACAGAAATTTTCGGGTCTACAAAAATCGATAGCAGGATTGTTGCTACACCGTTTATCAGGCCAGATGCCATAATAGCTGTTCTTGAGCTATCATGTGTAAGCAGCGAAGCATATAGTGCTGACAGCACTCCAATTGTATAGATGGCGGTTACAAACATATTGAATAAAAATAGCCGTTTGGGTATTTTACTGAATTTAAGTCCATTTAAATAGGAGATTCCCGGAAACTTAAAATGGCTGATTGCTGTCTTTGCCGATTTCAAGCTAAACCCGACTTTTAGCAGCGAAGGCACTGACCCTTCTGCATCGGCGAGACGGATAATGGCTCGTGAGAAAATCGCTATGAATGTCGGCAGCAGCAAAATTCCTGCCAAGATCGTTATGCTTGGTTTACTCAAAGACTTTGCTCCAATTTTAGATGGATGCAATTCCTTTACCGTCATTATGTTTGTCGAGCATCTCCTTAAGAAATTGATCTGATTTCCCTTTAGGAATACTGAGGCTTTCCCACTCACCACTTTTTATTAGTTTGCCGATATAAACAATCTGTCCAACATGGTAAGAATAATGTGCCATCTGCCTTTCTATTGCATCTATAACTAGATGGCTCTCGCCTCGAATAGTGATATTTTTAAGAAGATCCTGCTCTTTTAAACTTTCTAACGCGGAAAACAGCACCTTCCATCCTCTTTCCCAAATCAAAATTAGTTCATCTTTTGAAGCAGTAGCTGTTGAAAATTCCTCATCTCTGTTTCGATAAGGCTTTTCTCCATCTGAGATCAAAAAATCTGTCCACCGTGAAACCATATTGCCGTTCATATGCCTGATAATTACTGCTGTACTATTGGACTCTTCATTGAAAGTCCAATTCAACTCCTCCCCGGAAAGCCGCTGAATGGTTATATCCGCCAATTCCTTCACAGCCTGAAATCTTTTCTTTACGATCGTTAGATATGTTGAACCTAAGCTCATAGTATGACCTCCTTTTTATCTTCAGTAAGATCGTGACTCATTAGGTACATAATGGGAAAAATAAAAGATGCAGTCAGAGGAAGCCGTTTTCGGAGCAAAAGCAGACGCAGGATTAACCACCAATTCCCTTTATCACTCGCCTTTTCGCCATTGTTCCTCTCGACTAAGTGCCATACCAGCTTAGCAGCTTCTGGACTTCACCATCAATATAATCTCTTAAATCATAAAGCTTAGTAAAATCTATGTCAGTATGATCATTTGCAGCTGAACAATATATTCCCACTATCTTTTGAATAGCAGATATAAACTCATCCGGCATTGACTTCAGTGCCCACTCCCCGGCTTCATACTTGGATGATATAACATCTTCCTTGAGATACCAATATACCCGAATCATATTTAAGACACTATAAACAGGATCCTCTTTAAGATTTTCAAGGCAATCACGGTAATCCCCCAGGATAGAAGACAGGTAGTCCTCTCTCGGCACATTAGGAAAGGTTGCTTTTATAGATTCGCCAGCAGCACAAATCCCTCGATGATGAAGGATTGTAATATGAGCAGCCAAGTCAGGATCATATCCTGAAACGCTATGCGGATCCACTTCTTCTTCAAATCTCTCCCGCCAAAATTCACTAAAGTGAAAATCAAATGGACATGGATGCTGCCAATTGCTGAGATCTTTTTCATTCAAAAAGCTGACTTCAATGGGGAATGGTGCATTGGAGCACTTTAAGAGTAACTTTGCCATCTTACTTTTAATAACAGATGACAAGGAATGATACGTTACAACTAAAATATCAACATCACTTTTATCAGGGTTAAATCCGCCCATCGCCAGTGAGCCATGCAAATAAAAACCTTTAAAATTATCCTTTAATAGGAACTTTGCTTCTTCTAATAACTGATTAACCATTTCCATTACATCAAGCTTACTCATGCCAAAAGCTCCCCGCTTCATTTCAAGTTATCATAATACAGAATCGTGCGGCCCTCATTTATTTTGTTCATAAACACGCAATAAATCTTCCACCGGAATACCATTGATCTTCATTCCAGCAATGCTGCTATCGGAAATTTCAACATTTTTCATACGGCAGTTCGTTATTTTACTCCCTTCCAGGTTACATCCATGAAATGAAACGGGATTCTCTCCACCCCGAAGATTTGTCTCAGTAAATTGCACTCCGCTTAATGTAACATGCATGAACCTGCTTTCGGATAGATTCAAGTCGGCAAACAGCGTTTTTTGGAGATTAATATTTTGAAACTTTGAATGACTTAAATTACAATTGCTGAAATGTGCTTTACTCAGGCTGCTGTTGCTGAACGAACTTTCCGCAATATTCACTTTGTAAAATTCAGTGTTTCCCATATCGGAGTTCTCAAATTGAGAATCTCTAAGATCCTGTTTCGAAGGACCGGTTCGTTTCTCATAACAATACTCTTCATCCGTTTTAAAAGATAATTGAAAGCCCATTTTCTCGTAGAAGTGATGATTATTAATTTGTCTGGCCGATGTTTCGAGTTCCCATGCCTTCACATAGGGATAATGATTTTCTATAAACGTAATGACAGCTGAACCAATTCCGCACCCCTGTAGATCAGGCCGCATAAAAATCCGATCAATCCGTCCATATGATTTTCCGGAAATCGTAACGATAATCCCGCCTGCTAATTCATTTTTATAAATTACTTTATAATAATCCAGTTCCTGAATCATATATTTCGTCATTTGCAGGGAATCATATCCGGGAGGCTGAATATTAAAATCTGATATTTGTTCATCACCTGTAAGCCATTTTTGAGCTTCCTCATCAAATGCAGCTTTCATAATGTCTGTTAACTGCACTGCATCTTTCATCATTGCTTTTTCAATCAATATTTCCATTTTAACGTTCTCCTTTACAGTGACAGAAACAAGGCAGGCACCTTAATCCTTCTCCATTATCGCTTTTTCTGTATTAGTCCGATCCCCAGCCCAACCGGATCCGCCAAATAGGCAAGATAAAAGTCATCAAACTCCATTTTAGCTCTTACAACCATTGCTCCATTCTCTGTTGCAAGTGATATGGTTTCATCAATCGATTCTACTTCAATCTGAATCCTGGTTCCATGCGGGTAATCACTTGGCCCTTTACTGATTCCCCCATTAATTGTTTGATTTTGATTCTCTTCAGTATGGACCGGTCGATAGCCCCACTTCGGCTCTTCTATCTCCCACCCAAAAACTTTGGAATAAAACTCAGCCGCTTTTTCCGGATCCTGACAGTTTAATTCAAACCCAACTACTTTTGCCATTGTTATAACCTGCTTTCATCTATTTAATATGTATTTTTCAAAAAACCATTCCGATTAATAGACGCCTCTTATTCTGCAATAATCAAAACAACTGCTTCAAACCACATGATAGACCCCTCTTATTCTGCAAAAGGCCAAGCAAGCTGCTTCAAACCACATGATAGACCCCTCTTATTCTGCAAAAGGCCAAACAAACTGCTTCAAACCATATGATAGACCCCTCTTATTCTGCAAAAGGCCAAGCAAACTGCTTCAAACCACATGATAGACGCCTCTTATTCTGCAAAAGGCAAAACAAACTGCTTCAAACCACATGATAGACCCCTCTTATTCTGCAAAAGGCCAAACAAACTGCTTTAAACCACATGATAGACGCCTCTTATTCTGCAAAAGGCAAAACAAACTGCTTCAAACCACATGATAGACCCCTCTTATTC
>NZ_JBYTDU010000001.1:253135-290133 GCF_058791715.1 Cytobacillus sp. EB106-05-05-XG126 | reverse complement strand
TCTGCAAAAGGCCAAACAAACTGCTTTAAACCACATGATAGACGCCTCTTATTCTGCAAAAGGCAAAACAAGCTGCTACAACCCCCATGACCAATTAGACTGATTCTGCCAATAGTGTATGTTCCATATCCTCACCCTAATTTCCTCCCATCGGCTTTTAAATGCTCCAGCCTCTTAAAATCCTTACTCAAGCAAGCCTGTTTAAATCGCTTAGTCTGTTTAATGCTGTTAATGTCAGAGCGATTGTCATAGGATAGCTGAATATGAAAATAGTTGATATACTCCAGAATGGCAAAAACATAGATAAAGCCGGCAATAACAAGCCCAAGCGGAAATGCCGGATGCCATATCATGCAGTCTGCCACGAATGCACCTGGAATCACAGTGATCAAGCCCAGATTCCATTTCTTTGAAAGCCTTAGCCGCTGTACAAGCGTGAACGGGGCAACTGACGTTTTCTCTCTTTTTAAACGCTTCCATTTTACAAACCAATAAATGGAGCCTTGAAGCAATATGAACTCCAGCAGCAGAAATGATGACCAGAAAGAAAACAGTGAATATAAATGGAGATCCGGGTAGGTATAGTTCACCAGGTAACTAATGGATACAAACAGGATAAGACTGAGTGATTCTCCGGTAAAAAGATATGATAGTCTCTTCAGCATTCTATTTCTCAATCTGAAATTCCCCTTTTCCGAGTAAGAACTTCCCCTAATGTATTACGAATATTCTCAAAAATAGTTTCAAAAAAATTACTCCTTTCCTTAAAACCGAATGAAATTGAAAATATCGGCAAAACTAAAAAAAATACATATTATGGGGTGAAATAATGCGAAACCCTTTCGAGGCCATTAAGGAAACCATTAAGAATTTTGCTGATAACGAACCAAAGCCGCCACTGCATGTCGGGGAGGTAATGGATTTATGGACTCTGTATACAGCATTCCATGAAGCCCATTCCCTTTACTATATTGCCTTAAATATGACCACAGATCCTGAGCTATTGCATACCATACGCACTGCCATTGAAGGAAGCAGGGAAGACACAAAAATGATTGAAGATTTTCTCCTTAAAGAAGGGGTTCCCCTGCCTTTAACTAATGCAGAAAAACCACTTTCCAATCCGGATTCTGTTCCTGAAGGTGTAAAGTTGACGGATGATGAAATAGCAAATTTAATATCTGTAAAAGTCGCAGCAAGTATAACCTTCTGTGCACAGGCTATGATCAAAACAGTCAGGACGGATGTGGGGATGATGTTATTTTCCGTACAGGTACATTTAATGGAATTCGCATCCCCCCTTAAAAATTTAATGAGAGAAAGAGGCTGGCTGAGAATCCCGCCAAGCTATATGCCGCCTGGCACTCCTGAAAGAAATTAATAATCGCTTAAAGACTGCTGCCTATGACCAACGGAGCAGGAGTCTTTTGTTATTTCTGCCGATACACGGACTGGCACAGAATATTTTCCTCTGCGTATTCCTATAGTGGTGATGAATATGAAAATACTAAGTACGATCAGGAATATGATAAAAGATGAGGCCAGGAAATTCTTCGATAACAGAATGGAAAGGAATACAGAAAGGCTGCGAGCTTCTGGTAACAGCAGGAAGCTCTAATTTGACCTGATATAATGCAAATGCCAGCGGACAAATAAAAAAGCAGCAAAATAGCAGAAGACAGAATACCACCATTTCCAGGAGATATAATTGATAAAATCCAGCTTAACTGTAAAAATCTCGTAAAGCACCGAAAAAATGACCCAGGCTGCAGTATAAAAGAAAAAAGAACGCCTGCTTTCCGGCATGTAATTCAAAAAGATAATTCCAAATGATGCCCCAAGAGTTAATTCAATGATATGAACCCAAAGCTGTACTCCCCCGCCGTTTAACTCATACAGCCGATACGTCTGTACTTAAGTTAATCAAACAATGACAGCCCAGCTTACGTATATTTCTTTATTCGTTAAACGCTTTGGCATAAACCAGATTACAATGAGATTAATGGCCAATGAAAGATAAGGAAACCAATACATACAATGGACCGCCTTTTAATATTTCTAAAGACCTTGCCTCCTAGAGCCGAAACAAACTAAAACGAGAGGAAGCAAAAGACTTCTCTTTCCTTTTTCGTCAGTCTGATAGGCAGATATACAGTTTTTAAGTTAAATGTTTCTTAATTACTCTTAAAAGGTTTTCCCGAAAACAAAAAAGAGAGCAGACCCGTAAAATAACTTGGTCAACTCTCTTTCACTTACGCTCCTAATCCCGTCAATGCTCTCATCTGTTTTCTTGCCCTGAAAATTCTGGTTTTTACAGTTGAAGGCTTTAATTTTAGGAGGTTGGCAATTTCCTGTTCTTTTAATCCACCTTCAACCTTGAGCAGAAGCACTTCCTGGTAGTTCATTGCAAGCTGTCTGATGGCTGACTTGATTTCCTCTGCAGCTAAACCTGATTCCACTTCCTGTTCGACATCTTGCTTTGTAATGAGGCAGAAGCTTTCAAGAGTGTCCTGCTCCATCGGCACTGCAGCCTTTCGCTTTTCCCGCCGAATCATATCCAGTGCGGTTCTTCTGGCAATGACAGACAGCCATGCCCCTGCTTTTTCTTCATCTATAATGGTTTCCGCCTTCTTCATGGCTTTAATAAACGTTTCCTGAACGATATCTTCTGCAAGATATGCGTCTCTTGTCATCGAAAAGCATATATGATATAGCCATTTATAATGGCAGGAATACAGCTCTGCAATATCCATAATTCCCCTCTTCCCTTACTCCTCTAATTTCAGCGAAATGCTCACCTTGAACAAATCACCATCTGTATCTATTTCGAGATTCCCTTCATGAAGGTCAATGATCGACTTGGCAATGGCAAGCCCCAGGCCTGAACCATCTGTATGCCTTGATTTATCTCCCCGTTTAAATCGCTCATACAATTCTTCACTCTGGTCATCCAGTTCGTATTTGGAAACATTTTTAAACGTAATGACTGCCTGGCCTTTGACTTTTGCAAGGGCAATATAAACCCGCGAATGTTCCAATGAATATTTAAGGATATTCCCTATCAAATTATCAAACACACGCCAGAGCTTTTGACCATCCACATTGGCGATTGCCGGATGATCAGGCTTGGTGACGCGGAACTGCAGATTCGAATCCCTAATGGCATTATCATGCTCTGCAAGCGCCTGCTGCAGCAGCTGAACAAGGTCCACTCTTTCCTTTCGAAGCTCAATATTGCCGGTTGCCATCTTTGAGACCTCGAATAAATCATCAATCAAAACTTTTAACCGTTTAGATTTCCGGTCAATGATTTCAAGGTAGGCTGAGCGATCGTCTTCTGATACCTCGCCTGACTTCAGCAGCTCTGTGTACGTAATAATGGACGTTAAAGGTGTTCTTAAATCATGGCTGACATTTGTAATCAGTTCCGTTTTCAGCCTTTCGCTTTTAGCCTGCTCGCTAAGGGACGTTTTTACGCCCTGCTTCAATACATTCATGTTTCCTGCAAGTAAAGCCAGGACGCCTTTTCCTTTAACAGGCAAGTCCTGTCCCATGTGGCCCGAAGCCAATTCATCGGCAGTCTCAACAATACGGTTGAAATAGCCAACGCGTCTGATTAATGCCATAACAAGAGGAAAACCCGCAAAAGCTAAAGCCGTTATATAAAACAGGACAAACAGCGGATGGAAGAACATGATAATGGAACCCATTCCCATTCCAAAGATGATTAATAGAACAACAAACAGCTGCGTTCCTGTGCTCCGGTTTAAAAAGGCTTCCTGGAGGCTGGTTTTCATACCGCCGGCCGCTCTATAAATGAGACTTTTTTTCAAGACTGATTTTGCGTTTTCCAGATCCTTAAATTCACCTGCAATATACTTGAGCTGAACTATTGTCAGGCCGCAAAGAACCGATGCTCCAAGGAGAACAATAATTAATTCAATCACACGCGAAAGGATGTTGTAGCTGTCTATAAGAAAATCGTTTACCAGAAAAAGTGCCAAAATGCTGCCCATTGCAGATAACCCTAAGAAGGTGATTCGTAAATCAATCGGAATCTTATTGTATAAAGGCTCCCACCTTTTTATTTCAGCTGACAGGGCCTTTGACTTTCTGCCGGCAATCAGTGCAGCGATAACGGCTAAAACAGCTGAACCGCCATAAATCAATAAGACAATTTGTTTCTGCTTAAAATGATTATTCCGGTCAATGAATATATTTGATTCAGGAAGGTTTTTAGCAAGGCCTATTTGTCCCTTAAAGTAGCCTGATTGAGATTCAACCAGTGCCTGATCGAACTCCTCATATCCCCCCATAATAAAATGAAGGAAAAAATTTTTATCCATGGTGTAATCGGTATGATATTGCATTTCCTTTTCCATGACTTCATCCGGAGACTCATTCTTGGCTAAAGTTAAATTGGTGTACACTTCACCAGTCGAAGTGTCCTTGAAATAATAGGTAAATGAATCCTTATAAACATCGTACTGACCCCTTAACTGCTCTTTTTCTTTAAAAAACTGTTCAAGTTTTTCTTCTTTTTCTTTCACTACTTTAGGACGGACGTGTTCATCACTTTCAAAGTTCCTGGTGATGTCTTCAATTCTTTTGTTCATCTGATCAGCCAGAGCCTTTGCAAATTCATTGTTTTCTATATCCTTTGCCTCTTGAATCCTGGGCTCATATTGGTTTCTGATATTATCAATTTGTTCAGGAAGTGTTCCATAACGATAACGATGTTCATTAATTTCCTCTTCCGTCACCTCAATGGCTTCTTTCGCTTTTTCAATAGGCACGTTATTCAGTTCATACAATTGCAGATAGCCGGCATATTGATCAATTTCACCTCTGAACTCTCCGGTGTGAAAATAATCCGGGTTTG
Source organism: Cytobacillus sp. EB106-05-05-XG126 (assembly GCF_058791715.1). NCBI lineage: Bacteria > Bacillati > Bacillota > Bacilli > Caryophanales > Bacillaceae > Cytobacillus > Cytobacillus sp. EB106-05-05-XG126. The sequence goes on along the minus strand of NZ_JBYTDU010000001.1, from coordinate 285,251 downwards.
CATATTCCCTCGCATTTATCAGAACTGCCAAAACGCCGCTTGCTCCGAAAGCAAATAAAACCATGATCATCACAATGATGAATTTATTTTTCCATCTTGTATCCAATTCCCCATACCACCTTTAAATATCTCGGATTTTTCGGATCGATTTCAATCTTTTCACGTATTTTCCGAATATGCACTGCCACCGTATTTTCTGCGTTATAGCAAGGTTCGTTCCATACCCGTTCATAAATTTCATCTATGGAGAAAACGCGTCCCGCATTTGTCATTAAAAGCTCCACAATTTTATACTCGATTGGAGTCAATTTCACCGGCTCTCCATTAACAGTCACTGCTTTTGCTTCCTTATCAAGCATAAGGCCGTTCAGATCAATGACCTTTTTAACTCCTTCAAATGTTCCGAATGTCACATATCTTCTCAGCTGCGATTTCACGCGTGCAACCAATTCCATCGGATTGAAGGGCTTGGTCACATAATCATCAGCCCCAACTTGCAGCCCGAGGATTTTATCGGTATCCTCTGTCTTGGCACTCAGGATGATAATCGGGATGTTTTTCTTCTCGCGAATTTTATATGTAGCCGAAATGCCATCCAGCCTTGGCATCATGACATCCAAAATGATCAGATGCACCTGGTTCTCATTCAAAATCTCCAGAGCTTCGATTCCATCCTTTGCTTTTAAAACGGTGATGCCTTCATTTTTGAGATAAATTTCAATGGCGTCCCTGATCTCTTTTTCGTCATCTACGACAAGTACATTATAGTTATCCATAATTCCCCTGCTTTCACGGTGCTCGTTTTCATATTTTTATACTAAACGTAAAATCTTAACATTAATGTAATAGAAATCTTAAGAATTTCTTAAGATTGGATTTGTGTTTTCTAAATTTTGCCCGTTGATTTCTGCTCCAGGCACTTGCTTTCCGCGGGGAGGAATGCGAGCCTCCTCGGCTCCGCCTGCGGGGTCTCACACTTCCCTCACTTCCCGCAGGAGTCAAGCGCCCTCCGCTCCAATCAACTCAGAGGTCAAATGTAGTTAGCTGCCTTTACGAGGATTGGATTAATCTTATCTCTTCTATTTTATATAGGGTGGAAATGGAAATATAGACTTGTATTTGCAGGACGCAAAAAAGCACCACCCTCCAGCTGAGTTTGCTGACGGATGGTGCATAAAGAATAAAATTCATCTTTTAATAGGACCGGACAGGCGAAACCAGCTGAATATAAGACTCGCTGCTGACAGGCTTGATTATAACCGGTCTCATTGAGCCGCTGAAGCTCAAAAGAACATGCTCTTCCTGTATGGCTTTTAGGGCATCCATTAAAAAAGTCCCATCGAGTGAAATGGATAGTTCCCGCTCGCCAATGATTTCTAAAAGAGGCTGTGTTTCTTCAATTTTTCCCATGGCAGAGGAAACAGAGGATATTTTCAATGCTCCTTCTTTCATCTCCAAAAGGACATTATTATTTTTCCACTCATGGGCAAACAGGCAGGCGCGGTCAATACCCTTTAATAGTTTTTTTGCATCCAGTTTTATGACTGTTTTCGCTTCCTTCGGGATAAGTCCAGTTACATCCGGGTATTTGCCTTCGATAAGCCGTGAACAGAGCATGATTGATTTTGTTTTGAAAACTAAATAGCTCTCTGATGAAAAGATTTGTACTTTACTTTCTTCCAGATGAGCCAATAGCTTTAAAAGCTCCTTAAGGCTGGGGCCCGGAACAATGAAAGAGCCGTTTGATGGAGAAAGGATCTTTGTCTCCAGAAATGCTAATCGATGTGAGTCAGTTGCGGCACATGAAAAGCTGTTTCCGTTAAAATTCATATGTACACCGGTAAGAGCCGGCCTTGTATCATTCTTTGAAACAGCAAACACGGTTTGCTTTATCATTTCTATTAATTTTGCTGAAAAAAGTTCAATTCCTTGAGAATCTTCAAATTCGGGAAGTGCTGGATACTCTTCAGCAGAAAACCCATTTAATGAAGTGAGGATTTCGTCTGACATTATTGTCATGCTATTCTTTTCATCCGCTTTGATATGTATGTCACCCGGCAGCTTTTTAATGAGCTCTGTCAGGTATCTGGATGTTACAACAACACTTCCAGTCTCTGCAATCTCAAGTCCGGCTTCTTCATCAGATGCAGGAATGACCTTTTCAATCACAATATCAGTGTTACTCCCAGTGAGTGTTAAATGATTCCCACCTGCAGTCAGCTTTATCCCGGTCAAAATAGGAAAAGGAGTCTTAGCTGATACTGCACTGCTTACTTCTCCAATTGCTTTATGAAAATATTCATTCTTAATTATAAACTCCATTCATACCCCGCCTATTTTTTTCGATAGGGTATTCTTTCGACAAAATTCCTGAAAATCCCTTTCACTTTGTCAGCTTAACTTTTTATGAAACAGTTCGAGGGGATAAAGCTTATCAGCTTTTACGGCATCATGAATTTGCCTGATGACTTTGGCATCACGGAGTTCCTCGTCCTTAAAGCTTTTAAAGTTTGATAGATTCACCCACTTACAATCGGCTATTTCTTCTTCCTGAAGGCTCAAAAAGCCACCTGTTATTTGACCAATAAAATGAAATAAGATGACCTGATGGTCCGTACTGCTGATAAAGTTATAAATCCCGGTTGTATGAGTCAGCTTAACATCCAGGCCTGTTTCTTCTTTAACTTCTCTGCAGGCAGCCTCAAGGATATCTTCCCCTTTTTCAACATGACCGGACGGGAAATTCCATTTATTCTTTACTGTGGCTTTCTTCTCTTTTATCATCATCACTTTACCTTCTTGTATAATTGATGTACTGACAACAAGCACGATTTCGTTCTGTGTCATTCAGCAGCTCTCCTTTCCTATTAATTCACCCAATGCTCCGGTCTCTGTAATCCCTTAGGCAGCTTCGTATGCATATCCCCTTTTGCAGAATTAACCTGAGCCTGTGTGAGAAAAATACTTCCCATTAGATTGGCTCCGCTTAAATCTGCGTCCCTGAAGTCCGCACCAATAAGGTCTGTATAACTCAAATCAGCTTTGCGCAGGTCAGCTGCAATAAATAAGGATCCTCTTAAAGTCGCCCCGCAGAAAACCTCACCTCTTAATTTGGCTCCGATAAAATCTCGCCGGCCGTTATTTTTTTTCGAAGATTTGTTGTTTAATCCTGGATTCCTCCTGACAATCTCACTGGCTTTCAGAAGCAGCTTATTGACTTCTTCCCTATGTGCCTGAACATCGATAGCCATAATTAAATCCGGTTCCATATTAGTTAAATCCTCTGTTTTGCCCAAAATCCCACTGACTTCACCATGAATAGGCCTGGCGGCTTCCAATTGTAAAATTTCAGTTAAATAGAAAAGCATTTCATGAAGCTGGTGCATGACGGGGAACACATCAAACATCACTTTCTGAAGTTCTGGATGGCTGCGCCAGTCTTTATTCTTAAAGGTGTTCTGAGATACTTGCTGGCCTGCACCAAAGCACTCAAATGAGGTACATCCCCTGAAGCCTTTTCCCCTGAGGTCAGCATGAATTTGACAGCGATAATCAGCCTTAAGATTTGGACATGGCTTGCCTGCTTCTTTATCGAAAGCAAAGTCTGCAGATTTTGCATAAGGCAGGGCCACACAGCAAAGCCCAAAACAATTTTCACAATCGTGTATTAAATTACTCATTTGAACACGCACCTCCTTTCGTTCAAAGTACAGGAAAGATTTCATCAATATTTTTTCATTTGTTACTGTTCTTGACTTTCCTTACGGGAATGTTTATTCTTTCTGCAAATGGAAATTATTCTTAATATCTCATTATGAGGGAGTGACTTCATGTCCAGAAATAAATATAAAGAAAAGGCAATGAGTGCCGTAAACAAGCTAAAATCAAACCTTAAAGGGAAGCTTTATGAAATGGCAGACATTCCTTCCGTGTCTGTTAAGCAGCTTTCAGAATTCATCCGGCAGCATCCCGATACGCAAATAACAAAGAAAGAACTCCTTGGAAACACCTACACTTTCTACCGTCTAAATGCGAATGATGACTTTCTGTATATGGAGACAATTAATGAACGAATTCTTCAATTGGATGGATCCTCACATGGAAAAAGATTTGTCTCTTATCGATCCTACCGGGATTCCCAGAATTTAAATACTCCAATGAGGTTAACATAACCGCCTTCAGCCAAGTGAGCTTCCATCATGGGAAGCTCACTTATTCCTAATTGCTGATGATTGGTTTATAAGATATTTTGACAGTTTAATAGATTCTTCTATTCGTTCAAGCTTTCCTGCATAAAGTCTATCTTCCTCACCTTTGCGAATATTGATGGCATCTTGTATAATTGGGTGCCATTCTTCCGGCAAATGCTTTAGGGAGTACTCCCCGGCCCCTTGCTTAGAGATAATATCCTTCTCCCTCAATGTGTAAAACTGCCGCAATAAACCCAGCACCATCCATTCAATTTCTTTATCCACCTCAGACTCGGCTACTTGTTCAAGTTCATCAATCGATTTCTCGATTGCCCGGATTCGATTTGCCCAATAGGTATTCATGTTTTCATAAGTGTATAAAACCAAATCATTGTCATTTATCTCTATTACCGGAAGAGCTCCATAAATGGCAATTCCTTTCTTTTTTAAAAGCCACCAGGTGACTGGGTTCAGGAAATGCCCATAATTCATTTTGCCGTTATTATAAAAGTAACTTTCACCGAGTTTTCCGAGATCATTCTGAGTTATATAAACCCCATCCATCTCAGGAAACTGATAATTGTCAGCTATTATTTTATGAATCTCCTCAGCCTTTTCCAATTCTGATTGGGTTAACCCTCTATGTGTAACCGCAATAAAATCAATATCGCTTGATCCTTCTATATAAGCATCCAGTGCAAGCGATCCATGCAAATATAGACCTTCAAGCTGATTAGGCATATATTCTTTATATAGTTTCATGTACTTATTCAGCAGATCATTAACTGCTATTGGAAGTTCTCTCATCTGCACTACTCCCCTGACATTTTAAGAAAAAGCCTCATTATCAAACAACTATCACTTTTTTGGTTTGTCCCATATTATGGTACCATCATCATTATTCTTTTCAGAGAGCTTTTTCCTCTTATAACCTTGCCCGTTGATTTCCGCTGAAGGCACTCAGCAATCCCACGGGGCTGCCGGGAGCCTCCTCAACGCTGCGCGTCTGCGGGGTCTCCCTGGGTACGCTACTCCCGTAGGACATTGAATATGCTTCTTCGACCGGACAACGCACGAAGAAAATGCGGCAGCATTTTCGAGGATCCCGCACCCTCCGCTCCAATCAACTCAGTTCTTGAAAAATGGTTATGGAACGATATTGTTAAGTTTACTAAAAAAGTGAATTTTTTCAATATTAGCAACGTATTAAATAAAAGGTTAGGAATTTTGCAGGATACTGACATCCAACTTGTCATGAAAGCGGGGAAAATGAATGACTGTTTTAGAGGTAAGAAATCTGCAAAAATCATTTGGCTCCATCAAGGCTGTCCAGGATATCAGTTTCACGGTTCATGCCGGTGAAGTCTTCACGATAATAGGCCCTAACGGAGCTGGTAAGACGACGACACTGGAAATGATTGAAGGCCTTGTTTCACCTGATAATGGCGTAATTCATTTTGGTGACCTTGATTGGAATAAACATGCCGTTTCGATAAAAAAGAAGATTGGTGTACAGCCTCAGTCAAGTGCTATGTTTGATTTGCTTACACCAGAAGAAAACCTTAACCTTTTTGCTTCCTTTTACGACCATGCCCGGCCAACGGAAGAGATTCTTGAAATTGTTAACCTGACTGAGCACCGCAAAAATCACGTTAAAAAACTTTCAGGCGGCCAGAGGCAAAGGCTCGCCATTGGGCTGGCCCTGATTAGTGACCCGGAGATCATTTTCCTGGATGAACCGACAACCGGCCTCGATCCCCAGGCCCGAAGAAATATATGGGATATTATTCTCCATCTAAAGGAATTAGGCAAAACAACCATTTTAACGACACATTACATGGAAGAAGCGGAAAAGCTAAGTGACCGGGTATGCATTGTGGACCAGGGGAATGTGATTACACTCGATACCCCTTCCGCACTCATTGAGAAACTGACGGATGAGCGGGAAATAAGAATGAGCTTTCTTGATGGAGAAAAGGCAGCTGAGGACGCTGACAGTTTTTCTAAGGAGCTGGCATCTGTTTCGAAAACAGAACGGGAAGGGGCGGCTCTGAAAATATGGGCATCAAAACCGGAAGAAACCCTTTTGGACTTATTTAAATTTACTAAAGAAAATTCATACGGAGTGGAACAGGTCTCCATACGGGAAATGAGCCTGGAAGATGTGTTTATTGCATTCACCGGCAAAGAATGGAGGGATTAACATTAAATTTAATCAATTTAAAATGATGTTTCTGGCACAGCTGAAATTAACTCTTCGTGAAAAACAGGCATGGTTCTGGGGCATCTTTTTCCCAGTTATTTTAATGGTCATCTTTATGGTCATTTTCAGCGGAAATTCAGATGAAGAGTTTAAAACAGAGGTTGCTTTAGTCGATCCAAGTCCGAATCAGGCTTCCGAGATGATGATATCTCAGATCAGTGAGCTTCCTGTTTTTGAGGTGAAATCAGGTAAGCCAGTTACGAGGGATAAAGCGGAAGAATGGGTAAAAGATCAGGAAGTCGATGCCGCCATTATCCTGCCGGAGTCAGCGGAAGCATCCTCTGTGTTTCTTGTTATCAATAAAGAAAATGAACAGGGTGCAGCAGCCCAGGCGGTTTCCGGCATTCTGGATAAGTTTGTGCAGCAGGCCAATTTACTGGCTGCAGGTGCCTCTCCTAAATATGATCTGCAATATGAATCGATTACATCAGGCACCAATGAATTGGATTATACGGATTTCCTTTTAACCGGAATGATTGCTTTATCCATTGCCCAGGGCGGCATGTTTGGCATGGTGGACCTGGTGGAAATGCGCAGAAAGGGATTAATTAAAAGACTGCGCATGACGCCGGCCAATATGGGGATATTCGGGTTAAGCGATATGGTTATGAGACTTTTGTTCAGCATTGTGCAGATCATCCTGCTGTCTTTAATAGGAGTGCTCGTGTTTGGTGCCAATCTTTATATAAACCCTTTTACACTGATTATCGTATTTTTGATCGGCGCTTTATCCTTTAATGCTCTTGGCTACTTCTTCTCCTCCTTCAGCAAAACCACCGAGGCTTATATGGGCGTAGCGAATATCTGCAGCTTTCTCATGATGTTTTTAAGCGGGGTGTTTTTCCCTATTGAAACGATGCCTGAATGGATTCAGCCGATTTCGGCTGTTCTGCCTCTCACCTATTTCGCTGATGGTTTAAGAGAGAGCATGGTGTATGAAACCGGCTTAGCTACTGTATCACTTTGGGCAGGAATTGCTGTGATGGTGATTTGGGGTGCGGTTACCTTCCTTCTGGGATCTGTACTTTATAAACGAAAGGCGATTGCTGCAGACAGATAAAAATGAAGGGCCCGGCTGCCTGGTATCAGGCGGCTGGACCACATATCAAAACCACATTGGGAGAACCACTTAACAACATTTTCCTCACTTTTTCTTTGACAGATCTTCATGGTCAGTAGCCATAGGCGGCTTTTCAAACCATCCTTTTTCTATCATAAGATTCATCCCATCTTCTGCCAGCAGTCCAATCTCAGCAATCAATCGTGCATAGTTTGCTGCAATATCCCTTCGCTGGACCATGGCCATCGCTTCTCCATAGAAGCCGATAGAAGCAGATAGAAGAGTTGAGATATGATACATCATAAGTTTATCAGAAAAGGGAGGAATGGTTGAATCCGTTACTTCAGCCTCAAATGTCCTTGGGATATTCAGATTTGACTGGGTTAATATCCCGGATAAAATTTCAAGATGTTTGCGGCATAATTGTCTGCTTCTTTCCATATATTTTTGAACCTCTTTAGATTGAGCCACTTGTCCAAATCCAAGTTCTAAAACCACCTTCATCATTATTTTTTGCATATTCAGGTAGATCCCGCTGATTTCAATCGCATTTACAGGTCTCCGCTTCCCGAACCATCCAGTTAAGTAACTCTGTTTCCCTACAAATTCAATTTCGTGCTTGTTATTTAATATCGGCGGTTTGACCATTACCCCTTTCTCAATTAAAACATCAGCAGAACGATTAAATAACTCCATCGTTTCATCTATAACCTGCTTCATATACTTCCTAATGTCTGCACGCGTAGCATTGCTTAAGGCACCTGCATATCTTGTCCCCCCATGTATTGCCATAATGTGTATGTACATCCCCATAAAAATATCAGTAAATAATAACGGTGCATCCACATTAACATCTTTGTCAGTAAAACCAATTGGAATTGGCTGATTCTCTCTTGATAAAAACCCATTAATTTTTTTCATGTGGCTTTCTGATAATTTGAGGGCAAATTCAAGTACTTTGCGGATCTCTTTGTCCTTTGTATGGTTCAAAAAATGCCGCAGGATACAAATAGCAAGGCTGTCATTCACATATTGTGTCCAAAGTGTTGCATGTTCGGCTGCAGTAAGCTTATCTTCATAATTTCCGCCAGGCATATCTTTCCCTCCGCATTTTGTCTGATATATGGTTCCCCGCCATTTGCAAATTTATTAATAAGATTTCCAGCATTATATTAAGTCCGGTAAAAATATCAAAAAAGGTGAAACCACCTGGGTTTCACCTCAAACTCGTCAATTATAAATTTTCAAAAAACACTCTAATTACATCTGCTCCCCCAATAAAGGTTCCCAGTGAGCTGCCCAAATTGGATAGGACAACAATCAATAAAATACGGCTCACTTTGTTTCTCCAAAATCCCTTAACACTGAATACATCTTCAGTTAACGTCTCAAAATCTCTTACGTTGGGGCGTCTCATATATGCTTGTGTCAGTCCGGCAAACCAGCCTGCTGCAAGAAGGGGATTCAGAGACGTAATGGGTGCTGCAACAAAGGCTGTTAAAATGGTCAGCGGATGCCCCATTGCAATGGCAGCCCCCAGTGCTGACAGTGATCCATTCCAGATTATCCAACTGATCGTCTGCGCAAGACCCGCAGATGGATTTGCGAAGAAGGTATAGGCAATAATAGCTAAAATGAACACCGGAATACTCCAGCCAATGATCTTTGGAACATTGGATTTTGGAGGACGCTCAGTCAATTTGGCCATATCCTGTTCTTTTTTGATTTCCTCTTTGATCCCAGGTACATGCGCCGCCCCCAGCACCGCAACAATTTTTTCTCCTGGCGCATCTTTAATTTTCTGCGCGAGGTATTGATCCCGCTCGTCAATGAGTGGTTTTTTTAGTCGCGGAAAACTATCGGTAAATTCATTTAGAATCGCATTTATTGTATCCTGATTCTTCATTTTTTCAAGTTCTTCTTCAGTTATGGTATCTTTACTGAAAATACTTGCTATTACTTGACTGAGAAGCAGTGATTTTCCTTTTAATCCAAGGTTGCCCCATATCCTTGCAAAGGTGATCTGGATATTGCGGTCCGCCAAAACGAGCTTTGCACCTGTTTCCTTGGCTGACTCAATCCCCTGGATCATTTCCTGGCCAGCCTTTATGCCAAACTGATCGGCCATACGGTTTTGAAAGGAAGAAATCGCCAGATTCATTAAAAGAAGTGATGCTTTCTTTTCCTTAATCACCTGGATTATATCCATTTCCTTCCACTTGCTGCCTTCTGTAATCGACTGATATCTCTGTTCATCCAATTCGACACAAACAGAGTCAGGCTGTTCAGCCTCAATGACTTCCTTCACCTGTTCTGCACTGTGCTTGGACACGTGTGCTGTTCCGATCAGTATGAATTCCTTGCCGTCTAAATGAATCCTCGTTATGTTTTCCTCTGACATAAATACCTTCCTTAGATACAAATTCAATTATGTATGCTTTAGCTTTGTCCTCATTATATCATGAACTGCCGGGAGATTTTAATCTATTAACCGCCAAACAGAACAAATGTTTTGATATAATAAAAGAATGCATGAAAAAAATGCAAATATGACATAAAGGTGGAAATAATATTGAATGGTACCGCCCATGCAGCAATTGGAGCAGCAGCAGGATACGTGGCAGCGAACACTGTTCATGCCAGCCCCTCCACAACCCTTTTATTAGTCGGTCTCGGGAGTGTTTCAGGATTAGTACCTGATCTTGATATTGATGGGAAGCTTCGTGACCGGCTTACACTATCACATGAAGTCGTTCAGACCGTTGCCCAAATCATTGGAATTTTAATGATTATTTATAGTTTTTATGAGGGCTCCCCTAAAGAGAAATGGCTTGGAATGGCTATAGGAATCAGTATGACCGCCATTTCTGCGAAAATCAGGCAAAAACATATGCTGACCATTACGGGAATTGGTGTCCTGGCAGGTGGCGTCATTCTGCAGGAACTTTGGCTCATATTATTTGGGATTTATATATTGATAGCTTCCTTTGTTTCCCACCGCAGTTATACTCATTCCCTGCTGGGGGTTATTTTTTTCGCATTCATTTCTTCAAGACTTGAAATATCCCTTGGCATAGAAGGAGTCTATTATACCTGCCTTGCCGGTTACATAAGCCATTTGATTGCCGATTTAAAAATCCTGCCCTTTAATAAGAGAGGGGTAAAGCTCTTTCTTCCCCTTTCATCGAAAGAGATTTAAGACTGCAGCCGCTCGAATATCTGAGCGGTTTAATCTTTGATTGGAATAAAAACTTCTACCTCTTCCTCCTCATTTGGAGCCTGATAAAAAACTTCAATAATATAATGATCAAAAGACTGCTGGCGGTTATTCTCACTGAGCCAAAAGTTAAGCCGCGAATGCAAATCGCCCATCTCAGCAGTCTTTCCTCTGATCGATGCATAAGTGTGCACGGCATCTATATACTCCATCCCATTTGGCAGCATTTCTGCTTTTTCATGAACTAAATACCCGGTGAAAAAGGTTCCTTCCAAGTGGTCTTCCCCTCTCTTAGGTTCATAAAAGGCCACTTCTAAACCGCTGCTGTTTTGAACAAGATGGCCCTGCTTTAAAAAAGCCTGAGCTGCTTCAGGCACCAAATGGGCATAATCCTCAAATAAACCACTGTTTCTTATGACAACTGCCTTGAATTCTTTTGATACCACATTGCACATATTAGAAATACCCCCAAACTTTTATTCATAATGAAATTCTCTAAGAGATGGGAAAATCCTCCTTTATTTTTTTGCATGAGAAAAGACGCGCCTTGCGGGACGCGTCTCTTATCTACACGAGTTCATTATTTTAGTGAGTGGCAAGGGGTATCTTCGGACTCAGCGAACTTGTGTATGTCTTTTTGATTCTGAACCTGGAGCAACTTCGGACTCTGCAACCAGGTTTTTCTGGTTTTGAGTCGGAACCCGGTGTAACTTCGGACTCTGCGACCTGGTTTTTCTGGTTTTGAGTCGGAACCCGGAGCAACTTCGGACTCTGCGACCTGGTTTTTCTAGTTTTGAGTCGGAACCCGGAGCAACTTCGGACTCTGCGACATGGTTTTTCTATTTTTGAGTCGGAACCTGGAGCAACTTCGGACTCTGCGACCTGGTTTTTCTGGTTTTGAGTCGGAACCCGGTGCAACTTCGGACTCTGCGACCTGGTTTTTCTGGTTTTGAGTCGGAACCCGGTGCAACTTCCGACTCTGCGACCTGATTTTTCTGGTTTTGAGTCGGAACCTGGAGCAACTTCCGACTCTGCTTCCCAGTTTTTCTGGTTTTGAGTCGGAACCCGGTGCAACTCCCGACACAGCCACGAGGCTTTTCCAATGTTGAGTCCGAACCTAAGCAAACTTCCGACTCAAAAAACCAATATTCCCCTTTTTAAGTCCGAACCCAAGCCACCTCCTACTCAGCAACCACCCATAACCCCTTTCAAGTCCGATGCTGCACCATGCTAAATCATCAAAATCTCCCGTATGTCCTCTTCCGTCAGACTTCCTGCTGCACTTTCATTCGAATCGATGATTTCCTCGATCAGGTTCTTCTTTTTATCCTGCAGTTCATTCATCTTCTCTTCAATGGTGCCTCTCGACAACAATTTTATAACCTGGACGGTGTTTTTCTGTCCTATGCGGTGGGCCCGGTCGGCGGCCTGTTCCTCAACGGCAGGGTTCCACCATAAATCGTATAAAATGACGGTATCAGCACCAGTCAGATTGAGGCCTGTACCGCCTGCCTTCAATGAAATCAGGAAAAAATCGCGTTCCCCCTCATTATACCGGCGGCAGATTTCCACCCGATCCCCCGAAGGTGTCTGTCCATCCAGGTAAAAAAACGGCAAATCCAAAAGGGCCAGTTCTCTGCCAATAAGGTCCAGCATTTTAGTGAATTGTGAAAAGATCAGTACACGTCTGCCAGACAACCTGGATTCTTCAATAATTCTCTTGAGCTGTTCAAATTTTGCTGAACTCCCTTTATATCCATCCACAAACAAAGCAGGATGGCAGCAAATCTGGCGAAGCCTCGTCAAACCGGCAAGGATTCTTATGCGGTTCTTTCTGATTGTGTCTTTATTTAAATGCTTTAAGGTATCTTCTCTCAGTTTTGCCAGGTATGCAGAATAGAGCTTCTTCTGATCAGGCAGCAAATCAGCCGAATCAATCAGCTCCATCTTTTCAGGCAGCTCTGAAAGAACATCTTCTTTCAGCCTCCTGAGCATGAAGGGGCGAACTCTTCTCGCAATCGTCTTCCTTGTCAAATTCCCGTACTCCTTTAAGCCGCCAAACAATTCCGGGAAGACAACATGAAAAATAGACCACAGCTCTTCTGCAGAATTTTCAACGGGTGTGCCTGTTAATGCAAACCGATATTTCGCTTTGATTTTCTTCACTGCTCTCGCTGTTTGCGTGACCGGGTTTTTAAATACCTGTGCTTCGTCGAAAAATAGTGTGTGAAATTCCTGCATTTCATACCACTTTATATCTTTAAGCACCAGCGGATAGGAAGTGATCACCACATCAACACCGGTTAAATCCTTCTGAAGCTCGGCTCGTTCATTTTGATTTCCGTCGATGACAATTGCCTGAATGTCCGGTGTGAACTTCGTCAGTTCGCTTAACCAGTTGTATGTTAAGGATGATGGGCACACAATAAGGGCAGGGCGGGTACTTTCCCGAATATCCATAAGCTCAGACTGAATAAAAGCAATGCTTTGCAGTGTCTTCCCAAGTCCCATATCATCAGCCAAAATGCCGCCAAATCCATAATGCGCCATTGTCTTTAACCATTTATATCCACTTTTCTGGTATTCCCTTAAAATAGAATCCAGGTTTTCCGGCACAGAAATCTGCAGGGATGATGGATCCTCAAGCTCCGCCAAAAATGTCCTGAAGGATTCCTCTTGAAGGAACATTTCCTGATCACCAGCTGCGTCCAGCATTCTAAGACCAGATACAATCGGCATGTTTAAACCGCTTTCCAGATCCTCTGCCTGCTCGGGCACAGCTTTCAAGAAACGCTGGATTTCCTCAAATTCCCTTGTTTCCAGAGAAAGGAGCGCACCATTTTTCAGGCGATAGAATTTTCGTTTCTCCTCAATTGCAGCTAATACATCCCGTATCTCCTGGTCAGCTATGCCGGTCAATTCAAACTTGAATTCCAGCCAATTGGTCCGCTCTTTTTTCATTTTTATCCGTATTTGCGGTTTGGCATTCTCCCTGAAAATCCGGTTTCTGACAGCCGTAGTCGCATATATTTGCACCAGTTTTTGGAGCCTAGGGACAACATGATAAAGGAATTCATATTCCAGCTCTTCATTCTGCAGAAAATAGCCGCCATCCGTCTTGGCAAAAGAGCTTTCCTCCATAAGCTGAAGGATCTCATCCTCTAATGCCACATCTCTAATTATCCTCGTGCCGCCCTTCGGCTCTCTGCTCTCCAGCGGATTAATCACGATATTTTCATAATGAAATTCCATTCCTGCCAGCAGCCTGTTCCGCAGACGGTCCAAGTACAGCTTGGCAGTCAAAGGAGTTTTCATGAACCTGTGTGACACGTCTTCAGAAATATGGAAATCCCCCAGTTTTCTCAATCCAGGAACCACTTTTTCCAGAAACATCTCCATTTGTTCAGCAGCAATCGGAATTTCGTTTTTTCCGGCAGCCTCAAGCATCTGTGTTAAATCATACAGACGCTTACAGTCATCTTGCCTGAGCGTGATGAATTTTCCGCCGGATAGAACCGCACTATACGAATCCAGGATCAGCAGCCGATCCAGTCCTTTAACATGTAAATAACAATGATCTTTTGTTTCGGCCAGTTCAAATCGCAATGGCAGCCGGTCCTCTGAAAAAGTCATCCGATCAAATGTTTTTCCTGTTATTTCAAGCTTTACATTTTCTGCGAGCGCCAAAACAGGCTTCAGCCGTTCCCATGATGATGGAGGGATTAAGAGCATATGCTTTGACGCTGTATAATCAAAATCATCCATTAAAGCATTGATATAGATGGATTCATCGTGTATTACCTGTATCAGCTGCTGAAGGACAGCATCCGCTTCCGGCGGGAAACAATGCAGGGCGGGATCATAGGAAAAAGAAAGTGATAATAGGCTTGGTTTCCCCTTTTTAACTGAATGGAGAAATTGACGGATATCCAGGACAGCCATTGGGCCGATGGAAATTTTAATGGCAAACAAATAATGCCCTTTTCCCAAATGGACAGGCAGACACGTAAACTCAGGCTGGAGCACTTGCCTGTTTTCAAAATGAAGCTGGTGCCCGCTTGACCTTCCCGGCTGCTCACTGAAAAGTGTCATGAGGCTATCAGTTAAGGCGTGTTCTGGAGAAACTTCAAGGCTGCCTGCTGAAAGGTTTGGCGATCTATATTGCTGCATATCATGAATTGCCAGCAGTACAGCCGCGGCATGCTGGCACTCTTTATCAAATGATGCAAGCTTGGGACAGCTGCATGTTGTTTTGAAGCCATTACCTGAAGTTTTCTCTACTTCAACATAAAAATCTTCACCGGCAGATACCGTTGCCTCACATAGATCACCATTGTATTTTTTTATCGTTACTTTATGATTCCTGAAAAACGCGTCCCCTCTTTTGAAGGAGACAGTACCGCACATTTCTTTTATCATTTTGTGAGTCAATTTAATATCCACAAATGTTCTCCTTCCGGGAAAATCTATACCAAAATTGTATCATAGTCATCTGCCTAAATTCATTTTTATGCAACACAAAAAGGGGGAGCATATCCCCCTTTTGAATCATCAATTATTTAAGCTCCCCCTCCAGCCGGATAATCCATTTATAAAATACCACCACTAATAGAAGGAGAATTGGGTCAACTATTGCCGCATGCCATAATCTCCACCAGCCATAGTTAAAATAACCCCAGGGTTCCGGCAATAAGGCGATGACTTCATATAGCAAAATGGCCACGACACAAAAAAAGATATAAGAAAAACGTTTAATAAGATCTCCTTTAAAAGGATACCAGTTCAAAAACATCATATTCACCGGGGGCACCAGCGCAATGTGCGCCAAGAGCCCTGGCCAATTTGGCTCCTTGTCAAAGTACCAATATCCCCAATATTTAAACTCGACCATAACATCAAATATCAGCTGAAGGGATATTGTGAATGTCCATATATGTAAAATTTGGTTTTTCGACAAACGCTTATTTGTTTTAAAGGCAATAAAATTAAAAAGAATGGTGGCTACCAGCAGTCCAATCATAGCAAAATCCTTTTTATTTGTTAATGTCTCTTTAATGGCTTTTTTTATTCTTGATTTGGTAACATAATCATACTAACTGTGATTAAAAGGAGAATTTAATGGAGCCCTCATTACTTTCAATGTTTCTTCCGGCCATTCAGCAGCTTCCTTATGGCAGGCCGCTGACAAGGGATCAATTGCTTACCCGGGATTTTTTAATAAGTAAGAATGGAGATTTAGAAATATATTTTGCCCCGCACAACGAATATATCAATAATAATGCGAAAATTGTCATTGTCGGAATTACTCCTGGATGGAGCCAAATGAGGATTGCCTTTGAATCATTCAAGAAAGAACTGACAGCAGAAAAGAAGCTCGACAAAATTCTGGAAGAAACCAAGGAAACTGCCAGTTTTGCAGGAGGGATGAGGAGAAATTTAATAAGCATGCTGGATCAATGCGGCTTACAGGATGCCCTTGGCATAGATAGCTCTGCTGCGCTTTTCGAACGAAATAGAGAACTCCTGCACACCACTTCCGTAGTAAAGTACCCTGTTTTCTACCGGGGCAAAAATTATACCGGACACCAGCCTGATCCATTAAAAACAGAAATTCTTGCTGAGTACGCAACAAAAGTATTCCCGGAAGAGCTGAAACTAATTAATAGTGATGCACTCATTATTCCGCTGGGGATAACCGTTGAAAGGATCCTCCGTCACCTGTACACAGCCAATCAGCTTGCAGGACATACCATTTTATTTGGCTTCCCGCATCCTTCAGGTGCAAATGGACACAGGGCTAAGCAGTTTGAGCAGAACAAATATGCTACAACCGGAATCATTAGAAAGTGGGGAGAACAGCTATAACCAAAGAGTATATTTCCTTCTTTAACCACAAAAAAACTGCTTAAACCCATTTTAGAGGTTAAGCAGCCGCTTCCTTAAGGCTGTTTCTCAAATGCCAATTTAATGCCAAATCCCATTAAAACCGCACCAGAAACTCCTTGGATCACATTATTAACAGCAGGTTTTTTCAGCCAAGCCCTGAAAAAGTCAATCAAGTATACATAGAAAAAGAACCAAATGATTGTTATAAGACTATATAGTAAGCCCATGGCAAGAAATTGCGCAAAGTGATTCCCTTCCGTGCTTAAAAATTGAGGAAAAAAAGTTAAAAAGAATACAGCCACTTTTGGGTTGGACACACAAGTGAAAAAGCCTTGAAGAAAATGCGATTTGTTCTTCTTATGCTTTCTCTCCATGTCAGCCGGTTCTTGTTTGTTCGATAGAGACTTTAACGAAATGATGCCCAAATAAATAAGATATACCGCACCAGCATACTTAATGAAAGAAAAAATGTATGCAGACTTTACAATTAATGCCGATAAGCCAAAAACGACAGCCATTGTATGGACCATCAGCCCGGCGACAGATCCGAACATCGTTTTAATGCCGCTTTTTTTCCCGCTTGAAATCGTGTTTTGAATTAGTATTCCTGTATCGGGTCCCGGCAAAATGACGAGCAGAAAGGACATAAACAGAAATAATAGCAAATTCTCCATATCACACCCACCTGATAAAAATTTTAAGAATATTATATCAGTTTTCATGAAATTTCCAATAAAAAAGAGCAGTTTCCATAAAGGAAAATCTGCTCTAATCATCTTATGCTTTTACTTCTCCTAATCTTTCTTCCACTTCTGCCTCTGAAAGGCCATGCTCTGCAATATAACGGTTCCGAGGATGCGTGCGGCATTCATCAGAACAGCTGCGCATATATTTATGCTCGTTTTCTTCAGAGCAAAGGATTTTTTTATTGCAGGCAGGATTTGCACAATTGACGTAGCGTTCACAAGGCTCGCCTGAAAAATAGTCCTTACCTACGATTACATGCTCCTTTTGGTTAACCGGAACGCCAATGCGATCATCGAAAACATAAAGCTGGCCATCCCAGAGCTGACCCTGTACCTCTGGGTCTTTTCCATATGTGACAATTCCTCCATGAAGCTGGGCTACATCTTCAAAGCCTTCTTTTACAAGCCAGCCGGAGAACTTTTCACAGCGGATGCCGCCTGTGCAATACGTAATGATCTTTTTATCGCCAAGCAATTCTTTATTTTCACGGACCCAGTTTGGCAGATCGCGGAAGTTTTCAATATCCGGCCTGATTGCTCCTCTAAAGTGTCCAAGATCATATTCATAATCATTTCGTGCATCCAGCACAATCGTGTCTTCATCCTGAAGTCTTTCGTAGAACTCTTTTGGCTCAAGGTATTTGCCAGTAATCTCGTTCGGGTTCACATCGTCTTCAAGGCGAAGTGTTACAAGCTCAGGGCGTGCACGGACCTTCATCTTAGGAAATGCATGTCCATCTGCTTCATCTATTTTGAAAACCATCTCCGCAAAGCGCGGATCCTGCTTCATCGCTTCCATATAGCGGTCGGTCTGTTCCACTGGTCCGGATACAGTCCCATTAATTCCTTCATTCGCAACAAGAATACGCCCTTTAAGGCCCAGCTCATTGCAGAATGCTTTATGCTCCCTTGCGAACTCTTCAGGGTCCTCAATTGAAACATACATGTAGTAAAGTAATACTCTGTACGGTTTTTGACTCATTTGTATTTCCACCTATCACTTAATATTTGCAAGATATATCTGTTAATAGGTTAAAACAATATATACTTACCTAGATAAGTATAACAGATGATGTCAAGTTTCAAAATTTTCGGAGAGCGAAAGATTAATGGAATCTAATTCAATTCCCATGTAAACCACTTTCCATGTCCTTCTGTTTGGCCGGCCAGTTTCTTGTATTCTGCGGCATGCAAATAATAATCAAGATGCAGATTCCGGTCCTGGATATTATTATAAATATGAAAGATATCCCTCATGCGTCCGCTTGCTTTTATTTTTGCAAGCAGATTCTCTTTTACTTCTGGCGGCATTTGATTGGCCACGTGTGTGTGGAATACACAGGTTGAATGTTCTTCAGGTATACCTTCAATCAAACCTGGCAAAAGCTCAACACCATCTCCTTCTATAAGGGAGATTGGGTTTTCCCTAACACATTGGGCAGCTTTTTCGAATAGAGTTCTTCTCTCCTCATGTTCAGGCCAGATAAGTGATTTCAGCCACAAAAAATCTTCCCCGATATTCAAGTCATTTATATGAAGATCAATCCCAATTCTTGAAGCAACCGGCGGCATTTCTTTAGGAAAAATCGGGAATTGGCTCCCCTTGATTTCAGAGGATAAATGAACGTACGCGTTTGGATTCCCGTATGTTTCTCCTGTTCCATAAGAGTAGCTGTATTTATCCCAATGGAGCTGCAGGCCGGCGCTAGTCCCTATCTCAATCAGGGCCAGGGGCTTTTTGGTTTGCTGGTAAATATAAGCGAATACCGGGTATAGGTAAGCACAGCGCCTTACTTCATTCGTCTGAACTATTCTTGTTTGTATTATCTCTTTAATTTCTTGTGAATACAGACTGCAGAAATCTTTGAAGCTTTGGAAGGAATCTTGAGGGTTTCTTGGATCCTCCACTATACTTGGATAGAATTCCTTAAGTACATGCTCTTTCCCTTGTAACAGCAGATAATGAATGGCCCCAAAAAACAAATTTGGCACAGGCTGGCCGTCTCTCGCCTCAGATGCCAAAACCAGCAATTCCTCATCCTCTGAAATTCTATTTGATAAAAATTCATAAAGATTACTGGAACCTCGGCATTCATTTTGTCCAAAAGTCTTGAATTTCGATGATAGGTTAGGTATTAACATTTTCATCCCCTCCGAGCCGAACGTAAGTATCTGTGTTCCAATGCTTTGAACCTGTTTTTCTCTTACCGGTCCATCCGGCTTTTTGAAGCTCCCCCGCAATTAACAGGTTAAAAAAACCGTGTCCCGCGAGAACAGCAGAATGATGTTCTTTTGCAATTGAGGTCAATAATAATGATGCTTGCTTTGCCCGCAGCTTTGCATCCCTATATGATTCACACCCCTGCGAATATCCGCATATCCAAAGTAATCTTAATACCAGTGCCCAGGTTTTGGGCCTTAATTTCAGTCCGGGCAAATTACTGGCAGGAATGGGCAATTCAGCTTCTCTGAATAATCGGTCTGTTCGTATCTTTGCGAAGGGGTTTAAGCATTTAGCGGACTCGATAGACCTCTTCAGATTACTCGTAAGTATAAAAGATGCTGAAACCCCTTTTTCCAGAGCATCCGAAGGACAAACTTCATCTTCAAGAATCCCTAAACGGTTATACGTTTCAACCCATTTCTTAAATTCACGGCTATTCAGGCGGTGATCTTCTATATGCGCTGACCTGCCATGTCTGATAAGTGTTATTTCCATATTAAAACCCCAAAATTTATATATTTTTATCCTTTATGGATAATTTAATTAACATGGAGGTGAAGACCATGCGGGAACAAGAATATCCAAATGTAAAACTCGGCGGCAAAAAGGTGCACGAAAAGGGAAATGGCGGAGACCAGGTGCGCGGACATGAAAAGGAAAATAAAAACGGCACATTTAATACAAATCCAAAATCTGATCTATAGCCTAAATAACGGGACACCCCCATGTTAAATGGCGGGTGTCTTTGAAAAACATCTAGGCCCAATCCCTTTTTCTAATGGTGTAATGGAAAAACTGTCCTCCATCAATCTCTATTTCGCCAGCAAGCTTGAAGCCGCATTTTTGCAGAACTTTATTGGAACTGGCATTGCTGGTTAATGCGACAGCATTTAGTGTTTCAAGAGCCGTTTTTTCAAAAAGAAAACCTATTAGCCCTTTTGCTGCAAGGGTGGAATAACCTTTATTCCGGCAGTGCTTTGAGATGGCATAGCCAATTTCCCTGTTCGGTTCCGGCAATTCATCCTTTATACCTGTATTGCAAAAGCCAATAAACTCTCCAGTTTCCTTTAAAATGATTCCCAAATTCAAAAAGCCGGCATCTTTCAGATCTGGCATTGAAGACTTGAATTTTTCATTGGCCGGAATTTCATAATTCTTCATCCAGTCCACCCGCTGCTCAAGTGTAGCCTGTGCACCTGGAATAAACTCATAAACTTCCGGCTGGGAAGTAATTTCATAGAGTGCCTGGACGTCCTCCATCCGGTATTCCCTGAGGATTACCTCACCGCAATCAATTATGATTTCTTTTTTCATTTTTTCATCTCCATTGCGTAAACATCCAATGTGTGTTCTTCAATCAAATCTATGTTTCTTTTATTTTTAACATATTCCAAAATATGTTCTTTCATATTAGGATACAACACTATATTGGCCAGTTCAGAAAGCGGCACCCACCTAACGCCTGCTTGGTTAGGGTCCGGTGCTGAAGGCATTTTAGGCAAAGAGTCTTCCCTTAACTGGCATTCAAACATTAAGCCCAGTGAATGTATCTGTCCATACCTAAATTCATTTAAATGCGGGGCATATTCATAAACGAACGCCAATGGGCCGACCGTCACATCTACAGATGCCTCTTCTTTTGCTTCCCTTTTTACTGCATCAATTACTGATTCTTTGGGTTTAACCCCTCCTGCAGGCAAATTGTAATGAAGGCCTCTTTCATCCTGAAATTCAATCAGCAGAATTGAATTATTTTCTATAATTACTGCACCTGCTCTGACTCTAATGTGATAGGTCATTTGCTCTAATCTGCCTCCTAAAATAACTTTCTGCATTTAATAATAAAAGCAGCGGGTATTGATCTCGCCTTTTCATAGGAATACCATCGATTGGCATGCCGCTGAACATCTTGCTCAGTAAGACTTACATCTTCAATTACCCTTTCAAGCGCAAACCCGTTTTCAATTAATAGATTGATATATGTACTTAATTTATATTGCTGCATAATGGCAGGCTGATTCCATGCTATGTGCTGATAGGGGCCTTCTTCATGATAGGATTTATCCATAATTAATACTCCATTTTCAGCCTTAATCCGGTTATACAAGGGATGCTCCCAGCTGAAAATAAACATCCCGCCTGATTTAAGATAGGAATGAACGTTTTTCAGCGTCTCTTCTAAATTCGTGGTCCAGCCAATCGCATAAATGGAAAAAACGGCATCGAAATAATCAGCAGGGATCCCGGGATTTTGTTCCATCGGGGATTCTAACAGCTTTACTTTTGAGGAAGAATTTTTCAAGAGTTCCTTGGCAGCATCGATTTGTCGGGACGATAAATCCAATCCCCATAATTCACCTGCTCCCCGCTGGTCCAAATACTTTAGGGAATGCCCGCTGCCGCAGCCAATCTCCAGCATCTTTAAACTGTTCACATCTCCAAACAAGTGAAGGTCATCTTCAGTTGGCGCCAATGGTCCATATTCAGGCAGCGGATTGCGACCATAAAACCTTTTAGCCGCTTCATCCCAGCTTTTCTTATTTAATTCCAGTGTTTCATTAATCATAAATAACTCCTTTAAACCAAAAAATAGTAAACCTCTTCCTCTCCCCATATCTCTCCGGTGGGGGAAAATCCGAAGTTTTTATAAAGTATCCTTGCGTGTTGATTATCTTTATGAACCGTTAAGCGGATTTCATCGCATTTTGGAAATTTAGTTTTTATCCAGCTGATCATCACGGCTAATGCTGCACGGCCATAACCCCTGCCCTGATACTTCTGATCGATAAAAAAACCGTTTATCCAATACATATTAACTGTATCCGGTTCATAGGCATGCATGATGAAACCAACCATTTTATCATTGTCATAGATTGAGAATGGAATATACTCTACTGCATCCCCATCTGGTTTAATATAAACCTTGGCAAGTGATACAGCCGCTGAAGGAACGAAATCACGCTGCCATTCTTTTACCTTCATCTGTATGGCTTCTTCCCAGTTGTCTCTTGTGACGGGTTTTAACTTAATGGTCATTAGCCTCAGCCCCTCTTACAATTTCCTGTTTTTCTCACCATCATAAATAATGATGCTTACATAAGCGGCCTCTCCATTTTCAACATGGTTTTTGATTTGTGACACATCGATCTCTTTCTCAATCCGGATGAGCTTTACCTCGTTAGGGAGCAATTTAACGTTAGCAGGTTCACCGCTGTTCATCAGTGAAAGCATCTTTACATCCTCTTCAAATAAATATCTGTCATAAAAGCCGATAGTAAAAGACACTTCTTCATTGCTGTAATTTTCAAATGGCAGCTCACACTTTCCCTTCAAAATATCTTCACCAATCATTACAAACTTACATTGACTTTCATCTTTTATATAGGAAACTGCATTGATGCCATTTGCCAGCGTTTTTTGATAAGCCTCTGCCAGAGAAGGAGGCAGAAGGGAAACGATGATGATAACGGCAAAAAAAGACCGCAAATGATATTTTTCAAGTGAACGATGAAGCAAGACCATACCCAGGACTAGTAATATGAGAATAAATAATCCTGCAAAATTAAAGCCATCTGCCGAGTTGATTGGGATATTTAAAATTGTTATTCCCGTATCACCTAGTCGATTTTCATCCGGAAAAGGAAAGTTTAGTGCCATGGAAATAATGATTAACACAATTGATGTCAGAAAGAGCTTTTTATTTTTAATCAAGTCAGATCCTCCTTTACTTCTTTTCTGAGGATCCAAACGATGCCCCGAAAGCAACTCCCATGGCAATGCCCAAAGCCCAATTTTCAAAAAGCATTCCAAAAACTAATCCCAGCGACAGACTATAGGCCATTCCGATTCCTGAAAAACCCCACTTCATTTTTCTCATCCATTAAACCGCCTTTAAATGTTTTACCTTATATACGAACTATTGGACCTTTAGTTTCATATTTTTGGAAAAAGGCAGGCGGTTATCTTATCACCTCTGAGCTGCCAGCTGTCTTTTTAACACACGGATTTGCCCGCGATGGCTGATTTCATCCTCCATAACGTGATACCAGAACCAATAGTTGTTGAAAGAGACTCCATTGTTCCACTTTCCTTCTTCATATAGCCAGCTATCCTGTTTGGATGCTAAAAGGTTTAACGTTTTCTCTCTAATTGCTGATAGTTCCTCCCAGTAAAATTCTATAGGATGATGATTAATTTCATTCCTTGCTTTCTCACCCAATTCATACGCAGCGGCCCATCTTGAATATTCTTCATCGTTAAGATCTCTATTTTCAAAAGTAATGATTTGATGAACATATTCAACAAAAGCAATATGCTTCAAAAGTGATCCTATTGAATTACTGTTTTCATCGGGAAGAAAATCCAGCTCATTCTGTGTCAAGCCAGCAACATCTTTAAGCGTCACAGACCTGGCATGTTCCAGCATTGACACAAGTTCTCCAATTTTTTCATCATAGCCCTTTACATGTTTAATCCGATAATCTATCAATTGTAAACTCTCCCTTCTTTTTTTGCAGGGAAAAGACTGCCGGGAAGGCAGTCTTTTCCATTATGCTATCGTATCCAGCAGCTCAATATCTAAATCCTCAATATTCTCCCAGCTATGATGGATTTCTAGATGCCACTCATTTTTCAGCCGATTGTATCCCTTTTCTTCAATCCAGCTGTGCAATTCCCTATAGGAATTTCCAATCTCATCATTAGGTCCTTTGTGCCGGATAGAGGCATATTTTTGCGGTGGAATTACTAATAAGAACATTCCATCAGGAACACTGATACATTCCTTCACCTCAATGCCAATCCAATAGCCGTCTTCTTCAGGAGAGTCTTCCTCCACTTTATAAGCACCAACAAGCTGGTCTGGATTTACAGCTCCCTTAATTTCTGTAATGCGTTCCGTAAATAATTTAATAGCCCGCGGAATCTCAGCCAGGTACTGATCCGGCGGGCATAAGACGCGGATCCCTATTAGTCTCAAACTTCCGCGTTCTGTCTCAGCAGCCCGCAAAATCAATTCAGACATCCTTTCCCTCCTTATTAAGCAATGGGCAATGCCAGTTCTCTAAACCTCTCAGCTGCTTTTTGGATATCTGTGTCAAAGCCCATTTCGTTCATTGTTTCACCGATCAGCACAATGGCCCTTTCAAGCATGTCTTCAGTCGTATTCCCCATATGGCCGATTCGGAATGCTTTCCCCGCAAGATGAGCCAGGGCACCGGCAACAATAACACCTTTTGTCGCAAGAGAGGCCCGGAATTCAGCATCATCCATACCTTCAGGGTAAAGGATACAGCTGAGAGTAGCTGCAGCGGCATTTTCATCAGCAATTGCCTTCATTCCATATTCAGCAAGCGCAGCCCTGACAGCTTTTCCAAATGCTTCATGGCGCTTGTAACGGTTTTCCATTCCTTCCGCTAACACCAGCCTCATTCCCTCCTCATAGGCATAAATCAGATTAACAGGTGGCGTAGCAAAGTACTTTTGCGGATCATGCATAATGGGAATCCAATTATAAATATCGCAATAGTAGGCAGGAACCCGTTCCATTTGTTCACGGGCAGCCAATGCTGTCTCATTGAATGCCACAACAGCGAGTCCTGGCGGCACACCGATCGCTTTCTGTGAGCCTGTTAAAACGACATCAATTTTCCCTTCGCCATATGACTTGCTCATATCCTCTTCCATCGCAGCCGTCGCACAAACTCCATCCAGAATAACCAGTGCCCCATGCTTTTTAGTGATAGGTATCAGGGAATCCAGGTCAGCCGCAACACCGGTTGAGGTATCAGCATGGGTTATCGTCACCGCTTTATAGGAACGTGATGCAAGTTTTTCCTCAACAGCGGCGGGGTCCACCTGCTTCCCCCATTCGGATTGAATAATATCTGCCTGTATTCCGAACGCCTTGGCTAATTGCAGGAAACGATCACCGAAAAAGCCCTGGCTTATAATCAATAGCCGTTCTCCTGCTGCTACCGTGTTCACCAGAGCCATTTCCATCGCAATCGTACCGGAGCCGGAAACAACAAACACCTCACCATCTGTCTTCAGCATCTCCCTCGTTTTCTCAATCGCACTCTTATAAACAGCGGCAAATCTCGGATCCGTATGCCCCCTTGTTTCCTGTGACATCGCCTCATAAATCGAATCCACAACAGGCGTAGGTCCCGGGATCAAAAGCATTTCCTCGTTTGGCATGATAAATCCTCCTTTGGTTGGTTTTAGGTTTTAGATATCTAAATGTTTCGACATTTTATTTTAAAAACCTTTATTCTTATCATCAATTGATGTTAATTCATATTTTCTGTTCTTATATCCTCCGGTGTGGGGTAGTTCCATAGAGTTGAGTAGTCGCGTAGCAACAGTAATAGATTCTATTTGAAGAAAACTCCTAAGTTCCCTGTTTGTTATGCTGGTTCCAAATATCAAACTATAATCTTTAATGGCATTAATGTGGGCCTCTTTATAATTCCTCCTGCATGCTTTACAATGCCATGTTCGCTTTGCCCTTTGCATAGGCATAAGATTGCAATTAGGACAAAATACACCTGTTGCGATATCTTCCTTAATTATGTGAAATCTATCCAGAATAGATGAATCTGATTTAACAGCTGCCTTCTTTAAGAGTCGGATTGATTTCTTAAGTAGTTTTTCAGAGATTTGATTTTCGGAGATATTTGATTCAATTTGTATTATTTTTGATGGCAATACTTCTTTGTGGATGACTTTTTGACTGAGGTTTACATTTGGGGGAATTGATTTAATTCCAGTATGAGGATTAGTGATTACAACTTTTGAAAAAATAGGTAACTGTCCGGGACCATTTTCAGCAAACCATTTCTTTAGTTGGTTTTCCTGACGATTCACTTGAACAATGGGACACGGAAAAACACTTTCTTCCCCATCCTTATTTCGAAATAGCTGATTATAAATTGTATCAAAATGGAGAATACCAGAAATATTTTTCACTTCTAAAATTAAAGCAAACTTCAGGGATAATATTAATGTATCCATTTGAAAATACCGGTTCGCATCAGGCAGACGAAGATCGTGTAGGATATAGTAACGCTTGTCGTTTAAAAATCCCAAAGGAAAATCAATAGAAGTCTCTCCTTTGAATCCAGCTTTCCGTTTACTGATTTCTTCTTTTATTAAGGGTATTTTTGGATGGTGAGGTGGCAGCCTGCGAAGAAGAGCTTCCAATTTGAGAATCACAAGAGGAATTTCACGCTGTTTTACAATCATTTTTTCACTCCAATCTATATTAGTCTTGTTTAGATTTCTACTTATTGAGAAAAATCCCTTCTATTCATTCATTATGATCGATTTATTTTCGGATAAGTATTATTACTTGCTGAAAAGGAAGTTTTTCTTTCTTATGGATAAATTTACCTTCGTATAAGCTCTTTTTATTTTCGTTTAGTTAGTCGTTTATCGAACTTGAGCAAAAAAAAGACAGGGCACCAGCCCCATCTTTCCTCAACCTCAATTATGAAAATTAGTCCCGTCCGTTGTCGCTTCAATAATACCCGCCCGGATCACGAAGTCGCCAAAATACTCGCCGTCCTGACGTTCACGGGCGTAGCGCGGCAGGATGACGCGCAGCTCGTTCAGAATTTCTTCTTCCCCGATATTTTCGCGGTACATTTTGCTGAGGCGGCTTCCGTCAAAAGCTGCCCCGAGATACATATTGTACTTGCCGACCGCCTTGCCGATAAAGCCGATTTCTCCGAGTGCGTGACGCGCGCAGCCGTTCGGGCAGCCGGTCATGCGGATCGTGATTTCTTCATTCCGCAAGCCCGCCTCATCAGCGATTTCATCAATTTTATCGATCAATCCTGGCAGATAGCGTTCAGCCTCAGCCATCGCCAAACCGCAGGTCGGCAGAGCCACACAGGCCATTGAACCGCGGCGGAGCGCACTGTAGCGGCTTCCGTCTGTTAAGCCATATTTTTCAATAAGCGACTCAATCGCAGCTTTATCTTCGTCTGCCACACTGCCGATAATCAGGTTCTGATTGGCCGTCAGTCTGAAATCGCCTTTATGAACCTTGGCGATCTCCCGCAATGCTGTTTTCAGCTTATAATCTTCGAAGTCTGCCACACGGCCTCCTTCTATGAACATCGTAAAATGCCATTTTCCGCGGACACCCTTTACCCATCCATAGCGGTCACCGTTGGAATCAAACTTGAATCCGCGTGCTTCCTCCAGTTTCCAGCCTAAGCGGGTTTCCAGTTCTTCAATAACAGTCTCCAGCCCTAGGCGGTCAACCGTATATTTAAATCGTGCATTTTTCCGGACGGAGCGGTTTCCGTAATCCCGCTGAATCGTAATAGTCTTTTCAGCCACTTCGTAGATTTTATCTGGCGTCACAAAGCCAATTACCTTCGAAAGCTGCGGGTATGTGGCTTTATCTCCATGAGAGAAGCCCATTCCTCCGCCAATTGCCACGTTAAAGCCTGCCAGCTTGCCATCTTCAACTATCGCTATAAAGCCGAGATCCTGTGAAAAGACATCAATATCATTGGAAGGCGGTACAGCGATCCCAATCTTAAATTTCCGCGGCAAATAAAGCGGGCCATACATCGGCTCAATCTCTTCATCCACTTCTGGAGAGCCGGCTACTTTTTCTTCATCCAGCCAAATTTCATGATAGGCACGTGTGCGGGGCAGAAGATCGTCACTTAACATCTTCGCCAGCTCATACACTTCCTCATGAATTTCAGATTGATCGGGATTGGAGATGCACATGACATTCCGGTTCACATCTCCGCATGCTGCGATCGTATCAAGCATCGTTGAATGAATGGCCTGGATGGTCTTTTTCATATTCCATTTCAGGATTCCATGCATCTGGAAGGTCTGGCGTGTTGTTAATTTGAGAGTGCTGTTGCCATACTTCTCAGCCAGGTCATCCACGACTAGCCATTGCTTCGGTGATGCGACCCCTCCGGGAAGACGCAGGCGGAGCATGAACTGATAAGCCGGCTCAAGCTTCTGCTTCTGGCGTTCATTCCTGAGATCCCGGTCATCCTGCAGATAGCTGCCGTGGTGCTTCATTAATCGGTTATCATCATCAGGGATCCCGGCGCTGATCTGATCCTGCATTACTTCCGCCAGCGTTCCGCGCAAAAAGTTGCTTCGATCTTTAATTCCCTCAACATCACTGGGAGGTCCGTCCGGTGCTTTTAATTTTGGGTTTACCATGCTGAAAAACTCCTTTCCTTCCAAATCAATATACGTCGCGCTGGTAGCGTTTATTTTTCTGCATATCGGCCAGATATTCCGCAGCCTGTTCGCGGCTCATTCCGCCTTCTTTTTCAATAATATCAATGAGTGTGTTATGGACATCATGCGCCATGTTTTTCTCATCGCCGCAGATGTAGACTGCCGCACCTTGCTCGAGCCACTGGAATAGTTCCCTGCTGTTTTCCTGCATTCTATGCTGAACATAAACCTTCTCATCAACATCACGTGAAAAAGCGACATCCAGCTTCGATAAGACTCCATCCTTTAGCCACTTTTGCCATTCAGTCTGATATAGAAAATCTGTTACAAAATGCTGGTCGCCGAAGAATAGCCAGGACTTCCCTTCCGCGCCGTTTTCTTCACGTTCCTGCATAAAGGATCGGAACGGTGCAATTCCTGTTCCGGGACCAACCATAATAATTGGTGTTTCCGGATTTTCAGGCAGTTTAAAGTTTTCATTGTGCTGAATAAATACCGGCAGTGTATCACCAGGCTGGAGGCGCTCTGCACATAGAATCGAGCAGACCCCTTTACGTTCACGGCCATGGGCGTCATAGCGGACTGCACCGATTGTTAAGTGTACTTCATCAGGATTTGCTTCAAAACTGCTGGAAATAGAATATAGACGCGCAGGAATCTTACGCAGTATAGAGACAAACTCTTGTGCCGAACTGCTCCATGGCTTAAAATCACGGACTAAATCGATTAAATCACGCCCATCGATATAGGATTTCAATCGGCTGCTGTCTAATGCAAGCTGGTGCAGCTCTTCATTACCGGAAAGCTTTGCAGCCTTTTCTACAAGCGGCTTGGTCAGGACAGTAATCTCAAAGTGAGACGAAAGTGCTTCTTTTAATTTTACTGTTTCCTCCTTCACTCTGACTGCTTCCTCAGGATCCCAGTTCATCTCAGCTAAAAGCAGGTTAACCAATTCAGGATCGTTCTCTGGGTATACTCCCAGGCTGTCACCAGGCTGATACGTCAGTCCTGAACCCTCTAACGAAATCTCTAGATGACGTGTTTCTTTATTGGAGCCGCGGCCGTTGAGATTAATATTCTCCAGCACTTCTGCACGGAACGGATTCGATCGGGAATAAAATGACTCGGCAGGTGCTGAAGCTGAAACTGAAGCGGCTGAAGGAGAAGGACTGCTGCTTTCCCCATCGCTCAAGCCGGCTAATACAGCTTCCGCCCACACTGCTGCAGGCTCTTCGAAATCAAGATCACAATCTACCCTTGGTGTTATTCTCGTTCCGCCAAGCTCCTCGAGACGTTTATCAAAATCCTTCCCAGTCTGGCAGAAGAATTCATATGAGCTGTCGCCAAGAGCTAAAACTGAGTAACGGAAGTCTTCAAGTTTTGGAGCTCTTTTTCCGTGAATGAATTCATGGAATGTTAATGCGTTATCCGGAGGGTCTCCCTCACCATGAGTACTGACGACAATTAACAGGTTTTTGACCTTTTTAAGATTATTAGGCTTAAAGTCACTCATTGCTGAAACGTTTACTTGAAAACCTCTCTCCTCAAGCGTTTTCCCGGCTTTTTTTGCCAGATTCTGCGCATTCCCGGTTTGTGATCCAAATAAAATGGTCACTTCCTTTGGAATAGCCGGCGCCGCTGCCGGTGCTGGACGCTCTTCCACTGCAGGGGCAGCCTGCAAAGTTGAGGACTGTATCGCGGCAAGATACCCGCTCAGCCAGAGGGATTGAGTCTCTGTGAGAGTCGGGAGAAGACGATTCAGGAGCTCTGTCTGCTCCTGGTTAAACGGACTGTTCATTACCTGAAGTTGCAACATGATCCACCTCGCAAACCAGCAGAGTAGGGCTGGTTTATTCTTATTTTTTTAAAATTCTTCTTTTCCTATAAAAAAAGTCGGGTTTATAATTAAAAAAATATATATCTAATACTTTACCGAATGATTTAGCATTAGTAAAATAAATATTAATTATCATAACTATTAATATTATTAATTACAAAAGGGTGATATTTTGCATTATGATGCGTTAAAAACATTCGTAACCTTGGCTGAGGTGAAAAATTTTACAAAGACGGCTGAGCTCCTTCTCATGTCGCAGCCCAGTGTCAGCATGCACGTAAAAAATCTGGAAAAGGAATTTCAGACAAAACTTTTTCAGCGTTCACCAAAATACTTGAAGATTACGCCCAGCGGTGAAATATTATATGACCGGGCCAAGCAGATGATTACCATTTATGAGCAAACCAGGCAGGAAATTTTAGATCAGCAGCATACCATTAAAGGGGATTTGAAAATTGCGGCCAGTTTCACAATAGGGGAATACATCCTTCCTCCCCTTCTTCTTGACCTGCAGAATGAATATCCTGAACTGAATCTCCAGATTACGATCGCCAACACGGAGGAAGTTGTCCTGTCGACCCGCTCCCATCATGTCGATATCGGCTTAATTGAGGGCCAGACAAATGAAAAAGAGCTTATCGTGACTCCTTTTTTAGAGGATGAATTATTTATTGTGACCTCCAACCAGCATCCATTGGCACAAAAAGAAGAAGCAACCATTGCTGATCTCCAGGATCAGGCCTGGATCATGAGGGAAAACGGCTCAGGAACCCGGGAATATTTTAACCATGTGGTCAGATCAAATGGCCTTAAGGTGAAATCACTCCTGACGATCTCAAGCAACCAGGGAATAAAAGAAACACTCATCAATGGGCTGGGAATGAGCATTCTTTCCGGAAGCGTAGTCGCAAGAGACGTCAAACAAAACAACCTGTGTATCATCAAGGTGAAAAGTCAGGAATTCAAACGCACTCTGTCCTATGTACTTTCTCCCATAATGCAGGAAAAAAGGAATGTCAGCATTTTTATCGAAGCTCTCAGCGAAAGATGGCATCATAAATAATGGCGCTGAGTCGGAGGTTACCTCGGGCTTGGACTCAAAAGTGGAAAAACCTGATCCCTGTGTCCGAAGCTGCTCCAGGTTCAGACTCTACATTGGAAAAACCTGACCCGCTGTGTCCGAAGTTGCTTCAGGTTCAGACTCATCATTAGAAAAACCTGACCGCTGTGTCCGAAGTTGCTTCAGGTTCAGACTCTACATTGGAAAAACCTGAGCGCTGTGTCCGAAGTTGCTTCAGGTTCGGACTCATCATTGGAAAAACCTGGTCGCTGTGTCCGAAGTTGCTTCAGGTTCGGACTCATCATTGGAAAAACCTGACCGCTGTGTTCGAAGCTGCTCCAGGTTCAGACTCTACATTGGAAAAACCTGACCCGCTGTGTCCGAAGTTGCTTCAGGTTCAGACTC
>NZ_JBYTDU010000001.1:22781-253038 GCF_058791715.1 Cytobacillus sp. EB106-05-05-XG126 | reverse complement strand
GTTCAGACTCATCATTAGAAAAACCTGACCGCTGTGTCCGAAGTTGCTTCAGGTTCAGACTCTACATTGGAAAAACCTGACCGCTGTGTCCGAAGTTGCTTCAGGTTCGGACTCCACATTGGAAAAACCTGGTCGTTGTGTCCGAAGTTGCTTCAGGTTCGGACTCATCCTAGAAAAACCTGACCGCTGTGTCCGAAGTTGCTCCAGGTTCAGACTCAACATTGGAAAAACCTGATCCCTGTGTCCGAAGTTGCCCAGGGTCAGATTTAAAAAAATTAGACAAGCTTTTTTTCACACTAGTCCCACTTTATTCATATATTATAGTGTCGACGTGTATAAAATCTGTCCATTTTATTCAAAATAAGGAAAAAATGGCTGAGGTGAAAAAAATGGGATTATTGAATGCCTTTAATGAATGGCGCGAAATGA
Organism: Cytobacillus sp. EB106-05-05-XG126; assembly: GCF_058791715.1. Classification (NCBI taxonomy): domain Bacteria; kingdom Bacillati; phylum Bacillota; class Bacilli; order Caryophanales; family Bacillaceae; genus Cytobacillus; species Cytobacillus sp. EB106-05-05-XG126. The sequence goes on along the minus strand of NZ_JBYTDU010000001.1, from coordinate 252,609 downwards.
GATATCAGAATCATGTCAATCGCATGAAGGAAGAAAACAAGTGTCCGGACTGTTACGGCAGGGGTTTTTCACTTTATCCGGGGAATGAATTCGCTTATCATGCTAATCAATTTGACTGCCAGGGCTGCAATGGAACCGGACTGTATTCAGAATGGAATAGCTTATCATAATGAAAGGCCATGATCCAGTGGGGATCATGGCCTTATTTTGAACTTATGCTAATGTCTTATTCGACTCAAATTCTTCTTTAACCCTTTTTAAAAGCTCCTTATTTGTTAACACTTCATACCCGGTAAGTGCCATTGCCTTAGCACCAAGAATCATGGCTTCTCTGGCCTGCTCACTCATTGCAGCTTCACGGAATTCATGTGTATGGCAGGCATAAGCCTCATTTGTAATTTTAATATAGGGATGAATGGAAGGTGCTGCCTGGCTGACATTTCCCATGTCCAGTGAACCTGAGCCATCCTTTTGCTCCATTATTTCTTCCTCATTGACACCTAGGGAAATCAGTTCCTTATTAAATGCTTCTGATAAAGGACTGTTCGTAACCATATCGTCATAAGAGAATTCATAAAAGGACCACTTCATTTCTGCACCAGTCTGCAGAGCTGCCCCTTCAGCACATTTTTTGACCTTTTCTACTAATTCATTTACATATTCACGTTTTGCAGCACGAACATAAAATTGGGCAACCGCATAATCCGGAACAACGTTTGCCGCTTTGCCCCCTTCTGTGATAATCCCATGAATCCTGGCATCAGGCTTGATATGCTGGCGCAAGGCATTTATGCTGCTGAAGGTTTGAAGAACAGCATCCAGCGCATTTATTCCCAAATGCGGGCTGGCAGCTGCGTGTGCTGACTTTCCAAAAAACTCAAACTGGATCGCATCCATCGCCAGAGATGAACCGCTCTTCACATAATTGTCGAGGGGATGAACCATAATCGCTGCATCCAAAGCGTCAAAAATACCCGCTTCGGCCATGGTCACCTTGCCGCCCTTTGTCTCCTCTGCAGGCGTGCCAAAGACAATGACTTTTCCTCCTGTTTCATGAATCACTTTGCTCAGTCCAATTCCGGCAGCAATCCCCATTGTCCCAATAAGATTATGGCCGCATGCATGCCCAACTTCAGGCAATGCATCATATTCAGACATATATCCAACTACAGGCCCTTCTTTCCCGCTGTCAAAAGTAGCCGTGAAAGCAGTCGGCAAACCGCAAGTGCCAATTTCCACGGTAAAACCATGCTTCTTAAGCTCCTCTGTCAATACTTTGCATGCCTTGTACTCTTCATGCCCCAGTTCGGGATTCTCGCCTATGTAAGTGCTTATTCTATTAAAATCATCTTGAAGTTCATCGATTTGGTTAATAATGAGATTTTTTCCCATATATCTGCTCTCCTAATCCGTCAATCTATATATTTATTCATATATAATTATAATAATACATTTCAATACTATTTTACAGCACCAATTATTTCGTTATTTTCTCCAAAGGCCGTTCAACGATCAGTGCATCCTCCCAATCCTTGCAGACATCCACCCAGGCTTTGGCATCTGAATATGTATTGATTTCATCAGGAGTCAGTTCAATAGCGGAATTGCTGCTTCCGCATGCAGGGAAAAGGGTTTCGAATCTGTTCATAGATTCATCCAGATAGACTTCCAGGTCATTCTTCAGACCAAATGGACACACCCCGCCAACAGCATGGCCGGTCTGTTCGAGAACTTCTTCCGCTGAAAGCATACGGGCTTTAAATCCGAACGTTTTCCGGAACTTCTTGTTGTCAATTTTCGCGTCGCCTGCTGCCACCACAAGAATTGCTTCGTCCCCATTACCCCTGAAGGAAAGCGTCTTGGCAATTTGTGCAGAGCAGACACCGATTGTTTCAGCAGCCTGTTCCACTGTTGCGCTTGAAGAATCAAACTCCATTACATCCTGTTCCCTGTCCCATTTCTTAAAATGGGCTTTCACACTTTCAATTGACACTCCATCTCACCCTTCCCCTTTGTTAAAATGTTATATATATTCATTATGTATACTTTATAGTTGTCTATTTTAACATATTATCTGAGCCTGTCACCGTGATAATACTCTTTTATCAGAAGATTTGCATTTGCTCTTATTGGTTCCTTGCACTAATATAAATTTATATTAAAAACACAGATTTAAAGAAGGATTTTTTATGAAACAGACTATTCCATATAAATTTATAGGAGGACGCATTGCCAAAACCGGACTGGCTGTTTTTATAACAGCTTTTATTTGTCATATGCTGAATTGGCCAGCCATGTTTGCTGTAATTACGGCCATCGTTACCATTGAGCCCACTGTTGCGGACTCCATCCGGAAAGCATATGTCAGGTTTCCGGCGGCTGCCATTGGTGCTGGATTTGCTGTATTATTTACGTTCATTTTCGGGGACAGCCCTTACAGTTATGCTTCCGTTTCGCTTGCGACAATCATCGTCTGCCATAAGCTGAAGCTTCATGACGGGATGCTGGTGGCTACTTTGACTGGTGTTGCTATGATTTCTACCGTTCATGATCATTATTTGTCGTCTTTTTTCATTCGATTGGGGACTACCACAACCGGTATTGTCGTTTCCACGGCAGTTAACTTTTTTGTCATGCCTCCCAATTACTCAAAATCAATCATAAAAAACATACATGCCTTATACAGAGGTTCCGGTGACATTTTACTTAAAAGAGGCATTGAGATTTTTAATTCACAGGAATCTGATAGGAATGTCCGCTCTGATTTTCAAAGACTTATAAAAGATATCGATAAGACCGAAACATTATGCCACTATCAAAAAGCTGAATACAGATATCATCGATTCAGCCGTGAGGATATGCGCGACTTTCATTATGAATATAAGAAACTGACCATCTTAAGGCAAATCACCTATCACACGGGAAACTTGATCTTTCTGGCGCCTGGCCGGCTGGACATTGAGAAGAGCAGGAAGAAGTTTGCCTTGTCAGTCCTTGAGGATTTAAAAGACAGTCTGTATGATCCGGGCTTTCTTATTTCAGAAACCCAGCGGGAAAAAATCAGCCTGGTAACACAATGGTTTATTGAGCAAAAACAGCTGGACCCTGCAGGCGGTTTAAAACCGCGCACACACCACCATGTCCAGCCTGAAACAGCCATTCTCTATGAAATTCTCTCTATCCATGACTTAATTGAGGAATTAAATCAAATTCAAATTATGGAAGTTAAACACCGGAAGCTTTTAAAAGCCCCATTGAAGCAGGTGGCCAAAAGGCGGGAAACAGGCATGAATGAATAAAGGAAGACCGGGAATTCAAATCCCGGTCTTTTTCAATCAGGAAGGTATACTAGCTTTATCGAGTAAATATCCTGCTATTATTCTCTTTAATACATCACGGTCCATCTGGAGCATGGGAACCCCTGCATCTGCAAGCAGCTTTTCCGTATTATCTGATGGGAAATCAATGGTCCGCTGGAAATAACTGTGGAAAATGCTCATTGAATCATGAAAAGCCTTTTCCTCACTTGTCATTTCTGTAGAGTCTCCAGGGACACACATCTCCAATTGCGGAAAATCCAATACCTCTTTTACTATTTCATACACATCTGATTGCAGAGGCGGGTTAGGGTTTGTAATATTGTAAATCCCGCCACTCTCTGCATGAATCAAGGCGGCATGCAGTGTATCTATCACATAATTCACCGGCACGAAATTCTGGGCCACTTCAGGATCCAGATAGATTCTGCAGGTTTGGCCGTTTGGTTTCCGCAGGGACCGTTTTTTTAAGATCTTAATGCCTTTTAAAAATCCGTATAAACCGAAGTTTGTATCAGCTTCACCTGTTCTGGAATCTCCGATGATAATCCCGGGCCGGAGAATAACAATATCCAATTTATCCCGGAATGTATATACCAGGTGCTCTGCCTCGCATTTGGAAGCTTCATAGGGATTTACAAAATGTCTGTCGGCTGAATAAAGAGCCTCCGCCCCCTCAGTCTCTGTCCCAACCGTATAAGCGGTACTGATATATAAAACCTTAGGACAATTTATTTCCAAAGCAAGCTTCAGAACATTTTCTGTTCCACTCACATTCACTTCGAAAGTCTTTTCCCGATCTCTTTCATCAAATGACAGAAGTGCTGCACTATGGTATAAGGCATCTATCTTTCCTTTTAATAAACCCACAAGTTCTCTATTTAATCCAAGATGTTTTTCTGTAACATCGCCTTCCAATATATGAATCTGCTTGGAAAAGCCGCTTCCTTCGCTTTGCATGAAGGCATCCAGCCGCTTTCTGCTTCTGACTAGTAAATAAAGTTCATGACCCTGTTCCAAAAGCTTTAATGAAAGCTTTTTCCCCAAAAATCCGTTTGCACCCGTAATAAGTATATTCAAAAAAGAATCACAGCCTTTCTATCTGACATCCCTTTTAAAAACTTTAGCGGGAAATCCAATTAAAAGCAATGGAAAAACATTTACTAAACAGCAGAAGCGCCTGGTTTCCCCAGGCGCCTTTTTAGGATAAGTATTTTTGTTTTCTCACATTCTTTTCATCCCTTTCACAGACATTCTGAAAAGGACAGGCTGGACACTCATTCAAATTATACAAATCCGTAAACTGCTTTGTGTCTTCGAGAAGCGACTTCATCATCTGCAAATAGTTTAATCCCGCTTCAAGGCTATCTTTATTAGGATTGAATACGTGCCTCTCACCATCCATTAAAGTGACGACTTCAATTCTGGACGGTCTTATTCCAAATACCATTTCTGAAAAAACCACTGTTAAATGACAATAAAGCTCAAGCATTTGCTTGTCAGCATCCACCAAGAATTTCTTCACTATAAAAGAATCCTGATGCCACTCCGCGACATCAAAAGTTAATGAAAGATCTGTATTCAGCTCTTTAAGATTCATTTTAAATTTTTCATACAAAAACAGCGGCTGGGCTATTTCAGATTCACTGCTTAAGTTTCTCATTAAACCATCTGTTACTGCTGCTGCAGCCATATAATATTGGAGTTGGGAATCAAACATGCGCAGCTCCAGCCTTCCCCAATATTGTTCGATCAGCATCAAAACATTTGCAGGTGTCCGATGGCTTTGCGGCAGCTGAAAATAAGATGAAACGACTTTATTAATAATATGCTGAATGGCCTGACGCCAGCCAAGGGGATGTTTTTTCTTTTCAATATGAGTGTAATAGAATCTATAAGGACACCGGATAAAGTCCGTTAAATTCTGGTCAGTCATTGTTCGTACGGATACTTGAGGGCTATTAGTCAAATCCTCGCCTCCTTCAAATAAAAACTATGTATGAAAACGATTATCATTTATGTCTATTTTAATTGATAATGATTATCAAAATCAATATATTTTAAAAAATATATAAAAAACACCTCCAGTTTGATAAGGGATTCCGATTAGGGAGGGAAAACCTTAAATCACACCCAAATTAGCATCCGTAATAGCAGTGTAAATAACACTGTATTTACCACAAAAAACCCAGACCTAAATGGATCTGGGTTTTTTGTGGCATGAACTTCTTATTTAGTTAATGCCCCCATTAGTTGAAGAAGAAGTTTTATTTAATTCTTTTGTTGCTTTTTCATATACATCTCTTTTAGTACATCTGGTCCAATTTATTTATTAGTTCATCTGCACATTTATCGCTTGCAAAGTCATCCTTTCCGTCTTTTTCCTTTTCCAAATAAGCGGCGGTCATCATTTCAATGCTTTATTCGCTATAAGGGCTAGCATCAGAAAATGCAGATTTACTACGTAAAGGAAGTTAAAAAGATATAAATCTAATTTTTCAGATTAGATGAGAAATTAGGTTTTTTCATTAATAGAAAAAGACTTATAAATATTTATCACTAATCACTTTCATATGGTGTAACTCGTGCCCGGCAATGCCATATGCAATGGTACCTACCGAAACGGAGCTGTTCATTACAGTTCCATTACGAACCCATGCTGCATCATCAATGGTTGAAATAAGACTTAACGTGTTGGAGCGTACCGTGTCTAAACCAGCCAGTAACTGCTCCCAGGATAATTTGTTGAAGTTTGCCACAGAAACGTATTGATCCTGTTCCATTGCAGGGAGTGATGCACTTTCATTTCGTGCAATGGCAAGCATTCGATACGACATCACACGTTCCGAGTCGGTCATATGTCCAATCACTTCTTTTAAAGTCCATTTCCCAGGTGCGTACGCCTTCCTTGCTGACTCCTCTGATACGCTGCTTAAGAGGGTAACGGTCTTAGTTCGTTGCTTACTAAGTATTTCTTCAATATCTCCATCTGGAACCAGACTAACATACCTATCATGCTCAGGGTTTTCAATACATAATGGTCGTGAACGCACTAGAATCCTCCTCATCGGGATAGTTAATTATGGTTCTAAAATATTCGACTGTCAGAAGATATTTCCTTTATTTTTGATCTATATTTAATTCATTACTGCAAAATAATTGCAAATCAAACAACTTTATTATCTCTAAATAACTGATTTATACAGTTAACATAATACAGATGATAATGAATTAATTCACTTTTTATTCCACTAACCTGCCCGTCAATGGAATACCCAATATTTAGTATCACACAATTTCTTCCTAGAGGCTCTACTCAAGGACAGGTTGCGGATTAACACGTCATTTAGCAACTAATGGACACCTCATTTTTTGGTGTACAATAATTATGGTACGCTTGATAATTAAGATACTAATATGAAGTGCTAATTCGCCACAAAATTAAATGAAACATTGTTATAACAACAAAAATAGCAGGTCTAATTCATAAGCGAATTAGACCTGCTATTTTTATTGCTATTTGTCAATTTCTCTCCCCAAACGGAACCACTCACCAGTTTGAAGGCGTATTCTTATTTACCTGCTTATTTTTCAAAAGGATAAATCAATTCTTTGTCCAGCCCAATTTGTTCAAAGAAGTGATCATGTATGAATTGCCTGATTTCCATAAGTTCTAAACCTGTTGGAAAAGCAGAAACATTAATGGCCGGCAGGTGTCCTATCAGCTTGGATGGGCGAATAAGCTCAGTAGATATGACTAAATCAAACTCCTCATATTCAGAAATTAAATCCACGCTTGATGAATCAAGGGTTGATATAGCAAGCTGGTTTCCAAAATGGTATTTTAGCACTTCCCTGATATAATCTTTTTCATAATATGTCCTGCATACCAGTGCAGCCTGTATGATATGCTTATTCTTCCTTCTCAGAACAGCAGCCTGGAATAGAGTAAAAATCTCAAGTACATCCAATTTATTAAAAACAAGGGGGATTTTCGAGAATGTTTCGACCCCCAGATTCTCTAATGTTTTTAATAGCGGGTTCGTCTCATAATACGGAAGATGCTGAAGCAGTGAGCTATGCAGTGTTTCCGTGTTAAATTCTTTCCCCAGATAGATCCTTTTAAAGGTCTGGTAAATGTGAAATAAGAAGATATCATCATCTGTCAGATTGAAGCCTGCGATGTTTGAAAGGCGTTCTAAGTAGACTGAAAAAGGATGTTCCCTTTCGCCTATCCTCCTCCTGCGCAGATAACGCAGATGCTGCGCCCGATTCGTCGGCCTTTCCTCGCTCATCACATAAACGGCAAAGAACAGGATCTCCTGAAGCTGTGTTTCCCTGGATGGAATTTTGGCTTTAGCTATAAAATGCACAAGGTCTTTGGCAGCGAGGAAATATTTGCTTTCTTTATATGCATCCAGAAATGCTTTTGGAAAGGATACAAAATATCCCATGGACATACGCAGGTTTGAAATATAGATAACCATTTTGAGGCGTTGAAAGGCTCCTGTCCGGAGAGTCATCGAATGGCCTGATGTTACCTCAATCAATGCCTGATGAAACCCGCCGGAGTGCAGCCAATCCTTCTCAGCTTCAGGTCTAAAGCTCATAAGATCTAAATATTGCATGAGAAAACGCCTGATATTTCTTTCATCACCAACCACTTTGAAAGGACTGGGAGTTAAAGAAAGCCGTGATTCTTTCAGCACTTCCTGCAGCTTCTCGATGTGGCGGTATGCGGTCGAACGGCTTATATGCACCTTGTTGGAAATTTGAGAAATGTCAATTCCATCACTCATTAGAATCAGCTTTAACGTATGGAAATACGTATTTTTTTCGCGAATTTCTCTTAAGATGCTCTCCAGCGTGCCGCTTTCAGGCTTTTTCAGCATAACGCCTAGGGTTTCATGCTTTACGAGATTCCAATCCTCCGGCAGAATCGTCTCCAGGAATTCGAGATCACGCCATATCGTGCTTTTGGAAAAGCCTGTTCGTTCTGCCAGCTGCGCTAAGCTGATCCAATTATTTTCACTGAGCAAATGAAAGATCAAATCTGAGTAGCGTTTATAAAACCTATTCATGTTATCACCTATCTTTTCAGGCTCTTCCCATTTATCGCAGTCTAACGGGCAGTAAGACCCCCACCTCAAGACTCAGAGGAATCAATGGAGGGTAAGTGGGGGTCAAACAGCCCTTAAAGGCCCGATTGGTTCAACTAACAATCAGTGGGGGATAAGGAAAACCCCCACTGATTGAAGTTTCACTTTATCTTTTCTATTAACGTCAATGCTTACTCATTCTAAATTGAAGCACAACTATAAAAAGACATGCTCTGGAGAACATGCCTTTTTAAAAAATCCGCGCGCATTTTTAATTCTAACCTATTCTAACCCAACCTCTTTTAATCGCCAGTAATACTGCCTGAGTCCGATCATGTACCTTTATCTTTCTCAGAATGCTGCTGACATGATTTTTAACTGTCTTATCGCTTATAAAAAGAATCTTACTGATATCAGTATTGCTATTGCCATCTGCCAGCAGCTGCAGCACCTCACATTCGCGTCGCGTCAATATATGCAGTGGACGCTGATAGCTTTGATAGGAGACATAATTGCCGACTGAATTTAATTCTGTAAGTCTCCTATATTCCTTAATAATACTTTTCGTTACCTTCGGATCCAGATAACTTCCGCCGCCGGCAACAACCCTGATTGCTTCAATCAGCCCTTTTGCGCCAATATCTTTGATCAGGTATCCGGCAGCACCATTCTGCAGCACCCGGGTGACATAATGTTCATCATCATAAAAAGATAAAATAATGGTTTTGCTTTTCGATTTGTTTTCAATCAGCTTATCCGTTGCTTTGATGCCATCCATATTTGGCATATTGATATCCATAACGATGACATCCGGCTTAAAAACCTTATCAATTTTGAGAGCATCACGGCCATCTTCCCCTTCAGCAACTACTTCCATACCCTCTTCCATTTCCAGTATTCGTTTAACCCCTTCTCTGTAAAGCTTATGATCATCTATAATCGCAATTTTCAGTACCATTTCCTGTTCACCTGCTCAGTTGTATTCTGAACCAAAAGATCTATAAAACCTATTTTACAAAAGTATTTTAAAAGCACAGTTTCAAATATGAGGTTCGCTGTTTCATAATAGGAATTTTCCTGCTGCTTCCTGACACCCAGCAAATAATCTGAATTTTATGGTATGATCGATTTACTATAAGGAAGGAGTATTCTGATATGAACTCTTACAGCAGTACCTTAAATGGTGTTTTTCCATCTGTCTGCTCCTTGGATTGCCCGGATCAATGCGGCCTTCTGGTACATAAAAAAGAAGGAAAAATCGTTAAGATTGAAGGAGACCCCAATCATCCCGTCACACAGGGGAATATATGCAACAAGGTCCGCAGCATGCCTTCAAGGATTTATGATCGGAATCGGCTCAAGTATCCAATGAAGCGTGCCGGGGCAAAAGGTGAAGGGCAATTTGTACAGATTGGATGGAAAGAAGCTATAGACACGATAACATCCAGATGGAAGGACCTAATTGCCGAAAACGGCCCTGAGAGCATCCTGCCATACAGTTTCTATGGTAATATGGGCAGATTAAGCGCAGAAGGAATGGACCGCCGTTTCTTCCATAAACTCGGAGCATCCCGTCTAGACAGGACGATTTGCCAATCTGCCGGTACAGCAGGATATGCGTATACAATGGGAGGCAGCTTTGGGATTGACCCGGAGGATACCATCCATTCAAAGCTCATTATTTTATGGGGCATTAATGCAGTCAGCACAAACATGCATCAAATGATTCTCGCCCAGAAAGCAAGGAAAAACGGTGCGAAAATCGTTGTAATTGATGTCCATAAAAACCAGACCGGGAAAATGGCCGACTGGTTTATACCCATTACACCCGGCACCGATACTGCTCTGGCACTTAGTATCATGCATGTTCTGTTTGCAGAAAATTTAGTGGATGAGGCCTTTCTCGAGGAGTTTACGATTGGCCATCAGGAACTTCGCGAACATGTGAAGCAATATGACCCTGAAACAGCAGCCGGCATAACAGGTGTGCCGAAAGAGGATATTATCAAATTAGCCCGTATGTATGGAGAAACTTCCCCAGCTTTTATCCGTATCGGCAACGGGCCACAGCATCATGACAATGGAGGAATGTGCATCCGCACCATCGCATGTCTTCCTGCCATTACAGGACAATGGCTCATAAGGGGCGGCGGAGCCATCAAGGGAAACTCCGGCTATCTTGCTTTTAATACTGGAGCTCTTCAAAGGCCTGATCTCCTGCACAAAAAGAATACACGCATTGTTAATATGAATCGGATTGGTTCTGCATTGCTTGAACTGGAAAAACCGATTAAATCTATGTATGTCTATGGAAGCAACCCTGCTGTTGTGGCACCGGAAGGGAATAAAGTCCGGCAAGGGCTGCAAAGGGAGGATTTGTTCCTTGTGGTCCATGATCTGTTCTTAACCGAAACGGCTAAATATGCTGATATTGTGCTTCCGGCGTCTTCTTCTTTTGAAAATACGGATATATATTCATCGTATTGGCATCACTACATGCAAATACAGGAGCCAGTCATTGAACCTTACGGCGAGTCAAAGTCAAATGTCGAAGTGTTTCGGCTTCTTGCAGAAGGAATGGGCTATCATGATGCGGTATTTTATGAAACGGAAGAAGAAATGATTAATGCCGCATTGGATTTTCCAGCTAACCCTTTCATTGAAGAAATCAATGCTGAATCCCTAAGGAAAAACAAGTTTATCAAAGCGAGGGTAAAACCGCTGTTTCCCGGCAGGCTCCCCACGCCAAGCGGAAAAATTGAATTATATTCGCAGAGAATGAAAGATGATGGACATCCTCCTTTGCCTACCTATATACAGCTGAAGGAAGACGACACCTTCCCGTTTTTATTTGTGCCTGCACCCAATCATAACTTTTTGAATTCAACCTTTTCACATAATGAAAAACATGCAGCTATGGAGAAGGAGCCCCGCATTCACTTGAATAGTAAGGATGCGAAGAATGCTGGTATTGAGGATGGTGAGATAGTCCGCATTTGGAATGAGCGCGGAGAATGCGAACTCAAAGCGGCTGTTGGGGAGCTTGTCCTTCCAGGCACGGCAGTTTCTCAGGGAATCTGGGCAGATATTCCGGGAACCAAACATTTGGTCAATTCGCTGACACCGGACCGTCTTTCCGATATGGGCGGCGGTGCCGTGTTCTTTTCAGGCCGGGTAAACCTTTCGAAAATCATAATAGAATAACCCCTGCAAAAATGCAGGGGTTTTTGTATGCTATGAAGCATTGTTAGTCTTAAAATTAAGATCATCTATGTATGAATCCATATCCGCTTTGTTCTTTAATACAACGACCTTTTTTCCTTCTGCAGCAAACCTGTCAAGCCGCTCAGCCATTTTCTTTTTACGGAGTTCGTATGTTGTCACAATGAATTTAATAAACTTCCAGTCCATTTTCTCCGTGCACCCGGCAGCCATATCTGGCCGGGTTTTGCCAAGATTGGTCACCCACCTTTTTAATACCCTGTACAGACAGAGATACAGGGGAATTTCCAGATATATGACTGTATCACATGCCGCTGCCCTGATTTCAAAAGTATTGCTGTAATTGCCTTCAATAATCCACTGCTTTTTTTTTACTATTTCACGCTGTGCATCCGAAAATTCCTGAAGCTCCCTTTCCACCCAGCCGGGCTTCCAGTATAAAACATCAAGATGATGAACCTCAATGCCTGTTTTCTCGCCCAATTTTCTGGCGAAGGTTGATTTTCCTGCGCCTGCTGAAGTCCCAATCACCATCACTCTTTTCAAATAATCACCTTCCTATCTGATTTAATTCGCTCTTTTTCGAAAAAGAATAATAAATGCTTTAGAGGAAAAAATATCTATCATATTCATTAATCTTACGATGGAGGCAATTCAATGCAAAAAAATAAGACACGGCTAACGGCAGCTGAAATTGCGTCTTTGTGGACTTCCTATATGAATGACAGCATGGCTAAGTGCATTTTAGGGTTTATGATTAAAGACCTGGAGGATAAAGAAATTAAGGGAGCAGTCCAATTTGCATATGATTTGTCCGTCGCTCATTTAAAAAAACTTCTAAAGTTCTTTCAGCAGAGTGAGCTGCCGCTTCCTGATGGTTTTTCAGAAAACGATGTAAATATGTCTGCACCATGGCTTTTTTCTGACATCTTCTGTTTAACATATATAAATCATATGGCCCGGACTGGTCTTATTTCTTATGGCGGCTTTCTGTCCATGAGCACAAGAGAAGATATTTGTGAATACTTTACAAATGGGCTTCAGGAAACTGCCGTTCTATTTAATAAGTCAAACAAGATTGCCATCAGCAAAGGACTGCTGGCGAGGCACCCTTATATTGAAACACCTCCTGTCACTGAATATATAGACAGTAAAAGTTATTTAAGCGGGCTGAATCCTCTGTCCAATAAAAGGCCGTTAAATGCTATAGAAATCTCCCATTTGTATATGAATGTCATGACCAATGCCATTGGGGTAAACCTTAGCCTCAGTTTTGCTCAGACTTCAACTGTTAAAGAGGTTTCGGATTTTATGCTTAGGGGTGCAGGAATAGCCAATAAACATATTAAAATCTTTACAGAAATACTGCTGCAAAATGATATACCCACCCCCCGTCTGCCTGATGTCAGTGTGAGCAATTCGGTTACACAGACTTTTTCAGATAAGCTGATGATGTTCCATATGAGTTTAATTAGCGCGGCGGGAACCGGTAATTATGCTACGGCTGCAGCTGCGAGCCAGCGCAGCGACCTCGCCATGAATTATGAACGTTTATCCATTGAAATTGCCAAATATGCGAAGACCGGTGCAGACATTATGATCAAACATCATTGGATGGAAAAGCCACCCGGTACTAAAGACAGAAAAAAATTGGCACAGAATAAAAACAGCTATTGAAGGATTAGAAAAAGAGCTGCCCCTGCTCTTTTTCAATTCTTTAATTTTTCTCTCTTCGCCCCAAATCAATCAGCTGTCATATATCTGTCTCACTTTATAAATTCGCTTAATTACATTCAACATCTGTGCTTATATTCCCTCTTTAAAAGCCAAAGTTATTCTTACTTAAAAATTCATCCTAATAAGTGCTATAATATGTAAGTATTTTAAATAGAGGGGCATGATTATATGGCATTAACGAAGAAAAAACGTGTAGTAAAAGAGATAAAACAGCTAATCATGATCACGATAGGTGCGATGATTGCAGCAGCAGGACTTGAGTTTTTCCTCGTTCCGAACAGCATCCTTGATGGCGGTGTTATTGGTCTATCCATAATTGCCGCAGAGCTGACCGGGATGACCATGAGTATATTTTTAATCCTTCTTAACCTCCCATTTCTTTATATTGGCTACCGCAAAATAGGAATGAAATTCACGATACATACCTTATTCGGAGTAATTGTTTTATCCGCAAGTACAGCATATCTCCATCATTTTGAGCCTGTTACAGATGATTTATTTCTGGCAACAGTCATTGGAGCAGTCATTCTGGGAACAGGGGTTGGCCTTGTGATCAGAACTGGCGGAGCTTTGGATGGATCAGAGATTATCGCCATCCTGGTCAGCAAGAAGCGTCCGGTATCTGTCGGCCAATTTATCATGATTGTCAACGTATTTATCTTTATACTTGCAGCTTTCCTCGTTTTCAGCTGGGAAACAGCCATGTACTCCATTATCACCTATTATATTGCTTACAAAATGATTGATATCGTTGTAGAAGGTATAGAAGAGCTGAAGTCGGTTACAATCATTTCTGATGTGCCTGAAGAAATTTCAGCCGAGCTCCAAAAGCAATTGGGACGCGGAATGACTTATATTCAGGGCCAGGGTGTTTTTACCGGAGAGCCTAAGAAGATCATCTATACAATTGTAACAAGAATTGAGTTATCCACGCTCCGTTCCATTGTGGAAGATATTGATCCCGGGGCATTAGTGGCTATTGAAAATATTGCCGATGTCAGCGGCAGCAATTTTGATAAAGGTACAGCGCACTAATAAGAAAAGCGCAAGCGCCTTGCCCACGAAGGAACGCAGACTAAGAACGCCACGTCCTCCCAAAAGCTGCCGCTTTCGGTCGTGCGATGTATCGCTGCCGTAGCTTTCCTTGTCCTGTGGCAACGTCTGCATGACCCGCATCCTCCCAAAAGCTGTCGCTTTTGGTCGTGCGATGTTTATGCTGACGAAGTCTTCCTTTTCCTGCGGGCCTCAGGCATAAGACGGTTCCTGTAAGAAGGCGTTTTTCCTTCTGAAAGGAAACGGCTTATGACCCTGAGTCCCTAGGAGCCGAAACAAGACAAGCTTGTGACCTCGAGGGGGTAGGCGCTCCTACTAAAAGCTAACGCTTTTAGCCGTGCGATGATATGCTGTCGAAGCGTTCCTTGTGGAGCTAGGCAGTAATCGACGTTCAAAAATTATATACTTTCTTATCTTTTAAAAAAAGCAGCCTCCTCACACATTCATCAGTGCGGGAAACTGCTTTTTTGTTATATGAACAGCAGCAGGCTGAGTGCCATGACGGCCATCCCTGCCACAAGACCATAAATGGAGGTATGAGCTTCATCATACTTCTTGGCAGCCGGCAATAATTCATCAAGCGAAATGAACACCATTATTCCGGCAACTGCGGCAAAAATGATACCAAACATGACATCGTTTAAATATGGCATTAAAATCAAGTAGGCCACTATTGCGCCAATCGGCTCTGACAGTCCTGATAAAAATGAGAGTTTAAAAGCCTTCTTCTTGCTTCCTGTGGCATAATAGACAGGAACTGAGACAGCAATCCCCTCTGGTATATTATGAATGGCAATGGCCGCCGCAATGGCGATTCCAAGCGAAGGATCCTGGAGTGCAGAAGTAAATGTTGCAATTCCTTCCGGGAAGTTATGAATCGCAATCGCCAATGCCGCAAAGGTCCCCATTTTTAAGAGTGCCGGATCCTTGACGGTGTTTCCGGAATCATTCATTTCTTCAACTGTCCTCACTTCATGGGGATTATCCTTTTTAGGAATAAACCGGTCAATTATTGCAATAAGGAGGATCCCCCCAAAAAAACCTCCAACAGTTGCCCAGTTTCCGCTTACTTGACCTAATGCTCCTACAAGTGCATCTTTGGCTTTTACAAAGATTTCAATCATGGAGACATAAATCATCACTCCTGCGGAAAAGCCAAGTGCCAATGATAAAAACTTCGTATTCGTTCTAGAAGTAAAAAAAGCCATTAAACTGCCAATACCTGTCGCTAAGCCGGCAAACAAAGTAAGACCTAATGCAAATAATACTTCCTGCGACATTTCACTCTCTCCTTTTTCTCTATTGCCAAAAAGTTTCTCCAGGGCAACTTTTGCGTTAAAAAAATATATATGCCAAATTACTATAAGTATATGCGCCTAACTTAAAAAGTTTACTTTGGTAAACATTTTATCTCCAACCCAAACCAAAAGCAATAAAAAAGGACTATTCGATTATTTTTTCTTCAATATTATAAGAAGGATTGAGGAAAATGTGCATAAAAAAAACAAAAACCTTCGCCCTTTAAGCAGCGAAGGATCATTCCCAGACTCGTTTTGATTTGAAAAGTTCCTGAAGGTACCCCCATACAGATATGGGTGACATGATCATTTGATAGAACAGGATAAACGTAAAGAATCCTAAAATATTCTTTCTGACTTTCAGATTCAGATTTTTAAACACATAATGCTTTTGATACATGTACAAGATTCCGTAGCTTAACATGGTAAGCGGCAGCACAAACAAGGTCATCGGGCCAACTATCCAGAAGTAGCCGAAGAACGCAAGCATTAATCCGGGAATCCAGAAAAAAGTATACACCATATCCAGATATGGCATAACCAGGTTAACACCTGTTAGATATTTTGTGTATATTTGCGGCTGATTCCATGGCTTGATTTCATTCAGGCCTTCAATCATTCCCCTTGCCCACCTTGATCTTTGCTTTGCAAAGTGGGGTAACGTAGAAGGAACATCTGTAAAAGCTGCAGCCAGCGGCTCAAAATATACTTTCCATTCCTTCTGAAGCAGCCTCCAAGTCAATACAATATCTTCGCCAATGGCATCTGGCCAGCCATTTACCTGGCGGACGGAGTCAGTTTTGTATAAACTGAAAGCCCCCTGTGCAACCAGTGTTCCCTGATATAACCCCTGCAGTCTTTTTATTGAGGCTATACCCAGGTAATAGTCCCACTCCTGTGTTTTCGTCAAAATGTTTTCCCGGCTATTGCGTACAAGCATCGAGCCCGCCACCGCACACACCTCTTCAGGACTGCTTTCCATGCGTGATACTAAAAAGCGGACAGCTGAAGGGTGCAGCAGGGTATCTGCATCAAGTGTGATAACATATTCTGTTGTCACATGCTGAAGGCCTTTATTTAATGCATGGAATTTCCCGGTCTTTGGTTCCTTCAAAATATCAATCGTAAGGTTAAGCTCTTTTTGTGCTCTTACTATTTCAAGGTGAGTATTGTCTGTAGAACGATTGTCTATAACGATGACCTTAATCTTCCCATGATAGTCCTGGCCAGCCACATAGCTTAACGTTTGAAAGATTGTTTTTTCTTCATTGAAGGCGGCTACCAGCAATGTCACTTCCTTATCAGGATCCGGATTCTTAAAAGATGGCTGCCTGTCCAAAAGCAGGCTCATCACCAGAAAGGCATTCATATAGCCCGGTACATAGGCAATACCCCCAATAATAAGAATGCTGATCGGGAGTGTGACAATGTCTGATAGATCCTTCAGCCAGGGCAATGATAGATATATAGAAAAAGCCATCCATAATAGAGAAATCAGGTGACTTATGACAAATTTCTTATTTATGGATAAATAAACTTTATTTCTCCTGCGTTTTATGAACGGATCTGCAGGGATGGAACTCGGCTCCATAGGTTCACCCTCAATGAATATAGTTAATTAAAAAATATAGTATTTTATCATTCAAGTAACCTGGTAATTTATACTATGCAGAATATCTCCTTTTTTGATTGCCAGCCATGGCTCGCATCAAAAAAGAGCAGCCTTAGACTGCTCCTGACCCGCATCTTATTTTAGAAAGGTACCATTCATATATTCCTTATAAGCGGTCCGTATTTCTTCTTCCGTATTCATGACAAACGGTCCACGGGCCACAACCTGTTCTTTGACCGGCTCACCTGCATATAGCAGAAAACGCATTGGCTCTTCGGCTTTAACGGCTATTTCGCTTTCACCGTTCCCGCCATCCCCCAATTCAAGGACCTGGCCATTGGCCCCATGAACTTCATTTTCTCCAAAAACACCGCTGCCCTCTATAATATAAATAAAGCCTTTGTAGCTGCCAGGCAGTTCCTGTGAAGCTGCAGCGCCTTTTTCCATCCTTACTTCAACCATTGTGACAGGCACATGATTTAAGGTTGGTGATACAACTCCTCTAGAGGAACCGGAGAAGACTTTAAAAACTGCACCCTCTTCCTCCCGGACAGGTACTTCACTGCCTTTAAGGTTTTGGTATCTTGGTGCTGTCATTTTCTTTTCCCGTGGAAGATTGATCCACAGCTGCAGCGAATGGGCAGTAATTCCTTCAGATGGCACTTCATTATGAACGACACCACTCCCTGCTGTCATCCATTGAATATCACCAGGACCTAACACACCGCCCTCACCGGAATGGCTGTCATAGTGCTCAATGGCCCCTTCAATGACATAAGTTACCGTCTCAATCCCGCGATGGGGATGAACGTCAAACGCTCCCTTTTGAAACTTATCTTCCATCATCAGCAGAAAGGGGTCATACTTTTCCCAATTTCCCGGTTCTATTACAGGACCTGCTGCATGAATAGGGCTATGTTTCTGTAATTTTACTTTCCTGATTGAGGCAATCTCCCGCTTTGTTATTTTTTCATTCTGCATCCGCCATTTCTCCCCTTTATATGTAAAGGGAGCAATTGAAAACAATTGCTCCAACTATATTATTGATTTCCCTTTTTAATCCACTCAGCAACAGTGACAGTCCTTTTTGCCTGATACTTAACAGCTTCTTTTACATCCTCAATCATTTTTCCATCCTGATCAACCGTTACGCTTGTTCCATATGGATTGCCGCCTGCTCCGAAAAGAACCGGATCGGTGTAACCTGGAGCAGCTACAATCGCTCCCCAATGATACATCGTGGTGTAAAGAGAAAGAATCGTTGCTTCCTGCCCGCCATGTGGATTTTGGGCTGATGTCATCGCACTGACTGCTTTATTCGCAAGCTTTCCTTTTGCCCAAAGACCGCCAGTTGTATCAAGGAACTGCTTCATTTGCGAAGGCATATTGCCGAAACGTGTAGGCACACTGAATATGATGGCATCTGCCCATTCAAGATCATCCGCCTTAATTTCAGGCACATCCTTTGTAGCCTCGACAGTTGCTTTCCATGCCGGATTGCCTTCAATAGCAGATTGCGGCGCCAGTTCCGGAACCTTAAAAACTTTAACTTCCGCACCAGCTTCTTTGCCGCCTTCCTCCGCCCATTTAGACAATTGGTAGTTTGTTCCGCCCATGCTGTAAAAAACAACGGCTAATTTTACATTTTCCATATTAATCGTCTCCTTTTTAGGTGAATTTCCAAATAACCTTGATAGGATACCCATGATAGCACTCCCTATTCTTTCATTCTCTTCCCTTATAATTCATTAGATTAACTTTTTTATATTTGTTTATACCAGCGGGCTGCAGCCTGAACTTCACCCATGGTTAATTGATGGCCAAAACTTTCCCAGTGAAGCTCGACTTTCGCTCCTGCACTTTCCAATAAAGACTGTAAATCAGTGGATTCTTCTGCAGGACAAATCGGATCATTGGTTCCGGCCGCGATAAATACTGATGTTTCGCTGAGATCGGGCAATTCAGCACCACGCCTTGGAACCATTGGGTGATGCAGAATCGCTGCTTTTAAGGCGTTTTCATGATGAAATAATAAGCTTCCTGCAATATTAGCTCCATTTGAATAGCCGATTGCCACAATGTTGTCTCGTTCAAAACCGTATTTCTGTGCGGCTTCATCTAAAAAGCCGTTTAATTCTTCTGTGCGAAAAAGCAGATCTTCTTCATCAAAGATACCTTCTGCCAGCCTGCGGAAAAATCTTGGCATCCCATTCTCCATCACATTACCGCGTACACTTAGGACAGAAGCCTCCGGATCAATATGACCTGCAAGCGGAAGCAGGTCAGTTTCTGTACCTCCCGTTCCGTGAAGCAGCAATAATACAGGCTTGGAAGGATCTTTTCCTTTTTGAAAAATATGTTTCATCGTATCTTCCTCTCTTTGTTTTATCGCAGTCTAACGGGCAGTAAGACCCCCACTTCAAGACTCAGAGGAATCAAAGGAGGATATGGGGGTCAAACTGCCCGTAAAGGCCCGATTGGTTCAACTAACAATCAGTGGGGGATAAGGAAAACCCCCACTGATTGAAGTTTCAGTTTATTCCAGTTCCCTGACTTCAATAGGGATTAATTTTCGCTCGATGCGATCTCTCATATTCTCATATTGTTCAGGAAGCATCAGCTTCTCCCCCATTTCACCGGGTGATTCGTCATGTGCAAATCCTGGCGGGTCAGTTGCAATTTCAAAAAGAATTTCCCCGTGCTCCCGAAAATAAATGGCATTAAAATAATTCCGGTCCCTGACTGGTGTTACCCCATAGCCATTTGACCTCACATATTCCCGCCACTCCAATTGATCCTGATCATCTTCAGCCCGCCAGGCGATATGATGGACAGTGCCGACACCCATCCGGCCTCGCTTGCCGGAAGTCTTTTTCATGTCTATGACATTGCCGATTGGGGCTGAGGATTGGAACCGGATTATTTCTCCTTCTTCCCCAATGCGTTCAAGACCCATAACACTTTCAAGCAGATGTGCTGTCTGTTCCGGCTGGGATGAATAAAGTGTCGCCCCTGCAAAGCCCTTTACTGCAACATCAGGAGTAATTCCTCCAAATGTCCAAATATTCGTCTCTCCCTCATCTCTTTCCACCATTTCCAATACGAGACCGTGAGGATCCTGAAATCTTATTGATTCTTCACTAAATCTTCTTTCCATTGTGTAAGAAATTTTAAATTTCTTAAATCTGTCTTTCCAGAATTCAAGAGCACCACTGGGAATTGCATAGGAGGTGACGCCGACCTGGCCATCCCCAATCTCTCCCTGGAAGGCATTTGCCCATGGGAAAAATGTAATGATTGTCCCCGGCTTCCCTTCATTATTGCCAAAATACAGGTGGTAAGTGCCGGGATCATCAAAATTCACAGTCTGCTTGACCATCCTCAATCCTAAAACACCTGCATAAAAATCGATATTCTCCTGAGGGTGGCCGACGATCGCACTGATATGATGAATTCCACTTGTGGCTTTGTTCACTATTCACACCTCTTTCTCATTAATGTAACCAAAATTCAATCTATGAAACTCATTTTAAATCAAATATTTTCACTTCAAGATAAAATTTCTTTCTCAATCAGAAAAACAACTGAATGCCTCGAATTAATTTATCTCGAATTCAAGATAATTATAAAATATACTCACGCTGCTGTCAATCTTTCGGATTGAAGCAGAAACTGGAATATTTTGATTGAGCATATTGACATCACCTAAAACATAAAGGTATATATTAATTATAATATTAGAATTTTCAGACGAATATTTGGAGGTAAGGAAATGTACAATACATACTGCCGAATGTACCAGAAAACCTTCAAGCTGGTATCGCCTCTTTTACCCTGGCGGGAACCGGAACTTTTAGAAGGCGCTAATAGCCTGGACAAACTTCCCGATATTATTAAGAAAACAGGCATAAGCAGAATTTTGATTGTAACGGACAGCGGCATCACTTCTCTTGGGCTGATGGATGGTTTGCTATTAAATTTACAGAAATGGAATATTGAATTTTATATTTATGATAAAACGGTTCCAAATCCGACAATTACTAATATTGAAGAAGCACTTGAAGAATACATGAAGAATAATTGCCAGGGTATTCTTGCCTTTGGCGGGGGTTCACCGATGGATTGTGCTAAAGGCGTTGGTGCAAGAGTTGTGAGGCCTGAGAAAAGCATCCCGCAAATGAAAGGCCAATTTAAAGTCAGAAAAAAGCTACCTCCCCTTTTTGCAGTCCCGACTACAGCAGGTACAGGAAGTGAGGCCACTGTTGCAGCGGTCATTACCGATAGCCGTTCACATGAGAAATACGCCATTATTGACCTTTGTCTAATTCCGCATTATGCAGTTTTAGATCCCTTGATTACTATAAAATTGCCTCCTCATATAACAGCTGCAACTGGTATGGATGCACTAACCCATGCCATCGAAGCCTACATTGGGAGAAGCAGTACTGCAGAGACGAGAAAGTTGAGCATAGATGCAGTCCGGCTGATTTATGATAATCTTTACGAAACATATCAGAATGGCGAAAATCTGGAGGCAAGAGCCTGTATGCAAAAAGCTGCTTATCTGGCAGGACTGGCTTTTACCAGGTCCTATGTAGGCAATGTTCATGCTATCGCCCATACGCTGGGAGGATTTTACTCTGTTCCTCATGGTTTGGCTAATGCTATCATTCTTCCATATGTACTGGAGCATTACGGCGAGGCAGTCTGGGAACCCCTAGATGAACTCGCAATGGCGGCGGGGATAGGTGATCCGGGAGCTTCAGCTGAAGAAAATTCAAAGAGCTTTATAAGCAGCATAAAATCCCTCAACCATAAAATGGGGATCCCCCAAAAGGTGAGTGGAATAATAGACAGTGACATTCCCGTAATGGCTGAACGTGCCTTAAAGGAAGCCAATCCCTTGTATCCTGTGCCGAAAATCTTCGGCAGAAATGATATGTTAAAACTGTATCAGATTATAAAGGAATAATATTCTGGCACACCTTTCGAACTCATGGCTTTCCGCTAAAAATTTCAGTGCCTCACACCAATGAAAGGCAGATGCACATTAAATGCATTCTGCCTTTAACGCTTTATCTGAACCAGCCCTTCTTCTTAAACCACCAAAACATGCCTAAGGCAATAATAAACATTAATAACAGTGTTTCAAAATATCCATATTTCCACGATAATTCCGGCATGTTTTCAAAATTCATCCCATATATGCCTGCTATAAAAGTTAAGGGCATGAAAATGGTTGTTATCACGGTAAGGACTCTCATTACCCGATTTGTCTGATGGGAGTTGATCGATAAGTAACTGTCACGGATATCGTTTGTCAATTCTCTGTTTCCATCAATCATTTCAGTCAATTTCAATAAGTGGTCATGAATATCAGCAAAGTATTCGTATCTTTCCTTTACACCTTTAAGCCTATGGGAATTAATGACACGGTATATTAAATCCCGCATCGGAATCACAGTATATCTTATCTGCAATAAATGATGGCGGATATCAAATAACTTCTCCAATAATTCTTCCATCGTTTCATCATTTGGGTTATCTTCAATGAGACTCAAACGATCTTCCAGCTGATAAACGATGGGAAAGTAATTATCCACTATTTTATCAATGATATGGTACATGACCAGGTAAGGGTCCCATTTACTAATCTTCTTACTTAAGCTAAGCCTTTCCCAAACATCATTCATTTCCCTGGAGAGTTCATGATGGTAGGATACTATGTAATTTGAGCCAATAAAAAAGTTAATTTCCTGTTTATCTTCGTTAATATGATTTAGGCTATGGGTGACAAAAAAGCTATAGTCTTCATAATAGTCCATTTTGGGGCGCTGGAGTTTGACAACACAATCCTCTATTGCCAGGGGGTGAAAGTGAAAAGTCTTGTCGAGTTCAGCAGTTTCCTCCTCGGTTGGCTGATCAAAGTCAACCCAAAACCACTTATAGCTTTCCCACTCAGCTTTCAGCCTTTCTAGAGTAATATCCTGTTTCAGTTCATTTTTCTTATTAACAGCTTGTATTCTTATCATGAATGTCTCCTAGTCTTTCCAATCTTAAAACATATTTTTTCCATTTTTAATAATGATATCCTAACTCTCCATTGGTGTATTTATTATCTACCTCTTTTTCTTGCTCTGTTAAACAAGAATTTACTTTTCTCGGTAAATATAGAAAATATACACTCAGTAACCGGCTGCTTTAACGCTTTTACCGCGAAAAGTAATTTTAATTAACAAAAAATATTGACTAATCTAAACTTATCTGATAAATTATTTTCAAATAATAAATCGCTGAAGAGAAGAGTAAGACAGGAATGCTGTTCCTAAGAGAGCCGGCATATGGTGAAATCCGGTGTACAGTACCTGATCCGAAGATCATCTCTGAGATGCAAAGCTGAAATACAGTAAGCTTTGACGGGTTTTCCGCCGTTACAATGGAACGCGTATGATTGTACGCAGCTGAGTGCTGCAGTTTTTTGAACTGCGGAATTAGGGTGGTATCGCGAGTATAGACTCGTCCCTTTCTGGGGACGGGTCTTTTTATTTTTTAAAAAAGGAGTTTGAGCATCTTATGAAGAAATTTGACAGCTTTTTTATCGGTCTCATGTTATTCTCAATGTTTTTTGGAGCAGGTAATTTAATATTCCCTCCCTACCTCGGTGCCTTATCAGGTACCTCCTTCTGGCTTGCGATTGCAGGTTTTATTCTGACTGCTGTAGGCTTGCCATTTATTGTACTGCTTGCCATCTCCATGGCAAAGGGTGGAATTGAAGCGATTGCCAGCCGGGTTCATCCTCTTTTTGGCACTTTATTTATGGTTATCATCTACCTGTCCATTGGTCCTTTCCTGGCTATTCCCAGAAATGCAGGTGTTGCTTTCGAGATGGGGGTCATGCCATTTATTAATGATTCATGGAACCTATCACTAGTTTTGTTTATGTATTCTGCGGTCTTTTTCTTGTTTGTATATGTCGTCAGTTTAAATCCGGCCAAAATGGAAAGATTTATGGGCCGCTGGATTACTCCAGTTCTGCTGCTGTCGGTTGTTATCCTTTGTACAGCTGCAATCATGAATTTCGGCACAAAGCAGCTGGCTCCATCTGGCGGTTATGACAGCGGCGCATTCTTTAAGGGTTTCCTTGAAGGCTATAACACAATGGATGCCCTTGCCGCCCTTGCCTTTGGAATTGTCATTCTTACTGCCATCCAGAAAAAAGGTGTACATGACGAAAAGCAATTATCCCTTTATACACTAAGAGCTGCAGTAATAGCTGGCGTGCTGCTGGCAGCCGTTTATATTTCCCTTGGTTTATTAGGAGCTAAAATAGCTGCGAACGGCACTTTTGAAAACGGGACAGCCATTTTATCATCTGCCGCTACCCTGTTATTCGGAAGAGCTGGAACGGCATTCATAGGTGCAATTTTCACTCTTGCCTGTTTTACGACTGTAGTAGGCTTAACATCAGCCTGCGGACAATATTTCTCAAAGCTGCTGCCAAAGGTAAGCTATAAATTAGTCATCAGTGCCGTAACCTTGATTGGTTTTACCTTATCAAATCTTGGGTTAAATCAAATTCTCAAAGTATCTGTTCCTTTCCTGGTAACAGCTTATCCTTTGACCATTGTGCTGATTACGCTGAGCTTCTTTAATGGCTTTTTCCGAAATCCGCGAAAAGTTTACGGGAGTGCGCTATTATTCACTGGAGTATTTGCAGCGCTGGGAGGTTTAAGCACCTTTGGCTTTGATCTCGGAGCCCTTCAATCCCTTAGGGAAGTATTGCCTTTCGCATCGGTTGGAATGGAATGGGTTGTACCAGCTGCAGCAGGTACTGCACTGGGCATCCTTCTAAGCAAAACTGACAGGCAACAGCCGGATTCGGCAAAACAGATGGATGTAAAAGCTTCTTTATAAAAAGCCAGGCTGCTTAAACAGCCTGGTTTTCCTATTCCTTCACTTCATTATAAGACGGCTCCAATAAATACTTAATATGGATTCCGCTTTCTAATGGAGGGTTTTCACAAACCCGGTACTCTTTGCCTGATAGCCTAAACTAATATAAAATTGATGAGCGTCTTCGCGTTCAGTCCTGTTTCCGCTATTTAATACAATTCCGGCAGCCCCCAATTGTTCTGCAAAATTTTCAACAGCCTGCATCAGCTTCTTACCTGCACCCATCCCTCTGTAATTTTTATCAGTAACTAAAGCAATAACTCGGATATGAATGCCGTCAGTATTATATAAAAGACCTGTATGGAATCCAGCCATTCCAATTACTTTATCTTCTAGACAAGCCACTAATGTATAGTAATCAGGATGTGCACCGATGTTATTAAGCCTCTTTTCCATCAGCTCTTTCGACACCGGATAGCCCAGATCCCCCATTAAGCTTGCAAGCTGGGGAATATCCCCGATAGCTGATTTCCTGGTATGTATTTTAAGCTCCATTTGGCACCATCCTGCCTTTATGCATAGTATTATTCCCTTACCCAGATTGCTTTTGTATATCCAATTTTCAAACCTGCTTTTTCCATATTATTCTGGCTTGCCGAACCAAACCTTGCCTGACCTGTCACAAGCTCTGAATTTTGTGTAATCGCCTGATAGATTCGGGCTTGAATAAGCGCGCTGTGGACCCCTCTGTTTCTGAAGGCAGGCAAAACAGCCGCAGCCGCAAGATTCGCTGCCTTTTCTATGATATAAATAACACCTATTCCAGCTGGTTCATTGTTTACAAAGGCAAGATAAAAGGACCAGTTTCTATTGTCATAAAGAACCTCATTATTTTCAGCTATTCCTTGGCTAAGGAATCCAGGCATTCCAAACCCCATTGTATATAGCTCACCGAAAAGATCAAAGTCGCTTCTTTGCATCCTGCGTATATCAATATTGGCATTAATGGGAATGTCCACAAGATCTGAAGGTTCCGCAAACAAAGTGGTATGGAAATCACATTGATAGAACCCTTTTTGATGAAGGATCCTCAGTAAATCTGATGATCCGTTTGAAGGTGTAATCTCCAATCGTATGGGAATTCTTTTTCCCTGATAGAAATCAATAATTTGATCCAGAGCTTCGGCATCTGCTGCGTTAAATCCTTTTACAAGATTGAAGGATGGACCCGGAATATTCCTGGCAGCGAAAGCGGTTGTCCCGCCAATCCTTTTAATTTCCACGCCCATTGGGTTTCCATCCCGATTTTTAATTGCCGTCAATCTGGAGAGCAGCACACTTGTCTCTGCCTTGTCCAATCTCTCAGCTAAGTCACTTTTCATCACTAGATTCATAATTTTTCACCTCATTTAAGCAAGCCTTCCAAAAGAATCCAATATTTTGTACCGCTTAACAGCAAGTATTCCTTTCCAATGATTGCTTGCAACCTGGAATTCATTTTCATATTGTCCCCAGCTCCAGGGAATGTCCCAAGTTCCTTCATTTGAGAGCTGCTCAATATAGAAATCAAGATTATCATCTATTGACGTTCCAAATCTCATAGATAGAGAATCTTCTGGCTGCTCAGCGAAATCCAAGGGAGTGGCTACATAGCCTTCTGCCCATTCTGATTTATTCTTCCCGGCAGCTTTGTAAGCAAGAGCATTCACTTTTTCAGCCGTCTCCTTGAGCGGGTAATTAAGTCTTGAATCAAATTCAGATTCCTGCTTGGACATTAGCTTTACCAACTGCTGAAAATTGTTTATTTCATGTCTATCCATTTCATCAACTTCCATTAAATATGCAATTGCATTCTTTACGGTTTTCCATCCTATTTCAGCAGCACTGCTTCCAGATGGCGACCAATGCAATAAGAACCCTGCAAGCTCTGCACTTGGATTATAAGCCCAATTATCCTGGATATTCTCTGTCCAATGCCACCAAGGAGCATGTGGGTACTCATTGTTTGAAGTCATCACAGATGGCCACATTTTATTCTCATGGATATAGCTGTGTTCTAGATAATTTACTAGTTTTTGTACAACTTTCAACTCGGGTTTTGCTTCAATTTCCATTAAGATTTGACCGGCAGCCCAGGAAGCCATCGGTGACGAGTAAGGTGACCAGAAATCAGGTTCAATGCCATGGCCAAATCCCCCGTCTTCATTCTGAAACGCTTCTATACATTTTATTACCCCTTCATCATTACGATCCTCAAAATGGTACGACCATAAAGCAGATTCAAGCGGTCTTGCATTTCTTTTTATCCATCTGCTTGTGTTCTGAAATTTTTCTTTCGTTATCTTCATATATAAAATCCTTTCTTAATTAGGAGCTTTGATTTCTTATTAGTTTTTCTAGCTATAATACCAATTTCCTTTTTTAAACAATAAAAAAAGGAAAAGAGCCAATGCTCTTTTCCTAATCAATCCACTTTACAATATCATCGAATGGTCTGCGCGCTTTTGGTCTTGGGTCTTTCACTCTGTATCCAAAGGCACACATTACCGACAGTCCGAAGCTTCCTTCTTCAAGCAAGCCTTCCTCATTCAGGAGCTTATTCATTTTTTCAATGTCAAACCCCTCAATGGGACAGGAATCTATACCAATTTGTGCAGCGGCGGTCATCATATTCCCAAGTGCAATGTAGCTTTGCTTGCAGGCCCAATCAAAGAGTGGGCGATCTCCTTCCAGCAGATCAAAATCGGACTTCTGGAATTCCTCAATCCGCTGCAGATATTTGTCCATCATTTCTTCCGGCATGCCCAGGGTATTTCTAAAATGATCCTGCAGATAGCAGGAATCATATTTTGTATCTTTTTTCGTTCTTGCCAGGATTAAAACAAAGTGGCTAGCTTCAGGCAGTTTCCCGTATGCGCCCCAGGAGGCATTCTTAATTTTCTCACGGAGCTCCTGGTTCTGAACAACCACAAAACGCCATGGTTCAAAACCAAATGAACTTGGTGACAGACGGCCTGTCTCCAATATAAACCGGAAATCTTCCTCGGGGATTTCTTTATTTGGATCAAATTCCTTTGTCGCATGCCTGAATTGATAGGCATTCAGGATTTCTTCCTTTAAAACTTCCTTTTCACGCAAAACCAAACACTCCTTTTCTGACTGTTCTAACTTTAACGTAACATATTACAGCATAACATTCATGAAATCAGCTTTTAGTCTGCCTTTTTCACTGCTGTTCCTAATCATTTGGGGCAATTTCATTGCAAATCCAAAGACAGCCTGATCATATCCCGGCAATGGATTCCATTTTCAATGATATCTTCTTTATAATGCCTCACAAAAAAATCTCTATCGACCCCTGTGATTCTAAAACCGCATTTTTGGTAAAAAGCCAGCTGGCCAATACTTGAATTCCCCGTTCCAATTTCAAGGGTCTTATATTCACCTTGAAACGCAAGCTCTATTGCATGCTCAAGAAGTTTTCTGCCGATGCCCTCACCCTGGTATTTTTCACTAACGGCAATATTTATAATCTCACAAGTTCCTGGTCTTGTGGCTAGAAGGATATAAACGCCGACTACTTCTCCGTTTATTTCAGCAAAATATGTTTCCCCTCGATTTACATAATCTTTAATAAATTCAATTGAAGGATCTGCCAATAATAGCAGATTCATTGGAGGGGGCTCTGAATGGTCCATTTTTCGTATCTTCATTATGTCCTCCTTTTTATGTCAAGCTTCCAAAACAACCTTCTCTTTCTGTATAACGATGATCCATAGCAGTCATTTCCCCCAGTCTTCTTTGTTTACCTTTTTTATTTGGATTTCTTTCTCATGCTTATCGATATATTCAAAATATCCAATTCTATTTCCCCATGGATCAGCAAATGTAGCCCACTTAACAGGGACTTCTTTTCTCGTATGGATTTCAAATGGTGTTATTTTTAATTCTGTGATTAGTCTTTCACGTTCCTGCTCAAGATCAGGCACCCCAAGCCTAATTGGACCGCTTCCTATACTGGGTGAACCCTCAGCTATCTGAAGCCAGCACCCTGTGATGAGTTCCCATTCTGCAAATCCTTCATGCGGAATGAGATCAGGTTTTTTATTAAGCAATGTTTCATACCACAACAGTCCCTCTTTCATATCCAGCACCCGGAATTGAACCGTCATTTCATAGATCATTTCAGTCCCTCCAATCTCGCACAAAATTATGTAATTCGTTGAATTTATCACATTTCCTTCATTTAGATTGTTTTTGCTCCTGAGCACAGGGAATTAAGAGTAGTGAATAATAGAAAGGGAGTTGTATGAAACATGTCAATTAAGGCTTTAGTTTTAAACTGTACACTAAAAAAAAGCAGTGAACCTTCCAATACCGGTGCTCTTATAGATGAGGTTGTTAAATTTTTTGAAAAAACGGAAGTGAAAACAGAGGTTGTTACAGCTGCAGACTTTAAAATTGGTTCCGGTATTACTTCTGAAGCTGTAGATCAGGAGGATGAATGGCCGGATATTTTTAAGAAGGTTGAAGAGGCAGATATCCTTATCGTTGGTTCTCCCATTTGGCTTGGCGAGCAGAGCAGCATCACCACAAAAGTAATCGAAAGATTATATGGAGGAAGCAGTCTGACAAATGAAAAAGGACAGTATATTTTTTACAACAAGGTTGGCGGTGTTGTGGTGACCGGCAATGAAGATGGAGCCAAACAAGTTTCCCGCTCCGTGCTATATTCACTTTCCCATATGGGATTCACCATTCCTCCAAACGTTGACACCTATTGGGTTGGTGAGGCTGGCCCCGGACCATCCTTTATTGAAGCAAAGGGCTATGACAATGACTTCACAAGAGAGCATGCCAAAATAATGGCCTATAATTTACTCCATTTTGCTAGAATGTTAAAAGCTCATCCGATACCAGCCGAAGGTAATGTTGTCAAAGGCTAGTTACATTAATATGCAGTAAAAAACCAGCATAAGCCCTAAATGCTGGTTTTTACTCATTATTTTTTTGGAGAAATTTGTAATCCTACCTGATCTAACGCGTGGGTGATTCCCTGCTGCAGAACTGAAAAACATGGAATTTGTGTTTCCTTGTTTCCGCTCTCGATGATTTGCAGGCTAAGTTCGGGTGAAATCCCGACAAATATGCAGTTTGTGCCCAATAGGGAAGCTGCTTTTACGAATTTCTGCAGAAAATCTAAAGTATATTGATCAACACCCTTTAAAGCAGTTAAGTCCAATATTAAATACTCTGCTTTATACCGGGGAAGATTCAGTAAGGTTCTGTTCAGCAGTTCCTCCGCCCTCAGCTCTTCATATCTTCCCACTAAAGGAATGACCAGAATGGAATCGATCACTGGAATTATAGGAGAAGATATCTCTTTAATTATTTCAGACATTACTTTGGTCTGCTCAGCAATTTCCTTTTCCAGCTTTTTCTGGGCGCTTTGATTCTGCTTTTTAATCAAGGCACTGATATTCTGGGAGGGCGTAATGTCGGACTCAAAAAATTCGTATTCGGAATAATGATCCCCCTTAACCTGGCTTTGTTTCACTTTATACCATATATTTGTTTCAAACAGGCCGCTGAGCACCCCTGCCCAATGTCCAGGCAAAAAAGTGCCTTCTGCTTCTTTTTTTTGTTCCACATTAATCTTATACTCCCACCCATTTTTAACACGAATGATCGCCTTCTTTTCTTCGAGGCTAAAGGATGCAATATCTGTTTTTCCCCATCCGGCAGTTAAATACATATTGGGTAAATGAATAATAATGTCTTCTTTTTCTTTATTCGATTCCAAATAAAATTTGCTGACAATTTTTCCTGTCCTATAGCCAGCGGTTTCAAGAACAAGCTCGGCTGACTTTTCACCAGAGATTTCCTCAATGGAGTCCAGGAGAGTCTTAAAAGCTGTGTTTACCCAAAACACTACCACTTCGTCATTTTCGAATTTAAACGTTGCATTATCCAGATCCCAATCAAACAGAGATCCATTCACATTTATTTCATACTTAGAAGAATTAGTCTCCATAAATGTCCTCCTTATCAAATAAATCATTGCTGTCTAGTCATCTATTTAAAGAACAATAATATTCTAACCTCGAGGTTAGTTCGGAGTCAAAAATGTATGTGCTGGTGGGATAACCTTATCGAAGATAATAAAATCCATATAGCATAGCTGCTGAAAATGCTTCGAAACAGACAAAATCTATCTAATTTTTCGCATGCACCGTTTTTATTCACCCCCAAAAAAGAATAGGCATGCAAATCCTCCCCGCTTATACCTACCCTTCTTCATTCCACTTAATCGCAAATGCAGTACCTTTTGCCGAACTTTCTTTTAAAAATAAATTTGCGTTCAGAGCATTAGCCAGCAGTTTGCTGAATGGAAGCCCCAAGCCAAGCCCTCTTACTTTCAGCTTCTTCTGTTCACCCCTGTAAAAACGCTCAAAAATATAAGGCTGCTCCTCTTCGGCTATTCCCGATCCATTATCATGTACCTCAATATATCTTTCACTTAAAATAACAGTAATGCTGCCATCTTCATCAATGGCATGATAAGCATTATTCAATAAATTAATCATAACCTGCTGCAGACGGTACGGGTCTGTTGATCTGCATATGGTTTCAGCGGGCACTTCCACACTATAGTGAAAATGGCCTTTCTGTGCTAAAGCCCATTGCCTCACAATATCATTCACGAGCTTATTCATATCACAGTTTTCAGGCCTAATTGAAAAGGCACCAGCCGAAAGTGAATTAAAATCGAGTAAATCCTCAATCATTTTCTGCAAACGGCTGACTTCTTTTAGGGAAATATCAAGAAACTCCTCTTTTTCTTCACCGCTTACAACATGATCACGCACTGCCTGAATTAGACCGCTTATAGATGTGACAGGTGTTTTTAAATCGTGTGTGACCCCAGCCAGCAATTCTGCCCTTAGTTTTTCAAGGTGCATTAGCCGCTCTGCCATTTCTTTAAACGAAATGATTAAATTATGAATCTCTTCCTCATTAGCCCTGGCTTTGAGGTCGATTTTATAGTCTCCTTCGCTGACTTTCGAGGCAGCTTGAGCTACTTCCTGAATGGGCCTCGAAATTTTCCTGGATAGAAAATAAATGACACTCCATCCGAGAAGACCCAATCCTGTGAGCATGATAAATAACAGGGAATATTCCTGATTTACGTTCGTCAAATCATCTGCGCTTTGGATCACAACGACCCATCCCACCTGGTTATTATCGAATGATATCTCCGACTTGACCGCATAAACCGCTTGCCCACCCTGTGTATTCAATTTTTGGACGTTCTTTTGATTTTCAAGCATATCTGCAGGCAGAGTTCCGAGATTGGGACCAGCCTGGTTATTTCTTTGCATACGTCCAGATTTTTTATATAATACCTGGCCATTTAAATCGCTTATGAAAACCTGGGGATCAAACTTAAATTCCAGCAGCTTCGCTCTTTCCTCCAGCATTCTGTTAAAAAATGGATCAAATTCAATGCTTCCGTCCTGCTGAACGACACGATCTGCTGTTTCAACAGCAACATACTGCAGCAAATTCAGCCGGTTTTCAAGTGTTGTCTGCCTGATCCACCACATAGATCCCGCTGCCAGTATGATAAGGCCGATGACAAGTGTAAAAAGATAGCGGGTTGTCCAATAGCGGAGCAGGGATGTTCTTTTGTTATTTTTCATAAACATGGAATTGGTACCCCATTCCTCTGAGAGTCCTGATTTCACCTTCAGTTTCGGGCCAGTCCGTTAATGCCTGCCGTACCCTCTTTACGGCCAGATCGACAGCACGGTCGCTTCCGTCATAATCCATCCCCCAGACATGTTCAATCAACTGATCCCTGGTGAAAGTTCTGTTAGGCCTTTCAGCCAAAAACAAAATCAAAGATAAATCTCGCGGAGTCAAACTTACTTCCTTGCCATTCAGGAAAATGGTATGAGCATCAAAATTTATCGTTAAGCTTCCATATTGTTTTATATGTTCATCCGTGTACACATTTGCTGATCGCCTTAATACGGCATTCACACGTGCGATAACCTCATCCCCGATAAAAGGCTTTGAAATATAGTCATCTGCACCTGTATTCAAGCCCTTCAATTTGTAATCAATATCCCCCAGCGCTGTAAGCATGATGACAGGACATGCGCTTTTTTCACGAATTTTTTCAAGAACACTCCATCCATCCATGCCAGGCATCATAATATCCAGGATCACAAGGTGAGGGGAGTGACTGAAAAATTGCTCAAGGGCATTGGTGCCGTCAAATGCTGTTAAAACTTCAAATCCTTCTCGCTGCAAATAGGCGCTTAAAACCTTAGAAATAGCTAATTCATCTTCTGCTATAAGGATTTTTTTCATTTTTACCTTCCTCCAATAAATTAACTATACAGAAAAATCCCCGGATTTGTACACGGGGATTTTTTAAAACTTATTACATAGAGCCTGAATCTGAACTTATATCAGCTGGATCTTCTTTAGATGCCCGCTGTTCCATGCTGCTATCTTTTCCATGCCCATGACTGCCTTTCATTTCCTTTTTGCCAAATCCTTTGATCCCCATAAAAGTTTCTCCGAGAACGTCCTGTAATTCAGCATTGTCCTTCTCTTCTATTTCTGCTAGAAGATCTGCTGTTGATTTATCCTTTGTGGAAATACCTAAGTCCTTAGCGAGATTAGCCACTTTTTTCTCCCTAACCTCTTGAGCAATTTGCTGAATGAATTTCCCATCTATTGATATGCCCAGTTCCTTCGCCTCTTTTTTGACCTTCACGGAAAAGACCTCTTGTGCAGCTTCCCTGATATCTTTGCCTTCTATGGAGATTCCAAGCTTTTCTGCCTCTTTTTTTACAGATGCTGTGAATATCTCTTGTTTTAGAGTCTGCATATCTTTGCCATCAGCAGAAATTCCAAGTTCTTTTGCCTGCTTGTTCAAAGAAGCTGTCTGAATCTCCTTCTTTAAGGTCTCCAAATCTTTGTTTTCAGTCGTCACTCCCAGTTCATTGGCCTCCTCTTTCAGTTTTGCTGTACCGATTTCTTCATGGAGAGCTTCTGCATTTTTTCCTTCTGTCTTGATGCCCAATTCTGCAGCTTCCTTTTTCAGCTTAGCAAGCATTACTTCCTCCATAAGGTCTTCAGCGTCTTTTCCATCCGTTTTTATCCCAAGCTCCTTCGCTTCTTTCAGAATTTCAGCTTCCCGGATTTCCCCAATTAAAGTTTCGGCATCTTTTCCTTCTGTTTGAATGCCGAGCTCTCCAGCCCTTTGAAGGATAGATTCAGAGTCATTGGTACCCCCCCTGCCATGATGGCCAAACCCCCTGCTTTTAAATTTCCAGCTTAACTCGCCTTTTTCTGCATAAGCTTCTGTATCTGCTGCAAAAGATGTTGTTGCATATCCCCCTGCAAGTAATAAACCTGCAAGGCTAAAACCAATGATTGTTTTTTTCATTACTATACCTCCTGATCATTTTGAAGGCCAAGCATCCTTAACCTCGACTTTACTATAACGGTGCAATATGTCAGGAATATGTCAAAAAAAAAGTCAACAAAAAAAACCGCCCATGCCGCAATAAGCGGATAGACGGCTTTAGCCTGCTTCCCTGATTTCTTCGATGATAAATTTTCTCTTCTGGATATAAACGAGCCTGATTGAAAGACAAACACCTGCAGCAAGAAGCCCAAACGTAAGGCCAAGCCAGTAACCAGTTGCGCCAAGGTCTGTATAGTGTGCAAGAACATAACCAGCAGGCAGACAGATCAGCCAATAAGAAACCAGTGTGATAACAAAAGATATATTCACATCTTTATATCCTCTTAAAGCCGCTTGTGCAGTAGCCTGGATGGCATCGGAAATCTGGAAAAACAGCGCATAAATCAGGAAATGGGCAGTCAGGGCAATAACCGCTTGATCAGTAGAGTAAAAGCCTGCAACCTCATAGCGGAAAAATACAACCAGGAGGCCTGTGAACAGCGCAATTAAAATAGACAGATAGATGCCCAGCCAGCTGTATGATTTTGCATCCTTATACCTGCCAGCCCCCACTTCAAATCCGACTAACACCGTTTGTGCCATGGAAATGCTGATTGGGATCATATACAGGAAGGAAACTATGTTTAATGCAGACTGATAGGCAGCAATAGTTGTTACATTAAACTTACTGATTAAGATGGTCACCGCGGCAAACATACTCGTTTCAAAAAAGATGGACAGTCCCATTGGTACGCCTATCTTTAAGATTTCTTTGCATTTATTCCACGAAAATTCCTTAAGGCCGCTGAAAATGGCATAGCTTGAAAAAGGATCCTTCATTTTGATTATAAGTGCAGTCATAACAAGGATGAACCAATAAGTAAAAGAAGTTGCATACCCTCCTCCTGCACCCCCCAATTCAGGAAATCCCCAATAGCCAAAAATCAGGACATAATTCAGGAAGAAATTGATGGGAAGTGAACAAAATAAAATCACCATCACAACTCTTGTTTTGCCGAGTGCATATATGAAAGATCTTAAAACATTAAAGATGAACAAAGGGATGATTCCAAAGCTGAGGCCTACAAGATAGCCACGGGCTGTTGCTTCCACATCATCAGGCAGATTCATGTTATTAAGCAGAGGGTCAAGCAAAACTGAACCCAATAGAATGACTGCAAAGGCAATGATAAAGCCCAATAAGATTCCATTTTTTACAATAGATGAAACTTCTTTGTTCTTTTTTTCTCCAATCGCTTGAGCCGCAATTGGGGATACAGCCATTAATATTCCGCTAAGCCCGGTAAAGACAGGATTCCAAATGGAGGAGCCAATCGCTACGCCAGCAAGATCGGAAGCATTATATCTCCCTGACATTATTGTATTAAAAAAGACCATCGCAAACATGCCAAACTGCGTGATTAATATAGGAATTAACATGATTGTTATTTGCCTGATCTTCTCCTGTAGAGTAAACGTCTGATACATCCTTGAGACTCCTTCACAAAATAGTAAACACAAACCTTATTATATTATATCTTTTATAAGAAAGACCTCATTTTCGTTCAAAAGAAAAAAGAGCTGCGGAAGCTCTTTTTCCAGAAAATCATTCATCTTCTTCAACTAGATATTTAAGTTTTTGCAGCTTATTGTTCCAGAATTGTTCATAAAAGGACAGCCATTGCTTCAATTCAGTCAGCGGCTGAGGCTGGAGATGGTAAATTCTTTCTCTCCCCGCCTTTTCCCCTTTTACTAATTGGGCTTCCGAGAGAATATGGAGATGTTTTGATATGGCGGTACGGCTTATAGGGAAATGCGCGCTTATCTCTGAGATCGGGCGTTCTTTTTCAGCCAGCAGCCTTAAAACCTCTCTTCTCGTAGGGTCGGCAATTGCCTGAAACACATCATGTTTCCTGGCAGAAGCACCCATTATTCCTTAACAGCCTTGCCAAGCTTCGCGAGAATACCAGTCCATCCCTGAGACATTCTTTCACGGATTACTGCACTCTCTTGTCCAGCTTTCTCAACCAATTCATCAGGCTGTTTCCATCCGCCATGTATAAGCGTAAATTCAGTTTTGCCGCCCAAATCTTTTAAAATGAAAGATACAAACCATCCATCCGTATCCCATCTAAAAGATAGCCGGTTTGGCTCATCCAATTCTGTCACCTTACAAGGAGACGGGCCAAATGGGGACTGAATATGAAATTCATAGCCAAGTTCAGCCTTAAAATCATTTGGCATAAACCACGCTTCGATTCCTTCTGATGTAGAAACTTTCTCCCAGACTTTTTCGATAGGCGCATTAAGTATTACGGTTTGTTTAATATCCTGAATTGTTTCCATTTAATTGAACTCCTTTGCAATTGAAATAAAACCTTTTGGTTTCATTTTAAATGATATAAAACCTTTTGGTTTCACGTCAACTGATATTTGCAAAAAAATAAACGCCTAACTATGCAGGTTGATCCATATAATCTATAGAATACTTATTATATCTTAAGGAGGGATTTTAATGCAGGGAGCCATTCACACTCAAAAGCTATCTGATCTGGAAACTGCGATACATACATATGTGCGTCCTGACACCTTTCCGCTTGCCATTAGGGTTATGAAAAAGGAAGATTCTATGCCTGACAGGGTCAAGCGGCCGGCAAGAGACTTTAACAAAACTTTCAGCATCTGCCAGGGGGTAACAATGTCAAGAAGATATGGCTGGTCGATTGCCATGGGCAAAGAAGACTTGTCATGCCCAATTGCCAAGATTGCTTTCGGGTTTGAAGAGGAACTCGATTATTACTCAGAGGGAAACTTAACAGATGGGATGTACACCAAAACCTGTGATCTTGGGGCCTTAACCGAAGCGGCCGTACCCAAGTTTACAAAAGAGGAAGCCGGTACAGTGCTGATGTCTCCTCTGGGGAGAGCATCATTTGAACCTGATGTAATCACAGTATATGGAAATTCAGCACAAGTCATGAGAATGGTGGCGGGCGCACTTTATCACACGGGCGGCGAAATTACTTCCACTTTTACAGCCCGGGCAGATTGCGCCGATATAGTTATAAAGACCATTCAAACCGGTAAGCCGCAGGTAATCCTCCCATGCTATGGAGACCGGGTTTTCGGCCAGACGCATGATCACGAAATGGCCTTCACCATTCCTTTTTCCATGGCAGATGAATTTGCAGATGGATTAAAGCAAACCCACAAAGGGGGAGTGCGTTACCCTGTTCCAGCCTATCTTCAATATGAGGCAAAATATCCTGACACATATGAGAAGCTGAACGAGATGTTCGACAGCATGCCCTGATTAAAGCTGGCGTCTCCAATCGAGGTGCCGGCTTGTTTCGTTTTGGGAAAAGGGTAAAATAGAATAAACAGCTATTAAGAAATGAGTGAAATAATTGAGCAGCTTATTCCCTTCGCTATATGATCTGGCCATGCAGCCTCTTGAGAAAAGAAAATTCCAGAGAATCAGAAGCGAGATCCTTACCATGGCTTGTGGCCGTGTTCTCGAGATTGGAGCCGGTACAGGCATTAACTTCCCCTTATATAAAAAGGCTGACCGGGTTGATGCCATTGAACCGAATCCAGCGATGATTGAAAATTCACTTTCCCGGAAAAATGTGGCTTCAGTTCCTATTCTCATTCACCAGCAGTCTGCTGAAGAACTTGAATTTGCGGACAATACATTTGATTCGGCAGTTGCCACTCTGGTGTTCTGCACAATCCCAAATCCTGAACAAGCACTCACAGAGATTAAACGAGTCTGCAAGCCACAGGCAAAAATACTATTCTTTGAACATGTGAAAATGGAGCAGCCCGCTCTCGCATTTGCCCAGGAAGCCCTCAACCCTCTATGGAAAAGGATATGCGACGGCTGCCACCTGAACCGAGACACACTTAAGGCTATAAGGGATTCAGGAATGAAGATAACGAAGGTGACTCCCTATTATAAAGGATTGTTTCTAGTGGTGGAGTGTGAGAATCCGGATGTCGGCCGTTAATTTTCATTAGCGGCGCCACTGGTGATTATATTGAGGATTTTTGCCTGATATTTTTGGCAGTCGCTGAATGACTCCGTATGATTATCTGCCATTTTCTCTTCACCATCTCTTTTTCGGCGTTAATCCATATGATTAACTACCATTTTTCGCTTCCTGATCTCTTTTTCGGCATTAATCCAGCTGATTAACTTCCATTTTCCTCTTCCTCGCCCTATTTTCGGCGTTAATCCTCCTGATTAGCTACCATTTTCCTTTCCCTCACCTCTTTTTCGGCGTTAATCCTCCTGATTAGCTACCATTTCCCTCTCCCTCACCTCTTTTTCGGCGTTAATCCATATGATTAACCACCATTTTTCGCTTCCTCATCTCTTTTTCGGCATTAATCCAGCTGATTAACTTCCATTTTCCTCTTCCTCGCCCTTTTTTCGGCGTTAATCCTCCTGATTAGCTACCATTTCCCTCTCCCTCACTCCTTTTTCGGCGTTAATCCTCCTGATTAGCTACCATTTCCCTCTCCTTCACTCCTTTTCGGCGTTAATCAAAGTTAACTATTTCAAATCCTCATAAAAAAAGAAGGCCGATTCAATCAGCCCCCTTAGACTACACCCTCTTTAATTCGTAGTTGCGCTTATCCACCAGCTTCTTTTCATCTTTTTTAATAGATCCTGACGCTGTTAATTCAAGAATCGGCTTAACCCTGATCACATTCTGGATTTTTGAGGCAAGCTCAGAATTTAATCCTTCTTCCGATTCTATGAAAATCTTAATCTGGTCCTGCCCCTGCTCATTTGTTACCACAGCCTGGAATACCGGAAACCCTGCTTCATTTAATACCCGCGCCAGCTGTTTTTCTCTTACAAACATTCCTTTTACCTTTATCCCATCACTGACACGCCCCAGCACTCCTGCAATCCTTTTCCCCTCATTCCCTTTAACCCAGCGGGAAAGATCGCCTGTGCCAAAGCGGATAAGCGGGTAGCTTTTATCAAATAAAGTGACAACCACTTCTCCTTCTCCATCTGTAACTTCCGATCCAGTCTGCGGGTCACAGATTTGAACAATGGCAGAATCTGTGATTCTCAGTCCAGGGCCCTGCTTGTCTTCAAAAGCAATGCACCCGCAATCGGCAGTTCCATAGCCTTCATATACCGAAATCCCATTATCTTCACACCTTTTCCGCATTTGTTCAGTCAGCATTTCAGCAGTGAAGAATACTTTGTTAACCGCTATTTCGTTACCAATCTTCCATCCTTTCTCTTCAATGGAATCGAGCAAAAGGTTAAAGAAGCTCGGAGTTCCCACGTAGCCGGTTACCCTGACATCCTTCATAATCTGAATCTGCAGCTCCCGATTCCCGGTTCCGGCAGGGATAACAGTTGCTCCTAATTCACGAAGTGCGGAGTCAAACATAAAGCCTGCCGGTGAGAGATGATAGGAAAATGTATTTTGTACGATATCCCCTTCCCCAAAGCCTGCCTTCTTGAGAGCTTCTGAGAAACGCCAGAAATCTTTCCCTGTCGTTTGCGGATCGTAAATCGGACCTGGCGACATAAAAATTCGTTCCATCTCATTTGGCTTTACAGCTGCAAAGCCTCCAAAAGGCTGGTCTGCAGATTGCAATTCCGGCAATCGATCTTTTTTAAGCACTGGGATTTTCTCCAGGTCTTTTAAAGTTTGTATGTCACCTGGAGAAATACAGGCATCATCAAGGCGCTTTTTAAATCCGCTTGCATTTTTATATGCATGGTAAATTACTTTCTTCAGCTTTTCCACTATAGCCACCTCTTTCTTCTTTTATAAGATTTAATATCTTTATAGCTTTTCCGGCCCTTATCTCCCATTCCAAGATAAAATTCACGCACATCCTGATTGGAAAGGAGCCGGTCCACCGTTCCATCCATCACAATCCGGCCGTTTTCCATGATGTATCCATAATCGGCAATCGATAAGGCAACATTGGCATTTTGCTCCACTACCAGTATCGTGGTTCCCTCTTCTTCATTGATTTTCTTTATAATGCCGAAGATTTCTTTGACTAAAAGCGGCGCCAGCCCTAATGAAGGTTCATCGAGAAGCAGCACCTTTGGCTTTGCCATGATTCCTCTTCCAATGGCAAGCATCTGCTGCTCTCCGCCTGACAGATATCCGGCCTGTCTGTGCTTCAGCATTTCAAGCTTCGGAAAGTAATGATAGACTTTTTGGATATCGCCTTTAATATTCTTCCGGTCTTTCCTGGTATGTGCACCTGCGATCAGGTTATCTTCAACAGAAAGATGCTTGAACACGCGTCTTCCTTCCATGCACTGAAAAATGCCTTTCTTTACGATGGTTTCAGCATCGCTTACATCAATGCGCTCGCCATAAAGCTCGATAAAGCCATCCGTCACTTCACCGTTTTCGCTTTTCAGCAGGCCGGAAATCGCCTTAAGAGTGGTCGTTTTCCCGGCGCCATTGCTGCCGAGCAAAGCGACAATTTTCCCTTTTGGCACCACCATTGACATCCCTTTTAATACAAGGATGACCTTGTCGTACATCACTTCGACATTGTTTATTGTCAGCATGCATCTTTCCTCCCCGCTATTTCCCTTTTTTTTCGTTCCCAGGTCATGTCCTGAATCATTCGTGGTCTTCTCTGTTTATTTCCACAAACAAAAATTTGTTTGCAAATTCAAGCGCTTGTTTGCAATTTTCGGGTTTATTTGCCAAATTTCGAGTTTATTTGCTAATTCATAAGTACCAAGACTTTAAAAGTGAACAGGAGGCGGGTATAAAACCTCGCCCCCCATTTTGTTAGTAGCCGATATAATCAGTGAACACTTCGAACTGGCCGTTCTTCACTTCTGCCAATCGAACTTGGTTTGTACCGGCATGATTGTCAGGTGAAAAAGTAACCGGAGCGGCTAAACCGCCGAGGTCAAGATTTGAAATCTTCTCCAGGCCGGCTCGGATGCCTTCGCCTGAAGTCGGGTCTTCAGCAAGCTTCATGCCTTCAACCATGATTTTGGCTGACACCCATCCCTGGATAAACTTCTGGTTCTTGTCTTCCAGCTTTTCACCCTTGCTTTCTACGAACTTCTTGATTTCTTCCATTCCAGGCAGATCTTCATATGGGAAGGCATGTGTGACGACTCCGATAAATCCTTCAGCCGCATCACCTGCAATAGGAAGCAAGCCTTCTCCGGTAGCCCAGTTTAATCCGATGAATTGTGTATCCAAACCAAGCTTTTTAGCATCTTTTAGTATAGTTGCTGTTG
This sequence comes from Cytobacillus sp. EB106-05-05-XG126, assembly GCF_058791715.1. Lineage (NCBI taxonomy): Bacteria > Bacillati > Bacillota > Bacilli > Caryophanales > Bacillaceae > Cytobacillus > Cytobacillus sp. EB106-05-05-XG126. The sequence goes on along the minus strand of NZ_JBYTDU010000001.1, from coordinate 210,627 downwards.
CACCCCAAGTTTGGTTAATAATTGCATAATCAGGGTTTTTCTTTTCCATGTTCAGCAATTGGGATGTTGCATCAAGTGTTTTCAGATCAACAATTTGTTCATCTACAATTTCAATGCCATTTTCCTTGGCAAATTTTTTGGCATCTTCAATTGGCGATTTTCCAAAGGCCGTATCATTGTAAATTAATGCTACAGTCGGTGTGCCGCCAGTGTGATTGTCTTTTATCCATTTCAGTACGGATCTTGCCTGGTCGGAGTAAGAAGCCGCAGCCAGGAAGTTATATGGGCTTTCGTCAATATTTTTCAGGTTCTCTGAGTATGAAGCAGAGATGAATGGAAGCTTGTCGGCTGCCACCTGCTGGCGAAGGGCTTCAGTGTCCCCTGTTCCCCATCCCAAAATGGCTGATACTTTATCTTTTGATTTTAATTTCTGATAAAGCTTTTGGGCTTCCGGGATTTTATAAGCATAGTCATCACCAATTAATTCGAGCTTATAGCCGTTAATCTCCTCGCCTGCAATGGATTCAAAAAATGCTTTTTCACCCTCTGCATATGGTGTTCCAACATCACCGGTACCTCCCGTAAGGTCAAAGATACCGCCAATTTTAACAGTGCCGCCTTTCTTGTCACCTGATGTTTCCTCGCTGCCTCCAGAACAGCCTGCCAGCATTCCAGCCATTAATGTTGCTGCCAATAAACCCTTCCAAACCTTCTTCATAATGTTCCCCCTCATTTTTCCTCTTTTTTATTGGCTCTTTTCGTATTAATTTGTTTTTCGCTTATCAATGTTGTCCGTTGATTTCCGCTCCAGGATGCTCGCTTTCCACGGGGCGGGCGGTGAGCCTCCTCGACGCTATGCGTCTGCGGGGTCTCACCTGTCCCGCTACTCCCGTAGGAGTCTCGCACCTTCCGCTACAATCAACTCAGTAAACATAATACAAATAGCAACAAACTTTGCGAAAACAGCCTTTCTATAAAATTTTGAAAGATTTACTTTCAAAATTTTCAGATATTATTACCCGGGAATTAATAGGAAAATGGCCAGAGCTTAAAATAGTCTTTGATGTTTTTCCATATTTTCGCGAGACCCTGCGGTTCATAGATCAGGAATAAGATAATCACAAGGCCGAATACTACCTCTTTCATCCCGATTAAGACAGCTGATAAGTCTGGGAATACCCCGCTCATCATTTCAACCCCTGATCTTAGTACAACTGGAAGCAACGTAATAAATACAGCTCCGTAAATAGACCCGAATACGCTTCCCAGACCACCGACCAGTATGATTGCTAAGTATTCGATCGACACTGTAATGCTATAAAGCTCAGGACTGACAACCATTGTATAATGGCCCAGTAAAGCACCGGCAATGCCAACAAAGAAGGAACTTACAATAAATGCCAATACTTTATATTTAAACAAATCGATCCCCATAACCTCTGCTGCCACATCACGGTCACGGACTGCTATGAATGCCCTGCCGACCCGCGACCTGAAAAGGTTCAGGGTAAAGAGGGCCGTAATAACCAGCACAGCAAACATAAGGTAGTAATAGCTCCGTTCACTGTAAAAGACAAAACTGCCAAGTTCAGGCCTGGATAGGACCATTCCGGCTGTTCCGCCAGTCAGCGCATCCCAGCGGGAAATAACAAATAAAATGATTACCTGTGCTGCAAGGGTGGCAATCGCCAAGTATAAACCTTTAAGCCTTAAGGATGGAAGCCCGAATAGTCCACCGACAATCGCCGTTACTATACCGGCTGTCGGCATGGCAATCCAGAAGCTCAATCCAAGCTTTGCGGTCAGAATAGCCGATGTATACCCGCCTACCCCGAGAAACGCGCCTACCCCTATGGAAATCTGTCCAGTAAAGCCAGTCAGGATGTTCAGACCGATCGCACCAATAGCGGCAATTCCGCAAAGTGTAGCCAGTCCAATGATATAATCGGATGCAAACATTGGGAAGACTGCAAATACAGCCAGAAGAATGAACACGCGCATCCTTACTCTGGTGATCTTCCAGATCGCCATATCTTTTTTATAATTCACATGGAACTCTCCACAATCCATTACAAAAGGATTTCTCATCGGTTACACCCTCTCGATTTCTTTTTTTCCGAACAAGCCATATGGCTTGAACATCAGGATAAATACGAGGATGACAAACGGCATAACCTCTTTCAGACCCCCGCCAACCAAAGGATCCAGATACCCGCCGGTCAGGCTCTCAAGAATACCGATGATCAGCCCGCCGATGATGGCACCGGGAATACTGTCGAGTCCTCCAAGAATGGCAACCGGAAGCACCTTTAAGCCGATCGCTGAAAGGGATGCATTTACACCGTTAATGTTTCCAAGAAGGATTCCCCCAACGGCTGAAACAATGGCTGCAATCGCCCAGGCAACTGCGAAAATCATTTTTACGCTGATTCCCATTGACATTGCCGCCTGCTGATCATCTGCGGTTGCTCTCATCGCAATTCCGAGCTTGGAATATTTGAAAAAGAGGGTGAAAATGACAAGCATCACCACAACGATTAACAGTGACCATAAATAGACCGGCGCAATGACGATCTCACCAAGGTTAACAGGCTGCTCAGAGAAAATCTTAGGAAATACACGTGTTTCATGGCCCCAAATAATATGAACAATCCCGGCAAGAACGCTCGATAATCCGATCGTCGCCATAATCATGGATATGACGGGCTCTCCAATAAACGGCCTTAGAACGATCCGTTCAATGACAAATCCTAAAACAGCACTGAACATTAGTGCAATTAACAGTGCTGCTATAAATGGAATGTTATAGGCTGTGATAAGCGTTAAACAGACATATGTTCCAATTAAAAGGAACTCACCCTGTGCAAAGTTGATAGCATCACTGGATTTATAAATAAGCACAAAACCCAGTGCGACAAGTGCATAAACGCTTCCTACCACGATGCCTGTTACAAGCATTTGCAAGAAAAATGTCATTAAGCTGCCCCCTCTCCTTCATCCATAAAAATCACCTGAAGCGTTGTCTGGATGGTTTGTTCCATGCCATCACGATACTTGATGGTGCCATTGACACGTATTTTTTTGTCTTCTGTATAAAGTCCATCAATTAAGGCCTGATATTTTTTAGCAACAAACTGCCTGCGGACCTTCTTAGTTCTTGTAAGCTCTTCATCATCTGCATCCAGTTCTTTATAAAGCAGAACAAATTTTTTCACCCGGGCCTTTTCAGGCAGAGTCTGATTGATTTCCTGCACCTGTTTTTCAATCAGCTCCAGCACTTGCGGCTTGGAAGATAAATCGGTATAAGTGGTATAGCTAATTTGATTTTTCTCTGCCCAGCGCCCTACATTTTTCATATCGATATTAATCATGGCAACCACATATGGACGGTCCTTCCCGATAGCTACCGCTTCCTGTATGAATGAACTGAACTTCAGCTTGTTTTCAATAAATTGCGGAGAGAACATTTCCCCTGTATCAAGGCGAATAACATCCTTAATCCGGTCAATGATATACAAATGTCCTCCCTCATCCAGCCTCCCTGCATCCCCAGTATGAAGCCACCCATCCTGAATGGTTTCCGTTGTGCTTTTCTCATTTTTGTAATACCCCTTGCAGACACTGGAGCTTTTGATGAGAATTTCCCCTTCTTCAGAAATTTTCACTTCTGTACCCGGTATAGGAATGCCTACACTATCAAGCTTAATATCTCCATCCCTGTGCACAATGGATATGCCGGCTACCTCTGTCTGCCCGTAAATGCTTTTTACATTAACGCCTATGCTATGAAAAAATTCAAATACATCAGGTCCCAGAGGGGCACCGCCCGTATAGGCACGCTTGATCTTCAAGAGTCCAAAGTGATCGCGGATGGCACTGAACATCAGATAATCAGCCATTTTATAAAGAGCCTTCGTACCCGTGCTGACCGGTTTATTTTCAAAATGAGCCTTTGCTACCTTCTCGCCGATCGGCTTGCACCAGTTATAAATCTTTCGTTTCAGCCAGCCGCTGTCCTGAATTCTGACCTGAAAACGCGATACCATATCTTCATAGATTCTGGGCGGCGAAAACATAACCTGTGGTCCAATTTCACGCAAGTCTTCCAAAACGGTTGCCGGCTCTTCCGGGAAATTTATCGTCATCCCATTGTATAAGCCCATGGCAAGGCTCATCATCTGTTCCCCTATCCAGGCAAGCGGAAGGAATGAAACATATTCGTCCTTATCTGTCAGCGGATCAATGTCTGACAGATTTTTAGCCATATCGATCAGATTTCGGTAAGTAAGCATTGTTCCTTTTGGATTGCCTGTCGTTCCTGAAGTATAGGATAAAATCGCCACGTCATCTGCAGACCCCTGATCAACTTCCTCTGAAAATAAGCCAGGGTGCCCTGAGTGAAAACTTCGGCCCATTTCCAGAACTTCGTTAAATTCCAGCAGAAAATCCTCCCGGTAACCCCTCATGCCGCGTGAATCATAATAAATAATTGTTCTGACTTTAGGTATGGATTCTTTAATTTCAAGCAGTTTATCCACTTGCTCCTGGTCCTCCGCAACGATTATGGTTGCGTCACAATTATCGATAATATAACTTAGTTCAGCAGACAGGGATTCCTGATAAATTCCTACTGAAATGCCGCCTAAACTTTGCGCAGCAAGCTCACTGATTACCCATTCGGGCCTGTTATCGCCAATAATAGCAAGCTTATCTTCTCTTTTCAGACCCAAAGATGCCAAACCCAGGCTGAAATTCTTTACTTTATCCAGGAACGCTTCATAAGTGATTTCATTCCAAATTCCAAATTCCTTTTCTCTTAAAGCAACTTGTGTCCCATTCCTGTAAGCCCTTTCAATAAGCAGTTGCGGAAACGTCTTGCTCATAGAATCGCTCCCCCTTCCTAAAAATATGAAAATCACTTTAGCCGGTATATCTTTTATACGGCATTCTCTTCTCCAAGATAGGCCTCTATGACTTTAGGATTATTTTGAATCTCTTCCGGTGTCCCATAGCCAATCAGCTTCCCGAAATCAAGAACTGCAATGTGATCGGATAAGTCCATTACAACCCCCATATCGTGTTCAATTAATATAATGGTTGTGTTCATTTCTTCGTGAATATCAATAATGTATCTGGCCATGTCCTCTTTTTCCTCACTGTTCATGCCTGCCATCGGCTCATCAAGAAGGAGAATTTCAGGTTCCAGTGCCAGAGCCCTGCCGGTTTCGACCCTTTTCTGCAGTCCATATGAAAGAGTTCCCACGGGGGTATTACGGATATCCTCGATTTCAAGAAAGTCGATCACCTGCTCAACTTTTTTCCGATGTTCAATTTCCTCTCTCTGCGCCTTCCCCCAATAGAGCCCTCCTGCAAGCAGTCCGGTTTTCATTCTCACATGCCTGCCAAGCATCAGATTGTCCAAAACAGACAAATGCGGGAAAAGCTCGATATTCTGGAATGCACGGGCAAAGCCCATACTGGCTCTTTTGTGAGGTTTATAACGAGTTATATCTTCACCCTTAAAATAAATCGATCCAGATGATGGTTTGTACAGCCCGCTTATGCAATTCAGCATACTAGTTTTACCTGCACCATTTGGACCAATCAGCGAAAAAATCTCCCCCTCCTGCACTTCATAGGAGACATGGTCTAGAGCTGTTACACCTCCAAACCTTAAAGTTGCATCCTTAATCTCCAAAATCCCCAATCTTCCAACCCCCTTTATTTCGATTGGCAAAATATTATTTATAAAATTATGAATAGTTTAAATATTCTTTACATGTTTCTTTTCTCCTTTTAATATTTAAATTATTTTTCTCTCCTAAGCTATTTTTCATTTTTATGTAAATGGAAATATTGATATGACAAATTCCTTATGTGTAAGTATTTTTCACTATGAAGATGGTGATATATTAGTTGGTTCCAGTTTATAAATAAAAGCCGGACATAAATGTGCCCAGCTTTAAAGCCAATTCTATTAATCTTCAAATTTTATAACGATACGTCCATTTATTTTCCCTTTTTCAAGATCATCAAAGATTCTATTAATTTCTTCAAGGGATGCCGTTTCCACTATTGTTTTTACTTTGCCGTCTGCTGCAAATTGAAGAGCTTCCTGCAAATCCTTTCTTGTTCCAACAATAGAACCGACAATGCTGACACCGTTTAGAACTGTATCAAAGATCGGTACTTCCATAACTTCCGGCGGCAATCCCACTGCTACGCACTTTCCTCCGCGTTTGACAGCACGATAAGCTTCACTGAAAGCGTGTTTAGACACTGCCGTACATATGGATGCTTGCACCCCGCCAATTTCACGCTGTATGAAGACAGCAGAATCCTCGACTTTCGGAGTAACAGTTAAATCTGCACCTAAATCTTTTGCCAGCTCCAGCTTTTCGTTAAATGTATCGACGGCCACTACCTTCAGTCCCATTGCTTTTGCATATTGGACTGCCACATGTCCAAGACCTCCAATACCATAAATAGCGACCCACTCTCCAGGCTTTGCTTCCCCTACCTTCAGTGCTTTATATGTCGTTACACCAGCACAAAAAATTGGCGCTGCCTCAACGTAGCCAAGAGAATCCGGAACCTTCACCACATAACGGGCATCAGCAAGACAATATTCTGCGTATCCGCCATTAATGGAATATCCCGCATTCAGCTGATTATGGCAAAGTGTTTCACGGCCGGTTAAGCAGTATTCACAATGTCCGCAGGCTGAATATAACCACGGCACTCCGACTCGGTCACCAGCCTTCAAATGTGTAATGCCTTCTCCCACTTCTACAACTTCGCCTACCCCTTCATGACCCGGGATAAGAGGAAGTGCCGGTTTAACAGGCCAGTCACCATGTGCAGCATGTAAATCAGTATGGCATACACCACAGGCTTTTATTTTTACTAATACATCATTTTTTCCAACGGATGGTACTCTGACATTTTCAATTTCCAGGCTTTCCTTAAATTTATGCACAACTGCTGCTTTCATCATGTTTTCACTGCTGCATTGTTCACACATGTCCGTCACCTCAATTGTTATTTAGGAATATCAATTACATCGTCATTGTCTAACAAAACATGTTGGCCGGCAATTAACTTGTGAATAATTTCACAAATGTGACGATAATTTTTTACAGCTTTGCAAACAAACCAATTTATGACTTGCTATTTGCTATTAACGATATCTTTATTAGTCATGAGGTACTATTATAAAAGTAATGAAGCATATGGAGGATTTTTGAATGCTTGGAAATCAAAAAAAATACAGTAGAAAAAGAACGGCCATTGTGATCGGAGGGAGCATTGCCGGCATGCTGGCGGCGAGAGTTCTTTCAGACTCCTTCGAAAAGGTCATGATAATCGAAAAAGATGGAGAGCAGCTGAAGGGCAGCCCGCGAAAAGGGGTACCACAAGCCGCCCAGGGTCATGTTCTTCTGAAGAGCGGAGAGAAAATACTTGAGGACCTTTTCCCGGGTCTGAGAGCTGTAATGATTAAAGGCGGTTCGGTGCCTGCCGATTTTGCCAACGACATAGCCTGGCACCACCATGGAAGCTGGAAAATCAGATATAACGCAGGCTGCTCTATTATTCAGCAAAGCCGTCCATTTCTTGAATATCACCTTCGCAAAAGAATAGAGCAGATTGAAAATATACATACTTTATATAATACAACGGCCAAAAGTTTTATCTTAAACGATTCCAGAATTACGGGTATTGAAGCGGAAACGGCAGAAGGTACTGCTATTTACCCTGCAAATTTAACAGTTGATGCATCCGGTGCCAGCAGCCTTGCATTTCAATGTCTGAAAAAGATCGGGGTGGACCAGCCAAAGAAGACAGAGCTGGCTATCAACTTATTCTATGCAAACCGTATTTACAGAAGAATCCAGTTGAATCCTGAATGGAAAAGTTTATTGGTTTACCCGAACCCCCCGCTTCAATCCTTTGGAGGAGCCATTTCTCCAACCGAGAACAATGAATGGATGGTTACCCTCTTTGGATATGGAGCCAATAACCCGCCGGAGGATCACCATGAATTTCTCGAGGCAGCGAAAAACCTGGAAAAGCAGCATATTTTTGAGTGCATAAAAAATGGAGAACCTGCTTCAGGTATAAAGGTATACCGCTTTCCCTCCATGAGGCGATTTCATTTTGAAAAATTGAAGACTTTTCCTAAAGGACTGCTTGTGATGGGTGATGCTTTTTGTCGGATGGATCCGGTATTTGCGCAGGGAATGAGCATTGCTGCAAAGGAAGCAAAGGCATTGCAGGATATCCTTATTAGTGCAGGTGAAGCGGATGCGGATCCATATAATTTCCATAGAAAAATCAGCAAAATAGTGGATATCCCCTGGTTAATTGCTTTAACTGAGGATTTCAGATTCTCCCAAACAGCGGGAGCTAAACCTTGGGGACTGCCACTTCTTCAATGGTATGTCAAAAAAGTGGTCAATGCCTGTTCCTTTGATCCCTATACATATGACTGCTTTATGAAAGTGCTCCATCTGCAGGCACATCCGGCAGTATTGTTCACTCCGCGAGCAGTAAGGAATATATTTCGCAGACGAAAGAAATAAATCAAATTCCCTCTATGAATGTGGATTACTTTGCAGGTATATGTTACTCTTAATCTTTAGAATAGGAAGTGATGATATTGATAAAAATTGAAATACCAGAGCCTAATCTCGTCATTACAAGAAGCAGGCAAACGGGACAGGCAGCAGAAAGTGACCTTAGCAGTGTCTATGGTTTCACAGATTACCATAAGATACCAAGAGACAAGGGCGGCATGATTCTGTTTTTTGATGCGAAAGAAGATCTGCTCTTTGTAGGAAAGGCCCGCAAATTAAGACAGCGGGTTAAAAAGCATTTTGAAGACAATGTTTCTCCTATAAAAAATCATCGTGATGATGTCCATAAAATTGCGGTCATTTACGTGGAAGACAGCATGGAGCGCGAGATTTATGAGACTTATATCATCAACGCCCTTCAGGCAAAATATAATATCGACAAAGTATTTTACAAATAAAAAAAGGCCATCGGGCCTTTTTTTTAATTAATCAATTTCTTTTTTGTTTTTGCCTTTTATGAATCGGTATGTCAGATACGCAATGTAAAGCGGTATTGCAATATAAATCAAATCGGGAAACGGCCCATATGAACCCTTATAAATGACGTAAAGGACACTTCCCAGAAAAACGGTAACAATCGTTCCGTATTTCGGAAGGGGAACTTCTTTAAAGCTGGGAATCCGGATCCTGCTTACCATAAGAAAGCAGAGTGCGGTGAATACAACCGTTGTAATGATATTGGGTATATGCTCACCAAAAAGGGTCAGTATGGCCATGATCCCGCCTGCTGCTGTTATCGGAACTCCAATAAAATAGTTCAAAGAGGATTTTGGCGGACTGATATTGAATCGGGCAAGCCGATATGCACCAAATAAAGGAAAAAGGCCAGAAACAGCTAATCCAAGAATTCCAAATTGAAAAAAGTATGTATAAAAGACCAAAAATGAAGGGGCTACACCAAATGTAACAATATCTGCCAGTGAATCAAGTTCTTTTCCCAGTGTACTATCCGCTTTCAGCATTCTGGCCAGCCTGCCGTCCATGCTGTCAAGCATCATGCCAATTAAAATTAATATGGCTGCATTTTTAAATTCTCCATTGGCAGCCATGCCGATTGAAAGAAAACCGCAATATAAATTACCCAAAGTGACCATATTGGGGATTGTTTTAATAAAACGCACTAGTGACCATCACACTCCAAAAATTGTAAAGATTATTTTAATATATATTCCCTTTCATTATACCATTTAATCTCAGCTGCATCCTTCCCTTTCGAAAATTCCAAGGCAAAAATCCATTGTGTTAGGTACTTGTCCTATACCAATTTTAAAACTTATCATTAAATATAGTAGGAGGTGATTCATTTGTTATCTTTTTATTCCCAGGACCACTACTGCTCGGGTAAAGAAGAATATTCAAAAGCTCCAGGTAAGATTTATGTCACCAATGACTTCATTCCCCAATTTTTTGTCCAAAACACATCCATTCCATCCACAGTCAATCTAAACAGCGCTAAAGGGAAATCCCATTTTCACTTTGACCCGGTGAACAATACGATTACAGTTAAGGAGAGAGGCTTTTATTTTCTTCAGTTCAGCGCACAAGTATTTGCTGCTGCAGGACAGGCGAATCTGCCGTTAAAATTTGAGCTTCAGCGGAATGGCGGAACTCTCATCAACTCCCAAACCTCTTTTAATAACAATAATTTTGACGTTGACTATGCAACATCCACTTTATTGCTCGAGGAGCTGGAGAAGGGAGATAAGATCCGTCTTGTATTATCCGGCCCTTCGCCTTTCCCTCAAGGAAGAGTGACTCGCCTGGATTTCGCCAGTGTCACCATTTTTGAGGCATAATAAATGAAGAATCCCTAATCATCCTCATGATTGGGGACTCTTTAATCATACGGTCATATTTTAATATTTCTCTTTGCAATATTGCTTAGAAATTCCTCATTATGTTCTCCTAATTTTGGAGGACCTCCCATTGCTGATTCTATTCCGCCATGCATTTTTACCAAAGGGTAATTTTGGGCAGTATTTAAAATTCCATTAAATAGCGGAAAGTTTTGCAATTCGCCGGCCTCCAATACAGGAGTCAGACAGCAATCTGCTCTTTGGCCAAATTCAGTCCACTCTTTTAATGTCCTGCTTTTAAAGAATTCGGTTATCTCCATAAAGACAGGATTATCAGCAGAGGCAGTGGAAAGATGATAGTCAATCCAATCCTCTCTTCCTGCACTCTTACAGAAGTTTATCCAGAACTTCGGCTCCAGAGCGGCAAGTGCAGCAAACCGGCTATCCTTTGTTTCGTAAATAGAATAGGCAACGACTTCACCGTTCAATACCGAAAGTCCTTTAGGATATCCTGTCTTATTCTCAATCAGCAAATGGTTCCCCATGGTGGAAGCCATCACATCCGCAATGGAAATGCAGTGATGCCCGCCTTGGCCGGATATTTTGCTGGAAAGCAGGGCAGCCAGTATCCTTTCACTGGCTGCCACTCCTCCCATGAAGTCCGCTATTGTGTTGGACGGGTGAACAGGACGGCCGCTTCGGTCCTTCAGCTGGGCAAGGACCCCGCTTACGGCCATATAATTTAAATCATGGCTTCCTAAATGTTGATAGTCTTCATTCTCACCGTAGCCTGTAAGAGAGCAATAAACGATATTCGGTTTATGCTTTTTCACAGTCTCATAATCCAGGCCCAGCTTTTTCATTACCCCAGGCCGAAAACTTTCAAGCACCGCATCACTTTCTGAAATCAGCATAAGGGCAGCATTTCTTCCTTCTTCGCTCTTCAGGTTAAGTGTAATGCTTTTTTTGCCGCGGTTATTGGCGGCAAACACTGCACCTGTACCCTCTATTTTGATATCGAGATGCCTTCCGGGGTCACCGGATTCCGGTTCCACTTTTATCACTTCTGCACCAAGCTCTGCAAGCCTCTGGGATGCAAACGGACCAGGGAGATAGTTGGAAAAATCAATCACTCTTATGCCTTTTAACATCTTTCATTCCCTTCTTCCGGCTAGATTTTTCCTTCAGCGAACAGATCCTCCAGCTGTTTTCGGAGCATGAACTTTTGAATTTTGCCGCTCGCATTTCTTGGAAGAGCTTCACAGAAGACATATTTTCTAGGACGCTTATAATTGGCGAGTTCATCACTATTCCGGCACAATTCATCGAGTTCTTCTTCAGACAGTGCCGGATCTTTTTTGACAACGAAAGCTGTGACGGTTTCACCCCAGCGGTCATCAGGCTGGCCAATTACTGCCACATCCAGTACGCCCTTATGTGTATATAAAAGATCCTCCACTTCACGGGGATAAATATTTTCTCCTCCGCTAATGATCATATCGTCGACTCTGTCTTTGACGTACAAAAAGCCTTCGTCATCCAGATATCCGATGTCACCAGAGTGATACCAGCCTCCATGCATGGCATGATCGGTTGCCGCGTCCCGATTGAAATAACCACTCATCATGCATGGGCCTTTTACGATGATTTCACCCGTTTCTCCAGAAGGCATCACATCATCAGGATCTGATGGACCATTCTCATTCGGCCTTACAATCCTGATTTCATGGTTTAAACAGGCCTGTCCTGCAGACCCAGCCTTCCTGATTTGATCATCTTCCGATAAAAACGTAATCGCAGGACCCATCTCGGTCATTCCATATGCCTGTACCAGGGAGATGCCCAATTTTTCACGGCACGCATAAACAAGAGCAGGAGCCATCGGTGCCGCTCCATACAATCCCAGCTTAAGGCTTTCCAGATTATAATGGCTTAAGTTTTCCTGAAGCAGCATATTCCACATGGTCGGAGCTGCAAAAAACTTTGTAATTTTCTCTTCAGATATTAACCGCAATACTTCCTTTGCATCAAAGTGATGCAGGATGGTATTGGCAGCACCCACATGCACCCTTGGCAAAAAGGCACAATGAAGCTCTGCGCAGTGGAACATAGGTGCAGTCACGAGTCCGTTGTCATTACTTTCAAGCTTTGTCGCTCCTATAACAATCAGACTTTGTTCAGCCATATCCCTGTGTCTGTGGACTACACCCTTTGGCCTTCCCGTGGTGCCGCTTGTGTACATTATTGCGTACAAATCATTTTCATTTATCTCAAAATCAATTTCATCATTCGATGCTGCATCCACCTTTTCGTGATAGGATGAAGCGTATGGAGGAGCATTGTCATCAATGTACCAGAACTTTGTATGCGGAAAACGCTTAGCGATGGGGGTGATGCCGGATTCCAGCATTTGTTCAAATAACACTACTTTTGGCTCTGCATCCTGGAGAATATAAGCAATTTCTTCTGACATTAGCCTAAAGTTGATCGGATTAAATACTGCGCCGATTTTTGCACAGGCAAAGAATGCTGTAGCAAGTTCCTCGGTGTTAAAAAGGCAGGTTGAAACCCTATCACCCTTCCTGACGCCTGCATTTATTAAGGCATTGGCCAATTTATTGATCTCAAAACTCCATTCCTTATAAGTAAAACGCAGATTTTTTCTGACATCATACAAAGCTTCTTTATCCGGAAACTTTCCGGCCGTGAGATCAAAAATTCTTCCTATAGTAGTTGTCATTTTCATTCCTCCCCATTTTTCAATCTAATCGTTCAATAATAGTCGCATTCGCCATACCAAGACCTTCACACATGGTCTGCAGTCCATAGCGCCCCCCTGTTCTTTCGAGTTCATGCATCATGGTGACCATCAGCCTTGCACCGCTTCCGCCTAAAGGATGGCCAAGTGCAATGGCACCCCCATTTGGATTAAGCTTTGCCGGATCCGCTCCTGTTTCTTTCAGCCAGGCAAGCGGTACAGGAGCGAATGCTTCGTTCACTTCGAACACATCAATGTCCTCTATAGCCAGTCCAGCTTTCTTTAACACTTTCTCTGTTGCCGGTATTGGTCCAGTCAGCATTAAAGCAGGATCGGAGCCCACTGCTGTACGCGCCAGTATTCTGAACCTCGGTTTCATTCCAAGCTCCTCTGCCTTTTCACGTGACATAATAAGTAGTGCTGCTGCTCCATCGCTGATTTGACTGGAATTTCCTGCATGAATCACTCCATTCTCTTTAAAAACAGTTTTTAAGCTTGCCAATGCTTCCAGAGAGGTTTCCTTTCTCGGTCCAGCGTCTTCTGCTACCGTCAAAAGCTGTCCATCAGACATTGCCACATCCAATGTTTCAATCTCTCTCTCAAACCGGCCTTCAGCCTGGGCATTTAAAGCCTTCTGATGACTCTCAAATGAATAGCGGTCAAGCTCTTCTCTTGTAAATCCATATTTTTCAGCAATGCGTTCAGCAGATAAGCCCTGGTGGATGATTTCATGTCTGTCTGTCAGTTTTTCACTGAACCCGACCCCCTGATAGCTGGAGCCGATAGGAACACGGGACATGCTTTCGACCCCTCCTGCGATCACAATATCCATATCCCCTGCTAAAATAGCCTGAGCTGCGAAGTGAACAGCCTGCTGGCTGGATCCGCATTGGCGGTCAATGGTTGTACCTGGCACTTCGATTGGAAACCCTGCGATCAATGCAGCTACCCTTGCAATATCCCCTGTTTGCTCGCCTATTTGCGAGACACAGCCAAGAATGACATCATCAATCATTTCCGGCTTCAGGCCTGCACGTTTCACAAGTGCCTTTAACGCTTCTGCAGCCAAATCATCCGCCCTGATGTCCTTTAGTAAGCCGTTTTTTCTTCCTACTGGTGTTCTGACCCCTTCGACGATGACAGCTTCACGCATGTTTACTCCTCCTTATAAACCCATGTTCTTCGCAATAATAGTTTTCATGATTTCATTTGTGCCTGCATATATACTGGCAACTGGTATATCCCTATATCTCCTCGCAATCTCGTATTCTTCCATATAGCCATAGCCGCCATGAAGCTGCATGCATTCTGCGGCAATATTCCGGGCGTTTTCAGTAAGCTTCCATTTCGCCATGGAGACCTTTGTAACTACATCTTTTCCTGCCATATGCTCTGTGATCAATTGATCAAGAAACGACCTTCCCATCTCAATATCTGTTGCCATTTCGGCAATCTTAAATTGAGTGTTTTGAAACTGGCTGACCGGTTTTCCGAATGCCTCGCGATTCTTAACATAATCTATTGTTAAATTAAGCATTTCCTCAGCAGCCACCTGTGCAGCGATTGCAACGACAAGTCTTTCCTGCTGCAGCTTATCCATCAAATACAGAAAACCTTTTCCTTCTTCGCCGATCAGGTTTTCTTTCGGAACTCTGCAATCTTCAAAAATTAACTCTGCCGTATCCTGACAATGAAGACCGACCTTGTTTAATTTCCTCCCTCTTGAAAACCCCTCAGTTCCCCTCTCGACCGCAAGCAGGCTTACGCCTTTATGCCGTGGGACGGCATGGGGATCTGTTTTACAGGCTATGATGATTAAATCGGAATGAATTCCGTTGGTAATAAAGGTCTTTTCGCCATTCACTATGTAATGGTCCCCATCAAGCCTTGCTGTCGTTCTGATGCCTGCTAAGTCAGAGCCGGCTCCAGGTTCAGTCATGGCTATCGCCGTAATGATTTCACCCGCTGCACACTTTGGAAGCCACTTTTCCTTTTGTTCATCGGTTCCATAAGCAGTAATGTATGGGACGACGATATCATTGTGGAGCCCAATTCCCACCATGCCGGACCCAACCCGTTCAAGTTCTTCATTAATTATGACTGCGAAGCCCCAATCGACATTGCTTCCGCCATACTTTTCGTCTATATCAGGGCATAAAAAACCCTGCTCCCCCATCTTGCGCCAAAATTCACGGGGTATGATTCTAGCCTCTTCCCATTTTTCATAGTTAGGATAGGCTTCTTTCTCTAAGAACTTACGCAGAGATTCTCTAAAAATTTCATGCTCTTCCTGCAGGTATGACGCAGCCATAATATGAACCTCCGAAACTAAAATTTTTTTGGCATAACACAAAGTGATATCCACCGCTTTTGTAAAGGCTTACAATTAAATTGTACAATAATTATTTATATTTTTAGAACATTTAAAATTCATTTTTTAAAATATATATATTTTTCGTAAAGGCTTTTTTTGTATAAATTGTTTTTTCGCCTATTAATATTGTCCGTTGATTTCCGCTCCAGGATGCTCAGCGAACCGCGGGGCAGGCGGTGATCCTCCTCCACGCTTCGCGTCTGCGGGGTCTCACCTGTCCAGCTACTCCCGCTGGACGTTGAATAAACTCCCCTGAGAAACACAGCACGAAGAAAATGCGTTAGCATTTTCGAGGATCTCGCACCTTCCGCTCCAATCAACTCAGTAAATAATATACAAAAAGCAACAAAGCCTGCGAAGACAGCCTTTGTAAGAAGGACGGTACCCTTATTTACTTCGGCTGCATGCGGATGCCGCCATCCAGACGGATCGTTTCTCCATTCAGCATCGGATTCACTAAAATACTTTCAGCCAGCCTGGCATACTCCTCAGGATAACCCAGTCTTGAAGGAAAAGGCACCATTTTCCCCAATGAATCCCTTGCCTCCTGAGGCAGTGATTCAAACATTGGAGTGTTAAACAACCCGGGGGCAATTGTCATTACACGAATCCCATAACCCGCCAGCTCTCTGGCGATCGGCAGGGTCATGGTAACCACTCCGCCTTTGGATGCACTATATGCTGCCTGGCCAATTTGTCCTTCAAAGGCTGCGACTGAAGCCGTATTAATAATCACACCTCTTTCACCTTGATCATTCGGATCATTCTTTGCCATTTGTTCAGCAGCCAGACGAATGACATTAAAAGTCCCGACCAGATTTATCATTATGACCTTTTGGAACATGCCCAGAGAATGGACGCCTTTTCGGCCTAAAAGCTTCGCGGCAATTCCGATGCCGGCGCAGTTAACTGCAGTATTGATGCTGCCAAATTGTTCAGAAGCAAATCCCACTGCCCTCTGTACGTCTTCTTCTTTTGTAACATCCGTTTTCATAAAAAGAACATTTTCACCCAGTTCCATGATAAGGTGAGCTGCCCGATCTTCCGCCAAATCTGCAATTAGGACCTTCCCTCCGCATCCGGCTATTTTTCTCACTGTCGCCTCTCCAAGCCCTGATGCACCGCCTGTGATTATGGCTCTGCATTCTTTCACTTCCATAATGATCCTCCTTTTATTAGTCAGGTTCTCTATGAAGTCATTTCCATTTGGAAAGGTGATTTTCCTGCTGAATGGCTGATTAATTATCAATTCTTGTTATTGCAAAAAAAAACAGCTCCTTTTCAGAAGCTGTTTTTCTATGCCAAATTCCGGTCAGCAAGGATTTCTCTCAGATGCTGTCTGACCCGATATAATTTTGTTTTGACAGTGTTTGGGTTGAGATGAAGAATGTCCGCTATTTCTCTTTCCTTCAGTCCATGCTTTGTTTTAAGCAGGAACACCCTTTTCTGTTCATAGGAGAGGGAATCCACATATGCGTATATCTGCTCCTGAAGCATATTAATCTCTGCTTCCTGCCCGGTATCGCTGTACCTGCTTTCCATGCAGTTTTCAAAATCAACGGAATCCTGTATCCTCTCATTAGTCCTTCTTTCTTTTCGCACAAAATCAATTGCAGTTCTGGTCGCAATTGATGATAACCATGCTCCCAGCTTATCCTGATCATCTATGCTGTCCATTTTTTTATAAGCCTTGATCAGTGTTTCCTGAACAACATCCTGCGCAAGATAATGATCCCGGGTAATGCTGTAAGCAATATGATAGAGCCGCTTATTGTATAGTCTGCAGATTTCTCTCATATCCATTGAAGGTTTTATCACTGTAATCCCCCTCTCCTGTAAATTTCTCCCGTATTATTGAAGCCGTTCCTTTATAAATTCAGGCACTGTTTTTTCAGTAAAGCTCTTAATATCCATTGTCCTTTGTTCATCAAAATAGAATGCAATTATATATTCTTCTTCAATGTACCCATTTGAATTACTCAAACTGCTTTCTATTTGTTCTTTATCTGTAATTTTGATTGATGATTTACTGTCACTCATCTTTTCAAAAACTTCCTCATAAGAGTACCCTGCAGCAAAGTTAATATCGATATCCTCCGCTTTTGCAGCCAGTGCATAAGAAATATCATTGCTATTCACTTTTGCATCATTCAGCAATGACTTTTCTTTCAGCCATTCCTCAAACCTCGTATAAGAAGGATTCCAGGTCATATAGGCTTTTTTGCTGTCATTATAATAAATCTCAATATGAGCATATGGCTCATCAATTCCCTGAAGCTCCTCATATGAAGCAGTATCCACTTCCTCAGTCAATATCTGAACAGCTTCTTTAAGTTCTTCTTTGTCTGTAATGACCGCCCGCTTTGTAACTGGCCCTGATGGGGTAATCGTGATTTTCGTAGTTTCATCTTCCGGTACCTGATAGATTTCATTTGTTGCCATTTTATATTCATTCGATTCATAAATCAGCTTAAGATATGGCTTATATTCCCTTTTGTTAATGCTGTAATCGCGGACCAGCTTTTCGCCATTCTTTAGTTCATACACAATAAAAACGGAACCGCGTCCTGAATCCTGAGCCTTTCTGTTTTCATCCTTTACAATCTTTTCATGAAACCTTCTGACCAAGTCAATATTCTCGTATTCTTTTAAATATAGCGGTTCCTCATGATCAATATCATTATAAAGGTGAAAACTCTCGCTGAAATGGACCCGCTCAATTTCATTGCTCTGCGGTATGCTTTTTTCATACTGAGTCAAGTCAATTTGGAATAAGAGGAATAAAGCCGCCATTATGGCTGTATAGACCATCAATCCTTTTACATGAATAGTCACTCGCCATGATTTCTGGAGAACCATTTCGGCCGCCGCATATCCAATCAGTGCTCCAAAAACATATCCCGCGATAATCCAGCTCGTGCCGCCCTGCATCTCACCGAAATAACCCCCTCCAAGAAGCATCGTGCAAAACGTCACACCAAATTTAAAAATGGGCTTTGTTATCGGAAAAACAAGCGCGTGGGAGACTGCCTCCATTCTTCTCCTTTTATAAATCTGCAAGCCAAGAAAATACAGAGATACAATAAGTAAGAGATAAACGGCAGCCTCCACACTTGACGGTGTACGCATATTCATCTGAGTAAATGCAATCAAAGGAGAGAACTTTTCAAATTTGCTTGTCATATAGTATTGGCCTGGAAAACCGAATAAATAGAAAGGCAAATTAATAGAAACTAAAATGATCAGACCTACAGGGAGCAGGAGAAAAATATACGTTAACACACCCTGTACCGCCGATAATCCCGACAGCATTCCTACAGAAACACCTGTCAGATAAATTACAATATTAAATAAAAGCGTGATGCCCACCCAATTGAGGATCTCCCCCATTGAATAAAAATCCTGCAAATTCATGGGGTGGTAAAGAACCAGGATAATCAAAGCAATGAGTAATACCGGCAAAATTAATAGCATGATTCCTGTTAAAGCATATTGATGGAAAATGGATTTCCTTTTAACCGGGAGGCTGTGCATCAAATCGCTATATTGCTTTACCTGTGTATACCTGAATAAGAACACAGACAAGGCCACCGGTACTGATATACTAAAAATAAATTGGAGCTGGAAGTTGTATTGAAACAGATTGTCAATGTCCAGGAATTTCCGCTGTTCCTCTGAAGAATTCATTATGATATCAAGAGGAATGGCAAAGAACAGGCCGAGAAAATACACAATGGAGACCCAGCCGACACTTCTGAAAATCGTTTTTAAAATTTCCCTTTTAATCAAGGATGTTTTGGACTGCATATCCAATGTCCCCCATTTCATAAATGAAAATCTCCTCTAATGTCAGGGGAAGCATATCGAAAATCACAGGTTTAAATTGTTCTACATATGACGATATTTCCTTTGCATCTCCCTTTACAATGCAGATCACAATGCTGCCTCTTTTTTCTTTATGAAGGATCTTCAGCGAATCGAAAATGGCTGGTACAGATCCTTTAAAGGCAACCTGAATTTTATGTGTATCTGTTTTAAGGTCATCAAGATCTTTTTCAAGAATCATGCGCCCATTATGCATAATGCCTATAAAATCACATAGGTCTTCCACTTCGCGCAGATTATGAGAGGAAATAAGAATTGTCATTTCTCTTTCAGCAACCTCATCGATCAGCAGGCTTTTCACTTTCTTCCTCATTACGGGATCAAGCCCGTCCATAGGCTCATCCAAAATTAACACTTCCGGCCTGGCAGACAAAGCAAGGATAAAAGCAGCCTGCCTCTGAATGCCTTTGGAGAATCTATGAATCTTTTTATGTATATCCATTTCAAAAATAGCAGCCAGTTCTTCAAATCGTTCTTCATCCCACATGCTGTAAATATTTTTATAGAATTGCGCCATCTGCTTAACTGTATATTGAGGCAGAAAATAGGGATGATCCTGAATAAAAAAGATCTTATCTTTCATTTGCGGGTTCTCGAACACCGGCTGGCCGTCAATGGCAATGCTTCCTTCATCCTCTGCATAGATGCCTGCCAACAGCTTTAAAAGTGTTGTTTTTCCGGCTCCATTGGAACCAAGCAAGCCGTATATGGACCCTTTATTCACTTCAATGCAGACATTTTCGACAGCATCCATCTCCTCGAAAGATTTGCGCACATTACGGATTTTGATCATCTTCTATCCCTCCCCCTATAGCTGCTTCTATTTCCTGTATGAGCTTGTATAATTCATTTTTTGTGATTCCAAGGTATAAAGCCTCTGATAAAAGCTTTGAAAGTTCATTTTTCACTTTTTCTATTTTTTCGCTGTTCAGATTGGGTGTCGCTGCACTGACAAAACTGCCTTTCCCTTTTATGGAATAAATATAGCCCTGGGACTCAAGCTCCCTATATGCCTTCTGAATGGTATTAGGATTGATCGTCAGCTGCTGGGCCAGCGTTCGAACGGAAGGCAGCTGTTCATCCGCAGTAAAGACCTCTGTGATGATCAGCTCTTTAAGCCGCTCAACCAGCTGTTCATATATAGGTTTTCGGCTCCTTACATCCAATTCAAACATGCTTGCCCTCCCATCTGTATGCAGTGTACTATGATTCCTAGTACAGTTGACACAGTTAGATTATATTACAAGTAATTGGAAAAGAGAAGGGGAAAATTAAACTTTTTATAAAAAGAAAAAAACTGGTTCAGCCAAAGGGCTAAACCAGTCAAAAGTGTTCTTATTTAGCAGATTTCACATTCACCGGTGGCGGAGGCAAAATCATGTTGGAACGCTTGTTATTTGTTGCAATTATATAAACAGCTGCGACTGCGATGGCAACTGCAATGAAGGAACCGATATTGAAAATCCCTTTTTGCGAATACCAGACAATCGAGTAACCTACAGATCCTGCCAGCAGGGCATAGTAGAAGAATGGGAATAACGTTTTGCGGATGACAGCGCCTTCTTTTCCAACAAGTCCCACAACAGCTGATGCAGCAACGACGTTATGCACACAAATCATGTTTCCAGCTGCTCCTCCGACTGCCTGAAGGGCTACAATCCAGGTTGCATCCACCCCGATCTGTGAGCCGACGTCATATTGGAATAATGCAAACATCATATTACTGACGGTATTACTTCCTGCAATAAAGGCTCCTAGACCCCCGATGAAGGTGGCAAAGAACGGCCAGAATTCTCCAGCAAGAGCTGCAGCACCGTTCGCAAGCTCGATCGGCATCTGATTATAGCCCGCTTCTCCCCCGCCGGTGTTGATAAATACCTGTACCATCGGAACCGTGAAAATTAAAGCTGTTGAAGCAGCTACAGTTGTCTTTCCCGAATCTGCCCAGGCTTTTTTGTATGAACTGGAATTCATTCCATGGATAAAATAAGTGATAACAGATACAAGAATAAAAATCGTTCCCGGCAAATACAGCGGCTGGAAGCTTGAAGTGATACCGGAATCAAAAATGTTTTCAAATTTGACCGTCCACGCCTGAAGCAACTCTAAAAATGGAAGCGATTTCAACCTTGACAATACTAAGAATAGGCCAACTAAAACATAAGGAGTCCAGGCACGCATCATGCTCATGCTTCCGCTCTTATGGGCAACAGCTTTGATTTCCAGCTTGCCAGTCCATTCAGGATCCCACTTGGATTTCTCTTCAAAATCCCAAACCTGATCCTTTGGCGGCATAAGAAAGCCTTTTTTAGCTGCAAAAACAACAATTGCTAAACCAGCTAATCCCCCGATCATTGATGGGAATTCAGGTCCAAGGACATTCGCTACAATAACATAAGGGATCGTCATGGCAAATGCAGCAAATAGTGCAAACTTCCAGATTTTTATTCCTTCAGTAAATGATTTATTTTTGCCGAAAAATCTTGTCATTAAAGCTACTACAAATAAAGGAATCAATGTGCCGGCAATCATATGGAGAATGGCTACTTGTCCTGCAATTTGAGTTACCAGTCCAAGCAGGTTATCGGTAAGACTCGCATTGCCCGATAAACCGGTCTGAACGCCGACAAGCATCGGTGTCCCTACAGCACCGAATGACACCGGTGTACTTTGAATGACCATCCCGGCAATAACTGCGGCCATAGCCGGAAAGCCAAGGCCCACTAATAGCGGGACTGCTACAGCGGCTGGAGTACCAAACCCGGACGCTCCTTCAATAAAAGAACCAAACAGCCAGGCTATGATAATTACTTGTATTCGGCGGTCAGGCGATATATCTGTGAATCCCTGACGAATGGTTTTTAAACCGCCGCTTTCCTGAAGGGTGTTTAGAAGCAGAATAGCGCCGAAAATAATATAAAGAAGTGTTCCGGCAACAACCAGGCCATTGATGGATGCAGCGGCAACTTTTGCCCCTGAAACTTTCCAAACAAATAGAGCAAGAACTACTGCTACAAGGTATGAGATTGGCATCGCCTTACTTGCCGGCCATCTCAATCCGACAAGAAATACTGCAACTGCAATAATTGGCAATAAAGATAGTAAAGCTAACATTCCTGTACTCAAATTACATTTCCTCCTTTGTTTTGTAATAACGAACAATGATTGCACTTTGTTGCGGATAGCAAAACATGTTATATAACTATAATGGTTTTGTTATACAACATGGCACTAGGCTTATTTACATTATACAAACATTTTTCACAATTTCAATAATATTTGGAAAATTTAATCTATGTATTTACACAAAAAAATTTGTATGTATATACAAAAAAATTAGCTCAATATATCTTTTTATCGAGATATATCGAGCTAATTACTAATTGATTCGGCTTACATGACCAAGACGTGCTGAAATTCCTTGTCCTGTCTTTACCATTTTGGATTTTAATGCATCAAGCCGATCATCTGTCATTCTCATGGTCGGTCCTGAAATACTGACTGCAGCAATAACCTTGCCAAGGTGGTCAAAAATAGGAACGGCAACACACGTAATTCCATATTCATTTTCTTCCAGATCAAGAGCAAATCCTTTTTGCCTTACCTGACCCAATTCTTTCATGAATTCTTCTTTATCCGTTATGGTTTTATCTGTATGGACCGGCATCCCTTTTCTTTCAAGAATATCAGACACAATGCTTGAAGGCAGGTGTGCCAGAATGGCCTTGCCGACAGATGTGCAATGCATGGGAGCGCGTTTCCCGACTTTCGAATGCATTCTTAATGTTTCATTGCCCTCAAGCTTCTCGATGTACACAACCTCTCCCTGATCGTAAACGACTAAATGAATGACTTCATTTGTTTCATTTTCAAGCTCCTGCAGAAAAGGCCTTGCTTCTGCACGCAAATCGATTGATTCAAGCAGCTTTGAACTGATCTCGAGGAATTTATACCCTAATTTGTACTTGCCGGTTTCGGCGTCCTGCTCTATATATCCGTACTGGACCAGAGTAGATAGAATACGGTAAACAGAGCTTTTGTTGATGTCTATCTGATTGGCAATTTCCGTTACGCCAAGACCGGTTTTTTTCAGGCTGATCAATGTAATTATATCCAGCGCCCTGCTGACGGACTTGACCATATTTTCTCTTTCCACAATATTCACCCCAGG
The DNA here is from genome assembly GCF_058791715.1 of Cytobacillus sp. EB106-05-05-XG126. NCBI lineage: Bacteria > Bacillati > Bacillota > Bacilli > Caryophanales > Bacillaceae > Cytobacillus > Cytobacillus sp. EB106-05-05-XG126. The sequence continues at coordinate 187,007 of NZ_JBYTDU010000001.1, read as the reverse complement.
TGCAAATGCCATAATTCAATTTACTTGAATTATACCGTTTTTGCGCTTTCACGTGCCACTGCAAATGTATTGCGCAGTGTTCCAATCTCTTTGATTTCACATTCGATAACATCACCTGACCTGACCATCTCAGCTCCAACAGGACTTCCTGTAAGGATTACGTCACCCGGCTTCAGTGTCATGACATTAGACAGGTATGAAATCATTTTACGAATTGGAATAATCATTAGATCTGTGCTGCTGTTCTGCTTTTCTGTGCCGTTTAATTTTGCTTCAACCTTTACCTCAAACGGATCCAGTTCAGTTTCGATTACGGGACCCAGCGGAGTAAAACTGTCAAAAGATTTGCCAATTGTCCAATGTCCATCATTATGGAAAAATTGCGGAGCAGTAACATCATTCCCCACTGTGTAGCCGAAAACATAATCAAGCACATCTGACTCTGCTACATTTTTTGCTTCTCTGCCAATAACGACAGCCAGTTCTGATTCGAATTTCACCTCTTCAATGCCTGCAGGAATGATAATATCCTCATCTGGTCCAATAACAGAAGATACAGGCTTGAAGAAGAATACAGGAATTTCAGGGAGTGTCTCAGGCAAATCCGATTTTTCGGACACATAGTTGGCTCCAATTCCAATGATCTGATTAGGAACCAGGGGTGCAAGCTGTTTTGCTTCATTCTGCGAAAAGCTCTGGCCTGTATACTCCCAATCTCCAAAAATATCCCCTTTAATTTCTTTATAAATACCCTCTTCTAATACTCCTTCATGTACTGCTCCATTAACTTCATATCTTGTAAACTTCATTTTTCTTCCTCTCCCCTCGGTAACTTTAAGCCTGCAGATCTTTAGAAAAGGCTCTTTTCGTATAAAATGTTGTATTTAACACCAACAATGTTGTCCGTTGATTTCCGCTCCAGGAGGCTCAGCGCTGCGCGTCTGCGGGTTCTCACCTGTCCCGCTGCTCCCTCAGGACTTTGAATAAGCTTCCTTGAATAAACACCGCACCAAGAAAATGCGAATGCATTTTTGAGGATCGCACCTTCCGCTCCAATCAACACTGCAACAATATATATAAAGGAACAAACCTTGCGAAATCAGTCTTAGAAAAACAGGGCACATTCATGCCCTGTTCTACACTATTACTGTTTTACTGCATACTTGGATTTCGCTTCAAGACGGCGGCGGTGCAGGATTGGTTCTGTATAGCCGTTTGGCTGATCATAGCCTTCGAAAACAAGGTCACATGCTGCCTGGAATGCAACCGATTGATCGAAATCAGCTGCCATTGGGCGGTATGCGGTATCTCCACTGTTTTGTTCATCTACTACCTTAGCCATTTTCTTAAGTGTCTCAAGCACTTGTTCCTTCGTGCAGATGCCATGGTGAAGCCAATTTGCAACATGCTGGCTCGAAATCCTTAATGTCGCACGGTCCTCCATTAAACCAATATTATTGATATCAGGAACTTTGGAACAGCCGATGCCCTGCTCAACCCAGCGTACCACATATCCGAGGATACCCTGTGCGTTGTTTTCCAGTTCTTCCTGGATCTCCTCTTGAGTCCATTGCGGATTTTCTGCAACCGGTATCTGCAGAATTTCGTCACGAAGATCTGTAACTTCCTCCAGCAGCTTGTTTTGCACCTTCTGAACTTCTACCTGATGGTAATGCAATGCATGAAGGGTGGCTGCAGTTGGAGACGGTACCCAGGCAGTATTGGCGCCGGCGTTCAAATGGCCGATCTTTTGCTCCATCATATCTGCCATCATATCAGGCATAGCCCACATGCCTTTTCCAATTTGCGCACGTCCCTGGAAGCCTGTTTCAAGGCCTGTATTGACATTGGATTTTTCATAGCCTTTTAGCCAGGCTGTTGCTTTCATATCATTCTTGCGGATCATCGGGCCAGCTTCCATGGAAGTGTGCATCTCATCCCCTGTACGGTCAAGGAATCCGGTGTTTATGAAAACAATGCGCTCCTTTACTTCACGGATGCAGGCTGCAAGATTCAAGGAAGTACGGCGCTCCTCATCCATTACACCAATTTTCAGTGTGTTCCGCTCCAGTCCAAGCAGATCTTCCGTCCGGTCAAATAACTCGTTTGCAAAAGCAACCTCTTTGGAACCGTGCATTTTTGGCTTAACGATATAAATGGATCCCTCAGATGTGTTTTGGTATGGTCCATTTCCAAGCAATGTATGCTTCCCGATCAGGGAAGTAACTACCGTATCGAGGATCCCTTCCTGCACTTCATTTCCTTCTGCATCCAAAATAGCGTTAATGGACATTAAATGTCCGACATTCCTGACAAACATTAATGAGCGTCCAGGTAATGAAAACTCCTTCCCTTCAGCAGACACATATGAACGGTCAGGATTCAATTTACGTGTCATTGATTTAGAGCCCTTTGTGAAGGCTGCGGAAAGGTCACCTTTCATTAAACCGAGCCAGTTGCGATATACAAGGACCTTGTCTTCAGCATCAACTGCGGTTACTGAATCCTCACAGTCCATAATTGTGGTAATTGCAGCTTCAAGTAAAACATCCTTCACCCCGGCATCATCCGTTTTTCCAATTGGGTGGCTTCTGTCAAACTGAATCTCAAAATAAAGTCCATTATTCTTTAAGAGTACCGCAGAAGGCTGATTCTGCTCTCCCTGGTATCCGGCAAACTTTGCTTCTTCTTTTAGTTTTGCAGTTTCCCCATTGCCCAGCACAACTGCCAGTTTCCCTTCATCAACCTTGTATTGTACAGCGTCTTTATGCGAACCGCTTGAGAGAGGAACAGTTTGGTCAAGGAATTCCCTGGCAAATGCAATAACCTTTTCTCCCCTTACAGGATTATATCCGCCGTCCCTATTTGCCCCATTTTCTTCACTGATTGCATCGGTTCCATAAAGTGCATCGTACAAGCTTCCCCACCGGGCATTTGCTGCATTGATCGCATATCTCCCGTTATTAACTGGAACGACCAATTGCGGTCCGGCCTTCACAGCTACTTCTTCATCCACATTTTCTGTAGTAATTTTAAAATCCTCGGCTTTTGGCTCAAGATAGCCGATCTCTTCCAAAAATGACTTATAGCTATTAAAATCAAAATCCTTGTTTTCCCTGTGCCATGTGTTCAGCTTATGCTGAATTTCATCACGCTTTGCAAGCAATGCTTTATTCTTAGGGGTCAGATCATTTATAAGCGCTTCCAAACCGGACCAGAATTGCTCCTGATCAACGAAGCTTCCCGGCAAAGCCTCGGAATTGATAAATTCATAGAGCTCCCTTGCAACCTGCAGACTTCCTGTTTTCACATAGTTCTCCATTATTCATTTCCTCCTTTGATTGCTGCTTTTAATTTCATTTGTTTCTTATTACGAAACAGCGTTTCTAACTTTCTCTTAAAAAAATAATAGCATGTTTTCAAAAGTATTTTCAATAATTTTCACACAATTTTATTCTTCTCTGTTTTCAATGCCAGCCTTTCACCAGGAAAGGCTGGCAATTTATGAAATTGCCTGGGCCTTCATCTCTTTTTTAACTTCCGCACATCTGCCTGGCGATGGGAACAGCTTTCCTGCATTTAAAAGATTATGGGGATTAAAGACTTCCCGGATCTCTGTCTGGGCAGCAATTTCCTCTTCTGTGAAAACAAAGCGCATTTCTTCCCGCTTCTCAATGCCGACGCCATGTTCTCCAGTAATGGTCCCTCCAACATCCGCGCATACCTTCAGACATTGGCTTCCAGCTTCAAGCGCTTTCTCTGATTCTCCTGGTACCCGTGCATCAAAAAGAACAAGGGGGTGAAGATTTCCGTCTCCTGCATGAAAAATATTCGCAATCCTCAAACCCGATTCACTGCTGATCTGATTGATTCTGCTTAAAACCTCAGGCAGCCTGCTTCGGGGAATAACCCCATCCTGAACCAGATAATCAGGAGAGATGGCTCCCATTGCACCAAAGCCCGTCTTCCGGTTCGCCCACCATCTGGCTCTTTCCTCTTCACTTCCGGCCGCCCGGACTTCACGGACATTCCTCTTTCGGCATACCTCGAGGATCTGGTCAATCTGTTCCTGAATTCCCGCAGCAATCCCATCCACTTCAATCAGGAGCACTGCTTCGATATCTTTTGGATGGCCTACCGGAAAAGCAGCAGCTTCCACCCCTTCAATCGCAGTTTTATCCATCATTTCAAGGGCTGCCGGCACTATACCTGCAGAAATTATGTCCGATACAGCCTGGCTGCCATCATCAACCCGATCAAAGTAGGCAAGTACGGTCTGTTTTCCTTCAGGATTTTTCAGAACTCTGACTGTTATCTTTGTCACAATGCCAAGGGTTCCTTCAGAACCTGTGATCAGACCAAGCAAATCATATCCCGGAGCATCCGGAATACCGTCTTTACCAATTTCCACTATTTCGCCATTAGGCATGACCACTTCAAGTCCCAGTATATGGTTTGTCGTAACTCCGTATTTCAGACAATGAGCACCGCCGGCATTTTCTGCGACATTGCCCCCAATTGTACAGCAATATTGGCTGGATGGATCCGGTGCGTAATAATATCCTTTATCAGATATGGAATTGGTGAGTTTCAGATTGACAAATCCAGGCTCTACAACGGCACGGCGATTTTCCAGATCTACGCTAATAAGCTTTTTCATCCTGACCATACTGATAATGATTTCTCCATTAAGCGGTATGGCTCCGCCGCTAAGCCCTGTTCCTGCTCCCCTTGCAAGGAAGGGAAGATCGTTTTCAGAGCAATATTTAACAATCTCCGCCACTTCTTGTGTGTTTTTAGGAAAAACGACTGCCTTCGGCAGATGTTTATGAATCGTAAAGCCGTCACAGTCATAGGCAACAAGATCTTCTTTCAGGTAAAGAATGGAACGGGCACCGCCAACAATATCAGCCAAATTTAAGATGTGTTTATCCTTTGTTTTAACCCGGTCTTTTGCTTTCACTCTTCTCCCTCCCGCATACGGTCTTCCTTTTGATAAGCCCAGTCCAGAAGCTGGACTGTATGGACGATTTTCTGGTTTCTGCCGTATTTTTGAACTCCCATTGCCATCTGCAGCATACAGCCGGGATTACCCATCGAGATCATTTCCACATCATCGGGCACATTCTCCATTTTGCTTTCAAGGACCGCATTGGCCATTTCAGGATTGGTAATATTGTAGATACCTGCACTTCCGCAGCAGCGGTCTGAATTAGGCATATGAACCATGTCTACACCGGGAATATCAAGGAGAATATCGCGCGGCTGCTGCCGGATCCCCTGTCCATGCGCTAAATGACAGGCATCATGATAAGTAATTCTAGTGTTCATCTCAGCCTTTGGCTTTTCATAGCCTGTTTCATGAAGAAATTTTGAAATATCCTCTACCTTTTCAGAAAACTCTTCCGCTTTTGCATGCATTTCCGGGTCTTCCTTAAATAATTCTGCGTATTCCTTCATCATGCACCCACACCCGGCAGCATTAACAATCACTTTATCAAAGTCCTTGAATGCCTCCATATTCTGCTTTGCCAGCTTCCTGCCCATATCACGGTCTCCAGCGTGAACATGCAGGGCTCCGCAGCAAGTCTGGTTTTGTGGAATGACAACATCATTTCCATTCCTGGTCAGTACGTTGATGGTGGATTCATTAATATCACTGAACATGACATCCATTACACAGCCGGTCAGCATGGCAACTTCCTGCTTTGTCTCCCCTGTTGCTTTTATTACTTTTACGTCTTTATATTTCTTTTTAACAGGCTCTTTCACTTCAGGCATGATAGATTCCATATCTACGAGGTGCTGCGGCATGACATTGATTAATTTAGTTTTCCGGACAGCTTTTTGCATGCCGCTCTTTTGATAGAATCTCAGAAGGCTGCCGAGCGTATTTAAGCGATTCTGGTGCGGGAATAGATCATGAAGAAAAAATTTGCTGATGGCTCCTTTTACACCTGTTAATGGCATTGCCTGACGAATCTGGCCCCGTGCTTCCTCAATCAAACCGCCCACATCGACATCAGCCGGGCATGCAGTTGTACAGGCGCGGCAATCCAGACATTGAAACACCGGGTCCATGAATTGCTCATTTACTTGAAGCTTTCCTTCTGCGACTGATTTAATTAAGTGAACCCGGCCCCTTGGAGAATGCTGTTCCTGGCCTGTCTGTTCATATGTCGGGCAAGATTCCAAACACATGCCGCAATGGACACAGTCAGCCCATTTCTTTTCATCGGGCGGATCGCTCCATAAATAATTTCCCAATCCTGAGGTACATGGCGGTTCTTGCTTTAAATCGAGTTCCCGGACACTCATTTAAATCCCTCCTATGAATCTGTTTGGGCTTAATGTTATATTTGGGTCAACCTTTGTTTTAATCCCATGGAGCAAAAAGAAATAAGAAGGTTTACTTCCCCAAACATCCACTTTTTTCCGAAGCTCAAATGGCAGGTGTTTTGCAATCGCATATCCTCCTGCTCTTTCAGCGGACTGCCTTACGTGTACAGCTGCATTGGCGACATCTGACTCTGCTCCTCTAATGGTCACTTGACTCAACCCATGCCCAAGTCCTCCATGTGACTCGATACTTACATTAAATCGGTCCTTCAGCAGTTCCGTTTCCTTTAACAAGTTCAACGCTTCAAGATTTACAGTTCCAATTTTAAGGGTGGCTTCGGTTTGGATTGGCAATTCCCCATCCAATCCATTGGGGATGTGCCTGTAAAACCGGTGCCAAAACAAATCGGCTTTTTCTTTTGGATTTATAAACAATTCCGCATCATCAGGCAACATATTCCTCACGAATTCTTCCTGATAGCGGACTGAGCTTTCCACATCTTCAAAACCCATCGCTATAGTGTAGGCGTTTATTCCGGCTAGCTTATCAGAAAGTGCCGGATTCAGGAGTTCAAGTGAGACAGGTTCAATCATAGAGTCCAAAACCTTCACAGCAAAAGCTTTAATTCCCTCCAGGTTTCCTTGTGGAAACGAAACAAGAACCAGGCTCTCGCACTTAGGTATAGGGCGAAGCTTTAAGGTGACCTCAGAAATGACACCAAGTGTGCCCATCGCCCCAATAAATAGTTTATTCATATCATAGCCGGCCACATTTTTTACGACTCTTCCACCGGATCGGATTACTTTTCCATCAGGGTAAACAGTCCTTAAACCAATGACTGCATCACGGGCTGAACCGTAGCCCAATCTTTTGGGTCCGCTTTCATTTGCTGCAATGATCCCGCCTATTGTGGCATTTTCAGGCCAATAAGGATCGAGTGATATTTTTTGATTATGCTGTGCCAGATAATCCTGAAGATCTTTAAAGCGAGTTCCGGCTTTTACTGTTAACGTCATATCTCCGGGCGTATGTTCCACAATCCCTGTATATTTTTCAAGCGATAGAAGAATATCCGTTTTTTCGGTTAAGCCACCGAACCCCCGCTTTGTGCCTCCGCCCATAATGTTGATGGTTAAACCATTCGAATCTGAATGCTTAAGTACAGCTGCAATTTCCTCTTCTGTTTCCGGAAAAACAACCATATCTCCGGAATTGCCAAATGGGCTTGAAGCTTCATTTTTACTAATCTGGTCTTCCCTTAAAGAAGCCTTTAACTCACTTATTGATTCTGCTGCAATCAAACTATCCACCGCCTTTTGTTTCGTAATAACAAACAGTGTTTCTAATATTAATCAAAAAAACATCATTGCTCCTGAAGGATACTCATCTGCAATAGTTTCTCAACCAATTCTAAATGGTCAACCATGTTCTTATGTGCCTGATCCGGCTGCTGATTTTTAATAGACAAATAGATCTCCAAATGCTGCTCTTCAATTTTCCTCGCAATGTCAGCCCGTGTTTCGAGGTAATGGTGAAAATCAATCATGGACTTTTTTAATGTTTCAGAAATGAACTGCACAAATTGGATAAGAATATCATTACCTGCTGCACGGGCAATCGCCATATGAAACTGGTAATCCTCCTCCCATCCATGTATGGCTGCATCGGAAATCAGCGTCTTCATCATTGCCAAATCTTTATCCGACCGATTTGCAGCTGCCATTTCAGCAAGCCCTGTTTCCACCATTTTTCTTGCCTGGAACAACTCCTGGATGTCTTTTATGTCCGGATGCAAATGCGGATTGATAAACAGCTTAGAAGAATCAAACCTGGTTATATAAGTGCCTTCTCCCTGCTTAACCTGCACAATTCCTTTGCCCTGCAAAGAGGTTAGGGCGTCTCTTACAGCTGACCGTCCTACGCCGAATAATTCGCACAGCTCTCTTACTGAAGGAAGCTTATCCCCAGGTTTAAAGGATCCTTTGGCAATCATATCTTCAATTTGCTCAGCAGCAATCTCAGAAATTTTGCGTGTTGAAATCTTTTTCACATTCATCCTCACGCCCCCCTTTCTTTGCAGACATCACATATCTGATAAGTTGTTTGTTATTTACTATTTAATCATGCTTAATTGTAATAATCAATAAAATATTTTGAATTTATTAAAAATTTGCGAGTTTTTTATGGATAGGGTTTTTGTTCGGGTGCTGGGGGCAAATTCGGACTCATGTGGAGGAAATCTAGGAGATGAGGGCCGAACCTGGCGTAGCTTCTGACTCAAATAGAGGGAATATAGGAGATTGAGTGCGAACTTGGAGTAACTTCTGACTCAGATGGAGGAAATCTTGTAAACTGAGTCCGAACTTGGAGTAACTTCTGACTCAGATGGAGGAAATCTTGTAAACTGAGTCCGAACTTGGAGTAACTTCTGACTCTGACAGGTCAAATCTTGAAATTTAAGTCTGAACTTGGTTCTACTTCGGACTCAGGAGCTGCAAATTCGATAACTTGAGTCCGAACCTGTTTCTACCTCTAACTCAGATAGGATCAAAAAAAACCTGACTTCCAAATTTCACATGGAAGTCAGGTTCATTTCACTATTCTATAATGCGTACAACACGGCCGTTAAACTTAGTTTTCCAATAGCCGCTTGACATATTTGCAATTGCAACTCCCGTAGAGCTTTGGGAACCGATAAATTTACCGCCGCCAAGGTAAATGCCTACATGGCCATCCCTTTTGTAGGTATCAAAGAAAACAAGATCTCCCGCTCTCATCTCGCTTGCTGAAACCTGGCGTCCGGCAAATTTAAGAGAATCTGTGCTAGCTCCGACACTGATTCCTGCCTGGGAGAATGACCAGTGTACAAAGCCTGAGCAATCAAATCTTCCATTTGCGATATCATAAGCATTTCTTCCGCCGCCAAACACATAAACAGAATTACCGATATATTTATTGCCTGCAGTGGTAACAATGCTGATTGCGCTTCCGCCATTAACGCTTGGCTTTGGAGCAGACGTGCTGGAACCTTTTGTTTTTTGGGCAGCAGGTTTTTGCTTATTCACTGCAGCTGAGTCTGATGGTGCTGAAGCCACTGACTGGGCTGCCGGTACAGATTGAGCTGCCGGTGCTGTCTGGGCAGCAATGCTTTGTTCGATTTCAGCAATCAATGATGCATATTTAACATCTTCACTCTGCAGCTTTGCCTTTTTATCAGCAATAGAGTTTTCTTTTTCTTTTAACTGCTGGATTAATGAGCTATTTTGCTGTTTTTGTTCTTCCATAGTAGTCTGCATGCCCTTTAACTCAGTCATCATGCTTGTTAATCCCGCAAGCTCTTCTTCTACTGCAGCCTTCTTTTCTTCAAAAGCTTTTTTATCCTGTTCCTGTTCTTCCAGTAATTGTTTGTCTGCCTGAACAAATGTAGTTACTGCTCCGACACGGTCAACGAAATCACTGAAACTGGAAGCACCAAGAAGAACATCCAGGTATGCAACCGATCCGCCGCTTTCCTGGAAAGATTGTGCACGCTGCTTCAGTATAGCACTTCTCTTTTCAATTCTATCCTCGATGATCGCCATTTCTTCCTTCAATTTTTCTACTTCGGCTTTTGTATCAGTAATATTAGTTTCCGTTTCTGCTATTAATTTATTATTATCTTCAATTGCTTTTTCAACTTTAGTAATTTTAGCATTTAACTCTGCAATTTCTTTAAGTACACTTACCAGTTCCTTATCAGCTTCAGCCAATGTAGCCTGCAAATTGGAACGCTGCTGCTGGATTTGGCTTTTTTGATTCTCGAGCTTATTAATTGATTCAGCATTTACTCCCGGGATTGAAAAAGCACTTCCAAGCCCAAGAATAATTGTCGTATTTAAAACGAGGAGTCTTTTTTTCAAAGTCATTACCCTGCTTTCTAATATGTACTCGGTCTATTAAACAGCCGTATATCAAACTATTTATCTATGTATATCTTTTCAGCTTTGTCTCTAGTAAATTTGTCTTTCCATGGAGGATTATACCATCCTTATTTGACAGACTTGTTAGAGTAATATTACAAAAATATTTCAAACGTGACATTAAACCCCTTTTTTCGCCATTCTTATATGACATAATTCCTTATTTTACACATATAAAGGTATCCAACGTGAGTTGTAAGAAGGATACCAAAAAAAATAAAAAAGACTGGAATCCAGAATATATCTTCCAGATTTCAGTCTTTTAATTCCATAAACTTGCTTTGAATGTCCTGATCGAATACAAAAACTGACATTCCAAAATCCCGTTCTATATCAATGTCCACAAAAAGGTCTATTAGCCTTGCCTGCAAAAAATCTTCCATTTCTGCCGGCCGATTCTTTTTATACATTTCCTTGACCATTTCTGTTCTGGCAGCCCGAAGCATTTGTTTCCCTTCGTCTGCACTCGCTATAAACTTTTCTACAGGAGATAAATTCCCTTCCATTTCACAAATAGCCCAATTTTTGCAGAACGTGGTCCTAACCTTGCTTGGTCCTTTGCCCATATGCTTTTTCCGGAAGGAGCGCACTAAGTTACTGAATTCAGCTTCATATTTGTTCATATTCCAGCCCTCAAAACTCTAATTTCATGTATAATCTCATTTATACAAGTCTGTATACACTTTAATAAGTTAATCAATTAATACAATTATTGTCAAACTAAACAATCTAAATTTCTTGTTAACTGAAATTTTATGCTAATATTTTGTTAGTCGAAAGGTTTTAGGGGGAAAATTAATGGATATTCAAAGCAGCAGAAAAATTGTCAGATTTCAGAATGGAGTTTTGCAGGAAGCAGAAGATTCAATTGTTTCTGAACACCCTCTCACCATTCACCTAAATGGAGAAGAGTTCGCAACAATGGTCTGCAGCCCAGAGAATATTCGGGAATTAACAATCGGCTTTTTGGCTTCTGAAGGCTTTATCAGGAGATTTGAAGAAATCAAGGATATTCAAATAGATGAAAGCAAAGGTTTTGCATATGTAGAGCTGCATACCCAAACTTCTACAGCAAGCCATGAATTCCACTCCAAGCGGTTTATTGGTTCATGCTGCGGAAAGAGCAGGCAATTTTATTTTCACAATGATGCCAGGACAGCCAGAACTTCTACATCAAAGCTGACCTTGTCTCCCAGCCAGTGCATCTCTTTTATGAAACAGCTTCAGGATGGCAGTCTGATTTTTCAAGAAACCGGAGGAGTACATAATGCCGCCTTATTTTCTGCAGATGAAATGATTGTCAGCAGAACAGACATTGGCCGGCATAATGCACTGGATAAAATCCTTGGTTATTGCATTGAAAACAGGATTTCTGTAAGAGATAAAGTCATTGCATTCAGCGGCAGAATCTCTTCGGAAGTCCTGCTAAAAGCCGCCAAAATTGGAGTTGGCATCATCCTATCAAAATCAGCACCGACTGATTTAGCCATCAAGCTGGCTGAAGACCTAAATATTACAGCGGTTGGCTTTATTCGAGGTCAGGCTTTTAATGTTTATTCTCATTCTGAAAGGATCGTTTCAGGGGAGGAAGATTAAAAAGAGGGGGCTGACACCCTCTTTTTCATTTAAAAAGGATCTAAATTCAGTTCACATTTATGCTGAAAATTTGAATATGCAAATGTATTAAGCGTATATATGTGTTAGAAATCCTTTAAAAAAAGGCAAGTCAAAGCTGTTCTTTGACTTGCCCTCTCTTAAAACATTGGATGTGGAGGATCTATACCCAGAACCGTTTCGCCATCCACGGTTAACCAGATGTAATAATGGTCAATTTCCGTTCTGAGGACTTTCTCGATCTTTGCTATTAATCCTTCCTGCAATTCAAATGACAATCTTGCTGTTTCTTCACCTAATTCATAGCCCTGTAACCCCATTAAATCAGCTATATACCTAGCTTCTTGATACGATACTTCTACATATTTATCATATTCAGGTAAATATGCAGCCTCTGACGTCTTCGCGTTGAAAACAAGTACTAACATCAAACTTAATAGAACAATTGCTGCTTTCTTCATTATTATTCCCCCTTTAAATTTTCACTAATTTTTCTTTTATTTTAATAAATGTATCAACGATCTCTGGATTGTACATGGTACCCCGATTTTGTATAAGTTCATCTATTGCTTCAAGTACACTTCTGCCTTTCTGATAAACACGATCAGTAGTCATTGCATCAAATGAGTCTACAACAGAAATAATGGCAGCCTCTATAGCAATTTCATCCCCTTTAAGACCTTTGGGATATCCTGTGCCATCAAATCTTTCATGATGCTGCTCTACCACTTCGCCTGCTTCTATTAAACTCGGCAGACCTGTTTCTTGCAATATTTCGCGTCCAAACGTCGAATGCTGTTTCATTAACTCCCACTCATCAGAGGTTAATTTACCCGGTTTTTGAAGAATCTCAACTGGCACCTTTACTTTTCCTATATCATGCAAGAATGCAGCTAGATTAAGTTTTAAAATTTGCCGGGAATTTAAATCAAGCGCGTCAGCCATGAGCATTGACATTTTTGTAATTCGATCGCAATGGTCACTTGTATATCCATCTTTTTCTTCAATTGATATGACCAAATCTCTTAATTCATTTGTCACTTTGCTATAGTAATGAAATACTGGATTAGAGGTTACATATAAAAATTCAGATTGACCTATTGATTGAAAAATATGATGTTCAGTTACAGGACATCTTTGGAACGAATCACCGGGTCTTAGCGTTTTTTCTCCATTAGAATCTTTTAATAGCAGTTCACCGGAAAGCATATGAAGATATTCCAGCGTTTCACCGCCTTCTAACGGTTCCAGTCCCCACCTTGCATCTGGCTCCAGCCTATGATAAATAACCTCTGTCCCATCCCCCGAAGCAATCAGGGAGATTTGCAACCCTTTCATGTGGACTGTTTCAATGAAACTACCTTCATTTATGATGCCCACTTCATTACCCTCTTTCTAATACCTTCTCAAATGATGTATGTATTGGGTATACCTATTTATCTATCCTTATTGCAATTCTAGTATATGGTTTTCCATTTTTCCACAAAATTCTGCTATATTTTTGATTTATAAGATAATATTGTAAAAATTTGAGTCTATATACCTATTTTTATTATGTTATATAATAAAAAGCCAGTGACCTGATTAGCGGTCACTGGCTTGCTTTCATTCTCTCTTGTTTGGAGGAACATCACTTTCGTTATTTTCCATTTTGTGCAATTTCTGTTCTTCTGGAAGCTGGGTGTTCCTTTCCATGGCGCTTGTATCTTCGCCCATTCCTTTTAAAAAGGTGATCAGGAGGGTAACTGCCCGATTGACTTCCGGATCTTTCAATGCCTTAACAAGATCAAAATAGCTTGTTTTTTCATCAGTATCTTTGTATTCCGCCACTCTTGCAATACCTGAATTTAATTTTAACAGCAAGGGTTCAAGCTGCTGGACATTTATAGTACCGAGGGTTCCAACCATAAGAAGCAGGTTTTTTATTGTATTTGTAGCTTCCGGTTTGTCTAATGCTTTAACAAGGACATTCAAAACTTTATCTCCCTGTCCAAACAGGCCATTCAATAATGAGAGAACTCCCCGATCATGCATATGTCCGACCGCTGTCAGAAGCTCAAGTATAGGTTCCTTATTTTCTATGAGGGCATTCTCCACTTGTTCCAGGTCTTTTTTTCGTTTATCCTCGGGTGACAATTCAAAACGCTTGATGTTATTAATCGCTTTAGCCATGCTGCTTCCGCTCCTTTTTCACCAATTCTCCCGGGAAAATATAATCTTTCCTTGCCCATTTCTTTTGGACATTTACACCTATTTGCGGCTGCGGATTGCCATAGCGGTGATTAATTCTAGGAAGTGGATTGCTGCCTTCTTCTCTCAGAATTTCAAGCTTTACCTTTGTTTCCTTATATGCCGGTGTATCAGTATCCTTGTCGGCATAGCTGCTTGTTAATAAATTTATGGCCGCGTCTCCTCTATCATTCATAGGAAGGTAAACTTCCTTTTCTTTTACCCTGTCGGTTATATGGCATTTAACTTTAACATTGCCATACGGTGAAGTCAGTCGAACAAGCGTGCCGTCTTTCAAGCCTCGCTCCTTTGCCAGCTCCGGTGATACCTCAAGGAACACTTCCGGTGTTTTAGAGCTGATTCCTTTTGACTTATATGTCATATTCCCTTCATGGAAATGCTCCAGGAGACGGCCATTATTGACATGGATATCATATTCCGCCGGGAATTCTAGAGCAGGAGTCCAATCTACCGGATAAAGTCTTGCCTTGCCATCCGGGAACGGGAAGCCATCCGTATAGAGGAGTGGAGTGTCAGTTCCGTCCTCAGCGACAGGCCATTGCAGACTATTGTATCCTTCCAATCTATCATAGGTAACGCCAGCGTATAGAGGCATAAGCTTTGCTGCTTCGGCCATTACTTCGCTTGGATGTGTATACGTCCAGCCTGCTCCTAGGCGATTCGCAACTTCAGTAATAATCTGCCAATCCGGCTTTGAATCTCCAAGGGGCTCAAACGCCTTGTACAGACGCTGGATTCTTCTTTCTGTGTTCGTAAATGTCCCTTCCTTTTCCAGACTTGGGCTTGCCGGGAGAACAACATCTGCAAACTCAGCAGTACGGGATAGAAAAATATCCTGTACGACAAAGAAATCAAGCTTCTCAAATGCTGCCTGCACATAATTGATGTTGGAATCCACAAGCCCCATATCTTCGCCCTTTAAATACATTGCTTTCAGTTGCCCCTCATGAACTCCCTCTACCATCTCATGATTATTCAATCCGGCTTTTTCAGGAAGCTTTACACCCCAGGCATTTTCGAACTTCCTCCTCACATCAGGATCTGACACCTTTTGGTAACCAGGCAAATTATCAGGACTGCTTCCGAAATCTCCTGCCCCCTGTACATTATTATGGCCCCTTAATGGATATGCACCTGCACCAGGCTTAGCGTAATTGCCGGTTACTAGCAGGAGATTTGAAATGGCTGTGCTTGTATCACTGCCTCCTAGATGCTGCGTGACACCCATTGCCCATAATGCAGAAACACTTTCGGCTTCATGAATCATTTCAGCCATTTTGATTAGATTGTCTCTGGAGATACCGGTTGTTTCTTCTGCAAATTCCAGCGTATATTTCTCCAGATTTGATACAAACTCCTCCAGTCCGTTTACTTTTTCCTGAAGAAACTTCTCATCCGCCCAGCCCTGATCGATAATGTATTTCGTAATGGCAGAAAGCCATACCATATCAGTACCGGCTCTAGGACGCACAAACAGATCCGAACGCTCTGCCATTTCGTGTTCCCTCAAGTCAGCCACGATTACTTTCTGGCCGTTAAGCTTCTGGGATCGTTTCACCCTGGTGGAAAGAACCGGGTGGGATTCCGATGTATTGGAGCCGATTATCAGCACTAATTCGGCGTTTTTAATATCTTCTATAGAACCTGCATCACCGCCATATCCAACAGTTCGGAATAAGCCTACCGTTGCCGGAGTCTGGCAATACCTTGAACAGTTATCAATATTGTTCGTTCCTACAACTGCCCTGCCAAGCTTCTGCATGAGATACGATTCTTCATTGGTGCATTTAGAGGAGGTAATAAAGCTAAGCGCATCCGGGCCATGCTTTTCTTTGATTTCTGTAAATTTCCGGGCAATTAGATTTAGAGCTTCGTCCCATTCTGCTTCACGAAATGAATCGCCTTCCCTGATTAGCGGTTTGGTTAAACGTTCCTCACTATTTACAAAGTCCCAGCCAAATTTCCCTTTTACACATGTAGAAATGCCATTGGCGGGCGCTTCTGCCTGAGGTTCAACCTTCAATATTTCGCGGCCTTTTGTCCATACGTCAAAGCTGCAGCCGACCCCGCAATATGTGCAGACGGTTTTGGTCTTTTTAATTTTCTCTTCCCGCATAGCAGCTTCCATATCGGATATCGCCAGAATGGAGCCATATCCTGTTTCAACATTTTTAGTGATTTCGATCATTGGACGAAGGGTGTTTTTGGCTATGCCAGTCAGAAACCCTGCTTCGCCTTCCATCCCCTTTTCCATCATGGCATTACACGGACAAACAGTGGAGCAGTGTCCACAGGAAACACAGGAGGACTCGTTAATGGGCACATCATTATCCCAGATAACTCTTGGTCTCTGTCTCTCCCAATCAATTGTTAGGGTTTCAGTAACTTGGACATCCTGACAGGCTTCCACACATCTGCCGCAAAGAATGCACTGATCCGGATCATATCTGTAAAATGGGTGAGATTCATCCTTTTCATATGGCTTATGATCAAACGGGATGCTTTGATGATTGATTTTCATCGCCTTAACCGTATTATGTACTTCACATCCCCCGTTGTTATAGTCACAAACCGTACAATACAGCTCATGATTAAAGAGAATTTTATCCATGGCAATAGTCTGTGCCTGTTTTACATCAGGTTCCACCGTATCGATTATGTCTCCATCTTTAATTTTCGTGGAGCATGACCGCACAAGTTCTCCATTCACGGAAACAATGCAGGTATCACAGGTTTCTATTGCTCCCAGGCTGGGATGGAAGCAGACCTGAGGAATTTCGATCGAGCTGTCATTTAATAACTGCAAAACGGTTTGATCCTGTTCTGCCTTCATTTCTATCCCATTTATCTTTATATTGAGTGATGGCGGCAAATCTATCATCCTTTCAATGAATCAGTTTCTTGGTTTTCAGTACCCTTGCTGAAAAAAGTTAAACGTTTAGTAAATGATATTGGCTGACTTGCCCTTGCATTCTAAAAAAAAGACAACAGAAAAAACAGCTGAAATTTTCAGCTGTTTTTATCGGATTCATTTTTAACATAATGAGAACAAGTAAGATCTAAGAATCTCTTTCATTTTACTTTCAGTATAAAAATCAGACTTCATCACAGCATGGAGAGAATTTCCGTATCTCAGTTATTAGTGGCTGCCGTTCTTCTGCAGAACTTTAAGGCCGGAACCCATATCAGATGCAAGCACATAATTGCGATCTACGAATACACCCCAAATATTAGATTTGCTTGGAATATAGACACCAATTTCCTCGGGATTAGATGGATCAGTAATGTCTACTGTCCTCACTCCGCCAGCATAATGGGAGAGGTACAATGTGTTCCCCTGGACCTTAGGATCATGAACTGTCGCACCACCAGGAATCTTCTCAGTGAAATCCGTTCTAAAGGTACTTAGCAGCTTTGGATTCGCTTTATCTTTAATATCATAAATCATTGTGTACCCATAGGCACTCTCAAAGCCCTCTCTATTAGGTCCGAATACCTCCCTTGTTTCAATAAGGACATTCCCGCCTTTAGCTAAATCCATTGAATGGGCAGCTCCCTGAACATCGTTGGCAAAATCAGTTCTGCCAAGGTATACCGGATTTTTGGCATCACTGATATCAAGCATGATTGTTCCTAAATCCCAGTAGGAGAGGAAGGCTGTATTCCCGGTTCCATCTGTTTTGACGCTATGTGCAAATGCTGCCCTTTTAACTCCTTCTTCATCAGTCCAATTATACCCGTCATAATTCTCATCACTCACTTCAGGAATATAATTGCGCGGATTAAATTCATAAATGGTTTCAGGTGACGATGGTTTTGAAACGTCTACAATATTAACATCCATCTTCTCCCCATGAGAGTATAGATCTGCATAGCAATTTGCCGTCAGCACATAAACATTATTCCCCTGGACTGTAAGGTAAAGTTCATGTGTTCCTCTCGCACCCGATGTATCTTCCCAGAAACCCAGCTCTTTCGGTTCTCTAGGATTTGTTACATCATATAATACAAATCCTCCTTTTGCATTAGGGTTGGTGCGGTCGACCTTTTGAACGCTGACTGCAGCTAAGTCTCCTTTGAAATGCTTTGTATTCACCGTTTTCACGATCACTTTTTCCTGCCAAGTCCCTGGAAGGTGAGCGAATGACGACACTTCTACTGGATTTGAAGGATCTTTCATATCAAATACACGGACACCGCCTTCTCCGCCATTTTTTGTATGTGTGCCTACATAAGCAAAGCCTTTATGCGCATAAACATCACCCGATGAATTTTGTACCCCCTCTTTAACTTCTTTTAGAGGAACAGCAGCCACTTCTTGAAGATTACCTGTATTCTTGCTGCCTTCTAGCAATGGAACCGCTAATTCAACACCGGCCAGACTATCGCCTTTTTCTATACCTCCGCTGAATTCGTCATGCGCAAGAGCTGTCGTGCCTCCAGCTGAGAGTACAAGCGCTCCTGCCAATGCTGTTTTAATCAGGATTTTCTTCTTCAAATTAATTCCTCCTTATTTGTGGTGCCTATGTAATCGGTACACATTAGAATTTAAGCGTCCCGAAATACTGCAGTTTCTATATTAAAGAAAATTCAGAATTTTTAATATCTACAATTTTTCCTATTATTTCTACATAATTAGACAAATAATGCTCCCTCCTATATCACTAGATTACAAGGGATTATATATTTCTTTTGTCCCAAAAAAAACACCTCCCAATGGAAGATGCCTGCATAAATCTATTTCCTGCTTTTCAGCTTTCTTTTTACTGCCGGAACAACATACTTTTTTACTATAGTTGCACCTTGTTTTACTATAAAAGCTTTAATTATTCTTTTTACAACCATGAACGGATCCCTCATTTCGGTTTGAACATCATTATGATATCCTTTACCTTTTCAGTGTGCCCGCTAAACTTCAAATTAAAAAGCCCTTAAAAAAAGGGCTTCTTGCCGAATTATAAACGCATATCTTTAAAAGGATTCTTCCATTCCATCAAGGCGCCATAATTAAGGGACTCTTCATCTTCTAAATAATTTTCTGCAACACAAAGAGGTGTCCTGCCGCACCTCAGCAAAAATGTAATGACCGGATCCTTCTTTTTCCCCTCGATCAGTTGCTGGAGATAGTCTTCGGCGGACAATTCATGGGCGCATTTATGATAGCCGGGCATCCGTCCTCCACCTAGCAATCGATCAAGTCCTAAGTTTATGACAGTCTGATACATAGACTGCATCAAAAGTTTGCCAAGACCTAGATTACGGAAACCAGGCCGTACACTTATATCGACAATATATAATGTATTCCCTTGAGGTTTATGATTGCGTATATAGCCGCTGTCAGTTATTTCTTCCCATGTATGCTGTGGGTGTGAAGGATCAAAATCAGCAATCAGCCCGGTTAAGGACCCTGCCAATACTCCATCAGCCTCAATACAGAGTGCACCCTCCGGAAAGAGTTCTACATGATTTGCCAGCTGCTCACGATTCCACCATAAATCTGAAGGAAATGGCGGCGGAAAGCATTCTGCCTGAATGTCTATTAACTGATCGAAATCTTCTTTCGTATAATTTCTGATTACAGCCGGCACCGGCTTATCCCCGTCAAACACAAAAAATTCGCTTCGATATGCCATATGCTATCCTTCGATATTTTCTTTTTCCCAGTCTACATACAAATCTGTTCTGCGATCCCGCCAGGTCGTAACCGAACCGCGCTCACGGACTTCATATAAAAGGCTAAGGTCAAGATCGGCAGTCACAATCATATCGTCATTCAGCTCGCCTTCCACCATAATCCCCTTAGGCGGAAATGGAATATCATTCGGTGTAATGACGGCTGCCTGCCCGAAATTGGCACGCATAAAATCGACAGTAGGCAGGGAGCCAATTGTCCCTGTAACCACAACATACACCTGATTCTCAATCGCTCTTGCATGGCTTGTATAGCGGACACGGTGGAACCCATGACGGTCGTCTGTACAGGAAGGGCAGAAAATAACATCTGCTCCCTGGGCTTTAGCCATACGGACTATTTCCGGAAACTCAATGTCATAGCACGTCAGAATGGCTATTCTGCCTTTATCTGTATCGAATACACGAAGGCCTTCACCAGGTGACATATTCCACTCATGGACTTCAGTAGGCGTGATATGCAGTTTTGCCTGTTCTTCAATCCGCCCATCCGGATAAAATAAATGTGCCACATTATATAGGCGTCCATCTCTGTTAATTACGTGTGTACCGCCGATTATATGCATGTTGGTTTGTTTAGCAAAATTGGAAAATAGGTTTTTATATTGTTCAGTAAAACCAGGCAGCTCATTAATGGTCAGACTTGTTCCCTGCTCGCTTCCTATTGATAAAAGCTGTGTGGTGAAAAATTCAGGAAATAAAACAAACTCAGACCCAAACTCCTGGGCAGTTTTAATATAATGCTCACATTGGCTGGCAAACTCTTCAAATGAACGAATGGTGTGCAGATGATACTGCACAGCGGATACACGAATTTTCAATGTACTCCCCCTCATCAGAAAAATGTATAGATGAGTATCACTCTATCTTTAAAAGATTATCAATGATTTTCCTGCAGAGCACAATACTTTTTTATAGGTATACGAAATTTTTTAATTAACACTATTTTATTTTACAAACCAGACTTTTTGAATTTTTTTCTCTTTAATTTCATACATAGCTATCGCATAAATAGATTGGCCGTCCGCTCTTCCAGTTACATACTCATAATCAATAACTATATTTTCTTTCACCATTCTGGAAATCAGCTCAGCGTGCTGATTCGGATTGTTTCTAAAAAGCTGACTGTACCTCTCCCTCATTTTTTCTTTTCCCCTATATATAACTTCGTCCCCTGGGAATGTCATTACTATAACACTATCACTGTATACTCCCAGAAATTCATCAATGTTCTGCTGGTTATAAGCATCTAGCTGCTGCTGAGCAAGCCTTTCTGTTATTACATCCAAATGGTCACCATCTTTCCATGTTTTCTTTCTATCCTAAAGATTTATGGCATGCCAGTCTAGGTTTGTACAAAAAAAAGCATTACACCTAAAAAGTAATGCATAAAGTCGCTATTTTAACAATTTGCTTATTCCTGTAATAACATCAATACCTTTTTTAAAATCATTGTTTGCTGCATTGAGTACTTTTAAATATAGACTTAAAAGGGAAGCGTTTTGTTTCTTTAATTCCGCCACCTCTTTTCGAGTTGCTTTCAACTCGGACTTTATTGCTTTCATTTCTTTCTGCAAGGAAAGAAGTTCTCTATTTTCGGTGTGTTGAGCCTCTTCGATTGCTGCTCCATCTTTATCTTCAGACGGCTTTTGGGAGATTTCTTCGACCAGTCCCATAAGGGAATCATCCTTTAATATCTTATTGGCCATTTTAAATAAAGATCCGAAATTGATATTTTTTTCATCCTTCAGCAAGTTAGCTGCAAGTTTCTCTACAGCCTCAGAGTTATACCGATTTTTATTATTTTCAGGTTTTTCTGATGAATTGTTCATGTTTATTTTCCTCCATATCTATCCCGTCCTACTTCGTTTTCATTCACTATTCTATGAAACTGCAATATTTATGAAATGGACAAACATACAGGTTCAAAAATATTTGATGATTTTCTGCATACGAAAAACCCTGGAAGGATACCAGGGTTTTTGTAATTTGATTTAAGCGTCAGATGCAGAGCATCCCAATAGACTGCAAATAGCCTCTACGATGGCACCTTCTGCTGATGGTACAAGAATACTTGCCAATAGTAATACAACGGCTAAAAGAATGACAATTAACACCGTTAATGGTTCTACCATGATGATATCCCCCCTTTAAAATCATATAGCAAGGGAACCCTTACGTAGACATGTTATGTTTAAAATTTGGACATGCATAAACTACTATCCTATACTAAAAAAAAAGGGCGCTTGTCCATTGGGGATAACTTCATGAAAAGGACCATCATTCAGATTTTTTAGGTTTTTAACGAAAAGTTATTTTGGTGTGATAAAACTATTAAAGTTCCTTAATTATTCAATATGTGAGGAAGCAGGGAAAATAGAGGTATCCATGTAAACTATCCGTGAGAAAAACTGGCCCCCATGACGGAGAGCCAGCTTATCATTTACTTCTTTTTCAATTCATTTGCCAGAAATTCTACATTAGTTCCAACAATAACCTGCAGACTATT
This sequence comes from Cytobacillus sp. EB106-05-05-XG126, assembly GCF_058791715.1. NCBI lineage: Bacteria > Bacillati > Bacillota > Bacilli > Caryophanales > Bacillaceae > Cytobacillus > Cytobacillus sp. EB106-05-05-XG126. The sequence goes on along the minus strand of NZ_JBYTDU010000001.1, from coordinate 164,644 downwards.
CTTGCTTAGCTTAATTACCCCTTTTGCTCCCAGCTGTTTTAATCCCCCTTCATCGACAAGAGACATATCTTTTACCCTTAAACGAAGGCGGGTTACACAATTATCGATTTCTTCAAGGTTTTCTTTACCGCCCAAAGCCTCCAGATAAGCAACTGCTGCTTCAGCATAATTGCCCTTTAAAGAGGAATTTCCTTCAAATTCACCTTCAACCTCATCTTCTCTTCCAGGTGTTTTCAAATCAAGTTTCTTGATCAGGAAATAAAAAACCGCAAAATACAGCAGGGCATATAGGAGACCTATCCCTGCCAGCAGAACCGGCTTCTGGGCAATGCCGAAGTTCAGAATATAATCGAGGGCGCCTGCAGAGAACCCGAAACCATGATGAATATCCAGGACATAGGTAATGGACATAGCCAGACCTGTCAAAGCAGCGTGAATTAAATATAGAACCGGTGATAAGAACATAAACAGGAATTCAATCGGCTCTGTAATACCTGTCAGGAAGGATGTAAATGCGAGTCCGGCCATCGCCCCTGCCACTGCTTTCCTTCTTTCCTTCTTTGCAGCCGCAACCATGGCCAATGCTGCACCAGGCAGCCCGAACATCATGATAGGAAAGAAGCCTGTCATAAAGATACCTGCAGATGGATCCTTGGCAAGGAAGCGCCATAAATCTCCTTTGATGACATCCCCTGCTGCATTGGTGAACTCGCCGAACTCAAACCAGACAAGTGTGTTCAGTATATGATGGAGACCAACCGGAATTAATAGACGGTTCAGGAATCCAAAGACCCCGACACCTGCTGCACCTGCACCGATTATCCAATCTCCGACACTGTTAATGCCTGCCTGGACCGGCGGCCACACATAGCCGAACAAAAAGGCAATGACGATCATAACGAGTGAAGTGATAATCGGCACAAACCGTTTTCCCCCAAAGAAACCAAGCCATTCCGGCAGTTTAATATCATGATATTTATTGTATAATAGCCCTGCAATTATACCGGAAATGATCCCTCCAAAAACGCCCATATTGACCGTATCGTTTATCGCTGCGGCACCTTCAGTCAGTACAAAATAACCCACTGCACCAGCAAGGGCAGCTGCCCCGCTGCCATCCTTAGAAAAACCGATGGCAATTCCAATGGCAAACAAGAGAGCCAAATGTCCAAATACAGCATTTCCGGCTGCAGATATAAATGGTATCCCTAAAAGGTCATCCTGTCCCAGCCTCAGCAAAAGTGCAGCAGCAGGCATAACTGCAATCGGCAGCATTAAAGACTTGCCAATCTTTTGTAAAAACCCCAGCATTTTCACACACCTCTTTCTCCATGGATTATTACATAATATGAACAGGCTTTATAATTCAGTACCAGGGACCATCAGTGCTGCGCTGACCCGCAAAAAAAAGAACCTGGAGCATAATGCCGCCAGGTCTTTCCTGCAAATTTAATAGAGTAAATATTCTTCGCGTGTCATTTTGAATTGTTTTAATTTCTTTTCCCATTTGGAGGAGATTTCTTCAACAGTTTTTCCTTCCTCAATGGCTTCACGTACCCAGCCATTGCCCATCAGGTTGTCAAAGAATGAAATTCCAGCACTGTTCTCTGCACGGAATTCGAAGTCTTCCGGATACATATCATGGATCGCCTTCACAATGTGAAGTCCGGTCTCGACAGGCTTGAATGCATCGCGATGTGTAACATGAATCTGAATCCCGTGGGAAAGCTGTCCTGCATGCTTGGAGAAGCTTGGTGTAAATGAAGCAGCTCTAAAAGTTACCCCGGGAAGATCTAGACCGTTCAAATGTCCAGCCAAATCATCAGCGTTGATAAATGGAGCACCAATCAGTTCAAACGGCTTTGTTGTGCCTCGCCCCTCAGAAACATTCGTTCCTTCAATCAATGCCGCTCCCGGATATACTAACGCTGTTTCGAGTGTTGGCATATTAGGAGACGGCATGACAAACGGAAGTCTGGTGTCATCGTAATACATATTGTGCTTCCATCCATTCATCTTGACAACAGTTAAATCTGCACCTATTTCAAACTCTTCATTAAACAATTCGGCCAGTTCACCTACAGTCATCCCATGGCGAAGCGGAATCGGGTAATTCCCCACAAAGGAGGAATACTCCATATCAAGCACCGGTCCTTCAACCTTTGTGCCACCTTGAGGATTAGGCCTGTCCAGCACGATGAAAGGGATATTGTTTTCTTTTGCTGCTTCCATCGCGTAAGCCATTGTGTAAATGTATGTGTAAAAACGTGTTCCGACATCCTGGATATCAAACAGAAGCACGTCAATATTTTCAAGCATTTCAGGGGTAGGCTTTTTGGTTTTTCCATATAAGCTGTAAACAGGAAGCCCTGTCTTTTCATCGATATAATACTCAACATATTCTCCCGCTTGCGCACTCCCGCGGACTCCATGCTCCGGACCATATAACGCAGTTAACTCCACGTCCGGATCATTGTGCAGAATATCAACAATGCTGTTTAAATTTGAGTCGACCCCAGTCGGGTTTGTAATTAAGCCAACTCTTTTTCCTTCTATGAGGTCCTTCTTTTCTTCTAAAAGGACTTCAACACCAAGCTCGAATTTCTTTTTCTTGCCTTTTCCTTTGCCATTGCCGTTATCTGCTAGCACAACAGTTAAAGAAGAGAGTACGAGAATCATTGTCAAAAAACCCATAAACCATTTCTTCATTATTTTTCCCCTCCCTGTTTAAGGATGAGATACATACAAGAACCAGATCTGCATGTATCCTTCCTTTTTAAAGGCACTTTTCCCAAAGATTGTTGTTTTTTGTTTTGAATTCAGCCCGTTGATTTCCGCTCCAGGCACGCAGCGAACCCGCGGGGAGGAATGCGAGCCTCCTCGGCTTCGCCTGCAGGGTCTCACACTTCCCTCTCTTCCCGCAGGACATTGAATAAGCTTCCTCGAATGAACACCGCACGAAGGAAATGCGTCAGCATTTTCGAGGATCAAGTGCCCTCCGCTCCAATCAACTCAGCAAATTAAATATAAGAAAACAGCCTTTTAAAAATTTCAGTTTTTTCTTAATAGCTCAATCCATGCCCAAATTCATATAGTACATTGCCATCTGTACCCGGAATTGTTACAGGCAATTTACCTGAAGGATTAATCTGGCCAAAGATAACACCTGCTGCTGCATCAAAGCTCGCCGTTCTGAAGCCATATTGTGCAATGTAAGCATCAACTTCCGGATAGGCCATGATGTCATATGGATTACGGATGCCAACCGAAATGACTGGAGCTTCTGATTCAGCAATGATGGAATTAATCATTTTCATCTGGGCGCTATCTGGCGAGCGTCCTGATACATTAAACGTATAGGAGCCCACAATAACTGCACTGGCATTCCTGATTTGTTCCTTCTGCTCTTCCGTTAATGCATAGCTTGAGGTCTGGATGACCGTTGTGTTTGCATGAAACTTGCCCACTGCGTTCTTTAAGTCTGTAATATACGTATTGCCGACAACGACAATATTATCCTCAGGAGATACTTGTAATGGCAGTGCATCTCCTTCATTTTTCACCAATGTGATAGAACGTTCTGCTGCTTCTTTTTCTATTTGTTTATGTTCTTCTGATCCAACTACGTTAAGAGCGTTTGCAATTTTTTCATCAATCGGCTGCGGTGTCTCTTCTTTCACAATTCCCCGCTTTATTTTCAGTGTTAAAATCCGCTCAACTGATGATTCTATGCGTTTTTCCGAGATTTCTCCATTCTCCACAGCATTCAATAGCCCTTCTGCAACTTCTTGAAGGCCAACAGGCATTAACACAATATCAGTTCCTGCTTTGACAGCACGAACGGCTGCGTCAACTGGTCCAAAATGTTCAGCGATGGCATTCATATTCATTGCATCTGTTGTAATGACCCCTTCATATCCCATTTCTTCACGCATAAGTTCTGTCAGCACTTTATGGGAAAGAGTGGCCGGGACGGCAATTTCTTCACCTGTTTTTTTCGAAATTGCTTTCGTGTCATCAATCTTAGGGAAGGTAACATGGGCAGTCATGATGGCATCCACTCCTGCTTCCATTCCCTTTTGGAAAGGATACAATTCAACTTCCTTTAGACGTTCTTTATCATGAGGCACTTCAGGCAATCCAAGATGTGAGTCTACTGCTGTATCTCCATGTCCGGGAAAATGCTTTGCAGTAGCAGCAACACCTGCTGATTGCAATCCTTCAGTATAAGCAACACCCAAGTCAGCGACAAGCTGCGGGTCCTCCCCAAATGAACGAACACCAATTACAGGATTGTCGGCATTATTATTTACATCCATGACAGGTGCAAAGTTCATATTAATTCCGAGTGATGAAAGCTCCTCCCCAATCGCCTTTCCGACCTTGCGGGAAATTTCTTCAGAACGGGCAGCCCCTAACGCCATATTGCCAGGCATGTCAGTTCCTGATTGAAGACGTGTAACAATTCCGCCTTCCTGGTCAATCGTCATCAATAAGCCGAATTTATCGGCAGCTTTCTGATAATCTGAAACCAATGTGGCAGTCTGTTCGGTTGTCACCACATTTTCACGGAATAATATTACCCCGCCAAGATGATAATCTTTTACCAGCTTCTCTATTTCCGGCAGCATTTTAGTGACATTTTGTCCCTTCCAGGTGCGGAAATCCGGCATCAGCATCTGGCCTACCTTCTCTTCAATAGACATATTTTTCACTGCCCTGCCGATGAGGTCATACCGTTTCCCATGCTCTTTTATAATTTTCACTTTAAAAGCAGGCTTGTCTTTGCTGCCCTTTTTATGGTTAGGTTTTATTTGAAGTGCGATACGGTCCTTATATACTCCGTCTGTTACACTGATAAAGGTTTTTCCCGGCTTCCCTCTTAAAGTAATATTCCCTGACTGATCAACTGCTGCAGCAGTTTTATTGCTGGAATTCCATTTCAGCCCTTCAGATACTCCCATGAAATGCCCCTCTTTATATACATGAAGCGCTTTTAATTGGAATGCATCTCCACTGATTTCCGTGCTGGCCTGGGGTACATTCTCCAGGAGTATTAAATCCTTTGCTGTACTTTCTGCCGCTGCGTTTTTCAAGGTTCCTACCATCCATAATTGCGAAACGGCAAGTGTAATTGTGAGAAGGAAAATAAACATAACTTTGCTGACTTTACCCATTTCTTTCACCGTCCTTACTGCTTTTTCATATGAGCTTACTTTTTACTAAAAAATCGAATACTAGTAATTTCTTTTTTCCCAGCCGTTTCCTGAGAGGGCTGGCGTCACTTTTTGTCCATCTGAAAGCTGGAGTTTTACATTATCAACATACCAGCCTCTGCCGTTTACTGTACTATCTGTCACGTAACGGAATCGGATGTGGGATGTTCCTGCCGGAATCGTCAGCTTTTCCTTTTTCCAGTCGATGCTGCTGCCTGTATATGGCTGTGCTGCCTGTTTCCAATTAACGCCATCTTCTGAGAACTCAACAAAACCCATATCTGCATTTGTTTCAGTTCTGTACCAGGTATCGAACGACAGGACCGCCTCTTCTTTTAGATCTATTTTAGCGGTTAACTCATGCTGAACTTTATCCCCATACCCTGAGAACCACGCCGGCCCTTTTCCCGGAATGGCTAAAGGAATTGAGTCCGCCACCTGTCTTGCAAATGCACGCCTTGCAATATTCGTTGTAACCGTATTTCTTGAAGGATGCACACGGTTTGTTAAGAGAATTGCAATCGTGCCATTATTTCGGTTTATGACAATGGATGTTCCAGTGTACCCTGTATGCCCAAGCGAAGTCCCCTCTGATAAGGCATCCATGAACCATCCCTGGCCAAGCTCCCAGCCCAGGCCATGATCATCACCTGGAAATTGAGGGATTTGATTTTGAATCAGCATTTTCACTGTCTCTTCTTTTAATATCCGCTTGCCGCCATACCGCCCGTCATTTACATACATATGGGCAAACTTGGCAAGATCGGAGGCAGTGGAAAAGACACCCGCATGTCCGGCAACTCCATCAAGCGACCAGGCATTTTCATCGTGAACCTCTCCCCACACAAGCCCCCTATTGATAGCAGGCTGATATTCCGTGGCTGCAATCCTATGCTTCAAAGATTCAGGCGGATTATACATCGTATCCTTCATACCGAGGGGTTTGGTTATACGTTTTTCCACAAACTCATCCAGGCTTTGTCCTGAAAGGCGTTCGATTATTGCACCGAGCGTAATCATATTCAAATCGCTGTATGTATACGCTTCGCCCGGCTCATTGGCCAATGGATGTTTAAAAACGATTTGCATCCGTTCCTCTCTGCTGCTCCCTTGCGAATATAACGGAATCCATGCAGTAAAGCCTGAAGTATGTGTCATCAGCTGGCGTATCGTTACATTTTCCTTTCCGTTTTCGGCAAACTCGGGAATATATTCAGCAACAGGATCATCCAGCTGAAAGCGTCCTTCATCATACAATATCATTGCGGCAGTTGTGGTGAAGATTTTACTGATTGAAGCCAGGTCAAAGATGGTATTTTCGGTCATTTCAATCGGGTTCTGAGCTTCAGTAAATTTATCATCCGTGTAGCGGTAGGAATATCCATATGCATCATGCTTGACGATATGGCCTCGCCTTGCCACAAAAGTGACAGCACCCGGCATGACGCCTTCTGAAATCATCTCCTCCATTAATGGATCGATTTCATCCAGCGGCTGCTGAACCATCCCAGCTCCCGCTGCAGAACCAGGATGAAGAATAGGAGAAATCGGCCCAGGACGATCCCACGAAAAAATAGGGTGAAATTTGTGTTTCACATCTTTATTGTTATTCATTTCCATCGTTGGCTTAACTCCTTCAGAGCTTTGCGCAGATGCAGGATTTGCTGCCGGAATAAAGAGTGATGTGCTAAGTGCGGCAGATAGCGCAACAAGCATGGTTTTATTTTTCATAGTGCCTCCTTTATTTTTATGAATTTTCATCAGCCTTTAACCTCCTCTTCTTAATGAAAGGGTTAACATATTGTAAGATTAATAGAGTCAGAGTATAGTTGTCTATACCACATAAGTCCTGTTCTAGTTAATAACTTCCAAATAATACAGAAAAACCAATAGTTCTTTTTGACTATTCTGAAAATTATTTGCAACCTATTAGATAATTTTTAAATTTTGAAGTAATAAAAGAAAGCAGAATCCAGATGGATTCTGCTTATCTTTGAAACTGTACATTATGAAGACCTGCAAAGATTCCGTTCTTTTCGATCAGTTCATCATGTGTGCCTTCTTCAGCAATGCCGTCTTCTGTGACAACGACTACTCTGTCCGCATTGCGGATGGTTGCAAGCCTGTGGGCAATGACTAGTGTGGTGCGGTTTACGGCAAGCTCGTTCAAAGCCGTTTGAATAATTTGTTCGGTTTCAGTATCCAACGCAGAGGTTGCTTCATCCAGGATTAAGATCGGGGGATTTTTAAGGAACATTCTCGCAATGGCGATTCGTTGTTTTTGTCCGCCTGACAGTTTTAATCCCCGTTCCCCAATTTGTGTTTCCCAGCCATTTGGAAGAGATGCAATGAAATCCTGCAGGTGTGCTTTTTTAGCCGCGTCCGCAATCTGCTCATCTGTAGCTCCAAGCATTCCGTAAGCTATATTCTCCTTCAGGGTACCGGTAAACAGGAAGACATCCTGCTGGACAATGCCAATATGCGATCTCAGTGATTTTTTCGTCATGTCCCTGATATCCATGCCATCGATCTTAATACTTCCGCCATTCACATCATAAAAGCGTGGAATCAAAGAACAAATCGTTGTCTTACCGGCTCCGGAAGGTCCGACAAAAGCAACTGTTTCACCTGCATTTATTTGAAGATCAATTCCTTCAAGCACCGATTTATGTTCGTCATAACTGAACGATACATCCTGAAAACGGATATCACCCCTTAAGGATACAACCTCTATGGCATCTTTCGTATCCTCAATTTCCGGTTCAGTATCAATGATTTCTAAAAACCGTTTGAAACCAGCCATTCCCTTTGGATACAGTTCCATCAGGGCGCTGATTTTATCAATCGGCTTTAATAGCACATTCACATAAAGCACAAATCCAACCAATTCACCGTATGAAAGCTGCCCGCTGAAGCTCAGCCAGGAACCGTATACAAGAACAATCAGCGTAACTAATCTGGTCAGCATGTAGACTCCGGATGCACTGAAGCTCATAATCTTGTAAGCTGCAAGCTTGGCAAGACGGAATCTGCCATTGTTTTCCTTAAACCTTTTAATCTCATAGCTTTCATTTGTAAAAGACTGAACCACACGAACACCAGATACACTATCCTCTACCTGTGCGTTGACATCGGCAATTTCACCGTACATTTTTTTCCATGCTTTGTTCATTTTAATATTGCAGAACGTAATCAGCCATACAAGAAACGGAAGAACAAATATGGTTACAAGAGCCAGCTTGACATTGATCGTCAGCATAATCCAGAATGCACCCACAAACGTCATGACCGCTATAAATAAATCCTCCGGTCCATGATGGGCAAGCTCTCCGATATCCATAAGATCGTTTGTCACCCTGCTCATGATATGCCCTGTTTTGGTATTATCGAAAAAGCGGAAAGACTGCCTTTGCACATGCTGAAAAAGCTGCTGCCGCATATCTGTTTCGATGTTGATGCCAAGCTTGTGGCCCCAATAGTTAACTACAAACTGAAGAAGTGTGCTCGTCACATAAAGAGCAAGCAGGCCGGCACTGACAGAAACAATCATGGACCAATTCCCGCTTGGAAGCAGGCTGTCGATAAACCACTGAACCGCAAGCGGAAAGCCCAATTCAAGGATTGCAACGAATACTGCTGAACTAAAATCAAGAATGAACAAGCGCTTATGCGGCTTATAGTAGCTAAAAAACCGTCGGATCATTTTATTCTCCTTTTTCTGAAAAAATCAAATATATTTGATTATAAATTCACCAGGAATATATTACAAGAAAAACCCGTTCCTTTTATTTCCTGAACGAGTCTGACTGTACCGCTTTATAAGGCTGGTGTTAAAGCTTCAGCTGAAATTCAAATCCTTGATTTGAACTGAACTTTGCGGATCATTTGATTGATTACTTCTGAAATGACAAGTCCTACTGCGATGGCTCCGGAAATCATGAATGCTTTTGCAGCGAGCTGAATGGCCGTATTATAATCATTTTCAACAAAATTCCGCATCGCATCATAAGCAATCCCACCCGGGACTAGTGGAATGATGCCGGCTACACTAAAAATAATAATAGGTGTTTTATACATTTTGGCAAAAATCTGGCTGATCACGGCGATCGTAAAAGCAGCAATTAATGAAGAAATGACAGCATCATACTGCCAATTGACAAGCCAAATATAAACGAACCAGCCGACCATCCCGACAAAGCCGCATTTCAGCAGCGATTTTTTCGGAGCATTGAAAAGCACTCCGAACCCTGCTGATGCAATAAAGCTTGTAATCATATGAGTCAACATAAACATAGGCATATTCCTCCGCTATTGCATTTAAAAAGTGAAAACCAGAGCAATCCCGGCACCAATGGCAAAAGCTGTCAAAAATGCTTCAGCACCTTTTGACAGTCCGGAAACAAGGTGCCCGGCCATTAAATCCCTGACTGCATTTGTTATCAATAGACCCGGAACGAGCGGCATGACTGACCCGATGATAATTTTATCAAGCTCTGTGCCCACTCCTGAGTACACAAAGAAATAGGCGATAAGGCCAATTAATAATGAAGCAATAAATTCAGAGAAAAATTTGATCTGGACAACTCTATGTACGTGTAAAAATGATACAAAACCAAGACCGCCTGCAATCATGGCTGGAATAAAATCAGTCCAGCTTCCAAGGAACATAATTAAAAAACAGCCGCTTGCAATTGAGGCTGCAAGAATCTGCTGATATACAGGGAAGGTATAGTCGGCACTTTCAATTTCCTTCAGCCTTGCCAATGCTTCCTTTCCATCCAGTTCACCGCTGCTGATTCTGCGCGAAACTCCGTTCACCAATGTCACTTTGTACAAATCCGTTGAACGTTCTGAGATCCGAATCAGCTTTGCCGGTTCAGTTCCATCTGTTGAAAATATGATACCGGTTGGCGTTACATAGCTATGTGAGTGCGGTATGCCCAGGGAAGCAGCAATCCTTGTCATGGTGTCTTCGACCCGATACGTTTCTGCCCCGCCCTGGAGCATGATTTTCCCCGCAAGCAAGCATATCTCAATTACTTCTATTGTTGGCGGGTATTCTTTCCCCATTATTTCCACCTGCTTTATAAAACTAAAATTGAAAACTCTCTTATATAGGGTTACATCTTAACGGAAATGGTAAACGAAAGAAAGACCTTTTGTCTAATATTTAATATAAAAATGTTCGCTAAGATCGGAGCATACCTTATAAGCCTGAATAGAAATTGAATAAAAAAAAGCGATTATTGCCTGCAGAATAATCACTTTCTCATTTATTTCTTCGGTATCCCAAACTGCGCATTAATCTGACCCTGAATCATTTTTGCCCGTGATGCTTTATCGTCTTTTTTCTTTTTTCGCTTCAATTCAGAGCGGATTTCTTCTGTTCGGACTCCCTCCTCCCTTTTGTTGGCTATGTCAATGAGCGTCTCCACATCGAGAAAAGAATATCTTCTGCTCCCTCTTTCTGACCTTTCAGGGAATACCAATTTCCTCTCTTCGTAGTAACGAATCTGCCGTTCACTAAGTCCTGTCAGCTCGCTGACCGTCCCAATCGAAATGACTTTTCTGGTTTTGTAAGATGTTTCTCTATCCAATCACATCACCTCTATATACCAATTTCTTTCATTATACTAATTTTTCAATCTTTATCACCTGCACTGTCAGAAAATCTAACAAAATAGTAAAAACCATGTCAGAAAAATTAACATAACAACTGAATTAGAGCTGCAATTATTTTAGAATAAACAAAAACTCAAAGAAAAGAGGAGACAGTAATGCAATATTTACGGAAAGCCATTGAGAAAAAACGCCAATATCTAATTGATCTTCTGGTCAAATCAGGGAGCGAATATCAGCATTCTGAACCTGCTTTACAAAAGCTGACCCTAACGGAACTTGAGGATATATTTAAAAAAAACAGCAATTCATTCCGTTATTAATCAGGGGGCCATTATGGAATCAAAAAATACAATAGATCTGGCGAGAAGGATTATTGAACTCGATATACTGCGTGATCAGCTGTGGGAAAAGTTAACGGCAGAAGCCGGTTATCAGGCTTATGAAATTCTAAGAAATGAACAGAATAGCTGATAATGGAACGCTTTAAAGAGCGTTCTTTTTTATGCCTATGTTAAAGTTTTGTAAATTTTAGTTACTCCCCTTTTCCTGTCACCTTTATTTTGGTATCATCCAATTATCGAAATCCGATATCGATTTTCGAAATTAACAAGGGAGGCTTTTGCTTGGAAGATAAAATACTGCGAAAACTTTTTCTGGGGTTTATTCAAATCCATATTCTTCATCATGCAAAGGAGCACCCTGTCTTCGGCGCATGGATGGCTGAAGAACTGAGAGAGCATGGATACAGCATCAGTTCCGGAACATTGTATCCGATCCTGCATTCAATGGAGTCAGACGGGCTCCTTCAACAGGAAAAGAAAAATGTCGATGGCAGAATCAGAAAGTATTATACCGCAACTGAAAAAGGGATTATGGTTCTGGAAGAAGCGAGAAAAAAAGCTTATGAGCTTTTTAAAGAAATTAAGGATTAAAGGAGATGCATATGAAAAAAAACAAAACTGGCCTTAAAACTTTACTGGAAATATTAATGGTTTCAACAAGGCTTGGACTAACCTCTTTCGGGGGACCTGTAGCTCATCTCGGCTATTTCCACGATGAGTATGTCCGCAGAAGAAAATGGATGGATGAGAAAAGCTACGCAGACTTAGTTGCACTTTGTCAGTTCCTTCCCGGTCCTGCAAGCAGCCAGGTCGGAATTGGCATTGGTGTCATGAGGGCTGGAGCAGCCGGCGGCATAATGGCTTTCCTTGGTTTCACCTTGCCATCGGTCATCGCTCTGATCATTTTCGCCATTCTTCTTCAAGGCATTAATCCGGCAGAAGCCGGCTGGATTCACGGCCTTAAAATTGTCGCGGTGGCCGTAGTGGCTCACGCTGTCCTGGGAATGGCACAAAAGCTTGTACCTGACCTTCCCCGAAAAACGCTGGCACTGCTTGCAATTATTGCAACACTTTTATGGCAGACAGCCATTACGCAGGTTGCGGTCATCCTTGTCTCTGGTTTTATCGGATTTTTAATCTATAAAAAGCATGCAGATAACGATAATGCACCGATGGAGTTCCCAATCTCCAAAGGCTTTGCCATTGGCTGTTTAGTGTTGTTTTTTAGCCTTTTAATAGGGCTTCCTATTTTAAGGGAGCTAACCGCAGTGGAGTGGGTTGCTTTATTTGACAGCTTTTATCGTTCAGGATCTCTGGTTTTCGGCGGCGGTCATGTTGTCCTTCCTTTGCTGGAACGAGAATTCGTCCCAACAGGCTGGCTAAGTGAAGAAGCCTTTCTGGCAGGATACGGTGCAGCTCAAGCAGTACCGGGGCCGTTATTTACTTTCGCTGCATATCTTGGAGCAGTGATGAACGGCTGGCAGGGCGGTTTGCTTGCAACGGCTGCAATCTTCCTGCCTGCTTTTCTGCTGATCTTAGGAACACTCCCATTTTGGGACACACTTCGCCGCAATCCTAACATCAAGGGCGCATTAATGGGTGTGAACGCGGCAGTTGTCGGCATTTTAATCTCTGCCTTTTATCATCCCATATGGACCAGCAGCATCCTGGAGCCGGCGGATTTTGCCTTTGCCGCAGTATTATTCAGCATGCTTGTTTATTGGAAACTGCCGCCTTGGATCATTGTTGTGACAGGAGCGATCGGCGGAACTTTATTAGGATATGTAATTTAGAAACGCATCAAGAAAAGCTGCCAAAACTCGGCAGCTTTTTTCTATAACGGAATTTCAAGTATAATTTTTGTGCCTTTATTTTCTTCTGAATAAACATTTATGGAACCGCCTGCAGCTTTTGCCCGCTCTTCCATGCTAAAAAGGCCGACTCCTCTTGAAACTTCATTAACATTGAACCCTCTGCCTTTATCTTCAATGACAATGCGGATTTCTGTTTCCATTTGCCTGATTGTAACTGCTGCTTCATCTGTCTCAGCATATTTTCTTATATTTGTCAGTGCTTCCTGAATGATTCTATAGATGGTGATTTCTTTATTTGAACTAAGGCGGGAAGCCAGGTAACAATCAAAATGGACATTGATATTATGATGTTCTGAAAAACGGACCAGGTAGGACCGGATTGCAGGTATCAGACCCAGGTCATCAAGCACTGAGGGACGAAGCTCCCATGAAAGATCCCGCAGCTCTTCAATGATTTCAGTAGCCTCATCCTGCATTTGATCAAGCAGCGGATGGCTTATTTCGGCCTGAAGCCTATTAATGGTAATCAGATGGCTGTACAAATTTTGTCCTATTCCGTCGTGAAGTTCCCGTGACAGCCTTTTCCGCTCATCCTCTTGAACATCTATTATTCTTGTCATCATTTTCTGCAGCTCTTCTTCTGCATTTTTTCGCTGTGTGACTTCATGTCGAATAGCAAGGTGCTGATAGGGTTTCCCTTTTTCATTAAGGAATGGGACAATCGTGGTATCCACCCAATAATAAGTTCCATCCTTAGCTCTGTTCTTGATCTCGCCTTTCCATACCCTCCCGGAAGTAATGGTCCTCCATAAATCTCTGAAAAAATCTCTGGAATGGTACCCTGAGTTTATAATTCTATGATCCTGTCCCAGCAATTCTTCCCTTGAATATTTTGAGATGCTGCAGAATTGATCATTCACATACGTAATCGTGCCTTTCTGATCTGTAATGGCCACAATGGATGAAGAATCCAGGGCAAACTTTAAATCGATTAGCTCGTTTACGGAATTTTTCAGCTCCTCGACAACACGCTTATATTCAGTTATTTCCTTCCGGATGGCCAGGTATTTATACGGCTTCCCTTTTTCATCAATAAAAGGAACGATCGTAGTATCTACCCAATAATAAGTACCGTCTTTGGCTTTGTTTTTAATTTCTCCGCGCCAGACTTCCCCGCTCGAAATAGTAGTCCAAAGATTTTCCATAAAATCCTTGGAATGGTATGAGGAGTTTATAATTCTATGGTCCTTGCCTATCAGCTCTTCTGCCGAATATTTCGATACCTCACAGAACTTTTCATTCACATAGGTGATTTTCCCTTTTCTGTCTGTAAAGGCGACAATGGTTGATTCATCCAGGGCAAATTGCAGGTCAACTAATTCCTTTAACGGATATGACTGCTGCTTTTTTAAGCGGGAACGGTCTTTGACTGAGTGAAAAACGATTAGATAAAAGCTTTCTTCTGCCAGCTTGAAAGAATTAATTCTGTAAAAAATGGAAAATACGCCACCATTACGGTGCTGTCCATACTGGTGAACCACTTTGCCCTCTTCTGTTTCAAGCAGAGTGATCTCAGGAAGCAATTCCTCCAGGCTCTTCCCCTGCAGCTCCTGTTCGCTATATCCAAATTGCTCTTGTGCCTGCCCGTTCGCATAAGAGATGTTCCCAAATCTATTTACAAGAATCGTTGCATCACTGGAATCAGGAGCAATCTCTCTCTTATTCGCCAGCTGATTATTCCTGTCCATTTACGTTCCTCCAGTTGCATTATTTTAACCATTCAGCTTTTTTTCAAGTGTCCTGGCTGCATCCCTTGCTGTACTTTGCCTAATCTCATTTATAGGCTGTCCCGACCGGTTCCCGATCAAGAGGACCCCCTTGGGGATTCCTTTAAAATGAATGGGAACAGCATAAGCATGCTTCAGTCCTTCAGCAAGCATAATCGGGTATTCCAATGCTTTCCCGGCAATATTTTCGGGAAAGTTGTCCACATACATCGGCCTTCCAGTTGAAATCACTTTTCCTGCGATGCCTTTGCCGTACCTTACTGTTATCCGCTTATATTTCTCGTTGCTGTTTCCTGCGGCATAATGCCATTTTACATCCGGGCCATCCGTATTCTGCAGTGCCAATCCAACAAAATCACATTCAAGCTCAGTCAGCACCTTCTCACAAGCCTGATCGATTTGGACGCTTTCTCTGGGACTGCACCCCTTATATTCCATAGCCAAGCAGCCCTTTCTTTAAGGCGTAAGAAACGAGCTCCGGCCTGGTTTTCATCTGAAGCTTTTCCATTAAATTACCTTTATGTGTTTCAACTGTCTTGACACTGATCACAAGCTGTTCAGCAATTTCCTTATTGGAAAACCCTTTGGCTATTAATGTAAGAACTTCTTTCTCCCTGTCGGAAAGAAGGTTGAATGTATCGGTGTTCCCCTGCTTCACACTTCCGATATATTCTTCCATTAGCCTTTTGGTTGCAGAAGGATGCAAATACGCATTCCCGCTTGCAACAGACCGGATTGCTGCGAGCAGTTCATCATGGGGTGCACTCTTTAAAATACACCCGGAAGCGCCCGCTTGAATCGCCCTGAATAAGTATTCTTCATCATCATGCATGGTTAAAATAAGGATCGCTATTTCAGGCATTAGTTTTTTTAATTCTGAGGTTGCCGACATGCCATCTTTCCCATGGGGCATGCTTAAATCCATGACAACCACATCCGGCTTTAATTCCAGTGCCTGCTGAATCCCCTCATTGCCTTCAGAAGCTTCACCAACCACCTGCATGTCATCATGGTTATTTAAAAGCATTTTCAATCCCATCCTGACCACCGCGTGGTCGTCGCAAAGTAAAATATTGATCAAGCCCGCTCCCCCTTAGCTTTTGTCCGTATATAAAGTGAAACTTCAATCAGTGGGGGCTTTATCCCCCACTGATTGTTAGTCGCGTTCTAGTGTCGCTAAGATCTCCGCTAGCGCTTCAATCAATCGACACTACGAACCCGATTGATTCAACTAAGCCTCTGCCTGCGCGTCGGCAAGTTTCACTGTATCTCACCAATCGGGCCTTTACGGGCAGTAAGACTGCGATAAAAATCTGAAATAGGCAACAAGGGAGCCGCTATATGCAGATCCCTTGTTAAGTATAATCTTAGTATAACGGAAGGGTGATATCTATTGAAGTCCCTTCACCGATTTTTGAGCTGATGACGCATATGCCGTTGATTAACAGCATTCTCTCCATCATGGCCGCAATGCCTGCTGAGTTTTTCATCGCGGCATCTACGTCAAAGCCCTTCCCCTTATCTTGAATAGTGATTGAAAGCTTTCCCGGTTCCCACCGAAGAATAATGCCTGCACTCATTGTGTCAGCATACCTTGCTATGTTAGCCAGGGCTTCCTGGCAAACACGGAACAGTGTAATCCTTTCCTGTTCCCTGATTTGCACTTCCTTTCCCTCATTTTGAAGATCAACGATGATTCCATATGTGGAAGTGTATAATTTCAGATAACTTTTCAGGGCAGGCAACAGACCGAGGGTTCCTAAAGCAGGGGGATGCAATTCCACAGCCAGAAGCCTGATTTCCTGAATCGTTTTTTCCATCATTTGAGCCATATCCCCTATATGGCCCTTCATCTCAGGCTGATCGACAGCTGTCTGAATGAACTGCATGCCTGTATATAAGCTGTAAAGCGTCTGCCCTACCCCTTCATGAAGCTCCAGAGCGATGCGCTTGATCTCATCTTCCTGAGTTTGGATAATATATGAACTGATATTTTTCTTTGCTGGCTGGGTTTCCATTTCATCCCTCCTCCTTTTGAATATATTATTTTGCTTTTATTAAGCTTTTTTTACCCGATGGCTGGAAATATCGCTGAACATGCCTGCATATTGGACTACATCACCGGCATCATTTTTAATTGCACTAATGGTAAGCCACTGGAGGTATTCTTCCCCATCCTTGCGGGAATTCCATATTTCCCCTTGCCAGAACCCATTGTTTTCTATAGAAGTCCACAAGTCCTGGTAGAAGCCTTTAGACTGCTTTCCTGATTTAAGGATACTCGGATTTTTTCCGACAACTTCCTCTTGTTTATAACCCGTAATTTCTGTGAAAGCAGGGTTTACAGAAATAATTTTTCCGTTCTTATCTGTAACCAGAATCCCTTCAATTGTATGATCAATAACCTGGCTCGCAATTTCCATCCTTCCCTGGTAATACATCCAAACAACCAGAATCAGGCTGGCAAGCGCGACCTGAGACAATGCCATAAAACCAATTGCATAATGCCCTGTAATGTTAAATAGGAGAGTCAAAAGCAGCGGAGGAAAAAATCCGCCCAGACCGCCCATCGCAGACACAATTCCATTTACGATACCGGCCTGCTTCTGGAAGTACATTGGCACAAGCTTAAATATGACCCCGTTTCCAATTCCTGCTGATAGAGCAATGCTTAAGCATCCGAATGTATACCATGTGATTGAAGGAGATAGTGATAGTATCACCGCAGAAATGGTGTAGACTCCAAAAACAAACATCAGCAAAATTAAAGAGTGAAAACGGTCAGCCAGCCAGCCGCCTATTGGTCTCATGGCAGTTGCAAGAACAATGAAGCCTGCTGTTCTTAATCCTGCATCAACTTTATCAAGTTCAAAGTGAGCTACAAGGAAGTTTGGCAAATAAATAGTAAACGCCACAAATGATCCAAAGGTAATAAAATAGAATAAGCTCAATAGCCATAGTTTTTCATTTTTATAGACTCCTTTTATTTGCTCAAGAAGCGGAGTCTGTACCTTAACTTCTTTTTTATCACCCAGTAAGAAGTTAGCCGCAATAAAAATCCCCAGCAGAACAAGGTAAATTTGTACAGTTAGAGACCATCCAAATTTCGTGGCAACAACTGGTGCTGCAAAGGCAGTGATGGCTGTTCCAAGATTGCCTGCCCCGTAAATGCCATTTACAAACCCATGGCGCTCCTTTGGGTAATACTTCGGAAGAGATGTAACCCCAACAGAGAATACCGCTCCTCCAAGGCCGAGGAATAATCCCCCGATAAGCAAATCAGTAATCGAATCTGCTATGCTGATATAATAGACTGGAAATAATAGAAGAACAAAACTCAGCATAAAGATTACTCTTGCGCCAAACTGATTAGCATAATACCCCAAAGGTATCCGAAGCAGCGATCCGAGGATGACCGGAACAGCTGTTACAAGGGCAAGCTTATCGGATGGAATATTGATGTCTTCCTTTATAAACGGCATAAGGGAGGATATCAGCACCCAAACCATAAATCCGGCCACTAAGTTTAACGTCTGCAATGGAAGCTGTATTTTTTTTATCACTTTGTTCACGCTCTCTTCTTAATTACATATTTTAATCCGGCTTCCTGATCAATTGCCGCCCACTGGGTCTCAGATGCTTCTGCAGAAGAGGTCAGCGGGACCGCAAAAAAGTTCATATGATCAAAATAAATCCGCAAGTGTGTTCCATCAGGACAAAGTCCGGTTTTTTCAATTATCTTAGGAACAAATTGTGCTTTGTCACTTCCATCTTCATCTAAGATTGCCACCTGAACCTTCTCCCGGACAAATCCGTCCAGATCCTCTTTTTTAATGAGTTCCACAGCTTCCGCACCCTCTTTTGGCAGGATAAACATACATCTGGTATCCCTGCAGATATTTCCAGAAAGATTCTCCTGCATTTTCTTCTATAAATTCAATGGTTTCCTCTTCCGATTGCCATTTGCTCATGCCTTTTACCTCTGCTACAACAATGTCCATGCCTTCATGTGACTTTTCATCCAAGTACCAGTTCAGGCGGACTCCCTTAAAGAGATCGGAGAGAATCTGGTCTACTTCCGGAGCAAAATCCCCGGATCGTTCTCTGACAAAACAAAAATCAAGATATGTTTCACTGTTCATATGAATCACGCCCTCATGTTAATCGTCTTTTTATAAGCGAATACAGCCAGGGGAAAAAGAACAATATTCAGCCCGCCGAAAATCAGTACATTTTCATAGTTTTCGTAATAATATTGGTGGACCATATATTGAGTAAAGACAATATTCATCATTAATATCGCTGCCAAAATAATGACTCCAAGGTATCTACGATTCATAACGCTTCACCCTCACCGCATAAATTGCGCCATTCTCCACCTTAACCTGTATTTCCGGAAGCGGCCTTCTTGGCGGTCCCGCAGTCGGCGCACCAGTTTCCACATCGAACTTGCCGTGGTGGCAAGGGCAAATCATTTCACCCTGCTCCTTCACCCAGAATACCGGGCAGCGCAGATGTGTACACGCGTTCTGATAGGCAACATATTTTTTCTCTGATAAGCGGATTAATATTGCATCATCATGATCTCCGGGAAACTTGAATTCCACAGCATCGCCGATTGGCAGCTTGCTTACTTCGGTTATTTTCTTATGAGGATATTCCTTTTCGCCAAGCCCCATCAATTCTTTGGCAGCTACCGCCCCCCAGGGAAGGGAGGAAACCGCAAATACACCGGCCGCACCAACCAAAGTTTTCATGAATCCCCGTCTATCCAGTTTTCTTTCGTTATTCCGTTCGATATTGTGCGTATAGTTATCTTCATTAAAGGGAATCTTGTTATTCTTATCAGACATCCCTAACCCCTCCTAAAACAGCTTTGTAATCCCCTGCAGGATTCCCGGCAGATTTACTTTTACGTTTGTTTCACCTTCAAGATATGGCATGCTTGTAACCCATTTGCCGTTATCAAGGTTAAATTGCTTCTTCTTGTTTTCTATTTCTTCATCTGTCAGCCATTGAAGTGTATTGGATGGACACACACTCGCACACATAGGAGGAATTCCATCTTTTGTACGATCAATGCATAGATCGCATTTATACATTAAGTTCTCCTCGTGATCAAACTTTGGTATGCCATATGGGCAGGCAATTGTACAGTTCTGGCAGCCAATACACTTTTCGACAAGTGCAGACAGCACAGCGCCTGTCTCATGAATCTGAATGGCCTGGGCAGGACAGCTTCGCGCACATGCCGGGTTTTCACAGTGAAGGCACATGAGAGGCATCGTCTGCCGGTTCACAAGTGGATTTACATCATACACATAGTTTCTGTTGCGCTCCTCGTGCCCCCCGCATTGTGTACATGCTGCCAGACAAGAACGGCATCCTATACAGTTTTCAAGTTCCAAATACAGCCTCTTTTTCATTTATTGCACCTTCTTTAATTCGACTTTTTCCAGCTGTGCAGCACATGCCTTGAATTCAGGCATACGGGAGATTGGATCTAACGCTGCAATCGTTAATAGATTAATAGAGTCTTCATGTCCAAAATGGTATGGAACAAAGACTGTATCCTTGCGGATGGCTTCCGTAATTTTGACTTTATAGATAGCCTCGCCTCTTCTTGTAAACAGACGGACTCTTTCTTCATGTTCCATATTATATGTTGATGCTGTTTCCGGATGGATTTCCACATATGGTTCAGGACACATATCGTGAAGGAAAGGAATTCTCCTAGTCTGATTTCCTGATAGATAATGGTAAACCACACGGCCAGTTGTTAAACGGAGCGGATATTTTTCACACGGTTCTTCCGCTGGCGGACGGTATGGCAGGGCGCATATCTTCGCTTTGCCATCTGGATGGTAAAACTTTTTATCAAGGAACATATGTGGTGTACCTTCATCTTTTTCGTCTTTACAAGGCCAGAAAACTCCATCCTGCTTATCGATCTTATCCCATGTGGCACCATAATAATCAGCATAGCCGCCCTTAGTTGCCAGCCTGAACTCATCTGCAACATCTCTGGCTGTTTTCAGGTGAGAAAAATATTTTCCTCTGCCTAACCGCTCAGCCAGCTCCACTTGAATCTGCCAGTCCGGCTTTGATTCACCAACAGGCTCCTGTGCTTTGTTGATTTTTATAATACGTCCTTCAATATTTGTTACTGTCCCTTCATCCTCTGACCAGGTAACTGCCGGCAGGATCACATCTGCAAACTCTGCCGATTCAGAAAGATAGAAATCGGAGCAGACCATGAAATCCAAGGCTTTAAATGCTTTCCTCACAAAATTTTGATTTGGTGCTGATACAGCCGGATTCGAACATAGAAGGTATAAACCGCGAATCGTCTTTTGCTCCATCAGTTCAATCATTTCATAAGCAGATACACCAGGCTGCGGCATTTCTTCAGGTGTAATGCCCCATACATTGCATACTTCTTCAACATGTTTTGGATTTGTAATTTTCCGGTAGCCTGGAAGCAAATCTGACTTTTGCCCGTGCTCTCTTCCGCCCTGTCCATTGCCCTGTCCGGTGAATGTAGCTACTCCGGCTTTAGGGCGGCCGATTTTTCCTGTTACAAGAGCCATGTTTGTGTAGGCGGAAACATTATCAACACCCTTATGCTGCTGTTCCACACCTCTTGCAAACATAACAACCGCATTTGGAGCTTTTCCGTATATTTCAGCAGCGCGAATAATTTTTTCAGGCGCCACACCAGTCAGCATGCTTGTATATTCAGGTGTAAAATCCTTTACAAGATCCTTTGTTTCTTCAAATCCGTTTGTATGTTTGTTAATGAACTCTTCATCTATATAGCCCATTTCAATCAATTGATTTACAATCCCGTTGGCGAGTGCAAGGTCTGTTCCAGGCTGCAAATCAAGATGAAGATCAGCCCTTCTTGCAATTGGCGTTTCACGGGGATCCACCACAATGATATAACCGCCTCTCTCCTGAACGTTCCAAATACGGAACATGGAGGTTGGATGGCATTCAGCTGTATTGCTTCCAGCGATAAACAGGCAATCCGTTTCATGAATCTCTGTCCAAGGCAATGTTGAGCCTCTATCTACCCCGAATGAACGAAGGAATCCGCCGGCTGCGCTGGACATACAGAAACGGCCGTTATAGTCTATATAGCGCGTTCCCAGAGCAACACGGGCAAACTTGCCTGTCAGATAACATTTTTCATTTGTCATGGAAACTCCGCTGAAGACGGAGAGTGAATCTTTTCCGTAGTCTGTCTGAAGCTCTTTGAATTTCTTTGCGATCAAATCATATGCCTCCTCCCAGCTTGCTTCCCGGAACCCTTCTGCCGTTCCTTTCAAAGAAGCATCATCCCGGATCAGCGGCTTCAGCAGGCGGTCTTTGTGGTTAGTCTGCTGGTAGGCGGTAACCCCTTTCGGACACATTTTCCCGACAGTAACCGGCCAGTCATAACGGGGTTCAACCCCTATGATTTTGTTTGTCTGTGTATTAACTCTCAAATTCATTCCGCATTGCATACCGCAATAGCTGCAGTGTGTTTTTATTAATTTTTCATTCGGATGGTTTAGATTCTCAATTTCTTTAAAAAACTTATCCCTTTGCATTCTGGTTTGCCTCCTTGACCTTCACTTCATGAGTAGGGAATCCTGAAAATTGTGCAATCCGGTACTTTCTTCGGCAAGGGAGGCACATTTCTGCAAGATGATGACCTTCCTTTGCTTTAAATTCAATAGCATTCACGCCGAGTACATCGACGACATCTTTTGATTGTTCAACTGAAACGAACTGATCTCCGCAGACCTTGCATTCCTTCATGCCCCGTTCGGCATAATGTTCCCGGTAGTTCCTTGCCAAAACACTCATAGGGCGGAAAGGAATATGTGCAAGCTTTCCAAATGGCAGGTAAATCAGTGTAATGATAACTGACCATTGATGGATCAGTGACATTGCCGGCTGTCCCGCCCCGTGTAAAAAGATATTCATAAAGGTTAAAGCCAGCCCTGTTATGCTAACTAGCAGCAGCATATATAAAGGCAAGAAATCATACAGGAATTTCTGCTCTGCTCTTGCCTGCATATTTTTCAGGCGGCGGTAAAGCGCCATGCAAACGCCGGCGATTACCATTACTGCTGTAATATTCAGTGCGTTGTAAGAAAGGTTGGCGATAATGCCATCCGCCGGGACAGTCATTACCTTCATGCCCATTGCAATTATGTTGTAATGGCCATTGTCATCCATCGTGAAATACATCCAGCCGAATACGAGAGGGAATGTAACGAAGCAGGATAAGATACAGCCCCAGCCGATCAGCACGTGCTGAGTCCATCGGTAAATTCCCCTATTCCAGATAAAATTGTATGTTGCCAGATGCTCAACAGATGTCTTTGGCGTTGACTTTCTAACTAACAGTTTCAATCCTTTTTTCAGGATAAGCTTTGTTGGCGGCCTTTCGCCCCAGGCGATGAATCTATAGAAAAACCCTCCAATAAACACGATCGTTCCGACCATATATCCGTACAGGTTCAAGTCAACATGTGTAAACATTCTTGTGCCAATAAAAGATAGAATAGCTAATGCTGTTACAGATAAAAACATTGACTTGGCAAAATGTGATGCAAACGCATTGTTTAATGTGTTCCCTGACTTTTGATTGACTGCAGCTTTTGCCTGCATAATAACTCCTCCTCATTCACAAACAATTACCTTAACCTAATTGTATAAGCGGGAGGAGTTTTTCCATATCGGGGAACTTCCCCATTCGGAGGTGGAAATTCCCCTATCTTAAAAAATTCGGGAAATGACAGATACTCAAAGTACAAAGCTGCTGACAAAAAAAAGACCATTCACGGTCTTTTTGAACGGCAGTAAACCTGTCTGCCGGGGATGGAATTATCTAGGAATTAATGATACAATCCTAACAAAAGGAGCTGTTAATATGGCAAAATCATCTGCTAAGAAGGTAAGGGAAAAAGCAGTGCGTGAGGGAAAAAGAAACCCTGAATGCAATCGGAGCCCATTTGTGTTTAGTGACATGCGTACAAGGAAAACAAAAACTAAAAAAGAACAACTATACA
Organism: Cytobacillus sp. EB106-05-05-XG126; assembly: GCF_058791715.1. Taxonomy (NCBI): domain Bacteria; kingdom Bacillati; phylum Bacillota; class Bacilli; order Caryophanales; family Bacillaceae; genus Cytobacillus; species Cytobacillus sp. EB106-05-05-XG126. The sequence continues at coordinate 140,799 of NZ_JBYTDU010000001.1, read as the reverse complement.
GGAACAAATATAAAAACCGTCATTCTGATGAAAGCAGAATAGACGGTTCTTTTTATGGATAATTTTATTTAAAAACAGCCAGTCCGCTTAAAGACCAGCTGCATTTTTCCGATTACAATATTCCCATTCCTTTTATATGTTTCCTGGCTTCATCATCACCCAGATCATAAATCATTTTATATATGCCTTCCATGGATGCATCGTACTCATCATTTTTCGATTCTTTGTGGTACTCCAGGAATGGTACATGGGCTCGGGCAAATGTTTTAAGATCTGCATCATAATTCTCGTTAATGTATTCATTTAACTGAGCCAATTCTTCGTCAGTAGCAAATATTTTAAACTGCCATTCGGCAGCTTCTACCGGTTCGGTGTAAATCTGCGCATTTTCAATATCAATATAATAGGTATTTTTTGTTTGGTCCATAATTTTCATCTCCTCTGCTTTTATACGATATTTACCACAAATAGACGAAGTTTAACCATTTAATATCCATTACATTTTCATGCTCATGATGGGCATGATATACCTGTGCATTTTAAGGAAGGTGGCACACTAATGAATTTTATCAGGAGGTATACTATGGGTATATTAAGCGGAAATCCAAAGGACGAGCCTATGCATTATGGTGAAGTTTTTAGCACATGGTCTTACTTGCTCGCAGGAAAAGGAATGGCCTCTGCATACCAGACAATGGTAAGCCACTCTGGAGATGAGGACTTAAAGAAAATGCTTCAGGAAGCTATTCGCCTCTGCAAGCAGGAGGAAGAGCAGATCGAAGCGATGTTAAAGGAAAACGGGATTGGTCTTCCTCCCGCACCGCCTGACAGACCTGATGCTTGTGTAAACGATATTCCTGCCGGTGCCAGATTTATGGATCCTGAAGTAGCTGCAAAATTAGCAGGAGACCTGGCTGCAGGGTTGGTTGGCTGCAGTACAATTATGGGCCAATGTATCCGTGAAGACATTGCAGGCATGTTTGGCCAATTTCATACTCAGAAAGCTGCTTTAGGCTTAAAGGTTCTTCGAATGAACAAAGAAAAAGGATGGCTCATACCACCGCCGCTTCACCTTCACAAATCAGATAATTGCTAATGGGCTGCATATAAAACATCGCTGTATGGAAAAGAGAGCAGAGTACATTGTCTGCTCTCTTATTGTTTCGTAAGGATATGAAAGCAGTTTTCTGCTTTTACGACCCCAAACCTCATTAAAAATTCTCCCCCAATCAATCCAATTGCCTTAGTCCGCAAAGAACTAAGGCTCATGACTTACTCAGAATATTTGCTTTCACTGGAATCAGGGGAGACCATGCCTCCCGCACCGCTGGAATTAATATCAGGTTCTGCTCCTTCAGGCTGGGATGGCAGCACTTTGTTTTTCTTTTGATTAGGAAGGCCGGAATTCTCCTTAAGATATTGATCATTTTCCATAATCGTTACCACTTTAAATCCTGTTCCTTCGAGATGGCTCTTCAATTGATCAAATGCTTTTGTATGATTATTAGTTAATTCCTGGTCATCATATTGAAGCTCTACATTGATTGTTTTCATGTCAAGACCTCCTTTTTACCTTATTTTCCCGAATGCTCTTTCATTAAACTACACATTACCTTAAAGAAGCAGAAGTTTATTTTAGTATAAATAGGTTATTTAACAAAACAACCAGGAAATAGTTAAGCCAGGATAATGAATGGCTTATTTTTCCATTCGCATCATTATCTGTACATTACTGAATATAAATAAATTGTATGCGATCAGACGAAAGGAGCAGAAGCAATGTGGTTTTGGTTTCTGGTAATCTTCATCCCTATTATCATCCTTGCTATTCTGGAAGAAGCGATTCAATTCATGGTTAATCGCAAAGTCTTTGGAAAAAATGATAAACCGATTTTGATTAAGGAAAAATTCAAACACTTTAAAAATAAATTCAGGTATAAAAAAAGCCATTCCCAATAAGGAAAGGCTTTTTGTCCAGCCGTCTTAGGCCAAAAAATATCAGGTTTCTTCTGAACCTTCTTCGGCAGGCGTCTGCTGTTCTGCACCGGACATCCGCTTCTTTTTCAGCTCGAAATAGGCATCTAATACTTTTCTGCCAATTTCATAATTTGCTGTATGCCCGCTTCTTCCCTGGTATGCCCATGGTACAATGACTGACATGGCAATTTCAGGATTATTATGGGGCGCATAGGCAACAAGGCTCAAGTTCATAACATCTATTAATTTATCACCCCTTTTTTTGAGCGGGCCGTCATAAAATGCTTCCGCTGTCCCAGTTTTTCCTGCAGGGGAATATGGTGCGTCTGCGAACCTTCTATATGCAGTTCCTTCAGGATGCTGCATCACCTGCCTTAGTCCCTCTTTAACAGTGCTTAGCTCTCTTTCGCTTACATCTATCGTATTTAAGACAGTCGGCTGGATATCCTTCCAGATTGGGCCAAGTTCCTCCTGCTCCGTTGCCGGCTCACGGATTTCTTTTAAAAGCCTCGGCTGAATGCGATATCCTCCATTGGCTATCGTTGATATATACTGGGCCATTTGCATTGGAGTATAGGTATCATACTGTCCGATTGCAAGGTCTAACAGGAATCCCGGCAATCTGAGAGGACCTTCATAGCCTATTGCCTCATTCGGCAAATCAATGCCAGTTCTGACACCAAGGCCAAATTGGCCAAAAGATTCTCTCATATCTTCAAATGCATTAGGATTTTTAAATCCAAGAGGCTGATCATAAGCATAACGTGCATCCGCAATTTCAATGGCTGTTTTGAACATATATACGTTTGAGGAGATACGCAGTGCCCTTGTTTCGTTCATGATTGCCTGAAAGTTAAACCATGATTTTTTCACCTGCGGGGTTCCTGCAATTTTCATCGGTGCATCCAAAAAGGTCGTTCCGGGTGTAATTGCACCCGTTTTATAGCCAGTTAGAACAGTTGCCCCTTTTACAGAGGATCCCACATTGTAAGAAGATGAAATGGTACCCAGCGCGTAATCCTGCAGAACGGTTTTGCCATTATCATCTTTGCCAATCATCTTTCCTGCCATTGTCAGGACTTCACCTGTATGCGGATCCATTAGGACGACAAACGCACGATCCATTAAATAAGTTCCCCGGGTCTGCTTGGCAGCCCAAATTTCCTCTTCCAAAACTTCTTCCACAGCCTTCTGAAGATCCATATCAATTGTCAGGACAAGATCTTTACCTCTTTGGCCTTCAGAAACCAATTCACTCCCGAGAATTTCCCCTTTTTTCGTAATAAGCTTTTCCTTTGATTTTTGGCCATGCAGAACATCTTCATATTGCATTTCCAGATAGCTCTTTCCTACACGTTCATTTCTGCTGTAATCTCTGGACAGGAAATAATCCAGCCTTTCCTGCGGCAGTCCTTCACCGGAATCCGTAACCTTCCCAAGCACTGTCTGCAGCGTACTGTCAAAAGCATAAGTCCGGTCCCAGTCAGTGGTTGTATTGACACCTGGAAGATATTGAAGATTCTCGCTAACCGCCGCATATTCTTTTTGTGATACCCCTTCATTCTTAACAATTTGCGGTGTCATCGCATAGCCGCTCGTAAATTCACGGAAAATGGCCAGCACTTCCAGGTCCTGCTTGCTCAGCTGCTTCAGGTCTTCTTCTGTGATTCTTTTTAGCTGCAGCTTATAGATTTGCTTATCATCCAGTTTTTTTTCTTTAAAAAGCTTCCATTCCTTATCAGTTATTTTTTCCCCGGCAGCTTCCGGGTTTTTCAAGATCCAATGATCCTTCTTATCCCGTTCGGTCACTTTATCGGTCTTTTTATCAATCAAAACAGCCAGCCGCTCTGCCACTTGAAGCATTTCGTCCTGTTTGGCATTCCGGTTGGTATATGTAATCGCACTCTTCGGGATATTATCCACGATAACCTGATGGTTCCGGTCAAGCATCCTTCCCCTTGGAACCGGGTTCGATACGATGACATCTTCCGTCCTGTCGACTTCTTTTTTGTATGTCTCGCCATTTACAATCTGAACTACACCAAGCCTTAAGATTAATAATGAAAATAACACAAAAACAGAGAAAAACAATAAATTGACCCTAAAAGGCACATGGCTTTTCTTTTTCTTCTTTTTCCCCATATTTGAATCTCCCCCCCCTGTGAACAAAACGTCTGCAATCTAGAGATTCTTCCAAATCTTCCCCTGTTAAATAATTCCACGAATTTCGCAAAATTCCTGCCAGCTATAAACTTTTTGTAATATAAAGGGATTTACACAAGTTTAGTTGAAATTTAATTCTGATTATCTTTTTAGGAGGGAATTAATTTGGAAAGAGCACAAAAGTACTTAACCTATTTTTTATCACATAGAAAGGTGACTAATGAGCTGATCAGGAAGATTGATGAAAAAAATATTGATTATAAACCAGCTGAAACAAGCATGCCGGCGGGCAAGCTGGTTACCCACATGCTCACTTCCTTTTATATGTTTGCCAAAACAGCAAAAGACGGCAGCCCGGCAGTGTTTGGCGAAAAGTTCGATGAAGTTGCCCCCAGCCTAACTGAGGCTGCTGAAAAATTCACCGCGAAAACAATTGAAGTGATTTCATCCTTAACCAGTGAGGAATTGGAAAGAAAAATTGATATGACGGGAATTTTCGGAATGGAACTCAGCGGCAGCCAGCTGCTGCAGATTGCAATGGATCATGAAATTCACCATAAAGGGAACCTGTTTGTTTATGTACGGGAAATGGGCCATACGGAGCTTCCGATGTTTGTGAGCAGAGGGTAAGGAGACGGACGCATCACGCGTCCGTTTTATCGCTGTCTAACGGGCAGTAAGACCCCCACTTTAAGACTCAGAGGAATCAAAGGTGGATAAGCGGGGGTCAAACTGCCCAATCTAGCTGCGGCTCCTAGGGGCTCGAGGTCATAAGCCAATCAGCTGGTGGGAAGAAAGGCACTTCCCTCCAGCTGATTGGCTTATGCTTGTCACCCCTGGGCAGGTCGCCTCGCTTTATAATGTAAAGGCCCGATTAGTGAGATACAGTGAAACTTGCCGACGCGCAGGCAGAGGCTTAGTTGAACCAATCGGGTACGTAGTGTCGATTGATCGAAGCGCTAGCGGAGATCTTAGCGACACTAGAACGCGACTAACAATCAGTGGGGGATAAGGAAAACCCCCACTGATTGAAGTTTCACTTTATTGTTCTTCTTTTTCCGGCTTGAATAAAAAATAGGAGATAACACCTGATAATAGTGCTGCACCGGCTGCTATCATCAAGCGGATCATCAGGTCTATCTGCTGGTAATCCTTATTCAGCATCCACATGGCAGACCCGGCTACAAGTATCATAATGGGAATGACAATAAGCTTTCTATTTTTCAAGATTTCTTACATCCTTTCGTGCTCATGCTAGTCATAACTATTATATAAGAATTAAACAAAAATAGATAATAGCACCCACTTTTGCAAACCCTTCCAATTTTCTTAATTATTAAACCTTATTTTTTTCCTCTCATTCCCTTTACAAAGGGTCTTGATGGGCTTTATAATCCCGTTGTTCCGCTTTTTACGGAATCAGAAAAAAACTATAATAAAGGAGGTTGCGGCGATGCGGCAAAAGCTGTTTTCTTTTATGATGATCAACCTGGGAGCTTTCCTGGTTTCTATAAATGTCCATTTTTTCTTGTCCCCCAATAATTTAGCAACTGGAGGGGTCAGCGGATTGTCGATTATCATGAATGATTTATTTCCAGATTTCTCAATCGGTACATTCATGATTCTTGTCAATTTGATATTGTTTGCAGTTGGGTTTGTTTTTCTTGGATCTGGTTTTGGGACAAAAACCATTTATGCAAGCTTTGCATTGTCCTTTTATGTATGGGCGCTTGAGAAGTTCGCCCCGATGGCTCAGCCGCTTAGTGATGACTTGCTTATCCAGCTGATCATCGGGCAATGCATCGCCGCAACCGGCATGGCGATTGTGTTTAACCAGCAGGCCTCCACTGGCGGTACAGATATCATCGCTATGATTTTTAATAAATATTTAAATATTGAAGTTGGCAGAGGAGTGCTTCTGGCTGATTTAGCCATTGCCCTGTCTTCCGCCGTTCTATTTGGGCCGCAAGTCGGCATGTATGCCTTTTTTGGAGTCATTATTAATGGATTTGTGATTGATTATGCACTTCAGCAATTCAATTCAAATAAGGAAATTGTGATTATCAGCCACCACAGTGATGAAATTAAAACCTTTATAGTTCATGAATTGGGGAAGGGTGCAACCATTCACACGGCAACCGGTGCCTTCACTTCACATAAAAAAGAAGTCATTACAACCATCCTGGGCAGAAAAGATTTTACTAAGCTGAAAAGCTATATTACCCAGGTTGACAATAAAGCATTTATCACAGTACACACGATGAATGAAATACTCGGCCAGAATTTCAAACGGCTGGCATAAACGGCAAAGCTTCATCCGCAAAGGATGGAGCTTTATTTTATATACAGTGAGCCGTCTGAGCCACATAACGATTATAGTTAAACCAGCGCGGTCCTCTTAATGGGCCGCTTTTTGTTTGCCTGATTTTGGTTTTAAATAAACCCCTTGTGGAAAAAAGGTAAAAAAGGAGGCGTTAGCATGAAGGTGATTGTAATCGGTGCCAATGGAGATGTCGGTGAGCATGTAATCAGGAAGCTCGCTGACAGGAAGCATGAAGCTCTTGCCGTTGCGGCAAAGGAAAACCAAATGGAAGTTCTGATCAAGCTGGGAGCAGCACAGGCAATTGTTTATGACGAGGAAAAACTGATCCCCTATCTGCAGGCATCAGATGCCGTGATTTACTTGACAGGCGTCAATCCTAAAAAACATACAGGCAAAACCGTTATGGTCGATCACCAATCTATATCCGACATCATCCAATTGGCACAAAAATCAAATGTCAGGAGATTTGTGATGATGAGTGCAGTTAAAGCGGAGGAAAGCGAAACAGACCCTTCCCGCAAAATTGCGGCGAAGGATCTTCCTGAGGATATGCTCAAAACTGCCAATCTAGTATACACAGTGGTTCGGATTGGCCAATTAACGGACAATCCCGGGAACGGAGCCATTACCCTGTCGAAGAAAATCCATGACCGAAAGGCTGAGATACCGCGCGAGGACGCTGCTGAAGTTCTGGTAGAGTCCCTTAACCAGGAAGCGGTCTTTCATTCAACCATTGAAGCAGCCTCGGGAGACACCCCTATCAGTGAAGCCCTAAGCCAGTTTTAATAGAAGGAGGATAAAATGAGTTTAACAGATTACCTTGTCATTGCATTATTCGTATTTATCTCATTGGTTATTTTTGTCCCTGTCATTCTATTTATTTATTGGTATATAAAAGATGACAGGCAGAAACAGCACTCCATACTGAGGAACTTCCCGGTAATCGGGAAGGTGCGGTACTTCGCAGAAAATGTAGGGCCTGAGCTAAGACAGTACCTGTTCAATAATGATACAGAAGGCAAGCCTTTTTCCAGAAAGGAATACCAGGATGTTGTAAAAGCCGGCAAATACAAAGAAAGATTAATAGGCTTCGGATCGATAAGAAATTTTGACGAAGAAGGCTTTTATATACGAAACACCCTGTTCCCAAAACTGGTTGATGAAATGCAGGTGGATAATACAAGGAAAATAAACACACGTGTCTATAAGGTCGATGGGGATAATCTTTTTTCAAGAAAGGAGCACAGCGAAGAAAAATTGGCTGATCCTTACTATCTTCGGGATGAGGATGCGGTTGTGCTGGGAGAAAAAAGCTGCCGGCAGCCATTCAGGGTTAAAGGTCTTGTCGGACAATCGGCCATGAGCTATGGATCCCTCGGTGAAAAAGCCATTACGGCCCTTTCCAAAGGGCTTGGCCTTGCAGGAGGAACCTGGATGAATACCGGTGAAGGCGGCCTGTCTCAGTATCATTTGGCCGGCAGCCCGGACATCATTATGCAAATCGGCCCTGATATGTTCGGTGTCCGAAAGCCCAACGGGGAATTCTCATGGGAAGAATTTAAAAAGAAAAGCGAAATACCTGAGGTCAAGGCCTTTGAACTTAAGCTTGCACAGGGTGCAAAAACCCGCGGCGGCCATGTGGAAGGCCAAAAAGTAACCGAAGAAATCGCCAGTATCCGGCTTGTCGAAGTCGGGAAAACGATTAACAGTCCAAACCGTTTCTATGAATTTGATAATGTCCCTTCCATGTTCGATTTTATAGAGGAGCTCAGAAGTGTTGGCGGAAAGCCTGTCGGCATGAAAATTGTGGTAGGTGACCTGGATGCTCTTGAAAACATGATTTCCTATATGAAGGAGAGCGGCAAAGGCCCGGACTTCATCACAGTGGATGGCGGTGAAGGCGGAACAGGGGCGACTTATCAGGAGCTTGCGGACAGCGTGGGGCTCCCTATCCAATCCGCCCTGACAGTTGTCGATGAAATGCTGAGGGAGTATGGAGTACGGGACCGTGTGAAAATTATCGCTTCCGGTAAATTAATCACTCCTGATAAAATTGCCATAGCTCTTGCAATGGGAGCAGATCTGGTCAATATTGCCCGCGGTTTTATGATCAGCGTCGGCTGCATTATGGCCGGTGTCTGCCATACCAATCACTGCCCGGCAGGGGTGGCGACAACCGACAAAAAGCTTCAGGATGGATTAATTGTTGAGGAAAAGCATTACCGGGTTTGCAACTATGTCATTTCGCTCAGAGAAGGGTTATACAATCTGGCGGCAGCAGCAGGAATTGATAATCCCACCCAATTTGAAAGAAAACATATTGTCCATAAAGATAAATTCGGGAGAGTCTCTCCCATCGAAGACATTCTGCATGCCGCCAAGCGCGCACAGCTGCAGAAAGAAAACTGAACAAATGGAAGCCCGGTCCTGAATGGCCCGGGCTTTTATAAGAAATAAGATTTACCATCCGCACCTTTTTCTGACATAAAGTGAAACTTCAATCAGTGGGGGGTTCTTTATCCCCCACTGATTGTTAGTTGAACTAATCGGGCTTTTACGGGCAGTTAGACCCCCACTTATCCTCCTTTGATTCCTCTGAGTCTTGAAAAAGGGGTCTTACTGCCCGTTAAACTGCGATAAAAACAGGACTATCGTGTTATTTTGAGGTTATCATTCGAAATCCCCCGGCAATAAAGGTATAATTTAGTTTGGTAAAAAAATAGATACCGAGAAAAAAAGTGTTTACATAAGGGAGGATTTTAGGATGGGATGGGTAATTGCCATATTATTTGGTTCAGCAGTCGTGCTGCTCATTTTATCGTTTTTAAAAACGGCGCAGTCAAAATCAAATATTGAGCAGCAAATTGATCAGGTTACTTTTACACTAAAAAATGAAATTCATGAGCTTCAGCAGCAAATCAGAAATATTGAATTGGACGCAGAGATTACAGCTAAGCAATCGGGAGCTATGAGCGGGCCATCAGAAGAAAGATTGCTGCTTCGCGAAGTACTGGATATGCATAAACGCGGATATTCCAATGAAAGCATTGCATTAAAAAAACAGCTTACGCCTAACGAGGTTGATCTTATGCTCTTGCCTTATTCAGCGAACAAGGGTGAAAGGAGTATGGTTGCCCAATGACACCAAATTCCTTGCGCAGTTTTGCAGCAGGCCTTTTAGCGGCTGCCATTTTGACGGGAAGTGTCTATCTATTTGGACCTTCTGAAGCCAAGAGCACTGAAAAGCCATCGGATAAAGCAGAGAAAGTGGAAAAGCTGTCAGATGAAGAAATGATTGACCTGCTGGCAGCTAAAGGCTACGTCATCAACACGGAAGATGAATGGAGCAAGCAGCTTGCTGCTGCCGCAAAGTCCAGCGAGAAAAAAGAAGACAAAGCAGACAAGAAAACCGATGACAAAACCGGCGAAAAAGTTGTTTACCGGACTATTTTAACCGTATCAATGGGAATGACCAGCATTGATGTGGGGAACGCGCTTGAAAAAGCCCATATAATTGAAAGCGGCATCCAATTCTATAAAGATGTAGAAAAACGCGGTCTTGAGAATGATCTGCGTCCCGGCACGTTTGAAATAGAAAGCGGAATGACGACGGACGAGATTATTTCAGTTATTTTCAAATAAGCAAAAGCTCCTTTTCGGCTTGAAAAGGAGCTTTTTTTCTATATCTCAATCGCAAAAATGATTAATTTGATGGCACAGTGAGAGCTTTATGTGCGCATAACGCCAATTTATGTGCGGATAAGATTTTTTGGGTGCGGATAACACAAATTTATGTGCGGATAAAAAATTTTATGTGCGCTCCAAAACAAAGACTGCTTACTCTTTTAAAAACCCGCGGATAACCTCACCAAGTTCTTCCGGCGCTTCGTACATGCTCATGTGCCCCGCATCATCAATGGTCACCTGCTTGATGTTAGATCCTTTAACTGCAAATGATTTTTCTGGAGGAACAATCTGGTCCTGTTCTCCGGCCACAATTAAGGCTGGGAGCTTTGTACTTTTCAAGACATGACTGCGGTCATCACGCTGTTTCATCGCTTTCAAGGAAGCCTTTGCACCTTCAGCACTTGTACGATAGCCAATTTCTTTTGCCAGTTGAATTTCATCTTGATGTTTCTCCCCTGGTGCAAAAAGCTTCGGCACCAGTCCATCTATAAAGGATTCCACACCCTCTTTATCGATCTTACCGGCTGCTACATCCCTTCCTTTTTTCCCTTCTTCGGAATCCGGGCTGGCTGTTGAATGGATAAGGGAAAAGGATTTCAGCTTTTCCTCATAGGCTTCCGCAAATGCAAGGGTTACATAGCCGCCCAATGAATGGCCGAAAAGAGATACTTTATCAAGTTCCAGCTCATCTATAGCCCCTTTGATTGCTTCTGCCATATTTTCAATAGAGGGTTCACCCTCTGGCAGTCCTGACTCTCCATGTCCCGGAAGATCCATCGCAATGACTCGAAAGTTCTCCGCCAAAATTGGAATGACCCTTGCCCAGTAATCTTTGCTGCCGCAAAATCCATGCAGCAATACAAGCGGCTCCCCTTTGCCTTCATCATAGTATGAAATGGCTGTTCCATTTACATTCATTCTTTTTGCGTCCATTCAGAAAACCTCCTTTAGTTTGCAAGCAAATCCTGATATTCGCTCTTTCGGTCAAAAACAGCTTTGGCATATGAGCAGGCAGGCACAATCTTATATCCCTTGCTGCGCGCCTCCTGAACGACGCTTTCCAGAAGCTTTCCTGCAATTCCCTGTCCGCGCAGGGAGTCGCTTACATATGTATGATCTATGGTTATGACAGAATCGCCGCTTGGAATATACGTAATTTCCGCAATCATATTCCCTTCTTCATCATTCATAAAAAAACGGTTTTCTTCTTTTTGGATATCTGTTTTCATCGCATTTCCTCCTTTATTTAAATATGTCCTTATACTTGATGTTAACATACTGTCTTCGGAATTATTTGAATATCCCTTTCTATATCTTCCCTGCTTAATAAAACTTTTAAACTTTAGTTTTCTTGCGGGTACTTACTATCCTCTTGCATTGCATGCTTCCGCTGCTCAGGGATTCAATCTTGCGGGGACATCTATCTAAACCAAAAGAAATCCCTTTCTGCTATTAAAACAGAAAGGGATTTCTTCCCTAAAAACTTTGCAATTACTCTATACCAGCGGTAAATAAAATATCCACTATTTCTTTGTATCCTTTTCTTCTGGCAAGCTCAATCGGCTTCACACCATATTGGTCTGTTAGACTTGTATAGGCCCCGTGTTCAAGCAATAGCTTTATGATGGCCTGCTGGGTTTCTCCTCCATCATTCAAAACAATGGCTTCAATCAAAGGTGTCCATCCGCAATAATTGGTATGATTTACGTTCATATCTGTAGATGTTAAAAGCTCCCGAACTACTTCTAAATGTCCCTTTTCGCAGGCTGGAGTAAGACCCACTCCGCCAAATCTCGTTAAAAGATTAATATCAGCCCCAGCGCTAATCATCATTTTTACTAACTTCAAATCTCCATGAATGCATCCATATAAAAATGGGTTTAAGCTGGTTTGATCTTGAAGATTAATGTCTGCTCCTGACTCCGCCAGAAAATGAACCAAATCATAATGCTGATTTATTGAAGCAATCAAAATGGCCGTTCGTTTTTTCTTATCTTGCAGATTAATATTAATGCCGCTCTCTATACAGGATTTCAAACATTCAAGGTCACCATTTTCTGCTGCTGTTAATAACACAAGGCTATCATCAATTTTTAACATATGATCCTCCGTAAAATATGGTATTTATACCAGAAACACTCTATGACAGCTGCCCTGCGACCACTTTCCCTCTAAAAATTACCGCTTCTCTTTCAGGTGTTCTCGCAACAGCTTCTGCCGAACACGAAGCATTGACTAGCACCAAGTTTGCTTCTTCTCCCTCAAGCGGCCAACTCATCTCTCCATCCTTGTTTAATGGAACAGGACCTCCAGTGGCCCATTTTAATGATTGTGCCAGAGAAATTTCATCGCTATTGCGATAAAGTTCACCATATCTCGTTACTTTTTCGAGCAGATCTCCATTCCCGAAAGGTCCCCAGGAATCATAGAATCCATCACAGCCCAGGTAAACATTTACACCTTTCCTGTCCAGGAGTTCAATTGGCGGAAGAGATTTTGTTATAGGAATAGTAGACATAATTGACATTCCAAGCCCATTCAATCTTTCCGCCATTTCTTCTGCCTGCGGCACTGGTACTTCCCCTAAACAAAATGCATGGCTTACAGCAGCACGATTGTGCCACTTGGCTTCTTCTATCATTTCAGCAAATTTGTCAATGGTATATAATCCAGCATGTCCGCCATCATGTAAATGGATATCTATATCTGCATCAAATTCTGTACTCAGATTCATAACTTCATAAAGTGACTTTTCAATGTTGCGGTCAATTCCTGCAGGATCAAGACCGCCTACAATGCTGGCGCCAGATCTCATGGCTTCTTTCATGAGAGGAATTACATGTTCCCTTAAAAGACCGTGTTGAGGGAAAGCTACAATTTCGTATGTCAGTTTGTCGGAATAGTCTTCTAGAGCTTCTCTTACGCCCTCCAGGTTCTTTAAGCCAATATAAGGATCAATATTAACATGGGTACGAATATGAGTTGACCCCTTAGAAAGGAGAAGCTCGATCATTTTGCTTGCCCGCTGTTTGGATGTAGGCGCCAATTCCTCAAGCTCCATTGCTTCATACCGTAAACGTTCCTCTAAGTTTTTGACCGGCCTGCATGCCTTCCAATCAAGAGATAGATAGGTCTTATCAAGATGGTTGTGCATCTCTTTAAAAGATGGCAGTGCCAGAAATCCTCTTCCGTCCACCTTTTTTTCATTCTCGGAAATTTTATAAGTGCTGCCCTGTTTTTCTATGATTTTTCCATCTTCAATTTTTAAATGAAAGAGTTCCGTTGTTGTGGTATATGCTCCCTTGTCATCCTGAAGATATCCTGTTTCAAGCTTTATATTTGTTAACCAATGGGAAGTTGACACTGTATAGCCTCCTTTTTGCTCTTAAGCTATGAATTTATCAGGTTTTTCTCACTTCGTTTGCTTTCAACCTTATTGCCTTTGAAAAATAATGCCTCAACCGGTGCTCTTCTTGCAATTGCCTCTGCCGAACATGCCGCATCAACAAGCATCATCGTTGCATCGTCTCCGACTTTTGGCCAAACCCTTTCACCAGCTTTATTCAGAGGAGTAATCCCGCCAGTTGCAAACTTCAAGACTGATGATAAAGAATATTCATCAATCATTCGGAACCTTTCCGCAAGTGTCCCCAGTTTCTGTATGGTGTTTCCTGTTCCGAACGGGGACCAGTGATCGGTGATGCTGTCATGGCCGACTGAAACGGGAATACCGTAACGATCAAGGGCAGGAACCGGAATAGTTGTACGATTAATTGGAATGGTAGTCGTCACGTCAATTTCCTGCTCTTTCAATATTGCCGCCATCTCAGCCAATGCATCTCCGGACAAGTCAGCTAAAGCAATTCCATGGCTAATGGTTGCTCTTCCTGCCATGCCTGCTTCTTTTGTATAATCTGCCATTCTCTCGAATGTAAAAGCTCCCAATGAGTTAGGATCATGAAGATGGATATCGACTCCCTTATTATGCTCTGCTGCGATTTCAAAAATGGTGTGCAGGGACTTTTCAATGTTTCTGTCTACGGTAGCTGGATCAACTCCGCCTACTAACGTGGCACCATTTTTCATAGCATCCCGAATTAACTGAACAGAACCGCTTCTCAGCAGTCCATGCTGCGGAAACGCAACAATGTCATATGTAAGGACATCTTCATATTTCTTTAGTGCATTGACAGTAGCTTCCAAGTTTTTCAGGCCAATTACAGGGTCAACATTACAATGTGTGCGAATGTGGGTATGGCCATTTTTTAAATACAGCTCTATCATTTTCTCAGCACGTTCTTGTGCGGTTGGGAGAAGCTTTGGCAATAGCTCCTTTTCCTCTTCTAATCTAGTGAAAATGCCATTCGTGATCGGTGTACAGGCTTTCCATGGCCCTCCGTAATAGGTTTTGTCAATATGAATGTGCATATCTCTTAAAGAAGGAAGCAGAAGCTTCTGTTTTGCATCAAGCTGGCTTTCATTAGAATCTGGGGCAAGCTGTGAAATTTCTGCAATTTTCCCATCTTCGATTTTCAAGTGGCAAATTTCTGTGCTTGTGCCTGTAATTTGTTCATTTTCGCTGATGAATCCTGTTTCCAGCCGAACATTTGTAAACCATAGAGCTGTCATTCTGATTCCCCCTTAGTATTGAAGATGAAGGAAAAGTACTTTTGCTTCAAAAGTACTTTTCCGTTTCACTCTTTAACTTCTATTTATTTAATGACTGCTTCATCAATCATTAAATAATTGGCAGCATTGAGCCAAAAGCCGCTTACGTTTTTGCTGTGCGCAGCCATATGTTCATAGTTTCGGATTGGTATATAGACCGCATCCTCTAATTCCATTTGCATCACTTTCTCATAAAGATCCTTCCGCTTTGCTTCGTCAGTCTCTCTGCGTGCTTCTTCAATGATTTTGTCTACCTCAGGGTTGCTGTAATAGAAATGGTTTCCGGGAGGTCCCTGTGATGCCGTATGGAATAGATTATACTGGTTATAATCTCCATCTCCCGTGGCATTTCCCCATCCCCCGATAAACAAATCATGCTCAGATTTATCGATTGTATCGATATATGCACCATATTCCATTACCTGAATATCTACCTCAACGCCAATTCCCTTTAATTGCGATTGAATAACTTCAGCCATATTGATGCGTTCTTTTCTATCACTTGTCAGTAATTTAAGCTTAAGCCCGTTTTCATATCCTGCTTCTTTTAGCAATTTCTTTGCTTCATTTAAATCATAATCATAAGGCTTAACATTTTCACTGTGGCCAAACACTTTTGGACTCATCGCAGCATTAGCAAGTGTCCCCACATTGTTGTAAACCCCTTTAATGATTGCTTCTCTCTCAACGGCATGGCTGATTGCTTTGCGGACTTTAACATCATCCAATGGTTTTTTCTTCGTGTTAAAGCCGATGTATTCAACTGCAAGCCCCTCAGCACGGAGAAGTCCCATCGATTCAGAAGCCTCAATTCTCTCAATTTCTGTAACAGGCACCTGATCATTAATATGTGCTTCCCCAGTTTCAATCATAGCCAGCCGGGTCGCGTCTTCAGGAACAACCTTAAAAACAACCTCATCAATACTTGGCTGTTTTCCCCAATAGTTTTCATTTTTCTCCAAGGAAATTTCCTGTCCAGTCTTCCATTCTTTAAAAACAAACGGGCCTGTACCAACAGGTTTCTCTGCAAGCGTCTCCTGGTTTTCGGCCAGCGCCTTTGGACTCATGATGCTTCCTTCGCTGCTTGCAAGAATAGAAAGCAGCGGAGCATATGGATAATCAAGCAATAATTGTATTTTGTACTCATCAATCACTTTTACTTCATTAATCATCGCGAATTTCTCACGCTGAGGAGACCCGGTGTTGGGATCCAGCAAACGGTCAAAGGTGGCCTTCACAGCCTCAGCGTTAAACGGTGTACCGTCATGAAAGGTTACGCCTTCTTTTAGTTTAAACTCCCAGGTCGTATCATCAATGACATTCCATTCTGTTGCCAGCAGCGGCTGAATGTTCATATCTTTATCTGGTTCCACTAAAGTTTCATATACTTTTTGATAAATTATATTTGCTGAAGGTATATCTGTTATAAAGTGAGGATCTAATTTTGTTGCATCTGATAAACGGACAACTGTTAAGGTGCCACCATCCTTTTTACCTTCGGATTCATTGCCAGCTGCCTGCTCTGTTTTTGTTTGTGTAGAACATGCTGTTGACAGCAGCATCATTATGCATAGGAAAATCATTAGCATTCCCTTTCGAAAGTGCTTTCTATCTTTCTCCATTTTTCTCTCCCCTTTTTTTAATAAATAATTCCGATAGTAAAGTCAATGTTCACCGTCCCTCCGTAAATGCTTATCTGCATTATAGAAGATGATGCATTCAGATATTTACAGAATATTTACCTTATTTTTAAATATTTTGACAACTGTTTTAAAAAATATTTACTTTACAGGTAATTTTGATAATTTTAACTAAACGTTTGCAATTCACTCTTTCTTTTGAAAGGAGGAATATCGATTTTCATTTTAGTACTAGTAGAAAAATCTTTTAGGGGGGAAATAAGATGACAGTTCAAGTAAAAACGGAGCAGCCGGAAATAGCTGTAAAGACATTGATCAGCTCTAAGGATTCTAGAATAAAAGATTTTCTTTCTATATTGATGCAAAATAAAGCTGCACTGGCTGGGGCCATTATTATTTTTGTTTATCTATTAATGGCGGCATTTGCACCGCTGCTGGCTCCATATAGCCCATACGAAATTGATTTGGAAAATAAGCTGACTCCTCCATCTGCAGACCATTGGATGGGAACAGATGATAAAGGAAGGGATATTTTAAGCCGAATTCTTTATGGTTCAAGGCTATCAATGGGGGTCGGCTTTGCTGCTGTGTTATTCGGAGCATTTTTCGGAATTATTTTTGGCCTTGTGGCCGGGTTTTATGGCAAATGGGTTGACACCATTATCATGAGGATGATGGATGTTATGCTCGCATTCCCAGGAATTCTTCTTGCGCTGGCCATTATTGCAGCATTGGGTCCAAGTCTGATAAATGTGACCATAGCAGTAGGGGCTTTTTCTGTACCTTTATTTGCAAGGATTGTCCGCGGATCTACTTTAGAAGTAAAGCGCCTTGAGTATATTGATGCAATCCGCTCGCTTGGCGCCTCTGATTTTGTCATTATTTTCAAGCATATTTTCCCGAACATTCTATCACCTATTATTGTTCAAGGGACTCTGCGTTTAGCTACTGCCATTCTGTCAGCAGCTGGATTATCATTTCTTGGACTTGGGGCACAGCCGCCTTCACCTGAATGGGGAACCATGCTCAGCAGCGGGAGGGATTTCTTATTCTCTGCACCGTATATTGCCCTGTTCCCTGGTCTCGCTATTTCCATCCTCGTCCTTGGATTTAATATTTTTGGTGATGGCTTACGTGATGCTTTTGATCCCCGGATGAAAAAATAAAAGCTTTGAGGAGGTTACATCTATGCTGATGTTTATATTACGCCGGATTTTACAGACCATCCCGGTTATTATTGGAGTTACTTTTGTTGTCTTCTTCATTATGCAGCTCGTTCCAGGGGATCCTGCAGTACTTCTTGCCGGTGAAGGAGCCTCAAAAGAAACGATTGAAGCTATTCGTGAACAGCTTGGATTAAATCAGCCTTTATATATCCAATACTTCGAATACTTAACAAATGTGTTTAAGGGGGATTTAGGCGTCTCCTTAAAAAACAGCCAGCCGGTTCTTGATGAAATATTGGTAAGACTGCCAATTACGATTGAACTCGCCTTCTTTAGCATCATTATCACAATCGTTCTGGGAATGGCAGCAGGTATTATTTCAGCTGTTAAACCTTATTCTTTGACCGATGTCAGCGTTATGCTTGTTGCGCTCTTAGGAATTTCACTTCCAAGCTTCTGGTTTGGCCTCATGCTTATGTATTTCTTCTCTGTTAAGCTTCAAATTTTACCTGTAGCAGGATGGGACAGTCTGCTCCATGTCATCTTGCCGGCTATAACCCTTGGAGCAGGAGGAGCAGCAATTGTCGCAAGGATGACCAGGTCGAGCATGCTGGAAGTTATTCGCCAGGATTATATTCGCACAGCACGTGCAAAAGGGCTTCGCGAGCGAATCATCATTTATAAACATGCACTAAGAAATGCACTTATACCAGTGATTACGGTTGTGGGCCTGCAGTTTGGCGCACTCCTTGGAGGTACCGTATTGGTGGAATCGATCTTTGCTATTAATGGCCTTGGAAGAATGATTGTCGATGCAATCCGAATGCGTGATTTGCCAATGGTCCAGGGAGGAGTATTATTTGCCTCACTTATTTTCGTAGTTGTGAATTTATTCGTAGATGTCTTTTATCGGTTCTTCAATAAACGCATTGAACTAAATTAGTTAGGGGTGGTGACTGGACATGAAAGAAATAAACAAGCCAATACTTGAAGTAAAAGGGTTAAAAACCCACTTCACAACAAAGCGGGGAGTCAGCAAAGCGGTTGATGGCATCGATTTTACACTGCATAAAGGGGAAACGCTGGGAATTGTAGGGGAATCCGGATGCGGGAAAAGTATGACCTCCCTCTCCATTCTCCGCCTTATTCCTTCTCCTCCGGGAAAAATTGCCGGTGGTTCCGTTCTTTTTAAAGGAAGAGATTTAGTAACAATGCCAGAGGATGAAATGAGAAAAATTCGCGGGAATGAAATATCTATGATTTTTCAGGAGCCAATGACCTCCTTAAATCCTGTAATCCCGGTTGGAGAGCAAATTGCAGAAGCTTTAAGGCTGCACCAAAAGATGGGAAAAAAAGCTGCATGGGATAAATCAGTTGAAATGCTGAAGATGGTTGGAATCCCCTCTCCTGAAAAACGGGCGAAACAAGAGCCATTCCAATTGAGCGGCGGGATGCGCCAGCGTGTCATGATTGCAATGGCTCTTGCATGTACACCTGAGGTATTAATAGCAGATGAGCCAACGACAGCCTTGGATGTTACGATTCAAGCACAAATATTGGAGCTGATTAAAGAGCTGCAAACAAAGATCGGAATGGGTGTAATTATGATCACCCACGATTTGGGGGTAGTGGCAGAAACTTGTGATAAGGTAGCCGTAATGTATGCCGGCAATATAGTCGAGCATGCTTCCACAGAGCAAATATTTGCTGCTCCAAAGCACCCGTATACCCAAGGTTTATTGAACTCATTGCCTAAAATCCATGAAGATCAGGAAGAATTAATTACGATAGATGGCAGTGTCCCAAGCCCTTACAATATGCCTGCCGGTTGCCGTTTCGCCTCTAGATGCCCTTATGCGGAAGATATATGTGCTGCACAACAGCCTGATCTTGTTGCCTATTCTGATGATAGTAAAGTAAGATGCTGGAAATACACCGACAAGTGGACTGGCAAAAGAGAGAAAGAAGGGGTTGTCTAATATGAACACGGCCGCAGAAAAAAATATCATCCTGCAGGTAGATCGATTAAAACAATATTTCCCGGTTAAAAAGGACTCTATCTTCAAGCCAAAGACATATGTAAAGGCGGTAGACGATATTTCATTTGAGCTTTTTGAGGGTGAAACATTAAGTATAGTCGGGGAGTCAGGCTGCGGGAAATCAACAACCGGACGTGCCATTTTAAGGCTTGATGAACCTACTGACGGAAAGGTTCTTTATATGGGGAAAGATATTTTAACGCTAAATAAAAAGGATATGAGAAAACTTAGAGGTGATTTGCAGGTAATATTTCAAGATCCTTTTGCTTCTCTTAATCCCCGTCAAACGGTGAAACAAATTTTGAATGAAGCCATGGCTATTCAGAACGTGGTTGAAAAATCAAAGCGACAGGAAAGAATGCTGGAACTGCTGGGCTATGTTGGACTTCCTCCAGAAGCGCTTGACAGATATCCGCATGAATTCAGCGGCGGCCAGCGCCAGCGTATTGGGATCGCCAGAGCATTGGCCGTGAATCCGAAATTAATCATTTGTGATGAAGCTGTATCTGCCCTGGATGTATCTATCCAGGCACAAATTCTCAATCTATTAAAGAAGCTGCAAAAGCAGTTTAAATTGACCTTTCTTTTTATCTCTCATGACCTTAGTGTCGTCAGGCATATTTCAGACAGGGTAATGGTGATGTATCTGGGTAAAGTGGTCGAGATTGCAGAGAAAAAAGAAATGTTCGATTCTCCGCTCCACCCTTATACAAAAGCGCTTCTCTCGTCTATTCCAGTCCCGGATCCAACTTTAAAAAGGGACCGTGTAATATTAAAAGGAGATGTACCATCACCAATTGATCCTCCTGGAGGCTGCAGGTTCCATACACGCTGTCCTTTTGCTGCAGAAAAATGCAAACAGGAGGAACCTCCCCTTAGGGAGCTGGTTAATAATCACTTTGTAAGCTGTCATTTCGCTGAAACTCTTCCAGTTTAATACAAATACCTCTATTATGTATAAAATGTTATATTAAAAAAGGGACAGGTTATGATACCTCCCTTTTTTAATACTTAAGGAGAAACGAACCCCATGCTGCCTATTGAATCATTCTCCATATACATTATGTTTTGTGTTCTGGTTCCGCTGGCAGGGGCCTTTACCCTGCTATTTTTATTTGTTTTTGAAAAAAGAATTGACCTACTTGAGAAGCAAAAAAGAGAAATAGCGCTGGAAAGTGAATTGCAGACAGCTTTATACAATCAATTAAACCAGGAAATCCAGCCGCATTTCTTTTTTAATACCTTAAATTCAATCCTTGCTCTAGCCAGGCTCGACCGCAAAGAAGAATTGATACGGTCGATTGAAACCCTTTCAAAACTCCTGAAATTTAAATATCGGACTTTAAATAACTTTATCTCAATTGAAGATGAACTTACGTATGTTAATTACTATCTGGAGATACAAAAAACCAGATTTAGAGATCGTCTTCATTATGAAATTCAACTGGACAATCATGTGAATAAAGCCATTATCATTCCCTTTTTAATACAAACTCTTGTGGAAAATGCTTTTAAGCATGCCTTTGAAAGACATATTGGCGAGGCTTTATTAAAAATAAAAGTAATAAAGATTGAATCATCCATTCATGTCTCAGTGTGGAACAATTCCATAGAACGCTATGAAGCAAGTCCCCTGGATGGCGGGGTGGGGCTGGAGAACATAAAAAGAAGACTTGAGCTTTTATTCCCCCATGATGAAACTTCTGTTCAATTAACAGACCAGGGGGATGGAACAGCTGTTTTGGCTATATTCCCCCACGTTATTATGTCAGAAAAATTGGAAGGAGAAAGGATGCAATGAATATTTTGCTTGTAGATGATGAACTTATCGAATTGGAACAGCTGGAATATCTCATCAAAAAGAAATTTCCCAATTGGATTCTTTACAAGGCTCAGGATGCCTCTCAAGCTCTTCAGATTATTAAGAAGCATGACATCTTTCTTGCATTCCTTGATATTCAGCTCCCAGGAAAATCAGGGTTAGATTTAGCAATGGAGCTTTCCTCAGCTGGTGACATTGATTTAATCATGGTTACAGCTTATCAAAATTTTGATTATATTCAAAAGTCACTCAGACTCGGGGTAATTGATTATATTACAAAGCCCGTCATTGAAGAGGAATTAATGAGCGTTTTGCGAAGGTATGAACGAATTGGCAGCTACTCTGAGCAGATTGTTAAAGCCTTGCAAATTATTCAAAAGGAATACAATGAAAAACTTACTTTAAATTATTTAGCATCTAAAATTCATATCAATTCAGCTTATCTGAGCAGAAAGTTTCATGAGGAAGTAGGAATGGGGTTTTCCGAATACTTAAATGACTTTCGATTAAAACAGGCACAAAAAATGCTGATTGAAAGTCCTGATTTAAGTATTAGCAGTATTTCAGAAAAGTGCGGCTTTAACAGTCAGCACTACTTTAGTCAAATCTTTCGGAAAATGACTGGCCAATCTCCAAGGGATTACCGCCTGAAGGAGACTTCACAATGAAGAAAACCGATTTTCAATACTATATTGGCGGGGCATTCCAGCTCGGAATCGGTTTTGGTGTTGTGAGTCTTTTGTCCAGATGGGTAACAGGCAATACCATTCTTTCATCGCCCGAAACATTAATAAAGTACGGACTAACCGGAGGAATCGGCTATTCTCTTATGGGGGCACTTGCACTCATCTTATTTGGAATATTAGCAAAAAGGATTCGGGATCGGTTTCACGACCATCAAACGATAGGAGATGTATTGCGCGAAAGATTGACTCCACGCGGCTACTGGTTCATGATCTTTCTTCTTCTTGTGATTAGTTTCCATTCTATATTTGTTCAGGCTATGGGTGCAGGAATCCTTCTGCACATGATTTTTCCCCTGCCTGTTTTTTCTGGTATGGTTTTCTTTTTATTGTTTTGTTTTTTTATTGGGGGCATAGGAGGCATGCAAAGAATTCATCAGCTTGCAGGCATTAATGTTGTGCTCATATTCAGCGCTGTCATCGTCATCCCTGTTTACTTTTATATCCAGGAAGGTGTGTATCCTGTTTATGAAGGCATTAAATTATATCATCCATACATACTTTATGTTAAAAACACGGAAGCTATTTTGTTTATTTTCACAGCCATTTTAATTGGCTTTGGACAAGTGATTATCGATCGTGCCTCATGGCAGAGAGTTTTTATTATAAAAAAAGAAAAGCTGAGAATTACGTTTACATTAGCGGGTTTAATATGGGCAACGATTCCTCTTGCATTATCATCGCTGATCATGATTATTATTTTTGGAAGAAGCTATGATTCCATCTATTCTTTGTTATTTGAGTTAATTGGAAAAATCAATTCAACTTTGCTTATTGTTTTATTTGTCCTGTTTTGCTTCAGTGCCATTTCATCTGCCATTAGTGCAGAATTACATGCTATTGTCACATTAATCATTAAAAATATCGCTGGTGTGCTTCGCCCTCTCAGCAATAAAGAAAAATGGGGATTCACCTATCTGTTTTCCGGAGCCATTTGTCTATTATTACTAATTATCGTTAGTATCCTGCCTCCATCCCCTATTGAACTGCTGTTTTTTTTCGGTAATATTTATGCTTCCATGATCGTTCCAATGCTATACATTATACTAGGGAGTAAAACCTTGCCTGCCCTTATTCCCCTTGCCTCTATTATTGGGACTGCCGGGGGGTTTGCAGCTTTGCCTATTATGGAAAATATTCTTACGATTTGGATCAGCTTTTCTCTGTCCAGCTTAATTTGCTTAAGTTATTTCATTTACAATCTATTAAGAACTAAGCTGACTGTGAACGTCTAGCGGGGACACCTTATGAATATATATTTCGTGTTCAATTCAGCATATCGCTCTCTTCCAGAAGATCTGGCTTAGAGCGATATGTTTTTTATCTGAATGCAGATTTAATATCTTGTAATATCCATTGGCAGAGAGCCAGCAGCAAATCCAACAAATAGAAATCTATCCTTCCCTGTATTGCGCATTCCATGAATCTGATTAGGCTTAGCAAGGATCACCATGCCTTTACTTATTTGAATTTCATTCTCCAAGTCAGGAAAGTAGGTTCCTGTTCCCTCCATACAAACCCACATATCATCTACATTTGAGTGAGAATGCAAATATACCTCCTGGCCTGGTTCCAGACACCAGACAGCCCCGACTGTTTTATCAGTTTCATAAAAATAGTTCTTTTGCGGTTTCTCAGGATCAAACTTTGCTATTTTATCGATTTCAAAGACTCTTTCTTCCATAATCCTCTGTATGTTTGACACCGTTATTTCTCCTCTCCTGAAATTTTTTATAATTCAGCGTCCCGATTGCAATCTTTTGAGTAGACATATGTTAAATTTTCTCTCCCTACTGCATACGCGGCCTGGTGAACATAAGGGCCCATGAAAATATAATCGCCCTTTTTGACTGGGATCCACTTGTTATCGAGATTATACATCCCTTCCCCAGAGAGGATATATGCTCCGTGTTCCTGTACATGTGTTTCAATAAACGGGTGGCTCGCAGCAGGATCGAACGAAAGGATATGAAAATTCATATCAAAATCTAAATCAGCAGGCAGCAGATCTTTAATGTTTACATTATGCATATCATCGTAGTTCCTGAATTCAATTCTATTTGCATGACCTGATATAACCCATGGCTTCCGCCCTTCAAGAGGGCGATATTTCTGCTTGTATAAAAAGAGCTTAGAATCCCCATCGTCCAAATTTTCCAAATACATTTTCACTCCCGGCGGACAATAAAGGTATCCGCTATCCTCCAGGATAAACTCTTTTTCATCTGCAGAAGCTTTTATTTTTCCCTCCAGTATGTAAACAAATGTCTGAACATCCTCCTGTCCGCCGAATCCTTCCTTATTTCCGCCTCCTTTTTTCATTGTCACATAATAGTCGACAAAGCTTGCCCCTAGCTTAGGAGAACCTAAAATCGAAATAAGGCAATGATCAAATCCAGGAATAACATTGTTCACTAATCCTTCTGGTGCAATTAAAGCAAATTTCCCATGTTCTATTACAGACCTGCTTGATAATAGATCTTTTGGATAGCCCATACATAACTCCCCTTTTTCATTGATATTATTTATAAGCCAATTCATATAAAGTGCTGATCAGTGCTTTAACTCCTTCAGCTAAATCAGCTGGCGCAGTATATTCACCAGGGTTATGGCTAATGCCCTTTTCACTCGGAACAAATAGCATGGCCGCCGGAATGGAGGCTGCAAAAATTTGTGCATCATGGCCTGCACCACTATGCATTACTTTATAGCTCAAGTTTTTTTCC
The DNA here is from genome assembly GCF_058791715.1 of Cytobacillus sp. EB106-05-05-XG126. Lineage (NCBI taxonomy): Bacteria > Bacillati > Bacillota > Bacilli > Caryophanales > Bacillaceae > Cytobacillus > Cytobacillus sp. EB106-05-05-XG126. Next base: position 115,845 of record NZ_JBYTDU010000001.1, on the reverse strand, counting down.
TTGCACTTCTTCTCAATTAATTCCGTAATTTCAGGATCCATTGGGACCGGATCGGTATCAAGCCATTTTTCAATGACCGTTTCAACCCCATGCTCTCGTGATATATCATTTATTTTTTCTATAAATCTTTCAGTAAAATGGGATATCGTATTTTTATCAATATGGCGCAGATCTAAAGTAAACGCAGCTTTTCCCGGCACCACATTTGCAATGTTGGGTGAAATATCAACCCTCCCGACAGTTGCTACCAGCGGGTCACCATATTGCTCTGCCATATTAAGTGTTTCATATATCATTTGGCTGGCAGCATACACAGCATCTTTGCGATATGCCATGGGTGTTGTTCCAGCGTGATTGGCTTGACCTTTTACTTCAATTGTAAAACGCCTTTGCCCAACGATGCATTTCACAATACCAACAGGATTTTTTTCAGTTTCAAGAACATTTCCCTGTTCGACGTGGATCTCTACGAATACTTTCAGGTCCTGCCGCGGAGATTGGGTTTCATCCCTAAATCTGAACCCTGCCTCATTTATGGCGTCAGAAAAAATTACTCCATTTGAATCTGCAAGATTTTCAACATCCTTTTTATATGCGCATCCTGCCATATTCTTTGAACCCCAAAAGCAATAAGGAAATCTGCTTCCTTCTTCTTCTGCCAGTGAAACAACCTCGAGATTGCGTTTTGGAGTTCCATAATGTTCTTTCAAATAAATTAAAGCCAGAATCCCAGCCACAATACCATACTGGCCGTCATACAATCCGCCATTTTTCACAGTATCTATATGGGATCCTGTTAAAACGGTCTCTGTTTGATTTACTCCCTTCAGTATTCCGCTAAGATTTCCCACTTCATCAAACTTTACTTCCAACCCCTCGGCTTCCATCCATCTTTTCAAAGCTTGCTGAGTATCCGTCCATTGCTGGGAGTATAACAGCCGGGTAATTCCTCCTTCCGGGTCCTTTGCAAATGAACCCAGCCATTCAAGCCTGTTCACAATATGTTCTGCTAAATTTTCATATTCAAGTTTCCCCTGCAAATTGATTAAGTCTGTCATCCCAAATTCCCCTATCTATAATCTTTCTGCGGACTATTTGATTTCAGATCATATTCAAAGCTGACCTGCCGTTTTTTAACTTAAGGGCTTTTCCGAGAGGTTTTCCAACAATCCCCTGATCCAAATCATATACAATCCTGCCGCGGACAAGGGTTTTAGTTATCCGGCAATTAATCACCCTCCCAATGTATGGGCTATGCTTATGCCGATAATACAAACCTTCCTCCTCAACAACATAGGAACGATTAGCATCAATGAAGATGATATCTGCATCCATTGATACTGCTATTTCTCCTTTATTGGGAATGTTAAAACGTTCAGCGGGATTAGAAGAAATCATTCTTGCAAAATGAGTGATTGGCAGCTTTCTTTTCAAAACCGCTTCATCAAACATTAAATCAACGCTGTTTTGACACCCAGTGATTCCTCCCCACACTTCGAAAAAATTATTTGAAGAACTATACTTCATTTCAGGAGGACATGGTGAATGATCAGATGTTAACATATCAATCTTGCCTTCTATTAACTTTTTCCATAGCTTTTCCTGATCTTCTTTACTTCGCAGCGGAGGAGAGCATTTGGCAGCCGGGCCAATTTTTTCGAACTGTTCAGATGATATCGTAAAATAATGGGGACACGATTCAAGAGAGACATCCTGACCCGCGCTGCGGGCCTTCATAATTTCTTCTACTGCTTCCGCGGTGCTAATGTGCACAAAATGAATGGGGCACTTGGTTTCTTTACCAAAATAAAGAGCACGTTTCACTGCTTCAACCTCTGTTAAAACAGGCCTTGAAAAGACATAATCTGCAGCAGCTGTCCTTCCCTGGACCGTTAACTCTTCGCCTAACCGATCGGTAATTTGGGCATTTTCCGCATGAATGGATAAAATTCGTCCCAGTTCAGCAATCTTTTTCATCCCCGCAAAAAGGGTATAATCATCCACATTGGAAAAATCATCGGGATTATCCGTTCCACAAGTGGACATAAAGCATTTATATGCGATAACTCCTTCATCTGAAAGTTCTTCAAGCCTTTCAAGATTGCCTGGAACAAGTCCGCCATAAAATGCATAATCAATATAATTTTTCCCTTTGGCTGCTTCTGCCTTTAATTGCAGTGTGTGCCTGTCTATCGTAGCCGGAAGGGCATTCAATGGCATATCCGCATAGCATGTAGTTCCTCCTGCTGCCAGCGCTTGAGTTCCAGTTATAAACCCTTCCCACTCTGTTCGGCCAGGCTCACAAATATGGACATGAGTATCGATCATTCCAGGCATAACATATTGATCAGATGCATCGATAATCTGTTCAGCTTCATGATCAATTGTTTCCGCAATCGCTGCAATTTTTCCATTTATAATGGCGATATCATTCTTTATTACCTCTTCTTTAAGAACCACATTGCCGCCTTTTATAATCAAATCATATATCATCGCATTTCCCCCTCTGCTTTTAATATTTATCCTGCTTTTTGAGGAATCTAAAAAACTGCTTTATTAAATTGTATAAAAAAATCTAACTATTTTTTTCGGATTCCTTTACCAATTTTTTAGTTTTCTTTACTTCTTCAATTTTTAGAAATATATTAGAAGACAATAACCAGAGAATGAAAGATCACTCTGCATTTATGCCTTTTTTATCGCAAACTAAAGTTCCCTTATAGTACACTGCATGGCGTTCCGCCCTTCTCGCCATAGCCTCTGCTGAACAGCTTGCATCGACAAGGACCATGCTGGCTTCATCACCAGGTGCTGGCCAGATCCGGTTTCCCTTCTGATCAAGCGGCGTTCTGCCCCCTGTAATATATCTAAATGCCTGTGAAAGAGACTTTTCATCCGTCCATCTATACCGTTCAATTAAACGGCCTGCTCTTTCCAGGATATCTCCATTTCCTGTTGGCCACCATGAATCAAAAATATTATCGTTTCCGACAGCAACCTCTACTCCCCAATCACTTAACAGATCAACAGGCGGGATCGCACGTCCAGACGGAAGGCTAGTAACGATCGAAATACGAGCGTCTTTTAAAATCTCTGCCACCTCGGAGGCTTCTTCCCTTGAAACATCCCCCAGGCCAAATGCATGGCTAATTGCAACCCTTCCTTCCCAGCCAGCTTCCTTAGTCAGAAAGGCCAGTCTTTTCATTGTAAAAGTCCCAAGGTGACCAGGATCATGTAAATGCAAGTCAATATCTGCATCGCCTTCTACAGCTAAATCCATCAATTGAACAAGCGAGGCTTCAATATTGTTGTCAACAGTAGCAGGATCGACCGCACCTACAATTCCAGCACCGTTTCTAATAGCTTCTCTAATAAGCTGAGGTGTCCCTGAGCGCAGCAAACCATGCTGGGCAAAGGCCACAATCTCGGAGCTGGCATAGCCTGAAAATTCCTCCAATGTCTGCTGAACTTCAGCTAAATTCCGTAATTGGACTTCAGGGTATATATCCACATGGGTTCTAATGTGAGTTGATCCATAGGATATTAGCTGCTTAAGCAAAGCTTTTGACCGCTGATAAGTGCTTGAAGACATAGATAACAATGCATTCTTTTCAATTTCACATCGATCTATGACACCCGATGCAGGGATACAGGCTCTCCACTTATCCCCCATATACGTTTTATCAAGATGGACATGCTTTTCAACAAAGGATGGCAATAACAGCAGTCCCTTTGCATCTTCTATTGGCAGATTATCAGAGGACGCCTCTAATTCCTTCGTAATCTTAGCAATGCAGCCGTCCTCTATTAATAAATGAAATTGATCTGTTATTGTACCTGACACTCTATTATTCTCATTTTTGTATCCGCATTCTAATCGCACATTCTTCAGCCAATAGCTATTATTCATTTTCATTCACCTTTCCGGCCCCGGACAAGATAAAAGGGTACCCAGAATGGATATCCCTCTTATCTTAGAGCTTATTTAATTGAAATGTCATTGATCTCCAAGTATCCAGATGGACTTATAGAGAAGCCTTTTACATCTTTTGAAATAGCCGCCATATTCTCAATTACACGAACCGGAATATATACGGATTCTTCCATTTCGATTTCCTGAGCTTTTGCATAGAACTCCATCCGCTTATCCGAATCTTTTTCAGCGCGTGCAGCTTCTATTAAGCTGTCCACTTCTTTATTGCTGTAAAAGAAGGTATTACCGGCAGCGCCGTGTGAACTGCTATGGAAAAGGTTATATTGATTATAATCAGCATCTCCCGTAGCGTTTCTCCAGCTTAAAATAAACATCTCGGAATCACCGCGGTTTACCTGTTCTACAAATGTCCCATATTCATATACCTGAATATCCAGTTTGATTCCAATACCTTTCAGCTGTGATTGAAGAACTTCCGCCATATTGATCCATTCTTTCTTATCCATCGTTTTTAAAGTTGTTTCAAAACCATTTGGGTAGCCTGCTTCTGTCAGAAGTCTTTTTGCCTCATTGAGATTATATTCATAGGCCTTCAAACTTTCATGGTATCCAAACACCTTTGGGCCGAGCAGTGAGTTGGACTTTTTCCCTACATTCTCAAATACCCCTTCTAGGATGGAATCCATTTCAACTGCATGCCCAACCGCTTTGCGGACTCGGGCATCATCGAATGGATCCTTTTCTACGTTGAACCCAATATATTCTGTGCCAAATCCTTCACTGCGGTAAATTTCTGCATTTTTGGAGTTTTCCACTGTTTCCATCATTGTGACCGAGAGCGGTTCGGCTATATGGGCTTCGCCGGTTTCGAGCATGGATATCCTTGTTGTTTCTTCAGGGACGATTTTAAATATTACTTTATCCAGCTTAGATTGAGTCCCCCAATACGACTCATTTTTGTTAAAAACAATTTCTTTGCCTGGTGTCCAGGACTCAAATACAAATGGGCCTGTCCCAACAGGTTCTTGAATCACTTTTTTTCCATATTTCTCGATAGTTTTTGGTGAGATGATGCCGCCTTCATGATTGGCCAATATGGATAGCAGGGGTGAAAACGGTTCTGATAACTTAAATTGAACAGTAAATTCACCGACTGCCTTTACCTCTTCTACCATTTTGAATACAACAGCTCTTGGGGAGGCAACATCGGGATCTAATAACCGGTCAAATGTTGCTTTCACTGCATCGGCATTAAAAGCAGTTCCGTCATGGAATGTTACATCTTCTCTAAGCTTGAACTCCCAAGTTGTTTCATCTAACTGTTCCCACTTTTCAGCCAGCACCGGCTTGATTTCCGCATTTTTATCCCGGCCAACAAGCCCCTCATAAATTTTATTATGCGTAACGCTGGCGGCATTGATCGTCGACATAAAATGATGATCTAAATTTTCTGCATCAGATAAACGGGCTATAACTAATGTTCCGCCGTTTTCAGATGCAACTCCCTTGGTATCCTGACTGCTGTTCACTTGCTTCTTAGTGGAACAGCCTGAAATAAGGATTGCGATCAGCAAAGCTAAAATGACTAACCCCATTCTTTTTTTCACTTTCAAATTCAATCCCCCTTTTTTAAGCCCTTAAGCCTTTATCTAATTATATAAAATATTCTGATTAATCTTTTTCTACTTTCTTTACATGTTTTTAAACTTTTTCTACTACTTATTCAAAATATTAAACATCATTGCTGATTAATAGAATCGACAAATTTGAAAGAAGGCGGCAGCAATTCATTCTCCGGAAGCTCTTGATAATCTCTTTTCAAATAACCTTTTCTCATTTTCATAAAATATTCTTGTGCTTTTCCCTTCAATGCCTCTAAATCAAGGTTGGGTAATTTTCGGTCTTTCATGACTACTTTCCCATTAATGATGGATAACTTGACATCTCTTCCAGTTCCGCTTACCATCACTGTCCTTAGGGGATCATCTAAAACTCCCATATGGAATCCGTCTAAATCAATTGCAATAATATCTGCTTTTGCACCGGCGCAAAGACGGCCCAAATCTTCTCTTCCCAGAAACTTTGCAGCCCCTAATGTAGCAGCACGGTAAAGGTCTGAGTATGATGAGTCTTTAACTTCTTTATTTACGATCCGGGAAAGCATGCTTCCTGTCCTGATATTCTGGAACATATCGGGAGGAAAGGTGTCTGTTCCCAACGCCAAATTAATTCCTGACTGCTTATATTTTGCAAAGGACTCCATTGCCTGCCCATGCCTTCCAATTATCAATGGGCAATGAATAACAGTTGTCCCCGTTTCCCTCAGAAGAGACAAATCATCCCCGCCACCTGTTTTTGCCTCACTGTATCCTGCAATAAAATGGGCATGAGGAATCGCCGTTCTGGATCCTAAAAATCCAAGATTATACAAGTGCCTAATTGGCGTTACGCCATATTTCTCAACCATAGTATGGTATTCAAAATCACCTTGGGCTGCATGCAATTTTATCGGAACTTTATAATGTTCACTATATTGCTTTGTCAGGAGAAGGCTTTCTTCCGTTTGACTTTCAATCCGCTCAGGTGCAAGCATTCCCCTGACCAAACCATTAAATGAACCATCAAACTCCTCCAAAAAACGCACAGCTCTTTCTAATCCTTGCCTTCCAGCTTCTTCATCCCAATAAATCTTTATATTGCCATCAGCCTGAACGACTCTTATCCCCGATTGATAGCTTGGCCCCATATATATACGCAGTCCCAGGTCAGCAGCATGCCTCGCTGCTGCAGCAAGCTCCTCATATGTTTCTGCCCATTTTTTATAATGCACAGAAGTGATTGGCATAGCAGTTGTAATTCCATGAAGGATCAGCTGTGAATAGGCATATAAAGATTTAAAGGCCTCTTCTTCAGCCGTCATAATTTCATGGTGCCCTTTCTTCACATACCTCTCTGACCAAAGCAGATTTTTCTGTCTTGCTGAACTGGCCTCCAAATGCAGGATATCATGATCAATATCGCCTAATGCATTCAAATCAATGAATCCCGGACTGATTAAAGCACAGCCGGCATCTATAACTTTATCAGCTTGGCCCGAATACCTTTTTCCAACATAAATGATGGTATCATTTTCAAAAACAACTTCAGCATTTTCTATCAGGACATGATCTTTTCCATCATATCCAATTACATATTTCCCCTTTAGTCTGGTCTTCATTGATGATCCCCTTTCTCCCCAGCAGCTTCTTCAGCGTTATGGTCCATTCCATCTCCATAGGTTCGTGTGTGACCCCAAAAATATTTCGTTTGCCTCATGTATCTTTCAAGACCAGCACGCTTAATTGTTGCGTCAGCTTCTTCATTTGCTTCAGCCAAAACTGCCCTTTCATCAACAGAGCAGACTTTTCTGTCTTTCATAAGAACCCTGCCATCTACGATAACATGCCCCACATCAGCTGCATAAGCTTGATGGACAAGCCGATGAATATGCATAAATTCAGGTGTTAAGTGCGGCTGATGCATGTTGACAGTTATAACATCGGCCTTTTTCCCCGCTTCCAGAGAACCCAATTCATCATCCCATCCAATACATTTTGCTGCATCAATCGTAACCATTTCCAGAAGTTTACCAGGAGGTAAGCAATATTCATCTCTATGAGCGGCCTGATGTATAAATTGTGTTTTTCTCATGGCTTGAAACATGTCGAAGCCAGTGGACGGTGAAGTGCCATCTGTTGATATGGCAACTGTTGTTCCCAGCTCGATCAATTCTATCATTGGTGTGCGGGCATGAATTTGGGAGAATCCAGGAGAGGCACTGACATTTGTTCCGGTTTCAGCTAATATTTTCGCTTCATCAAAGGATATCCCCCGGCAATGCTGAAGATGAACATCTGGACCTAAAAGAGCATTCTCCCAATCCTTTACTGCTAAGTGAATCATGCCACCAAAAGCATCAGAGTGGATTCTTGTATTATATTTTCTGGCAATTTCTCTGACTTTCTTTGCTTGGTATAAATCATGCTCTGTTAAATGATGAAGTTTCGCGGGTGAAGTTGGGCCAGACGGTTCAACTGATGTAACAATTACAAAAGGGGTAATAAAAGCTCTTGTCCGGTCTTGATTGGCATGGTTTAAAGCTTCAATCACTGCTTCAGCACCATTTAACACTTCCTCGTATGTGACTTCTTTGGTAATTCTTTGACCGTCTATCCACCTGCTGAATGAATGAGGCCATGGCGGATTGCAGGGACCGGTGCAAACAACCTCCCTGACACCAGTCTCTGCATAGGCTTTTGCATGATTGATGGCAAAAATCGGATCATCCGACCTTGGCATTGAGCCAAGAACAGATACACCTGTGGTTATGCCCGCCTTCAGACGTTCAAGCGCTGAAAGCTTTCCTTCAAAATACCAGAAATCATCTGTTACAAAATGCTTATACGTGTTCGTCATGATAGGCATCCAATCATCCAGGCTTTCCATTGCAATTGTCTTAAACATTGAATGCCCGCCATGTCCATGTACATCTATTAACCCCGGCAGGATACAATGATGGCTGCAATCTATTACTTCTTTCGCCTCATATTTTTCCAATAGTTTTTCACTCATACCCACATCCAGGATCCTGCTTCCTTTTATGGCAACAGCTCCATCATTGATGATTCGCCTGTTTTGATCCATAGTAATAACTGTTCCATGAATCAGGAGTAAATCGATCATTTCCTTCTCCCTCACTTCTTTTAACTTTAAGTATAGGAAAAAAGAAAACACTAAACTTTCAGAATCATTACTTAAATTTAAAGTATTTCTACCTTTTTTTTATTTTTTTCCTGCCTATAACATTAAGCTTCATTTCTCCTTGCTTAATAATTCTTCCAATAATACAATTGCATGGTTATTTACTGTATCTTTTGCAGCATATAGTAATGTAAGTTTTTGCTTCTTCGATATCTCGTACAGTTCTTCCATCTTGCGAATCTTGTCTGTCTGTGTGCGCAGCTCAATGAGATACTTTTCCCGGAACATACAGAAAAGTTCAGGTTTATGATTAAAAGTTTTTCTAATTCCGCTGCTTGGTGCAACTTCTTTCTCCCAGGCTGATAAATGTGCTTCTTCTTTTTTAATTCCCCTCGGCCACAGCCGATCCACTAATACTCGGTATCCATCAGCCTCTTCATACGGATCGTATACTCTTTTTATAGTAATTTCAGCCATTTCTTCACCACCAGATAATTTTCGCGTTTCTATCTCTCTTGTCATTTGCTATAATTTATACAAATACCAATCATACAAAATTTTCTAATTCAATTAAATGTGAGGTGCAAGGAATTTGACAGGTATTATTGCCGTTGTTATGACTTTCTCTATTCCCATCATTGCCATCCTGACTGTTCATACTCAAAAACTCGCAAAGATCAAACATAATATGATAAAAGATGAAATCACCTTGGAAAAGCTGAAGCAGGAAAACTTTTTGCTTGAAACCGAAAAAATGAAGCTCGAACTCGAGCAAATGAAGCTTGAAAGTCCTAAGGATCTTACCAAAATCATATAAGCAAAAAATCCCCATCTTACACAGAAGGGGATTTTTGTTTTACATATTCTCAATAATCTTACCGGCCGTTTCTGCCCCATTTTCAATGCAGTCAGGGATGCCGACACCGTAATAAGAGCAGCCTGCAAGCCATATTCCAGGGTATTCACGGCCCAGCCTGTTTTCAAGTGCTGCTACTGTCTCAGAATGGGAAATCAGATAGTTTGGCATTTTTCCAGTCCAATTCGTCACTTCACTTGCCAAAGGCTCAGCCGTTATGCCGAGGCTTTTTTCAATATCAGCCAGAGCCGTCTGCAGCAGCTCTTCTTCATTCATTTCCTTTAGAGATGCAAAGGCCGGATGGCTGCTTTTATAAAATAATCTTACAAGCAAATTACCGCTTTCTGATGTATGCTTCCACTTGCGGCTTGTCCATGTACAGGCATTACAGGTTAATTCATCCGTATTGGCCGTGATGAAGCCTGTCCCGTCTTCAGGCAGTTCGCTGTCTGGAATATCATAAGCAAGATAAATAGAAATCAGGGAACTGTTCTTCAAAGGTTCGAACTCCGCTTTCAGCTCCTCATCAGCGAACAGGGCTGCAGCGGCATTATGCGGAATGCTCAGCACTATATGATCCGCCTCCAGGGTTTCGCCATTTGAGAAATCAACCTTATATCCTCGATCCGTTTTTTCTATTTTAACAGCCTGTGTGCTTTTTAATATTTCTGTTCCGTCCAATCTTTCCTCATAAGCATCAATTAATGTATCCAGGCCCTTATTAAAGGAAAGGAACTTCTTTCCCCCGGCGCTCTGGAACACCTTTTTATTTTCCTCGAACCCTCTGATGATGCTGCCGTATTTTTCTTTATAATCAAACACCTGCGGAAGAGTCGAAGCAATCGTTAAGTCACTGAGATTTCCGGAATATACTCCCGAAAGAACAGGCGCAATTTGTTTTTCCACCAGTTCTTTTCCAAAGAAGTGCTCAAGGAAATCGCCGATGGAATCATTCTTTGTAAAGCGGTCATTCTTCGTATAAAAATCCTTCAGGGCTTCCACTTTTCCTTCTGCTGAAACAAGCGTGGATTTGGCAAGAGATTCAACACTGGCCGGGATTCCAAATACAGAATCTGCCGGTATCAGCTTCAGCTCGCCGTCAGTGTAAATATACGACCGTCCTGCCGCATTGTACACAACCGCTTCTTCCAAACCGAGCTCCTGGATAAAATTCATCGTATTTGCTTTGCGGGCAACAATCGAATCAGCTCCCGCCTCGATTGTAAATCCGCCTTCCCTTACTGTGCGGATTTTTCCGCCAAGCTGTTCTGCTGATTCTGCCAGCACAAGCCGTATATCCTGATTATTTTCTTTTTTCCACTTATTCAGCTCATACATGGCGGACAATCCTGTTACACCGCCGCCTATGACTAATACTGTTTTCACTCGTATGCACCTCAGTTTACATCCAATTCATATTTAAAGTGTACCACAACCTAAAGCTATGAAAGAATGTGAGGGTTTGTCCAAATGATGAATCTATTCTTTCAAATAGATTTATCATTTCCTGAACCAGTTCGCATGCTCATCCATATGCAAAAAAGGAATGTCCGTATCCACTTCACCAGTAATTCTATACATGTTAATGTCCTCGCCTTCAAGCCATCTTCTGAAGTCAAAAACAACAGGCTCTCTGTCGCCGCCAAGCGCAAACCAGGCTTTCATCTCCCCCGGCAGATAGGCTGATGTATGAATGGTCCCTGCCCAGCTTCCATAAAGATCTGAAAAGACACCTTTATCGCTATCATTCAGAAGGCGGAAGGCATCATGTGCACCCAGGCGCCCATCCTGACGGCTTTTCATGACATCCAGCCTGCGCATGCTGTCAGCCAGATGGTTGCGATTTTCATCCTTCATGATTTCAAAATGGTTTGTACAGGCAGTTGTCTGGCGGACCTCTACACCTCTCGGAGACGTTTCCACTGCATATGTCTCTCCGCTTGTGTCATACACCACATAGGTAAAGGAATGGCGATGGGGAATTTCCTTCAGCATCTCAACCGCTTCTTTGACATTTGCGCATGCCTCCAAAATCAGGCGGCCGATCATGCAGCAGATAAAGCCATCAGCAGGCTTTTTACGGTTCATGAAATTATAGCCGATGACAAGTCCTTTTTCATTCATGCCATCCATCCGGCCAGTCACTCTCTGGCTGGGACCCATAATCGCATAGCCCTGATCTGTTGGCTGATAAAAGGTATAGCGCCCCTCATAGGTTTTCGGATGGTAATCATAATTGCGGACCAGGTAATCAGCCCCTGTCAGGATGGAACAGCCTGAACGGACATAATCTAGTCGATATCCGCCAAATTCCTGTAACACCCGCTTCATCGGCCATTGCAACGCCGACTGTAACCCAAGCAGCTCATCCCAGATTCCGGGCGCAAACATCGTAATCGCTTTTTTCACTTCTGCTTCATTTATTGAAAAACGCGGCTTCCGTACCTTCCATTGATCCTCCCGATTTTTAACAGAAAGAGAATCCTTTATTTGCTCTCCCTGCATATAGCCAAAATCAAAGTGTGTGCCGCGGAATTGAATAATATCACTGTAAATCTTTTTCAAAGTTGATCCCTCTTCTATTCATTTCTTTTATTTAGAATAAAGGAAGGCTGCATGAAATTCCAGCCGAGGGATTTATGAAATTCTAAATCTCTTTCAATTTAATGCTATAAAACCTCATACTTTTCGGAATCCCTTTTATCGCAAATATTCCGTTATAAATCAGGGATCTTACTCTATACTCAGCAAAGCCATCACCAATTGGCTCATCCAGATGCCCTATCACTTCCCCGATTAATCTGGCTGATTTTATAAAACCCTTGTTGCTTTTATGAAGCTTTTTGGCTGACTCGATGATATAGTCATCAAAATAACTCTCTGGCACACTATGTATTTCATTCCCTTCCCATATGCGCAGTACTTCCTTTGTCATGGAGAGCGCCTGCCAATCCGATACAAACCTGTTTCTTTCTTCTGCAGATAAGGGACTTCCCATGTTTTTATCTAATATGATCTTCAGTTTTTCCGGAGCTGCTTCACCTGAGTGCCTTAAAAGGACTTGATTCTTTTTCGCATGAAAAAGCTCCTTATATGACTGAGCAGTATTAATAACATGCACATTATTATCTTTGTTTCTTAATAAGTGGAGGAAATACCGCAAACCGGTTTGTTCATCGGCGTTGTCAGCGGTCCAGATCACGATCGGTTTTCTTTCAGGAATGGAGCCAATCTCCTCAAGAGCTGAGGCTATTTTTCTTTCATATTCCTTTTCCAGATAATCTTCAGGTATATTAATATGATCCTTCAGCCAATCTAATCGATGTTTTCTCCCCTCCTCTTCATGCAGCCTCCAGAGAGGTCCATTGCTGAAGAAGTCAGGAAAGCCAATGACTTTATTTTCTTTACAGAGCCCAACCTTTAAAGCGCCTGCCGGTGATTCTCCGCACACTAAGTGATATGTTTCATATTCCCGCTCCAATTTTCCCTCTTGGGAATAAAAAATTATCTTTTTTTGAATATCATTGAGCAGTTCCATGATCTCTTCCTGAGAATCAGCGCTGTTTTTTAATAAATGAACCCGAAGCAATATGTGAAATAAATAGCTCTTCGCCCCATGCTCCGGGAGTTTCTCAATTGCTTCCCGCAATTCGTCCAACATTATAATCATCCTTTGTAAATGGATTGGAAATCTATCTTTCCTACGAATGAACCTTATTGCTAGTTTCATAAAAAGCTGATTTGTTGCAAAAAGAATTTAAATTGCTTAAGATTAAATCGTACACGATTTAAAAATAGGAGGTATCCCAATGACAACGATTTATGATTTTGAAGTCAAGAAAACGAATGGTGAATTGAAATCTCTGAAAGAATACGAAGGAAAGCCTCTAATTATCGTAAACACAGCAAGCAAATGCGGGTTGACTCCCCAATTTAAAGGGCTGCAGGAGCTCTATGAAAAGTATAAAGACAAGGGCCTTGAAATTCTTGGATTCCCTTGTGATCAGTTCAATAACCAGGAATTCGATAATATTGAGGAAACCACTGAGTTTTGCCAGCTCAATTATGGTGTGTCTTTCCCGATGTTCGCAAAAATTGATGTAAATGGCGACAATGCGGATCCATTGTTTGCTTACTTGAAAGAACAGAAAAAGGGCATTCTGTCCAAAAACATTAAGTGGAACTTTACCAAATTCCTCGTGGACCAGGGCGGCCAGGTGGTAGAACGCTATGCGCCAACAACAGAGCCGGGAAAAATTGAGGATGATTTGACGAAGTTATTGTAATGCCGGAATCAGGTGATGTTGTGAAGGATTTTTTTACACTGGATAAACAGCTTTGTTTTGCTGTTTATGAAACAGCAGGCGAATTTACCAAACTCTATACAAGTTCTCTTCAGCCTTTCGGCTTAACTTATCCGCAATATCTGGTTCTTCTCGCCCTTTGGGAAAAGGATGGCATGACAGCCAAAGAGCTTGGAGAAAGACTGAATCTTGGCACCGGGACACTTACCCCGATGATCTCAAGGATGATTTCTAACGGATGGCTTCGCAAAGAACGCTCCAAAGCGGATGAACGCAAGGTGTTTATCTTCCTTGAGGAAAAAGCACACAACGAAAAACAGGATATCACTAAATGTGTCGGAGAGGCCATTCAGACGTGCAGCATTGAACTCGAAGAATATGAAAAACTGATGAAGCTTCTCGGAAACCTGAGAATGAAGCTAAGGAGCAGAGTACCTCGCTGATGCAGGGTACTCTTTTCTCAGTTCCGTGTTTAATCCCTCCAAAAATAGCCATATTAAGGATAGCTAATATGGAAGGGAGCAAGCATAATGGAGTTTTTACCAAGAGAGCAAGTTTTAAATTCACTGCAGGAGCCATTTCATTCCTATTTAGACAAATATGGAATCGACGATATTGGCATTTTCGAGGAAGAAGGCCAGGACCAGCACTGCTATATGGGGTACACGGTGAAAAAAGCAGGGAAAACGTATCATGTGCATAGCCCATTCCTTAAAGATGGGAATGGAGGATTATCACCTGAAACAAATGAATGGACCATTGAATCAGATGAGCCCGATGGTGCTGATAGAAGCGGATTTACCAGTATAGAACAAGCACTTCAGGAATTATAAGGATTGTTGTGATTTTGACTTTTGAACTATATTAATATTAGAATATTTTGTCTATAATGGAATTGTATTTAAAGGAAGGAGTGGACGGGTTGGCTGTTAATGCCTATTTAAATTTTAATGGTAATACACGGGAAGCAATTGAATTTTATGTAAAGGCTTTTGAACTGGAAATGCCGGAGATTACCACTTTTGGTGAAACTCCGCAAAGCCCCGAATATCCTCTGCCGGAGGAAGCCAAAAATCTGGTTATGCATTCAAGCCTCACTATTTGCGGCAGTACTGTCATGTTTTCAGATACGTTTCCAGGTATGCCATTTACAGTAGGAAATAACATTAATCTCGCAGTTGTCATTAATGATGTGGATGACCTGAGAAAGTATTTTAACAACCTGGCAGATGGCGGTAATGTAACCATGGAGCTGCAGGAAACATTCTGGAGCAAGAGCTTTGGCCAGTTAACAGATAAATTCGGCGTTAACTGGATGTTCAGCCACGAAAGCGAATAACATACATAGACTAAATGGAGGCATGCGGCCTCCATTTTTTTATTCATTCAGCAAATGATGGAGCATTCTATTCTTATCATCAAAGAATTGCTTCATAATGCGGTAATGATTCGTTTCTTCCAGCTTCTTTTCCGAGATGCCATCATCAGTGAATTCATATATGGCTGCATCCGGATAGGCCATAATGATCGGAGAATGGGTAGCGATAATAAATTGTGAATGGTCGCTGACCAAATCATGAATTCTTGTTAGCATGGACATTTGCCTCAAGGGGGAAAGTGCCGCTTCAGGCTCATCCAGTATGTAGATTCCGCTGCCGCGAAAGCGATGAAGAAAGGTGGAGAAAAATGCTTCCCCATGCGACTGCTCATGTAAAGAACGGCCGCCAAAGGAGTCAATTACTTTTGGTGCGCCGCCTTCCCTGTCCATTTCCTCAATATTGGAAGCTACATTATAGAAGCTCTCTGCTCTTAAGAAAAAACCATCAGATGGTCTATCTACGCCTTTTATTACCTTTAAATATTCACCCAGTATGGAATGTGAATCAAAGGTAGAAAAATTAAAATTGAATGATCCGCCTTCCGCATTGAATCCCAACGCAACCGCTACTGCCTCCAGCAGGGTCGACTTACCCATCCCATTCTCGCCGATCAGAAAGGTGACTTTCGGGTGAAACGCCATCTCATCCAGCGTTTTCAGGCTCGGAAGGCTGAAGGGATACTGATGGAAGAATGGTATATCTTCTCTTTTAAGCCTAATGCCTCTTACGTACTGTGAACTTAATAGATCCATAATAATACCTCATATTTACTTTAGTCAGCTATTTGCCATCAGGGCTGAACCCCGTCTTGGAGACACCTAATTGAATGGGTGCACCTTGAAATTCCTGCTCCAGCATTTTAAGTACCACTTTATATGCAGACGGATTATACCATTTCTCCAAACCCGACTCATCAAAAATCTTACGGATTCCCAGTCTTTCGGTCCTTCTTCCTCCGCTTCCATCCCCCATCCAAAAATCGTCAATCGTAACACGGTTGGCAATAGATTTAAGTTTTGCAGGAAATTCCCTCGAGCATGGAAGTAACGGGGCCAGTGTTGCCTGAGTTATAATTCCTGCATCTTTTATGTCTTTTAGTGCAGCCATTCTTGCCGGGATGGGAGGTGCCGCTGGTGCAAATGCTTTTCTGACTTCTTCTTTGTCTGTCTCGATTGTCATAGAAATTCTGATTCTATCTCTGAATTGCTGGAATAAATCGATATCCCGCTTTACCAATGGCGAACGGGTTTGTACATGTAAAAAGTCAGGCTGATTTTCAAGCATAACTTCCAATAAACTTCTGGTCAGTTTTGAGGTATATTCAATCGGCTGGTAAGGATCTGTGGAAGAGGACATAAATAAAGCAACTTTTCCCCTTTTTTTGGCTTTAGCCAATTCTTTCTCCAAAAGCTCGGCCGCATTTGATTTTATATCAATCCACGCACCCCATTCCTCTTCACGGAAAATGGAAACAGGGAGCTCCCTTACATAGCAATATTTACAGCCAAAAGCACAGCCCGCATAGGGGTTCAATGAATGAGTAAAATTGTCTATCGCACCTTTGGCAGGTGTTAAGATACTTTTTGATATGATTTCTTTAAGCTGTATGTTCAAGTCAATCACCAAATCGAATGTATGTTCTATATCAAAAGTAACATTGTGAGCTCATGATGTCAACAATAAGCACCAGCTTCTCCTCCCATTAGAACTCTTCTATCAATTAGTGAACTCAACTATTTCAATTTGATTTCCTGAAGGATCCTCAATAATGAAGTAACGGCCAGGAGGACATGGCTGAGGATTTTCAAAAAGCATTTTCACACCAGCTTCTCTCATTTTGCTAAAATCACTTTCGATATTCTTTGAGAGGATTCCAGGCAATACGTTTGATCCCGTTTTTTCATCTGCGCTTTCTTCCAGAACAACCGGCACATCATTATGTACAAGACTGACAATTTTATCTCCATAATGTTTCGATACTTTGAAGTCTAAAACCTCAGTATAAAAATTCACCGCACTTTTCAAATCCGTTACTTTGATCGTAATAACACATAATTGATTTAACATGGAAATTTCCTCCTTTTTTTAATCATAGATAGTATTCTTTTCTAAAATGAAAATTCCTGCATAATAAAAAATGCCCGACCCGATAATGGGTCAGGCTTTGCCTATTTATTGTTATTAAGTTCCGCAAAATGTTCGATAGGGTGCGCCGGTTGGCTCTGGAAGCCTGCAGTATTCTTCCTGATCTTCCCTATAAGCATAAGGATTCTCCAGCACTGCAAGAAGCTTTTTCATCACGCTGTAATCTCCATTGTTAACCGCTGCTTCCAGAGCTTCTTCCACCCGGTGGTTTCGCGGGATGACGGCCGGGTTGCTGGCCCTCATTAACTGATTTACTTCTTCTTTCGTTTCCTTCTGCCTGGTCAGCCTTTCCTGCCATTGACCATGCCAGCCGGCAAATTCCTGATTATTACCTAACACAGTGTTCTCAAGGTCGCCCAGCGTTAAGGCACGGAATGTGTTCGTATAATCGGCTTCAGACTTTTGCATAATCTTTAGAAGTCCGGTAAAAAGGGCTTCATCTTCTGCTTCTTCATTAAAGATCCCAAGCTTTGCCCTCATGCCGGCAAGCCAATAGTCCTGATACATTTTATTGTATTCTGAAATGGCGCCCTGAGCTATTTTAACAGCTTCCTCTTCCTCTTCATGCAGCAGAGGCAAAAGGGTTTCCGCAAATCTCGCCAGATTCCAGCCGCCAATATACGGCTGATTTCCATAAGCATAACGGCCTTCCCTGTCAATGGAACTGAAGACAGTTGCCAGATCATACTTATCCATAAAGGCGCACGGACCATAATCAATCGTTTCTCCGCTGATTGCCATGTTGTCGGTGTTCATGACTCCATGGATGAAGCCTATATGCTGCCATTTCGCAATGAGAGCAGCCTGACGCTGGATCACTTTCTTTAGGAGAGCCAGGTAAGGATTGTCATCTTCTTTGATTTCAGGATAATGACGCTCAATCGTGTAATCTGCCAAGGTTCTAAGCTCCCCAACAGGCCGCCAATTCGCCGCATATTGAAAAGTCCCCACCCGTATATGGCTATCCGCAACTCTTGTCAGGATCGCACCCGGAAGCATGGTCTCCCGGATAATGGCTTCCCCTGTTGTTACAACCGCCAGACTGCGGGTAGTGGGAATTCCAAGGGCATGCATGGCTTCACTGATAATGTACTCCCGGAGCATAGGGCCCAGAGCCGCCCGCCCATCTCCGCCGCGCGAAAATGGCGTTCTGCCGGAGCCCTTCAGCTGAATGTCGACCCTTTTATCCTCTGGTGTTATCTGCTCGCCAATCAGCATTGCCCGGCCATCCCCAAGCATATTAAAATGTCCAAACTGATGTCCTGCATAAGCTTGAGCAAGAGGTTCAGCTTCTTCTGGAACTTGAGAGCCTGAAAGGCCCTCAATGCCTGTTTCACTTGTCAAAGCATCCATATTTAACCCCAGAGATTTCGCCAGTTCCCCGTTAAGGATTACCAGCTCAGGGGATTGTACAGGGTTAGGCTTCATTTTTGAGAAGAATGTCTGCGGGAGCCGCGCATAGCTATTATCAAAATTCCATCCGATTTCATTGCTAATTGTCATCATAACTCCTTCCTTGCCTTCATGGTTTTATAGTCATTTTCCTTTATTATACCCTTTCTTGTAAAACATAGCGGGCATCTTTTTGTATGTAAAAAAACCTGACAGCCGGGATTTTTTCATCCTCCGGCGGTCAGGCTTTCTCATGCTTATGCATCTGGCTCAAACGTTTTACAGGCTGTTTCCTCTATTTCATCCGCTTCCCGGCCATTCTGGCCAATCACATAAATAGAGTCAGCTACACATTTATCACCTTCAGCCCAGTACTTACAGTTTTCCACGTTACACAAAACTTCTACTTCCATTTTTGGCCACCTCCTTTTGGTTTAGTGATTATATACCCCTTTTTTCGGATAGTTAACCATATGGGATAATATTCCAAATTGAGGCAGGAAAGCCTTGGAGGGAGTTAGTCTGAGAGGATTAGGCTTCTTAGTTTCTTTGTCATTTGCGGTGAAGTCTGGTAAATATCTTCATTGGTAATATACATGAATGCGCTCTTTTCATTATCCTCACCGAGCCATAAATGAATGCCGTGAGAAGGGAGATCTCCTTTGTATTCTACTGCTATATCATACTCAGGTTTACTAATATCTGCCTTCCCTGACTGTTTTACAGCAGTTGTTATTGCTTTTTCAAATACAGCGATCGATTTTCTGTCCTTGAAAGAAATAAAACTTTCTTCATTTATTCCGCCTAAACCCTCTGATTTTGAAACTTTGATTTCTTTGATTTCTTCATCTAAGAGAACCATTGTTTCAGCTGATTGACAGCCTGTTATGATTGCAAAAGAAAATACCATGAATGTGCATAATAAAAAAGCTTTCATCCTCGTACCTCAAGTTTAATATTTTGATTCTTTTCCTATATATTGTTGTTTTCGCTTAGCAATGCTGTCCGTTGATTTCCGCTCAAGGCTGCTCGCTTTCCGCGGGGCGGTCGGTGAGCCTCCTCGACGCTGCGCGTCTGCGGGGTCTCACCTGTCCGCTACTCCCGCAGGAGTCTCGCACCTTCCGCTCCAATCAACTCAGTAAATATAATACAAAAAGCAACAAACCTTGAAAAAAGCCAAAAATTTTTAAAAAAGGAGGATGGACCGCTAGCCCATCCCCTTTTATCAATTCAGTTATTATTTTCAAGATTCTGTGACGCAAAGGCATCAAGCAATTCACGCACTTCATTTGTTGACCTTGTGTTCATCAAATGATTTCTTAGTGCACTTGCCCCTGGGAATCCTTTGACATAGATCTTGAAGAAGCGGTGAAGTGCCGTGAACGGCCGCAGCTCTAAATGTGAATATTGATCATGGAGATCCATATGCAATCTTAAGAGGGCCAGCAATTCCTCACTTGTATGATCCTTCTTCTCCTTTTCAAAGGCAAATGGATTATGGAATATGCCGCGCCCAATCATGACTCCATCAATCCCGTATTTCTCGGCAACCTCCAAGCCCTTTTGACGATCAGGAATATCTCCATTGATCGTCAAAAGTGTATCCGGTGCAACCTGGTCACGAAGTTCCTTAATCTCCGGAATCAGCTCCCAATGCGCCGGCACTTTGCTCATTTCGTCCCGTGTTCGCAGGTGGATGGAAAGATTCGCAATGTCCTGCTCCAAAATATGCTTCAGCCAGGTCTTCCATTCGTCTACCTCTGTGAAGCCAAGCCTTGTCTTTACACTTACCGGCAAACCTCCTGCTTTGGCTGCCTGTATTAGTTCTGCTGCCAGTTCGGGACGGCGGATCAGCCCGCTTCCCTTCCCATTCTGGGTCACATTGGGGACCGGACAGCCCATATTGATATCCAATCCCTTAAAGCCCATTTCCGCCATCCCAATACTCATTTGACGGAAGTATTCAGGCTTATCTCCCCAAATATGTGCGACAATTGGCTGTTCATCCTCAGTAAAAGTCAAACGCCCTCGTACACTATTGACCCCCTCAGGGTGACAATAACTATCTGAGTTTGTAAACTCAGTAAAAAACACATCAGGTCTTGCTGCTTCACTCACCACATGGCGGAAAACAACATCTGTCACCTCTTCCATGGGTGCCAGTATAAAAAATGGCCGCGGTAACTCACGCCAGAAATTTTCTTTCATCTTTTCATTCCAATCCTCTCATTAAGGGATATCATGCTAACCCATATCCCAAAATTAAAAAGCAGCCTATTTCTGCTACTTATACACTTATACCATGGTTGGTCACTTTTTATCAAACTGCCTGCAGAGGTTTCACATTAGATATTTTTTCCTTAGTTTTTAATCAGCGGCTCTTTAGCAAATCCATTTAGTCAGTCTAGGTTAAAATCTTCCTCCCGCAGCTGTTTCGCTTGCGGCTTTTGATTTAAATACGCTTCAAATTTTGAGCCAAACAGTGTTTCAGGTCTCAGGTAGCGGGAATATTGCGGGTCTCTCTTCCACTCATGTTTTAGGCACATTAGTTTTACGAATATTCTGTACATAATTATTGCAATTAGATTATAATTTTCTTATCAATGATTAAGGAGGAATTTCAATGAGAAACATCATGAACAAAACCGTACAAACATATAAGGGGGAAACACTTCTATAATTGTAACGGTGTACTCCCTTATATGTGTTTAAATAAATAACACATAAAGGGGTAACTCATGGATTTTCCAGTCAAAAAATTTTTCTCTTATTATAAGCCTTATCGGAAAATGTTATTGTCCGTATTGGCATGTGCCTTTATCGTCTCTGCCTTGTCTTTGTTGTTTCCACTTCTCGTAAGGTATATTACAAAGGACGTCCTTGAAGGGAACCTGTCAATCGCATTAAAAAAAGTATTTTGGATTGGCGGGCTGATGCTTGTTCTAACCGCAATCCAAAATCTTGCGAATTACTTTGTTGACTTTAAAGGACATGAATTAGGCGCTCGCATGGAAAGCGCCCTGCGCGGCGAACTGTTTGAGCACATGCAAAAACTTTCTTTCAGTTTTTACGATAAAGAAAAAATCGGCAAGCTCATGTCGAGGATTACGAACGACCTGTTGATGCTTTCCGAGCTATATCATCATGCACCAGAAGATTATCTAAAATACCTGGTTCGTTTAATCGGCGCGTTTGTCATCTTATTTTTAATCAATGCCCCCCTGACGATTATTGTATTTTGCTTTTTGCCGTTCCTGGGTTTATTTATTTTTCAGCTTAATAAGATTGAAAACAGGGCATTAAGAAAGAACAAAGAAAGGATTGCCGACGTAAACGCTCAGGTAGAGGATAGTCTGGCTGGCATCCGCGTTGTAAAATCGTTCACCAATGAAAAAGTGGAAATTAAAAAATTCGCTCGTGAAAATAACCTCTTCCTTGAAAGCAGGATAGCCTTCTATAAAGCAGAAGCGATTTTTTACAATGGGGTACAAACATTTATCCAGCTGATTACAATTGCAGTTATTATTTTCGGCAGTGCCAGTATTGTAAAAAACACACTTGATTTAGCAGATTTAATTACTTTTTTGCTGTATATAAATTTTATGCTGGAACCGATTCAAAAAATGGTTCATATGAGCACGCAACTCCAGGAAGGAATTACCGGCTTTCAGCGCTTTATGGAAATTATGAATCTAAAGCCCGCAATTGAAAGCAAACCGAATGCCGTGAGTCTCAAGAAAGTCCTTGGTGAAATTGAATTCAGGCATGTTCAATTCCGGTATGAAGATAATTTGGATCATGTTTTGGAAAATATGTCGCTTAAAATAAAACCGGGAGAATATGTTGCCTTGGTTGGCCCATCGGGTGCAGGAAAAACGACTTTCTGCTCTCTTATCCCCCGCTTTTATGATGTAACTGACGGCAAGATAATGCTGGACGCAATTGATATCCGTGATATCAATCTTTATTCATTAAGAAAAAACATCGGTATCGTTCAGCAGGATGTTTACCTGTTTGCAGGAACGGTAATGGAAAATATCCGGTACGGGAATCCCCATGCAAGTGATGAGGAAATTATCGCTGCGGCCCAGTGCGCCAATGCACATGAATTTATCATGAAGCTGACAGACGGTTACCATTCTGAAATTGGTCAGCGAGGTGTCAGACTTTCGGGCGGACAAAAACAGCGGCTAAGCATTGCCCGTGTATTCCTTAAGAATCCGCCAATCCTCATTTTGGATGAAGCAACGAGTGCACTTGATAACGAAAGCGAAAGCATCATTAAGGATTCACTAGAATTGCTCGCTAAAGGGCGAACAACCCTCGTCATAGCCCACCGCCTTTCAACAATTCGAAACGCACAGCGGATTATCGTTTTGACTGAGGAGGGTATTGTCGAAGAAGGAACACACGATGCGCTGCTTGCAAAACATGGAGCCTATTCAAGCCTCTACTCCAAACAGTTTGAATCGATATTGTAATTTTCTTGTTAACTCGGCTCTTAAAATAGGACCGAGTTTTTGTTCGTGCCTTGGTATCCTCAGACATTTAAAACGGGAATGAATTAGTCAGATTTCCATTCCACAAACAAAAAGGCAACTCCCTTAAGGGTTAGTTGCCTTCTTTTAAAATGAGTTGCGAGACACACTCAACATGCGCCGTCTGCGGAAACATATCCACAGGCTGGATGCCATTTACTTTATATTTGGAGCTCAAGACCGAAATATCTTTCGCCAATGTTGATGGATTACACGATACATAAACCACTTTCTTTGGCTGGACTTTCAAAATAGTCTTTAACAGCTGCTGATCCAGACCTGTTCTTGGCGGATCGACGATGATGACGTCCGGCTTCCAGCCTTCTTTTGTCCATTTCGGAAGCCATTCTTCTGCTTTGCCGACCACGTATTGGGCATGCTTGATTCCATGGCGGGCCGCATTTTTCTTGGCGTCTTCAATGGATTCCCTGATGATATCCATGCCGCGGATTTCGGCTGCCTGCTCAGCTACCCATAGTCCGATCGTTCCGACACCGCAGTATGCGTCAGCTACTTTTTCCTTACCGGTTAAAGCCGCTGCTCTTTTGACTTCATTATAAAGCTTGACGGTCTGTTCAGGGTTCAGCTGGAAGAAAGTCCGTGCAGATAGTTCAAATTGAAGGTCTCCAAGTGTTTCCTGGATAAAGTCGCTTCCATCCAGATTCGTGGTTTCCTGTCCAAAAATAATGGAGGTTTTTTCACCGTTCACGTTTTGGATGATGGACTTTACTTCAGGCAGCTCACTTTTTATTTTTTCGATAATGATCTCTTTTTTTAGAAGCTCTTTTTGAGCTGTAATTAATACGATCTGCAGCTCGCCTGTCTGTATCCCCACCCTGGCAACGATGGTTCTCACGATGCCTTTGCGGTTTCTCTCATTATAAATGGGGATTCGCAGGTCCTGGAGAATCCGCTTCACTGTTTCTGTCGCCTTTGTTGTCTGCGGATGCTGGACCGCACAGTGCTCAATATTAATCAGGCGGTGCGAATTCATGCCATATAAACCGGCCAGGACCTTCCCGTCTTTTTGGCCAACCTGGAACTGGCTTTTATTTCTGTAGCTCCATGGATCTTCCATTCCAATGGTTTCTTTTATATCCAGCTTCTCAGGATTCAGCTTGGTGTGCCGTTCTAAAGCTTGAATAATGATATCCCGCTTTTCCTTCAGCTGCTGATCATAGCGGAGATGCTGCAGCTGGCAGCCGCCGCATTCATGATAGACCGGGCATGGGGGCTGGACGCGGAACTCCGATTTTTTGCGGATTTTCTTGATTTTGGCCTCTGAAAACTTTGGATTTACCTTTGTGGCTTCTGCTACGATTTCCTCGCCAGGCAGTGCCCCAGGTACAAATACAACCTGCCTTTTAAAATATCCGACACCTTCACCATTGATGCCAAGCCTTTTAATTGTCAGCGGGAACGTCTGCTTTAGTTTTAATTTAGCTGTTTGTTCTTGTTTCATGATCCTTTATCACTCCAAATTACTCGATGCTTCTCCACAAATAAAGCGAAGCATAGCTCAAATAAGGATTCCAGCTCTTTGAAAATGTCTCCATCTCTTCCAGAGTCGGTTTCGCTTCTAATTTATATAGTTTTTTCAAGGCATTTTGAATGCCGATGTCTGCAGCCGGAAAAAGATTTGGCCGGCCAAGCCCGAACATTAAGAAATTCTGGACAGTCCAGGGTCCGACACCGCGCAATTTGATCAGTTTATCATAAATTTCTTCATCTGCAAGGTTTCTAAGCTCATCAAAGTTTAAATTTCCCGCGGCCGCTTCTTTTGCAATGCCAATCACATATTCAGCCTTCCGTCCGCTGAACTGCAGTTCCCTCAGGTCCTCCACCTTAAGTTCCGCCACTTTTTCAGGCAGCGGATAGAACCACACACCGTCTTGTTCAAATCCAAAGGTTTTTACAAACCGTTCTGTCAATGTGTGTGCGAATGCAAGATTCAGCTGCTGGTGAATAATGCATTTCAGAATACAAGCATATGGATCAAAGTCGAGCACAATAGGTGTTCCATAATGCGCTTCAAATATCGGCTGTAATTCTGTGTTTTGAAAATGCCTGTGAATGGTCTCAAGCGGCAGATGCCATTGAAATATTTCCGATAAGCGCTCTGCTGCTTTTTCTTTAAGGGGGCCATCCGTTCCGGAAATTAAGAATTCCGGCTGTTCCGTCGTTCCGATTGCCTTTACTTCTGCCACAACCGGCTGATGCTTAAGCATCATGGGCACTTTCACAGACCTATCCTCTATATTAACCTGATTAAGAGGATCGTTCGAAAGCCTGTCCAGTACAAGATCAAAATTATAAGGTCCTTCTACTTGTATCTTTTCCAAGAAGAATCCGTCCTTTATCATTTTCCCCGATTATAGCATTTTTTGCTGTTATTTTTCTAAAATTGTTCGCTTATGTAAAAATAGACCCTGAAGAACGGGTCTATTTCATGCAAATATTGAAATTCAGCTGTTTTACCGGCCGATATTGGAGATTTACCGGCCATTTTAAGGAAGATACCGGCCAAAGTACATTATTTACCGGCCGAATTAAAGGTTTTACCGGCCAAACCTAATCAGTACAGCATCCGCTCCTCAATCGCCTGCTCCCATGTCAAGTCGTCGAGGCTCTTAAACGTGTACCCGCGTTTTTTCAGATCCTGAATGGCTTTTTCTAGAGCATCTGCATTGTCCTTTGAGACTGTGTGCAGAAGCAGAATACAGCCAGGGTGGATCTGGCGCATAATATTGTCGTAAGAATACTGCCAGCCCTTCTGCCGGTCAGTGTGCCAGTCTACAAAAGCGAGTGACCAGAATACGTGCGTGTAGCCTTCCTTTTTAGCAAGAGCCAGTGTACGCTCACTGAATATCCCGCGCGGCGGCCGCAGATAAGCCATATGCTTAACACCAGTCAGCTTTTCGGTTTCAGCACGGACCATTTCGAGCTCTCTGATAAATTTCTCATCGCTCACTCTTGTCATATCAGGATGATGCCAGGAGTGGTTGCCAATGATATGCCCTTCAGCCGCCATCCTCTTGACGAGATCGGGTGCGCTTTTTAAATAATGGCCAGTTACAAAAAAGGCAGCAGGGACATTTTCCTTTTTTAAAACGTCCAGGACCTGTCCGGTATAGCCGTTTTCATATCCATTATCGAATGTTAAATAGATCTCCTTCTTGCTTGTGTCGCCTTTATAATAAGAGCCATGCCGTTCAAGGAGGGAATCGAGCGGCTTGCCTGCTTCGGCGGGCACTTCATTTTTTGCTTTTTTAAATCCCCAATGAACCGGCGAGTTGCCGTAGTTTGCATGAGCTGTTCCGGAAAAAAACAGAATAAATACACTCAGGAAGATACTTAATTTTTTCATCTGAGCTCCTCCAATATTTTTTCTTAGTGTTTGTGAATGGAATAAAAACATTCACAGGGCCGGCTGGCAAAAATGCACAAAAAAAGAGAGACCGCATGCAGTCTCTCTCGTTCCTATATTAAAATACACGCTCTTGAAATTGAGCCAATTTCTCAAGTGAAGATTTATCTACATCACGATGAAGGCTGTTGCCGTGGGAATCCATTGTCACCACTGCGGTAAAGCCTTCAACCTTAAGGTGCCACATGGCTTCAGGAATACCGAATTCCATCAGGTCCACACCTTCAACAGACTTGATGCAATCTGCATAATATTGTGCAGCTCCTCCGATTGCATTTAAGTAAACGCCGCCATGCTCCTGAAGTGCTGCCAATGTTTTCGGCCCCATTCCGCCTTTTCCAATTACTGCACGGATGCCAAACTTTTTCATGATATCGCCCTGATAAGGCTCCTCACGAATACTTGTAGTCGGGCCGGCTGCTTTTACATGCCACTTGCCGTCTTCATCCTTCATCATAACCGGACCGCAGTGATAAATAACCTGTCCATTAAGGTCAACTGGTGCATCATGATCCATTAAGTGGTGGTGGATGGCGTCGCGCCCAGTGTACATCATGCCGTTGATTTGAACGACATCACCGACCTTAAGACTGCGAATCTGTTCTTCCGTGATCGGCGCCTGCAGTGTCACGATGTTTGTTTGCTCAGCTGTTTCTGCTGCTGCCGCTGTCTCAAGCTCAGCTTCAGTTGCACCAAAGTCGACGTGCTCGCCTTCCTGGTACATCCATTCATTAATTTCGCCTGTTTCCATGCTGATTGCCACGCCAAGACGGCGGAACGCCCAGCAATTATAGGCAACAGATACGAAGAAGCTGGCAGGAATGCGGTTCATCACACCGACTTTACAGCCCAGGAGCGTTGTTTCCCCGCCGAAGCCCATTGTTCCGATGCCAAGCTCATTGGCGTTTTCCATCACATAGTCTTCAAGCTTGCGAAGATCTTCATTTGCGTTCACATCATCTACAGAACGGAACAGCTGCTCTTTTGCCAGGTCGTAGCCTGAAGAGCGGTCTCCCCCGATTCCCACACCGATGAAACCGGCGCTGCAGCCTTGTCCCTGGGCCTGGTATACAGAGTGCATAATGCACTTGCGGATTCCATCCAAGTCGCGTCCAGCGCGGCCAAGACCGTCAAGTTCACATGGAAGGCTGTATTGGATATTTTTATTTTCACAGCCGCCGCCTTTTAAGATCAGGCGTGCGTCAATATAGTCTTTTTCCCATTGCTCAAATTTAATAACAGGAGTGCCAAAGCCAAGATTGTCCCCGCTGTTGGCTCCTGTCAAAGAATCAACAGAGTTCGGGCGAAGTTTTCCGTCCTTGGTTGCCTGGGCAATTGCGTTTTTGATCGCTTCTTTCATAACCAGCTGGTTCGCACCGACAGGCGTCTTGATTTTGAATGTCGGCAAGCCGGTATCCTGGCAGATTGGCGACACATTATCATCGGCCATTTTAATATTATTCGTAATCGTATCCAGGCTCATCGCCGCTCTCGTGCCGGCATTTTCTCTTTCTTTCGCTGATTTAATCGCACGGCGCACGTCACGCGGAAGATTCGTGGATGTCTCAACGATCAGCTGATACATGCTTTCCTGAAATTTGTCGATATTCATTGCTTTAGTCCCCTTCCCTTTGCTCCCTATATCGCTATATCTTTTATGAAAATTATATTTATTAATCGTCTATCATTATACTCCTATCTGATGTGTATTTAAAGATAAAGGTTGCAATCGTTTTCAGGATGAAAAAGGAATTTTCCGCAAATAAAAAAGAGCCCTCGGGCTCCTATTGTTAATCGCGGTTATTAAATTCACGGCATTTGGATTCGAGGTCATCGATCATTTCAATCAGACGGTCGATGTCTTCGATTTCAGTGTCTTCCGGCTCAATAGCTTCCAGTACGTCCAGGAACATATTTAAGCGCTGTTTTAGAAAAGTAACCTGTGAATTTTTATCTTGAATCGGACTGCCCAAAACGTTCTCTCCTTTCGTCTCGATTACATCCTACATGAAATCTGTTGTTTCAGCAAATAAGTATTTCTACTTAATATACCCGTCAATGCTGCCCTGCAACATGAAAATGAATAAAAAATCGTCCGTTTACTGTCTTTCTTTAAAAGGAATAGACACTATATAGAAGGGAGGCAAACCATGCTTTTTTCCAGCTGGCAGGACATATGGAGAGTTCTCTCGATTGGAGCAATGAGTTATATATTCCTGATTATATTCCTAAGGATAGCAGGAAAAAGAACCTTAACCAAAATGAATGCATTTGATTTAGTAGTGACAGTTGCCATCGGCTCCACCCTTGCCACTATATTCCTTAATAAACAGGTATCACTTGCCGAGGGGCTGACTGCTTATGTTCTATTGATCGGCCTGCAGTATATCGTTTCCTGGCTATCTCTTCATTCAGACAAATTCAATAAGATCATAAAAGCCAGTCCAGAACTTCTCTATTATAAGGGTCATTTTGTTGAATCGGCTTTAAAAGAGAACAGGGTTTTACAATCAGAAGTCCTGCAGGCAGTGCGCTCTGGCGGTCATGCCTCAATGGATGAAATTGAAGCAGTTGTGTTTGAAACTGACGGCAGTATGTCAGTCATTCAAAAGAGCAGTTCAGCCAGCACGATGAGCACCCTTTCTGATATTGGCCAAAAGAAAAGCTGATGCCAAAAAAGGTAAAGGGTTCCGTTTTCGGGTGCTTTATTGAGTAAATGACATTAAAACTGACGAGCAAATTGACACTTCAGTTTCTTTATTTATTAAGGTTTCAGCCTATTTCGTCCGTTTTTGACATAGCAATTTGCAATATAATTTATAAGGGACAATAAGTATTGTACGATTAAAATGTGGTACCAAAATAGCTGTCATTTTTGATGTCATTTAGGCTGCTGGTAATATTGTTTTCTTATTGAACTAACTGGGCAGGTTTGCTCAAGATAGTTATAAATTGTTCAAGATAATAGGGGCTCTTCTTGGTAAGACCTTCAATTAAGGGGTTATTGTGATGTGCGGTATAGACTTTGTTATAGCAGTTACAGATAAAGAGGCAGCAAAGGCGGATAAGTATGTTCATTTTGATGAAGAGGTCCATCGATTTCTATTTAAGCAGTTTGGAAACGATCGGACTTTCGATTTACTATTACATTTAAACCGTTATGAAACAGGAATTATTTATACAAAAGATATACCAAAGCTAATAAAAGTATGTGAGAATCTATCTCACCTATACGGCAGTGAAGACAGTGATAAGCAGGAAATAAGATATTTTGTGGAAAACTTGAGGAATATGTGTGAAGAAGCATTAAAATTAAAAAAACACTTATATACAATCGGGGATTAAGTACCAAAGGTTCTTTACTTTGTTTTAAGTAACGGGGGCAGTATTCCAATGATAAAACTAAGTTTGTGAACAAATGTACTTATACATACGGGTGCGTTGATCCAGGAAGAATCAACCTCCTTTTTTTAAAATCCTTTATTGACAAACAGCAGGATAGTTTAAGAACAGATTGGACTATCGGTCTATTTATTCGCAATGTTCGTATTATATTAAGGAATAAAACGAATTTGAGGTGGATAAATGAAAGCCATTGTGTACACAAGGTACGGTCCCCCCGATGTTCTTGAACTAAAACAGGTAGAAAAACCTATTCCTAAAGAAAATGAAATATTAGTTAAAGTAAAAGCCACAACCGTAACAGTGGCAGATATTAGGTCACGGAGTTTTACAGTTCCTCCAGCCTTCTGGCTACCTGCACGTATAACTCTTGGTATTAGAAAACCAAAAAAAGAGATATTAGGAATGGAGTTAGCTGGCGAAGTGGAATTAGTTGGTGAAAATGTAAAAAGGTTTAAGCAAGGAGACCAAGTTTTTGCAGCATCCTTGACAGGATTTGGTGCTTATGCCGAATATAAGTGTTTGGAAGAAGATGGACCTGTAGCTATTAAGCCTTCCAATATAACTTACGGAGAAGCTGCTGCCATTCCTATTGGAGCTCGTACAGCATTGTATTTTCTGAGGAGAGCAGGTATTAAGAGTGGTCAATCGGTTTTAGTCTACGGTGCTTCAGGAAGTGTAGGAAGTTATGCAGTTCAGATTGCCAAATATCTCGGAGCAAATGTTACAGGCGTATGCAGTACTACGAATTTGGAATTAGTAAAATCTCTGGGAGCTGACAATGTGATTGATTATACAGTAGAGGATTTTTCTAGTAACGGCGAAACATATGATGTAATCTTTGAAGCTGTAAATAAGAGCTCCTTCTCAGCTTGTATGAAATTGTTAAAGAACAACGGCACCTATATAAATGTTACTGAACCGCTACCAAGTGTTGAAATGTTATGGACTAAATTGACGAGTAGCAAGAAACTATTAT
This sequence comes from Cytobacillus sp. EB106-05-05-XG126, assembly GCF_058791715.1. Lineage (NCBI taxonomy): Bacteria > Bacillati > Bacillota > Bacilli > Caryophanales > Bacillaceae > Cytobacillus > Cytobacillus sp. EB106-05-05-XG126. The sequence continues at coordinate 84,749 of NZ_JBYTDU010000001.1, read as the reverse complement.
TAAGCCGAAATTCACCTGAAACCTCAGAAGCATTGAACTTTCTTAAAGAACTTGTTGAGATGGGGAAGTTAGAGGTGGTCGTCGACAGATATTATTCGTTGGATGAGATTATAGAAGCTCATAGATATGTCGAGAAAGGACACAAGAAAGGCAATGTAGTTATAAATATGGAAAATACACACCTCCTTGAATAATTTATTAGTTCGAGCTAGGTAGTGTATCACGGTATTATAAATATAAAATTAGTGAAATAATGTACTTAAACTATAGGGTGCTTTAGCTCAATAAGAACGACAAATTAATAACAAAGAAAACTCGCCATTTAGGGGCGAGTTTTGCTTTTTTATGCCATATTGGATGTCAAAAGGACTGCAATTCTGTGCATTTTTTTTAAAAGCATCAGCTCTTAATTTGCTCCTCTGTAATTCCGGCTGCCTTCCCTTCACGGCTGGAGTCAGCCGCTCCATATAAACGGCCTTTCTCCCGGTCGATCTGAATGGCCTGAACATTTCCGATCCGGCTTGGCTTATCTCCAAATTCATATCCCATGGACTCCATTTCTCCCTTGGATTCCATGCTGATGCCCGGCTCCCATTCAATAAGCGGTCCTGTTGTGGCAAAGATCCGGGGCTCTTCAATTGCTTCCTTTAAATTCATGTTATGATCAATAACATTCACGATCGTCTGAAAAACCGAGCCGATAATGGTTGGGCCGCCTGGAGAACCAAGGGTCAGGACTGGCTGATCATCCTTAAACAAAATCGTCGGACTTTTACAGCTGACCGGCCTTTTGTCCGGTTTTGGTTCATTGATGCCGCCAGGGTTGGCATCAAAGTCTGTCAGCTCATTATTTAATAAAAATCCGTAGCCCTTTACCATAATTCCTGACCCAAATGGGTGCTCAACGGTTGATGTGCATGCAGCAATATTGCCCCATTGGTCGACAACTGTGAAATGGGTCGTTTCACTTTTCTCTAAATCATCTGGCTGGCGGATAATCTGTTTTGGTTCGCCCTCTTGATATTTCCATGGGTTCCCAAAATCGATGGCATCATTTCTTCTTTTAAAATTAATGGCTTTGACCCTTTCAGCAATATAATCATCATGCAGCAGCCCTTCAATCGGGAGATCTGAAAATTCCGGATCACCTGAATACGCAACCTTATCAGCAAACGCCAATCGCATGGCTTCCGTAATCAGATAATACTTCTCCCAGGACTTTGGATCATATTGGCTTAAGTCAAACTTCTCCAGGATCTTCAATATTTGAATCACGGTTACACCGCCTGCACTCGGAGGAGCGGACGAAGCAATCCTATAGCCTTTATATTCGCCCCATATCGGTTCATCAATTGTAAGACGGTAATTCTTCAGGTCCTCAAGCGTCATAAAGCCGCCTTCTTCTTCAAGACTTTTTACAATTGCTTCGGCAATTTCCCCTTCATAAAAAGAAGAAATCCCCTCTTTTTGCAGGATCCGGAATGTCTGGGCTAAATGATCCTTAACTAACCTGTCGCCCTCCTTCAAGGTTTTGCCTTCAGGGAAATAAAAAGCTTTAGCCTCTTCTCCAAGTCTGTAATGAAAGTTCTGAAGAGCTTCCTCCATTACCCAGTTCACTTCCACACCGCTCTCAGCAGCTTCGATTGCCGGCTGGATCAGATCGGCTAACGGCTTGGATCCGTGCTCCTCAAGAGCTGTATCAAAAGCCTTTAAAATACCCGGAATGCCCACTGCTGACCCATGGGTAGAGCGTTTGCGGAAATCGATTACTTCCCCGTTGTCATCAAGAAACATCTCCGGATGCACGCCTTTTGGCGCCCGTGTGTGGCCATCATATATTTTGACATCTTTCTTCTTATTATCATAGACCATTAAAAAGCCGCTTCCGCCAATGCCTGTCATCATCGGTTCTACAACATTTAAAGCAAACTGGATGGCTGCAGCAGCATCTACTGCATTGCCGCCCTCCCGCAATATTTTTTCACCAATATCTGTGGCAACTGAGTGAGGACTCACGACCATCCCCGCAGTACCAACAGCTGTTTCTCTTTCGTGTGATTGTTTTTCCATATCGTTTGATAATGATTTCCCTCGTCTATAACCCATAATGTAACCTCCAAAAATTGTCCTGTACCTATAATTAAGGGTTACCCCCTCCTTGAAAATATAAAACAACCATCATTAGGAAAAAAAACGATAAAAAATCCTCCACTCATAAGAGCAGAGGATTTTTAATATCATTCATTAAAGGTTATTGCTGTTTTTTTGAGTCTCAGGGCTGTAGGTAACTGCACTTTCACCGCGCTCTGCCGGAAAAGCAGTATTTGTGCTGCTCACTGCGCCTGTACCTTGATAGGTTGAGCCTGTGGAAGTTCCACTGTTTTCAACAGGGCTTTCCATTAATTCTGAGCCAGCCTCTTTCACTTTTGAACCGATATCAGCCAGCTCGCTTTTCGCATCCTTCGCTGTTGACATGGCGTCGGTTGACACTTCCTTCACCACATCCATGTTGCCGAAAACATCTTCATTGACGCGCTGATATAAACTCTGTGCGTCTTTAATGGCATCTTTCAGGGTATTGGAAGCACTCTTAAATTGATTAATCATATTTTCCTTTACATCACCGGGATTTTCCCTTACTTCTGAAATGAGATTTGCTGAAGAATCCTTAAGATCCATCGCTTTCGTTTTCACTTTCGTTCTTGTTGAGGTATCAAGCATAGCTAAGGCTCCGCCAATAATACCGCCAATCACAATCCCTTTCATCAGCTTGCTGTTTTGTCCATTGTCATAATTCATGTCCATATCCTGACCATAATCAGACCTCAAAGCAGTTGTTGTGTTTGTCGTATTATAAGTGTTATTCTGTTCCATGTTCAGATCCTCCTCTTTATTTAGAAAGTATTTCTCGTTTGATATTGAGTTAATTCCCGCAGGAGGAGAAATTAAACGTTATTATGTCATTTTTAGTCCAAACTATCGATTGACAATAGATTCCAAAGATTTAATAATGACTAAGGACTTAGATTTTTTAAGGAGCTGCATATGAAAACACAACTTTCACCCATCACACCGGAATATGATCCATGGGAAGCTTATTCCGACATCGATCAGCACGGAAAAATGGTGCTTTCAAATATTGAATTCACCACAACAGTGTTATGCAATATGCGCTGCGAACATTGCGCTGTCGGCTATACCCTTCAGCCGAAAGATCCTGACGCACTGCCAATCAATTTGCTTCTGAAAAGGCTGGATGAAATTCCCCTTTTAAGATCACTGAGCATAACAGGCGGGGAGCCGATGCTTTCCAAGAAATCGGTTGAAAATTATGTTGCGCCTCTGCTGCGCTATGCACACGAAAGAGGGGTCAGAACACAGATTAATTCAAATCTGACGCTGGAGTTAGCCCGTTACGAAGAAATCATTCCTTATTTGGATGTCCTACATATATCTCATAACTGGGGAACGGAAGAGGACTTTATTGAAGGCGGCTTTGCAATGATGGAACGAAAGCCGACAATAGAGCAGCGTCAGCGTCTTTTTTACAGGATGATTGAAAACAGCAGGGAGCTCGTAAAAGCCGGGGTAATGGTTTCCGCTGAAACCATGCTTAATAAACGGACATTGCCTTATCTTGAGAAAATCCATAAACAGATTACGGAAGAAATGAACTGTCAGCGCCATGAGGTGCATCCTATGTACCCCTCAGACTTCGCCTCCTCATTAGAAACGTTAACTCTTGGAGAGATGAGATCAGCCATCCATCATCTTCTCGATGTAAGGAACGAGGATACCTGGATGCTGTTTGGCACTCTGCCCTTTTATGCCTGCAGCAGCGAGAAGGAAGACCTGGAGCTTCTAAGAAGACTGCACTCATCCAAAAATGTGACGGTCCGAAATGATCCTGACGGAAGATCACGTCTTAATGTTAATATTTTCACGGGTGATGTCATTGTCACTGACTTTGGTGATACACCGCCGCTCGGGAATATCCAGACCGATCAGCTTGAGGATATTTATCAGAAATGGAGCAGAACGGAGCTCGCCGATTCCCTGAACTGTCATTGTGCCGGTGTTAAATGCCTTGGCCCTAACGTTCTTGTGAGGAACAGCTATTATAAAGAAACAAACTTTAAGTCGCGACGCTCGAATATCTAAAAAAATCAGCCAGCCCGGATATTGGGCTGGCTTTACTAATTACAAAAAAACATCAATTTTGAACGTCGATAACTGTCTAGCTCCACAAGGAACGCTTCGACAGCATCATCGCACGGCTAAAAGCGTTAGCTTTTAGGAGGAGCGCCTACCCCCTAGAGGTGTCGGGGGTGGGCACCAAGGAAAGCTTCCTTGGATGATCTTCGCAGGAACAAGCGATTTTGGCTTGTTCCGAAGGCGCTTCCGCTTTCCTTTTACCTTGGTCTTTCCGAAACAACAAACCCGAATGTCACATGATCCTGAATCGGAATCCAGGCACCTATTCCCTGTGAAGTGACATTTTTTATGACGATCATTTTTTTGCTTCCTTTCAGCATCAAATACACTTCTCCATACGTGACTTTCCCCTTTTCATTGATGGCAGGAGCATAGCCGTATAGATAGCCTAATCTCTTAGGCGGAATATTGTAGATATGATCCTTTTTGGTGCCTGCACCTATAATCGTTTCAAAAGCAAGAGGCAGACCTGATTTCTCCATGGCTTTGAGGAGCATCATCTTTTTAACATCCTCAGCATTGGGAACCTTGGCAGTCAGCCCTCCGCGGACAACCTTCTGGGCTTCCTGCACATAATGAATCTGGTATGGCGCCTTGCCGCCCCGGTTATCGAAATAATTCGTGTTTATGCGCTGATATTCCCAATTTGGGGAGGTTTCGGCAGACTCATAATTTAGCGGCCACTGACCGAGATAGACGATCGCTCTATAGCCAAGTGCGAACGGAGTGCTGCTGACAGAGGTTTCATTCAGCATCCGGATGAGATCCGGATTTTCGATCGTAACCTTCGATGAATCAATGAGCTGCTGGGTTAATTCGCTCGGCTGCAGCGTCGGCATATCCTGCGCAGGGTTCGGATACGTATTTTCCTTCGTTACATTCAGCACCGAATTAGGGATAGTGATTGCTTTCGGCGGCTGTTTTGCCGGCTTGTCAGCCCCTTTCTGCGCTTCTGCGGCCGGATGGAATGACAGCAATAGTATAAGACCTAAAAAAAGAATGCTTACGTATTTTTTCATGATGTCTTTCTCCTTTCAAGTCACAATCTTTTTAGGTTGATGTTAGTTTTTTCGGAGAAAGGGGATATTATCCCTCCCACGCAAAATAAGCTTTGTTTCGATTATTTTGTAACATAATTGTAAAAATCAGAATATTTACAAATATCAAATAAAAGTTTATAATGAGATTACTAAATTAAAGGAGGGCAGTGGAAATCAACCCCACTACTATGTAAAAGGAGGAGAATCGTTTTTTTGTTAAGTCATCTGCAAGTCAGGTTAATGATCAAAAATCAGCATGAAGGTTGGTGATCAATGACAGAAGCGAACAGAACCATTCTCTGAAAAAACATAATCCTTTAAGAAAAGTACTTAAATACCCATATAAATAACCGGCCCTGAGAATTTTCAGAGCCGGTTTTCTATGTGCTATAAAAGATAAAATCCGATTCCCATGATTACGTAAGCTGCCAGGAGAGTGGCTCCTTCAAACCAGTTGGTTTCCCCGTCATTGCCAATGACAATCATCAGCAGGACGGCCGTCACCATGGCAATCAGCTCAGGTAATGTAAAAACAAGCGGCATGGCTGTCGGGAACAGCAGCGAAAGCAGTACAAGGACTGGCGCTACGAACATCGCCACCTGAAGTGTGGAACCAACGGCAATTTCAACAGCAATGTCCATTTTATTTTTATAAGCCATAATGATGGCAGAAGCATGCTCTGCCGCATTTCCGACGATGGCCACAATCACTACCCCAATAAACAGCTCTGTCCAGCCAAACGCTTCTCCGACTGTTTCGAAGGTATGCACCAGATTCTCTGATACATAGGCAACGGCAATGGTCGAAATGGCCAGCACCGCAATGGCCTTCCCTTTGCTCCATTCGGGGGTTTCCTCCTCATGAGAGCTTTTGCTCTCCTCTTTTGATTGATAGACGCCCCGGTGGGTGACCAATTTGAAGAACAAAGCCGCTAAATACAGAGCGATTAAAATGACTGAAATTCCGATGCTGAACGTAATCGTTTCAGCTTCATCCATGGTCATGGAAAAAACCTCAGGGATTACAAAAGCCACAATGACCGCAAACATCAGAAGTCCTGAATTGTGGCGTGCATCAAAGACATTAAAGGACTGGGTATTGTATTTTACTCCTCCAACGAAAAATGACAGGCCTGCCACTAAAAGTAAATTCCCCAATACGGATCCTGTAAGTGATGCAAGCACAACACTGATCAGGCCAGCCTTTAAAGCGAAAATCGAAATGATAAGTTCAACCGCATTTCCAAAGGTGGCATTCAGTAATCCGCCAATTCGGGGACCCGCTACTACGGCAAGGCTTTCTGTCGCTCTTCCCATATAGCTGGCTAATGCGATAATTGTGATGCAGTATATCACAAACAGCAATATATTGGACCAGTGCATCAATGTTCCGATGACAGACAGCGGAACACCCGCAAACGCCAATACCATAAACACTTTATTTGTCATATCTTTAACTCCTTACGTTTTATAATATTTTTTAGTATTGCCTGCACATTCCTGCCTATGTGATTATATGCAGTCACTTTATGTAAAACGTACTTTCTCTTTAGCCGATTCCGAAAAAATTCAAACTTGAACCGTTGGAAATATAAAAAGCTGCCGTCTAAAACAGCAGCTTTCTTCGTTACTTTATCGCATTTTTTGCTAATGCCTGAATTGTCATATCATCCATTGGCGGGTTATGCAGCCCGGCACGCACATCCCTGTAATAGCGCTGCAGCGGGTTTTTTACTGATAAACTGCGGGCACCTGCCACCCGCATGGCCAAATCGACTACTGTAATGGCCGCGTTCGTTACAGCCAGCTTGACCGCTCCCAATTCAGGCTGCATCCCGCTTCTCGTTTCATCGTTTGCTTCATCCCATTTATCTGCAACTGAATAAAGGAAATAGCGTGCTCTCATGAGTTCAAATTCCATCTCTCCAATTTTTTGCTGAACATTGGGCAAATCAATGATGGCACCCTTTATGCTGTTCGGGGAGTAGTCTTTCGCAAAGGTAATCGCATAATCCTGAGCAGCCTGTGCAATGCCCAAATAACAGGCCGGAATGTGGAGAAGCCAGCCGGCAGCGCCTTTTTTCCCGGGCTGAAACAGCTCAACAAGGGCCTCTTCCTTTACCCTTACATCTTTTATAAGAAGGTCATGGCTTCCTGTTCCTCTCATAGCAATACTGTCCCACGTTTCCTCAATCTCCAGACCTGCAGAATTTCCCGGAATTAAAAAGTTCCCAATCTCTCCACTCTCTTCAATCGTGGCGCTCACATTGAAGTAATCCAGCACGGGAGCCATGGTTGTGAAGCTTTTCCGGCCATTAATGATCCAGGAATCCTCCTCTTTTCGTGCAGAGGTAACAGGCTTGCCTCCCCTTGTAGGGCTGCCGGTCTGCGGTTCTGTTGCACAGTTATTCATTAGGGCACCCTTTTTGACGTCTTCACACAGCTTCTTAAATACTGCTTCTTCCCAGTTGTTTTTCTCGCCAAGGCTTTTGATAATCCCCATATGCCATCCAATGGACAGGGCGGTGGAGCCATCACCTTCCGCTATCTTTTCCTGGAGGTGCAGAAATTCAGATAGGGAGATTTCTTTTCCCCCGTATCGTTTAGGGACGGTCAAGGAGGTGTAGCCGGATTCTTTTAGTTCTTTCATATTTTCAAACGGAAAAAGGCCTTCTTCATCGTTTTTAGCTGCTCTTGATAAAAATTTTTTTGAGAGCTCTTCCATGAGCCTGATTCTTTCTTCGGGGGTTTTTAAGTCTTGGAATTTCAATGAGGGGCACCTCGTTTCACTTAAATTCTTATTATTTGTATAGGAATTATTATACTATTATTCTCCCGCCTTTCACAAAAGTACGCCTGGTATAAGAAAAGCGCAAGCGCCTTGCCCACCCCCGAACCTCGAGGGGGTAGGCGCTCCTCCTAAAAGCTAACGCTTTTAGCCGTGCGATGATGATGCTGTCGAAGCGTTCCTTGTGGAGCTAGACAGTTATCGACGTTCAAAAATTATATACTTTTCTTATCTTTTAAAAAAACAGGAAAGAGGCATCCTCTTCCCTGTCTGCGTGTTAAATAAGTTCAAATGTCTCTTCTATTTCAATGCTTCCTTCCACTGAGCGCACCATTGAACAATTCTTTCTGGTCAATTCCAATGCCTTGTGGAGTTTCGCCTCATTCAAATCCGTTCCTTTAATAATGAAGTGGATTTGCACCTTTTCCACACGGTCAGCGATTTCAGGATTTCTTTCTACACTGGTTTTCATTTGGATATCCTCGAATTCCATGCGCATTTTTTTCATGATTTTTCTTAGAACACCGCCGCTGCAAACAGCCAGCGAAGCGACAAGCAGCTGGTACGGCCTGAAGCCATACTCTTCATCCCCGGCCACCTCCAGACGCCCGAATGGCAAATCGGCATAAAAGCCTGCTTCTTCCTTCATTTTAAATTCCATGGTATTCGCCCCTTTTTATCTTATTATTAGTAGAGATTACACTATTTTGCTTTCGAACAAAACTATTATGACCACAAACTTACTCTTGCCAAGATACCTTATTCCCGATACCATCATTTAGGAGACATTTAATTTCACGTCAGAAAAAAGAGGTTTTATTATGAATAAAGAAACAATGCGTTTTTGGATTCTCATCAGCATTGTGGCCATTTCCGGCTTCAGCCAGGGAATGCTGCTGCCGTTAATTGCTATTATTTTCGAAAATGACGGCATATCCTCCAGTTTGAATGGTTTAAATGCAACTGGTTTATATATTGGTATCCTTCTCATTTCACCTTTTATGGAATATCCATTGCGAAAATACGGCTACAAGCCGGTCATTATCCTTGGAGGATTATTAGTGGTTGTATCTCTCATGCTTTTTCCGCTGTGGAAATCGTTTTGGTTCTGGTTCATCCTGCGGCTTCTTATCGGCATCGGCGACCATGCCCTGCATTTTGGAACGCAAACCTGGATCACATCCTTTTCCCCGGAAAACAGACGCGGACGGAATATCTCCCTGTACGGACTTTTCTTCGGAGTTGGATTTGCAGTAGGTCCATTAATGGCACCGCTTGTCAAAATCAATGAAACCATGCCGTTTGTCATTTCTTCTATTCTATGTCTGATTGCCTGGCTGTTTTTATTCTCATTGAAAAATGATTTCCCTGAACAGTCCATAGAAATTAATTCATTCAGAGAAACAATGAAGCGTTTTTCAAAAGCCACAAAATATGGCTGGGTTGCCTTCCTGCCGGCAATGGGATACGGGTTTCTTGAAGCTTCATTGAACGGAAGCTTTCCCATCTATGGCCTGCGCATCGGGCTCGAAGTTTCAAGTGTTTCCCTGCTGCTGACTTCATTTGCGATCGGGGGCATCCTATTCCAGCTTCCTTTAGGCATCATGAGTGATAAATTTGGAAGACGCCAGGTGTTAATGAGTGTTCTTTTTATCGGGTTTATCAGCTTTGTCGCTGCAAGCCTGCTTGAGGAAATCGTGCTTGCACTGACCATTTGCCTATTCATAGCAGGCATGGCCGTCGGATCAACCTTTTCACTTGGGATCACCTATATGGCAGACTTAATGCCAAAGAACCTGCTTCCAACAGGCAACCTGCTTTGCGGCGTAGCCTTCAGCATCGGAAGCCTGATTGGCCCCTACTTCGGCGGCCTTTTCATTGAATTATTCAAGACGATCAGCTTTTTCAATATTATCAGTGTGATGCTGCTGATAATCTTTGGTGCCGTCACATTGTTTGGAAATAAACAGCAAGTATTGGAGAAAAGCCAGTCTTTCTAAGCTTCGTAATAGTTGGAGCTTCAAAAGTGGAAAGCAACGGGTAGAATTCGTAACCTAAAATTAATTTTACTAATTTTTAAAGACCGTTTAACTTTTCTTTTCATAGGCTATATAGTAATATAAGTGTAATAGATTACCATAATTGCATAGTGCAAGCTGCATTACTGATTTTAACGCTGTCACCTATCTGGTGGCAGCTTTCGTCGTTTTTTAGGGGTATTGAATGTGATTATTCTTCTCAATAAGACAATTGAAAAAACATTAAAACCATTATAGGAGGACAAACGATGAGTATGGAGGCAAAGGCTCTGCTTAAAAGCAGCAATCGATCTGAAGAAAATCTTTTAGAAAAAATCAAACCCCATGCTGAATTAATTGCCGCACTTCTGAGCGGTGTATTGATTCTGGCAGGCTGGCTGTTAGACCGAAGCGGAATGGAAACCCCATCGATTGCCGCTTACCTGCTGGCTTTCGTTATCGGCGGTTTTGCGAAAGCGAAAGAAGGCATTGAAGAAACCATTGAGAATAAAGAATTGAATGTTGAAATGCTGATGATCTTCGCTGCAATCGGCTCAGCAATTATCGGCTATTGGACAGAAGGCGCAATCCTGATATTTATTTTCGCAGTCAGCGGTGCTTTGGAAACCTACACCATGAACAAAAGCCATAAGGAAATCTCTTCTCTTATGGAGCTCCAGCCGGAAGAAGCCCTGAGGATCACAGACGGTTCCGAGGAGCGTGTGCATGTTTCCGAGCTGGAGATTGGGGATTTCATCCTTGTAAAGCCGGGTGAGCGGGTTCCCTCTGATGGAACCATCGTAAAAGGCCATTCATCCCTGGACGAAGCCGCTATTACGGGTGAGTCCCTGCCTGTTTCAAAAGGGGCGGATGACCAGGTATTTGCCGGTACTGTGAATTTGAACGGATCGATTACGGTTGAAATCACAAAACCGAATAACGAAACCCTTTTTCAAAAAATTATTGAGCTTGTGCAATCAGCTCAAAGCGAGAAATCACCTTCACAGCTTTTCATTGAAAAATTTGAAGGCACCTATGTCAAAATTGTTTTGGCTGTTGTTGTTCTGATGATGTTTGCTCCACACTTTCTGTTAGGATGGAGCTGGACTGAAACTTTTTACCGGGCCATGATTCTTCTTGTTGTAGCATCACCTTGTGCCCTGGTCGCATCCATCATGCCTGCGACTTTGTCAGCCATTTCGAATGGAGCGAGACACGGCATCCTTTTTAAAGGCGGTGTGCACCTCGAAAACCTGAGCCATCTTAAGGCGATTGCCTTTGACAAAACCGGCACACTGACAAAAGGAAAACCGGAAGTAACCGATGTAGTAGTCAAGGATGGGCTTTCCAGGGAAGAACTGCTTCTAAAGGTCGCATCCATTGAAAGTCATTCAAACCACCCGCTGGCTAATGCCATTGTCAAATATGCCAAGAGCACACTTACAGAGGCCCTTGTCCACCCGGAGAGCATTGAAGATGTTACCGGATTTGGGGTCAAAGCGAAGGTTGATCATGATGAATGGAAAATCGGCAAAGCCTCTTTTGTCGGTAAATCAGAGGCCATGGCATTTGCAGACGGAGCTGCCGACCGCATGGCAAGCGAAGGAAAGACGGTTGTATTTGTCCAGAAAAACTATGAAATCATCGGCCTCCTATCCCTGAAGGATGTTGTCCGGCAGGAAACCAAACAGGCCATTGACCTTTTAAAGAAACAGGGAATCTACACGATCATGCTGACAGGTGACAGCCAGACAACAGCAGCAGCAATTGCGGGCGAAAGCCATGTCAATGAGCATATCGCCGAATGCCTGCCTGAAAACAAAGTGGAGCATTTGAAAAAGCTGAAGGAAACATACAGCAATGTCGCCATGGTTGGTGACGGAATTAACGATGCCCCTGCCCTGGCCACTGCCAATGTCGGAATCGCCATGGGCGAAGGAACGGACGTAGCACTTGAAACAGCTGATGTGGTTTTAATGAAAAATGACCTGCCGAAAATTGCGGAAGCCATCGAACTTTCAAGACGCATGAATACCATCATCAAACAAAATGTCATCTTCTCCATCACGGTGATTATGTTTTTGATTGCATCCAACTTCCTGCAGCTGCTTGACCTTCCTTATGGAGTAATCGGCCATGAAGGGTCAACCATTTTGGTTATTTTAAACAGCCTGAGGCTATTGAGATCATAAGGAAAGCCTGGGAATTCAGATTCCCAGGCTTTTTTATGTCTGGCGCAAGCAGCCTGCCCCCTCGAGGTGTCGGGGGTGAGCACCAAGGGAAAGCTTCCTTGGATGTTCTTCGCAGGAACAAGCGTTTTTGGCTTGTTCCGAAGGCGCTTCCGCTTTTCTAATTAATGATAGCCGTTCTGCCCGTTAGCAGAACCGGATGTTTTTTGTTTTGGTTTGTTTTTGCCTTTTTGCTTAGTGCCGCCGTCTTTTTTCGTGTGCTTTGTCATATCGGTCCCCTCCAATGTATTCATTTTCCCCCATTACTAGTGTGTAACGAAGAGGGACTTTTTAAGAAGGAAACTTTTATCAGCAATCCTCTTTATTGATCTTCGAACTGATGGCATTGATTTCGCCGCCCAAAATGATAATAATGCCGGATATGTAAAACCAGATCATAAGGACGATTATGGCCCCAATGCTTCCATAGGTCGCGGAGAAATTGCCGAAGCTGCTGACATAGTATGAAAAAGCAAGCGAGGACAGCACCCAGCCGACTGTTGCGAAAATGGCACCAGGCACAGCGCTTATACAGGTTAATTTTTTATTGGGGGCAATCCAGTATAACCCTGTAAACACCACAAAAAGGATGAAAGGACTCACTAACCAGCGAATCATATTCCATATCGCCAGAAATTGGCCTGACAAACCAAATTCTGAAGAAATAAACAAGCCAATCTGTCTTCCGAAAACAGGAAGAAGCAGGGCCAGTACAAACACAAAAATCATCGCAAAGGTAAGCAGAATCGCCATCCCGCGTGCAAGAATAAAATGACGGGTTTCCTTTACATCATACGCCTTATTAAAAGCCTTCACCACGGCATTGATTCCATTTGAAGCCGACCAGAGCGTCGCGATGATCCCGAAGGATAGCAGCTTTCCATTTCGCTGCGTAATTTCATAGATATTGGTTTCAATGAGCTTCATGGTCTCTCCCGGCGCAAAATCACGGACAACATTTAAAATATCCTGCTGTGTGATCGGCAAATAAGGCACGAGTGTGACCAGAAAAATCAGCAGAGGAAAAAGAGAGAGAAGAAAGAAATAAGCCAATTGGGCAGCAAGTCCAAAGACATCATCTTCTTCTACTCTTTTCCATAAGTTTGGAATCAGAGCCGAAAAAGTTCGTCCCATTCCAACACCTCACTTGTTATTAATGCGGAACCTGAACCGAATCGTCAGCCGATTTTTCGGGCAGTTCACCTGATCCATTCAGCTTAATATCTGAAAAGGCCTGCTTTGTATTCTGGACAATCTGTGTTACTTCCGGTGCCATTTCTCTTATTTCTTCCACAGTGCCGGTTATAAAAGCAACGTCTTCACTAACCTGGTCAATAGCGGTTTTGACCTTATTGGAAACATCCTTCACCTGATTCACGGCTTCACTTGGGTGTTTTAAGTAATAGCCGACATTGCTGGACGTTTTCCGGCAATTGTCAAAAACGGTTTCCCTTGTGGATTTGTCAAGAAGGCTTAGCGCACCGCCTGCAAGTGCTCCATATAGTACACCTTTCCAAAACAATGATTTCCCCATATTTTATTCTCCTTTAGTAAAATTATTATATGAAAATTTTATTCAATTTTTCCCTTTTTTTCGTTTAATGAAACCTGACTCGTCCTTTTCCTGTATTATCTTATGTAATTTGTACAACTTCTCCTTTATTTTCTACTAATTTCCTTGTTACATGCAAGTCTAATTTAAGTTGACATTTTGCTGATATCGTGGAAAGATGATAAGAAAAGTGTGTTCGTCCTAATACATAGCTATGAGAGGGTGTCTGTAATGAATAATTTATCGGAGAAATCGGTTGAGAATGTGGAATTTATGATTGAGGCTATTAAGGAGAAGCTGAAGGTTTTGAATTTAGGTGCTATTAAGCCTTCACATTTTGATGAGGAAATGTATGAGGAATTGAAGGATATTTATGATCTTGTCATGAAAAAAGATTCGTTTAGTCCGAATGAAATGCAGGCTTTGGTTGAGGAGCTTGGGAATTTGAGAAAGAATAAATAACTTGGGAGCAGCCTTTTGAGGGCTGCTTTTTTGATTGGACTTGAGTATCCTTATAAACTTAATGTGCAACTGTTGATTTGGGTGCTGATTTCCGCTGCAGGGGCTCGCTTTCCGCGGGCGGCCCGGGAGCCTCCTCGACGCTATGCGTCTGCGGGGTCTCTCGTTTCCCGCTGCTCCCGCAGGAGTCGAGCCCCTTCCGCTACAATCAGCACGATATTAATAAGGAATTTAGGAAATCAAAGCCCTGATGGATAATCCCTTAAAAAATCATTAATAAAATATAAAAAACCCACTGCCAGTCAGGCAGAGGGTAAGTAAATTTCATTATCCTAACAATTTAAGCGATTCACGTGTGAATGCCGGGATGTCTTCCGGCTGGCGGCTTGTGACGAGCTGGTTTTGGCAGACGACGACTTCTGAGTCCTGGAATTTGGCTCCTGCGTATTCCATGTCAACCTGGATGGATTTGTAGCCGGTTGCGTCGCGCCCTTCTAGAGTCTTGGCTGTCAGCAGCAGCTGCGGTCCATGGCAGATCGCAAAGACTGGTTTCTTTTCATCCATAAATGATTTCGCAAATTGAACGAATCGGTCATCGGCACGAAGCTGATCCGGTGAGAATCCGCCTGGCAGGAATAGGGCATCAAAGTCCTGCGGATTTACGTTATCAATGCTCTGATCTATTTGAACAGTGGCTTCACCCTGTTTGCCTTTAACAGATTTCCCTTGTTCCTTTTCAATTGTAACCACTTCATGTCCTGCTTCTTTGAAGCCTTTAGCAGGTTCCGTGTATTCACTATCCTCGAACATCTCGGTAATTAAGCATGCGATTTTTTTACTCATCTATACCATCTCCTTTTAAAAATCTTCACATAAGGAGATTTCCCTGAATGAACAATCTTAAACGTAAAAAAAGCATGTTACACTCCGCTGTCCATTCTTCTCGCAAAATCAACAAACCTGAACTTGTCCGGCCTGTGTCTGGATTCTGTGAACTGAAAAAGGGTGGCATCGTCAAAATAAATATAATTTTTCACCACGACAATGGCATGGAAACCTTCCATATCAAGAAGCCTGCGGTCTTCAGCAGTCGGTTCTTCCACTGTAAATTCCTTTTTGGCAAAGCTGATTTTTTTGCCGAGATCGCCCTCAATGTAGGCAAAAATAGAGCTCTGGCATATGTCCTTCGTTAAGCCCGGGACATATTTCTCAACTAAAAAATCCTTGTCCAAAATGATCCGCTCATCTTCAATTTTTCGGACCCGATAGACTTTCCAGACCTTTTCATCTTTATCAATATGGAGGTGCTTCATCTTCTCTGCGTCAGGCTGAATAAGCGAAAATTCGTCTACAATCGTTTCAGCACGCTGCCCCATCTTCCCGGCCAGCTCTTTAAAGCTGACCAGACCCGATATGGGAAACTGCAGCTTTTTTAAATCAAGGACCATCGATCCTTTTCCGCGGATTTTCTGAATAAATCCGTTTTGTGCAAGCAAATTCAAGGCTTTGCGGATGGTTTCCCTTGAAGTGGAATACATCTCCGTCAATTCATGTTCAGATGGCAGAATGGATCTGGCGGGATACTTGCCTTCCTGGATTTGCTGGGCTAGCTCCTCATAAATCACTAAATATTTATTATTTCTCATTTCAATCACCATTTCAGTCAAGTTAACACCATTCTACCATTAAACGGGCTTTCTTTGAATTATCGGTTGGACAGCTGGATAAAATACCATCCGCCTTCCGTGACAACAGGTTTGAAGGTTTTCACTTTCAGCTTCAGCTCTTTCGCAAGCTGGTGGATATTCTCCTCAGTCGGGGTTGGATAAAGATTTTCAAAAGCAGAAAAGAAGCTGTTAAACACACTTGAAAACTCCTCGCCTTTTTTTGAATGAAGAATAGGTGTGATAATCGTAATGGATCCTTTCCGGCTAAGCCAGCTTTTCAATCGGGACAGCAGCTGTTTGCGATCCTCCGGCTGGATATAGTGCAGCAGGTTGTTGACCATGATTAAATCAGCCTGATGATCAGGTGAGTATTCATGAACATCTGCTGTCACAATATTAATGTTGGGAATGTCTTTGCAATTGGTTCGGGCAGATTCTGCGACGTCTTCATTAATTTCAATTCCCGCCAGTTTTGCATGGGGGAACTTCTGGCTGATTCTGCTTAAATAGCCGCCTTCCCCGCAGCCAATGTCGATGATTCTTTCCATTTTGTTTTTCTTAATGGTTTTCATAAGCCGCGGCAGTGCAAGCTGTTCAAGCAGTGATGAAGTTCTCGCGACGGTTGGTCCATGTTCTTCATGGTCAAAAGTATTTTTCGTATTGGAACGGAGCAGTTCTGGATAAGAGAGTAAAGTCGGGATATGCAATTCCATCATTTCCTTCAGAATGATTCCTGTGGATCGGGGATTTTTCGGCGTGGACGGAAGGCTGAATTTAGATGCTGTCTTGATTTTATCCTTGCCTTTCTTTTTCAAATGGCGGATCGCAAGTCCCACCTCCACCCATCTTAAAAGCAGCTCCTCCTGAAGATTTCTGCTTGAGGCCACCTCTTTTACCGTTCTCCAGTTGCGGAACTGTGAAAAAAGGTCCAGCTCAAATCCAACATATGCATGCCAGCTGTATAAAAAGGGCTGGTTCTTTTTCATCCAATTTCGTGCTTTTAACAATCTCACATATTCATTTATCATGGCTGTTCAACCTTCTTCCAGGGATAGTCTTCTTCTTCTGTATAAAAATAATGGCTTTTATCGGCAGCTGATAATTCTGTTTTTCTTGCCGGCAGCATTCCTGCCTGAATCAATCGGTCCCAAAGGCTCTCTGACCAATATCCAAGACCTGAAACATTCAGCATTTGCTTATATTGCAGGGTTTTATCTCTTTCGATCTGCTTTAGTCCTTTGCGGCGTATTCCTGTAATAACCCGATTCGAATAGGAATAAGCTATGGCGGATAAATGGCTGAGGCTGATCATGTTTTCAGCGCGTGGCTTCCTGACTTTTTCATACCATTTAAGCTTGTCCGGCGAAATTCTTCCGCTCGCATACATCTCTGCAAGCAATTCCCCCAGCACATCCGCATCCTGAATCGCCATATTCATGCCTTCCCCTGCCATCGGGTGGACCGTATGGGCCGCATCGCCCAGTATCGCGAGTCTTCCATCCACATATTTATCTGCATAAAAAGCTGTCGGGATCATCAGCTGGATATCCTTCCAGTTTTTCAGCCTGGTCACATACCCTTCCAATTCCGGAAAAAGCTCTACATAATTTTTATGGAAATAGTGAATTCCTTTTTGGAGATGCTCCTTATACGTGCCCTCCGGAATTAAATAAACAGATCGCACTTTCGCTTCCGGCAGCGGAAATAAACCGAGGAACCGCTCATCCTTAGAGATGATTTTCCCTTCCTCCAAAGATTGGGGCCGGGGGAAGGTAACCGTTAAGAATTGATGGTTATACTCAATCTTTTTAATTTTGCTGTTCATTTCTTTTCTGGTAATGGAATTTCTTCCTTCAGCGCCTATATAAAAATCAGCCCTCACTGTCAGCTGCTCCTTTACATTCTTCCGCTCAACCATTAATTCGCCATTGTCATACCCTTTTGCCAGGGATCCTGACAGATAATGAAAGTTCGGATATTGAAGCGCCTGATTCAGAAGGATTCCTTTCAGCCTTTCATGCTCGATCATAAGCGAGTAATCATAATTTCCCGGGAGGATGCTGTAATCCATGGCAAACTCTTTTTCCCCTTCATCAAACGCTATTCGGGAAAAAGAAAAGCCGTTATCAAGGATTTCATCCAAAGCACCCAGCCCCTTAAAAATTTTCAAGCTCTTTGGCTGCAGGAGTTCTCCCTTATAAACGGAAGAGGGGGCATCCAGCTTTTCCAGAACGGTGACATTAATATTGGCTTGAGCCAGCTTCAGTCCCAGCGTTAAACCGCCAATCCCTCCGCCTATAATGGCAACCTCTGTATTCAAGGACATGTTTCCACCACCTTTGCCTTTTATTTAACCTTCTTTTTAAAAAGCAAAACCAATGGATATGCTGATATTACAAAGTCTGGAAAAAATTATAAGAACAATCTTTTGAAAATAGGAGTATGATTGTGATAGACACCTATAATTTCAAAATCCTGTATAATAGAGAGAGTCAAATCAATTAACTTTCCTTTTTGGGCGATATATAGCATTTTCGCAGTCTAACGGGCAGTAAGATCCCCACTTAAAACTGCATTAAATCAAAGGTGAATTAACTGGGCCCAAACTGCCCGTAAGGCTTGATTAGTTCAACTAACCAATTAGCGGGAAAACCCCCACTGAATGGAGTTTCACTTTAATTTTGGAGGCAATAAAATGAGAGAAATAGCAGTCGAACAATATATCCAGATGGACAACGCAGTTCCGATCGATGTCAGGTCTCCAATCGAATTTGAGGAGTGCAGCATTCCCGGTGCTGTCAATGTGCCGCTTTTCACTAATGAAGAACGTGTGGAAATCGGAACACTATATAAAAGAGAAGGATCTGATGCCGCTAAGTGGAGAGCGATGGAAATCGTTTCACCTAAAATTCCGTCCATGATGCAGAAAATCAGAGACCTGAAAAATGATGGCTTACAGCCTGTCATTTACTGCTGGCGCGGCGGCATGCGCAGCAAAGCGGTCACTACTTTTATCACGTATGCGGGCGTTTCAATCCCCCGTTTAATCGGGGGCTATCGAGCGTACCGTCAATATATTCTGGAAAACACAGCAGATTTGATTCCTGAAAAAGCAGTTGTTCTGCACGGAATGACCGGCGTCGGGAAAACAGATGTGCTGAAGGTATTAAGCGAAAAAGGCTATCCTGTTATTGACCTTGAAGAAATGGCAGGACACCGCGGATCGATCTTTGGCTCCTTTGGTATGGGAAACGGCAGTACACAGAAAACATTTGATGCACTATTGTATCAAGCCCTTTCAGAGGTTAAAGGCTCCCCTTATATTATTATGGAAGCTGAAAGCAAGCGAATAGGCAAGGTTGTTCAGCCGGACGAGCTTCTGGATACCAAAAAAACCGGTATTCATATTGATATGTTTGCAAGCATGGAGTTCCGTGTCCAGCGCATCCTCCGTGACTATGTTGCACCTTATCAAAAAGAAGAATGGTTCAAGCCGAAAGTGGATGAAAGCCTTGTGTTTATTAAAAAACGGCTGAAGGATACTGAAATCCGCGAGCAGCTTGATGAATCAGTTGAAACGGAGGACTACGAACTATTTATCAAGCTTTTATTAGAACACTATTACGATCCGCGCTATGCTTTTAAACAGCATGACTATGAGGGCGAATTCCACCATGTAAATGCAGATGATGTGGAAGCAGCTGCACAGCAGGTTATTCAAATAATTGAAAAGCAAAATGCTCCCGTCTTATGACGCGGAGCATTACTTTTTGAGAGCGACAAAAGTAATATTTTTATAAAACTGTGATAACTATCTATTTTAGTCAGTTGACACTGTGGTATGATGATAATAATATTGAACAAAACGTTCTTAATATGGAACTAAATTTGATATAATCCTATTACATACAAAATAAGGTGTGTGGTATACGATGATCGGTGATCGTGTAAAAAAACTTCGTCAGGAAAAGAAAATGTCCTTATCCGAGCTTGCAGACCAAGCCGGTGTGGCAAAATCATATTTAAGCTCACTTGAGCGCAACCTTCAAACAAACCCATCGATTCAGTTTCTCGAGAAAATCGCGGGTGTTCTGAATGTACCTGTGGACCATTTGATCCATGAGCAGATTAACAAGGAAGATTTGGATTCCGAATGGATGAAAATTGTTAAGGAAGCGATGGAGTCTGGAGTTTCAAAGGAGCAGTTTCGGGAGTTTTTGGATTTTAATAAGTGGAGAGTTGAACAGAAGAAGGACTAAGTGCAACCTGTCAGATTGGGACAGGTTTTTTATTTGGTTTAAATTATCCAACTTAGATGCAATCCCATTACCGCTGTATATAAAACAGACGCAACGATAGAAAGCTCCGGGATAGGCCTCCTAAAAGAAAAACTCTGTACGAAAATTAAAGCAACAAGAAAACAAGATAGTGCTTCCTTTAGAAGAAGAAAAAAGACAGGATTTGCATTATAAACAAACTCCATTAATGGGTTTCCTTCTTGAATGAGACCATACTGTATTCCAAAGTAAGTAATAAAGCCATCAAGAAAGTTCAAAAATGCAAGGTATGCAAATATCCACTTCATCTCTTTCCCCGCCTCTATTCTTAAATAAAAGCAGACCTTGTTGGTCTCCAATCCCCACCAAGGCCTTAACTAATCTTGTTTTACTTTTCTCTTCCTTTTTTGATGAATAAACAATCCTCCACCGCTTATGACTAGCAATATCCCTAACAACAAATTGTTATACGTACTCGTAGCCGTTGAAGGCAGAATTTGACCCTCTAAAGGAAGATTATCTAATTCCTCTGCAGGTATAGGACGTTGCGGCAGAATAGGTTCTTCACCATCATTTGCAGGATCACTTGGATCTGGTTTTCCAGGATCAGATGGATCGGAAGGATTATCTGGATCTGGGTCTAGATCTCTTTCTTCGATCATAAACCTTAACTCAAAGTTAAAACCCAGATTTTGAAACTCATTCCCAAGCTCATAAGGAAATTTCACTTCGAATTTAATATCTTCTTGATTTCCAGCCTGCAGAAACCTTGGATTTAGACCATTAAACTTGTGTAATTTGTCATCGAATAGTAGCCCTTTAGAATCCCAGATTCTTAATTGAAATTCGTTGTATAACTTTTCTGATCCATTTAAGAATTTAACTTTCGTATTATAAGTGAAGAACTTTTCCCCTCGGTTTTGGACGGTAAGTATACGAGTTGACCAATCTCCTGGTTTTATATTAGAAAGATTAAATAGGGATTGATCATGTTGATTGGTATCAATATTAAACTCCGGGTTCACATTTGCATTGACACCATTTGGGAATACATATATAGAAATAATCGAAAAAATGATAGTAAAAATGTAGATTCCTTTTTTCATGGCCGCACCTTCAGATAAATTTATAATACAAAAAAATTCTTGAAGCAAAAAGCCTTGAAATATAGAGAGAAAAGGCGGGAAACCCCACCTTTTCACATTTTATAATTATAATTAGTTAATTAATAAATTAATTATCAGACACTTCTTCCGCTTTTGTTGCATTGCCTTCAGTTACAGGATTAGGCATGGTTGTACCATCTGCAGACCCTTGAACATCATTATTTATTGCTCCATTTCCATTATGTGAATCTACATGTACACCATCCCATTGAGTTGCTTCAAGATTAAAGAAGAAGTCAATTTTATCTCCTTGGAATTTATTTTGGTTATAATTTTTACCATCTGTTTTAGTTTTGTCGTTTTTAAATGTAATTTGAATAAATACATCATCTGTATCAGTAGGATTGACAGGAAGACCTTTATAATCTAATCCACTAGCAGCAACCGTTAAAGGTGCTAAATTGATTCTCTTAGTACCATCTGTTGCTAGATATGCGCTATTGATTTTACTTTCATATGCAGAAGGACCTGCTACAAGATCTGCTAAAGTTAACTTTGAACCTGATTTAACGATATCACCTGTAGGTTCCCAGGCAGCGGATTCCGTATCAGCTGACATAAAATTAACTTCAAATTGAGATAAATATTCTTCTTTGCTGTTTGAACCGCCATTTTCAGTAGTTAGATCATCAATGAAATTTTCTGCAGTTACATTTAGTAATACTTCTTTAATAGCTAACGAACCATTGTTATTAAGCTTGAAGATTCTTTGAACATTGTCCCCAGGTTTCATATTTGTTAAATCAAAGCTGATCGGCTTCTGGCCACTCTTTCCAACCTCCAAGTCCAAAGTACCCGACGCAAAATGGTTATTAATAGTAGCAGTATCGTTAAACGCTGCCCAAGTTCCTCCACCTACCAATGACACTCCAAGTACTGCTGATGCTACACCTAAACCTAATTTCTTTTTAATTGACATTTCTTTATTCCTCCCTGGTTTCTCCCTCGTTATACGAGGTATGTAATTTTTTATATTGACTCTTACGTTTCCATAAGAGAATCAACCAAATTAAGCAGTTTTCTGATCTGTTTGTGGCTTGCTGTTTTTATCAATTTCTCTAATTGCTTGATAGATTGTTAGACCTGAGTATCCCAACAATAGAATTCCGGGAATAATCAGCAGCATTGCTGTACCTTTGCTTGATTTTGCAAAATCTATTAAATATCCTAAGTAAGGGATAGTAATACCGGTGTATACGGCAGATACATTTTGAGATAAGACTGGCTGACTATCCATGTCTTCGTTATTGTCACCTTTTGTCTGGAACATGATGTTCTCGCCATTTTTTATTAATTCTATTACTCTGTGAGTTACAAAAGTTCCATCTTCTTGAACATATGTGATGACATCATCTTTTTTTATAGTAGATGGATCATCAACTGGTTTTACTGCTATAATAGAACCTGTTTTAAAGGTTGGTTCCATTGAACCTGATAAAACAGTTTTCAGTTGATTCCCAAAGATCTGTGGTTCCCCTCCAGACGCTTTGGAAGATATGACTATGAATACCATCGTTAACAGCAGCAAAAATAACAGGATAGTTAAGGTGTTACTCAAAACCTTCATAACTAGTTTCATTACATTCACCTCAAGTTTTTTAATTTTAGTTGTTTTTCTTTTCACCAATCGCAGAAGATTCTTCTTCTCCAGATGAGTTTACACTCTCATTTTCTGTTTTTTTGCTGGTATTAGCTTCTGTTCCTGATTCTTGACTCCCACTAGAATCGCTGCTATTTTCACTGTTGTTAACTTTATCTTGATCTTCGTTATTACTGCTGCCTTGGTCTTCTACTTTGTCGTTACCTTCGCCTCCGCTATTTTCGCTGTCTTGGCCTTCACCATTTTCACTGCCCTGGCCTCCGCCATTTCCATTGCCCTGGCCTCCGCCATTTTCGCTGCTCTGGCCTCCGCCATTTCCATTGCCCTGGCCTCCGCCATTTTCGCTGCTCTGGCCTCCGCCATTTTCATTGCCCTGGCCTCCGCCATTTTCACTGCCCTGGCCTCCACTATTTTCGCTGCCCTGGCCTCCGCCATTTCCATTGCCCTTGCCTCCGCTATTTTCATTGCCCTTGCCTCCGCTATTTTCATTGCCCTGGCCTCCACCATTTTTATTGCCTGGGCCCTGACCTTCATTTTGATCATTTCCTTCCGGACAATCTTTCCCATGTGCAGGGTTATCAGGATCGCATTTTTCACCGGTATCTTCACCATCTGCTGGATCTTTTCCGTTTCCTATACCAGCATTGTCCTTGCAATTTTTTTTGGTGTATTCATCATCGCCTTCACAAAAGTCTTTTGCGGCACCAATTGTTTCCGATATACTTTCTGTGTCATTAAACGCCGAATATGTATCAGATACTAAGTAGCTAAAACCTATTAGCAAGAAGTAACAAACCCACAAGTTAGCCACAAGCTTTAGCTTTTTATTTTTCTTAAACCGCAGTTTTCGTGATTTGTTTTTGCGACTCAAGTAATCACTCATGGAGTCCCTCCTATTGGTTATATCTTTATTTCGTTAATATTTGTTCGTTTTAAAGAACTTGTAATTTGAGTATATTCCATGGTTTTAAAATTGGAAAACCCCAAATATTGCTGTTTTTTCGTTTTAAAGAACGTTTTTCTCATATTTTCTTTATTTATCTCTAGTTTTCTTACTATTTTGTAATTTATTTAGAACATTTTGTTCTTTATATAAAACAACACAAAAATAAAAAGCATTCCTTAAAGGAACACTTTCTCCTTTTAAGAAATACTTAGACAATTAACATTTTATTAATTTCTCACCAATCGCTCTTTTGCCGAGTTCTCTAGAAAGAACCTTTTGAGTTCTTCTTTCTCAATGCCCAAATTCTTTGCCTCATTAATAAGCTGGATCCAATCCTGATCTAATTGCTCAGTTTGTACCTTTGTGTTAATCACTCTTTTCCCCCCAAAATACGATTCGTATTCCAGGCAATCCAGCCATCCTAGTATCCTTCAATACCTTAGACCTGTGACTTTGCGTCCTCATTTTTCAATGAGTTTGCCCTTTTCTGTGTCTTTACTATTATTTTCCTATAGGTGTATTCTACTATGTCCATATTGATAATTATGTCATTTTTTGTCAATGTTATGAATTATTTTAATATTAAATTAGTTTATATCTCGACAATTTGTTACTGATTTTAATAAGTATCATTAAAATAATTTAAATCGGGCAAAAAATTAGTCTAAGGATTAATATTCATTTTGGAATAGAAAGAAAGACCAATCCTTTTTCTATAATTTCTGCTTATCTGTTTTACTCCACTATGTGGAACTAATGTCTTAAAAGCGTAAGAAACAAAAACTCTTTCCCTTGTCATAGCATCAAAAAACGGATTACCTGTTAAGTCCGAACCACAAATAGGACAAATCCACTTTCCAATTTCACTGCTGCTAAAAGAAGACTTTTTACAGTGATTACAAACCTTTTTATACATTAACCCCCACCTACCTTACTAAATAACATATTTATTCCCGATTAAGCTTCTTAATGCCATGCATTTACATTACTCCTTAGGAATAGTCTAGGACTAACTAACTGTTTTTGAACAATTCCAAATTCAGCCGTTTTTTCGTTTTAAAGAACGTTTTTCGTTCTTTTTCTAAAAATAGCTCAAGAATTCTCATTATTTTGTATTTTTTATTGAACAATTTGTTCGTTATAATGAAAATATCTTTATATTTTATGTTAAGGGAGTATTATGCCTATGATAGGTGACCGGATTAAAAGTTTAAGGATTAAAAAGGGATACTCAATTAATGAGCTTTCTGAAAAAGCGGAGGTATCCAAATCGTATTTGAGCTATATTGAGAGAGGCATACAGGAGAATCCTTCACTGCAGGTTTTATCGCGGATCGCCAGGACACTGGATGCTAATCTTGAGGATCTGCTAGAAGAGAACAAAGAGGACATTACCGACTTGCATAAGCTGGATGAAGAGTGGGTTTCCCTTGTCAAAGAAGCAATCAGGCAGGGTATCACAAAAGAGGATTTCTCCTATTATTTGGAGTTTATTAAATTTAAGAAGATGAACGGGGGTAAAGTTTAATTGAAGGTTAGAGGCCGTTTGCTGATTGTAGCTGCCTCCTTCCTTATCTTAATCGGAGGCAGTTTGGTCCTGTTCTCTCTGCAGGAAATGTATGCTCAGGAGAAGAAAACCAAAGATTCTTTAACCCTGGCAAAAGATAGAATTCAAAATGGAGTAAAAAAAGAAAGCAAAAATGTTCTTCAAACAGAACAGCCTTTAGATGTTTCCTTTGAGCAGGGTGAAGTCATTGGCATTTTAAAAATTCCCCGTTTGAAAGCTGAACTTCCCATAATAGAAGGAACCGATGAGGATGAGCTGGAAAAAGGGGTTGGCCATTACTCCACAACTGTATTTCCAGGGCAGCCCAACCAGATTTTATTATCAGGGCATCGGGATACGGTGTTTCGCAGCCTCGGCGAACTTGAAATCGGTGATATTTTCCTAGTCAGCATGCCATATGGTGAGTTTACATATGAAATTACCGATTCGAAGATTGTTGATGCAGATGATACCACTGTGATCCGATCCACCGCTCCTAACGAATTTCTCACTGTTTCCACCTGCTATCCCTTCTCATATGTGGGCAATGCCCCCTCCCGATATATCCTGAATGCTAAAAGAATACAAAATTAAGAGGCTCTTTCCCCAGGAAAGTGCCCTTTTTACTGCATATAGACAAACACCCTTCCCCCATATTTGAACCTGTACATATCATCTAATATATGGGTTTCCAGAAGGGACAGAGCCAGATGATCAATTTCTTAAGATTACTATTATATTTAGCCATCATCATCACAGCTATCATGCTATCAATATAAAAAGCCAGACTTCCCAAGCCTGGCTTTTCCCTTTACTTATTCAAACTAACAGCAATCTTCGATCCCACTTCGGCATTATGCTTCACCAATGCAATATTCGCTATCAAGCTTCTGCCTTCTGTCAATTCCTTCACTTTCCCCAGAAGGAATGGAGTCACTTTTTTCCCTGCGATATTGTTTTCATTCGCTTCTTTTAAAGCTGTTTCAATAACCCCAGTAATTAATGCCTCTTCCAGCGCATCTTTTTCAGGGATCGGGTTAGCGATGACAACGCCGCCTTTTAAGCCCAGCTCCCATTTTGTGCGGATCATTTCGGCTGCTTCTTCTGCATTGTCCACCCGGTAGTTTACACTGAACG
This sequence comes from Cytobacillus sp. EB106-05-05-XG126, assembly GCF_058791715.1. NCBI lineage: Bacteria > Bacillati > Bacillota > Bacilli > Caryophanales > Bacillaceae > Cytobacillus > Cytobacillus sp. EB106-05-05-XG126. The sequence continues at coordinate 58,110 of NZ_JBYTDU010000001.1, read as the reverse complement.
GACTTGTGCGTGTGTAGAAGGCGGGCAATACATCTGTTTCAAAGCCAACGACCGGAACGCCGTTGGTTTCTAAGTATTCAAGCGTCAAACCAATATCCAGGATTGATTTCGCACCTGCACAGATTACGGCAACATTGGTCATTGCAAGCTCCTGAAGGTCAGCTGAGATGTCCATTGTGGTTTCAGCTTCGCGGTGAACTCCGCCTATTCCGCCTGTGACAAACACTTCAATGCCGGCAAGCTCTGCACAGATCATGGTGGCCGCTACAGTTGTGGCACCATTTTTCTTCTTAGCAACTAAGTATGGAAGGTCGCGGCGGCTTGCTTTTTCAACGTCCCTGCTTTGGGCCAGGAACTCCAGCTCCTCATCTGAAAGACCAATTTTAATTTTACCGTTTAAAATGGCAATGGTTGCAGGTACAGCACCGTTTTTGCGGATGATTTCCTCTACCTCTTTTGCTGTCTGAACGTTTTGAGGGTATGGCATTCCATGTGAAATGATGGTGGATTCAAGGGCAACAACCGGTTTATTTGCTTTCTTTGCTTCTAACACTTCTTCTGAGTACTCAAGCCATTTTTCTAACATGATGTCACTTCTCCTTAGTCGAAATATTGTTTGAATGTTTCCTGCAAGCGTGTGTTGTTTAAATTAGGGTTAACGGTTTCAAGGGACTGGAGAGTAAGCATCGAGCAGGACATGCCGATTTTGCAGGCATCCTCAGTGCTAAGGCCTTTTAAATGGGCAAAAATAATACCCGATACAAGCGAGTCCCCTGCCCCTGTCACATCAGCAATTTTCACCTTCGGAGGAAGCTGCACACCTGCTTCACCCCTGTTTGTAAAATAGATCAGTCCTTTATCTCCCCGGCTGATGACGACTTTTTCAACACCTTTTTTCATAATCTCCTGTGCCGCCTTAAAGAAGTCTCCTTCATTGCTGATCTCTTTCCCTGTTAGTGCTTCTGCTTCATTTTTGTTGGCAATCAGCCAGGTAACACCTTTCAGGTCTTCCGGCAGATTTTTTATTTTTGGTGCTGAAACAGGTGTAATGCAAAGCGGAATGTTCTCTTCATAACACCTTTTAATAATCTGTTCCAGAACCTTGGGCGGGAAGTTTGTATCGAGAATCACCATTTCGGATGATGCCAGGTAACCCCACTTTTTCTCGACAAACTCTCTGTTAACGCTTTCATAAATGGACATATCAGCGAGTGCTACAGCCATTTCTCCTTCAAGGTCAAGCACTGCTGTATAAGTACCAGTGGTAGACCCTGCCAGCGACTGTGAAGGAGTGATATCAGCAAAAGCTTTCGTATATTCCAGAAGCCATTCGCCTTCCGGATCATCTCCCACTACGGTCATCAAACCCACATCACAGCCCAGCCTGCCAAGGTTTTCAGCAATGTTGCGGGCCACTCCGCCGCAGGATTGGGAGCTTTCTGCAGGGTTCGATGTTCCGAATTGGAGCTGCCCGGTTGTTTGGATTTTCCTGTCAACATTGGCTCCTCCCACACAAAGCACTTCTTTCTTTTGCGGCAGAACATAGGCTCTGCCGAGAATTTTCCCCTGCTTGGTCAGTGAAGAGATATAGCCGGCAACAGCGGACCTTGAGAGCCCCGTTTTTTCAGCCAGCTCGTTTTGGGCAATAAAAGGATCCTCTTTAATCAGCTGCAAAATCAATAGTTCTTTATCATTCATAATTGACCAGCCCTGCCTTATTAAACTTTTGTCTATATTATAAACTTATGTCTATTTGTAAAACAAGTGTTATTTTTCGAAAAATTTGCAGAGATAATAAAAAAGCCTCCCGCCTTAGGCGGAAGACCAAGCTTTACGCAGCCTTATCGTCTTTTTTAATATCCTTTAAATAATACTTTTCTGAAGTGAAAAACTCGTTTTTCAGCTGTTTGACCTCTTTGCTTAGAAGGAGGACAGCCACGATGTTCGGTATTAAGATCATGGCAAGAGCCAGATCAAGGAATTGCCAGATCGTTTTCGCCGCTCCTACTGAACCAAGAACAATGGCAGCAATGTAAACGACTTTGATGGCTTTTCCGGCAAAAGAGCCAAAAAGGAATTCTGCCATTTTGGATCCATAAAAGACGACGACAATGATCGTTGAAATGACAAAAAATACGAGTGATATAGCTACGAGAATACCTCCAAATGATCCAAAGTACTCCGTAAATGCCGCTGCCGTCAGGGCTGAAGGATCCTTCATTGCCCCTTCCCTTGTCCACACACCTGATGAAAGCACAACAAATGCAGTGGCGGTACACACAATCAGCGTATCAACAACAATACCGACAATCGCCCAGAAGCCCTGGCGCACCGGGTGATCGGTTGTGGCAGCAGCATGGGCAATCGGAGCGGTTCCGAGTCCTGCCTCATTGGAATATAATCCTCTTGCAAATCCCCAGCGAATGATTTCGCCAATTGCCGCACCGGCAAATCCGCCTATTGCAGACATTGGCTGAAACGCATAAGTGAAGATTAATTCCAACACTTCAGGAAGCTTGCCCAAATTCATAAATAAAACCACTAAAGCTGCTCCTACATAAATAAGAGCCATAAACGGAACGAAGATCTCAGTTACTTTGCCGATTCTCTGAATTCCGCCAAAAACAACCAATGAAACCAGTAAGGCTACAGCGATGCCTGTATAAAGGCCATCAATCTTAAAAGTCTCGCCAACCGCAGATGCTACGGCATTACCCTGAACCATGATGCTTGGGATTAATTCGATCATGAGCGCAAAGGCAAATATCACACCAAGCCACTTCATGTTAAGCCCTTTTGTCATGTAATACATTGGGCCGCCCACATATTCTCCATCTTCATTTTTCTCTCTGTACTTGATGGCCAGGACACTTTCTGAGAACTTAATGGACATTCCTATTAACGCAATGATCCACATCCAAAACACGGCACCAGGACCGCCAAACATGATGGCTGCGGGCACACCTACAATATTCGCAGCTCCAATGGTGGAAGCCAGTGCTGAAGTGAGTGCCTGCAGCGGTGTAACGGTTCCTTTTCCCTTCGGCTTTTTAAAAACACTTCCGAATGTCTGTTTAAAAATATATACCGGATAACGGAACTGGAAGAAACCCAGCAAAAAGGTTAAATACAGACCTGTTCCAGCTAATAATAGGATGATGGGATATCCCCACAGCCATCCTGAAATATCTCCTACGACTTCTAATAACTTATCCAAAAAAATTTCCCCCTTATTGTTATGCACAGATGCCCTTGTTATTTCATTCCCTTTCATTTGCCAGTTAAACACTTAGTTAGCAAAGAAATATGTGAGGTAGACATTTTCTTGAAAATCCTGTATAGTTAGCTAGGTAACTATTTTAAGCAGGTGAAACCAATGCACCCTAATCAAAGTGAATTTTTTCATTCCATCAACCAATTTACACGCCACTTTTCCAAAGTACTTAATGAAAGTCTGGTGCCACTTGGTTTATATGCTGCCCAATGGACAATTATCTACCGTCTGAAAACCGGAGGACCAAGCACTCAAAAAGAGATTTCCTCTTATTTGGGAGTTGAAGCTCCGACCATGACCAGGACATTGGCCCGTCTTGAGAAATCAGGCTGGATCACCAGAACATCCGGTAAGGACAAACGCGAAAAACTGATTTCACTGACTGATGCAGCCATCCAGGAATACGACAATTGGCTTGCCGCAGTAAGATCAAGCGAAAGCAATGTCCTGCAGAACATTACGGAAGAAGAAATCAGCACGATGATCAGACTTATGGCAAAAATGAGAGAAAATATGGTACCAGGCACCTAGACCAATTCACGATATTGGTATAGGTACCTGGTACCTTCATTGTTAGGAGGACAACATGAAGAAACAGCCATTATGGACGAAGGATTTTTTGAGTATTTCTGTTACGAGTTTTTTCTTGTTTATGGGGTTTTATGTGTTGCTCACAACGCTTCCCCTTTATATTTTGGATGATCTGAAAGGGGACGAAACACAGGTTGGCCTGATTATTTCGGTCTTTTTGATTGCTGCCGTGATCAGCAGGCCGTTTACAGGAAAATGGATTGACGAGGTTGGACAGCGAAAGATTCTGCTTGCTTCCCTGATTGTGTTTGCTGTCTCATCTCTTCTTTATTTTTGGGCTGACACTATGCCTGCACTTTTAGCTCTAAGATTCCTTCATGGTGCAGGTTTTGGCATGGCCACCACAGCGACTGGAGCGATTGTTGCTGAAATTGTGCCGGATGTGCGGAGAGGCGAAGGGCTTGGCTATTATGCCATGTTCATGAATCTGGCTATGGTCATCGGCCCGTTTGCCGGTTTGACGATTGTTCAATACGCAAGCTTCACATGGATTTTTGCGTTATGCACCGTTTTATCATTTATTGCGATAGTGCTGGGTGCTTTTGTTAAAATACCGCAAACAGCAGAAAGCTCTGTGAAGCATCCGAATTTCACACTATCAAGCTTATTCGAAAAAAATGCCGTTCCTGTTGCGATTTCAGCTGGCATCCTTGCTTTCGCGTACTCAGGAATTCTATCCTTTATTTCCGTTTATGCGAAGGAGCTTGATTTGCTTGAAGCCGCGAGCTTCTTTTTCGTGGTATATGCGGCGTTCATTATTATGTCCCGCCCATTTACAGGCCGCTGGTTTGATACGTACGGAGAAAATAAAGTGATCTATCCAGCGATTATTCTGTTTGCGGCAGGATTGTTTTTGCTCAGCCAGGCCAACAGTACCTTTGTATTTCTGCTGTCAGGTGCAGTAATCGGATTGGGGTATGGCACGATTGTTCCGAGTCTTCAAACTGTTGCCATCAAGCAGGCCGATCCAGCCAAACGGGGTCTTGCTACCTCGACCTTTTTCACCCTCTTTGATACAGGGATCGGTTTAGGATCCTATGTTCTCGGAATACTTGCGGTAAAAACAGGATTCGCTTCGCTGTATTTTATGCTTGCCGGAGTAGCGTTATTTGGCCTGCTCGTATACTACCTGCTTCATGGAAGAAAGACAGAACCCAAAACCATTCATTCAGAAGCAGATCTTCCATTATAAAGAGCCCCTTGCGGCTCTTTTTCTTTGGCAATCTTAACTTGTGTATATTTTCTGAAAATTATTTGTCTTTTTTGTGAACGTTGGCATATAATGTAATTAATATATTTTGGGAGGTTCGCAGATGACCATTGTTCATATTTTGAATTTTTCCATTCCAATCGCCTGTGTATTTCTATTTGGTGTAATGGTCGACCGCATGTGCAAACCGGACAGCACTGAACAGGAAGCAAATGACTGATCCCGGGAAAGCGGCTGGCTGACAGCCTTTTTTTATTTCTTATAAAAAAGAAACCAGCCCCCTATGGCTGATTCCCCGTTCTTGGCAATATTAAAATCTCTACCCGTCTGTTCTTCGCCCTGCCTTCTTTCGTGTCATTTCCGGCAACCGGCTGGAATTCCCCAAAGCCTTTGGCACTGAACCACTTCGGGTCCAGCTGATCATTTTTCAGGATGATTTTCATAAAGTTGACCGCCCGCATGACACTGAGCTCCCAATTGGACTCGAAGTTCGAATTGCGGATCGGGACATTGTCTGTATGGCCGCTGATGATGATATTTCTTGGCGGGTCCATGATGAGAAGCCCGGCAATTTCACCAGCCATTTTTAAATCCTGCTCACGGACCTCTGCACTTCCTGAGCCGAACAGGACATTATCCCTGATTGAAACAAGCAGTCCTTCCGTGGTTAAAGAGGTTTCCAGTTTGTCAGCCAGATTTTGATTTTCGATAAAGGCATTGACTCTTAGCTGCAGCTCTGCCAGTTCTTCCTGATCGGCAGCCTGCTTCAATTTTTCTTTTTCCAATTCATCCAGCGCTGCCATTTCCTCGAGATCCTTGCTTGGTTTTTCCGACACTGCATCCGTGGATTGCATTTGTCCTTCCGGCATTGGACTTGGGAATTCAAAGACGCCCGTTCCCCCTGAAAAGACATCATTGAATGCCTTTGACAGCTTCTGAAATTTCTGGGCATCCACTGAACTCATGGCGAAGAGGACAATGAACAGGGCGAGAAGCAGCGTTAATAAATCAGCATACGGCAATAGCCAGGATTCATCTACATGTTCCTCATGATGCTGCTTCTTTTTCCGCCTACTCATCCTTTGCCACGCTGCTTTCTTCAAGGAATTTACGGCGTTCTCCTGCAGGAAGATAGGAAGCAAGCTTTTGCTCGATTACCCGCGGTGCTTCCCCTTCTAAAATAGAAAGAATTCCTTCAATCATCATGCTTTTAATTTTTGCTTCCTGCTTGGACTTTCTCTTTAGCTTATTGGCAAACGGATGCCAGAACACATAACCGGTGAATATCCCCAGTAAAGTCGCTACGAATGCCGCACTTATAGCATGTCCCAATGTGGTGGTGTCGTCCATATTTCCTAGTGCTGCAATCAATCCAATAACGGCTCCCAATACTCCAAGGGATGGCGCATACGTGCCTGCCTGGCTGAAAATTTGCGCTCCAGCCTGGTGCCTTTCTTCCATTGCTTCGATTTCTTCACTTAATACATCCCGAATATAATCGGCACTTTGCCCATCAACAGCGAGAGATAAGCCGCTTCTTAAAAAAGCATCTTCCACTTCGCTTGTCTTGACTTCCAGGGCAAGCAATCCTTCTTTTCTTGCCAGCTGAGCCCAATCCGAAAACATCTTAATCATTTCAGGGGGGTTCATCAGCTTTTCTTCTTTAAATAAAATGCCAAAAAGCTTGGGTACACGTTTGATTTCATTCGTTGGAAATGCAATGGCCACAGCTGCGGCAGTTCCCAGAATAATGATCAGAATTGCGGCAGGGTTAATCAGAACAGACGGGGAAACCCCTTTAAAAACCATTCCGACTCCAACTGCTATGATTCCTAATATAACTCCAATAATCGTTGTTTTATCCATGCATGCCACACCTTCTATGTAAAATCACTAAAACCTTCTATTAATAATTTCGGATGATTTTTACAGTTCTTTAGGGAAATTTTCATATATAAAAGGCAGAGGTGCTTCCCCTGCCTTTGTTTTCACTATATTAGATCCAGCGGCATCCGCAGAAACCTCTTCTTCTGTGGTCATCGTCATCTCGGCGGCGTCTGCATCCTCTTCCAGATCCAGCTAAATCTCTGTTGTACCATAGGTCACCAGCACCGCGTACATCATCGCGGCGATGTCTTCTGCGGTCGTCTTCTGCTCCGCCCACACTGTCTCTTCCACACCCGCAATGTCTTCTGCGATTGTCCTCGATTCCAGCTACATCGTCATCTCGGCGGTGATTCCTGCGGCGGTCTTCCGCTCCACGCACATCATCTCGGCGGCGATCATCATCTTCTTTTACAATAACTCTTTCGGCTCTGATTTCTACTTCATCTGCATTAATCTCGAATCTTCTTCTCCAATCTCTCGACATATGTCTACCTCCTTTCTCATGGATACTATAGAATATGTGCCAGAGGAGGTTTTCGCATGGACAAATCCCCAATCGGAAAGAAAATGTGCCTGTATATGTAAAAAACCCCTGTCCTATTCAGGAGGGGAGTCTTTTAGAATCTAGATTTTTTGAAGGTACCTTTATCAATCTTTTAATATCTATGAATTCAGGCCGTTGATTTCCACTCCAGGCACGCAGCGAACCCGCGGGGAGGAATGCGAGCGCCCTCCACTTCAATCAACTCGGAGGCAAGATGCGGTTACCTGCCCAAAAGCAGCAAACTTAACGAGATTAGCCTTTTTGAAAGGCAAGATTGTTTATTTTCATTAAATGCTTTAAAGCCGCCTGGAAGTTAGCATGTGTTTCAGCATTTAATTCAATGCCGGACAACACGATTTCCTTTATCAGCTGCGGGGTCATCCCTACAAAGTAAGGCTTAACTCCCATGAGGTTAATGGAATCAGTCAGATTGCGGATTTGCTCCCCAAGCTCTGACAGGCACATCTGCTCTAATCGGTCGACCGTAATATCGGTAAAATCTATAATAGCAAACTCTGTATCATGGTCTCTAATATGTTTCAGGATCTTAGCCGTAATTTTTTCGAATCTTTCAGCCATGAGCAACCCAGTAATTGGCACAAGAATCGTCTGGGGAATGATCGATGGAATTATGGGTGCCGTCATATCCGCTATGGCTGCCTCATATTCCTCCACTCTTTTTTCAAGGACCTTTATATATTCATCTTTATTCATGTGTTCTCCTCAATTCCAATCATCTAATTCATTAGAATAATTTATTGTTTATTTTTTCTTCGTAGTTTTTGAAAAGGGATGAGTTGGTGTTTTGTCTTCTTTTCGACATCATGCTGTTATAGCGGAGCATCTTTTCGTTTAGTTTCTTCTGCAGTACCTTCTTTTCTTCCTGATCCTCACATTTCTTCATCAGGTCTTCAATCGTCATCATTTCCTTTTTTACCTGGTTTTCTTCCTCAGTGAATCCGGCATTCTTCATGATGCGATAGGCCATGCGCAAGTTCTCAGGGACGGAAGACGAATCATCAGGCGGCAGCGGTTTCCCATATCCCGGCAGATTATCAAACTCGCCGTCCTTGTAAGCTTTTTTTATGCGTTCTTCAGAAAGTATAGAAAAAAAGTCCACTCAAGCTCCCCCTCCACTTCATTTGTCCACTTCATTTGTACTTATTATATATTTTCGGCACTGCAGATTAAAGTAATTATGTATATAGGAAGAGAAAGCTCGCGCCTCCTCCTTTTAAATTTTACCTATTAAGTTTGGATCCTTGTTAATCCCCTGCTGGCCGGGCTGCCAGTTTGCCGGCACACCCTTCCCTGTCTGCTGCGCATATTGAATTCCCTGCATGATTCTGACATGTTCATGCAGATTTCTCCCGACTTCTCCAGGGTAAATGAGCTTTGCCGCGATAATGCCATTGGGATCGATAAAAACGGACGCCCTGATGGCCGCTCCTGACTTTTCATCCAATACCCTATAAGCTCTGCTTATTTGATGTGTCCGGTCGCTGACCATTGGATAATTCACGTTTTTTAATGACGGAGATGTTTCCTTAAATACTTTATGTGCATATACACTGTCCGTACTGATGGACATGACTTCGCAATTTAAGGCTTTTAAATAAGGGTTCACAGCGGCGACCGCCGCCAATTCTGTCGGTCAGACAAATGTAAAATCACTCGGATAAAAAAACAGCAGCACCCATTTTCCAATATAGTTCTCCAGATTGACTTTTTTTATTTGATGATCAATGACAGCATCTGCAATAAAAACCGGCGCACGGTCTCCCCTTCCCGCACAGAACACGGAAGCATTCGAATCATTCACGGCTTTCCCCCTCCTTTTCTCTTTCGTCTTTGCTCTATATACTTATGCGAACAAGATCAAAATTGAACGGAAAATATTCATCGAACCAGTCGTACATAGTCCTGATGCCTGAGGGAAAAATAGTGGAAGAATGCAAATTCAATAATGAAAGGAGCCTGATTATGTCACGCGGAGTCCATTTTAATCATAAAAGAAAGCATCACCCGGGGGAATTCCCTGAACACACAATGGTTGAACGCCATACAACTGAGGCACAGGAAGATGAAGAATTTATTGTGACGCAAGAAGCGTTTAAAAACCGCTTTGAAGAAGATGAAGCAAAAGAACTTGAGGAAAGAGCGAAGGATTAAAAAGTAAGGGGCCTGAATAACATTCAGACCCCTTCTGTTATATTGCGTCTATTTCAACTTCTTTCAGCCAGGCTGCACACGCTTCAATATCCTTTGAAAATATGCGGTCTTTTGTGATGGAAGGCACCACTTTTCTTGCTTCTTCGTAAAAGCGTTTTGTTTTATCAGCCATTTTATCAGAGCCGCGGAATTCTGCTGCCTGAAGCGCGCAAATCAGTTCAATTGCCAGTACTTTATTGACATTCTGGATGATCTGGTAAGCATGTCTGGATCCGATAGTTCCCATGCTCACATGGTCTTCCTGATTCCCTGATGAAGGGATCGAATCCACACTGGCGGGATGGGCTAGTGTTTTATTCTCCGAAACAAGGGATGCTGCAACATATTGGAGAATCATCGCACCAGACTGCAGTCCAGGCTCCGGGCTTAAGAATGGCGGTAAGTCACTCAGCTGAGGGTTAACCAGCCTTTCAATACGGCGCTCTGAAATATTGGCCAGTTCCGCTGCCGCAATTTTCATAAAGTCCATTGCAAGAGCGATTGGCTGTCCATGAAAGTTTCCGCCGGAAATAACACTTTCCCCATTATCAAAAATAAGCGGGTTATCTGTGGCTGCATTCATTTCGATTTCAAGCTTCTCTTTTACATAGTCAAGAGCCTGCCAGGATGCTCCATGCACCTGCGGGATGCAGCGGATGGAATAGGCGTCCTGCACCCGGATTTCCCCCTGTCTTGTGATCAGGCTGCTGCCTGACAGGTATTCCCTTATTCTTCTGGCTGTATCTACCTGCTGCTGATACCCCCTTGCCTGATGGATGTTTTCATCAAACGCATCAATTATGCCGTTCAATCCCTCCATTGTAAGTGCTGCGATCAGCTCACTTTGATAAGCGATTTTTTCCGCTTCCAGATAACCAATGACTCCCATTGCCGTCATCGCCTGCGTGCCGTTAATGAGAGCAAGCCCTTCCTTCGCCTGTAGTGTTACAGGCTCTATTCCTTCCTGAACAAGCACTTCTAACGAAGGCTTCCTTTCCCCCTTGTAAAATACTTCCCCTTCTCCCATTAATACTAATGCCAGGTGGGATAAAGGAGCCAAATCTCCGCTTGCTCCAAGAGAGCCCTGCTGCGGAATGACAGGATGGATACTTTTATTCACAAGTGCTAAAAGAGTTTCGATCACGACCGGACGAACGCCTGAGAATCCTTTCAATAAGGCATTTGCTCTTAAAAGAAGCATTGCTCTTGAGACAGACTCAGGGAACGGCTCCCCTACTCCGCAGGCATGCGAACGGATTAAATTCAGCTGAAGATCCTCGACATCCCCCTGGTCGATTCTTACATCGCTGAATTTTCCAAAGCCAGTGTTTATTCCGTATATGACTTTTTCTTCACTTACAATTCTCTTTACGGCTTCATGGCTGTTTTTTACACGAAGCATGCTTTCCTCTGATGCCGCAGCCTCTACTCCTTCAAAAAGAACTCGTTTGACTTCAGACAAAGTAAGAGTATTTCCATTTAAAGTGACCACCCTGTTCTCCTCCCCGTGAGTTAAAGTCATCATCGATTCTGTCAATTTTTCCATTTTATATCCTCCCCGGTACATTAGCGAGATAAAGAAAAGGCTGTATCTCAAACACAGGTTTGAAATACAGCCTTTTTTAGAAGATTATTTGCACTATCTGTTGTCAGATGTCTCATCTTTATCACAGCCTATTTTTGTTATATTTTCTGAATATAATTAATTTTATGTTCCTATTGGAGGGATGTCAACAATAAATTCCCATTATTTAACAAGTTAGATTGTTAGAATGGTAACACAGTAAAGCGTATTTTATTATATCCATATAAAGTGAAACTTCAATCAGTGGGGATGTTCCTTATCCCCACTGATTGTTAGTCGCGTTCTAGTGTCGCTAAGAACTCCGCTAGCGCTCCGATCAATCGACACTACGAACCCGATTGGTTCAACTAAGCCTCTGCCTGCGCGTCGGCAAGTTTCACTGTATCTCACCAATCGGGCCTTTACGGGCAGTTTGACCCCCGCTTATCCTCCTTTTATTCCTCTGAGTCTTGAAGTGGGGGTCTTACTGCCCGTTAGACTGCGATAAATAGCCGGCAGTTCTGCCGGCTTTTCGTTCTTCTTTCTATCTTAAGTTTTCACCTTGTCTTCTTAAAGCATGTTTTAGTTTTCCATATGTTTCAATACCCGTGAAATCCAGGCCGAGCTGAATGGAAGTCTGGGCAACCTCAGGGCTGATGCCGGAAATGGTGGATTTGACCCCTAATAGCTTGAGAGCTGTCGTTAAAGAAAATATTTGATGGGCAACCATCGTATCAATAATGGCTACACCAGATAAATCAATAAATAAATGCTCAATATTTTCTTTTGCACATTTTTTCGGAATTTCCTCCAGCAGGATTTGCGCACGCTCGGTGTCAATATCGCCGATAAGCGGCAGAACAGCTGTGTCATCTTTAACAGGAATGACTGGAGTGCCAAGTTCATTGATCAGACTTTGCTGGGCAACAAGCCTTCTTGTGGTCAGTTCATAATACTTTTCCGAAAATTTGTTGATCAGTTTATCGAAAGCCCTATTAATGGTCTTGCTCCATACTAATACATCATCTGTTGTCACTTCTGACTGGTTTTCTTTAATGAACTTTTCAACAAAATGCCAATAGGTTTCCCTTACAGTCCCTAAAGCTTCAAGCACTTGAAAAATGGGGGTACTTGAATCCACTCTGCTTTCAGCTACAGTTCTGGCCCACTCCTCCATATTTTCAATAAACACTGCTTCGTCATCAAGCAAGGCTGATGAAACGGTACGGTTGGTAAAAGCATTTTGTTCTCTCAGGAGCTGTTCATAAACAGGGTCTGCATCCGCAGAATAAATGGAGCCCTTCTGTTTCTCCCTTAAGGACAGCCACATGTCTGTGATGTTTATCGAGTTTTCCTGAATGTAATCAAGTAAGTGCTGATTCTTTTGATTCATTATTTTCACCTTGTCTTTCTAAATGTAAACAAACTGTTAAGTTCATTGTAGAATGAATCAGGACTATTGAAAAGCGATACAGCTTAGATGGCAGCTATATCATTTTGTCCACAATAACCTCTTCCATTACAAATATAAATGATTTTCCGCTATACTTAGTTAGGATACAAAAGGAACTGAATGGATTTGAAAGGAGTCATTATGAAATCACTTGTTCTTGCTGAAAAGCCCAGTGTTGCCCGTGAAATCGCAAGGGTACTGGGATGCCGGCAATCTCATAAAAGTTACATGGAAGGCGATAAATATATCGTCACTTGGGCTCTTGGCCACTTAATCGAATTAAAGATGCCAGAGCATTATGACAGCAAATATAAAAACTGGAACCTGGAGGATCTGCCGATTATTCCTGACCAAATGGGCCTGAAGGTGATGAAACAGACCAGTCACCAGTATAAAGCCATTGAAAACCTTGCAAAGCGGAAGGATGTTAAGGAAATAATTATTGCGACAGATGCAGGCCGTGAAGGGGAGCTTGTCGCTCGCTGGATATTAGAGAAAATCCGCTGGCGCAAGACAATCAAGCGCTTATGGATATCCTCTGTAACGGACCGTGCTATCCGTGACGGTTTTCAAAACCTTAAACCCGGAAAACAATTTGAAGATCTTTATGAATCCGCTGTGTGCCGGGCAGAAGCGGATTGGCTCATCGGGCTGAATGTCACAAGGGCTCTGACGACTAAATACAAGGATCCCCTATCCGCAGGCCGGGTGCAGACACCGACTCTGGCGCTCGTTATGGAAAGGGAAAAAGTAATTCAGCAATTTGTTCCAAAAGAGTACTGGACGATTCGCGCCCACATTGGCCCCCTGCAGGCTGACTGGGAGAAAAATGGTGAAAAGCGCATTTTCGCTAGAGAAACAGCTGATGGAGTCCTTTCCAAAGTAAAGGGGCAAAAGGCGGTTATCCAGTCCATTAACCGGAAGGAAAAAACAGAGCCGCAGCCGCTTCCTTATGATTTAACGGAGCTGCAGCGTGATGCGAATAAACGTTTTGGCTTCTCTGCCAAGAAAACGTCGAATGTGCTGCAGAAGCTTTATGAGCAGCATAAGCTTGTCACTTATCCACGGACAGACTCACGCTATTTGACAAAGGATATGGAAGCAACCATGATGGATCGCCTTCATGGCATCGCTGCTTCCTATAAGGACGAAGTGAAGCCAATCCTTGCGAATCAGGGCAGGGTCCTGGCAAAAAGAGTTTTTAATAATGAAAAGGTAACCGATCACCATGCGATTATTCCGACTGAAGAACGTGTGCATCTCGTTGATTTGTCTCCTGATGAGCGGAAGCTGTACGAAATGATCCTGCGCAGATTTTTGGCCATTTTTCATAACCCATATAAGTATGAAACCATCCATGCTGCTATCGATGTTAATGGTGAGACATTCACAGCCAGGGAGACGGCCATAATCGACCTCGGTTATCGCAAGGTTGAGCGGAACACTGAAGAAGAGACAGGAAAACAGAGCCTGAAGAACATTTCGAAAGGACAGAGCTTTACACTGCAAAATGCCGAATCCGCTGCAAAGCTCACTGAACCGCCTCTTCGCTATTCCGAAGCTGACATATTGACCCAGATGGAAAAATACAGCCTCGGAACACCAGCGACAAGAGCGGAAATCATTGAACGGCTTCTTGAGACTGAAGCCCTCGAAAGGCAAAATGGACGCCTGTTTCCGACTAAAAAGGGCAAACAGCTGATGGACCTGGTGAATGAAGATCTGAAATCACCGGAACTGACAGCCAAATGGGAGCAGGAGCTGGAGAAAATCGCACGCGGAAAAGCAAATCCAAAAGAGTTTCTGCAGAACATCCGCAAGCAGACTCAATCTCTGGTTTCTGAAATTAAAAAGAGCGACAAATCGTACCGTGCCCATAATCTCACGGGTTCAAAATGTCCGGAATGCGATTCCTTCCTGAAAGAAAGGAATACAAAGGACGGAAAAATACTTGTCTGCTCCAACCTTGATTGCAGTTTCCGAAAGCGCAAGGATCCAAAGCTTTCAAACCGCCGCTGCCCTCAGTGCCGCAAAAAAATGGAGATCCACCAGGGCAAGGCAGGCGCCTACTTCCAGTGCCGTCCATGCAATGTAGTGGAGAAAGCCCAGGACAAAAAGAAAGCCGTCAACAAACGCGAAGAACGAAAACTTGTTCAGAAATATACCCAGAAGGAAGAGTCCTTTGGAACAAGCCTTGGTGATTTGCTGAAGGCCGCAATGGATGATAAAGATTAATGTATAGCCCTGGCTGCTGCCGGGGCTTTTCTATATGAACTGGCATACACAGCTTGTCCTCTCCATAGCATGTACTAATACTGAAAGGAGAGTGACAGGATGTTAACCAGAATGGCAGACCGTTTCTCCAAGCTTGTGGAAAGGTATCTCCCTGACGCCTTTGTCATTGCTGTACTAATGACTCTGTTTGTATTCATAGCCGGATTTTTCATGAAGCCTTCTGAACCTGCCCAGCTGTTTAAATCATTTGGTGACGGCTTCTGGGTATACCTTGCTTTTACCATGCAAATGGTGCTTCTCTTGATGACAGGCATGGCGCTTGCTTCTGTTCCTTCTGTACAGCGTATACTTGAAAAGCTTTCCTCCAAAGCGAAGACAGCCAATCAGGCCTACGTACTGACTTTTCTTGTTTCTTCTGCTGCTTATTATATTAACTGGGGCCTTGCTGTTGTCGTTGGCGCCATTATTGCCCGTGAAGTCGGAAAAAGAAATCAGAACGCACACTTCCCTCTATTAGTGGCTGCAGCCTATGCACCTACTGCTCTATATACAGCCGGCTTATCGAGTTCAATTGGTTTGACTGTTGCGACAAAGGGTCACTTTCTGGAGGATATTGCTGGGGTGATTCCAACTTCAGAGACCATCTTTCATCCCGGAACAATCGCAATATTAATTGCCCTTATTGTTACAATGCCGGTTTTTATCGTGCTGATGGCACCCAAAAAAGACATTATATCCTACGTACCCCCTAAAGCATCCAAGCAGGAAGCTGAGCAGCAGGAAATTTTAGAAACGCCCGCCGGAAAGCTTGAAAGAACACCTTTTCTCGGCATCGTTACCGGATTAATCGGTTTAATCTATGTCATTTTCGAGTTCATAAACGGGCGTGACCTTGATTTAAATATTATCAATATTACCTTTCTATCCCTGGGGCTCATCCTTCACAAATCGCTTGTACAGTACGCAAATGCCTTTAAAGAAGCGGGTTCTGCCATATCCCCTATCATTCTGCAATTTCCGTTTTACGCCGGAATCATCGCCGTTCTTGGCAGCTCCGGGTTAGCAGAGTCTATAATCAATGGAATGGCGTCCATAGCAAGTAAAGATACCTTTGATATTTTCACCTATTGGGCAGCTGGAATCGTCAATATTCTTGCCCCTTCAGGCGGCGGGCAGTGGGCTTTGCAGGGGCCGCTTCAAGTTCCTGCCGGGCTGCAGCTGGGTGTGGATCCCGCCATTACCGCTATGGCTGTAGGCTGGGGAGATGCCTGGACGAACCTGATCCAGCCTTTCTGGGCACTTCCTATTTTAAGTGTAGTCGGCCTTCATATTCGTCATATTATGGGCTACTGTGCATTGCTGGCCATATGGGTGGGCATAGTTACCACTGTTTTGATGTTTTTTGTCTATTGATATGAAAAGCCAAACCTTAATCAAGGTTTGGCTTTTTTGAACAAAAAGTCTTCTTGTGTTTCTTCTGAATTTGGTAGTATGATAGCGTTATTCTGAGATTGAAGATGGGGACGCAGCATGAAATTAAAAGATTGGGATAAGAATCTAAAAGTAAGATTATTTGGGGAAGCGCTTATGAATATTACATTCTGGATGTTCTTCCCGTTTTTAACGATTTATTTCGCGGATGAATTCGGAAAAGACAAGGCTGGTTTATTGCTCATTTTTTCTCAGGTATTCTCCGTGCTTGCCAACTTAATGGGCGGTTATACAGCTGACCGCTTTGGCCGCAAAAAAATGATGGTTCTTTCTGCTTTCGGTCAGGGACTTTCATTTATGATTTTTGGATTTGCCAGTTCACCCTGGCTGGATTCTCCCGTGATTGGTTTTATATGCTTTGCTTTTGTGGGAATATTTGGCTCATTTTATTGGCCGGCAAGCCAGGCAATGGTTGCCGATGTGGTGAAGGAAAAAGACAGAAGCCAGGTATTTGCTATTTTTTACACTTCTATTAATATTGCGGTTGTGGTGGGTCCCATTTTAGGAGCCATTTTCTATGTCCATTACCGTTTTCAGCTTCTTATGGCCGCAGGCATAATCTGTATTCTGTTAGCTTTCATCCTATACCGATGGACAAGGGAAACTTTACCCCCGCAGATACATGGATCAAGTGAAAACAGTAAATGGCATCATGTTTTAATAAAGCAGACCAAAGATTATGGCATTATCTTCAGGGACAGGACCTTTCTCCTTTTTATCATAGCAGGTGTTTTGGCTGCACAGACTTTTATGCAGCTTGATCTGTTAATACCTGTCTATACAAACGAAGTGATTCATAACCAGCAGCTTTTTAAATGGATGGACTGGTCCTTTACCGTTCAGGGGGAACAGGCTTTTGGCATTCTGCTGTCCGAGAATGGCTTCCTTGTCGCCTTATTTACCGTGGCTGTCACCAAAATGATGATAAAGTACAAGGAAAGGAATGTCTTTATCTTATCATCTCTTACGTATGCGGCAGCCATCATCATGTTTGGACAAACTCAATGGATATGGGGATTAATTCTGGCAATGGCCGTTTTCACTATGGGCGAATTAATGACTGCTGGCCTCCAGCAGAGTTTTGTATCAAAGATTGCTCCCGATCATATGCGAGGTCAGTACTTTGCAGCTGCCTCCCTTCGATTTACAGTCGGAAAAACCATTGCGCCTATCTCCATACCGCTTACAGTCTGGATCGGTTATGACTGGACATTCTTTATACTGGCGCTACTGGCTGTTATAAGTGCGTTTTTGTATTGGCTGATGTTTGCTTTGCCTGAGGGGAATAAAGCATTTCATGCAAAAAAGGAATCTGTTTAAGATTCCTTTTTAATATGTCTCCGCCCGGAGATGGAGCCCGGAAGTTCTGCAGCATGATTTTCAGTTCAACAGGTTTCTTTTTCCGGACAGAACAGCTACAATGAAAATGAAGATTCTGACAAAAGGAGAATACATAATGAGTCAATTTCAAACGAATTTAGAGAAATACGCAGAGCTTGCAGTGAAGGTCGGCGTAAATGTACAAAAGGGGCAGACGCTGGTTATTAACACAACACTTGATTCAGCTGAACTGGTTCGCACTATTGTGAAAAAGGCATATGAAGCAGGAGCTCATAACGTTGTTGTGAACTGGAGCGATGATGCGGTCACACGCACAAAGTACGATTTGGCACCGGATGAGTCTTTCTCGGAATACCCGGAATGGCGTGCGAAGGAAGTCGAAGATTTAGCTGAAAAGGGTGCGGCATTCATGTCAATCGTTTCAGCCAGCCCTGATTTGCTGAAAGGCGTGAAATCAGAGCGAATCGCAAGCTTCCAGAAAGCAGCCGGACAGGCGCTTGCAAAATACCGCAAATTCATCCAGTCTGATAAAGTGAGCTGGACAGTTATCGCAGCTCCATCTCAGGCATGGGCAAACATGGTATTTCCTGAAGCTCCGGAGGAATCCAGAGTGGAAATGCTTTGGGACGCTATTTTCAAAGCCACTCGCGCTGACTTGGATAACCCGGTTGAAGCCTGGAAAAAGCATGACGAAACACTTCATGAAAAAGTGGATTACTTAAACAGCAAGCGTTATCAGAAGCTTCATTATAAAGCTCCAGGCACAGACCTGACAATCGAGCTTCCAAAAGGCCATTTATGGGTCGGGGCAGGCAGTGTGAATGAACAGGGACACGAATTCATGGCAAACATGCCGACTGAAGAAGTGTTCACAGTACCATACAAGACAGGTGTGAACGGTACAGTTTCCAGCACAAAGCCGTTAAGCTATGGCGGAAACATCATCGATAACTTCAGCCTGACATTTGAAAACGGCCGGATTGTAGATGTGAAAGCTGAAGAAGGAGAAGAAATCCTCAAGCAGCTTGTTGAGACAGATGAAGGCTCCCACTATCTTGGTGAAGTGGCACTGGTTCCTTTCAACTCGCCAATTTCCAAGTCCAATCTGCTTTTCTATAATACTTTATTTGATGAAAATGCTTCAAACCACCTTGCCATCGGCAGTGCGTATGCATTCTGTATTGAAGGCGGCAAGAAAATGTCCAGTGAAGAACTGGGTGAAAACGGCTTGAACGAAAGCTTAACACATGTTGATTTCATGATCGGTTCCGCTGAAATGGATATCGACGGAATCACTGAAGATGGCAGCGCTGAACCTGTATTCAGAAAAGGTGATTGGGCATTTTAAAGCGGAAGCGCCCTTTCATGACTATAAAAAATCATGCGGTCATTGACCCGCATGATTTTTTGTTTTTCTTAATACGATTTCACTAACGTTTCCTTCTAAATCAGAAATCATATCGATGGAATATTTATCTGCCGGGTAGGTGGAGATGGTTTCACCTGACAGCTTCTCTTCCCTAACCTCCGCTGGAGTGCCAAACATGGCAGTAATCTCGTCCATTGACGTTCTCACCCGCTGTCCAGGAATGGAAATAGCTGTTACGTTCCCCGTTTCCCGTTCATAATAATAGGTAATTTCAGGGTACATCACAAAAGGGCTTCCACCTTCAAACCCCTCTTCAACAAAGTTTGGATCTGACTTTTTAATTTCAGATATGTTTGTGCCAATCGGAAATGGACTTCCGAGGGGGATTCCCTGTTTTGCTTTCTCAATGGCATCCCCACTGAGTGCCAGGTTTTTAAAAGGATAGTAAAGGGCTTCCTTTTTCAGCCACAGGTTCATCCAGTCGATTTCAGAATGATCTTCTTCTGAAAGCTCGATTTGGTCGTGCAGGCTCATTGAATGGGCTTCCTCATTAAAAAGCCATGTTGAAATAACCCATCCGTCACTCTTTTTTTGGGCAGTTTGAAGATATTTTTGATTAATAGTTTTTATTTTCGCTTTGGAGGTAGTGGTCATGTCTTTTTCCGTACTGATTCTTTGCACTTCTCCGTCCTTAATCGCCAGCAGCTGGCCCTTGACTAAGTTTTCCCCCTTGGACTGAAAGATCGAGATGATGGTTTTATTCCTCATTTTCTGGGTGTAAACCTGTTCCTTTGAAGGATTAAAGGACATTTCAGAACTGTCATTTAGAGCTGCTTGTTTATACGCCTCTTTTGACCCCTTCAAAGCCAGGTATACTGAATAATGTCCTGTAAAATAGGAATCGCCTTTCTTTCCTTTCGCACTGTCCTCTTCCAGAATGGTTCTTCTTTCGTCTTCCGAAAAAAGGTAAACCGTATATTTCATGATCCCGTCTGCTGCGTCAATCTGGAATAGTGACTTGCGTTCAAGCCAAACCGTATCTTTTTTATCTTTACCATCCTCTTGTACTGATATATTATCTTCTGCTTCCACTTTATCTTCTTTTTCCAGTTTTATTTCTTCTGTATTTAAAGATGCATTTATTTCACTTGAACAGCCTGCTATAACGGATGACAGCATGGCAATCATGATCATATTTATAAAATTTTTCATTATAGTCTCCCTAATGTTAAAAAACATTTCCATTTTAAGTCAAATGTTACAATTACGTTTCAACTAATTAAGTGTAACAAATAGGGATCGTTTCTACAAACCTATCAATATGCTCATTTTTTTACAAAAACCCATGTTTCCTCCCTTATCCTTAATATATGACTCTTCTCCTGCTTCAATCAAACGTTTGATTATAGTGAAGAGGGCCTGATCTATAGGCACTTTGCCGGTTAATACGAAAGGCCCCGGAATACCTCTCCGGGGCCTTTTGGTTAAATTTCTGCTGCCGCAGGTGCTGTTTTTTCGGTAAATAGACTTACCGCTATATATGCGGCCAGTGATAAAGCAATAGGCAATACGACTGTATTCATGCCTAAAGCATTGGGATAAAAAGTATGGAATAAAATATAGGAAGCCGTTCCGGTTATCATGGAGGCCACTGCACCATATTTATTTCCCTTCGCCCAATAAAGGCCCAGCACAACAGGCCATATGAATGCTGCTTCCAGTCCTCCAAAAGAAAAGAGATTCAGCCAGATCAGCAAATCGGGCGGACTGAGCGCCATGATGCATACCAGAACCCCCAGCAGGGCTGTGACTGCAAAACTCATTTTCTTAACCGTGCTTTCTTCAGCATCAGGTTTAATGTAATTAATATACACATCTTTAACAATCGCCGAGCTGACCAGAAGGAGCAGGGAATCCACAGTTGACATAATGGCAGCCATCGGTGCAGCCAGCACAATTCCCGCAAGCCATGGTGGAAGGACTTCCATGGCAATCATCGGCATAACTTTATCCCCCACCTCAATTCCGGGAAGAATCGGCCGGGCAAACACGCCAATTAAATGCATGCCAAGCATGATAAAGCCGACCACGATTGTTCCAATGATAATGGCCCTATGCATGGCTCTGGCATTTTTATAAGACATGGCCCTTACTGCAACCTGAGGAAGACCTACAACCCCAACTCCAACCAGAATCCAGAATGAGGATACATATAAAGGGGTCAATCCGCCATCAAAGCCAAACGGTGTAATCAGATTCGGGTTCTCTGAAGACAGATCGCTGACAATATTCGGTATTCCTCCACCTGCCACAATAACAGCAACCAGAAGGATCATGGTTCCGATAAACATTATCCCGCCCTGGACGGCATCCGTTACGGCAACAGCCCGGAAACCGCCTATGACAACATAGACCATGACAGAAGCTGCGAAAATAAACAAAGCCGATAAATAGCTTAATCCTGTCAGTGATTCAATTAATCTTGCTCCGCCAACCCATTGGGCAGCCATGGCGGAAAACAGGAAAATAATGATGCTGAGAGAGGATAGCCAGACAACCCATTTGCTGTTATATCTTTCTTTCAGAAAATCGATGAGTGTTACAGCATTATACTTTCTTGCTGTAATTGCAAATTTTTTCCCCAGAACCATGAGGACGAAATAACCAGTAACAACCTGTGACATGGCAAGCAGTACCCAGCCAAGCCCCTGTGTGTATGCAACACCAGGACCCCCAATGAAACTGCTGGCACTTCCGTAGGTGGCAATCATGGTCATGGCCAGAATAAAACCGCCCAGCTGCCTTCCTCCAAGAAAATAATCCTGCAGAAACGAACTGCTCGTATCAATCTTCCTGCTGGACCATAAACCCACCAGAAAAATAATGATTAAAAAGAAGATAAGAGGAGCAATGACCTGCCAGTTCATTCGGATTCTCCCCCTTCCCCGTTTTCTTCGAACGTAACTTCCTTAAACAGGAATTTCACAGCTGCTGATACCAGTATCACCATGACGACAAATCCGGCTACACAGCTCCAGAAAAACCAGGCAGGCAGGCCCATGATGAATGTATACTCATCGGCAGGTTCGGACCCCAGCCCATAGGCAAACCCATACCACCAAATAAAATTAAAGAGTACGAGACCAATGCCAATCCACGCTTCTTTCTCTGCTACTTTAAAGCGAGGATCTTTTTTATGTATGCTTTTCTTCATTATGTCCCCTTTCAGAGCTTTATTATTGTACTGCTCTATTAAAATACAGAATATTCCCTAAATATAATCCCACTTATGTATATTTTCTGCAACAAAAAAAGCAGATTCCTCTGCCTTTTTTGATATTATTTTAAAAATGAACTTTAAGCAAGCTATGTTCTTAACGATTGTCAATCGTCTCTGGATATAGATCATGGTTCATCAAGCGGTAATCGGCCATTTTTTCATATTTCGTACCCGGCTTTCCGTAGTTGCAATACGGATCGATGGAGATTCCGCCACGTGGTGTGAATTTCCCCCAAACCTCAATATAGCGGGGATCCATTAATTCGATAAGATCATTCATAATGATGTTCATGCAATCCTCATGGAAATCGCCATGATTTCTGAAGCTGAAAAGATATAGCTTTAACGACTTGCTCTCTACCATCTTTTGATCCGGAATATAGCTGATATAGATGGTCGCAAAATCCGGCTGGCCTGTTTTCGGACAAAGGCTCGTAAACTCAGGACAATTAAACTTAACAAAATAATCGCGGTTTGGATGCTTATTATCAAAAGCCTCCAGAATCTCAGGCGAATATTCAAAAAGATAGTTAGTACCCTGATTTCCCAATAATGTAATATCCGTTAATTCCTCATCTTTTCTTCCTGACATAAAAATAGCCTCCCTTTATATGATCCCGCTGATCCTAAAGAGAGGTCCGAAAAGTACAGCTTGAAAAATAAAACCATATCCTCTCATGGATATGGTTGATTATTATAATCAAAGCCATAGTTTTTTATAGAGGGTGAAGCTATGAACCTCTCCCGCTCACACGGGAATAATAGAAATATAATTGTCATAGTTACTATAGAGAAAAAGCCTGTTTCTGTCAATAGGTGCTTTCTCTATCTGGTTTTCATACATTCTTCATAGTATAATAACGGTAATTTTTCAAAGAAAGGTGACTTGTTATGTGGAATGAGTTTAAAAAATTCGCCCTAAAGGGAAATGTCCTGGATTTGGCAGTTGGGGTTGTAATCGGAGCTGCCTTCGGAAAGATTGTATCTTCCCTTGTAGATGATATTATTATGCCGCTTGTCGGATTGCTGATGGGCGGAGTGGACTTTAGCGATCTGATGATAAAAGTCGGCAGCGCCGAGGTCAAATATGGTTTATTCATACAGAATGTGGTGGATTTCTTCATCGTGGCATTCTCCATTTTCCTCTTTATCAGGATTATTAACAATCGTTTCAAAAAGAAAGAAGAGGCAGCACCGGCACCAGCTGTGGATAAAAATGTGGAGCTTTTAACTGAAATAAGAGACCTTTTAAAAAATAAATAATTTATGAAACTTAAATAATAGCTCAGTCGTATATACATATACAAATGATTAAAGAGGAGAAATGAAGAAATGTATGTACAGCATACCGCAAATAACAGTTATTTGCCCTCTGTTTTACGGGCGTTTGCCTTATCATTGGGGATTGCATTTACCGGAACGATGGCGGGTGTTTTCATCCCTCCAGTCCTGTTTTTGCCCCTAATGCTTCTTGAACTCGGAATGCTGCTTTTCGCTTTCCTGCTCCGCCGCAAAAAAGCTATTGGGTATACATTCCTTTATGTATTTACATTTATTTCAGGGATGACGACCTACCCGATTGTTGCCCACTACCTGGCTGCTATTGGACCTAACCCTGTTTTAACAGCACTAGCGACGACAACGGTTGTGTTCACAGGCTTAGCCGTTTATGCTTCGACAACGAAGCGGGACTTATCTTTCCTTGGCGGCATGCTGATGGCGGCATTGCTCGCACTTATTGCGATTGGAATTTTCAGTCTCATCTGGCCATTAAGCTCTAATGCGATGCTCGCGTTCTCCTTCATCGGAGTGCTAGTGTTCAGCGGATATGTGCTATTCGACTTCAACCGCATGAAGCAGTATGGAGTGTCACCGGAAGAAGTGCCTTTGATGGCTCTTAACCTATACCTTGATTTTATCAACCTGTTCATTAATATCCTTCGCATTTTTGGGATATTGGGGAGCCGGGACTAAACAGGAGTGCGAACTCCTGTTTTTTTATGTGCAAGCCGCAATTCTTTATTCCTTCAAGAGAATTAGGTATGATCAGATGTAAATCCGAAAGGCGGGATATTCATGGAATATATTTTAGAAACCCAAAACTCTGATAAAAACATTACCCTTGAACAGGCCATCAGCAGCCAGTACACAATGGCTGTCTTTGTCCGCCATCTTGGCTGACCGGTCTGCCGGGAATATCTTGCGCAGTTGCGCGAGCGCATAAATGAAGTAGAAGCTAAAGGATTTCAAGTCATAGTCATTGCACCTTCGAAAGGAACCTTTATCAGTCAATTCCTTGGGCAATTCGGTCCGTTCCCTTTTCCGATCCTCGGCGACCCTTCCCGGGAAGCTTATAGAGGAATGGGACATAAAACCATGCCAAAGTGGAAGCTTCTTTCAAAAGCAGCACTTGGGTTTATTACAGGAAAAGTCGGCGGCTTTATCCCTAAGGATGAAAAACAAAAGGAGTTTGTCATGAAATCCATGAAAACTCAGGATGTCTACATTCAGGGCGGGACATGGCTTTTCTCGCCACAGGGAAAAATTTTATGGAATCATATTGATGAATCCCCTGAAAATCACGCAAAGATTGATGATGTTTTAAAGAAAATGGACGAAGTTAAAGCTTAAAAGGCAGTCAATTACTTGGCTGCCTTTCCTTTTGTGATCTCCCATATTTCACGCAAAACCGGCATCTCTTCCATTTCCTTCTCCGTTACAAGATCCCATTGAATCCCGGTTGGTTTTGGATAGGGCGTATTGGTTTTGATCAGTTCCTTTTCAGTGGCAATCCAGTCGACAGTCAGATCATAAGGATCCCTCGGGATATCTTCCTCTGTCACCTGGGCGCTGTTAACCGTTCCAATCACAGGAATTTCAGGATTCCCCAGTTCCCTGATTATCGCATACTCCCGGTCAGCATAGCCCTCCCCTTTTCCGACCCGCCGGCCATCCCGGTGAAGCCCCACAGATCCGGCAAAAAACAAATCAATCTTCGGCAATTGTGTGAGGGGAACTTCTTTTCCGTATGAGTGAATATGCTTAAGGCTCGCTGCTTTTCGCTCCTCCCCCGCAGGTACCCATTCCGGCTTTACCATAATAAAGCCTGCTTTCAGCCGTGGAGTGGGAACCAGCAATGTCTTTCCATCTTTCAGAATTTGGGTGCGGACCGGCAGCTGCGGAGAATCAGGATTAACCTTAATCACCTTAGCCTCTTTATATTCAGGCATAGTAAAAACAAATGCAGCCGCTTTTTCAGCTCCCTTGAAATTGGGAATTCTATTCGTTAAAGGAAACGGAAAGCGGCCAAGCTTGTTCTCCTCAAGAAAATTCCATATGTACTCACGGATTTCTTTCTTCGTTTTCATCGTGTTTCACTCCCTTTCTTTCATTTTATCTATTAAAGAAAAAAACTCCAATTTTTTAAATAAACAGGTTTTAAGACAAGTTCACGGGGTAAACAAATAATGCAAGGCCAATAACAAAACGGAAGGGACTGGTTGACGATGAAAAGCGTAACAGCGACTTCAAGGTTCGTCATTGGCATTGCAAGAAACCAGGGAGGGTTTGCAGAGCGTTCGAAAGGCACTCTCGTCTATAACCGATATATTTAAAATCGGTTCGGCCCTATGCAAATCGTAATCTCCAGGTTGTCCGTCATTCGGACTTAAAAAAGGTGCAGACCAATCGGTTTGCATCTTTTTTAATGCCATAAAAACCCCCTTATCTCCTCTCTTCTTTTCACAATCCAAAAAATAATCCTATCAAACTGTTTAGACAAGTATATTTTTCTCCATAATGGCAAATAAAAGGAGGTTTCCATATAAATGTCTGAACATGAACAAAAACAAGAATCAACCATGTCGCGAAGGAGATTCATCCGCAATTCCGGGTTAGTTGCCGGCGGTTTAGTAGGAGGCGGTATTCTTGGCGGCTTAATTGGTGCAAACATGAACAAAGACGGTACAGCAACGGAAGAGAATGCCCATACAAACGGGCATGATCAGATTTCCTATCAGCAGTCGCCTTTATATTTCACAAACCCCGAGACATTCGGAATCCTGCAGGCAGCCGTTGAGAGAATTTATCCTAAGGATGAAAATGGCCCTGGTGCCAATGATTTGGATGTTCCATTTTTTATCGACCATCAGCTTGCGGGCTCATGGGGCAACAATACAAGGGAATATATGCAAGGCCCGTTCTTTCCTGGGTCGAACTTTCAGGGTTACCAGTCCCCTTTAAAACGGCATGAAGTATTTGATGTCGGACTTGCTGCCCTGCAGACCTACAGCAATGAAAAGTTCAAGAAGCCATTTGCTGAACTGGAGGGCGAACAGCAGGATGAAATTCTTACAGCCTTTGAAGAGGATAAAGTGAAGCTCAGGGGTGTTACTTCAAGGACGTTCTTTAATATTCTCCGGGCCGCCACCATTGAAGGTGTATATGCAGATCCTGCCTATGCCGGAAACAAAAATATGGAAGGCTGGAAAATGAAAGACTTTCCTGGCCATCAAATGAGCTATATCAATCAAATTGAGTCTGAAAAATTCGTGAAAATTAAACCGAACAGTCTCCATTCATATACGAAATAGTACTATCTTTTAAGGAAGTGGTAAACATGGCGAAAACATTGCCAAAAACGGATGCAGTCGTTGTAGGAGTCGGATGGGCAGGCGGAATCATTGCGGCTGAACTTGGGAAACAGGGATTAAAAGTTGTCGGCCTGGAGCGTGGAAAAGAGCGCGGCGTCAAGGACTACTATGTGGTCCATGATGAACTGCGCTATGGGATACGCTATGAATTAATGCAAGATCTTTCTAAAGAAACGATCACGTTCCGCAACCACGGGAAGGAACGGGCGCTTCCAATGCGCCAGCTTGGCTCCTTTTTGCTGGGCGAAGGCTTAGGCGGGTCAGGTGTTCACTGGAATGGGCATACTTTCCGTTTTCTGCCTTATGATTTTGAAATCAAGTCACAGACGATTAAAAAATATGGCGAAGCTAAGATTAAAGGTCTTCAAGTACAAGATTGGGGCATTACATACGATGAATTGGAGCCTTATTTCTTCGAGTTTGAAAAAGCCGCAGGTATTGGCGGAGAAGAAGGTGAGCTGGGGCCAAAAAGAGCGGATCCGTTCCCAAATCCTCCAATGAAGGAAACCCCTATAACAGCGAGATTTAAAAAAGCCGCGAAATCATTGGGAATGAAACCTTACCAAATGCCATCGGGCAATATGAGCGAGGCTTATGAAAACCAATATGGCGCCAAGATGGCTCCATGCCAGTATTGTGCGTTTTGCGAACGCTTTGGGTGTGAATACGGAGCTAAGGCTGATCCGACCGTAGCCGTTATTCCGTTTGCCAAAGAAACTGGAAATGTGGATATCCGGAACTTTGCGAATGTAACGGAAATTATTCATGACGGCAAAAAAGCAACCGGTGTGCGCTATGTGGATGTCCAGACAAAAGAAGAATTCATTCAGCCGGCTGAAATGGTTATTCTGACCAGCTATGTCATGAATAACACCCGCCTGCTGCTGACATCCAAACTGGGACGTCCATACAATCCTGATACAGGCACAGGGGTGATCGGGAAGAACTATTGCTACCAGATCCTTCCCGGGTCAGCGGGCTTTTTTGATGAAGAACAATTTAACACCTTCATGGGTGCCGGTGCCCTCGGTGCAACTGTGGATGATTACAATGGAGACAATTTTGACCACTCGGATCTTGGCTTTATTCATGGCGGCTCTATATCTATCAACCAGTCAGGATACCGTCCGATTCAATATAATATGGTTCCGACTGATACACCGAAATGGGGCAGTAAGTTTAAGGAGAATTCCATCAAGTATTTCACACGGGCTTTAAGCATTGGCACCCAGGGAGCATCCATGCCTGTTCAGCACAATTATATGGATCTGGATCCTTCTTATAAAGATGCTTACGGGCTTCCGCTGCTTCGTATGACTTACGATTTCACGGAACAGGATAAGAATCTTTATAACTATATTGGAAAAATTACAGACAACATCATGAAGGAAATGGGACCATCAAAAATTAACGACAGGCAGCAGCTGGAGCATTACGATATCGTCCCTTACCAGACGACACATAATACAGGCGGTGTCATCATGGGGGCTGAGCCAGAAACATCAGCCGTAAATAACTATCTCCAAATGTGGGATGCAGAGAATGTCTTTGTCGTTGGTGCTTCCGCTTTCCCTCACAATGGAGGATATAATCCGACAGGAACTGTTGGGGCACTCGCCTACCGTGCTGCTGAAGGAATCATCAAATACAGCAAAGAAGGCGGCCTGCTTGCATAAGAAAAGCGCAAGCGCCTTGCTCACCAAGGAACGCAGACTAAGAACGCCACGTCCTCCCAAAAGCTACCGCTTTCGGTCGTGCGATGTATCGCTGTCGTAGCTTTCCTTGTCCTGTGGCAACGTCTGCATGACCCACATCCTCCCAAAAGCTGTCGCTTTTGGTCGTGCGATGTTTATGCTGACGAAGCCTTCCTTGTCCTGTGGGCCTCAAGCACAAGACGAGCTTCCCGGAAAGGTGTTCTTTGCCTTTTTGGGAGGATTGTCGGAAATGTGGAGGCGACTGCCCAGGGACGACAGGCATAAGACGGTTCCTGTAATAAGGTGTTTTTCCTTCTGAAAGGAAACGGCTTATTACCCCGAGTCCCTAGGAGCCGCAACTAGACAAGCTTGTGACCTCGAGGGGGTAGGCGCTGGAGCTGGACAGTTCTCGAAGTTCAAGCTAATACTAACTTACCTTTTAAGAAATTTTTCAAGAAGGAGTGAACTCCATGGGGCTTTCAAACATTGGAATACCCGGATTGATTATCATCCTGGTTATAACCTTAATTATCTTTGGGCCAAAAAAGCTTCCTGAGATCGGGTCTGCATTTGGAAGGACCTTATCAGAATTCAAAAAATCAGCCAGAGATATTATGAGCGATGATGAGGAACCTGATCAAAAAACACGTTCAATTGAAACGGCTGACCGGAAGGATAAACCGCTTTAACAGGAGGGTTTAGAATGAAAATGGACGAACAAACCCTTGTAGAACATTTAACAGACCTGAGAAAAGTGCTGATTCGATCTCTGATTTTCTTTATTGTCAGCTTTGCCCTATGTCTGTTTTTCATCAACCGGCTGATCCCTATGCTCGCAAACGATCATGAGCTGGTTATGCTTGGACCGCTGGATGTCATTAAGCTGTACACAGGAATTGCAGGAAGCATCAGCCTGGGGCTTTCGCTTCCTTTCATTTCCTATCAGATCTGGCTGTTTGTAAAGCCTGCTTTAACGGAAAAAGAAAGCAGAGTATCTCTAATGTTTTTTCCGGCCATTCTTTTCAGCTTTATCGGCGGGCTTGGCTTCGGATTTTTTATTATATTCCCTGCTATTTATCAGTTTTTAATGCTATTGGGTGAATCACATTTTGCGATGATGATCACGGCCAGGGAGTATTTTTCGTTTCTTTTAATGTCGACCATTCCTTTTGGGTTTTTGTTTGAGGTGCCTTTGCTGTTATTGTTTCTGACAACAATTGGTGTTGTCACCCCAGCTATGCTCAGCTCAATGCGAAAATATGCTTATTTGATCATGGCCGTTGTATCAGCTCTCATTACACCGCCTGATTTATTTTCACAGATTCTTGTCCTCGTGCCTCTTATCGGGCTATTTGAAATTGGCGTTATTTTATCAAAAGTAAAATTCAGGAAACTGAAAGCTGTTCAGGAAACACCGTCCAGTGAAATCTAAAAGAGTTTAACTCTCCTTCTGAAAGGATATTTAATAAGAAAACAATCCTATGGGAGGTTTACAAAAATGAATGAACAAGAACATGTAATCAAACAAGATGGTGAACTGGATACAAAAAATATTAAGAGCGCAATGGACAAGATGTCGAATGAACGAGCTGAGGACATCTTAAGCAGCTTCGATGAATTTAAGAGCTATCTGGCGGAACGAATTGAGCTTGGCAAAAAGCTGGGATTAAATGAGGAACAGCTTGCCGTAACCGCAGAAAAAGTGGCTGGCTACCTCGCTGAAAATGTGGAGCCAAAAAACCGTGAAGAACAGCTGCTGAAGGAATTATGGAAGGTCGGGGATGATAAAGAAAGGCATAAGCTCGCACATATGCTTGTACGCCTGACAGAGCAGGCATAATAATGGAGCCGGAATTGTTAATCGTGACAATTCCGGCTTTTACTTTTTAAGATCTCTATACAGGTTTATAAAGTGACTCGGCTCTGACTTTACTTGAAAAGAAAACACACCCCGATTGGTATGAAGATAGAGGAAACCAAATTCGCAGCTGGAATTTCTGTATGACATATCCCAAACTTCATCAAGGAGAAACTTTTCTGATGGCGACAGGATATGATCCTCAAATAAGTGAAGAAAAAGTTCCTGTTCAATGTATTGCTGCTGGTTCCAGTCGATCTTCCTGCTTACTATAAAAAAAGGATGGGAAGCAATGATCCGCACATGAACCTCCATGATTAAAAAGGATTTGCTTCTATTGAAACATATTGTGGAGTGCGATTCAAACAGCGGCTCCCTTACCCGGTGTATTCCTCACGCAGAATGGCATAGTAGGTCAAATCCACCGGCCTCCCATCTCTTATTGCATGCTGCCGCAAAATCCCTTCATGCTTCATCCCCGTTTTCTCCATAATCCTCCATGATCCGGGATTGTCCGTAAAGGCAAGTGCATAAATCCGGTTATGGTTCAGTTCTTCAAATCCGTACTTAATAACTGCCCTGGCAGCCTCTGTACCATACCCTTTGCCCCAGTAAGGCTTGCCGATCCAATAGCCGATTTCCGCCCTACTATTTGCATTAGTGCCTGTAATATTGATGAGTCCTATTAAGCCATTATCCTCTTTTCTCGTAATAGCGAAAATCGCAATCTTACCGTTTCTCTCTGCTTCCAAAATACTTGTAATAAATTCCCTTGCTCCCCCTTCAGGATAAGGATGGGGAATATTTAATGTCGTTTTTGCCACATCATAATCACTTGCGTATTCTTCTACCCTGGCTGCATCATCAAGGGTAAGGCTGCGCAAAATCAGGCGGCTGGTTTCTAGGGTTTTCATTGATGGGGCCTCCTTTTTAATCTTAAAAAGCAGTTGTGCCTGCTTTCGCTAACTTCTCCATAAAAATAAATATAGTTTCTTCTCTCTCCAGCTTTTCTGTCTTATATCCCGCGTAACCGAGCTTTTCATAGAATCTAATATTTTTCTCGCTTTTGCTGCCGGTAAATAATTCAAATCGTTCCACATTAAACTGACGTTCGATTTCATTCATTAGTGCTTTTCCAATACCTTTATTCTGAAAGTCTGGATGCACCATTAATTTGCCTATATAACATGTTTCATCCTTTTGGTATGCTCTAACGGAACCAACTAGTTCCCCGTCTTCTATGTATTTTAAAATTAGATAATCTTCAAAAGCTTTTTCAACATCGCTGACGGTTTGCTTTAATGGCTCTATATTAAAATCTCCATAAAGTTCTGCTTCACTTCTATATGCCAGCTTTTGAATGGATAATATTTTTACTGCGTCGCCTATTTTTGCTTCGATAATCTTCACCATAAATAGTCCCCCCATTTAATTTCCTTCTGCGAAAATTTTTTCAAAAAAGCGCACCACTTAGTGATGCGCTCGCTGACTTACTCAATAGTCACAGCCAGCTCCCTGATTAATAGAGATGGGGAGCCAATGTAGCCTGTGGCCATGAAGCCCAACGAAAATTCCAGGTCTGAACCGATGTCTTCAATATTATTTAACAGCTCATAGAAGTTTCCGGCAATCGTCATTTGGTTAACGGCGTTTTGCACTTTTCCGTCGCTGACATAATAGCCGTTAGCCGCAATGGAAAAATCACCAGATACGGTATTGGCACCGGAATGGAGGCCGGATAATTCGGTTATGATGATGCCCTCTGAGAGCGAAGATACCAGCTCATCATAGCTTTGATTGGATGGATTGACGTAAAGATTCGTTGGAGCCACCGTCAAAGCTCCCTTATAAGAAGCTTTATAGGCATTGCCTGTCGATTCCACACCATCTTTTTGTGCTGTTTTGCGGTTATGCATCAAGGTAATAAGCCTGCCGTCTTTCACAATATCTTTTCTGGCAGTGGCAACCCCTTCACTGTCAAAATTAGAACTGAGCAGACCTTCTTCTAAAAATGGATCATCTATGATATTCAATGACGCCACAGCAATGCTTTCACCCGTTTTCCCCTTTAGAGCCGATTGCCCTTTTTGGGTGTTTTCCGCTGAGAAAATCGGGATGTATGTCTGCAGCAGGGCGCCGGCTGCATCGTTTCTCAGCAGGACAGGATAGTTTTTGCTTTCAGCACTCCTGGCATCCAGCTGTGATAATGCTTCTTCTGCTGCATGCCTGGCTATTTCCTCCGGATTCAAGATCGAAAAGTCTCTCGTAAACTTGGAATATTCGCCATTTTTCACCTGATCTCCCTGCTTTACGATGACCGATACATAGATGCCGGCATGATTGCTCTTTTCGCTGAGGCTCAACCCTTTGCTGTTGAGAAGAACTCTTTCTGTTTCACCGCTGCGAACCATGAAATAATCGGTTCCGGTTACCCGCTCATCATAGGCATAGATGTGCTTTTCTATTTCCTTAAGCAAATTTATTTTTTCAGCAATCGTAACTTCCGCAAGACTGCTTGAATAGTAGCTTCCAGACACATACTTATCGCTGCCGGCAAAGATTTCTTCCTGTACTTCATCCTCAATAAATTGAGAGTTTTCCTTCGCATTCTCGATCAGAAAAGACAGGGATTCCTCATCCAGTTTCTCCGTAAAAGCATAGCCCATCCTGCCTTCGTAAAGGCCTCGGAAGGAGGTTCCGAACACTTCGGAAGTGTCGTAGGAATCAATTTCACCTTTGAAAAGCTCGCAGGCGAACTTTTCCTCTCTCTCATAATAAAGCTCCATATCTGTAAAACCATGCTGCCCGCCAAGCTGAAATAGCTTTTCCTTAAATTCCTGCAGGTTCATATTATTCGCCTCCCTTTGTTCCGCCAACAGTCATTTCGCTTACGCGGATCATCGGCTGGCCAACATTGACAGGAATGCTTCCGCTCTGTGACCCGCACATGCCGGCACCATGGTCCAGGTTATTTCCCACCATATCAACCAGCTGGAGCGTTTTCGGGCCATTCCCTATTAAAGTAGCACCTTTTAACGGTTTGCCGATTTTTCCGTCTTTTACGAGATACGCCTCCATGACGGCGAAGTTGTAATCGCCAGTTGTGGTATTGACCTGGCCGCCGCCCATGTATTTGGTATATATTCCGTACTCAGTATTTGAGACGATTTCTTCCGGAGTGGACTTGCCGTTTGCAATGTACGTATTGGTCATTCTCGAAGTCGGTGCAAAGCGGTAGGACTGCCGTCTTCCCGATCCCGTCGATTCCATGCCCATCCTGCGTCCGCCGAATTTATCAATCAAGTAACCTTTTAAAATTCCATTTTCAATCAGGACATTTTTACGCGCCTTTTCGCCTTCATCATCGATCGTAATCGATCCCCACTCATTGGCAAGCGTGCCGTCATCAATATATGTAACAACATCCGAGGCCACTTTTTCGCCGATCCGGTTTGCAAAAACAGAGTTTTCCTTCGCTACAGATGTAGCTTCAAGGCCATGTCCGCATGCTTCGTGGAAAATAACCCCGCCAAATTCATTATCGATAATCACAGGGAACTTCCCGCTTGGACAAGGGTCTGCCCCAAGCATCGTAACGGCGATGCGAGATGCTTCATTGGCGTAATGCTCCAAGTTCAGGTTTTCCATAAATTCAAAGCCTTTATGGGCTCCAGGTCCATAGAATCCAGGCTGCATTTGGTTTCCTTCTGCCGCAATCGACTGAATGGCAAGGCGGCTTCGCACCCGTCGGTCTTCAACAAACTTACCCTCCGAATTGGCAATCAGCACATTCTGTTCTTCATCCAAATACCTGACCGTAACCTGCTGGATGCTGCTGTGATAGTTTTTCGCAATTTCGTATGCCTTTTTCATGACATCTACTTTGCGGAGCTTCTCCACTTCGCGCGGATTCAGAGATATAGGATGCCCTGCCGGAATAATTTCCTTTTGCAGCTGTGCGGGCTGAATGATTTTTTCTCCTCTGATCGCCTGGGCAGCATTGCCCGCAGCTTTCAGCAAACCTTCCTTTGATCCATCCGTTGTGTAAGCATACACACTTTGCAGCCCCTTAAACAGACGAATGCCGATCCCGTAATCCCGGCCTGATAAGCTGCTCTCGATTTTCCCGCCCTGAAGCGCAAGGC
The DNA here is from genome assembly GCF_058791715.1 of Cytobacillus sp. EB106-05-05-XG126. NCBI lineage: Bacteria > Bacillati > Bacillota > Bacilli > Caryophanales > Bacillaceae > Cytobacillus > Cytobacillus sp. EB106-05-05-XG126. The sequence continues at coordinate 23,311 of NZ_JBYTDU010000001.1, read as the reverse complement.
TATTGGTGAAACGATCCTCAACAAATATTTCGGCAAAATCCCCGCCAGTGGCCAGAGCTGCCGTAATAACATCATGAATGACTGATTGTGAAAGCATAGTGACCCTCCTTCTATCTAACTTTTCAAACTATTCTAATCATACCGTACTGATCTTTATTTTAGTATGATTTTTTCCTTTTTTGACCAATAAAGAGGATGATTATGTCTCGGTCTGGAGACGTAAATGGGTGGGTTGCTTTTTGTGGGGTGGGCCTATTTGCAGGTTTGGTTGATCTATTTGCAAATTTACTCATCTATTTGCAGGTTCCGGGTTTCTATTTGCATTTTACCTATCTTTTTGCAAGTTCGGCTGGTCTATTTGCAAGTTCGATCATCTATTTGTAATTTCGGCTGGTCTATTTGCAGGCTTGCTCATCTATTTGTAATTACCTATCTATTTGCAAGATTGGCTAGTCTATTTGCAAATTTACTCATCTATTTGCAGGTTCCGGGTTTCTATTTGCATTTTACCTATCTTTTTGCAAGTTCGG
>NZ_JBYTDU010000001.1:0-22682 GCF_058791715.1 Cytobacillus sp. EB106-05-05-XG126 | reverse complement strand
GCTTGTCTATTTGCAGGCTTGTTCATCTATTTGTACTTCCGGCTGGTCTATTTGCAAATTTACTCATCTATTTGCAGGTTTAGGGTTTCTATTTGCATTTTATCTATCTATTTGCAAGTTTGGCTGGTCTATTTGCAGGCTTGTTCATCTATTTGTACTTCCGGCTGGTCTATTTGCAAATTTGCTCATCTATTTGCATTTACCTATCTATTTGCAAGTTGGGCTGGTCTATTTGCAGGTTTACTCATCTATTTGTAATTTCGGTTGGTCTATTTGCAAATATGCTCATCTATTTGCAAGTTCCGAGTCTCTATTTTGCATTTTACCTATCTATTTGCAAGTTGGGCTGGTCTATTTGCAAATTTGCTTATCTATTTGCAGGTTCCGAGTCTCTATTTGCATTTTACCTATCTATTTGCAAGTTGGGTTGGTCTATTTGCAAATTTGCTCATCTATTTGCAGGTTCCGGGTTTCGATTTGCGTTTTACCTATCCTATTTGCAGGTTTGGCTGGTCTATTTGCAGGCTTGTTCATCTATTTGTAATTTAGGTTGCAACTCCCCTCATCTATATGCAGATTAAAAAAACAGTACCCCTCCACACAAAAAAAGCGCCACACCTATGGCACTTTTTCACAACACCCCCGAAAACAGCCGGGCGAAGGATTCCTTCGATCTTTCCGCCAATCCCCGTTTATAATATTGGACAGGACTTAATTTCACACTTTCCTCCAGATCCTCTTCATAATGGGCGACAAGATCGCGGATGGAGCTTGTGCCGTATAAAAAGACATTTACTTCAAAGTTCAAGTGGAAGCTGCGCATATCCATGTTCGCCGTTCCTATGGAAGCGAGGATTCCGTCCACGATAATAATCTTCTGATGGAGAAAGCCTTTTTTATAAGAATAAATTTCGACGCCATATCGCAGAAGCTCCGCAAAGTAGGACCGGCTTGCGTATTGCGTCAGGAAACTGTCATTGATCTCCGGAACAAGGATGCGCACTTCCACTCCTTTAGCCGCCGCCACCCTCAATGCGGTGCGAATCGATTCATCAGGGACAAAATAGGGTGTGGCAATCCAAATGGATCTGGTCGCACAGGATATCATTGAATAATATAGATCACTCATAATTCCCTGCTGTGTGTCGGGACCGCTGGCCACCACCTGCACCGCACCATCAAGCACATCATCATCAATCGGATACTTTACATCCCGGTATTCCTCCAGCACATCTTCCTTGCTGACATATTCCCAATCCAGGAGAAAAACCGTATGCAATGTATACACTGCCTCCCCCTTAAGGAGCATATGAGTATCACGCCAGAATCCAATCTTTTCATTTTCGCCCAGATATTCAACTCCCACATTCAGTCCGCCCACAAAGCCGACTTTTCCATCTATAACAACAATTTTGCGATGGTTTCTGAAGTTGAATTTCTGATTGAAAAAACCGTACTTCAGCGGAGAAAATGGCTTTACCTTAATCCCTGCATCCTCCATGGACTGCAAATCCTCCAGTGTAATCCCCATGCTGCCTGCCGCATCAAAAATAAACAGCACTTCCACTCCCTGCCTGGCTTTGTCGATCAGGATATTGATGATTTCCTTGCCAAGCCTGTCAGACCGGAAAATATAATATTCCATATGGATAAACTCTTCTGCTTCACGCAGCTTTTTCTTGATTTCATTAAATGTCTCTTCCCCATTTTTAAGGATTTTCGCCCTTGAATTGGTGCTCAGAGGGGTCAATGCCACATTATTGGCGAATTTAGCAAAGCAGTGCTGGCTGTCCTGCAGAAATGATATATCAGGCGTGTCTTCCCTTTTCATCAGCCTTTTCCATTCATCCCTGTCGCGGCTTCTTTTGCTTTTAAATAAATAGCCTTTCAAATAAAGCTGCCCGGAGAACAAATAAAACAAATAACCGGCTACCGGAAAAAATACCAGCACATACATCCAAAGCAATGTCTGATTAGGGCTCCGATTCTCGAGCATCAAGGATATAGCGCTGATAAATATGACAGCCGCATAAAGCAGGGCTGCACCGATTTTAATGGGCGGGGCGGCATCCGTGAAAAATATCGTATACACAGATGCAATCAGGATAAATACAAATAAAGACTCCACTCTTCTTTTTTTCATAGGGGCCACTTCTCCTAAAAAAGGTTACAATATGTATGTTTTCCATATACCCTTTTTGATGCGCTTTAGAAACCAGGCAACATTATCTTTTCCCATTTTCCGGATAAGAAAGCATGATCCGGAAAAAAAGAAGAGCCTTGCTGATATCGCAAAACTCCATAGCTATTGTCCCCCTCCGGTATAATGATTATCACCCATCGTATAATTCGAGCTCTCCCCCGGTTTTTCACTTGGGCTGATCCCTTTTTGCATTGTATTGTTTATCTTCTTCCTTCTCCGGTCAATGCAATAGGCGAAAACCAGAGTCGCAATAATTAAACCAAACAGCACTCCCATTCTGCTTCCCCCTTTATATATGTATATTCAATATGCGGAAACCATTGCTTGCCTTAAAAAAAGAGAGCTATTCTTCATAGCTCCCTCTCAAAATTACTTCCTCATATTCTCCTGGTCCTTTAATCGGTTTTGCTGATCCGGCTTACGCTCCTGATCTTTTAATGACTGTTCTTGCTGCTGCCGGGAATCCTGCCCTTTTACAATCTCTTTTAAGCCCTTGTTGTTATCCTGTGCCATACTGATCCCTCCTGTACTTTTTTATCCTGTTCCCTTATCAAAGCAAAGAAAAACAATTTTTGCTAAAGGATTTTGTAATGGTAAAGAGAATTTAAGGGGTAAGAAAAAAATAAAGGAGTGACCCTGATGGAAATCAGACTGCTGCGCCAGGATGATGGTGAAATGTACAAAGAGATTAGGTTAGAAGGATTAAAAAAGAACCCGGAAACTTTTGGTTCAAGCTATGAAGAGGAAGCCAGCCGGCCTCCTGAAGTGTATGGAGAAAGATTTATGGCAGAAAACTCTTTTCACTACGGCGCATTTGAAAACGGAAAGCTTATAGGTGTTGTCAGTTTAGTAAGAGATACAGGGTTAAAAATGAAGCACCGCTCGAATATATATGCAATGTACGTGACAGAGCCCGCCCGAAAGAATGGTGTCGGCAAGAGCCTTGTCAGAAAGGCTGTAGAAAAGGCACGATCCTGGGACGGGGTTGAACAAATCCACTTGGCCGTCATGTCTGAAAATACTCCTGCTAAAAAGCTCTATGCTTCTTTCGGCTTTGAGGTTTACGGCAAGGAGAGGCATGCATTGAAGATAGATGGCAATTACTATGATGAAGACCTGATGGCATTGTATTTTTAAAGGCAGCATCCTCTATGATGGCTGCCTTTTTATCATTGATAGTTATTCACTATTTCCTGTAATTTGAGGGCAAGGCCCATTTTCCCATCCACCTTAAGACTGCCTGTCATAAATGCTATGGTTGTGTTTAAATCGCCTTTTAATAGCTTAGAAAAGTTTTTTTCTGACAATTTCAGCGTTACTTCTGATTGGTGTGGAGCACCCTCTTCCACTATGACTTTTCCATCCTTTAAGAAAATTTGAATAGGACCGCTTTCTTCCAGGTCCACTTGAAATACCCGATTTTTTTCATCTTTGATATGTATGGGATCAGCGTTTATTTTATCCGCCAGCTGATATAATTCATTTTTAACCGTCATGGCATATTCCCCCTTCTATTATCCAAAATACCTTTTTGCCTGACCCGTTCTATTTCAACAAATATAGGTGAATCCCTGCTAAAAAAATGAGTTTCTATTCATTTTTTAACCAAAAGAATAGCACCTTATCAGCAAGGTGCTATTCTCATAAACTCTATTTTCTTTTCCCTTTCAAATCAACGCCAATGGCGGCTCCATTACGGCTTGAATCTGCTACACCTTTGAAAATACCTTTATCACGGTCAATCAAAATACTTTGGACGTTTCCAATTGTGGTCGCACTTGGACCAAAATTATGCCCCATTCCGTTTAGCCTATTAATAACTTCTGACGGAATGCCTTCTTCAAAGCGGTAGGAATTCAGGTTATTGGTATAGATCCGCGGTTCCTCAACTGCTGCTTTAAGCTCCATGTCATATTCGATGGCATAAAGGATTGTCTGCAGTACTGATGTAATAATCGTTGGGCCGCCTGGTGAACCAACAGTCAGAATAGGCTCTCCATCTTCAAAGACAATCGTCGGTGTCATCGAGCTTAAAGGACGCTTATTCGGCTGGACTTCATTTGCCCCGCCTGGCACGGCATCAAAATCTGTCAGCTCATTGTTCAGCATAAGACCGTAGCCTGGAACCATGATTCCTGTTCCGAATACCTGTTCAATCGTTGTCGTATAAGATACAACATTTCCCCATTTGTCCGTTACGGAAAAATGGGTAGTCTCACCGTATTGGCGGTCATTCGGCTGTTCAGCCGCTTCATAATTGGCTTCACTGTTCTCATATTTCCAAGGATCTCCCGCTTCAGGATTTTTGTTGACTTTATCCAGGCTGATCAGTTCCTGGCGCTCCTTAATATAATCAGGGTGAAGGAGCCCATTGACCGGGACATTTACAAACTCCGGATCCCCTGCATATACTGCGCGGTCTGCATAAGCAAGATGCATGGTTTCAGCAAGCAGGTGATATTTTTCCCAGGATTTTAAATCATATTGTGATAGATTGAAATCATCCAGAATTTTCAGCATCTGCAGCAAAAATACTCCTCCAGAGCTTGGAGGCGGCATGCTGGCAATTTCATACCCCTGATAGTCTCCCCAAATAGGCTCGTCAATGGTTACATCATACTTTGCCAGATCTTCCGGTGTCATTGATCCTCCGTATTCCTGCACCACACCTGCAAGAGCGTCTGCTATTTTCCCGTTATAAAACGCGTCAGTTCCGCCAGAACGAATCATTTTAAGCGTTTTGGCAAGATCTTTCTGGACTAGACGGTCCCCTTCTTCAAGAGGTTCCCCCTTAGGCAAAAACACTTTGCCGGCAGCCGTTCTGTCAAGCTTGTCCTGATTATCGGCGATTGCATCGGCTAATACAGAATCAATCGGAAAACCTTTATCTGCCAGCTTAATCGCAGGACCGATCAGCTGCTGCATAGGGCGTGTTCCCCATTTTTCAAGAGCTGTTTCCAGCCCTTTCAATGTGCCCGGCACACCGACAGCCGTACCGCCAGTTGATCGCTCCGCAAATGGAATCGGATCTCCGTCTTCATCCAGGAACATATCCGGCGAGGCTCCGGCCGGGGCACGTTCACGGCTGTTTATGATGGTGGTTTCTTTCGTTTTGCCATCATAGACCATCATGAAGCCCCCGCCGCCAATTCCGGACATCATCGGTTCCACCACATTGAGGGCAAACTGGACTGCGACAGCCGCATCGATGGCATTACCGCCCTTTTTCAAAACATCTGCCCCAATTTTTGACGCAAGCGGATGGGCCGAAGCCACCATTCCATCCTTGCCGACATCAACCTGGCTATAACCGCCATAACCATCATCTGGCTTTGGCTTTTTCGCCTGCCCGGTTAAAGGCATGGTTCCGGCAACCAGTAAAATACTTAAAAGTATTAGAATACTAGCTTTCAAAACTCTTCTCATAATCTTCCTCCTTCTGTTAGGTTCTACATGTCTAACTTAAGAGGAAGGAAAAGGATAATCAAGGAATAAGAGTTAATATTCTGAAAGTTAAATCTATTTTACTAGACACTGGTGTGTAAAAAGGTTCAATTATCCTTGCAGGATAGGAAGATATAAGGAGTCAGTTTTTTACAATTGAAAGTTTCTTTAACTCGGCAGCCCCCAGCTCCACGGATGTTTCCACATAGCCGATGATCTGTTGGAATGTAAACACTTCAAGGGGCTTTTCAGCATCTCTTTTATCATATTCAAAGTCTTTTAAAACATAAGGTATGAAAGCACTGACTTGATCGGCAGAAACCTCATCTAAATTTGGCACATTTACATTTTTCACCTCAAATCTAACTTGGCCGTAATGTTCAGACAGCTTTGCATTACATAGGCGAAAATCATTATGATAGCGGGTAAAGACTTCCTCATCTTTTTCCATTCTGTTTTTCAGCCAGGGAAGATAGAAGCCTGTCAGCCAGACATGGTCTGATATTAAGTGGGTGTAATATCCGAGGATATAAGGTGAATGACTTTTGCTCCTGTATTTATTAAGGAAACTCTTATAATCTATTCTTCTCGTGTACTCATCCGTATTCCCTTTGTAAAAATGGGAAAGATCTTTGGGAGAAACAGCGTCAGGCGCTATTCCTCCAAGTAAAAATGCTGCTTTGTCCTCTATTTTCATTCTGGAAGCAATTTCATTGTTGATTATGCTATGCATCACTCTGGATCCCATTCTTTTCCCCCTTATTTACCAGGGCAGACCTGTACCGTATGTCTTTGCCCTGGCTTCACTGTCCTTTCTCCGCTTTTTGCGAATTTCCGCACGTTCTTTTGCTGATTCATATAAGCTCTTTTCTTCATCTGTCTCAGGCACAACCGCCGGCACTGGAGTCGGCTTTCCATTCTCGTCAACCGCAACCATTGTTAAAAAGGACATCGCACACACATTTCGATCGCCTGTCAGCAGGTCTTCTGCAATTACTTTTACGAAAATCTCCATCGAAGTCCGGCCTGTATAGGTCACAAACGCCTCCAGGCAGACTGAATTGCCTTCATAAACCGGATGAAGAAAATCAACAGAGTCTGTAGATGCGGTTACGACATTTCTTCTTCCATGCCTCATCGCCGCGATGGCTGCCACATCATCAATATAAGCCATTAGCTTGCCGCCGAATAATGTTCCATATGTATTCGTGTCCGGCGGAAGCACGATGCTTGTTTTTACTGTAAAAGATTCTCTGCAAGTTTTTGTTTCATTCATGTTGTTCCCTCCTGTTTTAATAAAGCATATCAAATGCTGATGGCTAATAAAAATTATTTGGATAGATATTAAAAAAGTATTGCCAAAAATATCCTCTTTATCATATAATCTTATTGACCAGTGTTCAATAATGAAAGGTGATTCCATGAGTCCAAGAAAATCAGCCCAAGATGAACTAACAAAAGAAGCAATTATTTCTGTAGCACGTGATCTGTTTGTTCAGGAAGGATATGCCGCAGCATCCATGAGAAAAATTGCGGACACCCTTCAGTGCAGCCATGGTGCCATCTATTATCATTTCAAAAATAAGGCCCAATTATTTTACGAAATGGTTGAAGCCGATTTTCAAAAGCTCGACCAGGTCCTCGACAGTGTGCTGAGAAAATATGCAGATACCAGTGAACAGAAGCTTTTCAATATTTTTTACGGTTATATCCAATTTGGCTTGACCCATCAAAAGCATTATGAGCTGATGTTTTTAATTCGGGATGATGATGTGAAAAGCTATCTGAATGAAGGGCCAAATAAAAGCTACCTGCATTTTGCGCAAGCGATTAATTCACTCGCTCCAGAAGCTCTTTCCATAAAGGATATTTGGTCTGTATTTTTAAGCTTGCACGGCTTTGTCACGCATTATTGCAGATCGGAAACGACATTTGAAGAAGTGAAGGAACTCGCCTCTTCACATGCCCAATTTTTGATAAAAGCCATTTATTAAAGAAATGACATCCATTTCTTTAATTTTTCCCTTTAATTGAACAGTGGTTAATAAAATAAAAAGGATGATGAAAAATGATAAAAACAGCTGCAGTTTTAGGAGCAACAGGCGGAATGGGCTATGCTTTAACAGAAGCATTATGCCGCAGAAATATAAAAACTATTGCCTTTGCCAGGTCCGAAGAAAACCTGCTTAATTTCAAAAAAGACTGGGGACCAAATGCGGTTATCCATTCAGGCGATGCACTGAATCCAGAAGATATTGAAAAGGCAGTGACAGAAGCGGATGCAGTTTTTCATGCCATCAATATTCCTTACCCTGACTGGGATCCCGCACTCTCAATTATATTAGATAATATCCTGCACGCATGCCGCAAACATCATAAGCCTTTTATTTATGCTGATAATATATATTCCTATGGCCTTCAATCCTGCCCTGCTGCCGAAGTTTCTCCCAAGAATCCGCACACAAAAAAAGGCAAGCTGCGCCAAACCTTAATTGAGATGATAAAAAACTCAGGCGTGCCATACATCATTGCCCACTTCCCTGACTTTTACGGCCCACATACAGGAAACACACTCTTACACTATACACTCAGCCAGATTATTGAAAAAAATAAAGGCATGTTTGTCGGCAAAACCGATATTCCAAGAGAATTCATCTATATTAAGGATGGAGCAGAAGCTTTAGCCGAACTTTCATTAAATGAAAACTCATACGGCGAAGTCTGGAATATCCCTGGTGCCGGAACCATAACCGGGGACGAAATAGCGAGTATTGTTTCTAACCATCTAAATAGAGGCGTTACCTTCACACCTGTCCATAAGTGGATGATTCGTGCCATCGGTGTTTTTGATCCCATGATGAGGGAATATACTGAATTGATGTATTTGAATCAGACTCCAGTTATTTTGGACGGCAGTAAATATGATGCGAGAATCGGCACTCTCCCTAAAACACCATACGAGACTGGAATCAAAATGACACTGGAGCATTTATTAAATAAAAGGAATGCCGCACTCTGACGGCATTCCTTTATTTGAAGAATGAATTTTTCTTTTTTCCCCTGAGGATATCACCCATCCAGCCTTTTTTCACGAGCATGATATAAAGGGCTGCTGTAGTAGCAATGATAATGATAATGGAGAACAAATAGCCATACTTCCATTCCAGCTCGGGCATAACTTTGAAGTTCATACCCCAGAGCGCTCCCCAGGTAGCGATCGGAGTCATAAGAGTGGTTATGACGGTGAGCGTCTTCACGATTTCATTTCCTCTATGCATGGATACCATTTCTTCAAAATTCACAAGGTCATCAATTTCCTCCTGAAACTCACGAACCAGCGTATACCCTCTTTCAATTCGCTTGCAGGTTCGTTTAAATTCAGTTCCTTCTATAACATTTTCACCAAAGGTCTCTTCTACACCCAGCCTGATCTCCTTAACAGGAATCATAATATTTTTCCACACGAGGATCTGGTGTCGGAGCTCATAAATTTCTTCCAGGCGATTAATATTATTTTTGTCTTTTATTTTCCATAAAAGGTCATTTAACCGTACTTCAAACTTATCAATCTTCTTGATATTATCACTAAGGATCTCGCCTAAAATCACAAAAAATCCATCAATGGCATTATCGGTATAGTCCATTTTTTTCAAAAGCAGTGATTGATCAGACTGAATGACAGTCGAATCAAAGTCAACAGTTAGGAGAAAATCCCTTGTCAGAAAATAGTGGAACAAACTATTTTCATGCTGCTCCTTCGTTGTCTGCTGATAAATGAGAGAGCCACTCAGAAATTCCTTATTGCGAACGGAAGTATCTATCTCCATTACATTTGTTTTGTTCTCAGAAGTGTTTTTGGCCCATGCCTGCAGCGCTTCTTTATAGTCGCCAGCGTCATTAAAGTCAATTTCATCTAAATGATCATAACGGTGCCATGTCCAATTATCTTCACTATATTCTTTTTCCATCCCCATCTTCCTCCTATAATTCTACCCTTTCTATACTAAGTACATAATTCCCCTGTCAGGACATGAATAAAACCATTCACAATGAGTAATTATTTCTAGTGCTGGAAACAATCTTATTAAGACTAAATGTTTGCACTTCATTATGCCGGGTAAATATACACCAAGAAATACAAATCCAATTATTGAAGGAGGAGCATAATCATGAATTCTCGTCCGTTAAATCCATATCTGTTAGCCGGTGTTGGCATTACAAGTATTTTATTATTAGCAAGCAAAAACAATCGAAATAAAGTTCAGTCACTTGCAGTTAAAATGAAAGGCATTCTGCCTGACCGTTTTTTAAACGATACAGTGCCAACAGAAAAACTGGGTCATCCGGACCCTCATAATATTGAAGATAATAAAATGGTTGATGAAGGTGCCATGTATTCAGTAAATTACTATAATGAAACTGTTCAGCAATGACCTAAGGACTGGCTCCTTAGGTTTTTTATTTAAATCTGAATTTTCGGAGGAAGAAAGATGGGTGTTCTGTTCATCCTGATTTATTTGGGAATCGTATTAGCAGTTATTGAAATTCATACTCTTATTTTCACCTATACAGGACTTGATAAGCATATTGCAAGATTTCAGGTGATCAGCATGCTTACAGGCACTGGTTTTACAACCGGAGAATCGGAACTCATCATTGATCATCCGATCCGCAGAAGGTTCGGAGCTTTTTTAATTTTATTTGGCGCCTTTTCATTGGCAGTTATCATTTCGGCAATCAGCAGCATTCTGTCAGATGAATTTTTCACTGCCAAGATCTCGATCGTAGCAGCAGTCCTGCTCGTGGTTATTATTACCTTAAAGATGCCAAAAGTGCGGCATTATCTTTCGGAGAAGCTGGAGCATGAGCTCGAAGAACATTACGATTTTCGTGATCTCCCCATCAGAGAAGCTCTTCTCACGGAGGATAATGATCATGTATTGGACTATTTCATTGACGAAAAATGTGAATTTAATGGTAAAGAGCTAGGGGATATTATCGGCGAGGATGAGGATATTAATGTGCTATTTATCCAGAGAGGCGATGTAAAAATCAGAAAAGATCGGCTTGTTACGGAACTGCAGGAAGGCGACCATATTATTTTATATGGAGAAGAACAAACAATTGAAGATAAGTTTGGTCCTAATGAGGATAACGAAGAATAAAGCACCTCCATAGTGGAGATGCTTTTTTTGCGGCTTCAGTTAAACTGCTTAACTGGCGATAGATAGAGTGTCAGGCCAATCTTTTTGCATACTGTTACATAATGCATCATCGCCAGGAGAACAGCTCCCATATTCATGCCCATTATAATTCCGTCCATCTGCAGGCTGTGCATCGAGCCAAGCACAAACATGGCTGAGAATGAAACAACGGTTGACCAGATGGAATGATAGAAAGCATCCTTCATCAGCCCCAGTCCGATTAAATAGGCCTGCATTGGGATAATGAAAAAGTGGAGCAGAAAGAATGGCCACAGCAGCTGTAAATACACGGCTGCATCTGTCGAGTGGAAAAACATCTCCGTCAGCGGCCGTGCAAAAAAATAGAAAAAAACAACCGATGGGATCCCATATAAAAAAGTGACAAAGAACACCTGCTGAAGAAGTCTCCGAAGCTCCCCCAGATTATGATCAGCATACTCTTTGGAGACTGTCGGAATCAGCATGATTAAAAAGGAATGGGCTATAAAGGATGGAAAAAAACCAATCGTCATGGCAACACCGGCGAGCATTCCAAAGTGTGCTGTTGCAATTTCGCCCGGAACTCCTGCTTTTAAGAGAGCCGCCTTGATCAAAAACGGCTGAACAGCATGTGTCAAGGCATGAAAGACCCTTAAAGCCGTTGTCGGAACAGATACAGAGATTAGATTCTGCCTCACACTTTTTCCGCTGACATATTCAGATGGTTCTTTCTTAATCCGCTGATACTGAATAATAAACATATTCAGCAAGTATAGAAAAACAACAATCTCACTTCCTACAAACGTACAAAAAGCAATAAAGACCGCTGTATTGACATCAAATTGAAAGGCCTGATAAAGCACCACGAGCAGCAGGAGCTGAACGGATTTGCGCAGAAAATTGGATGCTGCAATTTTTCCCATTTGATGCTTGCCCATGAAAAATCCTCTGGCAATCGAGGAAAAGGACACGATGGGGATAAAGCCGATCACAACCCATCTCAAGAGCGGGTGGTACTCATCAAAGACACTGATAAACGGAATGATAATCGCGGCAGCCGGTACCAAAATGGCTGTAAAGATAATGGTCAGCTTGATGACATGATGAAGCATGCTTAGATGATACCTTTTATCTTTTTCGGCAATGAATTTAGAAATAGAGATCGGAAGCTCAAAACTGGCCAGCAGCACGATCAGAAATATGGTCGGCAAAATCGACATGTACATGCCGAGTCCCCTCTCCCCCAGTTCCCGGGCGAGCACCATATTCACCACAAACTCTATACATTCGCTTGCAAAAGCCGCTAGTGCAAGCAATATTACTCCTTTGAAGAATTTACTCATTGCGCCTCTCCTTATATAATGCAGATTCTATATAAGATATGAGACATGTCCCGATAATATATTGCCCTTTTGGAACTTTTAAGAAAATTAATATAACGAAAAGGAGGGCTGGCAATATGCCGCCCCCCTCTCAGTTAAAATACAAAAACATGTGCAATCAGTACAATAACAGGTAAAGTAATAATCGTTCTTTGGATAAAAATAACGAATAAATCCATAAAGCTCAGCGGAATGTTTGAACGCAGGATCAGAATCCCGATTTCAGACATGTATACTAATTGTGTTAATGACAGGCCGGCCACAACGAATCTTGTCAGCTCGCTCTCAATTCCGCTTCCGATAACAGCTGGGAGGAACATATCAGCAAAGCCGACAAGCATAGTCTGTGCTGCCGCTCCTGCTTCCGGCAATTGCATAAACTCCAAAACCGGAATGAGCGGGTAAGAAATAAACTTAAATGCAGGCGTGTATTCCGCAATGATCAAGGCTGCTGCTCCCAAGCTCATCACAAGCGGTATCAGGCCCATCCAAATATCCAAAACAGTTTCAATGCCATTGGTTAACAGCTTTTTGGGACCCGGAGCATTCCTTGCTTTATCAATTGCCTGCTCCCATCCCCATTTCACTTTCGAAACCCCTTCCGGAATGGTTTCATCTATCTGCTGTCCTATTGGCTCATAATAGGTATCCGGCTTCCGCGATAAAGGCGGAATTCTTGGCATAATCAATGCTGCCACGACGCAGGCGGCAGAAACGGTTAAGTAAAAAGGGATGAATAAATGGCCAAGGCCAACCACATTCGCTACGACAAGGCTGAAAGCCACAGATGCAATTGAGAAGGTTGTGGCAATCACCGCTGCTTCTCTTTTTGTGTAAAAACCTTCATCATATTGCTTCGTGGTAACCAATACACCGACTGTTCCGGCACCCATCCAGGACGCAAGGCAATCGATGGAGGACCGACCGGGCAGTGTGAAAAGTGGCCTCATAAATTTCTGGACAAGCGCCCCTATGAACTCCATTAAACCAAACTCTACTAAAAGCGGCAGAAGAATACCTGCGAACAGGAACCACGTAAGCAAAACGGGAGCCAGATCGTAGAGAACCACTCCGCCTGTATTCCGCGACCAGATAAATTCAGGCCCGATTTCAAAGAAAGTCATGATTCCCACTGCGAATCCGAGGACTCTCATGGTCAACCCAAATTTGCCGGTATCAAATAAACCCTTTAAAAACTTATTATCCAGTATAAATGCCGGCTTAGCTGTTTTAGCCAGGATGGAAAGAAAAACAGATAATCCTAAAATAAAAATGATAATGGCAGGCATCTGCTCACTGAACGCTTTGCCTAAAAGAGAGGCTAAAATACCAACACCAATCGTTACGTCACCTTGAAATTTAACAGGAACCAGGAATAGGAGCGACCCAATTAAAGATGGAATAATAAATTTCCAATACTCTCCTGTGACGGCTTGCGGCTTAACCCTTGTCTCAGCTTTCATGCTCTTACCTCCTTATGATTTGGAAACAACTGCTTCATGTTCTGTAAGTGCTTCTTCCAATACTTTCAGACCCTGGTCGATTTGCACTTTTGTCACGACAAGCGGTGGAATCATTCGAATCACTTCCCCTGAATTTCCGCAGAGATAAAAGAGGACTCCCTTATCAAGTGAAGAGTTCAGAATGTCCATTACCGCATTTCCATCCGGTTTTCCGGTTTGCGGGTCGATTATTTCAATGCCGATCATCAGCCCCAGACCTCGGACACTGCCAATTGCAGGATGTTCGGCTTTTAAATCGTGTAATTTCTTTAATGCATACTCTCCCATTTGCTTTGCGTTTTCCAAAAGATTCTCCGTTTTTAGGACTTCCAGAGACGCCAATGCTGCAGAGCAGGCAATCGGATTTCCGCCAAAGGTTGTTCCATGGGCACCCAGCGGCCATTTTTCCATCAGTTCCTTCGAGGCTGCAGTTGCGCTTAACGGCAGTCCTGCCGCGATTCCTTTTGCAATTGCCATGATATCCGGCACAACATCAAAAGCCTGAGCGGCGAACCACTCTCCAGTACGCCCAAAGCCGGTTTGCACTTCATCAAATATCAGCAGGATTCCATGCCGGTCACAGATTTCCCTGATTTTCTGCAGCCATTTCTTCGGAGGAATGATATAGCCTCCTTCACCGAGAACCGGTTCAATGATCATGCAGGCAACCTCTTCCGGGTCTACTTGGTGCTTGAAGAGTGTTTCAGCATCCTTTTCCAGTTTTCTTGGGAAGTACTCCTCTGGATCTTCACCAAAAGGACAATCCCGCTCATCCGCATATGGAAGCTGATAGGTCAGCCAGGACGGCTGCTGAAACTTGCGGTATTTGCTCTTGGATGTGGATACACTTAATGCCCCCATCGACCTTCCATGGAAACAGCCTGTGAAGGAAACAACATAGGGCCTCCGCGTGACATACTTTGCAAGCTTAATAGCTCCTTCGATTGCCTCTGTTCCGCTGTTCGCAAAGAAAAAGCAATCAAGATTTCCCGGCGTAATTTTCCCAAGCTCATCTGCGAGCCGCAAAATCGATTCATAGATGATTACGCCTGACGGGCCGTGCACCAAATGGTCTGCACTGTCTTTAATGGCCTGTACAACCTTCGGGTGGCGATGCCCGACATTCTCCACTGCGATGCCTGATGTAAAATCCAAATACTCTTTTCCGTCGACACCGTAGTAATAGCAGCCTTCCGCTTTGACTACCGGCAAATTCGGATGATCCTTTGCCATGCTTGGCGCCAATAGGTTTGAAATGTTTCCGACAAGATGACTCCAATTTTCTCCGTTCATACTTTTCCCTCCTGAATCCTGCATAGATGTTATGGTTATGTTTTCTCTGCTATTCTTTAATGCAATATTCATGCCAAAGTATGTATTAACAATCATATTTTTTTAATTTTCTTACTACTGAAGGCTGACTGATCCCCAGGGCACCCGCTATTTCAGTAGTGGTCCGGTAACGTTGCCTCGCATTGATTAATACTTTTTTCTCTACATCTTCCAATATAGCGGGAAGAGTATGTCCCTCATAATCTATAAAACCCTCTTTTTTTCCTTGCATATGGTATTCATAAGGCAGGTCTTCTTTCGTGATCATCAGGCTGGTGCTTGTCACGATAAGCCGCTCCATCAGGTTTTCAAGCTCTCTTACATTTCCCTTCCACTCAAGCTGCAGCAGGTGATCGACCAGAGATTTGTCCAGGTGCCTTTCCCGATTATGCCGCTTGGAGATAGAGTGGAGAAAATAATGAATGAGGGCAAATAAATCCTCTTTCCTCTCCCTGAGCGGCGGTATCTTTAAGGGCACCACATTCAGCCGGAAGAATAAGTCCTGTCTGAAGTCCCTGGATTCCACTGCTTTTTCAAGATCCTTATTCGTAGCTGCCAGAAGCCGAAAGTCTGCATGAACAGGCTTTGTTCCTCCTACTCTATAAAATTGCTTGTCTTGTATGAATTTCAGCAGCTTTGCCTGCAGATGGGCTGAGAGTTCGCCAATTTCATCAAGAAATAGTGTGCCTCCTTTTGCCATTTCAGCAAATCCCATTTTGCCTTTATTCTTTGCACCTGTAAAAGCACCGCCTTCATACCCGAAAAACTCAGCTTCAAAGATTGATTCCGGAATCGCACTGCAGTTTACTTCAATGAACGGCCCGGCTTTTCTCGTACTGTTTTGATGAATCCACTTGGCGAGAGCCGATTTTCCGACTCCTGACTCACCCAGGAGCAGGACTGTGACATCTACATCGCGGATTCTTCTGATGGTTTCGGCAATATTTCTCATCGCCGTACTGTCAGCTACCATGCCATCCATTTTGATGCTCTTATTGCGCAGGAGATCCAGTTCACTCTTCACCCGGGCCATTTCTTCTTCAACACTATTCAGATATTCTTTTATAACAAGAAGTTCTGAAACATCATAAGAATAGCTGACAATATGATCGATATTCCCAGTTTCATTGAATACAGGAATACCAGTAACCAGGATCTTTTTGCCTGAGCCGGCTTTTTGCACAAGAATGACTTTTTTCTTTTTCTTTAATACTTCAGGAGTAATCGCAGGCTTAAACACTCCTCTTCTTTCCAGTTCATATACAGATTCACCGAGCAGCGTGTCCGGTTCGATGCCATAATGCACACCGCTGCCTTTACTGACCTTTATAATTATGCCGTCTGCATTGGTGACCATAATGTCTTCTTCCATTGAAGAAATGACTTCTCTGTCATTATTCCAGTCCATGAAAAAGCTGTTCATCTAGTTCCTCCCGCAGATTATTCATTATTGAATAATCATATTTCTAAAGAATGTTGTGTTTTAGGAGATTCGCCCTTAGATTATTCAAATTTAAATAATTATTCAGATTTGTATAAGACTATACATCATTTTAGTGAAAATGAAAAGATAATAAGGGGATAAATTAATAAAAATTCGCATTTTAGTATAAATATTATTATTTTCTCATATGAATTGTTGTTTAACCTATAAATATTGTCCGTTGATTTCCGCTCCAGGCTGCTCAGCGAAACGCGGGGCGGGCGGTGAGCCTCCTCGACACTGCGCGTCTGCGGGGTCTCACCTGTCCCGCTACTCCCGCTGGACATTGATAAGCTTCCTTGAGTAAACACCGCACGAAGAAAATGCGAATGCATTTTCGAGGATCTCGCACCTTCCACTAAAACAACTCAGTAAATCAGATACAAAAAGCAACAAACCTTGCGAAAATAGCCAAAAAATAAAATAAAAACTTTTAAAGATTATAGCTGCATTAAAAGTGGAATATATACTCTTATTAGGGGAAGGAGAGGTATTTTTGATTCTATTGTTTGAAATAGCGGCCTATTTGGTCATGATTGCAGTAAATGCGCTGGCAAACATTCTGCCCTTGAATGGACAGACAACAGGTGAGATATCCAACAAGCTGGAAGTTCTTTTCACACCGGCGGGGTATGTATTCAGCATTTGGGGATTTATCTATTTGCTGGTGGGAATCTGGCTGGCAAGGCAAATTCCAAAGAAGCGCAGGAGCCTGCCCATTTATAGGCAAACCAGTATTCCATTTATTGTGAGCTGCATGTTAAACAGTCTATGGATTTTCGCCTGGCACTACGAATATTTTCTTTTATCCGTAATCATTATGATTTCACTTCTTTTTACTCTCATTTTTTTATACAAAGGTGCCTCGGAATTTGATCCTGAGTTTCTGGATATTGCCCCATTTTCTGTTTACTTAGGATGGATTTCTGTAGCGACGATTGCAAATATCAGCTTTTATCTTACCTATATTGGCTGGGATGGATGGGGTCTTAAAGACAGTGTGTGGACATACATTATGCTCGCAGTGGCCACCGCCCTGGCCCTTGTGTTCCGGATTAAGAATAATGACTGGGTTTATCCGCTTGTGTTTGTTTGGGCATTTATCGGCATTGGCGTCAGAAATATGGAAAATGCTCCAAATGTGGCTTTTGCCGCTTACTTCGCTGCCTTTTTTACAGCCGCAGGGATTCTGCTGACCAGGAAAAAAAGGTAAGACATACAGAAAGGAAGCCTCATTGCAAGGCTTCCTTTTCTCATTATTTCCATGTCTGGATTTGATCTGTCTCAAGTATTCCGAGCGTTACGTCACTAATATCAGGATCATCAAGCAGCTGATTCCTTACACCGATTTTTATATCATCCGCATCCGCAAGGGTAAGTCCTTCAACCAGCTCAATGTACCCTTCCACATGATATCTTCTTCCCTCCTGAATCAGACGCAGCTGTTTAATATCCACGACCTGGGGATCACCAAGAATAATATCGGCAATACGGTCTTCGATATCTTTTGGTGCGGCCACTCCAATCAGGCCAAGCGTATTTTCAAATCCGATTTTCACAGCGATGCCTACCAGAAGCAGCCCAATTAAAATCGTGCCTACTCCGTCCAGAAAGTAAAGCCCTGTAAAATGAGCGATTAGAATCGAAACAAGGGCAAGCAGCGCACCAAATGTCGCAATAATATCTTCATAAAAAACCAGTCGTGTTGGTGGAGAGGCAAGCCTGACATTTTTAAAGGCAACCGGCACAATGCCAAATCCTTTGGCAGGATTCCTCGTTTCATGGCCGATTTCCTTCATGGCTTTTAATAAAATAAATCCATCAACAGCGACGGCAAGTATCATTACTCCCACATTGAGCCAGAGGTCGGTTGATTCCTTTGGATGCTGAATCAATTCCCAGCCTTTATGTATCGTTTCATAGGCCATAATGGAAATGACGATAACAGCAATTAATACAAACAGGTTGATCACCCGGCCAAATCCTGTTGGGAATCTTTTGGTTGGCGCTTTTTCTGCAAGCGCGCTGCCAAAGAACACAAACCCCTGATTCAGTGCATCTGCAAGAGAATGAAGGGTAGTGGCAAGCATGGCCCCGCTCCCGCTTGCAAAGGCTGCCAGCCCTTTAGCAATTGCGAGTGCCGTATTTCCGATTGCTGCCATTCCCGATGATTTGTTTCCTTTTTTCAATAAAGCAATCACAGACATTACATCACCGCCAAATATTTTTGTTTGGTTTTATTGTTACCCTCATCAGCAGATTCTGAATCATTTTTGGCAAAAATAAAAAGAGCTAATATCATGATTAGCTCTCCAAAGACATTATTTAACCAGCGAGTGCTTAAAGGCATATATGACCGCCTGGGTCCTGTCCTGCACCTGCAGTTTGCTTAGTATATTGCTCACATGTGTTTTGACTGTTTTTAAGGCAATGAAAAGCTCGTCGGCGATTTCCTGGTTCGTTTTGCCTTCTGTCATTAAAAGGAGGATTTCCATCTCGCGGCTTGTCAGCTCTTCGTGGGGCAGCAGCTGATTTTTCTGCCTCATTTTCACCATCATTTTGCCTGTTACTTCCGGTTCAAGCACTGACTGTCCATGATAAGTCGAGCGGACTGCCTCAGCAATTTCACTTGCTTTGGAGGTTTTCAGCATATAGCTTGTCGCCCCTGCTTCCAAAGCCGGATACACTTTTTCATCATCCAGGAAGCTTGTCACAATGATGATCTTAGCTTCCGGCCATTGTTCGATGATTCTTCTGGTCGCCTCGATTCCGTCCATTTCCTTCATCACTAGATCCATCAGAATTATATCCGGCCGCAATTCAAGTGCCATATCAATCGCTGTTTTTCCGTTATCCGCTTCTCCTATAACCTCAATATCCGGCTGTGCCGTCAAATAGGAAGACACTCCAATCCGAACCATTTCATGATCATCCACAAAAAGTACTTTAATCATTGGCCTCATCCTCAAAATTTAGTCTTGCCTAAGCAGACATTATTTACATAATCGGAACCTTTACTTCAAGACGGGTTCCTTTATTTTTCACACTGATAATTTTCATGCTGCCGCCAACTTCCGCTGCACGTTCATACATATTCTGCAGGCCATAGGAGCCTGCCTTTGTTTCCTCTACATCAAACCCGACTCCATCATCAGCCACCCGGAGAATGGCATAATCATCTCTTTGAATCAGGAGCACTTCAAGATTTTGCGATTTGGAATGGCGGAGTGTGTTGGACACTGCCTCCTGAAGAATACGGAATAAATGGTCTTCCACCCCTTTATCAAGCGGAAAAGTCTCCACCTTCCATTCAATCTCCATGGAAACTTTCTGAAGCAATTCGACCAAAAGCTCTTCAATTCCTTCCTGAAGGCTTTTGCCCTTAAGTGCAGCCGGACGAAGGTGTAAGAGCAGGGCACGCATTTCGAGCTGTGACTGATGGATCATTTCCTCCACCATTTTCAGCTGCTTTGTTTGCCTGTCTTCCGGATCCTGCTGGGTTTCAGTAATGGCGGACATCATCATCGATGCTGCAAACAGCTGCTGGCTGACAGAGTCGTGAAGCTCACGGGCAAGCCTGTTCCGTTCCTGGGAAACGATTTCCTGCATCCTGCTCTCGATATCTTCTGCTTTTTCATTTGCCAATTTTTGAGAGATCTTTGCCTGTTCTGCCATATTCTTTTGAATCTTCTCGGCCCTGACAGCTATGGACTGCA
This sequence comes from Cytobacillus sp. EB106-05-05-XG126, assembly GCF_058791715.1. Classification (NCBI taxonomy): domain Bacteria; kingdom Bacillati; phylum Bacillota; class Bacilli; order Caryophanales; family Bacillaceae; genus Cytobacillus; species Cytobacillus sp. EB106-05-05-XG126. The sequence continues at coordinate 2,437 of NZ_JBYTDU010000001.1, read as the reverse complement.
GTTCTTTACCCGTTTCCGGCACATCCAATTGCCTGCCTTCTTCGACCTGGCGGAGCATAGTGTCTACTGCAAATAGCTGCCGGCGCCAGTAAATGCCTGACAGCACACCAAAGATCAGGCCTATGGCCAGGCTTACGCTCGGCACAAATAAGATAAATGGAATATCAAGTATTTCCGTTTCCCAAAGATCCCGCCAGCCGGGAATGGGAAACATCGTAAAAAAAGAGGCTGTCAGGACAGCAAGAATGAGGAGAGACATGCCTGCTCCCCATGCAATTTGCCGCTGAATGATATTCATACGCGCTTCACCTCGATATCCCCGACTGCAAAAGAAGTGAAAATTTTAACGCGCTGTCCTGATTGATCATAGCCAGGTGTCTGGAGGTGCAGATGCTGATTAAACATCTTTGATTCCTCGTATTCGAATATCCGTGCCTTTCCGGCTATTGCTGAATGACTAACAGTAACCTCCACGTCATAGGGAACAAGCACCTGCACATTTCCGATGAAGTTCCGGATGAAAATGACGGTCTCTCCCTTTGGAATAACTGTATAGCTTAAGTCGATGACCGTATCACCTATGCCGGTCTGGATATTGATATCATTCCATTCATACACCTGCTCAGGCGTTTTTTGCTGGCCGACAAATATATTGGAAAAAAGAGGATTCTTTTTTATGACTGTTTCTTTCTGGAGATTTACTGCCGGTTCCTTCAATTCTGGCTGAATTCGTTTAGGTTCTTTTTTGGACTGCCAAAACTGAATCAGCAGGTGTACCAGAATCGCCAGCAGGAAAAATTTCAGCGTCATCATGCTGAAAATATTGATGAGCAGAAAAATTAGCCCAAGCCAGAAAAACCATTTACCGGAGCTCTTAGGCATCCACTTTCTTCCGATATATACCATTCCAATTGGCACTAGAAGAGAGAATATCACGCCGCTGTTAAAAAAGGCTATTTCCACAAAGAGAAAGACAATGCCTAATATGATAATCCAGCTCATATAATCGCTTTTGTTGTTCATGTTCATGAGGCATCCCCCCTTCTGTGTTTTGGAATGATAAGAAAAGCGGCAAGCGCCGTGGTCAATAGACTTTAAAAGGCGCAGTATCCCTACGCCTTTTTAGAATACCATTTTTTGTTCATAAAATAGAAAAAGTTTTTATCTTTTTGGGAAAAAAGATTATACAGGCAGGCTTGATTTTGCAGTTTGCTGATACAAACTTATTTCTGACTTGTTATTGAATATTACAATACCGGCTTCTTTTCAAGCTCTTTTTCCAGCTGCGCGATGCGGGCATCGATTGTGCTGCGGTGATAGGAGCTTTTCACCTGATGCTCAAGACGGTCAAGATAGGATTCAATTTCCTGGAATTTTGTAAAGGATTTATCATTGTTTTGATCGAGCACCTTATCCATCCGGTGGTTGGCGCGTGTGATGTTTTCACGGCCCATCAGCTCCATGCGGCGGATATGCATATCCTTCAGCTTATGCTTCATTTCCTCGTATTTTCTTTCAAGATCACCCATTTGATCTGCCGCCTGGTTCAATAGTTCCTTCAAACGGCCGGCACGCTCTTCATACTGCATTTGCTCCTGTGAAGCGAACTGATAGAGTTCCTCTTCCCCTGCCTGTGAAGCAACCTCTGCCTGACGCTTGCGTTTGTCTGCAAGGTTATTCGCCTGCTCGTATTCCCGGGTGAATTCTTCCTTTAATGTATATTGACGTTCCAACAGCTTGCGGACCTTCTCAGTTTCCCGCTCACAATCACGAAGGTATTGGTTTAGAAGGGCAATCGGATTCTTTTTCTCCTTTTTATCCAATGCTTCGTGAAGGTCTGCCATTACTGTATCTTTGATTCTTGTTAATAGGTTTGCCATATCGATCTCTCCTCTTTTTAGTTTCTATTTAATTCTGCCCACTGCTTTTCAAAGCTGGCAAAAGGGTCATTGTCTTCTTCCATTACACTTGAGCCTGAATCGTTCCACTTTTTATAGACCAGATATAAAACGTATGCTGCTGCAAGCCCTAAGATGGCCGGGAAGTTGGAAGCTGTAGCCATCAAAGCAATAAACCCGATGATTCCATAGCCGATCTTCGCCATCGTGCTTTCTGCTTTTAAAAATTGTTTAAACACATAGTATAGAATTGCTGCGCTTACTGCCAGACCCACGATCGGTCCAAGGTTTGAAATCAGCACCATCGCCGCAATACCACCTGCAATCAATAATCCAAGTTTTTTCATTTTTCATTTCCTCCTTTCTTGATTTCATCTTACCTGTAATACGCAAATGCTATAACGAGCCTCAGCTTTATTTTCAAATAAGACCTGAGACGTAGCAGCTGGTCGGCCTGTTTCAATAAAGTGAAACTTCAATCAGTGGGGTTTTCCTTATCCCCCACTGATTGTTAGTCGCGTTCTAGTGTCGCTAAGATC